>CAZVBQ010000053.1:0-2048 GCA_964625575.1 uncultured Ignavibacteriaceae bacterium | reverse complement strand
CCAAAAATTTATTATAACCTGTAAATTTAGCTATAAAATGTCAAATGTGAAATGTATAATCTTTGGGAAGTGTGAACTGTGAACTCTGAAGTTTTTAAAAGTTACACGGATTTCACAGATTTGACGCGGATTCCACGGAATATTTTTAAGCACGCGGATACACACAAATTTTACAGATGAACGCAGATTTAACTATATTTCCGCGTCTATCCGTCGAATTCGTGTGTATCCGTGTCCTCTAAACCCTTTGCGTTCTTTGCAGTTTACAAACAAACCGCTAATAGTAAAACCAGATCGACGAATACTGATCGACATCCTCACTTTCGGTGTGGAGACGGTTAAGGTAATCGTAAATTGAAACATCAGTAAAGAGATAATCATCGACTTTCGCCACGCGGGACTGCCAGGGCAGGAACCTGTAAACCCTTTCACCGGTACCTTTTATCATTATTACTTCATGATCCTGCCACGATCTGAGGTGCGATTTCCCCATTTTCGGGACGTTGAACACAGGTTCATCAGTTCTGACCAACCCGGGCATAAATCTTGCCTCTTCTTTGCGCTCCTGTTGTATTCGTGCCAAGGGGACGCGGAAATCGACAGTCTCCTTCTTCCCTTTTGTATTGAAGGTATAGTAGGGGTCAATACCGCATAATTTCAACATTCGCCTTAGAGCGGCTGTCTCATACCTCCGGCTGTTATAAAAAGTGAAGACTTGTTGATTGTAGATGCTCATACCGGCTTTTTTAACCCTTGTCACCGCTGTTATGCTCTCATCTGTGATCTCAGCGGTGTGCTCGAAATGCGTGACAAGGCATATCTCCCTCCGTCCGGGCTGGTGATACTTCTCAAATATATTTACGAGTTCATCACTTATTCTGAAAGGAAGTGTCGCGAACACCCGGGTGCCAATCCTTATTCTTTCTACGTGACTTATGACCGAGAGATGTTTTAAGATCGAGTCGAGTTGCCCGTCACTTAGAAGCAAGGGATCGCCACCGGTGATTAAAACTTCGGAAATATTACTGTTATTTGATATCCAGTCGATGGCATTGGCTATTTTACTCTTGTTAACTTCTGATCTTTCAACGGTTTTTAATTCCCAATTACGTTGGCAATAAACGCAAATTTGCGGGCATGAATCAACAACTTTAAGGATGACGATCTGAGGATAACGGCGAGTGATCCCCTCGACCGGTTGGGTTTGCTTTTCACCCATGAAATCAAAATCGATATTTGCCTGGCGTCCGTCATAGACATTCAGGCAATACCTGAAGCCCGGGAGAACCTGGGCCCTGACAGCCCGGTCGTCACCGTCACGTCCCGTTTCATTGAAGAGTGACAAATAATACGGGGTGATCTGGAAGTCGATTCCCGTTGCTTTTGCTGTCTCAAGTCCCTTTATTTCATCTTCTTCCAGATTCACTAATGCTTTAAGAGTCTCCAAATCCCTTATGAGGTGTTTCATGTGCCAGGTGATCTTCCCAGTCTGCAGTCGCGCTGCCGAAGTGATCAAGAATCTTCTTTTTCAGACCATCCGAATTCAATTTGCGAAGTGGATGCGCTCCGGTTTTGAACTTCATGGTTGCTTCACGCATGTGTGATGCAAATTTATCGAGCGATGTACTGCTGGTATCGTCGTCACCCTGGCCATCCTTTCGGTACGCGAAATTTCCGGATCGGCCATTAATTCCATGAGAGAGGAATATCATTTCGAGAAGAAAGCCCTCACTTATGTTATCAATGACATCCTCTTCACCCAAAGCCAGTTTCCACAATGAATTAACAGGTGAAAACGACGTGAGAAGCTCGTTTTCGGTTCTGAGGATGTTTTTAAACACCTTGATGCTTTCTTTGGCATTTTGGCGATCGATTATATGAAGCTTCTTGAATGGCAGCTCGCTGAAAACATTAAAAAATGTCCGTTCGAGATCATTAAGATATTCGAAGAGTTTCTCCCTCGCGTCATGTACAGAAGAAGAGGATGCCAGTAAACTCTTCATCCAAGGGTTTGCCTCCCAAAGAGCCATGGCGAGTTGGGTTTTATT
>CAZVBQ010000052.1:0-3138 GCA_964625575.1 uncultured Ignavibacteriaceae bacterium | reverse complement strand
CTTCAGTAAATCCCCCCATTTCATTAAATCTGTCATCCAACGAGATATTTCTGGCAACACTAAATCCACTCGTCATGCTGTCGAGGGTAACAGGAGTGACACCGGTCGCGAAGAAGCGGTCGATAAGGCCTTCGCCCATGTAAATTTTTATTGCCTCGTAGAATTTCCGAACCCAAGCGTTGCGGGAGACGATCTCCTTAAAGTGTGGGTTATTGAAGGAGAATAATTCATTAGTGAAATGATCATACTCATCTATTAGAAGATAAATCTTTATACCGGGGCGATTACTCAATATTTTAAATAGAGCATTCCTCAAAATGGTGTTCGCGTCATCCAAGGAATAAATTGATTCCCGTTCTTCATTTGAAACCAATTTATAACTATTTAGAAACAGATCGACTGCACCTCTGACCTCCGTGGTAAAGTGCATGAATATTTTCCCGGGTTCATCAGTTTTAATCCCGCTAAAATTGAATTTGAGAATGTAATAACTGTTCCGAAGTGGTGTCGAATTACCGGGCTTGCCAACATGGTACTCTCCAAACAGTTCCTCGAACCGGTCTTTGTGTTGAATACCGTAATAATGCTCGAGCATCGAGAGAAGAAGCGACTTCCCAAACCTGCGAGGACGAAGGAAGAAGAGATTCGGAGCATTGAGTGACTCAAGTTGAGCGATGTAATGAGTTTTATCAACAAAATAGCTGTCACTTGTCACCAATGTTTCAAAATTTGATGTCAGTTTAGGCAGGAGTTTCTTCTTCATCTGGATTCTCGTAAAGTTTTTCTTTTCATCCTCTAAATATAAGGTATTTTAGTGGGGAGGGAAAAGTGTGGAGCAGGTGTACCTCAATGTCGTAGTAGTTTACGATGAAGATCAGATCAAACGCACACAGGTGCGCCAAGCATTTCAGTTAGGGCTCGTTTTTTCAATCTTGTAGGAGGGGAGAACTTCAGTACTCCAGAACCTCGGTACTTCAGTACTTTGGTGTTTCATTTTGTCGAGGTACATTTAGAACCTAAGAGCCTGAAACTGAAGTACTGAAGTACCGCAGTGCTGAAGTTCTACTTCACCAAAATCATCTTCCTTGTTTCTACAAATGATCCGGAGACGAGGCGGTAGAAATAAATTCCTGATGTCAGTTTTGTAGCGTCAAATACCACTGATTGCTCACCGGCTTCCATGTACCCGTCGATGAGGCTTGCTACTTTTTCGCCAAGAGTGCTGAATACTTCAAGTTTCACATAACCCGCAACGGGCAACGCGTAACGGATAACGGTACCCGGATTGCCACAGGCTCCCGCGGAGAACGGATTGGGGTGGTTCTGCTCGAGGACAAGTCCGGATGGCAGAAGAGCGGGTGCTTCAACTTCATTTGAATAGGTGAAAGAGCCATCGAAATCGACCTGTTTCAGCCGGTAAAAGGCTCCTCCGGCACCGGCATTATCGGTGTAAGAGTAACTCCGCGGCGTGGCGCGAGTGCCCGAACCGGCGACACTTCCGATCTCCGCGAAGCCCGAACCGGTGTTCCTTTCAACTATAAAAATATGGTTATTGCTCTCGGTGGCAGTCTGCCAGTCGAGCCTTATTCCATCCGTAAGAGGGGTTGCCGTGAATGAGACAAGTTCGACCGGGCTAAGAGGTATCGGGATATCAACCACCGTATGGTAGATGACGCTTGGCATCGTTTCATGTCCGCCGTTATTGGGGAAGTGACCGGAGTATCCGGCGGGGTAATTGTAGATGACATCAGCGCGAAAGCGGAAAAACCCCGGTTGAAAGTTGATTGTTCCGCTAAGGTGATGGTTGTTCTCGTTCATGCCCGGGGTGTTTGTAAGATTCATCGCGCTCATGAAGTACATCCCGTCGAGCCGTGGTGCCAGCCAGATATCGCACAAGGTGTCGGCGGGTGTGTTACCGGTAGGGTGCACCCATGAAACGGCGTAAACCCCCATATTCTTCGCGGCGGCAATATTCACGCTGTAGCCCATCTGCCCTGCCGCGGGACCCATCAGTTTTGTGTAGGAAATGTCGCTGAGGTTGCTACCGGCGATGAAACCCGTCCAGTAACTCCCCTCCTGACAAAGATCGACGATGGCGTTCCTCCCCTGCGTTACCGTCTGGTTTGTATCCTGCAAGCCGAGAGCGAAGTGTACCTTACCGTCGTAGCTTACTGCCATATCGCCGCCAAGATCGATGAGCCCGTTGGAGGGGTTCCAGTCCCATAACCGGTTGAACCTGGAGAGACCGATCGCCTGCCTGAAATCAGCCCATTGAATTCTTGACCAGGTTTCACCGTTATCGGTGGAGGTCACGAAAGCGGGCAGATATGTCTGTATCTGAGTGGCAGCGGGTGGTTTGGCGAGGAATCCGAAGTAGAGCTTCCCCTTGTGGCTTACACCCCTGAGGGGGATCATCACGCTTCCGATATCCGCGGCGTTAAACATGGGGAACGATTGGACTGTGACGAGGTCGGATGTCCTTTTCAGGAGGATATCCCCCAAACCGGCGCCCATCCCGATCCAGTAGAAATAGCCGTTCACATCGCTCGCCCAGCATGATTTGGTGGAAGAGATGCCCGACATGCTGTTGAAGACCACGGATGTGGAGGTGGCGTTCATTATGTCGGACACAATCGCGGCACCGTGATCAACCTCGGGGATCATTGATATCTGACTGAACAGTGTAAAAGCCTTCGCGGTTGAGGCGGCGGCTCCGGAATCGATCCGTAAAGCCAGCGTTGGATACCTGGCGCCATACTCAACCTGACTGTTAACGGGGGGGAGTTTACGGCTCCAGGTGGCTCCTTGATCGGTTGAAATATTGTAAACGAGTGCTCCCGATGAGGGGGCGTAGGTTGTGTTCGCCCGGTGGATCACCATCGTTAACGGCGTGTAGGGGGCGGTGACAACGGGACCAAGATTCGGCCACGCGGTTGAGAAGGTTCCATCCATGGTATCCACTGCTTTCCAAGGGGTGAACTGGGGATGGGCGTTGTGAGTGAACAATAATATCAGTATAAAAACCGGTATTAAGAACCGGCTTGTGCTTTTCATTTTTGACTCCAGAAAATATCTTTTGCAACTGTGAAAACTAAATTGTTTGGCGACAATTCAAATACCGTTCAACATATTTTACCG
>CAZVBQ010000051.1:0-3891 GCA_964625575.1 uncultured Ignavibacteriaceae bacterium | reverse complement strand
CGTTCAACATCAGTTTCCTTGATGCCTTTCCCTTTGAAGACATATTCGATGTTCATCGATGAATACACTTTGGGGTGGTCATCGGTCATCTCAGCAGTGATATTGATCTCGAAAGAACGGACATCGATCCTCTTTTTTTGAAGTATTGCCACCACATCACTTCCGGTGCATCCGCCGAGGGCGAGGAGCATAAGCTCTTTTGGCCTGATACCGGCATTACTTCCGCCAAAATCCTCAGGACCATCCATGGTTACCCAGTGGTTTGAGTCGGTCTTACCGACAAAGCTGATTCCGTTTATCTGTTTTACATAAGCTTTAACTTGCGACATTGTTTTACCTCAATATTTGAAAATCTATAAAAGTGTGATGGAAATTTGGCGAAAAGGTTTCAAAGCCTGCACCTCAAACTTGCAATTCTCGCTATTAAAAATTAAGTTTGCTCATCTTAAAATGCACCGGAGAGATAAATGAACCCACTATTGAAGAAAATGAACTTCAAAGGACACGGTCCGATCCTGATAATGAACCCGCCTGAGGAGTTCAAACCGTACATTGCTGAGTTTCAGAGAGAGACGGGAGTTCACTGCAAACCGTCACTTCAAAGATATCCGTTCGCGCTTGTGTTTGTATTATCTGAAGAGCAGATATTGGAAAATGCCGCGAAAGTGGATGCTTTGCTGGAAGAAGACGGCTGCTATTGGTGGGCGTATCCGAAGAAATCATCAAAGAAGTACAAGGTTAATCTCTCGCGGGACGCGGGATGGCAACCGATCGGTGATCTCGGTTATGAGGCTGTCAGGATGGTGGCGATCGATGAGGATTGGTCGGCAGCCCGCTTCAGGAAGGCTTCAAAAATAAAGAACATGAAACGGGCCGACCATCTAAAAATGAGCAAAGATCAATAAACCAAGCGCAGAACCGGGTATTTCTCTCCCTTTTTTACCAGGTTCTCGAACTTTTTGTAGGTAGCGAGACCGATAATGCTTTTCGGCTCCAGAGCCTGCACTATCACATTTCCCGCGAGTTGAGCCGTCGGGATCAGGAGATATTCACCTTTCAGGCTTCCGGATTTTAACTCCGCGACTGTATATGATGGATTGATAACTATATCACCCTCAAAGTCGATGGAATCCATAGCCGTTATGGTGTATTCCTCGATCTTGTCTGAAGTGGCGGGGTTGTATTTTGAGGTAACAAAGCCATGTCTTTCCGTCCACTCGATCAGGTCTTTGCTCGCTGCCGGAACGAGGTAGCCGGCCGGTTTTTTCACGTCGAAGATCGAAGCGACAACAGGTCTGTAATTTTTGACAAAGATAACGGAATCTTTTCCGGTCTTAAGGTTGAGAACCGGGAGTTCGAGAACGCGACCATCGGAACGGTGTTCCATTTGAATGGCGACCACTTTTGGGTTTCCTTTTATCAACTGATCTCTCTCAGTTTCCACCATTCTTTTAATCTTTGGCGCATTGTCACACATCCAGGTAAAGTAGGCCTGCATCCCGATCATCTGGCTAAACGCCCGTCTTTTGATATTATCGATCGAATCGATTCCGTTCATTCCTTCCTGAATAAAAGAAAGAGTCCCCAGAGAGCCGATGCTCTGTCTTCCGTCATTTATGTCATAGGTGCTGAGCCTTATGTACTCAACTTCGGGTGGTCCGCCCGGTGTGTATTCAGCAAAAGAGAATCCCGCTATCTGTAAAAATTCTTTCAGAAATGGAAGATACTTCCTCTCCGAAATATCCCTGAAACTTTGCGGGGTGTTGATGTTGGTTAATCTGCCTGCCGTTACATCCGAGTTTTTCCTGTAGCCCAATTCCATGAAATCGCTCGAGTAAGGAGAGTATTCATGCACATCCATTGAGACATGAAAGAGGTACTGGTTGAAATATTTGTGCAAGCCGATTGTTTCGGGCTGATCGAGAACCAAGTGACTCCGGTTCAGATCGGCACCATTTCCGTTTCTTCTTATGTCAACCTCGTTGCCATCGGGATTCATCATTGGTATAATCGCGATATCGAGGTAATCCAATAACCAGCCGAATTCACCCGCTGCCAACTTCGATATGAACAGAAGCGCGCCCTCTTTACCTGACGGCTCATTTCCGTGCTGTTGAGCAAAGAGTAAAACCATAAGCTTTGAAGTGTCGGCACCGAATGTGGATGATGAAAATTCGAAAACGGGTACTCCGCGGCCTTGGACAGAGTTCGCGATGGTCTTCACCTCAAATTTGGAGTGACCTTCCTCCAACTCTTTTATAAAATCCATCATCTGCTGATGGGTTGTAAGTTTCGTAAACCCTGACTTCTCAAGCGGGGTTTGTATCCTCTGTGCCATTACCCCTGCCGATAGAACTGCAAGTACCAGTAAAAAAACGATCTGTCGCATTGTATCCCGAAATTATGTTTTTGTGTCTCGAAAGTTAGGGGTTTTGTTTAAAGTATGTGATAATTTAACGGTGAAATAAACCACAGTCCGCCTGCGGCGGACTATGGTGTAATAAAACCCTTTCAAAAATCACTTGACAATAAATTATAAATCACCTATATTACCCATACAAATGTATGGTATTTTGGATGAGTAATAATTGGAACAGCCATGACGAGAAATTTGACCGAGACGCAGCAGAAGATACTTCAGTTCATCATCGATTTCAAGGATGAGAAGGGGAGACCTCCATCCCTCTCGGAGATAGCGGAGAAATTCGGTTACAAGAACCGCTCCACCGTCCGTGAGCACTTGCAGGCGCTTGAGAAGAAGGGACTGATAAAGCGGGATGAAAAAGTGGCAAGGGGGATAGAACTTCTCCTTGAGGAGAACATGTTCATAACCCGTCCCGTTATCGGTGAGGCTGCCGCGGGAAGCCCCGTGACAATCTATCCCGGCGCGATCGACACTGTTGACCTGCCGAACATGATAAAGATCCCAAGGGAGTCGTTCCTCCTGAAAGTAAAAGGGGAGAGCCTTAAGGATGCCTACATCTTCAACGGTGATGTGATAATCGTGAATCCGAACGCGGAACCCGGAAACGGGAAGATAGTGGCTGCAGTTCTGGATGACGGGGCCCTGGTGAAGCGCTACTTTAAAAAAGGGAAGAAGATCGAATTGGTTTCCGAGAACCCCGAGTTCGCGCCGATCACGGTGGATGAATCGTATCCCCACTTCCACATAGTTGGTGTTGTGGTTGGCATTTATAGAAGCATGGATGCCAAAACAGGAAGGTATTCATAAGGAGCAGTGATGACGAAGTTTATGATCGGCACCGCGGGATGGTCGTATAAAGACTGGTCGCCAATGTTCTACCCGAAGAAACATGGTGATGGGTTCGACAAGCTCACATACTACTCGCGCTATTTCAACACGGTTGAGATCAACTCCACCTACTACCAGTATCCGCACCCCGGTGTCGCGCTTGAGTGGCTGAAAAAGGTGGAGCGGAACGACGATTTTCACTTCACGGTGAAACTGCATCAGGATTTTACGCACAAACGGGAGTTCGTGAAGCAGAATATCGACTCTGTGAGGAGTCTTCTCGATGTGTTGGTAAGGGGTGAAAGGTTCGGGGGAATGCTGATCCAGTTCCCGTATTCTTTTCCTTTTAACGATGTCACGGCGAACTACCTTGTCGAGTTGAACGACCGCTTCTGTGGTTATCATAAAATTCTGGAAGTGCGGCATAACTCATGGGGCGGTAATGAAGCACTCGGATTCTGCCGCGAGTGGGGATTGATCCCGGCAAGTATCGATCAGCCGCAGATCGGACAGGCTCTTCCATTCCGTTTGAATATTGTGAACGGCAGGGCATACATCCGCCTGCACGGCAGGAATGAGCGGGGATGGCTCGATTCTATCTCCAACTTCGGAAAAGAGCAAAGCTACGAACAGCAGAA
>CAZVBQ010000050.1:0-4971 GCA_964625575.1 uncultured Ignavibacteriaceae bacterium | reverse complement strand
GCAACGCTCCAATTGATTGGGGAGAGTTTGAAGGGGAGAAAAAATTCCTTCTTGCAGTTGCTGAAATTCTGGGCGAACGGTGGGAATCGGCAAAACCGTTTCTCCATGCTAATACGCTTGACCTTTTCGATCAGGAAGGTTTCGTTTTTCTATGGTTCAGAAGATACATGCCTGAGGTATTTGAGTTCAATCCTTGGATGCTCGCTGATCTGGTTGAGACGACAAAAATCAGAAATTCTAATGAACATCATGAGATATCATGCTGGGTTGATTTATTAACTTTCAACATAGCCTTTAATCAACCCGGTTCTATTGAGTCGGCATTCAGGAATGTAGGACATGACTCCAGTTTGGCTCGATTCTTGGTGCGAGAAACACTATTTTGGTGCTATGATCTTAGTCCAGGGAATAGGGCTATGCTTGTCAGATCCATTAATAATGGTTTATACAAGGGTTATAACCACGGATTCATTTTCGAGTTACTGATTCTTCTGTATGGTATTCCGGAATTAAGACCAATGATCGAAAATGTCGCATCGACCGACTGGTCTAAATTAGAGATAGAGTTTGACATGGAACTAAAAGAATTCCTGGAAGGCAAACGAGATAAGTTAAAAAGAAAAAATCCAATTCAAAATATTCTAAATCATGTAATGTTACAAGTTCTCTCAATCATGATGGAGGCTACATCAAAATATCTCACATATGATGTAGCTCAAGGCGTTTTATTCGAACAAGAGAGTTTACTGAGTGAGGTGAAAAAAAGGTATGAAATGGATGTCATGAACAAGAGCTATTACCTCCTCGAAAGATCAAAGTCAGGAGAGATTAGTTTGACTGGGGCGAATTTTTAAGACAGAAGAGTATTTCTGAAATTAATTGCTAAATCCCTTTGCGTCCTCTGCGAACTTTGCGGTTAAATTAAAGACAAACACAATGCAACTAAAAGAACAACTGACAAAAATATTTGAAAAGAAACGCCTCGTGATCTGGTACGACCGGAACAATGAGTTCGGCGAAACTGTGCATGAGCTTCTGCCTGAGGGGGTGGAGCTTATCCGGATCGAGGGGAATGAGTTCGGTATTAAGACGAGGATATATTCTGAAAAGGAGGGGAAATTTCTTCTTTACTCTGACAAGCCGAAACCGGAGCCGAAAGAGAACTGGCTGCTCGAAGTGGTGGTGACGGGACATGAGTTCAGCGCGGAGCGGGTCGCGCTATGGTTGCAGGAGATGGGTCTGCCCGGTGTATTCAGGGATTTTGTTGAAGCAAGGCAGCTGTTCTTTAACAGCGACGCGCGCCGGCGGAAGCTGGTGGAAAAATTGAGCAAGGAGGAGGAGAAACTCACCGAGGCCAGGCTCGCGCTTCTGATGATAACGGTTGTTACCGGCGGCCTTCCGCTGATGGAAGAAGTTCTGACCATCCTCCTGACAGATGAGATGGAGGGGGGTGAGAAACTCGCACAGTTGCAGAAATATGGTTTAAATGGGTATATCGCCGCGTACCTTGAATCGGTATTCAAAATGAGAGAGAAACCTGATTCGATGAAGGTTCTGGCGAACTTTCTTTTTAGCAATGAGTTCGACCGCCACATCCCGCCGGAAGGGCAGAAATTCACAGAGAGAAAGGATGAATGGTCACCCGCGGCGGAATCCTTCTTCAACAATTGGTTGAACAACAGCAGTCAGCAGAAGATTTTCGACCATTATTCAAAACTTTTTGAGGAGGGGAGCGGCATCGAAGGGAAGATGACCGCGCACGGTTATGAGCGATTTATCGACTGTAAAGCTCCCGAATCTGTCGAACAGGGTATCATCAGGGGGCTGGCCAACGCGGTGGTGAACAGAAGTGTTAAAGCAGAGCGGATAAACGCGATAATAACCACGCGGCGCTACTTCTTCTATTTTGCAAATTATACGAACCTCTACATGGCGCTGCATCAGGCCGCGCTTCTTCTTGAGATGGTGAAACTTTATCCGCCTGAATTCAGCACCGCCGAAGAGGGGTTCAAATATTATCAGCAGGCGGGCGCGTTGATCGACGGCTGCTACCGGCGCTATTACACGGCGATCAAGGGGCGCCAGCACGAAGGGGTGCTCGCGAAAGTGACGGCAACGGTTGAGCAGGTTTATCTGCAATCGTACATTTTCAATCTTGAAGTAGCGTGGAAGAAGGCGGTTGAGTCGCTGGATAACTGGCGGTTCTCCACTCTGATAATGCAAAACAGGTTTTACGACAGTTACATCAAGCATTTCCGTGGGAGTGAAAGGAAGATCTTCGTAATAATTTCCGACGCGCTGAGGTACGAAGCGGCGGTTGAACTTTCGGAAATGTTGCAGAAGATCGAACGTGCTGAAGTGCAAATAGAAATGATGGCAGGTGTTGTGCCGGGATACACCCAACTGGGTATGGCAGCACTTCTGCCCAACAATTCGATCGGAATAACCACAGGCAGCGATGCCGCGACGGTTGACGGAAAGCCGGCGGCTGCCCAGTACAGGGAAGCGCGCCTGACGGAACAGAACCCGAAAACGAAGGTTTACAGGGCACAGGATTTCGTGAGCATGCAACAGGATGAGGGGCGCGAAGCCGTTAAAGCTCTTGAGGTGGTTTACATTTATCACAACAAGATCGATGCCACGGGCGACGACAAAACCTCTGAAGATGACGCCTTCGACGCGGTTGCCGGGGCTTACAAGGATATTGTGAACATCGTGAGGAAGATAACTCAGTTCAACGGAACCAATGTGTTGATTACAGCAGACCACGGATTTTACTATCAGCAGACGAAACTTTCTGACGGCGATTTTATAGATTCATCCCGTTATGGAAGTGTCGCCCAACTTAAGCGGCGCGTTGCATTCGGAAGGAGTTTTATGACTGATGAAAGCGTGCTAAGGTTCACCGCAGGGCAGCTCGGGATTGATAGCGAATATGAGTTCATTTTCCCGGCAGGAAGAAGGAATTTCAGGCTCGCCGGAGCCGGCAGCCGGTTCGTTCATGGCGGCCTTTCGCTTCAGGAGGTTGCAATACCGGTGATCAAGTTTACGAAGAAAAGGAGCACGGAGACAGAGCAAGTCGGGATAACGATAATGCAGAGGGTAAGTAACACGATTACCACGAACAATCCCGTGTTCGATCTGATGCAGACAAAATCTGTCGGTGAGAAGGTCCGGGAACGGGAAGTGACGGCAGGTATATATGCATCTGACATGACGCTCCTCTCCGACGAGCAGACACACCTTTTCAACCTTCAGGGGAGCGATAAGCGGCAGTTGATGAAAACCATCCGCTTCGTGATGCGCGGCAACATTTCGAAATATAACGCCTCCACGGTCAAACTGATCGTGCGCGACAAAGAGAAACGGCACGAGATCGCCGGTTTGGAACTCTTACTCAGCATCTCCATCGCAAACGATTTTGACGGATTTTAACAGGCAGACAAATGCTACAAGGACTTGACAGAAAGCTTTTTGATTCATTCCCCGGAAAGGTTGTGAGGAAAGACCTCACGAAAGACCTCCGCTCGGGGATAAATGTGCCGGTGTTCGTGCTTGAGTACCTGTTGGCGCAGTATTGCGCCTCGGATGATGAGCAGACCATTAACGACGGTAAGGAGCGGGTTAAACAGATTCTGGAGCAGAATTATGTGAGGCCCGATGAGGCGGAGAGGATCAAATCGCGCGTGAGGGAGAGGGGAAGCTACAAGGTGATTGACAAGGTTACCGTGAAGCTGAACGAGAAGAAAGACCTTTATGAAGCTGTACTCTCGAACCTCGGTCTCAAAAATGTTGAAGTGCAGCCCGGTTTCATCAAGAAGTACGACCGTCTGCTCGCCGGCGGTATCTGGTGCATTGTTAACCTGACTTATTTTTATGATCCTGAATCGAACGTTTCGCCATTCACGATCTCAGATCTTAAGCCGATCCAGATGCCGGGCGTGAACATTGAATCGATAATTGAAGAGAGGAAGAAGTTCACGAAAGAAGAGTGGATGGCGGCGCTGCTGAGGAGCGTGGGTTATGAACCGGAAGCACTTCCCGAACACGTGAAGTGGCACTTCATCGCGAGGATGATCCCGTTCGTTGAGAACAATTACAACTTGCTCGAACTGGGGCCCAGAGGAACCGGGAAATCTTACATTTATGACGAAATTTCTCCCAATTCAATCCTACTTTCAGGCGGAAAGACAACAGTGGCTAACCTGTTTTACAACATGGCGACCAGGGTGGTCGGGCTGATCGGAATGTGGGATATTGTAGCCTTCGATGAGGTCGGGGGTATAGACATGCGCGACAAAGACACGGTGCAGATAATGAAAGGCTATATGGCGAACGGCGCTTTCGCGCGCGGAAAAGAGCATGTGAACGCGAACGCCTCATTGGTCTTTTTGGGCAATATTGACGGCGACCCCGTAGAAATAGCGAAAACGCGCCATCTGCTGGAACCACTTCCGGAGCAGATGATAGATTCTGCTTTCATCGACCGTTTCCACGCGTACATACCGGGATGGGAGATACCGAAAATGAAGCCGGGATACTTCACCAACGGCTATGGATTTATCAGCGATTACATCGCCGAGTGGTACAAGGAGATGCGCAAGAAAACCTTCGCCGATGAGATTGGAAAGCACTACAGTTACAACCACGACATGAACCAAAGGGATATTATCGCCGTAAGAAAAACCACGAGCGGACTGCTGAAATTGCTTTATCCACATGGTGAATTCTCGAAAGGGGAGCTCCGCGAATGCGTGGATTACGCGATCGCCACCCGCCGTCGAGTGAAAGAACAACTTTTCAAGATCGGCGGGGATGAATTCAAGGATGTTAATTTGGAGGTGGAAGAGTTATGAGCGATGAGTTGTGAGTGATGAGCGATGAGTTATGAGTTATGAGTGATGAGTTTGGCTCCTTCACCCTTCACCCTTCACCCTTCACCCTTCACCCTTCACCCTTCACCCTTCACCC
>CAZVBQ010000049.1:0-6622 GCA_964625575.1 uncultured Ignavibacteriaceae bacterium | reverse complement strand
AGACAGTGGTTTACGAGTACAACCTCTACAACAACTACCCAAACCCGTTTAACCCCGAAACCGTGATTAAGTTCTCACTGAAGGAGAAGAGCAGTGTAACGCTTACGGTTTACAACATCACGGGACAGAAAATGGCAGAACTCGCCGTGGGCGAGATGGAGAAGGGCATGTATGAGAAGAGATTCAGCGGAATCTCCCACTCATCCGGTGTTTACATCTTCCGGTTGGAAGCACACTCGCTTGAGAGTAAGACAACATATTCCAAAACAGTAAAAGCGATGTTTTTGAAGTAAGGCTGATGGCTGACGGCTGAATTAATTCACTCTGATTTTCGGGGCAAGGTTTAAGCTTTGCCCTGAATAGTATATAAGCGAATTTATTGAGCAGATTTATTGAAATGAAAGATCTAAAAACACAAAAATAAACACTCCACATCGAAATGGTTTATTCCGCGGAAATAAAATCTTATATTTGATTCCAATCTTTTTCGAAATCCCCTTCAGCCACAAAAAAAGAACCGATACAAATGCTTGGAAAACTTATACTTGAAGACGGCAGCGAATACACCGGAGAAGTGTTCGGCGCGCCGGTTTCTTCGGCAGGTGAAACCGTGTTCAGCACGGCAGTAACAGGCTACACCGAAAGCCTTTCAGACCCCTCATACTCGGGGCAGATACTTACACTTACATTCCCTTTGATCGGGAATTACGGTATCCCGGGGAAGGAAAGGGATGACAAGATAGCGAAGTATTTCGAGTCTGACAAGGTTCAGGCTGCAGGTCTGATAGTGAACAACTACTCGACCGATTACAGCCACTGGAACGCCGAAAGAAGTCTTTCAGACTGGCTGAAGGAGTACGAAGTGCCGGGGCTTTCGGGGATAGACACCCGCGCCCTCACGAAAAAACTGAGGGAAAAGGGTTCACTTCTGGGGAAGATAGTGGTGGATGACGACATACCCTTCTTCGACCCCGACAAGCATGACCTTCTCGACAAGGTGACCGTTGAAAAGGTGGAGGAATCGGGTAACGGTAAATACAAGGTGATGCTGGTTGACTGCGGCAGCAAGACCAACATAATAAGATGCCTGATTGGGCGCGACGCCACAGTGATAAGGGTGCCATGGAACCATGACTTTGCCTCGGAGGATTATGACGGATTGTTTATTTCGAACGGACCCGGTAACCCCAAGAGGGCGGGGGTGGTGATTGAGAACCTTAAGAAGGCTTTTCAGAAAGAGAAACCAATTATGGGGATCTGCCTCGGCCACCAGTTGATGGCACTCGCCACGGGAGCCGATACTTACAAAATGAAATACGGACACCGGAGCCACAACCAGCCGGTGCTGCTGCACAATACCGACAGGGCTTTTATCACCTCGCAGAACCACGGTTATGTGGTTGACAACCCGACAATTCCCGATGACTGGGAGCACTATTTTGTAAATCTGAACGACGGAACCAATGAGGGGCTGCGCCACAAGTCGCTTCCCTACTTCTCAGTGCAGTTTCACCCTGAAGCGTCGAGCGGGCCGACCGACACGGGGTTCCTCTTCGATGAGTTCATGAACCTTGTAAAGAGGGGGAAGAAGTGATGAACAGGAAGATAAAAATTGAAAAAGTTCTGATCATCGGCTCGGGCGCCCTCAAGATTGGGGAAGCGGGCGAGTTCGACTACAGCGGTTCGCAGGCATTAAAGGCTTTAAGGGAGGAAGGGGTGAAAACCGTTCTTCTAAACCCGAATATAGCGACAGTTCAGACCTCTGAAAAGCTCTCTGACAAGATCTATTTCCTCCCCATTACACCTTTGTTCGTGGAAGAGGTGATAAAGAAGGAGAAACCGCAGGGGATACTCCTCTCGTTTGGCGGGCAGACGGCTCTTAACTGCGGAGTTGAGCTTTACAGAAACGGCGTGCTGGCGAAGTATGGTGTTGAAGTGCTGGGCACACCTGTTGACGCGATAATTGAGACCGAAGACAGGGAGCTTTTCGCGAAAAAGCTTGCTTCGATAGATATTAAGACACCGAAGAGTTTCGCGGTTACCTCTGTGGATGACGCCATTGCCGCCGCTGAAAAAATCGGCTTCCCCCTGATCATCCGCGCGGCTTACACCCTCGGCGGGCAGGGGAGCGGCTTCTGCAACGACATGACCTCGCTCCGCGAAATGGCAGACAAGGCTTTCTCATACTCCGATCAGATACTCGTTGAAGAGTCGCTGAAAGGGTGGAAAGAGGTTGAGTATGAAGTGGTGCGCGACCGGTACGACAATTGCATAACAGTATGTAATATGGAGAACTTCGATCCGCTCGGCATCCACACCGGTGAGAGCATCGTGGTTGCCCCCTCGCAGACCCTTTCGAACGACGACTACCAGTTGCTCCGCGACATCTCGATAAAACTGATAAGGCATGTGGGAATTGTAGGCGAGTGCAATGTGCAGTTCGCGCTCGATCCCCACTCGCAAGACTACCGTGTTATCGAAGTGAACGCCCGCCTTAGCCGCTCATCGGCACTCGCCTCGAAGGCAACCGGGTACCCGCTCGCGTTCGTTGCCGCGAAGCTCGCGCTCGGCTACGGGCTGCACGAGCTTAAGAACTCGGTTACCAAGGTTACCTCAGCCCTCTTCGAGCCCGCGCTCGATTATGTGGTGGTGAAGATTCCCCGGTGGGACCTCGACAAGTTCACCGGTGTGTCGAAGAAGATCGGCAGCGCCATGAAGAGCGTGGGCGAGGTGATGGCGATCGGCAGAACATTCGAAGAGGCGATACAGAAGGGCCTCAGGATGATAAGACAGGCACGCCACGGATTTGTAGGCTCCCGCGAAGACGAGGTTGACGATCTTAACGCCGCGCTTACAGAACCGACCGACAAAAGGATATTCTACATTTCCGAGGCGTTTGAAGCGGGTTACACGGTTGAAGATATCTACAACCTTACGAAGATCGACCGGTGGTTCCTCTCGAAGCTGAAGAATATTTTCGATCTGAAGAACCCCCTTTCAGAGTTTGATGACATCACTAAACTGCCGGATGACCTCTTAAAAAAGGCAAAGGTTTACGGCTTCAGTGACTTTCAGGTGGCCCGGTTCGTCCTTAAAAGCAGCGACAAGGAGATGGAGCGGGATATACTCCGCGTGCGCCACGAGAGGATAAGACGGGGGATACTACCTGTGGTGAAGCAGATCGACACGCTCGCCGCGGAATACCCCGCGCAGACCAACTACCTCTACCTTACATACTCGGGGACGGAAAACGATATTGTTTACGAGAACGACCGGAGGTCGGTGATCGTCCTCGGCTCGGGGGCTTACAGGATCGGCAGCTCGGTAGAGTTCGACTGGTGCTCGGTCTCCGCCCTCACCACTGCGAGGAATGAAGGCTTCAGGGCGGTGATGATAAACTATAACCCTGAAACGGTTAGTACCGACTACGACATCTGCGACAGGCTCTACTTCGACGAGCTCAGCTTCGAGCGGGTGATGGACATAATCGACCTTGAAACACCTTTCGGGGTGATAGTTAACTCGGGCGGGCAGATACCGAACGGACTTGCGATGAGGCTCGACAGGATGAAAGTGCCGATACTCGGCACGGCTGCCGCCTCGATCGACAGATCGGAGAACAGGCACAAGTTCTCGCAGATGCTCGATGAGCTCAGGATCGACCAACCGAGGTGGAAGGAGCTTACCTCGATAGAGGATATCAACGCTTTCGCTGATGAGGTGGGATTCCCGCTTCTAATAAGGCCTTCATATGTCCTTTCCGGTTCGGCGATGAATGTGGTATCCAATATTGAAGACCTTAAATATTTCCTTAACGAGGCTGCCACTGTTTCGAAGCAGTACCCCGTAGTTGTTTCAGAATTCATCGAGAACGCGAAGGAGATCGAGTTCGACGCGGTGGCGAAGGACGGCGAGATAATCGCTTATACTGTTTCGGAGCATGTCGAGTTTGCCGGGGTTCACTCGGGTGACTCGACGATCATATTCCCTCCGCAGAAGATCTATGTTGAAACCAGCCGTCTGATAAAGAAGACCGCGCACAAGATAGCTCGGGAGCTGAAGATTACGGGTCCATTCAACATCCAGTTCATCGCGCGGGACAACTATATAAAAGTTATCGAATGTAACCTGAGGGCTTCGCGCTCGTTCCCGTTCGTCTCCAAGGTGCTGAAGGTTGATCTGATCGAGCTTGCCACGAAGGCGGCGCTTGGTCTGGAAGTGAAGAAACCTTCGAAGTCGGCTTTCGATCTCGAGTATATCGGAGTGAAAGCCTCGCAGTTCTCATTCCACAGGTTGAGCGGTGCCGACCCCGTGCTCGGGGTTGACATGACATCAACGGGTGAAGTGGGCTGCATCGGCGATGACCTTTACGAAGCGCTGTTGAAAGCGATGCTTTCGGTGGGTTACAGGTTGCCCGTTAACAATGTTCTACTCTCAACCGGACCGCTCCGCGACAAGGTTGAACTGCTCGAACCGTGCCGTACGCTGGCTGAGAGCGGCGTGAAACTGTACGCCACACCCGGCACCGCGACATTTCTGCGTGAGCATGATGTTGAGTGCGAATCGCTCGCCTGGCCCGATGAGGCGACACATCCGAACTCTCTTGACATGATAAAAGAGAAAAAATTTGATTTAATAGTTAATATCCCCAAGAACAATTCCCGCGATGAATTGTATAATGACTATACGATCCGTCGAAGTTCGGTTGATTACAATATCCCCCTGATCACGAATGCCCGGCTGGCCTCCGCTTTTATTGAGGCGATTAGCAGATACGGCATCAGCGATATCGGAATTACCGCCTGGGATGAGTACCGTTAACACAACTAAACACACGTCAGTCCCGTCACTTCTGAATGAGAGGAGACGGGCTCAATTTATAATAAGGATCCTTATGCACAAACGCATATTTCATCTGTTTTGCGTGCTGCTCTTCGCGGCATCTTTCACAACCCTCGCTCAGAACAAAACCGACCTGACGATCAAGGGAAAAGTATTGGGCTTCGACGGCAAGCCTATGGCCGCGGCAGCAATTAATGCCGATAACAAGGCTAATGTCGCCTTTTTCCAAGCCAACCAGATCAAAGTGGCGCCTGACGGCAGTTTTGAGACTAAAATAACCAAGGACGGGGTATGGAACTTCTTTGTTTCAGGGCTCGGACATGGCAACTACTATTTCACCGTGCCCGTGTACGGACTGAAAGGGACAGCAGAGATTGAAATAAAGCTTGCCGCGCAGAAGACATGGGTGGTCCCGAACAAACTTTTGTTCAGATCTAATGCCGGAGCTGATTTGTACATCCCTGAGACGGTTGAAATGTCGGCCGACGGTAAGTTCAGATTTAAAGTTAACAGGGCTCTCGACACGCTGCTGGTTCAGCTTGTTCCGAAACCATTTTATCCATCTGCCGGTTTCGAGTATCCAGGGGCGACTTATCTTTCAGACAGCATGGGTGGTTACCACACCGCTTTCTTCAAAGTGAAGCCCGGTTTTACGATAGAGCTCGACCCGAAGACCCTCCCGAGGCCTTACGAAACCAATTACCCCCAGGTTAAATTTATTGCCGACAATTCGGGACTCGCTGAAATTTTCAGAATAAATGACATCGTAAATGTCGCCTACAGGAAGTCGAACACCGCCTCATTTGAAGAAAGCCTTCAGATTTTCAAAAATTCTCCCAATCCTGTGCTTAAGGATATTGCCGCCGCCAAACTTTTTGAGTGGCATCAATCAGTTGAATATCCCTATGTTGAGGATTTTTACGGTTTGATCGCCGCGATCTCACCCCGGAATCCCGCGTGGGTTATCAATACTTATGGATTGAGGGATATTCTTGAGTATATCGAACCTGCCAAAAGATTTGATTACATCAAAGAGATATATGATTCTCACGACCCCAGCACGAAGGTGACACTTCTGTACAACCTTCAGGAGCTTTCCTATCTGACCACCCCCGAACAGTACAAGGAGCTTTTAGACAAGCTTATGGACGATCCCGAAGTGAAGGCATCGGGGATAGATATCTCAGGGCTGAAACCTGCCGGACCAAAAGCCCCTGAGAAGCTTATCGACTTTAAGGTAAAACTGATAGACGGCACTGATTTCTCGCCGATGCAGTTAAAGGGGAACTACTTCCTTATCGACTTCTGGGGAACGTGGTGCGGGCCCTGCATAAAAGAGATACCATTTGTTGAGAAAGCCTACGAAAAGTTCAAAGGGAAAGGCTTCCAAATAATAAGCCTTGCCTTCAGCTCACCGGAGGCTGACTTCAAGGAGAGAAGGAAGATCAATCCGATGCCCTGGCTACACGCCCTTCTGAATGACGATGACGCCGAGAATATCGCCGGTCTCTACAATGTTGAGTACATCCCTAAAATGCTCCTCGTCTCCCCCGAAGGGGAAGTGATCGCCAACGAAGAAACCCTGCGTGACGGCGGACTGATGAAGAAGTTGGAAGAGATATACAAGTAAGAACTGCGGAACTTCGGCACTGCAGTACCTCAGTACCGAAATACAGAAGTTCCGAAGTACTGAAGTACCGAAGTACTTGAGTACGGAAGTTCTTGAAAATCGCTAAATTATAGTTCTGTATTTATAATTTTTAGTGAATGGTATGAAAGA
>CAZVBQ010000048.1:0-7615 GCA_964625575.1 uncultured Ignavibacteriaceae bacterium | reverse complement strand
GAGGAATACTCCGGGTGCTGACCGACATCATTGATGAAATAGGGGCCCTGAGAAACATGGTCGCCCGGGAGATTCACTTCCTCACGGGCAGAGAAATGGACGTTCGCGGTTTTACCAATAGCCGACTCATGCATTCCACCGCACCAAGTCTTAACCCCGTTTTCGGCGGCAAGTACTGCGATTCTGATAGCTTCGAGATATCCTCCCACCCTTGGAGGCTTGATGTTGAAGATCAATTTTCCGGGTGATGAATACTCTTTCCACAGTTCGATCGCCTGCCGGGCATGTGTCGCGTTAAGAATGCTCTCATCGAGACAGATTGGTGTTTCAAGTCCCGCGAGTTGACGGGCGTGGTCATAGTAATCTTCATTGTTGCCGGGTTGTTCAATCAGGATGAGATTGTAATTGTCGAATTCTTTAAGGATGGCAATGTCTTTCGGACTGAAGAGATCGTAGGCGGCATTGGCATCAACTTGAAGAGGGAGCTCCGGATATCTCTTCCTGATCGCTTCGATGTATTGAATATCCTTCCCCGGCTTCACTTTTATCTTAACCCTCGCCACTTTAAGCTCATCAACCCCCTTTTCCACTTTGCGCAACATCGCTTCAACCACCGGTTCAAGTCCGACGCTTGTGCCGGTCTCAACCTTTTTACGTGTTCCACCCCAAAGTTTGTAAACCGGCACCTCATTCAGTTTCGCGAGTGCATCCCAGTAAGCGCCTTCAATTCCGCACTTCGCGATATTGTGTCCGACGAGCCATTTATAACGGAAGTGAAGGGAGTGGATATCTGTTACCGGCTCGAGTCCTTCAACCGGCGTGCCATCGTAATCATCAATTGTCTTTCCGGTCAGCGCTCCGGTAAGATATCCCAGCGCGGTCTCAACCGAACGGTGACACTGGTAGTCGTACCAGGGAGCGCTCAGTGGACTGCATTCACCCACTCCTTTGATCCTGTCCCCACTCGAGGTTCTAAACGTGATCTCAGGATAAAATTTCACAAGCCGGTCAAACCTCGCGAAAGAAGTTTCAAATGGTATAACGAGCCGCATCTCCTTTTTGTGAACCACGATCTTTTCGATCGTCAACGGCTCCCGGTTCTCGAAAATATTCAGGTGCTTTAACTCATCCGCTTTGGTCATTTAGCTTTCCGGTGATACTGAAAAATAAATCATCTCCCACCTAAAAATAAGAAAAGGAGCGGTAACACCTCACTCAGATCTTCACTTCAAGCCCGGACTCCCGGGAAAGAAATTCCTGCTGATTTCTTATCTTTTGAAAAAGTGTTCTTCCGGTCGGCCCCGTTCCGGCAACAAGCAGATTCAGCGTCTTCCTGTTCGAGAGAAAAAACTCATCGTGCACTACGTTCAACGCCTTTTTTTCATCATTCCCCGCCACGACAAGCGAAAGATTGATGCGCGAAGCCCCCTGCGAGATCGCCTTTATGCTTATACCGTTCTTCCCGAGTGCCGCGAATATCCGCCCCGGAATTGAAGAATTGCACCTCATATTCTCGGCGAATATGGTAACAACCGAAACATTCTTCTCAACCGAAATGTCGCCGACAATTCCGAAGTGCAGCTCGTACCTTAGCTCTGCCCGCAGTTTTGCCTCCACTTCCTCCACGCGCTCACGAGGAAGACAAAGCACGATCGAGTTGCCCGCGGATGCCTGAGATGATAGATATACCGGCACCTGAAGCCCGCCGACGATCGAAAGAACCTTCCCCGCGAGTCCGGAATTGTCGCCAAGCGAGCTCCCCTCGATCTTAACCAACACAACGCTGGAAAGTGAGGATATCCCGGTCAGAAGGAACGATCTCCCCTGACCGGTCCCGGTGATCACGGTCCCCCTCGCGGTGGGTACGAAAGTGTTTCTAATGCTTATCGGCACAGATTTAAGATACGCCGGTCTAATGGTCGGAGGGTAGATCACCTTAGCCCCGAAGCTGGTCATTTCGAGTGCCTCCTCGAACGATATCTCTTCGATCGGCAACGCCTTTTTCACTTTCCGCGGATCGGCTGTCATAAAGCCGTCAACGTCCGTCCATATCTGAATTTCATCAGCCTGAAGTGCCGCTCCCACGATCGCCGCGGTGTAGTCAGAGCCTCCCCTTCCAAGGGTGGTGGTCTCCCCGCTTCCGTTCCGGGCGATGAAACCGGTGACCACGGCTACACTTCCGGAGAGGGGAAGTTTCGCCCTGATGAGCTCATCCGTCACTTTGTGGTCAACGAGCGCGTTGCCGAAAGAGTCACCGGTAACGATGATCTCCCTCGCGTCGATAAAGACGGAAGCACACCCCGCCGCGGAGATCACCCTGCTGACTATCTTTGCCGAGAAAAGTTCGCCGAAACTGAGTAGCTTGTCCTTGCTTTTGGGTGAAAGCTCGTGGATCAGATGGATGCCGTATAAAAGCTTCTCCAACTCGTCAAAAAGGGGTTTTAGCTCGTTATTGATCGCCACTGCATCCACCGGTTCAAACAGCCCGGAAATCACTCCGTTATGCCGGTTGATTATCTCTTCGAGCACTGAAGTATAGCCCTTGCTCCCCAAAGCAGCGGTTTCGCCCGCTTTAAGAAGAAGATTAGTCACCCCGCCAAGCGCCGAGACCACCACAATTGGCTCCTCGCCCGCTTCAACACTTCGCAAAACGATATCCCTGACCGACTGTATCACTGGGGCACTCCCGACAGAAGTGCCACCGAACTTGAGTATTTTCATCACCTCACTCCCCGTTTATGATCCGCTTACGGAGTCAAGCGCCTGAAGGATATCTTCGATGAGATCTTCGGCATCTTCCAGACCCACGGAGAGTCTTACCAGACTGTCAACCACACCCGAGCTCAGTCTCTGCTCCCTCGGTATCGACTTGTGCGTCATCCCCGCCGGGTGACAGACCAGACTTTTGGCACCACCCAGACTCTCGGCAAGCTTGAAGACCTTCGTTTTTGTAACAAAATCGACAGCGCGTTTTTCGGTGTCATCCTTGAAAGAAAATGAGATCATCGCGCCGGGCAGCTTTTGCTGCTTAAGCGCCACATCGTGGTTGGGGTGACCCGGCAAACCGGGATAGTAGAGGTCTTTGATCTCATCACGTCCCTTCAGAAACTCCGCCACCTTGATCGCGTTCTCCGAGTGTTTTTCAACCCTGATCTTCAGCGTTTCGATGCTTCTGATCAGCAGCCAGCTATCAAATGGTCCCAACACGGCGCCGGTTGCGTTCTGGATGTACTTTATCTCTTCTCCAAGCCCTTCCGTGGCAGTGACCACCAGACCGGCAAGCACATCCGTGTGTCCGCCAATGTATTTTGTGGCACTGTGGATAACGATGTCGGCACCAAGTTTTATCGGTGACTGAAGTACCGGGGAGGCAAAAGTGTTGTCAACCACGAGCAAGACGCCATGCTTTTTGGCGATCTTGGCAATTTCTTCGATGTCGGATATCTTAAGAAGTGGATTTGTCGGCGACTCTAGCCAGATAAGCTTCGTTTTTCCGTTGATTGCTTTCTCGACATTCTCCACTTTGGTTGTGTCAACAAACTTGATGTTGATGCCGAACTTGTTGTAAACCGTCTTGAAGAGCCTGTAAGCGCCGCCGTAGATATCGTCAACAGCCACCACTTCGTCACCGGAGTGAAGAAGTTTCGCCACCGAGTCGATCGCCGCAAGTCCGCTGGCAAAGGCAAGTCCGCGCTTCCCTCCTTCGAGCTGAGCGATGATATCTTCAAGAATTTTTCGCGTGGGGTTGTTCGTGCGGGTGTAGTCGAATCCCTTGTTCACGCCGGGCGACTCCTGCACGTATGTCGAGGTCTGGTAAATGGGAACTGCCACCGAACCGGTCAATGGATCGATTGGAATTGATTCGAGGATGCGGGTTAATTCATTCATGGTTTTACTCCATTTTTTGTTGTTTAATGAAGATAAACATGTACACCGCTAAAAGAGGGTGTTGAATTACCGCAACTTTTTAGCGATTTGTTTATCGTCGTTGCAAGTAGTTGTAAATCACGACGGTTGGATTTAAAGCGAAAAAACCTGCTATACAGCAGGTCAATTTTTGTGGGGACTACTGTTTAGCTATTTATTTTTTGTCGCTGCAATTCGCTTAAATCACGACATTTGTCAAAAGAACTGTACAAATATAGCTATTCTTTATTTAACCGCAATAGGGGGAGCGTTTTTTCTCCCCCATCGCGGTGGTTCAGAACTTTTTATTTCTCAACGATCATTTTGATCACTGCTGAATGTGCCATCGACTCCAATCTGAATATATAAACCCCTGAGTTAAGTCCCGTGGCATCGAAACGGAGTTCATGCTCCCCCGCTGCGGTTTCACCATCAAGCAGGGTTGCAACTTCGCGGCCGAGGATATCGTAAACCACTCCTTTTACATAACCCCCGACGGGCAATGAGAAACGGACAACAGTAACCGGATTGAACGGATTGGGATAGTTCTGCCGCAATTCGATCTTGTCCGGTTGCGGAATTTCATCTTCCACTTTCGTCAGATAATTGTCACAGGTAAGGAAGTGCGGCTGTCCACCGTAGACTGCGCGCCAGACCGAATCCTTCTGCCCCAGGGTTGCCCAGACGATCTTTCCGGTTGCCGCGATCAGGTTAAGTGAATCGATTAGGGTACTCACCTTTTGGAGGTATGAGGTTTTAAAGTCCCTCTGATTGAGCATTATTGTTGCCGTGTAAAAATTTCCCGCGGGTAACACCCCCGAAGAGACGGCACCAAGCATCTCATTAAGTGTGGCAATGTTGTCAGTAATATCCGTTGTATCTGTCACCTGATTGGAGCAGGCATTCCCCAACAGGCGAACTCTCTTGCCCGGGTCGTGGGTCATCAGATTCCAGGCACCCGCGGGTCGCCATGAGCCGAACGCGTTCAGGTCACCATTATGGAACATCCCCTGTGTGGCAGCACCCCAAAGTATGTCGGGTTTCCATGTTTTTACCGGATACCTCATCCCCCGCTGTCCGTTTTCAAATAGGAGCCAGCTTTTCAGACCCACGGTATCGTTCCACAGAAACCCGCCGACCACCTTTGAGTCGGGCACTCCACATCTCGAGACAAGTTCTGCCACATCCGCGTAGTTGTAACCGCCTGATTGATGTGAATGGGCATCAACCTGTATCTTGCCGCCGCTGTCTTCGATGAGCCAGCGGAGAACGTTTTTACCGTTTGTCGCGGGATCGTTTCCGGTATCGAAATTGATCACGCCCAGGAGGAATTTCCAGTCTGCCTGAAAATTGTACTTTACTCCCTTCGACTTCACGATGTTCGCGAGTTCGATCAGATAACCACGGCTCTGCATGAAGCCCACGCTGTCGGTATCGTATGAGATCGGATCTGTAACCTCATTATGCGACGTGATGTTGATGTACACGGGTGTCTGGGCGATTGTCCATGTAAACAGAACGATGATGAATGCTGTAAGTTTTAACACTGTTTACTCCGTTATTTGATTAAAATTGATTTTCTGGTGATTATATTTTTCCCGTACTGAAACCTGAAGAGATACATTCCGGAGGCAAGGCTCTCCCCGGTGAACCGGTATTCAGCCTGACCGCTTCCGGAGTTGAGGATCTCACTCTTCACGAGCTGACCGTGAATATCGAAAACAGTAACCTCGATAACTCCAGGTGCAGAAACATCCAGCTTGAAAGAAGTTGAAGGATTGAAAGGATTCGGATATGCGGACGACACTTCAAACCCCGCGGGAACTGGCGGCACTTCATCCTCAATGCCGGTCAAACTGATCCTCCGGGCCGGTTTCTCGCCCCACTTCACCGGATTCTGATAAATTTGTTTCGAGGTATATTGTATGCTTTTAGGAGTTACTCTGCCGGTTGAGCCGGTTTCGCGGATGTTTTTGTAGGCGGTCGCGATTATGTAAAGGTATTCAAGAGGGTTGCACCCGGGGAATCCGCCTGTCACAATACTCGAAGGAATCCGCGACACTGACGGATCAGTGGAGGCATAATGGGTGAAAAGCGAATCATTGTAAAGCACGGCTTTTCTTATCGATAACGAATCGAGTTGTGAAAGGTTCGAGATATCAACCACGATTGTATCAAATGGTCCGTTAATATCCATCGTTGACACAACAGACGGTAATGACCCCGTGGAGAAAAACTCCGCAAGTGAACGCGTAAGAGTGTAGTAGGCATCGGCCACGGAAAGATAATCCCCCGCGGGATTAAAAAACCTCGGCGGAAATGTGGCGGCATTCGCGGATACAATCGAATTTGCAACCACGTACACCTGATCCGCCGTAAAATCCCTGTTAAGGTCGGGGTTTATCATCGAGTTAAGCTCTTTCATTATCACTGTTTTTATATGCGGTTGCGAGGCCGCGTAGGTGATAAGTGAATCGTAATAACTCCACAGCCTCTCCTCGTGATCCGCGGGATTCGCTCTGATCCAGAACGCCGACCGTGATGTATCAAAAGGCGCGGAATATGGAACCGTTGACATCGAATCGGAGTAATAACACGCCCGCCACGGAGGGAGATTGTAATGAAAATCGGTTTCGTGAATAATCGCGTTGGCGAAGTTCAACCGGGTACTGTTGATCGATCCCATTTTCCCCTCCAGATATCTCGCGGGCGAGTAATGATATTCATCAGGGGTGCCGATCTTTTCCCACCAGAATTCATCCTCCGTCTGTGAACCCGCGGTCCACCTCGTAACGCTGAAATCAACGGGCCGGATCAGCAATCCCTGTGAGAAGAAGAAGGGGTAGTCGGGATCGGAACCTTCCTCATGAAAAACGAGAATTCCGCCGGCTCCCATCCTCTTGCACGCGATAACGTCGGCACGACCCATCTTTGAAGTGGGGCCGCTCTCACCGGTTGAAACTGTGAAAGGGGCTTCTCCGAATGATTCCTTCACAAACTGATACCCGCCGGAGTGTGCCTGATGATATCCTCCCGTTACCAGATCGAGGCGATACTTCTCATATGAATCGAGAACCTGAACGAGTGTATCCAACGGTTTCTTCGCGAGGTTATTGATGTATGACGACTTGAATGAAAGGATGTGCGGTGCCCTGTGATGCAGGTTAATTCCCATTCCGAGCATCCTGAGGGAATCGGGGAACCAAGGATAGAATTGCACAATGTTGGTGATCAACTGCTCGACGAAATAGAAGTCGGCTTTTACTCCGCGACTGTGGAAAAGATGTGCCGCCCGCATCAATGTTTTGTAGGCCTGTGCCGGCTCAGTAAAATCATGCGCGTTAACGACAAAATTCAGATAGAGGTACTTCTCTCCGTCCTTCGCCCTCTGATCGATTACAGTCTGAGACGTCACCGGATTTGAAAGAATAAAAACGATTAAAACAACTATTAAAAATGCTTTCACAGAATCTCCTCTTTTTTTGAATTATGACACCATAATTTCATTTATGGTTTAACCCAATTCTGTGAGCGCGATCACACTTCCCTTCCCCTTCCCCATCGCCGCGGAGGAACAACATTTAATATCTAATATCTAACATTTTTCTCCGCCGCAGGCGAATAACATTTAACATTTAACATTTAACCCTTCACCCTTCTGTCAAGTCCTAAAAAAAGTTTACACATTTTATTTAACATTTACCACTGA
>CAZVBQ010000047.1:0-8715 GCA_964625575.1 uncultured Ignavibacteriaceae bacterium | reverse complement strand
AAGTGGTCGTATTCATCAATAAAGAGGTATATTTTTCCTGCCATCCCGGACTGTTGAGCGCTTGAAAGAAACGCCGCCAGCATATCCGCCGGATACTTCTTGGCAAAGATGAGCTGCAATTGCTCCGTGGATAATAACCGATATGTCCCGGAGAATTCATTCATCCCTACCATCAATTTTTGATTGAAGGATGCCATCACATCCGCCTCAACCTGCGTGTTTATTCCGGAAAAATCAAAATGGAGAATAAAAAAACTGTTCCGAAGTGGTGTCGAATTGCCGGGCTTGCCGACATGGTACTCACCAAACAGTTCCTCGAACCGGTCTTTGTGCTGAATACCGTAATAATGCTCGAGCATAGAGAGTAGAAGCGACTTCCCGAACCTGCGAGGACGAAGGAAGAAGAGATTCGGAGCATTGAGTGACTCAAGTTGAGCGATGTAATGAGTTTTATCAACAAAATAGCTGTCACTTGTCACCAATGTTTCAAAATTTGATGTCAGTTTAGGCAGGAGTTTCTTCTTCATCTGGATTCTCGTAAAGTTTTTCTTTTCATCCTCTAAATATAAGGTATTTTAGCTGGGAGGGAAAAGTGTGGAGTGATATGCCGCGGGCATCCCTTCGGAAAGACCCCGAGACCCTTAGACTATAATACGGAAGTACGGAAGTACCGAAGCGGGGAAGTAGTTGATTCCGTGCAAGAAATATTTCTTATTTAGGGATTTATTTTAGGCACCGGTGAATTACAAGCTGCCCCTCACGAGGCAGCTTTTTAATTTTTAAAGGTAGTATTCAGGGTTATCGGGCCGGTTGAAGAGTGAGCCCCCCAGAAGGGCGAAAACAAAACCGAGTATCATCAGCGCGAAGGTTACGATTATCAGCATCTTCATCCATTTAAAATATCCTCCCAAACTCTCGAGAGCGAGGTACTCTTCCCTCTCGTCGCCAAAAGCGGCGTAATTCTGGAAGCGCTGCCCCGCGTCTTTGGCTTTCATTCCGGTAAGGATCATGAAAATACCACCGATAATCCCTGAAATTGTCAGGCAGTTTATAATACCAAGCACAATATTCATGAAGCCCACGAACTTCGCGTCACCGCCAAGCTTGCCGGCTACACTTTTCTCGTAATAATTGTTGTTGGTTTCCATATCAGTGCATCCTCCCGCCAGTGAAAGCCGTTATTAGTGCTGCTATTATTGTAAAGAAGAATAACAGGGCAAGGACAACCATTACAACCCCGATTATTGTGAGCACTTTGATGATAAAGAAGTGTTTTTGGTAGTTCTCGTATGCCATTATCTTGTCGTTGACATCCGTTGATACGATGAACCTCTCGAGTTGGGCACCGCCATCCTTCGCCCTTATTCCGGCGAAAATGTAGGGTATCCCGAGTGGCAATCCGACGACCGAGAGGCAGATCAACGCCCCCATCACGATCATGAACATCCCCACGAGCTTTGAGTCGGAGGCAAGTTTCGACACCATGTCGTTGAAAATGTAATCTCTCTGCATAACATCATCCTCTTATATTTGGAAAGGAGCGGTTAAAGCAGATCCGCCTTCAAATTCCGGCAAATCCACAAATCAATTTCCAAATATTTCGGGAGAATTCCAATTTATTGTTGAACCGCAAAGGACGCAAAGGAGGGAGTGAGAAACCGCAAAGGGCGCAAAGGACGCAAAGGAGGGAGTGAGAAACCGCAAAGGGCGCAGAGAGCGCAAAGAAGGGGATAAGAAACCGCAAAGGACGCAGAGAGCGCAAAGAAGGGGATAAGAAACCGCAAAGGGCGCAGAGAGCGCAAAGAAAATTTTAAAACCTCTTTGCGTCCTTAGCGATCTTTGCGGTTTAAAGTCCACCTAATACCTAACCGATAACGTCTTTACCCAAATACGGCCTCAGGGCTTCGGGAACATTGATCTTGCCGTCGGGGCGGAGGTTGTTCTCGAGGAGGGAGACCATAATGCGGCTGGTGGCGAGGCCTGAGCCGTTAAGGGTGTGGAGGAAGGCGGTTTTCTTGTCTTCAGAGCGGCGGTATTTGATGTTCGCGCGTCTCGCCTGGAAGTCTTCGAAGTTGCTGCATGATGATGCCTCAAGCCACCTTTTTTCAGCAGGCGACCATACTTCGATGTCGTAACACTTCGCTGCCGAGAAACTGAGATCACCGGTGCAGAGCATCAGCACGCGGTAAGGGATGTTCAACGCTTTAAGGATATCCTCGGCGTCATTCACCAGCAGTTCAAGTTCATCATACGAAGTTGAGGGCTCAACGAATTTAACCATTTCAACTTTATTGAACTGGTGCACTCTCAGAAAACCTTTCGATTCACGACCGTAAGAGCCGGCCTCGCGCCTGAAACAGGGGGAGTAGCCGCAGAACTTCACGGGAAGCGTGGACTCATCCAAAACTTCACCACGGTAGATGTTGGTTATCGGCACTTCGGCAGTCGGAATGAGGAAGAGTCCATCGCGTTCGCAAGTGTACATGTCATCTTCCATCTTCGGGATCTGGCCCGTTCCTTTCATCGACTCCCTGTTCACGATGAAGGGGGTCATCACTTCCTTGTAACCGTGATGTTTCAGGTGAAAATCGAGGAAGAAATTAAAGAGTGACCTCTCGAGCGTGGCGCCGTCACCCATGTAAAGGGGGAAGCCCGAGCCCGCGAGTTTTGTTCCCCTCTCGAAATCGAGTATCCCGAGGTTCTTGCCGATCTGAAGGTGATCGATAACCTCAGCCTGCGCGTCAAAATCGTAACCTTCGGGAAGCCACCTGCGCACTTCAACATTGTCGTCTGCCGACTTGCCGACAGGCACGGAAGCATGGGGTAGATTGGGGAGATAGAGGAGGAGGTTGGCGAACTCTTCATCAACTACGGCAAGCTCGTCGTTGTATTTCTTGATATCCTCTCCCACCGTTTTCATCTCTTCGATCAGGTGAGTTGCGCCTTCCTTGTTCTTTTTCATCCGGGCGATCTCGTCACTCACGCGGTTCCGCTTCGACTTCAGATCATCGGCAACAGCGATAAGTTCGCGCCTCTTTTTATCGAGTTCAAGCAGTTCATCGATCCGGTTCTTTTCATTTTTGTTTTCGATCCCCTGTCTTACCAATGCGGGGTTTTCTCTGATAAGTTTAATATCTAACATTTTAAGCCTGTTTTACGATTAGATTAAGAATTTTGTTTTTTACAAAGATCACTTTGATGATCTGATTGCCTTCGATGAACTTCGCGATCTTCGGGTCGGAAGTGGCGACAGCAAGCACGGGATCCTGATCTGAATCCACCGGCATCTCAACGGTTCCGCGCATTTTACCCGAAACCTGAACGGCGATGGTAACGGCATCAACGGTAAGCGCGGCGGGATCTGCCTCGAACTGCCATGGCTCCTCGAACAGCGACTTCTCTTTACCGATTATCTGAGCCATCTCCTCGGCGAGGTGAGGCGCCAGCGGGGCGAGCATGTGCGTTACGCGCTGAAGGGTGTAGGTCTTCAGACCGGGTCTGCACGCGGCAAGGTTCTTGCCAAGCTCGTTGCTCAGTTCCATCAGCGAGGCTATAGCCGTGTTGAACTTGAGGTGCTCCATCTCGTGACCGTATTTGGCGAGTGTCCGGTTAACATACCTGTAAACCGACTTTTCTTCAGCTCCAAGATCGTCGAGTGAGTAGATTGCTTCGGCTTTATGATCTTTCAGGTAACCGGAGTGGTTCTGAGCCAGATCGTACATTTTATGCGCGAATCTTTCCGTACCGGTGATGCCTGAGTCACTCCAGTCGCCACCCAGTTCATAGGGACCCATGAACATCAGGTAGAGCCTGAAGACATCGGAGCCGTATTTGTCGATGTATGGCTCAGGGTTCACGACATTTCCGCGCGATTTCGACATTTTCGCACCCTGATTGGTGATGGTACCCTGATGAACCAGCTTCATGAACGGCTCGGGGGTTTTAACCAGACCAATATCCATCAAAAACTTGTGGATAAACCGGGCGTAGAGGAGGTGCATAACAGAGTGCTCGCGACCGCCGATGTACATATCGACAGGTGACCATTTGTCGGTCAGTTCCGTGCTGAACATCCCGCCTTCAAACTTGGGATCGAGATAGCGGAGGTAGTACCACGAAGAATCGACGAATGTATCCATTGTGTCGGGATCGCGCTCAGCGTGACCGCCGCACTTCGGACATGTCGCGTTCATGAATCCGGCATGCCGTTTCAGCGGACTGTCGCCCTGCACTTTGAACTCGACATCATAGGGAAGTGTAACCGGCAATTGCTCTTCGGGAACCGGCACTTCGCCGCATTTTTCGCAATAAACAACGGGAATTGGCGTTCCCCAATACCTCTGTCGTGAGATGAGCCAGTCACGCAGACGGTAGTTAACCTTTGCCCTGCCCGCGCCGGTGGCCTCAAGCTCTTTGATAATTGCTTCTTTACCCGCTACTGAGTTCATGCCGTCGAACTTGCCTGAATTGACCATTGTGCCTGTTTCGGTGAAGGCTTCGGTTAGCTCGTCGCCAATCGCGATGCCCTCCTGAAGGATCACTTTCCTGATGGGGAGGTTAAATTTCTTCGCGAACTCGAAATCCCTCTCGTCATGCCCGGGGACTGCCATTACGCAACCGGTACCGTAGGTGAGGAGAACATAGTCGCCAATCCAGACCGGCACCCTCTCCCCGTTAACGGGATTGATGGCGTATGATCCGGTAGGGGCACCCGACTTCTCTTTGGTGGTCGATTGCCTGTCGATCTCTGTGAGGTGAGCAGTCTGCTCAACATATTTTTCAACCGCGGCTTTGTGCTCAGGTTTTGTGAGCTTCTCAACAAGGGGATGCTCGGGGGCAAGCGTAACATAAGTTACTCCGAAAAGCGTATCGGGGCGGGTGGTGAAAACCTTTATCACCTCGTCGCTTCCTTCCACCTTGAACTCCACTTCAGCACCGACACTTCTGCCGATCCAGTTGCGCTGCTTCGTCTTCGTCTCTTCGGGCCAGTCTATAAGATCAAGATCTTCGAGCAGACGGTCTGCATAAGCTGTGGTCTTGAAGAACCACTGAACAAGGTTTTTCTGAATAACGGGACTCCCGCATCTCTCGCAGTTGCCGTCGCCGAGAACCTGCTCATTGGCGAGAACGGTCTGGCACGAGGTGCACCAGTTCACGGGCGATTTCTTCCTGTAAGCGAGTCCTTTTTTATAGAGTTGCAGGAAAAGCCACTGGTTCCATTTATAGTAGGAAGGGTCGCAGGTCATCAGTTCCGAATTGCTGTCGTACATGCAGCCGATCCTGCGGAGCTGACCGCGGATATCCTCGATGTTCTTCAGTGTACTGTCGAGGGGGTGAACTCCCGTTTTTATCGCGTAGTTCTCGGCAGGCAGTCCGAAGGCGTCGTAACCGAACGGCTCAAACACATTGTAGCCCTGCAGCTTCTTGAACCTCGCCCAGGTATCAGCCGGACCGTAGTTATACCAGTGCCCGCAGTGGAGCTTCGCTCCCGATGGATAAATGAACATTACCAATGAATAAAGTTTCTTACCGGGATGGTTCAGATCCGTCTTGTAAACCCCGTGCTCTTCCCAATACTTTTGCCATTTCGGCTCTGTTTCGCTCGCTTGATATCTCATTCGTCTAAGTCTTGATATTTTAAATATTTCAAACTTTAAAAATAGGAAATTTTGGGGGATTTGGTCCGCCGCAGGCGGATTGGGGTTTGGTAGTGTAGAGTGTGGAGTGTAGAGTGTGGAGAATTAAACCACAAAGGGGGCGAAGATCGCAAAGGGGGCTATTGAGTGATGAGCGATGAGGGATGAGTTGTCCCGCTGAGTGGTTTCGTGAACTTAATTGATTATATTTAGATGATGTTTCAGAAGTAATTATTTTTCTTTTTTCAAGCAATTCTTCAAATAGCCGGAACACAGGTGCACGGAACATAAATGCAATTTTGGACGCGTCAAATATTTAATCTTGCCATACTCACGGTAGTGGTTTTATCAACCGTTTCATGCGGCTCAAAGGGGAAGAATATACCTGCACTTCCCCACAATCCTGTGAACGAAGTGGCGGCAACTGACCGTGACTCCGGTTCCGGGGTCTCCACCGGAGCCGCGCGCCTGCTGCTTGAGGCTTACCGGGGCTATATCGACTCAATCTCAGGCAACACCATCTTCTGGAAAGATAAAACCAGAATGCCCTTCTCTTCGAGGAAGTATAAGGGTGTTGACCCCTCCAAAATGTCGAGCAGGGAGTATGAAGAATATCTCGATAACTGCGACCCCGAAATGATGGTGTGCCCTGACTATCCGTATCTGGAACCCGTAACCGCTCCGGCAAAAAACCACGACCCCGGCAGGGCGAGAAATATCACGTTTCTGAAGCAGGTTTACGGTAAGAATGAAGCCGAAGTAAGGAAGCGCCTGAAAAAGGTGACCTGGCTAAGAACAAACGTGAAGAAGGTTTTGATGGTAAACGGTGAAAATGGTGCCGCGGCATCACTTCAGAAGATCTCGGACGAGCTCGATAAACTGCCGAAGAAATTCATGAAATACTTAAACAATCCCGCGGGTACGTTCATGTGGAGGCAAGTGGCAGGCACCACCCGCCTCAGCGCGCACAGTTTTGGCATCGCGATCGACATAAATGTGAATCAGTCGCACTACTGGAGAAACAGCAAACCTGATAAGTCAGGCATCTACAAATTCAAGAACTCGATCCCTTTCGAAATAGTCGAAATTTTCGAGCGGAACGGCTGGGTCTGGGGCGGCCGCTGGTACCACTACGATACCATGCACTTCGAATACCGGCCCGAAGTGTTTGGGAAGGGATGATGTATGATCCGCCTGCGGCGGGATGAACTGTGAAGTTTTTAGGATTTGGTCCGCCGCAGGCGGATTAGGGTTTGGAATTTAAGGTCTTAAATCACACCAAACACCCCATCAAACCTCATTCCGCCGAAGGCGGATCAAACCTCATACTAACATTTAACATTTAACACCTAACATTTAAAAAAGTGTTCATACTCAAATCAGAAAAATTGCCCATCTTCCTCTGGCTCGATGATATCGAGGAGGGGGCGTTGCAGCAGGCGAAGAACCTTGCGAACCACCCGTATGCCTTCGAGCATATCGCGATAATGCCTGACAGCCATGAAGGTTTCGGTGTGCCGATCGGAGGAGTGTTTGCGGCAAAAGATGTGGTGCTTCCAAACGCGGTAGGAGTTGATATCGGCTGCGGAATGTGCGCTCTCAGAACATCTCTTACATCCGTTACCCCGAAAATGGTCAGCCAGATACTCAGCGGTATCCGGTCCCTCGTTCCCACGGGTTTCACGCACCACAAGCATCCACAAGATGAGCGTTTCATGCCGGCGGAACCGCGACATTTCACTTCGGGGCAGTATCCGGTGGTTACACGCGAGTACGAGTCGGCCCTCACGCAGGTGGGAACACTCGGCGGCGGGAACCACTTCATCGAAATTCAGGAGGGGTCAGACGGTTTCATATGGGTAATGATCCACACCGGTTCGCGGAACATCGGATTGCAGGTCGCGGAGCACTATAACAAACTCGCGCGGAAGCTCAACGAAAAATGGAAAAGCAAGGTGCCACAGAAGCACGACCTCGCCTACCTCTTCCTCGACGGCAATGAGGGGCAGATGTATCTCCGCGAAATGAACTATTGCGTTGAGTTCGCCCTCGCGAACCGCAAACTGATGATGGAAAGGATAAAGGATGTGGTGGCACACCTCACGGGTGCCTCATTCGAAGAGATGATAAACATCGCGCACAATTACGCCGCGTTGGAAGTGCACTATGGCGAGAAGGTCATGGTTCACCGTAAAGGGGCAACCCTTGCCAACGATGGAACCACCGGCATCATCCCCGGCAGTCAGGGTACCACTTCCTACATCGTGAGAGGGAAAGGGAACCATAAAAGCTTCAATTCATGCTCGCACGGCGCGGGCAGAAAAATGAGCCGTAAACGGGCACAACGCGAGCTCGACATCAACAAGGAAACCCGCGACCTCGAGAAACAGGGCATAATCCATGCCATCCGCTCTCCCCGCTACCTCGACGAAGCACCCGGCGCCTACAAAGACATCAACACCGTAATGGCAAACCAACAAGACCTCGTGGAAGCGGTGGTTCAGCTTAAACCGTTGGGGGTAATAAAAGGATAAGTGTTAGGTATTAGGTGTTAGGTGTTATTTTTTTAACTAACCAATCGATTTCGACTTCTATCAAACTTCCTAATTGGTAGTGGGTTGGTTTTTACCACAGAAGTCAGACCAGCCACAATCTATAATACCTAATACCTAATACCTAACTCCTAGAATAAAAGGTACATCAACTCTTTATTCACCCAGCCGGCTTGGGATTCGTAGTCGACAAAGAAGATTTTAAGGTCGGCCTGACTGGCGTATTCAACGAAATAGATCTTCGTATCAGCCTGTGACTCATACTTTACGAAGAACCACTTCCCGTTGTTCTTGCCGGCCTGACTTTCGTACTTGACCCGGTAAACCTTAAGATCGGCCTGTGACTCATAGTCAACCACAAATACCTTCACGTCAGCCTGACTCATGTATTTTGTGGAATAGACCTTCTGAGCCTTCACTTCCGTCACCATCGCGATTAAAACCACCAATGAAATAAGGATATATTTCATCCTGCCTCCTGCATAATTATTTATTTCCTTCAATCCAAACTTAAGAATTCCTCTGCT
>CAZVBQ010000046.1:0-10774 GCA_964625575.1 uncultured Ignavibacteriaceae bacterium | reverse complement strand
CGATGAGGGATGATATCACTGTTTTAGTACTTCAGAACTCGAGAACCTGAGAACTCGAGAACTTGAGAACTTGAGAACTTGAGAACTCGAGAACTTGAGAACTCGAGAACTTGAGAACTCGAGAACCTGAGAACTTCAGAACCTGAGAACTTGAGAACTCGAGAACTTCAGAACAGTAGTACAGAAATACTGAAGTACCGAAGTACCGAAGTACCGAAGTACCGAAGTACCGAAGTACCGAAGTACCGAAGTTCTGAAGTACCGAAGTTCTGAAGTACCGAAGTACTACTTGACTAAGAGCATTTTCTTTGATGCAGAATAGCTGCCTGAACTTATCCTGTACATATAAACCCCACTCGGCAGGTTACTTGCGTCAAATGTTACTTCGTGGCGGCCGGCACTCATCGTTCCATCCACAACTGTTTTTACCAATTGTCCGAGGGAGTTGTAAACTGAAAGGTTCACTTCACCGGTAACGGGCAACGCGAAACGCACAACGGTCTCAGGATTGAACGGGTTCGGGTAGTTCTGCTCGAGAGTGAACTCTGCAGGTGTGCCTTCGGGATCGTTAACACCAACAAATTCATTCAGAACCAACACAAAAGCCTCGGCCACGGGATCAAAATTACTGGTCTGGTTACCACCGATAAAAATTAATGCCTCCTCAAAATTTGAATTCTTGTACGGCGCTCTCGCCGCGTAATATGGCCAATGTGTGGAAGTGGCGGTAGAAGAAGCCTTGTACAAAATGGGTGGGATACCCGTGTCGCCATAAATCAATTCGATGTGGTGTAACCCCTGATCATCAGTCCACAACTGAGGAATAAGTAACCGCCAAGGGTTGGGGTCGCCGTAAACGATTGGCGGCAAATAGGTAAACACCTTTCCCGTTACGGTATCGGCGACCGGTAAATAGACCGGGATCACCTCGAAAGCCTTTGTCACGGGATCAACGGTGAAGAGCCGCCAACCGATGCCGTTTTGGAATTTCCTGGCGAGGAATATCTTCTTTCCACCCGGTAAAGTTTTGTGCTGCATATCGTCACCGAAGTCGGTTACCACCCGGAAATCAGGATCATCGGCGAAAAGCTGATCTCTGATGACCGTGAACTGACCCGTCTGGTAGTTGTACTCCTCAACTTTACCTGAGAATTCACCGCCGTAAACACCCCAGCCTCCGAAAAGGAGGGCATTACCGTCGGTGGTTGCAACGAAAGTTGGATAGGCTCTCGGCTGGTTCAGGTTGCCTGTCGCGGTCGATTGATTTGTTGCCAAATTGATCAGCTCAGCCTGCGTTGCCGCTCCGTCGCTGTACCAACATCCGGCGACCAGCACCCTGCCGTCATTCAGTTGGACACCATTAGCCATTGTCCGGGCGTGGATCATGTTGGGTCCGGCCACGCTTGACAAAAGATGGGGGTACACCCTTTCAGTGGTGGCTAACTGTCCCACACCCAGAGCGGATGACATACCTCCGATCAGAAGGGCGGTTGAATCTTTCAGATAGACAATACCTGAATTGTCGCGATTGTCTGCAAGGTTAAAATAAGACCAAACGGACCCGGTGTCATCGATCGCGACTGCGTTATTAAGAAGAGCGAAACCGGAAGTGTGACCTCCCATGGCGATGATCTTGCCATTGTAACTTGTAACAATCTGGCTTGTCATTCTCGGCGTCTGCATCACCGGCAGATTTTTCTTGTATACCATGCCCCATTGAGCGTTAAGAACACTCGTAAAAACGAAAAGCACAATCAAGGGTAGAAGTAGCCGTTTCATTATAGAATCTTTCTATAGGTAAACTGATAAATTTGGGTGAACCAACATTCACACTCCCGAAACATCAAAAAAAGTGCCATAAAAAGTTGTGCTTTAAAGCAACAAAAAGGGCACTTTTTGGGCACCAATTCCCCATATTGAGAAAAAAACGTTGTCATTTCAAAGAATTAAATTTCACGGCTTTAACTTGTTATCTTGGATACCTGAATTATTTAATTTCCTTAACATACGGAGAACCATTACAGATGCGTCTCAGACTTTTCCAATTGTTGTTTATACCTCTCCTTTTGACGGGGATCCTGTTCGCGCAGGAGGAGGATAAAGAAAAGAAAGATCCGCTGCAGAAAGAGAATTTCAGCGGGTTGAAGTGGCGGAACATAGGGCCCGCCCTCACCTCCGGCAGGATCGCCGACTTTGCGGTTAACCCCAAGAACATCAGCGAATATTACGTTGCTGTTGCAAGCGGTCATATCTGGAAGACCACAAACGCGGGCATTACGTACGAACCGGTATTCGAGAACTATGGAGCTTACTCGATCGGTTGCGTTACGATTGATCCGAACAATCACCATGTAGTGTGGGCGGGAACCGGTGAGAACAACCATCAGCGTGCCCTTGGCTACGGCAACGGGGTTTACAAATCGGTTGATGGCGGAAAGTCATGGAAGAACATGGGTCTGAAAGATTCCCGCCAGATCGGTGATATCGTTATCGACCCAAGAAACTCTAACAAGGTTTTTGTGGCGGCTGAAGGCTCCGCCTGGGGCCCCGGAGGCGAACGCGGTCTTTACAAGACAGTTGACGGCGGAAAGAACTGGAAAAAGGTTCTTGAGATATCCACCCACACCGGTGTTAATAACGTGGTGATCGATCCCCGCAACCCCGACATAATGTACGCCACTTCTGAACAGAGACGCAGACATATTTACGGAAAGATCGGCGGCGGACCCGAGTCGGCAGTTTACAAATCGGAAGATGGAGGCGAAACCTGGGAAAAGATAATGAAAGGTTTACCCGGTGTTCACCTTGGAGGAATGGGAATCGATGTTTCCCCGGTGAATCCTGATGTGGTTTATCTGATAGTTGAGGCTGCTGAAAACCAGAGCGGATTCTACCGAAGCACGAACCGTGGTGAGACCTGGGAAAAGATGAGCGATTATGCCGCCTCGGGGCAGTATTTCAACGAGATCTACTGCGATCCGAAGGATGTCGACAAAATTTACTCTATGGATGTGGTTTCACGCGTATCAACCGATGGCGGCAGGAACTGGGCACCACTCGGTCTTGATGCCCGTCACGTGGATGATCACGCCCTTTGGATCGACCCTTCAAATACAAATCATATGCTTATCGGTGGCGACGGCGGTATCTATGAGTCTTTTGACGGAGGAAAACTGTGGGATTTCAAAGAGAATCTTCCTGTCACCCAGTTTTACAGGGTGTTCGCCGACAATTCCGAACCTTTCTACAATGTTTACGGCGGTACTCAGGATAACAGCAGTATGGGTGGACCATCGAGAACCATCAGTTCTGACGGTATTGTCAACTCAGACTGGTTCATCACCAATGGGGGTGACGGTTTCTGGTCGGCTGTTGACCCTGAAAATCCTGATATTGTTTATGCCGAATCGCAGTATGGTGGCATGGTGCGCTACGACAAGAAAAGCGGTGAGGCAATTGACATGCGCCCCGAGCCCGGCAAGGGTGAAAATACCTATAAATGGAACTGGGACACACCGCTGTTGATCAGTCCGCACAAAAACACCCGGCTTTATACCGCCGCTCAGGTTGTTTTCAGAAGTAACGACCGTGGCGACAGTTGGGACGTTATAAGCCCTGACCTGACTACTGGTATCGACCGTAACACATTCCCGGTCATGGATAAATACTGGGGAGTCGACGCGGTGGCAAAAGACCGTTCCACCTCACTTTTCGGAACCATTGTCTCGCTTGCAGAGTCGCCAGCGAAAGAAGATCTTCTGTACGCCGGAACTGACGACGGCTTGATCCAGGTAACCGAGGATGCCAAAACATGGCGTAAAGCCGGCAGCTTCCCGGGGGTGCCTGAATATACATACGTTAGTGATGTGTTGCCCTCGCGGTTCAACGAAAATGTGGTTTACGCTTCGTTCAACAATATTCAGCGTGATGATTTCAAGCCCTACCTTATGAAAAGTGAGGACAAGGGGAAGAGCTGGAAGTCGATCTCGGCTACACTTCCCGAAAATGGAGCTGTTTGGAGCATCGCGGAAGACTATGAAAATCCCAATCTCCTCTTCTGCGGAACAGAGTTCGGGTTCTTCTTCACCATCGATGGCGGCAAGAAGTGGGTCAAGCTCGGGAATGGACTGCCTGACATACCTGTAAGAGATATCTTCCTGCACAAAAAACAGGGTGATATCATTATCGCGACTTTCGGGCGTGGTTTCTATGTGCTTGATAATTACACACCCCTCAGAACCGTTTCGAACGAAATGCTTGAAAAGAATTCCTTCGTTTTTGGCGTGAGGGATGGACTCTTGTATATCGAATCGGCGGGCAGGTACGGTACCGGTAACACATATTACAAGGCACCTAATCCTGATTTTGGTGTTGATATAACCTATTACATCAAGGAAGTGCCGAAAACCCTGAAAGATATCAGGAAGGCAAAAGAGGCAGATCTCTTCAAAGAAGGGAAGCCAATTCCCATCCCGACAAACGCGGAACTTGAAACGGAACAGCGTGAAGTGGCACCTTATGTAATGGTGTGGATCGAGGATGAAACGGGTCAGATCGTTAGAAAACTGACCAAACCAGCCTCAAAAGGCGTGCAGCGGATCAACTGGGATCTGAAGTATCAGTCGGTCGCCACTCTAAAAGCCGACAGGTTCAACGCGAACATGAAAACCCAAAGCTCGAACCTTGTAATGCCGGGTAAATTTTCAGTCTCGATGTTCCTTGTCGACCGGAATGGTGCCGCGCCAATAGGTGAAAAGGTACAGTTTAACGCGGTTGCCCTCAGAAATACCACACTTCCCGCTGCAGACCGGGCAGAGCTTGTGAAGTTTCAGTCGGATGTCAGGGAGCTCTCAAGAGTGGTCCGTGGAACTTATGAGTACCTTAACGATCTTATCAAGAAGGTGAACGGACTGAAACAGTCGGCACTCCACTCACCGGGAACGGGAACCGAACCTGTGGGAAGGGCTGACAGAATACTTGACACGCTCTACTCTGTACTTCTGAAGTTTGAGAGGAGTTCAAATTTCCCGAGCGCGGAAGAGAATCCACCATCACCCGTTACCATCAACGAGAGGCTTAACACCCTCCTCTGGACGCACTGGCGTTCAACCTCGGGTCTCACAAAGAACGAGAGAGTCGCGTACGATGTGGTGATGTCGGAGTTCCCGCCTCTCTATGAGATAATAAAAAGGTTGGCGGAAGTTGATGTGAAGAACCTGGAAGCAGAGCTCGACTTCATCGGCGGGTACCTTACCCCGGGCAAACTCCCCGAATACCGGAAGAAATAACCCTTTCCATTTTTAAGAATCAAGAGGCTGTCTCGAAATGGGCAGCCTCTTTTTTTTGTGAATCGCTACTCTTTAAGTATGGCTCCGGAAGCGATGGGTCGTCAGCATCAGTAATTTATCCCTATTTTTGTAATAGAAAAAGGAGAAATTTGTATTGAAAGATCAATGGAACGCCCGCTACACTACTGATGAGTTTGTGTACGGGAAAGAACCGAATGAGTTTTTTAAGGAAGAGCTGGATAAGCTTTCCCCCGGGAAGTTGCTCCTTCCGGCGGAAGGAGAGGGACGGAACGCTGTCTATGCCGCGAAGGCGGGATGGGATGTGACTTGCCTCGACTGGAGTGATGAGGGAAAGAAGAAGGCTGAAAAATTTGCAGCGGATGCTGGCGTGAAGATCAATTATATCGTGAGTGACGTTACAGGCTTTGAGTACGGTGACGCGGAGTATGATGCTGTAGGACTTGTAAATGTTCACCTTCCGGAGGAAGAGAGAGAAGTTCTGCACCGCAAAGTTGTGAAATGCCTGAAACCGGGCGGGAAATTGATATTTACGGCGTACGACAAAACCCAGTTGGGCAAGACATCCGGTGGACCAAAGGATATCGCGTTACTTTACTCGCTCGAACAGATAGTTGAGGATTTTATCGATCTTGAGTTCTCGGTCTTCGCCAAGGAGTCGCTTGAACTGAACGAAGGCCCGCTCCATCAGGGATTGGCGGATGTCATCAAATTCTCAGGCGTGAAGAAGTGAAGAAAGTTCTTTTCCTGACATATTATTGGCCCCCCTCGGGCAAGGCATCACTTCACTGGCCGCTGGGGATGATAAAAAACCTCCCCCGTTACGGATGGCAACCCTCCGTTCTGACCGTTGAAGATGAATCGTTCATGCAGAAGGACGAATCGATGATGAAAGAGATCGATCCTTCGATGAAAGTGATCAAAACCCCGACCATCGAGCCGTTCGAGTTCTACAAAATATTCACGGGGAAGGGTCGCGATGCCCAATTGGTCGCTTCTGAAACGATCTCGAAAGAGAACAAGAGCCTCTCTCACCGGGTATCACTTTGGATCAGAATGAATCTTTTCATTCCCGACGCGCGCATCGGCTGGTATCCGTTCGCGGTTAAAGCAGGAAACAGGCTGTTCAGGGATGAAAAATATGATGCCGTGGTCTCTGTGGGTCCACCCCACTCGGTTCATCTCGCGGCGGCGAAGATCGCGGGAAATGCCGGGATACCCTTCTACCCCGTCTTCATCGATCCCTGGCTGAACATCGCGTATTACAAAGGACAGTCGAGAAGCAGACTAACGAAAGCGATCGACGGTTGGCTTGAGAAAAGGATACTTCAGAAGTGTCGCGCTGCCATCTTCGTAACAGAGACTTCACTCGTCGACCATGTGGCTACATATCCATTTCTTAAGGAAAAAGGGCACTGTCTTCATTGGGGATATGATGAGTCAAAGTTTGAGAATTTTAAGCGATTTGATAAAAGAGATGGTGAGAAAGTTCTTCTTCACTCCGGTAATATTTTCGATTTCCAGAATCCTGTAAATCTTTGGCCATATTTAAAGAAACGGATCGATTCAGGAGAGAACCTGAAAATATGGTTCACGGGCACCGTCAGCCCGGGTGTAAGACGGTCGATCACCGAAGCCGGGCTGGATGCTCATACCTCATATCTTGGTTTCCTCTCATACGATGAGTTGCTCGAAACGCTTGGGAAGGCCGACTGGCTGCTGGTCTGCGCGATGGAACCGAGGCACTTCCCCGGGAAGCTGTTCGAATATCTCCGCACCGGTATTCCCGTTCTCGCCTACGGCGATGACAACACGGAAGTGGAAAGTGTGATCAGGGGAGCAAACGCGGGTATCATGCTGCCTTTCAGCGCTGACGGGTCGGAATTTTTCGAAGATCCGGGGAGGTTCAAAACCCTTGGTGAGAAGGTCACGAGCTACGACCGGGCAGAAATTGCACGGAAGCTGGCAGCCATTCTTAACGGGTGAGTTATACCCTTTGCTGATTTGGCAATAATACCTATTTTAGATTATAAAATTTCTGAATTAAATTTAACAAATGGAGAATCCAAATGAAAAGATTGTTTTTCATGGTCTTGCCTCTTGTTTTCCTCTTCGCCGCGGCTAATGTTATGGCGCAGAATGAACCCAAGAAGGAGCATGGCAAAGAGCATCACGAAGCTGCCGACACTTCAAAGAAGGAATCATGCTGTTCAGGTGATGAAAAATCAGGTGATTGCTGCTCAAATGATGAGAAGTCAGGCGACGCGCACAATCATGGTGACAAAGCCGCCAAACAAGTTTGGAATACAGTTTGCCCAGTAAGCGGTGAGACCATTGAAGCCGGTTCGCCAACAATGGAGCACGATGGTAAAGTGGTCGCGTTCTGCTGCCCCGGTTGCGAAGCGAAATTCAAGAAAGACCCTGCCAAATACATGAAGAACCTCAGCCCCGACGGTAAGAAGTTCATCAAAAAGGGTTAAAAACGCTTTAAACACATTAAAAAAGGCTGTCCGGGCGAACCGGACAGCCTTTTTTTTTGTAATGGGATGCAGAAGATCAGAAAACGTTATACTGAAGTGTAACCGCGAAGGTGATATCAGTGGTTTTTAACAGTCCGCTTCTGTAGAGACCCCCCTGTATGCCAAGATTGATATAGTTCTCGAGGTAGAAAATGAACCCGGCTGTAAGGTTGTGGTCAAGGTAGCTGTCTTCATTAAGGGGCAGTATTACCTGGTTTCTTTTAATGTAATTCAACTTGTAGCCGGCGACAAAATTAATTCTGTTACCGAGCTCATAGAAATAATCCGCTCCCGCGCTGGCAATAAACGTTTTGAAGAATGTTGAATCGAACGGGGTATTTACGTTGAAGTAGGCATTTATCTGTGAGTTCCAGCCAATGGGGTTGGAGTATCTTCCGCCAACGGAGAGTGCCGGGGAGTTGGTGGGTGACTTGTCACGTGTTGAGAGGTTAAAAAGTACGCCCGCTGTGAGATCCCACCCGAAGTACCTTTCGTTGACCTTCTCATTGATACCTTTAAGAACCTGCTGGGTTCTGAGAATACCGATGGCTCCGAGCGAGCCACCCTGAAGCAGGCCGGTTGCTCTCATTTCTTTTTCGATATCTTCATACCAGTTTTTCTCGTAAGTATCACCGAAAACACCGCGGTATTCATTCTCACGTTCAATTATGTTGGCGATCTTTATCATTGTTTCTTTTGGGAGCCGCGCGGAGATAACACCCTCTCTCAAGAGATGGTCTTCTATTCTCACTGCTTTGGCAAGCGCGGTGGCATTAATATAGCGACCATAACCGCCGCCAACAGTAAGGTTCGACTCGATCTGTTTGAACGTATTCGCGTGCCTCAGATCAAGGGCGCCAAATCCGAACCAGTCTTTATCATCAGCAAGGTATTTTCTGATACTGGGGCGGATCGAGATATCGTGACTGTATTCCGCGAAGTTTTTCCCTCCGGTGGCGTCGATATCCACAAAATAAGCGAAGGGAAGTGAAGAATAGAAGTACCTGAACAGGGCGGTCGCGGAGGCGTTGTTGGCAGATACGTTTGTGGTCACAGAGTCAGTGCTCTGCGCGAAGTTGTAACTTCCTGAAAGTCGGAGGATCTTTGCAGTACTCACGGGCACTTTGTAGTCGCTCACAGAGACATTTTGTGCCAGTAGAGTGCCGGAAAAGAGAATCACGGCGAAAATAGTAACAAGTTTCCGCATTTTGGCTCCTTTTTGTTGTTTTTGAAGATCAATAACAGAAATTACGAATATTTCGAACAAATTGCAAATTGCAAATTGAGAACTTGAGAACTTGAGAACTTGAGAACAAGAGAGCATCAAAGTTGGTTAACACGGTTTCCCGTGCATTCCGTATCTTTTGAGGTGATTTTTATATTATTTTGGAGTTTGAAATGAGATATCGCCGGGTAGGAAAATCCGATCTTGAAATATCAGAGATAAGCCTTGGATGCTGGACTTTGGGCGGTCTTAATTGGGTGGATGGAACACCCAACGGTTGGGCGAACGTTGATGAAAATGAGGTCGCGGAAGCAATAAATTATGCCATTGAACATGGCGTGACCCACTTTGACAACGCCGATGTATACGGAAACGGCCGGGCCGAAAGGATGCTGGCAAAGATTCTCGGGAGCAGAACCAATAACGTCACTATCGCCACCAAGATCGGCTGGTTCCGTGGAACTGCCGCGCATGCTTATGAACCGGCGCACATCCGTCATCAGTGCGAGCAGTCACTCATAAATCTGAAACGGGATCATATCGATCTTTATTACTTCCATCACGGTGACTTCGGAGAAAACGATATCTATCTTGACGACGCGATAGAGATGATGTACAGACTTAAAGAAGAAGGAAAGATCAGGGTTATAGGGCAGTCGGCTTATTCACATGAAAGATTCGCCACACTGGGTCCCAAGGTAAAGCCGGAAGCTTTTCAAAGCTCCGCGAGCGCGATTGATGACAACAAACTCGTGCCGGGCACACCAACCGCGGGGACGATGAAAGAGCATAATATATCATTCGTCGCTTTTGGTCCCGTGGCACAAGGTCTTCTTCTCGGCAAATACTCAAAGGATAATCCGCCGAAGTTCGAGCCGGGCGATCACAGGGCGAACGCTCCAAGATTTTCACCCGAAAACCTCGCCAAACTTGAGCCGAAGATTGAGGCACTGAAGAAACAATTCGGATCCACCGGTGAAGACCTCTCAAGGGTTGCACTTCAATATCTGTTGAAGTACGATTCAGTTGCCGCCGTAATCCCCGGTTTCAGGAATCTCGCTCAAGTGAAAATGAACCTTGAAGCGGCTGACAAGCCATTGACCGATGACGAGTTCAATTTTGTTAAATCAGTTTTTTCAGAGTAAAGGAGAATTATAATAATGTTCGAATTCAAAGAACAACCATCAAAAGAACCAAAAAAAAGGGAATATGAAGAGTCGGAAGAATTAAAAGCCTTGGCGCTGAAAGTGATATCAACGGAAAAAGTGGATATCATGCCCGCTCAGGTTGCTTATCTTCTGGTAAGCCCGAATATTTCGAAGACCATTCCGAGCAAGACGCTGAAGACGAGTCCCGAGTTCAAATTCTTCTCGGGGTACGACTATTTAATTGAGATTTCGCTTGATCTTTGGACGGCGCTCGATGAGGCTGAAAAATACATCCTGGTTCACCACCAGTTGCTCCACATCCTGCCGGTGATGAATGAGAAAAAGGGAGAGTACGACTTCAAGATAAGGAAACCTGACTTTGTGGCTTTCAAATCTATACTCGACAAATACGGCACTGACTGGAAGCAGAAGATCAAGCTCAGCTTGAGTTCAATGCACGGACTGACCCCCGCGCAGGAAGACGCGATAAAGATTTAGTACTTCAGAACTTCAGAACTTCCGTACCGAAGTACCGAAGTACCGAAGTACCGAAGTACCGAAGTACCGAAGTACCGA
>CAZVBQ010000045.1:0-10855 GCA_964625575.1 uncultured Ignavibacteriaceae bacterium | reverse complement strand
TGGTCTGGGGTTGTTGCCTGATCATCCGGCGTTACGCCCATGGAGAGAGAGAGTGAGAAACATTTTCAATCCTGTTAATCTCCCAAAGGGATGCCTACGGCAGTGTTCAAGACAATCATCTTACGGTCCCCCTGCCGGGGAACATGGGATTGTGTGACATAACAGCCTATCCACACGTAGCCCTTAACAGGTCTGACCCCGCGGAGCGGGGTTATCCTTAATATCTTTTGTCATCTTTCGTATCGTGTTCAAAACCCCAAACCCCAAACCCCAAATCCTCCATACTCTACACTATACACTCCACACTTCACTATATTTACACTTCACTTTTATTGAATTTTGAGAATGAGCAGAAAAAAGATTGTGTTGGTCGGACCGGCGTACCCGTACAGGGGCGGGAACTCGCTCTTTGTGTCGAGTTTGTATGATATTTTGAAGGATGATTTTGAAGTGAAGGTGATAAACTACAAACTTCTATACCCCTCGATCCTCTTCCCAGGTACGACGCAGTATGACAAAAGTGAAAAGAACATCAAAAAGGCCCCGAACGAGAGGCTGATCAACTCGATCAATCCTTTCAACTGGGTTTCTGTGGCAAAGCGAATTGTCGCCGAAAACGCCGATCTGGTGGTGTTCGACTGGTGGCAGCCGTTCTTCGGTCCATGCCACAGGGTGATCTCGGGACTGATCAAGAAACACTACGGTAACCGGATCCTTTTCATTACCGAGAACTACATCTCACACGAAGGGAGCTTTGTTGACCACACCCTGACGAAGACCGGACTGAAAAACGCCGGATCATTCCTCACCCTCTCGGCAAAGGTTGCAGACGAACTTAAGAATACCGCCGGTTCCCGCAAGATCTACCGGAGCGAGCTCCCCGTTTACGACTGCTACACCGCGCAGGAAGGCCTCACTTCTGAAGAGGCAAAAATATCTTTCGGATTCCCCCGCGACTCAAAGGTTATCCTCTTTTTCGGTTATATCAGAAAATATAAAGGGCTCGATATCCTCCTAGACGCGATGCCGGAACTGATAAAACGTGACCCTTCAATAAAACTTCTCGTGGCGGGCGAGTTCTACGACGAGTTCGATTTCTACAGCGAGATCATCAAAAAACACGATATCGGCTCATCGGTTTACATGATCAACAAGTTCATCTCGAACGAAGAGGTTTACAAATATTATGAACCCGCCGATCTGGTGATCCTCCCCTACAGGAGCGGTACACAATCGGGAATCCTGAATGTCGCCTACGGTTTCTTGAAGCCGGTACTCGTAACCCGGGTAGGCGGACTCGCCGAGTTCGTCGATGAAGGGAAATCGGGATTCGTGATAGAGCCCGAATCACCCGAAGCGATAGCAGAAGGTGTAACGAAATTTTTTAAGGCAAGGGAGAGTTTTGACTTCAGAGGCTACATTTCCGAAAAAGTCTCCGCGAATGGCTTCAACCAAATGCCGGAACTGTTCAAACAGATAATCGAGGAGTCAGGCAGATGATACTTAAGCCCGATTGCGCCCACTTCCCCGGCGACAGGCCGTGCAAATTCAACAAGATTGAAGGACGCGTTTGCGACAACTGCACTGATTACTCCCCGGTTAGCGGTGACCGCCCCCAAAACTCAATAATCATCATTAAACTTGATGCCCTCGGCGATGTGCTGCGGACGACGGCGATACTTCCCGCGATAAAAAAGAGCCTTCCCAAAAGCCACATTACGTGGATCACAAAGCGGAATGCCCTGCCCGTTTTTGAGAATCTTGACATGGTCGACCGTGTTGTGGCGTTCGAGGATACGGCGGAAGTGGTGCGGGTAGCGGCACTTTACTACGATATTCTAATCCATCCTGATGCTTCACCGCAGAGCGCGCCCCTTGCTACAATGATCAACGCTTTTCAGAAGTACGGCTTCGTGACCGATGCCGCAGGAAAGGTGATTCCGGCCACCCATCAGGCGGAGGAATGGTTTGAGATGGGTGCTTTTGATCATCTGAAGAAGGTGAATAAAAAGACTTATCAGCAGATCATCCACGAGATCGCGAACCTTCACTACGAAAAAGGGGAGATTCAGGTAAAATTAACCCCTGAAGAGCTCGAATTCCGCGATAACTTCATCAAATCCCGTGGATTGGCGGGATGCAAGTACATCCTCGGGATCAATGTGGGTGCCTCAGGTCGCTGGCAACTTAAACAGTGGCGGATGGAAGGTTTTATTGAGCTGATCAAATATCTTTATCAGGTTGTACCCGGTATTCAGATACTTCTTTACGGCGGAAAAGAGGAAGAGGAAAGAATTAATGAACTTACCGCCCGATTCCGGCAATTGATCTCGACAGGTACAAACAACAACCTTCGGCAGTTCTTCGCGCTGATGGATATCCCGCGTGTGGTGATATCAGGCGATACCATGGCTCTTCATGCCGCCACCGCCCTGAGGAAAAGGGTTATTTGCCTTTTCGGACCCACTTCATACCATGAAATTGAAGATTACAGCAGGATAACGAAGATCTACCCCAAGATGGACTGCCTTGTCTGCTACAAACCTTCGTGCGATTTCAAACCCAACTGCATGGACCTCATCTCCACCCAAATGGTACTTGACGCGGTGCTTTCCGCGTTTGGGCTTGGTTTGGCGTAGGTTAAGAAAAAGTTACACGGATTCCACGGATTATGCACGGATTCCACGGATTTTTTTGAAGGACGCGGATACACACGGATCAGACAGATTTACGCGGATTATTTTCATAATAAAGCTGAAAAATTCCACAGGAAGCATAGAAGAATAGAAGGAATAAAAGAGAAAATTTTAGCTCCCCTTCAATACCTTTTATTCTTTGGTTCTTCCTGTAAAAACTTACGGCATTAAAACACCGCGCTATTAGCAATCTAATCCGTGTAATCCGCGTAACCCCAATCCGCCTGCGGCGGACTAAACCCCAATCCGCCTGCGGCGGACCAAAAACCCCACACTCTACACTCCACACTCCACACTATTTCAAATAAACCATCTTGATCGTATTCGAGAATTTGCCGTTGGTGAGGCGGGCGAGATAAATGCCTGATGGAAGCCCCTGAGGACGGAAATCAATCGAGTGATATCCGGCGGCGAGGTCACGGTCGAGGAGGATGGCTACAGAAAGTCCGTTCAGATCGTAAACGATCAAAGAGGTTTTTCCTGATTTGGGGAGGGTGAAAGATATCCTCGTCTCGGGATTGAACGGATTCGGATTGTTCTGCATCAATTTGAATTCTCTTGGTATTTCAGCATGGTCTTTTGCCGAGACCGGGCCACCCGGGAAGAACCAGGAGATCATGTTCATGATATTCGCCCGCCAGAGCCCCCAACTATGCCCCTCGGGATACTCGCGCGTGGTTACGGTGTACCCTTTCGCGAGGAGGGTGTCCCTGAAATTCCTCATGTTCGTGAAGAGAGGTTCGTACGTCCCCCAGATCGAAAAATACTTGATATCCTTCCTCGCGCCGTTTATGATGGCGTTATATATCTCATAATTGTTCGGTTGAAATGCCGCTGAGTGTAGCCCGCAGTTCGCGAAAACCCCCGGATAATTCCAGCTTATAATGGCGGAAATGTTCCCGCCATAAGAGTCACCGAGCACCAGACGCTTGTATTTATCGGGGATCGTCTTGTAGTTGGCGTCAATAAAAGGCACCAGTTCCTGCGCGAAAAAAGCGGCGTAAGCGTTCCGCAGCGAGCCGGCGTACTCGTCGTTCCGGTTGTTCGGCTTCACGAAAACGCCGATCACGGGCTCTATCTTGTTGCTGTCGATGGCGTTATCAAGAATTGTAGCCGCCTGCGCGAGCGAGAGGTACTCTGATCCGTCATGGAAGTAAACCACAGGGTAGCGCCGGGTGGAGGTCGAATCATATCCTGGCGGCAGGTAAACATAATACGCGAATGTTGAGTTTGTGTTGGTGCTCGTGAAGTTGTAGGCGAGCACTGTTCCCGCGGGGAGGTTCGGGCCGCGGATTATCTCCCATGGTTGCACATAGCCGGGCATCGCGAGCTCTGAATTGGGTCCGTATCCGCCGGGACAAACCCTCGGGTTCAGCGGATCGAGTATCCAGTTGCTGCCGTTGATCACTAATTTATAGTCAACCCGCGCGTTCATCTCGAAAGAGCGGAAGTAGTAAAAAAGGTTCGTGTTGCTGATCCTCGACATCGTAACCGATGCGGCCCAGGAGGTGAAATCACCCGCCACCTGCACGTAGTTAGCGTTGCTGTTATAAAGAAAAACCGCCATGTTCCCCTCGCGAAGGGGGATTCCCGTGGCACGGTTGGCGTTAACAAAACTGTCGGCGACCGCTGTTTTTCTTACCGGATCGGAGATCGAATTTACATAAGTGAGAAAGTTCAGGAAGTTTGTCTGCGCGGTCGCGGTGTAGCAGAACAGGATTATTAAAGGAAGTAAATGTTTCTTTTTCATAGGCTGATGTTCAAGGTTCTAATCAAGACTTCAAATATACCCATTACTTTAAAAATAAAAAACCCCGAAGGGATGCCTCCGGGGTCGCTGATTTTTCCGTAAAAATTTTACTGTTTCTTAAGCGACATGTTCAGATAGTGAACGGTGTCTGCAACGAAGGGATAGCTCTTGAATCTCATTTTAAGCTCTCCGTCAACTCTTCCACTGCTCTGGTTCAGCTTCCCTTTGAACTGCCATTCGTCATCATTTGATGAACTGAAGGTGAGGATGAGCGAGTCGTTTCTTACCAAACCCATGGGGCTGAGGCTCCTCTCAATGGTGGTTGATGAGGTGCCCGATTTCCTGAATTTCAGGTAGCCGGAGCCCGAGAAGTTCGCGTTGGCACCACTTCCGCTAAAGGTGATAATGGCATATTCCAGTCCACTTCCCGACATTACAGAATCTTTCCATGAACCTGCATAAACCGAGGGTGTTTCGGGCTGTGGATTTACGGGGTTGTCGTCTTTTGAACAACCGGCGAGGAAAAGGAGGGAAATTATCGCGATGGTTGAGATCTTGTACATTTTATTCCTTGATGATGAAAAAATTACGATGCAAAACTATAAAAATCATTCATGCTGACAAAGAAAACAAGGATGTTAAAGCTGTTAAAAGGAATTCTGTTTTACTATTTGTGACAGTCCCCACTTTTAACGAACTTGATAATTCATTTCACAAATAATTCCAAGAGAAGCGATGAGAAAAACGTTACTGCTTGCCTTCGTGGCTGTTACCCTCCTTTTTCCCCAGGAAAACTGGAAAAAAGTGAAGATATTCCCTTCACCAACCGAAGGTTTCACCCGGCTCGAACGGCTTTCCGCGGGTCTTGATGAGGCATTTGTCGAGAAAGACGGTTCCGTTTCGATGTTCATCAGTTCATCAGATTTTACTTTACTGAAGACACTTGGTCTCCCTTATGAAGTGGTGATCGATGACTGGTACAAGTACTACTCCTCCCAACCGGTACTTACTCCGGAGGAAAAAGCTGAATTCATTCAGCAAAGCAAGCAGCAATTCGGGGTCGAGGGATTCGGCTACGGCTCTATGGGAGGCTTCTACACCTTTCAGGAGGCGATAAGTCAACTTGACACCTTGCGCGCCCGCTACCCGGGGATCGTTTCCCAAAAATTTCAAGTCGGAACCACCGAAAACGGACTTCCAATCTGGGCAGTAAAGATCAGTGACAATCCCGGACAGGATGAAGGGGAGCCGCAGGCACTTTTTGACGGACTGATCCACGCCCGCGAACCAATCTCGATGATGACAGTTATATATTACATGTATTACCTTTGCGAAAATTACGGCGCAAACCCGGAGGTGACCTATCTCGTGAACAACCGGGAGATATTTTTTGTGCCTGTACTTAACCCTGATGGTTATGAATACAACCGCTCGACAAACCCGGCAGGTGGAGGGATGTGGCGGAAGAACAGAAGGAACAGTGGCAGCGGCAACTATGGCGTTGACCTTAACCGTAACTTTGGCTACAAATGGGGTTATGATGACACCGGCTCAAGTCCCTACCCCGCTGATGAAGATTACCGCGGACCCTCGGCCTTCTCAGAACCGGAGCTCACCGGCTACAAAAATTTCGTAAATACAAAACAGATAAAGACTTACATCAATTTCCACTCATACCAGAACGCGATGCTATACCCTTGGGGCTACATAAACGCGGTGACCCCCGACGACGCGATCTACCAGGATTTCTGTTCTTACATGGCGCCGTTCAACGGGTATGTCTATGGAAATGGCGGCACAATTCTCGGTTACAATTCAAACGGAAGTTCCCGCGACTGGTTCTATGGTGAGCAGAACACAAAACCCAAGGCTTTCGGCTATACTTTCGAGATCGGAAGTTCGTCAGACGGATTCTGGCCTCCACAAAGCAGGATTTTCCCGCTCGTGCAGGGGAATTTACGACCCATCCTCTTCAAAACATGGGTGGCGGGCGAGTATGTTTCACTTTACGCGCCGCGGTACGACAAAGCATACTTTAACCCCGGTGAAACCGTGACAATGAAACCTGTTTTCAAGAACAGGGGATTGTCTGCCGCGAATGATATATCGGTTGAGCTTCAGTCGCTTTCTCCCTCGATCACCGTTGTGGCGGGCACGGCGACACTTCAAAATCTCGCTTCGATGGATACGGCGGCGATCACGGGTCAACTTAGCTTTACAATCGCTCAGGATGCCGGCATTTCACAACAGCACGCGATCGTGCTTAAGACCGTGAAGGGCGGGGCAACCATGTCGCGGGACACGCTGAAACTCACGCTCGGCACCCCGAACTACGCTTTTATCGATACCGCGCTCACCCCAATGACCAATTGGGATCTCGCGGTAACGCCAACCACCTCGCAACAGTGGGATGCCACAACCACCGGTTTTGTAAGTTCTCCTGTTTCATTCACCGACAGCAAGTCCGGAAACTACGTCGCGAATCTTACCTCGACAATGACCACCAAAAACGCGATCGACCTGACAACGGTGAATAACCCGAAGCTCGTTTTCTGGCTGAAATATGACATAGAAGCGAACTGGGATTACGCCCAGGTTATGATCTCAACCAACGGGGGATCAACCTTCACCCCCCTCGCCGGGAAGTACACCGAGCTTGCGTCAGGAACATTTCAACCGCCAAATCAGCCAGTTTACGACGGAACAAGAGCAAGCTGGGTGCAGGAGGAGATTTCGCTCGCCCAGTATGCGGGACAACAGATAAAACTCCGTTTCATGCTCAAAACCGACGGTTCACAGCAGAAGGATGGCATTTACGTTGATGATATCGGAATTGTCGGCTACTCGGTAGTGCCTGTAGAATTGGTATCTTTCACGGGTGAGGCGGGAGCAAACGGCAATCCAGTTCTCTCATGGAAAGTGGCTTCAGAGCTCAATAACAAAGGTTTTATGGTTGAAAGAAGATCACCCGAAGGAGTCTGGAGAGACGCGGCTTATATCGAAGGCAGAGGCACCGCGACCGAACCGAAAGAGTACACGTTTGAAGATATCGCGGGTTTCGCGGGTGAATCAGCGGTTTTCTACCGCCTGATCCAGAGCGACTTTGACGGCACAAGAACCGTTTTCGGTCCGTTGGAAGTATTGAACACTGTTCCAAAAGAGTTTTCTCTTAGCCAGAACCATCCCAATCCGTTTTCCGCGGGAACCGGTTCAGGTAACCATGAAACGGTTATCCGTTACGCGTTGCCCGTTTCCGGTTATGCCAAAGGTGTTGTTTATGATGTGCTTGGAAGGGAGGTGGCTACACTTCTGAACGGGAGCATGCCCGCGGGCGAACACACTCTGAAGTTCAACGCGGCAGGTTTGCCTTCGGGCGTTTACATCTTCCGTTTGGAAGCGGGCAAACACTCGGCGGCTATTAAGATGGTGGTGAGCAAGTAAGTACTTCGGAACCGCAGCACTTCGGTACTTCAGTGATTCTAATACCTAATTACCAAAGTACCGGAGTACCGGAGTACTGAAGTTCTCTACTTCTGAAGCAGGTAATCGGCTATCTTGCCGAGGTCTTTAACTTCCTTGTTGCCGTATGAGGGCATCACGCCGGAGGCGTATTTGGTTTTGTACTCATCGAAACGGGCACCCGTTTTGTTTTTATCGGGATTACGGAGGTACGCGATGAGCGATTCCCTGTCGTAATATTTAGAGAGACCTGAAAGAGGCGGAGCCATCGGGGTGCCGTTAAGGTCGTTTCCGTGGCAGTTAAGGCAGCCGAAATTGCTCATAAGTTCGTGACCGCTCATGGAAGTTGAGTCAGATTCAGCTCTTCCGTTCCCCATCCCCATGTATCCGGGTCCGGAGGTTGAAGCACCTGTGTCACGTGTAAGTTGTTGTAAAAAGAAGAGGCCGGCGAACGCGGCAATAAAAACCAGGATCCAAACCAGGGTTTTAGTCATGTAACCTCAGAGATTTTTTAGTTGTTGTTTGCAATATCGTAATAATCCTTGTAAGATTTGATCCCTTCAAAAATGGCTTTCGCCAATTGCTTCTGACCATTTTCGCTTGAGAGGTACTTTTCTTCCTCCACATTCGAAATGAAGCCAAGTTCGATAAGAACATTGGGCATCGAGGCCCCCACCAGCACATAGAATCCGGCCTGTTTCACTCCGCGCGATGCCCGGTCGGTGTTTGCTTTGAAAGATTTGTCGAGAATTCCCGCGAATTTTTCCGAGTGGTGCATGTAAGCCGCGTGAGCCATCGAAGTGAGGATGTAGTTCTCATCGTCGAGTTCCTTGTAGCGAGCGGGGTTATCCTCATACTTTATGACGCTGTTCTCGGTTTTTGCTATCGCAATCGCGTCTTTGGTTTTTCCGGGACGGAGGAGATAGACCTCGGTGCCGCGTGCCTTGCTGTTTCTTTCAGGGGTTGAATTGCAGTGGATGGAAATGAAGAGGTCGCCCTCTTTTTCATTCGCGATCTTTCCCCGTTTGTAGAGCTCGACAAACTTGTCGTCGTTCCGGGTGTAAACCACTTTCACGCCGGGGAGGTTTTTTTCGATCAGTTCCCCGAGTTTTAACGCGACGGCAAGGTTAACGTCTTTTTCCTTTATTTTGTTGGTACCCACCGCGCCGGCGTCTTTACCGCCGTGCCCGGCATCGAGCACCACTACATCAAACTTCCATCCTTCTTTTTTTTTACAGGATCATTCAGGGTTTGGGAGGTTGAATAGACGAGGACCTGCACTTCTTTTTTCGATTTAACCCTCTTCACCTCGTACGATGAGTAGGAATCGGTCAGGTAGATCATCAGCTCGCCGTTCCCTTTGCGGACGCGACCCTTCACTTCCTTTACGGGACCTGAAGAGAACGATTTATTCACGTTTTTAAGTGTAATATCGCAGTTTTCGACTGCTATCGAGATGTACTTGCCGCCTTCTTCCTTGATGGAGTGTTTGATTTTTGCGGCGTCACCAGTGTAAGTGAAGTTGCAGATAAGTCCGTTGGATTTCAGATCGTATGATGCTTTCGTGATCACGCTTTTTTTGCCTGATTTGGCATCGGGGTCACTCAGATCTTCTTCCTTGTTGGTGGTTTTATCATCCTTTTTGGTGTTCTTGTCATCCTTCTTGGCGTTTTTATCTTCTTTCTTCGTCTCTTTATCGTCCTCTTTCCCTATGGTGTCGTCTTTCGGGAACTTGTAAGAGTATTTTTCATCGAAGGCATAGGCGAAGGCATCCCTGCTCGCGGCAACCGGAATGAGCAGGTCGTTACCCGATTTACGGGCGGATTTCGACATTTTAAATGTTTTGTTCTTCTTGTCTTTCACCACCACCGCGTTCGGGTTCTTCGCGGTGAACTTCACCGAGGATTTTGAACCGGTGGAGAGCTCGAACCGGGTGTTCTCGTTAGAACGGGTAAGCTTAAGTGAAAATTTTGAAGCAAGATCGTTGAGCGAAAGGTATGTAACCTTGTCCTGCTTAACGGTCTTTACTTTTTTGCTCTTGCTTCCAATGCTGATATCAACACTTTGCGCGGGGATGGCCACAGCGAGCATCAGCGTGAAAAGGAATATCCTGGTGACAGTTTGCATTACAATTTCCGGACTTTTTTAAAATATAAAGCGTTAAATTAATCAATTATCGTAAACTTAGGAAATATAAAAATTTACGCATGGGAGAGCCCGTGTTTTCACATCACTATCTCTTTCATATATTTATCAGGTTAAAATTTTTTATTTCTTATCATTACACGCGATAAAGATTACATTTGAGGAACAGAATCATGAGATCAACACTTCTTCTTTTTGCCACGATTGCGCTCGCGGCACTTAATTTTACAGGTTGCACCGACAAAAATTCGAGGGAATACACTCTCGACAGTCTTGAGACAAAGGCACCAACTCCATCAGCCCCCGCTACCGAAACCCCTGCCGGTGACGGCGAGCTCTCGATCAACATCAAGGGCGAATTTTTCAAAGAGGGAGCGATCAAGCTTAAGGCAGATCAGGCATTCTTCAACGAAGCGGATGGCATGACCGTTCTGAAGTTCAAGGGGATGATCGAGAAGGATTCCGCCATTGTTGAACTGAGCTTCACCGGCGACAAGGCCGGTAAATATGAAGTGGGCAAGCCCACCGGCAAAGGCTCCGGAAAGGTCACCTGCAACGTCCTCCTCTGGATTCCCGGTGCCGACATCGGCAGTAAGTTTTTCTACATGGGCAATACCGGCGAAATAAACATCTCCGAGGCAGGCTCCACCGTAAAAGGCACCTTCAAGGGTGGCGCTTCCGACATACGTGCTGAAACCCCCAGCGATATCACTGTTGAGGGTAATTTTTCGATCGTGAAAAAATGAGTTGAAGTGTGAACTGTGACTCGCCGCGGCGAGGTGAACTGTGAAGTAACGGTACACAG
>CAZVBQ010000044.1:0-11029 GCA_964625575.1 uncultured Ignavibacteriaceae bacterium | reverse complement strand
TTGTGTAAACTTTCTCCGTTCTTTTCCTTTGATGGAAGGCCTGTCTGTTGTGTAAACTTTCTCCGTTCTTTTCCTTTGATGGAAGGCCTGTCTGTTGTGTAAACTTTTTCCGTTCTTTTCCCTTGATGGAAAAGAACCAAAAGATCAAGGCTGAAGAAAAAGCGCTGAATTCCCGGAGTCTCCGCTAAAGGGAAAATAACTCGCTTCGCTCAAACACATTTTCCCTTTTACGCTCCGACCGCCGGTAATTCTTTCTCGCGCTTTTTCTTAGGCCATCCTCCCACTGGTAATTCTCGCCAAAAAGTTAAGCGGTCTGCTTTTGGGTAAATGAAAATCCGCGTTAATCCGTTTAATCCGTGTGTATCAGCGTCCTTAATAAAAGGCTTTGCGGTCTTTGCGTCCTTCGCGGTTAAAATATTCCAGCCCACGGGCAACCGGCAACGCGCAACCGGCAACGACTCTCACCACTCGCTACTCAAAACTCACTACTGACTCCGAACAAATATTTGTTATACAGTTCTTCATTCCTTATATTTGTAGTTCGATTTTTTGGACAATTACGTTGAAAATAAAGATATCCGGATTCGAGTTCGGAGTTAACGAGCTCAGCTACACCGGCAAGGTGGAAGAGATCGGGCTGGAAGCGCCGTTTTTCGGCGATTATGAGCTGGATCTTTCGATTGACAAGAGCCATCAGCAGCTACTTCTTGACGCGAATTTACGCGTAAAAGCGAAGTTTGATTGCGACAGGTGCACGGCGGAATTTGTTTCTGACCGGGATATCTATTTTACTGTTTTATACCTTTTCGACGAAAAGAGCAGCGAGACAGACGACCCCGATGTCTTCTATCTCTCCCGTGAGGCTGACAAGATCGACATTTCATCAGAGCTTTACGACTATGCCTTTCTTGACATACCGTTTAAGAAACTGTGCAGCGAAGATTGCAAAGGGCTCTGCCCGAAATGTTTCACCGACCTCAACAAGGGGGAATGCAAGTGTGAAAAAGATGAGATCAATCCCGTCTGGAAAGATCTTGAAAAGCTTAAAGACGAATTAAAAGACGAATAATTAACATCAAATTAAACGGAATTAGCGATGCCAAATCCTAAAAGAAAAATGTCGAGAACCAGAAGAGACAAAAGAAGAACCCACTACAAAGCAGTGGCTCCTTCAGTTGGTTCATGCCCAAACTGTGGCGAAGTAAAGCTTAACCACAGCGCGTGCCCTTCCTGCGGTTATTACGCCGGAAGATCAATGTTTCTGCCCAAGAAATAACCGAGGTATATAATGCCGAGTTCCGGCAAGTGCAGAGTAGTACTTGACGCGATGGGGGGGGATTATGCCCCGCTCAACGAGATCATTGGCGCTATTGATGCCGAGCGCGAGGATAACAACCTTGAAGTGTGGCTTGCCGGCGACCGTTCCGCGATTGAGAAGGTGCTGAAGGAGAAAAACCTCAACTTCGACACATCCCGGATCATCGATGCCTCGCAGGTTGTCACCATGAGTGACGCCCCGGTGCAGGCATACAAGGAGAAGCCCGACTCATCGCTCGCGAAAGGCTTGAAATATGTGAAAGAAGGGAAGGCTGATGCCTTTGTAAGTGCCGGTAACACCGGTGCCGTTATGACCTTCTCGCTGATGATCTACAGGAAAATTAAAGGAATAGACCGCCCCACGATCGGTACATTAATGCCGTGTGTTGGCGGTTTTTGCACAATTTTTGATGCCGGCGCCAGCGTTGACTCGAAAGCCCATCACCTCGCTGAATACGCGGTGCTCGGTTCAATTTACGCCGAAGAAATGCTGAACAAACCCAACCCCAGGGTTGGAGTTGTAAGCGTCGGTGAGGAGGAATCGAAGGGGAACGAGGTCTCGAAGAAGGCTCACGGGATGATCAAATCCCTCGGTCTTAACTTCGTCGGAAACGTTGAAGGCAAAGACATCCTTAAGGGGAACGTCGATGTTGCCGTTTGTGACGGCTTCACGGGCAATATAATACTGAAGTTCGCTGAGGGGGTTATGCACCTTCTCAAGCACCTCATCAAAGAGTACGCAGAGGAAGGACTCTTTAGCAAGATAAAGGTCGGGCTTTTCAAATCATCTTTGAAGAAGATATTTGCAAAGCTTAACTACGAAAATTACGGTGGAGTGCCGCTTCTCGGTGTCAACGGGATAACAATTATCGGACACGGATCAAGCTCGCCTTTGGCTATCAAAAACATGATACATAAAGCCGCTGAAGCACACAGAAAAGATCTCCTCGCCAAGCTGGCGGCGGCGATCGCCTCCCGTAATATTGACCACAACGAAGGAATCTCCGAATGAACAACTCAAGCAAATATAACGCCGCGGTGACCGGCGTGGGAATGTATGTACCCGACGAGGTGCTTGACAATCACTACTTCTCAAGCTACCTGGACACGAACGACGAATGGATCACAAGCAGAACCGGGATTAAAGAGAGAAGAATTTTAAGAAATGGTGCCACAAGCGATCTCGCCGTGGGTGCCGTTAATGATCTTATGGCCACTTCGGGGCTCAAGCCGGAGGAAATTGATGTAATTATTGTGGCAACCGTTACTCCCGACATGCTTTTCCCGGCTACAGCCGCGCTTGTTCAGGAGAGAATTGGTGCCAAAAACGCCTGGGGGTTCGATCTTTCTGCAGCCTGCTCGGGTTTCCTTTTCGCGCTTCAGACAGGCGCGAGCCTCGTTGCTTCGGGAGCTTATAAAAAGGTTGTTGTAGTAGGAGCCGATAAAATGAGCTCGATAGTTGACTATACCGACCGTAACACGTGCATCCTCTTCGGTGATGCCGCGGGAGCTTTCCTCCTCGAACCGACCGAAGACAAGAATTTCGGTATCAAAGACTCGATCCTTCACCTCGACGGTTCAGGCTCTGAATATCTTTACATGAAGGGCGGCGGAAGCCTCAACCCTCCAACACATGAAACCGTTGATGCCAAAATGCACTACATCTACCAAGAGGGAAAAGCCGTTTACAAAAGAGCGGTTCTCGGAATGGCGGAAGTCTCGGCGGAGATCATGGAAAAACACGGACTTAAAGGGGAAGACGTAGCCTGGCTGGCACCACATCAAGCCAACCTCAGGATCATCGACTCAACCGCGAACAGGATGGGTATCGGCATGGACAAGGTTATGCTTAATATCCAGAAGTACGGCAACACCACTTCAGGCACCATCCCTACAGTAATCACAGAGTATTACAGGGAAGGCAAAGTGAAGAAAGGTGACAATATTATTCTCGCGGCTTTTGGCGCGGGTTTCACATGGGGCTCGATCTGGCTGACCTGGAGCCTTGACTAAGATGGGTAAAAGGGCGTTACTTTTCCCGGGACAGGGTTCGCAATATGTCGGAATGGCTAAAGACCTTTTCGACAACTCCGTTGAAGCGAAGGAAATGATCCGCACCGCTGATGGCGCGTTAGGTGTGCCGCTTTCTTATATTATGTTCAACGGTCCCGACACCGACCTTAAGCAGACTGAATACACCCAACCCGCGATCTTCGTTCACAGCGTGGTGCTGGCATCGATACTCCGCAGACTTGATTTTGACGGCGCGGCCGGGCACTCGCTCGGTGAATATTCCGCCCTTGTGGCTTGCGGCGCGATCCAGTATTACGATGCCGTGCAGCTTGTACGGTTCAGAGGGCAGGCAATGCAGCAGGCGGGAACCGACTTCCCCGGCACAATGGCTGCCGTTATCGGTCTCGACCGTCCCACTCTCGAAGGAATTTGCGCTGAAGCCTCGGCTGAAGGCATAGTGCAGTGTGCCAATTTCAACTCACCCGGTCAGATCGTTCTATCGGGAAGTGTTGAGGGCGTTCTTAGAGCGATGGAGCTCGCCAAGGCCGCCAAGGCAAGATTGGTTACGCAGCTCCAAGTATCTGGCGCGTTTCATTCGCCTCTGATGCAGTCGGCTAAAGACAAACTCGGCATGAAGCTCGATACTTTTAACTTCTACGACATCAAAAAGCCCGTTTACGCGAATGTAACGGCAAAGCCCGAAACAGGGAAGGATGAGATAAAAGAAAATCTTTTCCTCCAGGTTACGGCTCCCGTGCTTTGGGAAGACACCATAAGAAACATGATCGCGGATGGCTACACCGAATTTGTTGAAGTGGGTCCCGGAAAAGTACTTCAGGGGCTTGTAAAGAGGATCGACAGCAGTGTCGCCACATCGGGAATTGACAAATACGCCGATATAGAAAAATATTTGTAGCTTTTAATTCATTTTTGACTTTTATTTAATATATTTTCGACTTAAAAATGACAGATTTACAAGGCAAAAGAGCTCTCGTCACCGGAGGATCGCGCGGAATAGGAAAAGCGATCGTTGAAGAACTCGCCCGGGCAGGGTGCACGGTCGTGTTCACTTATCAATCATCCGATGATGCCGCCAAGGCGATCGAAGCCGCGCACGCCGCCGAAGGAAGAAAAGTCCTTGGGTTCAAGGCCGATGCCGCGAGTTTTGATGAAGCGCAAAAAGCGGTCGATTTCACAGTTCAGAACCTTGGTGGATGCGATTTCCTCGTGAACAACGCCGGTATCACCCGTGACAAGTTCCTGATGATGATGAAGGAAAATGATTTCACCGACGTTATCGATGCCAATCTGAAAAGCGTTTTCAATTATACAAAAGCGGTCATGAAGCCGATGATGTCACAGCGGTTCGGAAGGATCGTGAACATTACCTCGGTTGTGGGGCTTACCGGTAACGCGGGACAGTCAAATTATGCCGCCAGCAAAGCCGGAATGGTCGGTTTTACCAAGTCGGTCGCCAAGGAAGTGGCATCCAGGAACATTACCTGCAATGCCATTGCCCCCGGTTTTATTCAAACCGATATGACTGACAAGCTTAAAGATGAAATAAAACAGGAATTATTGAATCATATTCCTCTAAAAGCCCTCGGAGAACCCGGACACATTGCTAAGACAGTTGTGTTTCTGGTTTCACCGGCAGCTGACTACATAACCGGACAGGTTATCGCGGTTGACGGCGGAATGACGATGTAATTTTTTTTAACTAAACATTAGGAGTAAATAATGGATATCGAAGTAAAATTCAGACAGATTATCCAAGACAAATTAGGCGTTGAAGAATCACAGATCACAGATGAAGCAAGCTTCAGAAACGATCTTCAGGCTGATTCACTCGATCTCATGGAGCTTTTCATGGCTTTCGAGACTGAATTCGGTATCTCCGCTCCCGAAGATCAGGTTGAGAAACTTGATACAGTCGGTGCCGCTCTCGCTTTCATCAAAGAAGAGACCGCAAAGAAATAACTTTACACCCGTCGGATGATCCCGGTGCAGAAACCGGGATCGCCGGCTTTACTTTTTCCTCAGGTACTCACCTATGAATAAAAGAAGGGTAGTTGTTACCGGAATGGGTTCTGTTACTCCCATCGGAAACAACCTTCAGGAATACTGGGAAGCCCTCCTCTCCGGAAAGAACGGAGTGGATCTTATAACCCATTTTGACACTACCAACTTCGACACAAAATTCGCGGCGGAAGTAAAGAATTTTGATCCCGCGCTTTATGTTGATTTCAAGAACCTGAAAAGGATCGACCCCTTTACTCTCTTTGCCCTCGCGGCGGCAACGCAGGCCTGGGAGGATGCTTCTTTTGCTGACGGGTCTTACGATCCCGACCGTTTCGGAGTGATCTTCGGGAGCGGAATTGGCGGCATAAGATCGCTTGAGGGTGGTTTTGTGACCTTCTACAAAGATAATTCCCCCAAGAAACTTTCTCCATTCCTCGTTACAATGATGATCTCGGATATTGCCGGCGGGCATATCTCGATCAAATATGGCTTGAAAGGTCCCAATTACTCAACCACTTCAGCATGCGCCACTTCCTCACACTCGATAGCTGACGGTTTCATGCTGATCCAGCGCGGTGCTGCCGACGCCATGATCTGCGGAGGCGCGGAAGCTGCTGTTACTGAGATGGGTATAGGAAGTTTCGGAGCAATGAGAGCGATCTCCACCTGGAACGACCGCTACGCGGAAGCAAGCCGTCCGTTCGATAAAGACAGGAACGGATTCGTGATGGGTGAAGGTGCCGGTGCCTTGATACTTGAGGAATATGAACACGCGAAAAGACGTGGCGCGAAGATCTACGCCGAACTCCTCGGTATTGGTCTCACGGGCGACGCCTACCATATGACTGCCCCCGATCCCGAAGGTGGCGGAGCGGTGAGAGCGATGAAGGAAGCCATACGTGACGCGGGGGTTGACCCCACAAAGATCGACTATATCAACGCTCACGGCACTTCAACCCCGCTCAATGACAAAACCGAGACGAAGGCGATAAAAACGGTTTTTGCCGGACATGCCTACAATCTCGCGATCTCATCGATCAAATCGATGACCGGGCACCTGCTCGGCGCTGCCGGCGCTATAGAGGCCGTGGCGACAATTCTCACGGTACGGAATGACATCATTCCGCCAACCATCAACCATGAGAACCCCGATCCCGAGTGCGATCTTCATTATGTGCCGAAAGTTGCCGAAAAGCGGAAAGTGGATTTCGCCATCAGCAACACGTTCGGTTTTGGCGGGCACAATGCCGCGCTCCTCTTTACCAAAGCTGAGGCCTGATCTTGTTTCGCTTCGTTCGTGATTATTTCCGGCGGCTTGAACAGAAAAAACTTCTTAAAAAGAAGGACTTCCGGAAGCTTGAAGAGCTCATCGGGAAGAAGATTACCAATCCTGACAGGTTCATCGAAGCCCTTACACACAGGTCGGCTCTCGACCAGACAAAATTCAAAATTTCAAATGAACGCCTCGAGTTCCTTGGTGACGCCGTGCTCGGCATGGTGATAGCCGAAACCCTCTTTGAGATGTTCCCGCAGACCAACGAAGGTCTCCTCACCAAGATGCGCTCAAACCTCGTGAACAAGAACAATCTTTACGAAGTGGCGCAGGAGATCAACCTCTACCAGTTCCTGTTTATTCAGGAAGATCTGGTTACCGGGCAGTCGCTCGGTATTAAATCGATTCTCGCTGACGCTATCGAAGCCGTTATCGGAGCGATCTACACTGAATATGGCTACACCGTGGCAAAGGATTTCATTCTTAAATTCATCCTCGAGCCGGGCCTCACTAAAGGGGTGCACGTAACCGATGAGAACTACAAGAGCCAGCTCCTTGAACTGATCCAGAAGAAGAAAGTTGAACTTCCGAGATACTATGTGGTTGAGGAATCGGGCCCCGAGCACGACCGCGTATTCACCGTCCGCGTCTCCGTCGGTCTCCATGTCCTCGGAGAAGGTAAAGGCCGCAACAAGAAATCCGCCGAACAGGTAGCCGCCAAAATGGCGCTCGACCGCCTCAGCGCGGGAGAAGTGCTCGCCGAGTAAGAACTCTTTGAGAACTTGAGAACTTGAGAACCTCAGAACTCCAGAACCTCAGAACTCCAGAACCTCAGAACTGCAGTAATTCGGTATTTCCGTAATTTCTTCATTCGGGTTTTAGGGAGTACCTTTCTCAAGTTCTCTGGTTCTCTGGTTCTCTCGTTCTCAAGTTCTCAAAGAGTTCTCACTTCGTGAGCAGCATCTTAATTGCCGCCGAATACTTACCTGACTCAAGCCGGAATATGTAAACACCTGACGGTAAATTGGCTCCGTTGAAACTCAATTGATGTTCGCCGGCGGGCATTTCGCCATCGACAAGGGATGCAACCTCTCTCCCCAATATATCAAAAACTACACCCTTCGCGTAACCCGCTGCGGGCAACGCGAAACGAATCACGGTCTCCGGGTTGAACGGGTTGGGGTAGTTTGTCCTCAGCGTGAAATCAGTAACCGGGGCTGCATCTTCAACACCCACCGGGTTGCCGGTGAAAAGAGGCAGATAGAAAAACTGATTCCGGCGTGCCGTCACGATTATTGTGGTTCCCGAAATCTCAACTCCCATGGGGGAGGTTCCCGGAGGAAGTTTTGTGTAACGCCACGGAGATGTTGGTCCCGGGGAACTGAATATCCCTCCCACGGTATCGATCACAGCGCACGCGCCGTTCTGAGTTATCATGTCTCTTATCGGAGTGGAAATCTCGAAATCCTCAAATGTCCATGTATCGCCCATATCATTTGATATTCTTCTCTCACCGAATTGGTTAAGCACCACAATGGCTCCGTCAGATGCAAAACTCACCCGTTTATACATCTCCTGCTGATTATGGGTGATGTATCTGTATGTTTGTCCACCATCTGTAGAAAGGGTTATATTTCCTTTGTCACCAACTGCCGCCATTTTATCTGAGCCGTTAGTGTTGATATGCCGGAAATCACCTGCAATGGGAGCGAACCAGACATTTGTCCATGAACTGACACCTCCCACCGCCTTAAAAATACTTCCGTAATAGCCTGAGGCCAACAGAAGGTTTGGAGGAAGCGGCGTGATCCCGGTGATCATTGTACTCCCTAAAGGCGCTTCCTTTCTCGAAAAGGTGTAACCACTGTTGGTGGAGTAACCGAGGAAATTACCGCTCGTAAGATAAACTGTCAGATTGTTGTTGGGGTCGTAAATAAACCTGTCGATCGGGTAACCCGTCTGAGAAGCCACCTGAGTCCAGTTACCGGGCAGTTGATCGGTTCTTGCCAGTTCACCATAGTTGTTACTTAAGATCAGCCTGCCGGTAGGTAATATTATCCCGGCGGTGAGATCTCCCCGGAGCGGAGTGGAGTAAGCAACCGGTTCGAGCGCGACAGTTGATGATTTGAATCTGTACCAAGAGTCAAACCTTCCCCAACCGTACCGGTTTGCTGCTCTTACGCGCCAGAAATAGGTTGCGGAATCTGCTGTCAGGTTCACAGTAACTGAAGTTGAATCGAGCCCTGTAATGTCATTAACAATGTTCGAAGTGTCTCCGAGCGCGAGCTGGAAGTGGTATTCTGTGATTGGAGCTACCGACCATGGTTCCTGCCACTTGAAAGTGAGGTTGTGGAACTCATAGGGTGAACCATCCACAGGATTTGTTCTGAGAACAGATGTGGGAGCCGGTGACCCGTTGGAAGGGGATATCTTATACAAAAATCCCCCTGAACTTAACAGGTAAGCACAGTCAGCACCCGCGGCCACGAGATCGCGCCTCGTGATGTTATCTTCGAGGTTGAAGTGTCTGTAATTACCCCGTTTGCCCAGATTAAAGAAAATATTTTTCGCCGCTGCCGTGAATACGGTGTTACCGGTGGAATTCTGGTCGTATAGATCCGGAAATGCGTCCACATATAGATACAGACCGGGTCCGCCGTCATACCAGGTTGTAAAACCGAGGGTTGACCTGAACATTGCACCATGTGAACCGGGATCAAGCGTGAAGGGAATGCCCGTGTGCGTCTGTTGTTGCCAAGTGGCACCGCCGTCAGTGGTTACAAGTGTTCGTCCGTCAAAAATTCCCGAGGGAAGAAATGTCGCAGAGCCGTTGTAGCCATTGTAAAAATTGAGGTCCAGGAAAGAACCGGCTGGAAGCCCGGTATTGACAGGATTGATATTTTGCCAAGATGGTGAGGTCATGTAGAGTGAATCAGAGGTGCAGAAGAAAATGGTATCCCTCCCGGAAAAGGCTGCCTTTTTGATCGTGCGTCTGAAAGCCGGGGCTATTCTGTTCCAGGTCATCCCATCGTCGGATGACTCAAGCACGCCTCCGCCTTCGCACAGGGCTATAAATTCCGATTCACTTCGCTTGGCGAAACCAGTAATTGCTGTAATTTGGGCCGGTGTGGAGGTGGCGACCCATTTCTCTCCGCCATCGGTGGTTTTCAGTATCAAGTTGTTGGAAGTTGCCACGAATCCTTTGGCCTCGTTCACGAATAAAAGGGCCTTTGCATCTGAAACGCCCGGGATCTTGTACCGCTCAATTTTGACATCCTGAAAACCTTTTCGATGCAGTGTTAAAATACCTGAGGTCCAGTTGATTCCTGATGAACCTATTACTATTTTATCCCATGTGGTGACCTTAATATTAGCCGCATATCGTATATAGTAAGTTATCGGTAGATAGGATGTCGTGGAATTAGCTATCGAATAAAGGGAAAGCCCTTTGATGAATGATCCGTTCTCGAGAGCGATACACCATATTTCACTATCGTTTACATAGTCATAACCACCGGCATATGCCTGAACGGGTGAAGTAAGCTCTTTAAGTATGGTCCCCTGTCCTGAGATCAGATAGACAATTCCGTGGTTTGTCCCTAAAATAAAACCGGTGGACCCGCGGGCTATCCATACATAATCGTGTATGGTGGATGGAAGCACTATGCTATCCCAAACGTACCCGTTATTGGTCGAGTAGAGTATCTTCGAGGGGATGGCGTATTGCGGAGTCTCTATCGCGAAGAGGTAGCCGTTATTGTAGAAGAGCGTGGGTTTAACTTTACGGAATTGCCATGAAGTGGTGATCCAGTTTATCCCACGGTCAGAAGAGATCATGAACTCGCCATCCCCTTTTATATTGACGGCGTAGCGAGAATTGAAGAACAGAAAATTGTTGAGGCTCTCACCCGACCAAAGTGAATTAACCAGACTCCAGGTTTCACCGCCGTTGTAACTGTGGAAGATCATATTACTGTCGCGTATTGCGACGAGCGTATCCCTTCCAGTTATATACATTCTCCTGATGGGGGATAACTGTGATGAGATTCTTCCATCGCGCCAGGTGGTACCACCATCGGTCGTTATCGCGTAATCGGATGTGTCCTGAGAGAAGCAGATACCATACAGCGAATCTACAAAATCGATCGTGCCGGCCCCCTTACCCGTGAAGAAACTGTATGCCTGAGGGTAAACGACCTCTGTCTTCACGGCTTTGAAGGTTTGGGCAAAAACTTCACAAGTGGAAAATAAACTTAATACACCAAATAAATAAACAAGAAATTTCATTGATTGCCTGCATTCATGAATGTAAATTGCCATAATGTCTCTTAATCCGGGTTTTATATAAAACCAGGAGTTTTTTATGTGAAACCTAATAGGTTAGGTTGAGTTCTCAAGTTCTCA
>CAZVBQ010000043.1:0-11718 GCA_964625575.1 uncultured Ignavibacteriaceae bacterium | reverse complement strand
CATGGACATACGCCATGTCCATGCTGATTTTCCTTGACTTTAAACACAGTATCTTAGTGGTTAACTAAACTTATGAACTATCGAAACTTTAATATTTGTTAAACCACCATGAAAGCCTTTATCATATTCCCCAATATGCTGTTTGAGACGCTGCCAACTGAAATACGCGACAGAAAGGTGATTCTCTTCGAAGACCCCCTCTTCTTCCGGCAGTACCGCTTCCACAAGAAGAAGCTGATGCTCCACCGGGCATCAATGAAGATTTATGAAAGATACTTGCTTGGTAAGGGTGCTCTTGTGGAATACCGGGACACCGTCTCAACACCGAAGCTGTCTCTTCTTATTGAGAGTCTTGCTTCCGGTGGCATTCGCGAGATAACCACTTATGAGCTCAACGATTACCTCCTCGAAAGACGGTTTCGCCGGTATTGCGATCAACACGGGATCGCACTGAACACCATCCCCTCTCCCCTTTTCCTTTCATCGGAGAGTGAGATAAGAGAGCTGCTCGGCGACCGCCAACACTACCTGATGGCTGGTTTCTACCAAAAACAGCGGAAACGGCTCGATATCCTGATGTCGGGGAACGGACCCACCGGCGGGAAGTGGAGCTTTGATGAAGACAACAGAAAGAAACTCCCGGCCGGGCTGGTGCCACCTGCTCCCCTCCGGATTCCAAGTAACAGGTTTGTGGATGAAGCGGCATTATATATTAATATGTACTTCCACGGAAATCCGGGCAGTACAGCGGACTTTAATTATCCCGTCACTTTCGATGACGCGCGGAAGGCATTCGACGATTTTCTGATCAACCGCTCACGGGAGTTTGGGTTGTACGAAGACGCGATCCATTCTGCCCATGTCTGGAATTATCACTCAGTGCTTACACCCGCGCTGAATATTGGACTGATAACTCCGGAGTACGTGGTGAACTCCGCCCTTGAACGCGCGCCCGAATTGCGGATACCGCTCAACTCTCTCGAGGGATTCATCCGGCAGATAATCGGCTGGCGGGAGTTTATGCGCGGCATATATATTATTAAAGGCGTGAAACAGCGGACATCGAACTTTTTCGATCACACGCGCGAGATTCCGGACGCATTCTACACCGGAGCAACGGGCATCACCCCCGTGGATGATTCGATAAAGAAGCTGCTCACTCACTCCTACAACCACCACATCGAAAGATTGATGATCCTCGGCAACTTCATGCTCCTCTGCGGGTTTCACCCCGACCGCGTTTACCAATGGTTCATGGAGCTCTACATCGACTCTTACGACTGGGTAATGGTGCCAAACGTTTACGGCATGTCGCAGTACGCCGACGGCGGTCTGATCACCACAAAACCGTACATATCAGGCTCAAACTATATATTAAAGATGAGTAACTACACCAAGACTAACTGGTGCCCCACCTGGGACGGGCTCTACTGGTCGTTCATCCACCGGCATTTCGATCTATTCAAACGAAATCAACGGATGAGCATGGTGGTTAACCTGCTTCAAAAAATGGACCGGGAGAAGATCAGAGAGCATCTTGAGGTTGCTGAAAGGTTCCTCGATACTTGGTATATTTAGTATTGGAAATAAAAAAGTTCACACCAGCAATTAATGAGACTTCGTATGGATGATATCAACGTAGTTAGCGAACCCCTTTTTGAATTTGTAGACCCCGCTTTGCAATATTCGATAGTTAATCGGGACAGTCTGGAGTATCTGAAGCAGGTACCCGCGGAGAAGTTCGAACTTATCATTACCTCACCCCCTTATAACATCGGAAAATCCTACGAAGTTAAAACCAGTATCGAAGAATACCTTCAGACACAAGAGTCTGTTATTGCCGAATTGGTGCGTGTCTTGGACCAAAGAGGGAGTCTCTGCTGGCAGGTCGGTAATTTTATTGACAAGGGGGAGGTATTTCCTTTGGATATCTATTATTATCAGATATTCAAGAAGTATGGCTTAAAACTAAGGAACAGAATCATCTGGTATTTTGGTCATGGATTGCACGCATCCAAGAGGTTCAGCGGACGGTATGAGACAATCCTCTGGTTTACGAAATCGGATGATTATATTTTTAATTTAGATTCTGTAAGAGTGCCGGCGAAGTACCCGGGAAAACGCCACTTCAAGGGGCCCAATAAAGGGATGCCATCAGGAAATCCGTTGGGGAAAAACCCTAGTGACATTTGGGAGATTGTTAATGAAGATTGGGATTCGCTGATGTGGAATATTCCGAATGTTAAATCAAATCATCCTGAAAAAACCGTTCATCCGTGTCAATTCCCAGTCGAACTTGTCGAAAGGTGTGTACTGGCGTTGACAAACGAATACGGCTGGGTGCTGGACCCTTACGGTGGCGTAGGAAGCACCCTTATCGCGGCATTAAAGAACAACAGACAAGCGGTCTCGATAGATAAAGAGAAGGAATATTGTGTTGCAGCAGGTGAGCGCGTCCAAAAACTAAAAGAAGGAGAACTTAAGCTCCGACCAATCAATAAGCCGATTCATATTCCTTCGGTAAATGACAAAATAGCAAAAGTTCCTACAGAGTGGAGGGGTTGATAACATGAGAATTGCTCAAAAATACTCGCATCTGAACGGTGAAGAATATCTGATCGTTCATCATAATGATCTGTACGATGAGATAAAGCAGGTAATTGATACTATTGATGGAAATCAATACATCACTAAGATTAGCGCTGAAAAAACAATGACGGGGAAAATGCTCTACAGTCCGGCTGATCTGAACAATGCTTTCGAAGAAAAATTTAATTCCCTTGGTTGGTATGAAAAGCGATATCAATACTACGTTACTACTGACAGGGCACTCTTGCCGGGTCTTCTTGAATTGCCGTTTGAAAAACAAAAAGAATATTTGATAAATAATGGAATCTCTGAACCGATTCATTCTTACAAGCAAACAGATTTCGTTAAAAATCACATCGCTGTTGAGGTTCAATTCGGAAAGTACTCCTTCGTAGCGTTCGATCTTTTTGTTAAACATCTTCTCTTCTACTCAGGTGGTTTAATCAATCTTGGAATCGAGATTTTGCCTACAAAAACAATGCAGTCGCAAATGAGTAGTGGTGTGGCTTATTTCGAGGGAGAGGTTTATAATGTTTTAAGACATGGAAGAGCGAATCCGCCTGTTCCGCTTTTGATATTAGGAATTGAATAAAGTTACATCAAGCCATAGAATTTCATAACTGATCCGATGACTACCGTAATCCTTCTTACAATCTCAAATATATTTATGACGTTCGCCTGGTACGGGCATTTAAAGCACAAAGATAAAACACTTTGGGTAGTGATACTCGCGAGCTGGGGTATCGCGTTTTTCGAGTACATTTTTCAGGTGCCTGCCAACCGGATGGGACACGGGCAGTTCAGTGCCGCCGAACTTAAAACCATTCAGGAAGTGATAACGCTCGTGATCTTCGCGCTGTTTTCAGTTTTCTACCTGAAAGAGGAATTCACCTGGAATTACCTCGTGGGCTTCGCGCTTATCGTGCTGGCAGCATTTTTCATCTTCAAAAAATGGTAGTATTTTTTGATTAACCGCAAAGTTCGCACTTGTCCCTTTGGGAAAGACCGCAAAGAGGTTTTTTGCACGCGGATTAAAAATATTTCTGCGTCTATCCGCGTAATCCGTGTGCATCTGCGTCCCCTCCAAGAAAAATCTGTAGAATCCGTGTTAAATCCGGTCGATCCGTGTAACAATTAAAAATCCTTCGCGTTCTTTGCGCCCTTTGCGGTTTAATTTGGAACTTCGAAAAACATCCTCTTGTTACAAAAGTATGATTACGAAAATCTTGACACAATACCCCAAAGCCACCCCCCTCTGTTGTTGTTGCTGTTGACGCGATAGCACAACAATTCCTTAAATTTTAAATATTTCCGAAAACGTCCTGACCGGACACCAGACATTACGAAAACCATGAAAGACTCAATCAGAGAGTTTGCCTCTCAGGTAATTAAAAAATATGAAGAGCACCAGTGCATGCTTCCGCTTAAGGATGAGACGCGCAAGTTCATCTCGGGATTCTTGCGGCTCGCGTTTCCGCAGTACGCCGACAAATCATTCGAGCGGGTGGAAGAGATAGAATCGGCTACAATTCTACTCATGCACGACCTCCGCAGGATAATTGCTTCCCTAATCGATGACAAAGAGGAAGTCGAAGTGGTGCTGAAGCGGTTCACAGCGGCACTTCCTGAAATAATGCGGAGGCTAGACCTTGATTCGCGCGCCATCTTCGAAGGCGACCCCGCCGCGAAGAATGAGGATGAGGTGATCCTCGCCTACCCGGGGTTTCTCGCGATAATTATCTACAGGGTAGCGCACGAACTTTACCTTTCCGGGGTGCCCGTGGTGCCAAGAATACTTTCGGAATACGCTCACGAGCGGACAGGGATCGACATCCACCCGGGCGCGGAAATCGGCGAATCGTTCTGCATCGACCATGGCACCGGCATCGTGATCGGCGAAACTTCCGTGATCGGCGACCGTGTGAAGATATACCAGGGCGTCACGCTCGGCGCGATGAGCGTGGACAAGTCGATGGCGAGCACGAAACGCCACCCGACCATCGAGGATGACGTGATAATTTACGCGCAGGCGGTTATCCTCGGCGGCGGCACCACCATTGGCAGAAACAGCGTGATCGGCGGCAACGCGTGGGTCACAGAATCGGTTCCGCCCGACTCGGTCGTTCTTCATAAAAGCGAAGTGCGGCTGAAATACAACGGCAAACACGAACCTGCACTTGATTTTGTAATTTGATAACGATAATAACGGAGAAGAAACCATGAAGTACAACAATATCCTTGAAACGATCGGCAATACCCCTCACGTTAAGATCAACAGGCTTTTCGGCGGTGATCATGAAGTGTGGATGAAACTTGAAAAAGCTAATCCCGGCGGAAGCATAAAAGACCGTATCGCCCTCGCGATGATCGAAGATGCTGAAAAGAAAGGGATTCTTAAACCGGGCGGCGTGATTATCGAGCCGACATCGGGAAACACCGGAATCGGACTCGCCATGGTCGCGACGGTGAAAGGTTACAGCTTGATTTTGGTAATGCCCGAATCAATGTCGATTGAGCGCAGGAAGATAATGTCAGCCTACGGCGCGAAATTCGAGCTCACCCCCCGCGAAAAAGGGATGTCGGGCGCGATCGCCAAGGCAAAGGAATTGGTGGAAGCCACCCCCGGCGCCTGGATGCCTCAGCAGTTCGAGAATGAAGCGAACAGCGAGATACACCGCAAAACCACCGCGCTTGAGATTCTTAACGACTTCCCGGATGGTCTCGATTACATCATCACCGGTGTCGGTACAGGCGGACATATCACCGGCGTGGCTGAAATACTGAAAGAGAAATTCCCGAATCTGAAAGTTTTCGCGGTTGAGCCCGAGCTTTCACCCGTACTTTCAGGCGGATCGCCCTCTCCCCATCCGCTTCAGGGAATTGGTGCCGGATTCGTTCCGAAGATCCTGAACTTCCCCATCCTGGATGGAGTGATAAAAGTCGGAAAGGATGACGCATTTTCATACGCTCAGCGTGCCGCGTCTGAAGAAGCCCTCTTCATCGGTGTGTCTTCAGGCGCTTCATTAGCCGCTGTCGCCCATAAACTTCCCGAGATACCAAAAGGCTCACGCGTGTTAACATTTAACTATGACACGGGTGAGAGATATCTTTCGGTTGAGGGACTTTTTTGAAGTGTGAAGGGTGAAGGCTGAAGGGTGAGGGCTGAAGGCTGAATCTTTCAGGATGATGCTTTTAGTCAGAAAGGGCGAATTTGGCTCTCTCCCTGAGACCTTAACCAATTGCACGGTGTTTTAACGCCGTGAAATCAATCAATCCTGCGGTTTATGCCGCAGGATTTTTTTTATTCCACGAGGATGGCTTCGCCGGTTTTCTTCTTGCTGAAGAGGATAAGATAACATTTCAGGTTATCGAGACGCTTCATCTCATCAGATGACATGTATCTACGGAGTTGGGCGATGCCTTCATTCTTTATCTGATCGTATTTCTGTTCATCCTTCATCTTGATGTACTTGAACTCGAGAAGGAATTGAAATTTTGAGTCGCTGCTTTTCCCAATAGACCCTCTTAATCACATAATTCGGAATCACATACCGGATAATACCGTATTCTTCCTTGTCGATGGTTAAAAGTCCATTGTAGTAGAGCACGGAGATGGCATCAGCAAGTCGGTAAGGCATGTCCGGATTAAACTGAGTGGCGATTCCACCTTCAATAGACTCATTAACATACACTTCCTCAACAATCGAATCCCTGTCAGATTTTGGAAGTTTTGCCAAGATATTGCTTATCTTCTTCCAGTCGCTGGTTACATTGTTATCAGTTATCTCGGGTGGATAGGTATAATTATCCTTGAATTGAGAGAGAAAGCTGAGCACAAGTTGTGGATTATAAAGCCTGTCGCCACCTGATCGCGTGAATCTGCTGCCATTGAACCAGGCGCGCATATCGAGGAGTAATTTGTCGAGATCAAACTTCCCTTCTTCATGAACGGTCCCGAGGATAAGCTCCTTTAACTCCGTTTCGGTAAATCCTGCGAGGTTGTTGAACTTTTCATCCAGGGTGATATTCGTGGCGATATTGAAACCGCTCGTCATGCTGTCAAGAGTGACGGGAGTAACCCCCGTAGCGAAGAAGCGGTCAATCAGTCCCACTCCGGAGAATTGCTTGATAACCTCATAAAATTTGCGCACCCAGCCATTCCGCGACACCACCTCCTTGAAGTGCGTCTGATCGAACGCGAACAGCTCGTTAGTGAAATGATCGTATTCGTCGATCAAAAGAAAAATTTTGTGATCGAGGTCGATGGAATTCAGCTTATGGAAGAACTTGCGAATGATAGCTATGGAATCATCCAAAACGAAGATATCAGCGATCTCAGTTTCGGGGAGTAACTGATATTTTCGCAAAAACGATTCAATGGCACCCTTCACTTCTACAGTGAAGTGGTTGTAGATATCCTCAGGATTTTCAGTTTTTATGCCGCTAAAATTGAATGTCAGAACATAAAAGTTGTTTCTAAGCGGCGTCGAATTGCCGGGTTGTCCGATGTAGTACTCGCCAAAAAGTTCATCGAATTGCGCAAAGTATTGGATGCCGTAATAATATTCCAGGGTTGAGAGCAGAAGTGATTTACCGAATCTTCGTGGTCGCAGGAAAAATAGATTTGGATTGGAAGAGGCTTCAAGAACCGGGATAAATTAAGTCTTGTCAACATAAAAACCATTATTCCCTGTCAGGGTTTTATAGTCGGACGAAAGATATACCTGCTTTTTGATGCTCAGGGATTTTGATTATCGGGAATGCGCAAATATAACAATTTGCCTCTTACAAACCTTAAACGCGGTTGCTTCCCCCCATGGCGTTGAAACGCCATGCTATTGGTTTGATTCCGCGTTGATCCGCGTTATCCGTGTGTATCCGCGTCTCAACAATCCGCCGTGGGCTCCCGATCCCCCATGGCGTTGAAACGCCATGCTATTGGTTTAATTCCGCGTTGATCCGCGTTATCCGTGTGTATCCGCGTCCCAACAATCCACCACAGCGGACTCCACACTCTAAACTCCACACTCCACACTTCTTTCTTTTCTCCCAAAGAATTGTTACATTAACATTTAACATTTCACATTTCACATTTAAAAATGAGTTATCACACAATCGCGTTCAAGTCCCGTTTGCCCGTGAAATTGCGGGATGAATTAGAGCGGATATTCTTCTTCAACCTCCGGCAGGGGGCGCACATCGAAAAGATACAGCAGGCTCTTGAGGCTGATGGACTGGTTTCGATTGTGGAAGTGAAGGATTCGATCACTCTCTCGTTTGAAAAAACGGAGGCTGAATGCCTCTACGCCCTCGATAGCGAGAAGGAGGACGCGGCACTTCTTGGAGTCATTTGTTTTAAGTGCGATACCGACAGGTGCAGGATCATCCATGTGGCGGTCGATCCCGATTGCGCGGCGTCGGGCGAGTACGAGTCGGAACTCCTGACGTTCAGACTGATCGAAAAGATCAGGAAAATGGCGATCGAGAAGAAAGTCACATGGCTCCAGTTCCCATATACGGGAAAAACCATCAAAATAAAGAACAAGATCATCGATATCCTGGAATAATATGGACCTTTTGCAGTTCACCCGAAATTTTGAATCAGCCATAGAAAGTGTAACCCCGGGCTCGCTGAAACCGCTCTCCGAGTTCCGGCACGAGATCGCCGGTTGGGACTCCCTCGCCGCCCTCTCTGTTCTGGCAATGATCGACGCGGAGTATGACGTGACGGTTAAAGCCAACGATTTCATTGCCTGCGAGACGATCGCCGACGTTTATAAACTCGTGGAGATCCAGAAAAGCTGACCCCAAATGGCTTTCGCTACCCTCAATAATGTAAAGATCACCGCCATCTCGGCGGCACTTCCCTCGAACATAGAGAGCAATTTCGACCTCCCATTCGACCCCGAGGTTAACCGCAAATTGGTGACCACGACCGGTATAGAGTTCAGACATGTAGCCTCCGAAGGGATGTGCGCCTCCGATCTCTGCTTCGCCGCTGCCGACAAACTTCTGAACGACAACAACATCGACCGCTCCTCGATCGACGTGCTGATCTTCAACTCGCAAACCCCCGACTATAAAATTCCCTACACTTCGGGACACCTTCAACACAGGCTCGGCTTGAGCACCGACACCCTCTGTTTCGACATGACGATGGGCTGCTCAGGCTACGTTTACGCCCTTTTTGTGGCGGGCTCGATGCTCGAGACGGGGCAACTTCGCAGGGCACTCGTACTCGCAGGGGATGTTCTCACTCCGGAAGTGTCGCGGTTCGACCGTTCCGCCCGTCCACTTTTTGGGGATGCAGGTTCGGCAACACTTCTTGAATTCCGGGAGGGAAACACTTCAGTTTGGGGTCTGAACACCGACGGCAGTGGCTACAGTTCGCTCGTTGTTGAAGCAGGGGGTGGAAGAAAAGCCACGACCGAGGAGTCGATGGTTTATAAAGATTATGGCACGGACATCAGACGGCGGGAAACCGACGTGAACATCAGCGGGATGGATATTTTTAATTTTTCGATCTCGCTCGTGCCGAAGGTGATCAACGGTTTCATCGATCATTTCGGGATCAAGCGTGAGGAGGTCGATATCTGGCTTCTGCACCAGGCGAACCTGATAATCAACAACATTCTGGCGAAAAAACTCTCGATTCCGGCGGAGAAAATGCCCCTTTCATTGAAAGAGCATGGCAATACATCATCTGTTTCGATACCTCTTACCGCAGTGACAAAGGCAAGTTCGATGCTAAAACCGGGAGGATCAAAAGTGTTGATGAGCGGATTCGGCACGGGTCTTTCGTGTGCCAGCTGCCTTCTCGATCTTGATGGGGTCAGGTTCTCAGATGTGGTTCTTCTCGATTAAAAGCTTCTCATACTCGCGGATCATAATAGCGGCGTTTTGCTTGAGATCGTAATGCTCCGCGACACGTTTTCGGGCAGCCACACCAACTTTTTTTCTTAGTTCAGGATCACGGATCAGTTCGATCAGTTTTGTTTTAATGGCATCAACATCCCCCACAGGCACATGAAACCCCGACACGCCATCCTCGACCACGTCCTGTAATCCCCCCGTTTTCGATACTATACACGGCACCCCGAGTGACATCGCCTCCACAACCGAAACACCGAACGTCTCTTCCACCTTTGTAGGATAAACTTCGATATCAAATCCCCGGTGTATTTCCATTATCCTGTCATTTGGCACATACCCTGTAAAAGTTACCCTCTCCCCAACACCCAACTCTTTCGCTAATTTCTTAAATTCCGGAATTCCATCACCCCCACCCACCATCACAAGTGATAATGAAACTCCCTCCAACTCCCTCACCACCCCCGCGAACGCTCGAATAAGAACATCCTGCCCATACATCTCCGCCACCGTCTTAACACACCCAATCTTTATCTCACTACTCGCCACTCGCAACTCACCTCTGATCACATCACTTACCTCTGACCTCTCACCACTGACCTCTAAACCTCCCTCGCCACTCGCCACTCGCCACTCACTACTGAGTTCCACCCCGAAAGGCGTAATCACAAACCTCTTCGAAGTTAACTCCCCTGCCACTCTTGCCATAAACTCCGAAGTTGAGAAGAGAACATCAGCCCGGTTGAGTACGAACCTGACGACTGCCCTGTGAGCGGGTGACTTTTTCGGGAAGCTGACCACATCACTTCCCCAGACGGAGAGGGCGAAAGGTCTGAACCGCGAGAGGGCGCCAAGGAGTCCGTAACTGGTGGCATAGTGAGCGTGAACAATGTCGGGGTTGATGGAGCGAATCAGTCGTTTCAGTCTGCCCAGCTCCTTCAGGTAGCCGAGTTTGCCGAACGAGCCTTCCCCTCCGCCGGAGATTTCGGAGGAAACCAGTCCTTCGTGGAGGGTAACCCCGCGGAAAGTTTCGGTGGCGGTGGTCAGTCCGAACACATGCACTTCAATTCCGGAGCCAGCCAGCACTTCCGCCCATTTTTTCGTGTGAGCCGACCGGAGATCAGCAAGCAGCAAAATTCTCATTAATTCATTGGTTCTCATTTAGCCGCGGGGCAATGTAGTTCTGAAGTTCTCTAGTTCTGAAGTTCTCTAGTTCTGAAGTTCTCAAGTTCTCAAGTTCTCAACTACAAAAATATACACTTCCCTATTGCTTTTTATACAATAATTTTTAATTATTCAATCCGGAGTTATTTTTTTTAATAGCCGATTTAGAGACCAAATCCTCATCAAAAAGAAACGAGGCATACAGTGAAGATCAATCTTAAACGCTTCAGAGTCTCAGGACCCGGAAAATTCAAGCTCGCCAACCACCCCGCCGGTTATACTGCCCGGATAAAATCGAAAGATGACGCGAAAGCCGACCTTGCCGCCAATGTTAAAGCCATGGCGGAAATGCAGGACATGATGTACGCGCACGACAAATGGGGGCTGCTGATCCTCTTCCAGGCGATGGATGCCGGCGGTAAAGACGGCGCCATTAAGCACGTTATGAGCGGACTGAATCCGCAAGGCACACAGGTTTTCAGCTTCAAACAACCCTCAGCCGAGGAGCTCGACCATGACTACCTCTGGCGCTACACTAAATCACTCCCCGAAAGAGGAAGGATCGGCATCTTCAACCGCTCTTATTATGAGGAAGTGCTGGTTGTGAAGGTTCACAACCTGCTTGAGGCGGAGAAACTCCCTGATCCCGTTGTGCATAACAACATCTGGAAAGACCGCTACCGCCAGATCAAAAATTTCGAACAATACCTGAACGACAACGGTATTAAAGTGCTGAAATTCTTCCTGAACGTTTCAAAAGAAGAGCAAAAACGGAGATTCCTCGAGAGGATCGAGAATCCGGCAAAGAACTGGAAGTTCTCATCATCCGATCTGAAGGAAAGGGCATACTGGGATCAGTACCAAAAGGCATTCGAGGAAGCGATTGCCAACACTTCCACACGGGACAATCCATGGTACATCATCCCCTCTGATAAGAAGTGGTTCGCCCGGTTGGTCATCTCGGAAATAATCGTGGATAAATTAAAGGAATTGAAGGTGCACTACCCCGTCATCTCCGACGAGCACCGCGCCAATCTGCAGAAATACAAGGAGGCGCTGGAAGCGGAGGAGTAAGTGTTAGGTGTTAAGTGTTAG
>CAZVBQ010000042.1:0-12023 GCA_964625575.1 uncultured Ignavibacteriaceae bacterium | reverse complement strand
CGATTACCCCGTGATGCACCTTCTGGTAGGGAGGGAAAACTATTCGGTAACCACGGCTTTCGCCCCTGACGCTGTCGGAAATGTTGCCTGGATGCAGGCCCCCTGCGCGACGCCCTGGAGAACGGTTATCGTGACCAAAACGGCTGAAGAGATGCTCGCCTCGAAACTTACACTCAATCTGAATGAACCCTCGAAGATAAAGGATGTGAGCTGGATAAAGTCGAACAAATATCTCGGGATCTGGTGGGAGCTGCATGTCGGGAAAGCGAGCTGGAACTACTCCGATGTGAACAATGTGAAGATAGGGGAGACCGATTGGCTGAAACTTAAGCCGAACGGCAGGCACGGCGCCACCACAGAACGAACGAAGTTTTACATCGACTATGCCGCAAAGCACGGGTTCGACGGTGTTCTGGTCGAGGGATGGAATGTGGGGTGGGAAGACTGGTTCGGCCAGTGGAAAGAGAATGTTTTCGATTTTGTTACACCCTACCCCGATTTTGATGTGAAGGAGCTTCAGAACTACGCCGCCTCAAAGGGGGTGAAGCTGATAATGCATCACGAGACGAGTGCTTCGGCAACAAATTATGAAAGAAGGCTCGATGAGGCTTTCAGGTTCATGAAAGAACACGGTTATGATGCCGTGAAGACGGGATATGTCGGGAGGATAATCCCCAGAGGTGAGACGCACGACGGGCAGTGGATGGTTTCACACTTCTACCGGGTGGCGAAAAAAGCCGCTGAATACAGGATAATGGTTAACTCGCATGAGTCGCACAGGCCAACGGGTCAGAGCCGAACATGGCCTAACTGGTTTGCCGCCGAAGCCGCGAGGGGGAATGAGTTTAACGCCTGGAGCAGGGGAAATCCACCCGAGCATGAGACCATTCTCCCGTTCACAAGACTGATGGGGGGCGCGATGGATTACACGCCCGGGATATTCCAGATAAAGATGGACTATTACAACCCCGGCAGCAAGTTCCAGGTGCACACCACGCTGGTTAAACAACTGGCGCTCTATGTCACGATGTACAGTCCGCTCCAGATGGCGGCTGATCTACCGGAGAATTACGACCGCTTCCCCGATGCTTTCCAATTCATAAAGGATGTGGCGACCGACTGGGACGACACCAGGATTCTTTCGGCAGAGCCGGGTGACTGGGTGCTGATCGCCCGGAAAGCAAAAGGAAAGAACGAGTGGTATATCGGCGGCATAACCGATGAAAATGAGAGGGAACTGGAGATTTCTTTCGATTTCCTCCCCGCCGGTAAGAGCTACAATGCCTCGTTCTACATGGATGCTGATGACGCGGGCTGGGACACCAACCCCATGAAATATAAAATCGAGAAGAAAACGGTTGACTCGACCACAAAGATCAAGGTGAAACTCGCGCGCTCGGGTGGTGTTGCCGTTAGTATTAAATAAGGGGGGCAGGTTTTGGCGTGTGGTCCGGGGGGATCACACGCCTTTTTTATTTCATTTCTTTTTGTGCTGCAGTAGCCACTTGTAAATTTCGGGGTTAGCATAGGTTTCATCCCAAGCGTTGTGGTTGCCCCCTTTGTAGATAGTCAGTTCAGCTTCCACGCCACACCTTTTAGTAGCCTCGATCATTTTTATCGATTCTGATACAGGCACTACATCATCCTTGTCGCCGTGAAATGCCCAGGTGGGCACCGCGCCCGACTCGCAGACGCGGTGGGGGAGTCCACCGCCGCAGACGGGGATAATAGCGGCGATCCGGTCGGCTGCTTCGAGAGCCATCGACCATGTGCCGTAGCCGCCCATGCTGAGGCCTGTTACATAGATCCGTGATCTGTCAACTCTGCAGGTTGCTTCAATGTGATTAAGGAGGGCAACAAGTTCTTCACCCCGCCACCACTTCCCTTCTTTGCACTGTGGCGCGACAACTATGAAGGGGAATTTCTCACCTTTCTCGATGTGTTTCGGCACGCCGTGTACCTTCACCTTGTTCAGGTCGTCGCCCCTCTCCCCCGAGCCGTGGAGGAAGATGAGGAGGGGCCACTCTTCTTTCGAGGTTTCATAACCATCGGGGAGATAGAGAAGGTAGTCGTATGAGACGGGTATCTCAATTTTTCCTTCAAATTTTTGCGGTTTCATTATTTGCGCTGACACAGTGATCGAAAGTAAAATGAATGGTATAAGTAAATATTTCATCTGGATTAATTCCTCTTAATTATGAGGTAAAATTAATGAAATTTTGGCGAAATGGCTATCTCTTGAGGTGGAGTGGTTTAAAATAAAAAACGGCCGCTCAGGAGCAGAGCAACCGTTTAATTCATCCGGTCAGGAGGATCTTTTTATTTGTTCAGGCAGCGACCGTCGCGGAAACCTTTTCCATAACCGCGTCCCATTCCTCTGCCATATCCATCTTTGAAGCCTTTATGAAAACCTTTACCGTAGCCTTTACCTTGACCCATTCCCATGCCCATTCCCCCTTTGCCGGGTCTGTCGGCTCTGAACTTGTTCCAGGTGGCTTTCTGATCTTTGTCGAGCAGATCATATATATCCATTTGGTGATTGGCTCTTGAGGTCTGAAGTGCTTCCCTTGCCTTGCCGAGTTTCGCTGTAAGGGCAAGGTAGTCGGCTCTTGAATAATCGCCTTTGGCAAGAAGCTGTTTCATTTCGAGCTGTGTTTTCTCCAGATCAGAGCGAAGATCGATCATTTTCTTCTGGTGGTCGAGTCTTAGTGCTTCAATCTTTGTTTCCTGGTCTTTTGTCAGTTTCAGATCATCCATGCATTTGCCGGGTCCGGGACAATCCCTTCCCGGTTGTGCTGAAACGACACCCGAAAGAAACAATACCAGACCCAGCACAAAGAAACTGAACATTGAAATCCGTTTCATCCTGTTCTCCATTTGTTTTGTTAAGAATTTTTTCGCTTTCTGCAACTGTGACAACATGGCAGGTGAGTGTGGTTTAAAGGGGCGGGAAGATTTTTACGGGCAGCAATTCACTCCTTATTTTATTATATTTAGATTAAACCAAACGGAATATTTGGTTGTCAAACAAGCGAATCGAACAACAGAAATTAATGAGCGACGAAGAATTAGTTAAAAGATTTCTCAACGGAGAGGAATCAGCATTCAATCAGCTGGCACGAAAATATCAGCAGAAGATCTACTGGCACGCGAGACGCCTGACCGGTAACCACTTCGATGCAGATGACATTCTTCAGGAAGTGCTGATGGTAATGTATGGTAAACTGAAAGACTACAAGTTCGAGTCGTCGCTTTATACATGGATATTTAAAATAACTTATACCCGGTCGCTGAACCTTATTAACAAGAACAAGCTGAAGAAGTTCTTCTCGATAGGGGATGAAGACACACCCGAGATCAGCGGAGACGATGATGTTGTGAGGGATGTGGAGAACCGGGAAAAGTTGAGATTGCTCGACAAGATATTAAAGGAGCTGCCGGTGAAGCAGCGCGAGGTTTTTGTGATGAGGCACTTTGATGAGCTAAGCTATGAAGAGATCGCTGAAATTACGGGTAAAAGCACCGGCGGTCTTAAAGCAAATTATTTTCACGCTTTGAATAAAGTAACTTCTCTTATGGAGAGAGAGTATGGAAAAAAAGAGACGGATCTTAGAATACTTGGACGCCAGGCAGGGTAACACCGGCACTGACGCTTTCGAGGATGATCTTAAACATGATGACGCGCTTTACAGTGAATTCCTCGCTGTAAAAGAGTCGCTCGCCCGGTTTGACGCGCTGGCGGAAGTGGAGCCCGACAACGGCTACTTCGAGTCGGTCGTTCCCCGGTTCCGGGAGAGGCTTGAGGCTAAGAGGTCGCGCCGGGTCGCGCCCCTCTTCTGGAAGCTCGGCGGAGCCGTGGCTGTGCCGGCGCTGGCGGTGACGCTTTTCATAACTCAGCCGTGGCAGGTCGAGAGCCCTGACCCTTTGGTGAAAACTCCCGTTAAGGAGAGCGTTCTTGCCAAAGAGGAGCCAAAAACCGTGAATAAGGAAACGTCACCGGCAACCGCGCCCGTCACCCGCGTGGCAAAAGCCGTTCCCGTAAGGCAGCAGCTCTTTATCGACAGCGACAAGGAGGAACTACTCCTTAACAGTGAAGACCTGACAGGGGATGGCTCCCTGATCAGTTCACACAACAAATTTGAAACAGTTTACTCTTCACTTCTTGGTCTGGATAAAGCCACTTTGGCGGAAGCCGTTGACAAGTACGGGTTCTCAAACGAAGAGATCGCCCAGAACCTGAGCGAAGAGGATATTCAAAAACTTTCAGAAACATTAACACCGGTATCCAATTGAGTACTACAATGAGAACAGTGATCTTAATTTTCGCATTTTTATTCATTCTTGACGTTAGTGGATTCGCCCAGCCGGGTCCCGGTCCGGGTGGCGGACGCGGGAAACACCGGAACCGTGGTGGTGAACCCGGAAAGAAGCTCGAACAGCTTGAGAAAGTGAAACTCATCGAGTATATGAATCTTGATGAGGCGACTATGGTAAAGCTTTTCACCCGGAGAAATGACCACCGCAAATTGATGGACGACCGTGGCGACATGGCGGAAGACCTGATCGATAAGATGGAAAAACTTATCGATGACAACAAGAATGGCAGTAAAAATGCCGAAATCTCCGCCGCGATAGCTGAATATAATGCCTTCATGGAGGAGACCCAAAAACTCCAAAGGGGCTTTATTACATCGCTCGCTGACATACTTCCGCCTGAGTCACTCGCTAAATACATCGTGTTTGAGCGGAATTTCCGGAAGGAATTAAGAGAATTATTGCGAAAAGATTAGCCGGACACTTGCGTGGAATTTAGAAAATTACTATTTTTGTAGTCTAATTTCTGCGGAAGTGGCGAAATTGGTAGACGCGCACGTTTGAGGGGCGTGTGGGGAGACCTGTACGGGTTCAAGTCCCGTCTTCCGCACCAGAAATTACAAAGGCTGCCTTGAAAGAGGTAGCCTTTTTTTATTTTAAAGGTTGGTTTTTACGAATTTAGGAGTGTGTTTGGGCGAACTGGGCTACGCCGGAATTTTTCTGGCGATTATCGCCGTTTCCGCGGTGATCACAGAGATAATGGCGAGAAAGAACATCGTCGAGAAGAACACGGGCAGGAAGCTGCTTCACATGACGGCGGGCGTGCTGGTTTCGTTCCTGCCGCATTTCATCACGGGGAAGATAACCCTGCTGATAATTGGTGTCGTTGTACTGGTTTCACTCTACTATCTTGTTGCGAACAACAAGCTTGAGGGGATCGACGACCTCCACAGGAAGAGCTGGGGGATAGTCTTTTTCCCGGTCTCCTTCATACTGCTTATTCTCCTTTTCATACCGGAAAAACCTGAAGTTTTCACCATTTCCTTCCTTCTGATGACATTTTCCGATGCCTTTGCCTCCATTGTGGGGAAGAAGGTCAAGAGCCGGGAGTACCACCTCACAGCGGATAAAAAGAGCATTGCAGGAAGTATAACCTTCTTCCTGACCACAGTCATCCTGCTTGCGTGGTTCCTTTTCTATGAGTCGGGACTGCCCGGTAAATATCTAACCACTCTCTTTATTGTATCATTTATTCTTGTGGTTGCCACAATCTCGACCTTGTTCGAGGCAATTTCATCAGACGGCTTTGACAACTTTTCGGTGCCGGTCGGTACTGCTTTTCTCGCGAACATGTATTTTTATCCCGCGGGTGGGGGTGTGGAAGCGGGAATGCTGGGCGGTTTCATAGCCGCGGTGGTCACGGGCTACACTTCGTACCGTTTAAGATTTCTCACGCCGGATGGAGCGGTTGGGGCTACAATTCTGGGAACCTTTGTGTTCGGATTTGGCGGCGTACAATGGACATTGCCCGTGATGACGTTTTTCGTGCTCTCAAGCGTCCTTTCAAAGATCAGGGTGAAGCGAAACAAGGAAGTGGAAGAGCGGTTTGAGAAATCAGGCACAAGAAACACCGGACAGGTTATCGCCAACGGCGGGGTTGGGGGCATCATTCTTCTGATTGAGTCATATTTCAACACGGGATGGCTGTACCCCGTTTACGTTCTCAATTTCGCTGCTGTTTGTGCTGATACATGGGGGACGGAGTTCGGCACAATGTGGAAAACAAAGACCATATCCCTCAAGAATTTCAGGGAAGTGCCTCAGGGGCTTTCCGGTGGAGTGTCACTACCCGGTACTGCCGGCGCGCTGGCGGGTGCGGTGGTGGTAGTAATTAGTTCATATTATTGGACAGGGGATTTGGTTATTTTAGCGCTTTTGATAACGCTTGGTTTTGGCGGGAGTCTGCTCGACTCGCTGATGGGAGAATTCCTGCAAATACAGTATAAATGCGGCATTTGCGGGATTGTAACGGAAAGGCGGTCGCACTGCGATACCGGCACTTCCAGACACAAAGGGAACCGCTATATTACCAACGACGTTGTCAATTTCAGTTCGGCGATAGCATCAATTCTGATTTTTGTAATAATTTATAAAACCTGGTTATGAAATTAAAATACCTGATAATTCTACCGTTATTACTCTGTTTTTTTGCATCCGCGCAGTCAAATACCGACTACTACAGTGCCGTGAAATACTATCAGGATGGCAGATACTATGAGGCATATCAACTTTTTGAGCAATTTCTCAAGATAAAGATACCGGAAGACGAGCTTTATGCTTCCGCGAAATTCTATTCGTCAGAGGCATTGTTCAATCTCGGGCAATATGGCGGGGCAATGGCAGGGTATGAATATCTTGTAAACAAGTTTCAGTACAGTTCATTCAGGCCCATCGCTCTTTATAAACTATCATTGATCTATATTTATAATGGCCAGATTGAGAAGGCGCGGGTCAAGCTTATGACCTTTGCCCGGAATTATCAGGGGGTGAGCAATTACGGCAGCGTGCTTTTTTATATTGGCGAAACCTACCGGTTTGAAAAAGACTATACCAACGCGCTTTACTACTACGAGCAGGCCAGGGCAAACCGCCAGACCAACGTCTACAAAGTTGAGACGATGTTTTATATCGGAGAGTGTCATGAATATCTTGGTGACTTTACAAAAGCCTCCGAGGTGTATGAGTCGATCTTGAATGACTACCCCGATAACCCTTTCTCTCTAAGCGCGCAGATCAAACTGGGGGTTAGTTATTTCAAGGCGGGTGAGTATGAAAAAGCGATACTCGAGCTGATGGGTCCCGACTTCCAGAACCTTCCGGCTGACAAAAAGAAAGAAGCCACGCTGATACTCGCGTCGTCGCTTTTCCACACGCAGGAGTACGCAAAAGCCGAGTCAGAGTTCAGAAAGCTTTATAAACAGGAAAAAGGGAACGAAACAGGCAGGGAAGCCCTATACGGAATTGGCTGGTGCAAGTTCCAGACTGCTGACTATGATTCGGCAGCGATAGTCTTCGCGAATCTTTCAAACGGCAAGGACACAATAGCCGAGGGTGCTTCATTCTGGCTGGCGGAATCGTACCGCTATAACAGGAAGTTTAAAGACGCTTTGGCCGCCTACAATTCATTTCTATCCGGAAAGACTTCAGGAAGTTACCTTGAAGTGGCAAAAACCGGACTTGCCATCACGATGATCGAGACTGGCAACCTTAAAGGGGCGTTCGATATTCTGCTTACAATGAAGAATTCGATCGATCCCGGAGTGATGGCAAAAACGAATATTCTGCTCGGCGAGATTAATTCAAACAATAAAAATTATGTTGAAGCGATCACGAACTTTGAGGTTGCCTCACAGGTGGCACCTCAAAACAGTGATCTGAAAACCCGGGGACAGCTTGGGCTCGGTGTCTGTTACTTCCTTATGGGAAGTTATGACAAGGCATTCGATATACTAAGGGATATCCAGGGAAAAAGATCAAATTTTGAGTCGGATATCTACAATTTTTACCTCGGCGAGATATTCTTCAAAAGATCGAAGTTCAAAGAGGCCCTTGAGTATTACACCCGGGTGGACCCAGACAAGGGAGATTTTGGGAAGCTTGCATTGTATGGCAAAGCGTATTCATACTTCAACAGCAAAGACTACCAGAACGCCAAGTTCACTTTCCTTGATTTTATTCAGAAATTCCCGAAAGACACCAGACTTGTTGACGCCCGCGTAAGGCTTGCCGAAAGTTACTATGCCACCAGGGACTTTGAAGCTTCAGCGAAGGTATATGACAACCTGCTGAAAAGCGACGGAAGTGTTGATAAGAACCTCCTCCGATACAATTATGCACTTACCCTTTACAACATGGGAAAAAAGGAAGACGCGATCAAGGAACTTGGCAAGGTTGTTAAAGACGCGAAAGGGACACAACTCGAGGAGAACTCGCGGTTCATGATCGGCTGGATCTACTTCAAGTCGCAGGACTACGACAAAGCCATAGCGAGCTACAATGATTTCCTCAAAAGTTCAGATGACTCGACCATTGTTCCGATAGTTTACTACAACCTGGGCGACAGCTACTATAATCTTGAAGAGTTCAGCCGTTCAGCACGGTATTATGAATTGGTGCTGAGTGATTATCCGAACTCACCTCAGGTTTATGATGCTTTTAACGGATTGTTCTTCAGCTACTTCGCGCAGGGTTTACAGGATACCGCGTTCGCGTTGATCGATAAATTTCTGGATAGTAATCCAAGACTAAAAGATGCTGACAGATTATACCTGAAGCGGGCAGAGCTTTTCTTCAACGCGGGCGATTTCGGCCGGGCGAAAGAGAATTACCTTTCGTTTATCGAGTTCTACCCCGCGTCGCAATATCTTTCAGAAGCATATTTCTGGTTGGGAAAGACTTATCAGGCAGGCGGGGAGTCAGGTCAGGCGGTAAATTCATTCAGATGGGTTATCGAGAAGTTTGATACCACCACATTTGCCCCGCTGGCATCAGTTGAACTTGCAAATCTTTTCCTTGATGAAGGTAAATTGGATGAAACAGGCACGGTTATAGAAGCCGCCCTCGCCAAATACCCGAAAGATCAAACCGTCCCCGAGCTCAACTACCTTAAAGGAATGTTTCTCATGGCGAAAGGCGACACCCTCTCCGCCTATGATCAGTTCGATAAAGTGATAAATGAGTTTGTTGGGAATCAGTTTGCCGACAAATCTTATATCGAAAAAGGGAGGATCGAGCTGCTAAACAAAAGATTTGATCAGGCCATCAAGGCTTTTATGTCGGTTAGTTTGCGCCGGGACGATGTTATCGGTGCCGAAGCCCAGTACATGCTCGGAGTGGCTTACTTTGAAAAGGGGGAGAACAAAGACGCCATCACGGCTTTTGTAAGGGTGGAATCGGTATTCAACGAGTTCAGCGATTGGCTCGCGAAGTCATATCTGAAGCTGTCGGATGTCTATGCCAAAATGAAAGATAACAAGAAAGCGATCTCGATACTCGAAAAACTGGTGGAAAAGCACCCTGATGACGACTATGGAAAAGAAGCTAAAAAGAAACTTAAAGACTTAAGGAGGAAAAAATGAGAAAACTGATTTTTGCAGCCGTTTTTATCCTTTTCCTCTTCAACTCAAGGGCACAGACCCAACCGGAAGTTGAACTGCCAAGTTTTGTGATAACCGGACTTAGATCGTACGATTTCCCGGCACGGGACAAGATCAATCCCGATTTTTACTCGATCCTCTCGGATCAGTTCAAGACACCGAAGATCGCGGATTCAGTTTTCAAGCTCGCGAAGAATTTTGAACCCCAGGTGAAGCGTGAGATACTCAGAGACACTTCGGAGTATGTTACCGGTTACGCGGCCGGATCGATCGGAAACATGTTCCAGCCATCCCTGAAGGGATTCATAAGCGCCCCGATGAAGGATGTGGTGCTGCATGCCGGCGGTGAGTTCAAGCGCAGGCAGGCTTTTGTTGCCAATGCCGACGAAACCGACTTCAGAGTGACCGCCGGATTTAAGTACTTTGGATATAACGACAGTCTTCTCGACCCGGGAACTGAGTATTACGCTAACTTCGCCATGAATAAATCACTTTACAAATTTTATGGAAGTGATGATCCATTGAGGGCGGGAGACAACAGTTTCTTTCATCCTGAACTGGGATTCAGAAACCTCTCATCCGAATACCTGCAATATGGCGCGAAGCTTAAAGGTGATATCTTTGCCCCCTCACAAGGTGATTACGCTGAAAACATCATAGGCGCGGAAGGATTTTTTAACACAAGATATGAGTTCATTGAAATATTTTCGAATCTTTCCATCAAACAGCAAAATCTGACCGACTCTTCCGGGAATAAATTTAACAATAACTTCCTTAACGCGAGCGGGTTGGGTGGAATAGTACTCGGAAGAACAATGAAACTCCTCGGTGGGGTCGATCTCGCGGCGAATCCCGATAATACCTATTTCTCGCCCGTGGTAAAATTTTCGATGAGATTCGCGAACGGGCTTTTCCTGATCGCGTCTTACAATCCCTCGACCACTTTTCTCTTCAACCAAGACCGTGTGGCCGCGAACCGCTACTTTAAACTTTCTGACAGCGTTTCGTATTCGGTCCTCAGGAAACAGCACGAATTCAATGCCGTGGTCAAATATGAATATGAGAAGCTGATCGAGTTTGAGGTTGGTGCCGCCTGGTTCGCGTCAGACGCCTTCCCATACTACCGCGAACTAAAGTCGAAAGGGTTCTACTCACTCGGCAGTGCCGATGTCAAGGGAATTGAAGGTTACGTCTCGGCAGCATTTCACCCCGGTATTCTGGGTAGATTTGTAGGTGAGTTCAGATACCGCGGAATTCAGGATGATAAATCGAAATACGTCCCTTATGCGCCTCAAGTGGAAGGATTTGTGGCGTACGGCAACAATTACGCGAAAATTATCAGTTATGACGTGAGGCTTGGTTTCACCGGCACCACCTGGGCAGATATGGCGAACAGCGTTGAGATAGCTGGCGGACTCGATCTGAGCGTGAACCTTGAGTACAGTTTAACCCCAAATATCAAACTTTTTGCTAATGGAACCGATCTGCTGAATACCAAAATATTGAAGTGGGGCAGGTATGAAACACCCGGATTCTCAATATCGGGTGGAGCGGCAATTTCTTGGTAACTTTTAATTAAACAACAAGTTACAAGAAATATTGAAACAATAACTTGAATTGTATCGGAATAAATTGTTAATTTGCATTTTATTTATCTGATAGAAAGATGAGCGGCGGCAGCATGCTTCAAAAGGTTCGCGACGAGTTCTTCGGAAATAGTTTGACCATGATCGATTTCCTTGGTCAGTTTGAGATGATGGCAAAAAAACACTTTGAGCCTGACAGGATCTACGATCTCAACAGGCTTTGCCTCGTGAAACGTCGCTTGCTCGATGGTGGCGAGCGGGAAGTGCTTCAGTTTTTTAACGACCGTCTTGAACTTATCGAAGAGATATCACTCAGTAAAAAGACCTCGGAACAGCTTGCCGTCAATGAATTCCTCTCCATCGGCACCGGAAACGATGAAACCAGGGAACCCGAAATTTCCACTGTAATGCGACAATTCTTCGATCGCGTGATAAGCGTTAGTGGAAGTGAAGGAATCGCGAGAAGACCGGGCGGACTCTCAAAGATTCTGCTGGATGGTGAAACCCGCACCGAAACATATACTGACAGGCCTGATATACCACTTTTTGAGGAGTCAGAAGATGGTTTTCAGAAAGTGCATCCCGTCTCGAAGGCGTTTAAGGAGGATGACGAGATCACCGTCAGAACCCCGTTTTCTGAAGAGCCCGATCTATTCTCCGAGATCGGCATGAATCCCGAACGTGAGGAGGATGAAGTCAAGAGCGATGTCCTCAAATTGGATGAAGAACCCGAAGTGCTTTTCACCCACTCAATGATAGTCGTAAATGAAGATGATGGGGAAGAGGAAGAAGAATTTACTGTTTTTGATGGGGGAATAAAAGTTACACCTCCCTCCGTTGAAGAGGAGCCTGCCGGGCCGAAGGAAGATGAGTTGCTCGATGAATTCATGGAAACACTTGTGAATGATCACCAGACTGAAGAAGTGAGTGAAGCACAAACCATTGACGAGAGTGACGAACAACCGGA
>CAZVBQ010000041.1:0-12941 GCA_964625575.1 uncultured Ignavibacteriaceae bacterium | reverse complement strand
GTCTTACCCAAATGTTCTCCGAGCTTGGTACTGTTCTGCCGAAAGCCGGTTATTTGATCAGGCAGGTCACCGACAAGGATCCGGGCACAAAGTTCAGATCAAAGTCCGGATTGGTCGAAATTCCCTTCACCGGATTCGGATTCACATGGGCGATCGCGTCTGATAAGAATCTTGTCAGTGAGTATCTGGAGCAAGCCAAAGGTAACGAGTGCGTGATATATTCAGTGAATAATTATGAACTACCCATTGCCGTTGTGCCGGATAATGTGACGTGGCAAACCGCATACGGCACAAGGCTGATCGGAAATCATGCCCCCATTCAACAGGGAGAAGACTCTGTGATGGAATTTTCTGATCTCGCCGTGCTGAATGCCACTTCTGAAGAAAAACTTTCCTACTCAGTGCTCGCGGTACTTAGAATGGATGTTGACAACCTGGGAAGCATTTTCAGTTTCGGACTTGAACGGCAGAACGATTCTGAAAGCATCCGCTCTCTATCGAGAACTGTGAATCTCTCCCGTGCCCTCAACCTCTTCTTTACCGGCCACATAAATACACTCGCGAAAAAGTGGCAGATATACATCACCTATTCGGGTGGTGACGATCTCTTCGTTGTCGGTTCGTGGATCAACGTGATAAATTTCGCATTTGATCTCCGGAAAGCATTTACAAAATTCGCCTGCGGGAACAGGAATCTGACAATTTCCGCCGGTGTTTACCTGTGTCGCGAAAGTTATCCAGTCCACAAGGCCGCTAACCATGCCGGTGAAGCCGAGACGAGAGCCAAGAACTCTTCGCCCGCGAAAGACAGCATTTCACTCTTTGGCAGGGAATTCCGGTGGGAAAGGGCTGAAATGTTGCTTGATTACGGTAAAGAGATAGACTCTCTGACAGGGGAAGAAAGTGGCTCCGAACGGATCACCCCCGCGTATATCCATTATCTTCTCGGGCAGACCATTGGCATGTTGAATGAAAAGAACGAACTTGATCTTGATAAGTACTTCAGTAACATCTTCAAAATAAAGTACTCTCTTTCCAGAACGACCAGAGGTGTCAACGCCGAGGCGATTGAAAAACACAAAAGTGGTGAGAGAAGAAACAAAAAAGTTGAGGTGCTTTCCAGATTAGTGAACGGAACTGAAAGTACCGGATTGATCGCCGACTTCGTTGTGCCGGCTTCGTATGTAATTTTGAAAAACCGCAAAAACAAATAAGGAGGAGCAAATGCCCCTGAGTGATCTTAAATCAGTTAATGACCTTTCAACCCTCACGCCGCAGGATATCGACTCCATCGGCGAGCACTACGGAAAAAAATTCGTCGAAGCTGGTGTTAAAACCACCCAACTTCGAAATATTTATTCAACGATCGTTTCCATACGTACCAAACTTAACAACTCCGGAAAGGTCACCGCCCAGATAGAAAGGGATCTTATCCTTTTGAAACCAAAACTTGCTTATGCTGCCGGCCGCCAACCAAACGTAAAATCCTTTTACGAACTGATGAAATTGGGAATTGACGCGACCACCTCAGTCGCCGGGGACAAAAAGATTGCAGCGCTAAACAATCTCATTTCGATAAATGAAGCGATTGTCGGGTACCATAAATTCTTTGAAAAAAACAGATAAGGAGTGTTAAAATGTCTATGAAATTCGTTAAAAACATAGTGTTAAGAGGCAGGATCGAAACCTTGACAGGTCTCCATATTGGCGGCAGCAAGGAAAAACTTGAAATTGGCGGTGTCGACAGTCCCGTCATACGTGACCCGCATACCAATTTCCCCTTTATCCCCGGATCAAGCCTCAAGGGCAAGATGAGAATGCTCCTGGAGTTTGCCGAGGGAAAGATACACCCCAAAGGTGACACGTACGAATCGAATGACCTGAACGACAAGATATGCCGCGTCTTCGGTAATTTCACAAAGGGAAGTGCCGGGGGCCCCACAAGACTGACAATACGTGACGCTTACCCTTCAGAGGAAACAACCAAGATGTGGCAGGGACTCGACTCGGAGTTGCTCTTCACCGAACTCAAGCCCGAGAACTCGATCAACAGGCTTACATCGGAGGCGAACCCCCGTTTTCTCGAGAGGGTTGTGAAAGGCTCGCAGTTCAATTTTGAGATAATATACAGCATTTACGATGACGGTGTTAACGGTACCAAGGAAGATGAGAATAATCTCGCGATGGTATATCAGGCAATGAGACTTCTCGAGCATTCGGGTCTGGGTGGGAGTATATCCCGCGGTTATGGTAGAGTCAGATTCCTGCTTGCAGACCCGATCGAGGTAACCGCGGAAAACTACAGGAATGGCGACGATTCTTACAAAAACAGCGTGAAACCGCTTGATGAGACCGGTGCCACCGGGTGGAAAACCCTTGATCAGATCAACCCCGTTAAGTAGGTCCGGTGCAAAATGAAAATAGTTTATTTAACACCAAGGTCATCCTTCAGGGATAACCTGCGATCCGACAGTCTGTGGGGTCTTATCTGTTGGGGGGTGAAGACCCTCTATTCAGAGGAAGCTCTCAAGGAAATGATCGCGGGCTATACCCCGGGATACCCCCTGAAGGTTTCCTCGGCTTTCAGGTGGATAAAAACAACCGAAGGCATCTCCCGGTTCTTTCCAAAACCCGGGCTTCCTCCTTTTGATCTGCAGGAAGAAGTGAAGGGTCTCGGTAAAAAGGAAAAAACCGGAGTCTTTTCCCGGTTAAAGAAATGGCGTGCTCAAAAAGAGGTATCCGAGGATGTATTCTTCAGAATGCTTTCCGGAGATATTAAAGAGAGCGGGTTCTTCCGCGATGGGGATCTTTGGAAAAGTGGTCAACTGAAGAAACACTTTTCCGGTGAAACAGTATTGCACAACTCGATCAACCGGCTTACAGCTTCCACAAACAGACCCGATGGTGAGCTTGACACCAGACCTGGTGGTCTCTACAGCCGTGATGAAATTTTTACCAAAGATGGAGGACTTTTTTTCCTCCTCGATGGTGAGGAGAAATACATCGCGATGGCAGAAGCCGCTCTCAGGTATTATTCACATCTTGGTTTCCTTGGGGACTCTTCCACCGGAAAGAACCACTTCGATGTAAAGATCGAAGATTATACCGTTCCCGCCGTAAAAGATGCTGACGGGTTTGTTACGCTCTCTCTGTATATTCCCACGCCGGAAGAGGCCGCGATATACAGAGGTAATACAGGTAAGTGTTATTACGAACTTGTTACCCGGAAGGGAAAGGTGAGTTCAGCTCATCTAAACACTAACGACTTCTGGAAAACATCCGTGCTTGCCTTCAAAGAGGGATCGGTTTTCCCCGACTCCGGAAAGTCAGGTTACGGAATTATTCGCAAGGTAAAGAGGGTAACCCACCCTGTTGAATTTGATGTTTACCAATCAGGCGTCGCACTTCACTTACCCATGAGGCTGTCATGAGACTACAACTAAAAACACTTACACCCGTGCATATCTCAACAGGCAGGGACCTCGAGGCGCTTGACTACGTGCAGGTTGGTTCTTGCATCCACAGGTTGCATCTTGATAAAGCCCTCGATATAATTGCTGGTGAAGCCCCGGATGCCGCGGAAAAATTCGCCGACTGGGTTGATGAAAAGATCTTTCGTACCCAAAACGCGGGGAACCGGGGAACTGAAGACAGGAACCAGGCACAGAGCCGGATAAAGCAAGATACCAATCTGAGGAATTTCTGTAAAAAGTTTCCGAATGGTGATGAAATTCTGCGAAAGGTCATCGCCGGCGCCACACTTTATAAAACTCTTGCCCCTGTTGGGATGGACGACAAGACCAGGATCAACGAGCAAATAAAAGGTCCTGATTCTCTTCCCTTGATTCCCGGTACAAGCATTAAAGGGGCTGTCAAAACCGCTTTGGCTGCAATTGCTTGGATGAAGATCCCCGAGGCTGAAAGGAAGCGATTGCTTAATTTCAGCAAGAAACCCGGCAGGGACCGGTTTACCGTTAAATACAAGGATGACGCTGTACTTAACTACCTGTTCAGTTGTGGCGACAGGAATGACAAGTGGTTCGACCCGGGACGTTTCAATATCTTTAAATTTTTCAGTTTCTCTGACGCGCAACTTCAACCCGGGTTTGAGGGGAGTGTCCTCGAAGTGCTGCCTGTCTATCTTTATCTTCGGGACAAGGAACCTCAGCCTCAAACCAACCCTCAGGAAGTCGTAGTGAGCGGGCTCGTGTTCGATTTCGAAATTTCCGTGGATGTTAACGCGCTTAGCAGGGCTTTGGCTGAGAGCAGGAAACACAACGGATACTGGAGGGGTTTGGAAGAGAAAGTTGAGAGGCTGTTCAACCTCAGGATCGGGAGTTTAAAGAAAGAGGAATTGGAAGGGAACTTGCTTGAAGCTCTTATGAGTGTTCTGAAGGAGCAGTCACGGGTGGCTTTTGGCAACGATGAAGAATGGATGAGGGGAGTGAAGAGGAACTCCCAAAAGAACGGATTGATCCAAAGCGATATTCAAAGGTTGGAAGAACTGTTCAAGAAGGGTTTGCCGCCCGGAGGCGGGGCTTTCAAGCTCGGATGGGGCTCCGGTTTTCTTTCAACAACCATTTTCAGTTCCCTGAGATTAACCAACAAGGATTTTGTTGAAGAGATGTTCCTAAATGCCAGGATCGGTATCCCCCGGTCACGCGGCAAGGAATACACAGCCCCGAACCTTGACACATTCCCAAAATCCAAAAGGTTGACAGCAGCTAAAAAGATGTACCCCGACTCATTCCTCGGCTGGGTACAGATCGGCCAGAACCTTGAGCCAGAGCCTGTGGAAAGAGAAATAAAAACCACCGAAGCTGCAGCAGCGAAACCGGAAGTTAAGCCCGCTGCCGAAAGGATACCCGAACTTACAGCCGCGAATGAGAAGCTGAAACTGAAAGATGTTGTTACGATGACAGCAGTGGTTGAAGGAAGTGAATCTCCTTTTATTATCTGCCGCATACTGCACAGTCAGTTGAATTCAGAACTTTACAAGGCAAAATATGTGAACGGCCTGCCGGCAGGATCCTTGGTCTCGTTAAAGGTGACATTCCAAAAACCCGGGAAGATACAAAATGTGTCTTTCGTTAAAACACTTTGAGCGAGGCTTTAATGAAAACATTATTTCACCTTGTGAGCGGGCAGAACTCGCAGGTTTATATTGTCAGTAAATTCTATCAGCCTGACAAGAACGTCCTCTTTTATACTGAGGCTACCAGGAAAAACCTGCCAGCCTTGAAGGAGGTGCTTAAGGGCACGGAGATAAAAGAGGTGTTGATCCACGCCTTCAAGTATCCCAAGATCAGGAATACCATCAGGTTGTTGGTTGAAGAGCACAAAAGGAACGGGAATGAACTGGTCTTCAATATTACCGGTGGCACCAAGATACAATCAATCGCGCTGTATGAAATTGCCAGGGAAAATCTCTGTGTTTCAGCATATCTTAACAGCGAAAGCCATAATATAACCGAGCTTGGAGGCGATGAACCCAGGCAAATTCCGGTATCCGGTATGGAGATCGATCCGACTGATTATCTCCGGGCGAACGGTCAAAAAACCAGATTAGTACCTTCGCCTGTCTCACCGTTCTCCGGTCAGTTGATTGAAGTGCTTTCCAAACATTTCAAAGAGTTCTCAAAGTTCGCGCTTTCCTTCGCCGCACTTCATCTTGGCCCTGATTCGATCCCGGTAAGCCAGGAGTGGGACAGGGGACGCGCGAAAGGGACACGTTACGCCCTAAGAAAAGGAGCTTTCCATCTGAAACTTGTTTTGGATGGCGAAACATTGTTCGAGGCGACAGACAGTCCTCCCAAGCCACTGATGGAAGACCTCTCGGGGCAATGGTTGGAGAAGGCGGCATTTTCCGTGATCGAAAAGAATCCGCTATTCACAAATCCCCAGCTAAACACCAGAATAGTTTACGCGACCGCGGAGGACAAGAACGAGTTCGATATTCTTGCGATGCTCGGCACGGATCTTTGTCTATTTGAATGCAAGTCCGGGGGTGTAAAGGCTTCTGACATCGATCAGCTTGTGGCATTGAAACGCATGCTCGGTTCTTACACCAGACTGTTCATGATCACGTATTTCCCACCCTCCGATGCCATGAAGGAACGTCTGAAAGAGAACAATATCACGTGGTTGCCTTTCACGAACCTTCAAGGCGCGCTGAAGGAAATCTCAAATCAGAACGCGAACATATGATACCTGAACTGGATATCTACCGTTTCAGGATAAGGCTTGAGCTTCTTGGAGAACTTGAGACCCCTAAATACAAGGGGTCCCTTCTCCGTGGGGCGTTTGCCTGGTCATTCAGAAACACGGTTTGCGTTACGAAAATGCCGGTCTGCGATGGTTGCCTTTTAAAGGAGAATTGTTCCTATTTCCGGATATTCGAGACAGAATTGTCCGCTGATCACATCCCCTATCTGAAAGGCGTGCGCAAGGTTCCGCACCCGTTCGTGCTGACCCCGCCCTTAGACGAAAAAACCAGATACAAAGCCGGGGAGCACTTCGAGATTGAGCTAAAGCTGTTCGGCAATTCGGTACAACTTCTTCCATATTATGTATATGTCTTCCGGCACATAGGGGAACATGGCATAGGGAAGAACAAGACCCGGTACAAAGTTCTCAATTTTACTGCTATAACGGCTGACGGCGAAGAAGTGGAAGTGGTTTCGCCGGATGGAAAGAATATCCGGACTGATCTGTCACCGCTGCACATCCCGGTGTCTGAGGCCTGGAGGAGTGAAAACATTGAAAATGTAACACTTGAATTTCATACACCCGTGCGACTGCAGGATGAAGGAAAGGTGATCACAGATAAAATAAAGGTGACACCTCCGATCCTTTTTAACGGCATGATCCGCAGGTATCTCGCCCTGGCGGGGCTTTATGGCACCCACGGTTTCGTGGAAATGAAGCCGGGGTTCAAATTTGATCTGATCACCGTCAGCGAGAACAAGCTCAATTATTACGATTGGGGACGGTTCTCAAACCGTCAGAAAACATTTCTTGATATGAGTGGACTGACCGGGAGTGTGACAATTACCGGTGCCATCGCGGATGCCATCCCCTGGCTTATAGCTGGTTCGTTTGTAAACATGGGAAAAAACACCGCCTTCGGCCTCGGGCAGTATTCCGTCACTTTCAACTGAGGCGCCCCGGTGTTCTATCTGGTTACTTATGATGTTGCAAAAGATAAAAAGCGGAAGAAGATGGCTGATTTCCTTCTTGAGTACGGTGTGAGGGTGCAATACAGTGTATTTGAGTGTGATCTCTCTGAAAAGGATGTAAAGGCGATAGTTGGAAAAGCGGAGGAATTGCTCGATCTGAGCAGCGATTCGTTGCTGATGTACCCGCTCTGCAAGAACTGCACGGGGAAGCGGATCAGGGTGGGCACCACTTATTCTTTAATTAAAGTGAGGAAAGAATTTCTCGATGTGATGTGAGCTGATGGTAAATCTGCAGGCCGTATTCTCTCAAGCGGCACTTAAAGAGGCCTGGCTGAAAGTCCGGGCAAAAGGAAGATCCGGCGGGATCGATAATGTAACCATTTCGGAGTTTGAGAACGACCTTGAGAAGAATCTCGAGGCACTCCGTTCCGAAGTGGTGAGCGGGAGCTATGTGCCCGAGCCGTACCGCCTCTTCTTCATCGAAAAGAGCAATAAACCCAAGAAGGAATACCGCCCCCTCGCATTGATGACCGTGCGCGACAAGATCGCCCAACACTGCGTCTCCATCTTTTTCGCCCCTCAGTTCGACCGGAAATTCATCGATACCAGCTATGCCTACCGTGAAGGGAAGGGGCATCCCAAAGCCATCGCCCGGGTCTCCGACTTTGTGAACCGAAAATACCTCTACATCTCCAACCTTGATATTGACAACTTCTTTGACACGATCGACAGGAAAACCCTTTTCGCGGCATGCGCGGGGTGGTTCAATGATGAAGGCATCTTGAAACTCCTCGAGATGTGGGTTCTTACCGGTTTTGTCCACAAAGGGAAGTATGTTGACTCACAGCGCGGGATCGCGCAAGGTGGTGTTCTTTCTCCACTTCTTTCCAATATTTACCTTCACCCTCTCGATGAAACCCTCAGGCTGGAAGGGATCGCTAACGTAAGATACGCCGATAATATAATAATTTTTGGGAAAAGTGAAGAAGAAACCGCTAAATGCCGGTCGACTGTTCAGGAATTTATCAAAGGAAATCTCTCCCTGTCACTAAATGAAAGCCCCAGGGAAGTGGTGCCTGTTTCTGAGGGATTCGATTTTTGCGGGATACACTTCCATGAAGGGAAGAGGTCGATCGCCCCCGCGAAATTTGACTCGATCGCGAAGAAAATAGAGGTTACAATTCTGCAAATGGAGTTGAAGGACGCGCTTAACAAGTTGCGTGATTCCGTGGAGGGCTTTAACAGGTATTATACACCCTATGACACGGCTGAACAACTTGACCGTATCCATAATATCATGATAAAGCACCTCGCCTCGAAGATCAAGGGGATGATCGATTCGGGGAAGATCAAGAAGGAGGAGGAGGCGTTCTCACAACTGCGGAAATATCCCGAGATAATCAAAGGAGACGCCGGGAATAAAACCTTCATCAGGAACCTCAGCGCGGCACTTGATTTTCTCGCCCTCGAGTCGGGATCACCTGCCGCAAAGCCCGCCGAAAAGAAGGATAGTGCCGCCACTTCCACGACAACTGAGAATACCGAAAAAGAAGCAAAAAGGCTGGTTGAGAAAAAGCGGAAAGTTTACTATAACAAATTTGTCGAAAGCCTCGACATGATGATCAGCGGTAACTTCGCTCACATCGGGAAAGCCGGTCCGAAAATAGTGGTCAGACGTGAAGGAAAGGTGATCGGGGAGGCATACGCGAACAAACTTTCGTCGCTTATAATCAACGCTCATGGTACCACCATTTCAGCCGACGCGGTAAAACTGTGCATCGACAACAAGGTTCTCGTAAATTATTTTGACGATCTCGGGAAGCCATTTGCCGTGGTCTTCGCGGTCACCTCGGGAGTGAACAGTGTTTCCACTTCTCAAGCCTGGGCGGCCCGTACCGAAAAAGGACGGATGATAGTGCGAGATCTGGTCTGGGGCAAGATCACCAACCAGATAGCTTTGATCAGGTATATAACAAAGAACAAGAAACTTTCCCCGGAGCAGCAACTGCTGATCGACAACTCCCTTCGAGAAATGGAGGAACTGGCATCCAAGGTTGCCGGGCTTCAGACACACGGCGAAGCGGAGCATTTCAGAGGAAGTCTTTTCGGTTTCGAGGGAAGTGCCGCTGTTTCATACTGGGCTGTGCTAAAGTCAATAATTCCGGCCTCATACGGTTTTACCTCAAGGGAGCATCAGAATGCCGTAAATGTTGTGAACCAGATGTTCAACTATGGCTACGGGATACTCTACAGCAAGGTGCTCGCGGCCGCTGTTCTCTCCGGGCTTAATCCCAATATCCCGTTCCTTCATGCTGAAGTGAAGGGAAAACCCGCACTTACCTATGATCTTATCGAGCCATTCCGCCCTGTTGTCGTTGACAGGACCATCCTCTCCATACTTTCCAGGAACGCGAAACTTACATCAACAGGAGGGAAGCTCCCCGATGCCGTCCGGCACCTGGTGGCGAAAAAAGTAATGGAGCGTCTCTATTCCGAAGTTACGTATAAAGGGAAGAAAGTTACCGTTAACGATATCCTCATGATGAACTCAAAACAGATAGCTGCCGTGATCACGGGAGCGGAAAAAAGCTTTAAACCATATGTAATGAAGTGGTGAAGAATTGGGGTTTGGTGTTTGGGGTGGGGTGTCTGGGGTTTGGTTTTTGGTGTCGGGTGTTTGGGGTGGGGTAATTGCTAACTCACCAAACCCCAAATCCCAATCCGCCGCTGGCGGACTAAACCCCAAACCCCAAAAGGAGTTCTTTGACAGACTGACTGACCACAAAGGCATATGTTTTACATTGCGGAAGTGGGGGTAAAATGTCGATTTCTCGTGAGAAAATTTGAGGGCCCGGTAAAAATCGCTGTAACCCATTGCAGTATAACGGGTTAAGTCACTTTTTTTGGGACTTTTGAAAAGTTGAAAATTTCTCACGAGCCCGTTTTTGGCTCTGAAATTTTTGCTCGTGAGAAAATCGCCATTTTTACCCCTCGAATTTGGCTCAAAAACGCGGTTTTAAAAGTGCCATTTTCTCACGAGACCATTTTTGACCATTTTCGAAACGCTCGTGAGAAAATGTGAAATGCCCACATAATTTCAAATATCAGGCATTTACAGGGGCTGTTTCCCAATAAATCTCAAAATATTGGAAGAAACGGGCATCTGATCCCACTAAAACAGACAATCTGATCAAATTTAAAACCGCAAAAAGTGCCCTGCCTATGGTAAAAAAACGACCCTCGTGAGAAAATTTGACCATTTTTTGCAAGTTATTACAAAATAATGGGTTAAATTGCATCTGGAGAACTTTAAAAAGTCGTCGCTTCCCTAAGTAGTTGTTCTATATGCTCTTTAGGGGACCTGCCTTGTTTTGAAAGGATTGCGACAGGCGTAAAGCGAACAAAGGATCAAGGATCATCTGCTTTAGGGGACCTGCCTTGTTTTGAAAGGATTGCGACAATAGTGGTTGTAAGAATATAACCACTATATTTTTTCAAAGTCTTTTCAGATCTTTAGGGGACCTGCCTTGTTTTGAAAGGATTGCGACTTCCTCATACGAGGAGAACTCTAACACTTCTGAATCTTCCACTTTAGGGGACCTGCCTTGTTTTGAAAGGATTGCGACATATTCTCCTTCATCGGATTCTTTTAAGATTCTGTTACTTTAGGGGACCTGCCTTGTTTTGAAAGGATTGCGACATTGCTCTCGCTAAATTTCTTACCATCCCTGGTAACGAGAGCGACGAATTCCTTACTGTCTTTAGGGGACCTGCCTTGTTTTGAAAGGATTGCGACTTTGCAGTGTTGTAGGCAGACTTGGTCTCTTTCTCAAGTGCCTTTAGGGGACCTGCCTTGTTTTGAAAGGATTGCGACAAAAAAGAAAGCCTCAATTAAGAGGCTCTGAATCACATAACTTTAGGGGACCTGCCTTGTTTTGAAAGGATTGCGACCTAAAAAGTGTGTAAGAAGGCGTAACGGGTTCGTTGTCCGAGCTTTAGGGGACCTGCCTTGTTTTGAAAGGATTGCGACTTCATCTTTCGAACCTTTCTAACCTTTTTAAGTTATTAGTCCTTTAGGGGACCTGCCTTGTTTTGAAAGGATTGCGACCAAAATGAACATTTTCATCTTTCGAACCTTTCTAACCTTTTCTTTAGGGGACCTGCCTTGTTTTGAAAGGATTGCGACAAATGAACATTTTCATATTTTAACCTTTTTAAGTTATTAGTCTTTAGGGGACCTGCCTTGTTTTGAAAGGATTGCGACTAAGGTAAATTGAAAGTGATAATGTGCCACTAAAAAGTGTGTACTTTAGGGGACCTGCCTTGTTTTGAAAGGATTGCGACTTCGTTGTCTGCGTCAAAAAACTCAAGTGAATCAATCACGTCTTTAGGGGACCTGCCTTGTTTTGAAAGGATTGCGACAACCTGTCCGTTGATTCGGAAAATTTTTTACCGTCTCTGGTGACCAATCTTTAGGGGACCTGCCTTGTTTTGAAAGGATTGCGACGTGCAAGACGGAATCTTCTTGCCAATTCCAATTCTTCTGCTACTTTAGGGGACCTGCCTTGTTTTGAAAGGATTGCGACTTTTTGCGTTCATTTTACTCTCCTTGTGTATGTTTTTCTTTAGGGGACCTGCCTTGTTTTGAAAGGATTGCGACTTTGTACCACCGCCTTCCTACCAGTACCCAATAATTACTTTAGGGGACCTGCCTTGTTTTGAAAGGATTGCGACTTGATGAAAGATTGGTTTAGGAATTGGAGATACATCTCCTGTGCTTTAGGGGACCTGCCTTGTTTTGAAAGGATTGCGACTTGGTGGTCCATTCAATACCGATTTGCTCTACTATTTCCTTTAGGGGACCTGCCTTGTTTTGAAAGGATTGCGACTAGTCAAGTTTGCGACTAAGACCAACATCTCCTCTATGCCTTTAGGGGACCTGCCTTGTTTTGAAAGGATTGCGACACGTTTGGTCATGTAGTTGTATAAAGCGACACGATATGTATTCATATCTTTAGGGGACCTGCCTTGTTTTGAAAGGATTGCGACTTGTATCATCAAGTTCACCGTTTGGGATTGAGAAATATTCTTTAGGGGACCTGCCTTGTTTTGAAAGGATTGCGACAGATCACCCGATTTTATCGAGTTTTCAACGACCGACGACTTTAGGGGACCTGCCTTGTTTTGAAAGGATTGCGACTCTATCCACTATGTACCCGTCCGCGTCCAGGTACTCAACTCTTTAGGGGACCTGCCTTGTTTTGAAAGGATTGCGACTTCGTACCGAATGCTCACTTGGCTATCATAAAGAGGACTTTAGGGGACCTGCCTTGTTTTGAAAGGATTGCGACATAAGAACCGCATTCAAGATTCCAGTCGACGTCCGCTTTAGGGGACCTGCCTTGTTTTGAAAGGATTGCGACTTAGGTTTAGCCTCTACCTTATGGCCTTCTTTACCGTTAATCTCTTTAGGGGACCTGCCTTGTTTTGAAAGGATTGCGACTCCATCGAAGGTATTACCTTCAGCTGAGACTTTTCCTATATGAATTTCTTTAGGGGACCTGCCTTGTTTTGAAAGGATTGCGACCCAATAATGTAAGAAATTCGTTCTCATTAATAGTACTTTAGGGGACCTGCCTTGTTTTGAAAGGATTGCGTGGCGCTGTGGTCAATTTTCCCTGGGATGAATCCCAGGGCTATTGGTTTTGTGGTCTGGGGTTGTTGCCTGATCATCCGGCGTTACGCCCATGGAGAGAGAGAGTT
>CAZVBQ010000040.1:0-13169 GCA_964625575.1 uncultured Ignavibacteriaceae bacterium | reverse complement strand
TACCGAAGTACCGAAGTACCGGAGTACTTGCAGGTTCTTTCGTATGAACTGAAAAGTTTTTATTTTGCGCTCCGCGATTTCATTTAATAATAATACTTAAAAAGTTTGGCAAAATGTTAAAAATAGGATTGGTGACATGCCGGGAATTCCCCGGACTAACAGAGGATGATCAACTTTTAATCCCTGCCTTCAAAGAAAGAAAAATTGTCGCGAAGCCCGTTATCTGGAATGACGGACCACTTCACCCCAACGAATATGATCTTCTTATAATAAGGTCACCCTGGGACTACTATCTTTCTACCGCTGAGTACATAGCCTGGATGAACAAGGTTTCTGCCGCGGGGTACAAAATTCTCAACAAGCCTGAAGTGATAAAGAAGAATCTTCACAAGAGCTACATCAAAGAATTACAGCGCAGGGGTGTACTTACCGCTGATACCATGTTTATACCGAAGAAAAGCATTCTAAAACTTGAAGAGGTTTTTGAGAGGAAACGCTTCAAAAAGATCGTGATTAAGCCCGCGATCTCCGCCGGGGCCTTTGAGACGCATCTCGTGGCAAGGGAAGAGGCTGAGATTTTCAACCCCGTTGCTGCCAGGATACTTGAATATGCCGATCTCATGATCCAGGACTATATTGAGGAAGTGGAGACAGAGGGTGAATACTCACTGATTTTCTTCAATGGTGAGTTCAGTCATGCTGTCATTAAAAAAGCGCAACCGGGTGATTTCAGAACGCAACCCGAGTACGGTGGCACAATTCAGGCAGTTAAGCCTTCGGCTGATTTGATCGACATAGCTTACGATATAAACGATTCCCTCGGTGTTGACACACTCTACTCCAGAGTTGACGGCATAATGTCGAAGGATGAATTCAAACTCATCGAATTGGAGATGTTTGAGCCAAGGCTCTACTTCGCTCAGAATGAAAAATCAGTCAAGCGCTTCGTCGAGGCAGTGATCGAACGAATAGGCTGATATTTAAATACTGATTTTTTCGACCGGTTTGAGTAAATTTTAACTCTTCTTTCCATTTTATCGGATCAGAATTTTGAAGTTACTCATACCGGTTTTTCTTTTTAGTTGTTCAGTCTTTTCGCAGGGCTTTACCTGGACCCCGCTCCCGCTTCCCACCACAAAAACGGTTTACTCGATCTCATTCATCGACAGTTCTTACGGATTTGTAGCCGGCGATTCCGGTATGGTAATGAAGACAACCGACGGGGGCCACACCTGGCAAGACCGTTCGGTTCCACGCAATATCACCCTCTCTGACATAACCTTCTTGAACAAAACAACCGGTTTTACGTTAGGGATCGATTTCGAAACACCTCCCTTTGGCACTCTGATCTATAAGACCACTGACGGGGGTGACAGTTGGATTGAAACCAGGTTCCGTGAGGAAGAAGCGTACCTTCTCGCGATCAGTTTTACTGACACGCTCAAGGGGTGGACCAGCGGTTTGGGCGGGAAGATCGCTTTCACCACCGATGGTGGTAACGAGTGGTATCCCGCGATGAACGATACAGCCGAATTTACGAATTTCCCCGTGCTTGGGTTCGCTTTTTACACCGATTCGGTCGCTTTCGCTTTTGGCGGGCATATTGATATCGCCGGTGTGATCTGGAAAACCACTGACGGCGGAAAATACTGGAAGTCGCGCGGGGTTGGACCCGAACCAGTTAAAGGGCTGGTAATTTACGATTCGCTTAATCTAATGGGAATTGGTGGTGATTTCGAGTACGGTACGGCCGTTGTAAAATCATCCGATGGCGGAATAACCTGGGATTACCGCAGCCTTGATATCTTCGGTGTTCCGTTCGGGCTCTCTTTCAGAAATCCCGGTGAGATGTGGACGGCAATGGGGTTTGCAGAGAAGTTTATTTACAGTACGGACAGCGGAAACCATTGGATCACGGTACCGGCACCGGACAGTGGAGTGGTGTACGATATTCAGTTCACTGACTCACTCACCGGGTACACGGCAGGGCGGTTAGGGTATTTCGCGAAGTATTCGAGGATATTCACCGGGATCGAAGAGAGTGAACCGGCGCCACTTCCCGCAGTCAGTTCGCTGGGACAGAATTACCCGAATCCGTTCAATCCCGTGACAGACATCCCGGTCGAAGTTTCAGAGCCTTCCTCGGTCAGATTGAAAATATTTGATATCAGAGGAAGAGAGGTAAAAGAGGTCGCCGCGGGCGATTATGATGCAGGCAAGCACACTTTCAGGTTCGAAGCCACCGGCATGCCTTCAGGGGTTTACTTGTACAGACTTGAAATATCGGGGCGGTCGGGGAAACAGTCTTCCATCGTCAGGAAAATGATCCTTTCCAAATGAACATAGATCAACTTCCGGGTTACAGAAACGCCCGATTTATCAAAATACTCCCCGGGCTCTACAATGATCCGTTAAAAACCCTTACGCGTATCGTGTCAAGAGGTGACAGGGTTATTCCGTTCAGTTTCGGGAAGTATGTTCTCTTTCTTGTGAACGATCCGGCGATAATAAGGCATATTCTCAAGCACAATTACAGAAATTATCCCCGGGGTGTTTCGCTGAAAGGGATATTTCCGCTCCTTGGCAAGGGGTTGTTCACGAGCGATCACGATCTTTGGGTGAAGCAGCAGAAAAGCATTACCCCGGCATTTCACACCAGGAATTTCACCGGTTTCGGACGGGTGATAGATGAGGAAACCACCAAATATGCCTCCCGGTTTGAGGAAGTGGCGGCCTCCGGTGAGATAATTGACCTGCAGAAGGAGTTCAAGATTCTGATGCTCACCATCCTTGTCAGGGAGATGTTCTCTCCCGGTTTGAAGTATGATCCCGTGGCGATCATTAAGAATCTTGACCGGGTGCTCGACTATACCAGTATCCGTGGTGAATTGATCCGGAACGTTAAATCGGCTTTTATTGGTCTCTTCAGGCAAAAGTACACCCCGCCTGACTATTACACCAGTTCCCTACGTTTTCTTGAAGATTTTGTAGCGGATTTTTTCGGAAAAATAATCTCAGGTGAGCTTGAACCTGGAGCACTCACTTCGATTTTGAAGGAGCTTAAAGAAAAAGGGGAGATAGACGTTGTACAGGTGCGCGATGAGATAATGACTTTCCTGTTCGCCGGATTTGATACCGTTGCCGAAGGGCTTTCGTGGTCACAGTTTCTTATCTCGACCCATCCCGGAACGGACGAAAAAATACTTGCCGCCGGTGAAGCGACCGCCACACCCGATGATGACAATATTTCAGCGGTGAAACCGGGGAACAGCTATCTCAGGAGTGTAATTAATGAGGCGCTCAGACTTTACCCTCCCGCGTGGGCATTTTACAGGATCGTCACCACCGGTGAAGAGATCGAGGGCCTCTACTTCCCTGAAAAATCGTATCTGATGATCTCACCTTACCTTCTCCACAGGACTCCGAAGTTCTGGGAGGATCCGGACGCTTTTAAGCCGGAGAGATTTGTGGGGGAAGATCAGCCCGAAGTGAACCATTTCCACTATATCCCGTTCGGTCAGGGTCCTCACATCTGCACAGGCCGCAGGCTTGCCATGTTTGAGATGGAACTGATCCTTTCGAAACTGACGCCCCGTTTCAAATTTACTTATACCGGGGAATTGCCGCCGAAAACCGATCCCGGGATCATTATGAAGGCTGCCCGGGGGTTGAACTTTAAAGTAGGCTTGAGATAATGGATCCCAAGGAAAAAGTCAGGCAATATATTTCACTTACGGCCGGCGATGGTCTTAAGAACGGTTTTAGGGTTCGTTTCTGGGATGGTGAAGAGTGGTGTGTCCCCTCGAAGAGTGAACCCGGCTTCACGCTCGTGCTTCGCTCACCCGGGGCGATCAGGAACACGATCTTTCCCCCCACCGAACTTAATGCCACGGAAGCCTTCCTCTTCGATGAGTTTGAGATAGAAGGTGACATGTTCGCGGTTTTCGAGACTGCCTACGAACTTGCGGGGATGAAGAGATCGAAAGGCGGCCTGATGAAATTGCTCGTCAGGGTACTGTCGCTTCCTTCATCAAAACGGAAAAAAGACAAAAATTTCACCGCGAAACTCTCCGGTGAGATACACTCCGTTGAGAGGGATAAAGAGGCTGTTTCATATCATTATGACATGTCAGATGATCTCTACAGGCTCTGGCTCGATCCCGAAATGGTTTACTCGTGCGCTTGGTTCAAAACCCGTGAAACCACGCTTGAGCAGGCACAAATAGACAAGCTCGACTACATTTGCGCGAAGCTTGACTTGAAGCCGGGTGAAAAACTGCTCGATGTGGGGTGCGGGTGGGGTGCCCTCGTGATTCACGCCGCGCGAAATTACGGTGTTGACGCCACCGGAGTAACCCTGAGCAAAAATCAGGCCGCCCATGCCAACAGGCGGATTAGTGAGTTGGGACTTGGCGGGAAGTGCCGCGTTGAAGTGAGGGATGTCAGGTCGCTTTCAGGTCAGAAATTTGACAAGATATCTTCTGTTGAGATGCTGCACCACATCGGCTACAGTTCTTTGCCGGAGTATTTCGGCACCATTAAAAACCTCCTAAAGCCGGGGGGATTATCTTTTCAGCTTGGTGTCACCAATAATGCAGCCAAGGGAAAGTACCGGGGGCCGGTCTTCGCGCCGGTATATTTCATGCCCGACTATGATCTTTCGCCAATTGGTGAGTATCTTAAGATTGCAGAAACAGCCGGTTTCGAGGTCTGTGATGTTGAAGACCTCCGGCAACATTATGAACTTACCGCGAGACACTGGTTGAAGCGAATAGAAGCAAAGCACGATGAAATTGCTTCGGTGACCGGAGAGGTTATGTACCGTGTTTACAGACTGAGCATGGCTTTAATGGCTTATGGTTTTTATGCCAATCTGATAAACCTTTATCACTTCATACTGAGGAACACGGAAGGGAAGGGTGACTTCCCTCCCCTGACAAGATGGTATTAACAACAAGATATCTGATAAAACAGAATAAAAAATGATAACTGATATTGTACCGAAGGCAGAAGCCTTCATCAAAGAGATACTTCCGGAGCGACTTGAACCCGCGATGGTATATCACAATCTCGATCACACCACAGATGTAGCAGCAAATTGTGCCCTGCTCCTCGAGAATATTAAAGTGGATGACCTGACTTCTGAGAACATAATGCTCGCCGCGCTCTTCCATGATTCGGGATATACCGTCACGATCGAGGGGCATGAGAAAGAGAGTTGCAAAATCGCGCGGGAATTTCTTCAAAGGCATGGCTTTCCTGCTGAAAGAACTGCCGCGGTTGAAGCACTGATAATGTCCACTTGCCATGGAGTCACACCTCAGAATACCGCGGAAGCGATAATCCGGGACGCGGATATCCTTCACACAGGGAAGAAGGGCTACAAGAAAAAGGTTGCCCTGTTACGAAAAGAAGTTGAGTGGATAAGAGGGAAAGAACTGACTGATGAGGAATGGACGGTCGAAAATATCCGCTTCCTGAAATCGGTGGTTTTTCACACCAAGTTCGCGAAAGAGAGATTTGGTATCAGGAAAGATGAAAATCTGAAAAAACAGGAAAGTCTTCTGAAGGAATTGCTTGCGGCAAACGCGATCCGTCAGATGGAGAAAGCCACTGCTGAAACCGCGAAAGTGGTTGAGAATGGTTCAAAAGGCCTGGCTGGTGTTGCCGGAAGAGTGATCCCTGAACCGGCGGGCGTTAATGACAGGCGGAACCTGAAGGTAAAATCACTGGAACAGAAAAGCACCTCGCGAGGCGTGGAAACCCTGTTCAGAAATATCACCCGGACACACATCGATCTCAGCGCGAACGCCGACCGCAAGGCGAACATGATGATATCGGTGAACTCGATCCTTATTTCAATACTCATCAGTACCCTTGTCGGCAGGCTGGCAGCATTTCCACATCTTACAGCCCCCACGGTGATAATTCTCCTGATCTGCATGATCTCACTCGCTTTCGCGATACTCAGCAGCAGACCCAATGTTACCGAAGGAGTGGTCTCAAGGGAAGATATCGAGAACAAGAAAGGAAACCTCCTTTTCTTCGGAAATTTCCACAATATGTCACTCGAAGATTACACGTTCGGTATGGAAAAACTAATGATGGACGCGGAGTACCTTTACGGCAGCATGATCAGGGATGTTTATTATCTCGGGACGGTTCTCGAAAAGAAATATAAATATATCAGATATTCGTATGATGTGTTCGGCATTGGCCTTCTGATCTCTGTAGTCTCTTTTATAATCGCTATAATTACAGGATAAATGATATGAAAACGTTGTTACTGATGAGGCACGCCAAATCTGATTGGGATGACCCGGCACTCGTGGATCATGAGAGACCCTTGAACAACAGGGGTGAGAAAGACGCGCCGAAAATGGGAAAACATCTCGCTGAATCCGGCTTGATCCCCGATCTGATCATTTGCAGCACGGCAGTGAGGGCGAAAATGACTGCCGAGGCAGTCGCGGTTGAAACAGGTTACGATCCGGGCAAGATCATTTTCCGTTCTGACCTCTACCTCCCGCGTGTTGATGCAATGCTTGATATAACAGAAGAGCTCCCTGCTGATAAAAACACGGTTTTAATGGTATCGCATAACCCCGGGATCTCACAGTTCCTTGAGCGGCTGGCGGGCAACTTCCTGAACGTTCCTGAGATGCCAACCTGCGCGGTCGCCAGGCTCGAACTCTACACGGGGTGGGATCAATCGGGTCCGGATGCCTTCATATTGAAAGAGATATTTACTCCGAAAAAGCACCTTAAATAGTTCGCCGGAGAGGAAAAAAGATGCAAAAAATGAGACCCAAATCTTAAAATAGATTTTTTTTCGACGAAAATCTTTTACGATTCTTGGTTATTTGCACAAAAATATATTTTTTGTACCTCAAATTTTGAATTTTCCCCGGGTATGGTATACTTCACACCGGGAGGATTAGTTTATTTTCGGGAAGCATTTTAAAACCAGGCGGGGAGGCTTGTGTTTAATAAAGATTGCGAATTTGGTGAGATGATCTTTCAAACAACTGAAAGTAATGTTTGCGCCTACTTCTGCGAACAGCTCATCAACTCAGGATATACTGAGAAAGAAAGGTTTTACACTACCGGTGGATCGCTGATAATATACGGCAACGGAGTGCTGTGTTTTGTCTTCGCGTTAATCGAGAACTCAGGTTCAAAACTGCACCGCTTCTTTTTGTGCCGGAACTACGAAGGTTCCTGGCAGGAAAGACCGGGTACAGATCTCTTCTTCGCTGCTGACCCAGGTATTTAGAATTTTTTGTTGGGCATGGCCCTTTGGGCTGTGCGTATTGTTTCCCCCTCACTAACCTAAACCTTGCCCGTTTGCTCTTCGGAGTGACGGGCGTTTTTATGGTTTGCTCCTTCATTTCCACTCTCTGAAATTCGCTCCCGACCTTTATCTTAACAGATCCAATTAAAAATTTTCCCGGCCATTTAATATTTCATGGAGGATTCGTGAAGTTAAAAGGATTCATGGTAAAAGCATTTCTGATTGCTTTACTTATCGGAAGTTACGGCTATACACAGAATATCACTGACATAATAAAACCGCTGCGACTCGTATCGGGGAAAACCGGTGAGTTCAGGATATCCGACATTTATTACGCTAAAGACTATAATGTAAAATTCGGAGCGAATAAATTCCTCAAAGTTGAATACAGCGCGAAGGACAGCATTCTTAAAGTTACCACCATTTCTGACTTTGAGGGGATAACCCTGCTTCCTTTCGAGTATAAAAAGACAAAGTACCAGATACCTGTGGTAGCGGGGAAGCAACGGTTCCATACTTTTAAGTTCAAACCGGCGAAGAAGTACAAGCATCTCACCGTGATCGGGCAGTTCAACGCCTGGAACAGGCAATATGACCCGATGACAGACCCTGATGGTGACGGTGTGTATGAACTCGCGATACCTGTAGAGCCGGGAAGGTACGAATATAAATTCTTCGGCGACGGTGAGGAGATAGTTGACCCCTCAAATAAAGATTCAGTTCCGAACGGGCTGGGTGCTTTCAACTCAGTTATCATCATCGAGAAACCTTTTAAGAGCAAGGTGTTCCTTCACAATCTCGGGATGAAAGAGTCAAAATCATTCAGAATGTACCACTTTATTCTCGAAAAAGATGGTCAACCACTTCCTGTTGAGTCAGGTGAAGTGACGGCTTTGCTGAATAACGAGCTCCTAAAGGATTCTGAAATTTCAATTGAAAAAGGGGTTATTAAAGTCACCCTCCCCAGATTCGGGATGAAAGGTGACAAACTTCTGCGCCTCGCCGTAACTAAAGACGGACAAAAAAGCAATTGGCAGTACATCTTCCTTCAGAACGGCGAACCCGCGGGGAAGGGAAAGTTCAGTTGGTACGACGGAATAATCTACTCGATAGTGACCGACAGATTCAACGACGGCGACAAATCTATCAACAAGCCCGTTGTTCATGACTCTGTTTTCAAACCCGCGAATTATCAGGGAGGTGACTTCCAGGGGATCATCAACAAGCTGAATGATGGTTTCTTCGATAAACTTGGTATTAACACGATCTGGATCTCGCCGGTAAACGATAATCCTCAGACCCCGTGGCGTGAATATCCCGCGCCCAACAGGTGGTACACCGGTTACCACGGTTACTGGCCCATCAGCGATACAAAAGTTGAGGAACAGTTCGGCTCAATGGCAAAACTGAAAGAACTTGTTAAAACCGCCCACAAAAAGGGGATAAAAGTTCTTCTCGATTTCGTTTCGCACCACGTTCATCAGGAGCATCCCTGGTTTAAACAACACCCTGACTGGTTTGGCACGCTTGATCTTCCCGACGGAAGGAAAAATCTTCGTCTTTGGGATGAGTACAGACTCACCACCTGGTTTGAGCCTTATATCCCCTCTTTCGATTTCACCAAATCAAAGAAAGCGCTTGATGCCGTTAGCAACAACGCCATCTGGTGGCTTGAGCAGACCGGCGCTGACGGTTTCAGACACGACGCGGTGAAACATGTACCTAACGAATTCTGGCGCGTTCTTACTGCCAAGATCAAGAATTACTTCGCCGGAAAACGTGATATCGAAGTGTATCAGATCGGTGAGACATTCGGCGATTACGCCATGATCTCCTCCTATGTGAATAACGGGCAGTTAAGCTCCCAGTTCAACTTCAATCTTTTTGATGTGGCGATCGTGGCCTTCCTGAACAAGAATGCTTCGATGGAGCTGATAGCCACCGAGCTTGAGAAGACAGCCGAAGTGTACGGACCACTTCACCTGATGGGTAACATCATGGACAGTCACGACAAGATCCGTTACATGGCTTACGCCGATGGCGATCTTGAGATAAATGACGGTCGCGCTTCAGAGATGGGTTGGAACAACCCCCCAAAGGTCGACGACCCCGCGAGCTATGACAAGTTGACCCTTTATTATGCTTACATGATGACCATACCGGGTCTTCCCGTGGTTTACTACGGTTCCGAGTTCGGGATGACAGGAGCCTCTGACCCTGACAACAGAAGAATGATGTACTTCGACGACAAGCTCAATGATCTTGAGAAGAAAACCAAAAAAGAGGTAACCGGTCTTATCGGCCTTCGTAAAAAGATTTCCGCTCTCAGATACGGCGATCTTTATCCCGTCCACGTTTCGAAAGACGTCCTCGGTTACATCAGATCCGATGTTAACGGAAGGGTTCTGGTGCTGCTGAACAAGTCGATGGAGCAACAGAGGGTTGAGATCACCCTCCCCGCGTTCTACGACATTGGTTACGCTGAAAATCCCCTTACCAAGGAAAGAATTGTCCCCCGGGCAAATAATCTGACCATTAAACTTGAACCTTCGGGTTATGAAATATTCCTTCTGGAAAAATAAAATGCAACACCGCGTACTTCCCGGAAAAAGTTATCCTTTAGGCGCAACAGTGGCCCCCGACAAGTCGGGGGTTAACTTTTGCGTCTATTCCCGTAACGCCACCATGGTCGAGCTTCTCCTGTTCGACTCCCCCGGCGCGCGGAAACCCTCGGATATCATCAGGTTGAACATTCTGCACAACAGGTCATATTTTTACTGGCACTGCTTTGTGCAGGGGATAGGCCCCGGGCAGATTTACGCGTACCGGGTATATGGACCGTATAAACCGGCGGAAGGTCTTACTTTCGACCCTGAAAAGGTGCTGGTTGACCCATACTCAAAGTTGGTCACGGATGATCTGTATAAAAGGGAGGCAGCCCGTAAACCGGGGAGTAACCTTGAGTGCTCAATGCGGAGCGTGGTGGTTGATACCACCGACTATGACTGGGAAGGTGACATGCCTTTGAATGTTGACCATTCAAGAACTGTGATCTACGAACTCCACGTAAAGGGTTTTACTGCCAACCCCAACTCGGGGGTCAGCGAGGAGCACCGTGGTACTTTCAGGGGACTGATCGATAAGATCCCGTATCTGAAAGATCTTGGTATAACGGCTGTTGAACTGTTACCAATACAACAATTCGATCCGCATGACGTAAAACCCCCTTTGGTGAACTATTGGGGATATAATCCCTTCGCCTTTTTCGCCCCTCACAGGGGGTACAGCTCTGATGGCTCACTTCTCGGTCCCGTAAATGAATTTCGTGACATGGTTAAAGCCTTTCACAAGGCGGGGATAGAGGTGATACTCGACGTTGTGTTCAATCACACCGCCGAAGGGAATGAAACGGGGCCCATGCTCTCTTTCCGTGGATTTGAGAATAACGATTACTACATTCTTAATGAAGAGAACAAATATCTCTACGCCAACTACACCGGATGCGGGAACACTCTGAACGCGAACAACGCGGTGGTGAAAAGGTTGATAATTGACTCTTTGAATTACTGGGTTTCCGAAATGCACGTTGATGGATTCAGGTTCGATCTTGCATCTGTTTTCTCCCGCGGAGCAGACGGTGAACCATTGGAAGACCCCCCGATACTCTGGCAAATAGAGTCTGATCCCGTTCTCGCGAGAACAAAACTTATCGCGGAGGCGTGGGATGCCGGCGGTCTTTATCAGGTGGGATCGTTCGTCGGTTATAAGTGGGCGGAATGGAACGGAAAATTCAGAGACGATGTGAGAAAGTTTGTAAGAGGTGACAAAGGACTCGTTCCCGTGGTTGCCCGCAGGCTGGCTGCAAGTCCGGATATTTACCCTGACCCGATGAGAAACCCTGCCCGCGGGATAAACTTTATTACTTGTCACGATGGATTCACTCTCAACGATCTGGTCTCGTATAACACAAAACACAACGAAGCCAACAGGGAAAATAACCGGGACGGTGCCACTGAAAATTTTTCATGGAATTGCGGTGTTGAGGGACCAGCTTCAAGCCCTGCAGTTGAAAAAATGCGAAAAAGAATGATCAAGAATTTTTTGGTCTTCCTTTTTACGGGGCAAGGCACGCCCCTTCTGCTGATGGGCGATGAAGTGCGGAAAACCCAACTCGGAAACAACAACGCCTATTGTCACGACAACGAGATGAACTGGTTCGACTGGTCGCTTCTGCACAAGCACAGGGATATCCACCATTTTACGAAGAGATTGATACATTTTACCAGATCTCATCATATATTTTCGTGGTGTTCTCCGTGGATGAACGGGGGAAATTTTGGTGAGTCGATCATGGATCTTCACGGGATTGAACCGTTCCGTCCCGATCTGAGTGATCACTCTCTGACCCTCTCTTTCACTTTAAAAGACTTCTGGAACAATTCATACTACCACTTCATAATCAACAGTTTCTGGGAGCCGCTTGATTTCAATCTGCCACATTACACCAACATGGAAAAATGGGAAGTGGTTGTTGACACCGCGCAGGAGAGCCCGAATGATTTTCACGAACCCGGGTCGGGAGTGTATGTTGAGGGGGGTAAATATCTTTCCCGGGAGAGAAGCTTTGTGATCCTTCACTCAAAGATGAAGTAACAGATCACAAAACCCCACTCGACGGGAAAAAACCATTAGAACATGGAGTTAAATGTAAGGTTTACACCTATCTGTGCGAACAAGAGATCGGTTTTCGATTTTCTCGTGTTGTACTGAACCGTGCCGTTGGTGGTGTTAACTATAACGTCACCTTCGGTCAGATACTCCGCTTTTGTACCCAAAAGATACCTTGCCTTGATATCGATCATCACGTTTGTGCCCATCTCATTGTACACCGAAAACATGATTCCCGCGCCCGCGCCGTAGCTGAAAGCCCAGTCGCTGAAGTTCTGATCTGAAGCAACGTCAAGGTTTGTTGCGGAGCTTCTGCTCTTTACCGATGTTTGGGTCCAGATATACTGACCGCCGGCCATCAGGTCAAGATAAGGTTTGAATAGTGGACTGGGAGGCGCGATCCTGATCACCGCGTGTCCGGCAACGAGGTTGTTCTGCCTGTTCACATCCACAGTAAGATCAGGAATTGTATAGCTCCACGGGGCTCTTCTTGTTTCGTCACCATAGTTCATGAACACGAGGTTGAAACCCCAGTTCACGGGTGATCCCGCCACTGTCGGGAAGAGTAACTCGCCGCCGATGCCAAGACCGGTGCGCGAGACATGATCTTTGAACTCACCCTGCGGGAATCCAAGCGCGAAATTTATCCCAAGATTCTGCGCCATAGGGGCAACTGTAAGAAATATTACAAGTATAGAAGTATAGATTGATCTATTTTTCAACATAACTGATCCATATTTTTGATTAAATTATATGCGAATATAACAAATGTATTGGCTTATTTTCCGGAATTGAGAATCCCCAATGGGCAAGATAGTAATTGAGACACTTATACGGCTTGCCGTTGTGCTGATCGCGGTATTTTTTATACGAACGGCAATGCCGGATGATAAATTCTGGCTTATCCTTACGCTTTTTGCCGTAACAGGCGGGGTGATATTGCCCGCTTTTTACTCATACAAGTCGTTTTACCAGGAAAACAAGGAAGTGATCGAGAACTCGGTTTGTTCTAGGTGCCGTCACTTCGACCGCTCTGCCGTACTCTGCAAAAAGTACGAAGCCCATCCCAAGAAAGACTTTATCCCCTGCGGCGGCGACGAAGCGGAGCTTTAGTGGTTAGTTATGAGCGATGAGTTGTGAGTGATGAGTTATGAGTGATGAGTTATGAGTGATGAGTTATGAGTGATGAGTAGTTACTCTGTGACTC
>CAZVBQ010000039.1:0-13892 GCA_964625575.1 uncultured Ignavibacteriaceae bacterium | reverse complement strand
GACCCAAAGTAACGGAGTGGAGACCCGGAGACCCGAAGACCCTGAGACCCAAAGTCACGGAGTGAAGACCCGGAGACCCGAAGACCCTGAGACCCAAAGTCACGGAGTGAAGACCCGGAGACCCGAAGACCCTGAGACCCAAAGTAACGGAGTGAAGACCCGGAGACCCGAAGACCCTGAGACCCAAAGTCACGAAGTAACAGAGTCACAAAATCCCGGGGTGGTGAAGGTTGATGGTGAGGAGATCTATAACAAACTGAAAAGTGAGTTGATGGATGAGATACGGAAGTACTTTGAGCCATTGGTGAAAAAGGGGGAGAATGCCACTGTTCAGACGGTTGACCCGTTGGGCGATGAGGAAAATCTTATCACGAAGCTCCTTGAGGAAACGGGGTGGAGAAATGGCTGATGACTTCTATAAAAACCTGATATCCGGATTTGCCAGGGGGCTGGGATTGGGCAGCAGCAATGGAGAATCATTTCTTAAACGGAAAAGGGAACGGGATGATCTCAATGAAATAGCGGGTCTTTTGGGGGAACTTACAAATGGTGGTGCTTCTGAGGGGGAGGCACCACTTCCGCAAAAGGAGGGGATGCTCGCGGCACTCTCTCCGGCAGTCTTTAAACTTTATGAGAAATTCAAGGCTTCGGGGAAGAAAACATTGGGTTATGATGAACCTTATCTGTACTATACTGATGCTGACGGGAACCGCTCTTGGTTGGATGACGGGGCTGGCGGAAAAGTGAAAAACAGCTTCTGGAAACCAAAGGTTGTCGACAAATTCAATGAATACGATCAGGGAAAGCCGCGCAGGGTGTACGTTTATGAAGACGGCAGCAGGGAGTATCACGGTATGGAAGAGCCCCCGGTGGTGAAAAACAACCTCGATCCGGTTGAATATGAGAAGAAACTCATCCAGGCATATAAAGAGGGAAGATTGTCACTGAAGGATCTTCAGACACTCCGCGAGAGAAACAAGAAGAGACTCTTAACGCCTGAATAATTCCGTGTTTTTGTGATGGGGTGATTTATCGGTAATTTTGAAGGCGAAAATTCAAAAATTACCAGGAACGAAAAATGAGAAATAAAGTAATAGCCGGAAACTGGAAGATGAACAATGACCTTAACGGTACCATTGCTCTTATCTCCGGCATAAAAGCGGAACTCGCCAACAATAAAATATCCGCGAAACTTATCGTTTGTCCCCCGTTCACATCGCTTGAAACCGCGAATGAACTTCTCAAAGGAAGTGAGATCGGGCTCGGCGCGCAGAACATGTATTTCGAAGAGAGCGGAGCCTTCACCGGTGAGATCTCAGCTTCGATGCTGAAATCGGTCGGTTGCGAGTATGTGATCCTCGGTCACTCGGAGAGAAGAACAATTTTCGGCGAAAGTGATGAAGTGATAAACAAGAAGATCAAAAAGGCACTTGCTTCCGGTTTGAAGCCGATATTCTGTATCGGTGAAACCCTCGAAGAAAGGGAATCAGGCGTTACTTTTGACGTGGTTAAACGTCAGGTTGTCAATGGTCTCGCGGGCGTTTCTGAAGCTGAGATGGAGAGTGTCATAGTAGCTTACGAACCTGTATGGGCGATTGGTACCGGAAAGGTTGCAAGCCCGGCTCAGGCACAGGAAGTGCATGCCTTCATCAGAGGCGAACTCGTTAAACTTTATGGTACGGGTGTTGCTGAAAAGACCATCATCCAATATGGTGGAAGCGTGAAACCTGACAACGCGAAGGAATTGCTGGGTCAGCCCGATATCGATGGTGCCCTGGTTGGTGGGGCCTGCCTTAAAGCAGACTCGTTTGTCGGTATTGCCGTAAATTCGAAATAAACCGTTATTAACTGAAAAAGGCTGTCTTTTTACGGGCAGCCTTTTTTCGTTTTAAAGTGTTGTTGTCACTCGAACCAGTAAAGTATCTGCTGGTTTACTGAGACACTATTTGAACTTCGGAGATTGGCGAGATTTGTGGCATTTGATATCGTCGCGCTAGAAAAGTAGATCTCACCCGAACCGTTACCAATACAGTTACCGCTTGAAGGTGCGCCTGATATTGCAATAACGGCACCAATTATCTGGCAGTGAACATGGACAATGTCATCAGCAAGAAGAATACCTTTAAACGGTCCTGTATTAAGGTTTTTAATACCGGCATTCACGGCTGAATTATGAACAACGAGAATTCCTGAGCCGGTAATATTTGCTGAAGTCCATGTGCTACCGCTCGCGAGTTCAACATAAGTGACCCCTCGTAGAGGGTAGGTCAGCGTGGCCGGATTGGTTGTGTACTGGCTGCCGCCGGCGCCCGACATGGCAATTGCTTTAAGCGTCCCCTCGGGATATCCGTTGGAAGGCCCCCCCATCAGACTGTCAGGAGAAAGAGGGAACCCGCCCGGATAAGTCTGAGAAGTGGCAACAATTGAAGCAGGCGGTGACTTGGAAGGCGAATAGTTCGTTCCGATTGAACTCGTCCCCCCGACAGTGGAAGCACCTGACTGTGAAAAGGTTTTTGTTGTCCATAGCCCCAAAGTACCACCTGAGGCAACGAAGTTACCCGCTTCATCATGATTTTGACCATCGACTTCGAGGTTTCCAAGTGTTGTAATGGCCGCGTTGGCCGTGATCGCTCCTTTTATTGCGGGAGGTCTGGAGGTCGAGATGGATGATCTTTTAAAATAACAGATTGCCGTATAGCTTTTCTCCAATGAAGAACCGGCTGAAACACGGGCAATAGATTGAATCTTCGTGACACTCTGTCCCGTAAAAGTTGTATCAGCCAGACGCACGTTTACCACCCCGCCCATCAACGCGAAGTTCGAGAAGCCGGCGCGCCAACTGGTATCAACGATGATCTTCCTCACGGCCATTTGTGCCCCCGCCTCGGCAATGTTTTTCACCTGAGCAGAGTTATATGTTTGAACTGATGACCGGGCAAGGTTGTCACCGGCTTTCATGATGTTGATAAACGTCATGGTGGCTAAACCGATTGCCCCCGCCAGCAATATAATTAAAGCTTTTCCGGGCATGTATTAAAGAGTTTATTAAAGAGATAAAGTTAATTAGGACGAAAAAAACTATTCGAACCAGTAAAGTATCTGCTGATTAACTGAGTTAAGGTTCGGTGAAATTAAATTAGCGAGATTGGTTGCCGCGCTGATTGCTTCCCTTGAGAACAGAATACTTCCTGTGCCATTTCCGATACAGTTTCCGCTGGGCGGATTGGGTGACAGCCCGATGACCGCGCCAATAATTGTGTTATGTATCCTGACGATGTCATCCGCCATTACAATTCCGGTAAAAACACCGGTATTAATATTATAGATCCCTGCCGTCAGCCACTTGTTGTGAACAACCAGTATCCCGGAGCCCGTGATATTCGCTGAATTCCACGGACTTGATTGCGGAATTTCAACATAAGTGACACCACGAAGCGGGTAAGTGAGGTTGTTCGGGTTAGTTACATACTGACTGCCACCAAGGCCCGACTGGGCGATTGATTTAAGAGTACCTTCAGGATAACCGTTGGCAGGCCCTCCCATTATGCTGTCAGGCGAACCCGGATATCCTCCGGGGTATGTCTGTGAGGTGGAGATCACACCATCATTCCCGGGTTTTGTGGGAGTGTAATCCGTTCCTGTGCCATCAGTTCCCCCGATGGTTGAAGAGCCTTTCTGCTCGAGACCACCGGTTGTCCATACGCCCTGACTTCCTGATCCAGAGATCAGTACTCCTGAGGACGAGTGATTCCTTCCGTCAACAACCAGATCACCGAGTGTGGTGATATTGCTGTTCGTGGTAATAGAACCCTTTATACCGGTCGGAAACATTGTAACTGCAATATTTCTTTTATAAATGCATGATGCCATGTAAGTTTTCTCACCGGCGGAGCCGGCATAAACCTTGGCGAATGCCTCAACCTTCACAACATTATTACCTTCAAAAACGGTGTCCGCGAGTCTAAGATTCACGTCGCCGCCCATTAATTTCATATTAGAGTATCCCGCGCGCCATGTGGTATCAACGATCAGTTTCCTGACTGCCATCTGCACGGCTGCCTCGGCAATATTCTTTATCTGGTTCGCGTTATACGATGAAACGGATGATTGTGCCATTCTGTCGCCTGCCTGAAAGATGTTCAGAAAGGTTACAGTTGACAGGCTGATTATGCCAACGATCAGCAATATTAAAGCTTTACCAGGCATTTTTCACCTCAGATTTCTGGGTTTGTACAATTTTTCCCAGTTCGAGTAGGTGTATTTCCCATCGTACTGGAATGAACTCATTACTTGTACCTTGACTTTGAACGATCTAATCTTCGATCTGAAAGTCGTGGCGTTCCCCAAACTGTCATAATAACTGAATTTCAACGATGTAACCCCCCAGTTTGACCCAACGGGGGTTGCCGCGTTCAATACACGGTACAACGGCTTGTCGTTCGGGTTTGGAGTGCTCGAGAGATCACTTGTAGACCCGAGGTAGTACGAGACCGAATCGACCGTGCCGTTATTGTCGAAATCGCCTCGCACGGTGATTCTTTCAGCTTCAGCCCTGCTAATTTTGATCGAGTCTGTGACGCGATAACCGATATTTTTAAAGTCGAAGTGCATCATATCAGCGAGAGCGACCATGTTCTGTTGCGTGTTCGTGTTCATGTATTGCTGAGTGGCAGTAACCGAGAGGTTGTTGTTGACGTTCATCAGCATCAGGGTTACAAAAGCCGCGATAACGGTCGCGCCGATAAGATCAAGTACCGCGTTCATGGCTAAAAGATGCTCACATATTCGAGCACTACGCTACGTTGCAAATAGGGGCTTGTAACCGTTACCCTGATCTTCTTTGCGAAAGTGCGGGTGGTGACGTTTGAGTCGGGCCACGTTTCGCTGACGTATGTGACTGTCGAACTGACGGTAAAATTTTCCGCCCGTGGTGAGCTGACAATTCTACGGTAGTTGTTGTAATCGTCAAAGTCATCAAAGTTGCGGAGGCTGGCGAAATTACCTGTGTATGAAGAATCGGGGGTGGTGTAGGTTTCGCCGGTTTCCCTTCCGAGGGAGCCGCTGGCTGTGAGGTTGTTTACAGTCTGAATGGTACCGGTTATCTCAGCCTCGTCAAATTTTTTCATTTTCGCCTCCTCTATGAGGGACTGCCCGAATCCGATGGCGGATATCTGAAATTCACTTGAAACCGCCACATCAGTCTGGTTCAGAATGATGTTATTTGTTGAAAGGACGAACAGACCGAAAAGGATCAGACCACCAAGGGTGATCAGCGTATTGGGAGCCAATGTTGTTGACCGGGATTATGAAAAAATTCATCTTTATCGGATTGAATTTAAGAAGAAGGCGGGACTAAATCAAGTGATTCGTGGCACTATTATAGCGCCCGGTCAAATAAAGAGTTCCATCCTGTGGAGGAAGACCTCTTTGGAGATGTTTCTCGCGGCCGCTTCAACAAACTGTATGTAGAACGACTTGAGTTTAATAGCCGGGATGCCAAAGAGGAAGCTGATCCGTGTGATAATTGCCACCTCCTCAACTGTTACCTTGCCATCCACGAGCATCATTTCGAGGAGGTCGTAGATGAGGGAGAGTTTATCACTTTTTCTTGGAGGCACCATCACATTCAGGGCCTTGTTTGGTTTGAAAGTGATCTCGGCTATCTCATAGTCGGTAAACCCGAGTTCCTTGCCGGTCTTGTGGATCAGGTCTGATTCAGTAAAGTGTATCTCGCTGTCGCCGGCGGCGAGATAAGCGAGAATTGATAGGATGTTTTTTCTTGATTCGAGGTCACCGTAAACGCGGGACTGTTCCGCCGGTTTTTCGTCGGCGCCTGTTCTGCGTCCGGTGGTGTTTTTGTTGTTCAGTTTATCCAAAATGTAAATACAGCCGATATAGTTAACGAAACCACTATCATCCCCACTGTGATGATCTTCGCGCGAAGTGGCATTTTACCCCCGGCATGGTAGTAAGCAATGTACTTCCCCACATATCTGTTATGCAGGATCATATTGTGACATTTTTCAGAACTCCTGGCAAACAGAAGTGAGGCGATAATAAGGAAAATGGTGCCGGGCATAAGTGGTACAATAAAACCGATCACGCCGATCACCAGAAATACCAGTCCCAGCCCAAAGAAGATGTATCTTTTGAGTTTGTTGTCCTCGATTTTTACTCTACTCATCCGTTCCTTTTTTACAATAAGAAATTTGCCGTGGGTAAAAAGAGTTCCATTAAGCTTGAGAGTTCCTCTCTTCGTTCCACTGTTTAAGTGAATCAGAGAGTCCGGATATGTCGAGTATCTGCTGCACTTGCGGCGAGATGTTAATCAGTGAGACAATATCCATGAAGTGGTAGCCTGTTTCCGGTGCTTTAGCCATCGCGGCCCTGTATAGGAGGAGGAAGGCGCGAATGCCGGCGGAGGAGACATAGTCAACCTTGTCGAGATCGATAACCACTGGGGCGCGGAACTGATCGATGAAAGGTTCAACCGTGTTCCTGAACTCTTCAACCGATGCAGCGTTGAGCGAGCCTTCACACAGTATATGGTACCTGTTGTCTTCTGCGTTGATCGTAAAATACATTCTTTATTCCGTAAAGCTAAAAATTAAAGAGCGTAATATATAAAGTTTTGGGTTTTTGTGGTCACATCTCATTGCCCGGGCTTTGAATTCAGAAATGTGACCCCGCCCGCAACAAAATGAACGTTGAATCAGTATAATTGCAATTGATATTCACTTTAATTTGGAAGAAAAAATGAAAAAGAAATTATTCGCCATTATTGCCGTTACGGCATTTGTTTTGGCAGGTTGCTCCACCGTTATGCAGTATACTGATGACGTGGTGCTTTACGGTAATATCTGGAAGCTGGAAAAACTGAACGGCGCGCCTGTTACAAAGCCTGTTTCGGGTTCGGATGTTACATTCGGAATTGTAGCGGGACTTAACAACATAGCCGGAAATGGCAGTTGCAACCAGTACTTCGGAAGCGCGAAAGTCTCGGGTAACAAGATCTCTTTCAACGACATTGGTTCGACGAAGATGAACTGCGACGACATGAACCTTGAGATATCCTACTTCCAGAAACTTCGCGAAGTTGACAGTTTCGGAGTCTCCACCGGCAAGCTGATTTTTTACTCGGGCGGCAAGGCGATACTGGAATTCTCGGTATTTCAAAAAAAGTAGTTCCGGCATAAAAAATACCTTTATTTCGCCCTTTGAAAAGGTTAAATTGAGGTTTGTATTTTTAAAATTTCCGGAGCTATCTTCAGTATGGCAGAACCATTTACGATCCGCACAGAAAATCTTGATCTCATTAACTCAAATGCCCGTCACATCCAGCTCTTAAGAGAAGACGAGGAGATGTTTGAAAAAGAATATGGCTGGAAGGTTGAGAAGGGTTATCTGGAGTTTCCGGAAGCACTTGAACTTATCCACAGCCTTCTTGCTCACGGACCCGGCTTTGCAGAGTGGGGTTTTTACCTTTTCATACACCGCAAAGACAAGGCACTCGTGGGAGCAGGTGGCTTCAAAGGCCGTCCGAACAATGGAGTTGTTGAGATCGGATATGGCACCGCTGAGAAATACCGCGGCAAAGGTCTTGCAACCGAAGCAGCCAGGGCGTTCCTCCACTTCTCTTTCAAAGACAGTTCGATCATCAAAGTGGTCGCGCATACGAGACCCGAAGTGAACGCCTCGAATCACATTCTTAACAAACTTAAGTTCGTAAGAACAGATGACTATGTAGATCCCGTTGACGGACTTGTCTGGCGGTACGAAATGACCCGCAGCATGTACTTTCAGAAAAAGCGCGCCGGAGAGCTTTAAGTCCGGAGATTTGATTTTTAGAAGGCTGTTCCGTCAAGGTTCAGCCTTTCTTTTTTTTATAGACCTGGAGACCCGGAGACCGGAAGACCCGAAGACCCGAAGACCCAAAGACCCAAAGTAGCGATTCATTAAAAATAATACCTAATACCTAACATTTAACACCTAACACCTAACACCTAACACCTAACACCTAACACCTAACACCTAACACTTAAAAAAATTGTCTCTCTTGAACATTTACGAACTCGAAAAAAAATACAGGCTGGCGCAGAAATACTACGACGCGAGCAAGTATAACGAGGCATACGCCATCGCGGGTGAGATACGTTCGGAGATTATGGCGGGACTTGACGCGGTTAAGCTTTCCCGTAATATCGCAAAAGGAGCGGGTTGGCTGGCAGCATTTCTGACAGGGGGATTTGGTGCCGAGGATCTTTTGATAGTGCCGGCGGTAAACAAGTTGATACTGTCACTCTTTGGTGTGAATCTTGAGGGTTTGATGGACCTTCTCGGTCGTGCCACATACATGAAGCTTATTTGCAGCACGCTCGACACTTCAATTATGGCACGCGTTCCTTCAAAGGAGATGCTCAAGGATTTTCTGATCCTCTACAAGTTAAGCAACTCGAAACAGGATGATTCATGGCTCAAGGGTGTTTTGCGTTTGATCAATCCGTTTGCTGATGAAGGTTTGAACGGTAATGAACACCATTACGATGTACCCCGCCTGCTGAACGAACTTTACCTTGAAGCAAGCAAACTTTCACTTGAAACAGAGCCTTATGGCGACCTGCTGATAGTCTATCTTCACGCGTTCGGATACAGAACGAACAATCTGTACCACTTCCTTTATATTGGTCGCGAACATTTGGTGAAGGATTATGATAACGCGAGCGCGTCAGGTTCGAGCAGGTACAGGAGCTACACTTCGAGCACCAGCACCACTTCCGGAGGTACTTATGTTGATCCCATGGACAAGTATTACGGCGACATTCTGGGTTTGAAAGGGGACTACTCGAAGGAGAATATTAAGAAACAGTACCGCGAAAGGATGAAGGAAAACCATCCCGACTCGAATATTGGCGGGGGAAAATCATCTGAAGAGAAAGCGAAGAAGATAAACGCGGCTTACGCCTGGTTCAAAAAGAAGTACGGCTTCAGGTAAAATAATTGTCGCGGTAGAATTTCCTGTGATCGTCGTCTGTATCTTCCTCTTCCTCCCATGAATACTTTCTTGGAGGGTCATCTTTTCTGTAAAGAAGTGCAGCGACCACGCCGGCGATACCTCCCGAAAGATGCCCTTCCCATGACACACCTGTATCAACAGGTAACAACCCCATTGAAAGTGATCCACCGTAAAGAAAAACCACGATCAGCGCGAGTCCGATCGATCTGATGTCACGTCTGGTGATTCCACTGAAAAAGAGAAATGAAGCGAGTCCGTAAACAATTGTTGAAGCCCCGATGTGTATAGCTGACCTTCCGATAACCCAAAGGATCGCGCCGCTTAGAACGTACATCAGTGGAACCGCTTTGCGTGAAGCATGCGGGTAGAAAAAGAGGACGAGAAAACCAAGAAAGAAAAGCGGGGGCGTGTTTGCCATCAGGTGCCCGAAATCGCCATGGATCAGCGGGGCGATCAGGATGCCAAGAAGATGGTCGGTATCACGCGGGGTGATCCCAAGCCAGCTGAGGGAGAAACCGGTGAGCCATTCAGTGATCTTGATTACCCAGAGAATGGCTATGAAAAGTGACGGAATGGTTACCGCGTAACTGATGCGGTCCCAAATTACCTGAAGGTTCAGATGATATCCTGTTTATCTTTTCTGTAAAAAATGTACGGATACGGAGTAAAAACGGGGGATCGTAAAAAAATCACCCAAAAAATTGCGGTTCAGCCTTGCAATATAAAGGAATTTTCGTAATTTTGCGGTGCACCTTTAGCTCAGTTGGTAGAGCATATGACTCTTAATCATCAGGTCGCGGGTTCGAGTCCCGCAAGGTGCACCAGAAAAGCTCTCCATAGTGAGAGCTTTTGTTGTTTATAGTTAATTCCCCGTTTTTACCCAACAGGGGGAAACAAATCGCAAGTGTTAATGCCCGTTCAACCCCTGCCCTGCCTTTTCAGCAAATGCCTTGAAGAGCTCCAGATATTGCATGCTTTGTTTTTTGAACGCGCCCGGCATCAGGAAGCCGATGATCATCATGAAGCCTGAAAGTCTGAACTCGTTCTCTGATTTATAGAGTGTCCGGTTTTCATCGAGGGGAATAAAGAAGTTCTTCGTTTCATTCCAGACCCCCTTTGCCTCATAGGTGCCCGAAAATTCGTGGGGGAGGTTTTTAACGGTTATTGTTTCGATCATCTCGATCTCCCTTTTCCCCATTTTATACTGAAGGCGTGCCTTCGCGCCGGGTTGTCCCGGAGTGCCGCTGACCGGTTCGAAACTTACGAAGCCGGGCTGCCATTCCTTCAAGTTATCTACACTATCGAACAGTTCCACCACCCGCGTGACAGGCAGCATAATTTCGATCTCGCATGAATATTTCACGGAAAACCTCGCTAAATGGTTGAGTTAATGATTGAACACGCAAATATAATACTTAGCCGGGATTATTCTACAAGGCTCTAACGCGCGCGCGGAAGCAAAAATATCCATCAAAACACTTTTTGTCTACTTTTAAGGCTATTTAAGAAAATAATTGATTAAATTTCACAGTTGCAATTTGAATAAGAAAGTTGGCGTTTGAAAAGGAAATTAATCCCGGTCGCGCTGTTGATCCTGCTGGTCACCACGGCGTGCGCGCAGAGCCCCGGGCTTCGCAAGGTAACCTTGCAGTTGAAATGGAAGCACCAGTTCCAGTTCGCGGGCTATTACGCCGCGATCGAGAAAGGCTTCTATGCTGCAGAGGGTCTGGAAGTGGTTCTGTTGGAAGCGGCCCCGGGAAAAGAAACGATCAATGCAGTTTTTGACGGCAGGTCTGAGTTTGAGGTGACCTCTTCAGACGTGATAATGTTGAAGAACCGTGGACAAGAACCCGTTGTGCTCGCTTCGATCTTCCAGCATTCAGCTTTTGTAATAGTCGGATCCGTTAAAGCGGGGATAAGGAACGTTCATAATCTCAAAGGGAAAAGAATCGCTTTTGAGTCGAACACGGGGGATCTTCTTGCATACCTTACTAGCGAGGGACTTAAACCCGGCTCTTACACGTTAGTTGACCACCACTTCGATACAAAAGACCTGTTGAGCGGGAAGATAGATGCCATGTCGGCGTACCTTACCGATGAAATTTATGAACTTGACAAAGCCGGGTTTGAGTACACTCTTTTCAGCGGCAGAACAGCGAACATCGACTTTTACGGTGATGTGCTTGTAACCTCGAAACAGTTCATGGAGAATGACCAGGAAACGGTACTGAAATTCAGAAGGGCTTCACTTCGCGGCTGGAAGTATGCCATGCGGCACACCGGTGAAGTTGTGGATATGATCCATGATAAATATTCGAAAAGGAAAAGCAAAGAGCAGCTAAAGTACGAAGCCCGTGCGATGGAGGATCTTCTTCTTGTCGATGTGGTCGAGCCGGGTTATTTCAGCCGGGGAAGGTGGGAGTCGATACTTGAGACCTACAAAAGTTTAAAATTAGTAAAAGAAGATCTTACCCTCGACGGGATGTTTTATACCGACTATGTTGGAGGGGTGGCCATACCGTGGACTGTCATACTTGTGAGCGGCTCGATAATTCTTGTATCATGGTTCATTTTCTTCATTCTTTACCGTTCGAGAAAAAAGTATATTGTTGAATTGGAGCGGAACCGGCAGCTCTCGCTCGAACTTGCTGAAGAGGAGGCTTTGCACCGTTCGCTGATGGAAGCCTCACCTGATCCCATTATAATCACCGATCTGAACGGCAAAGTCGAACTTGTTTCTTCAATGACTCCGGTCATGTACCGTTACGCCAACAAAGAGGAAGTGCTGGGGAAGCCGCTGTTCAATTTCATTCATCCGGAGGATGTTCAACGGTCAGTTGAAAATATACAACTTCTGATAAAGGGGATAAGAACAGGACCGGCCGAGTACAGGGTGATCCGTGGCGACGGTTCTTACATGGAAGTTGAATCGAATGCCGAATTGGTAAAAGATGCTCAAGGGGAGCCCGACAGGATACTTGTTATCTCGAGGGATATAAGTGAGCGAAAACGTAATCTCGAAGCGTTGGAGGAAACAAACCGGCGGTTATCAGTAGCGATGGATGAAAAAGACAAGTTTTTCTCTATCATTGCTCACGACCTGAGAAATCCGTTCATGGGTTTACTGAATCTCACCACGATCATTGAGGAAGACCTTGAAGAGCTTACGCCAGACCAGATAAAGGGGATGGTGGAGAATCTCCGGGGTCTCTCGGAAAAGACTTATATCCTGCTCAACGAGCTGCTTGACTGGGCAAGATTTAAACGCGGCCAGATGGAGTATGAACCCGCGAAGATTGTGCTGAACACGTTGGTCGACGAAAAGGTGTCCATAGTTAAAAGTCAGGCGGACTATAAAGGTATAGAGCTTTCGGTCAGGCTTAACCCTGATATTACAGTGTACGTCGACCGTAAAATGGCCGGTTCGGTTATCTTGAATCTTCTAACCAACGCCATAAAGTTCACTCCGAGAGGTGGCGGCGTGGAACTTTACTCCGTGGTTTCAGACAAGATTGTCCAGATCCACGTGAAAGATACAGGAATAGGCATCCCGGAAGATCTGTTGCGAAACATTTTCTTGATCGACGGCAAGTCGGGGAGGACGGGCACGGAAGGAGAGTCAAGCACGGGATTGGGACTCCTGCTTTGCAAGGAGTTCGTCGAGAAGAACGGCGGGACACTGCGCGTGAGCAGCATTGTGGGTAAAGGGAGCGATGTTTATTTTACTCTTCCAATTAATAATGTAGTTGAGTCAGCGTCATGAGTATGGAACCTGTTGATTTTTGCAGAGTTAAAAAAATTGATGAAAAAGGGTTTGGATTTGTAAAGAGCTTGCATTACAAGGGGGATATCTTCTTCCACTTCTCGCAGATAACCCGTGAAGAACTGCTTACAAAGCTTGCCAAGCTTAAGAGGGGTGATTTTTTCCTTTTCTTCACCACGAAATTGCGTCCCGACCACAAAAGGAAGGTTGATGAAATATGGTACGATGTAAAAGAGATACCGGTGGAGAAGATACCTGAATTAGTGAACACGGTGGTGAAAGAGTTCGAATCGGGAACAACCAATTTGTACGATCTGCTTTATATTTTCAGTGAGCTTAAGAAAGATGGTTACATTACGCCCGAAACCACTGAAAGAATACTGGCTTCAGAGAAGATATTGAAACTTCCGGTTACAATTCTGCCTTATCTCAATAAAGACGAGTTAAAATTATTGCTGGCGAATCTGAGACTTGATGAGACAGAAGCAGCCTCACAAAAACCGTTCTGGTACGATGAGATGCGAAAAGCTGAAGCAACTCTGAACACACCCTCTGACATTTTTTGATGAATTGGAAGTCCGTTGATGGAAGAAAAAATAGAAGAAATAGTTAAAAAAATAAAAGCCTCGAAAAAATACCGGATCATTCTTGAAGAGACGATCAGGGATGTGATGGTGAAAGAGCTTGAAAGGCACAAGAGCCTGAAGATAGCTGAAGAGATGGCAAAGAGAAAACTCCACCGGATCAGGGCGGAGTACCTCGGTGAACCTAATTATAAAAAAGTTAAAGAGGCACTTACCGGTGCCTTCGCGCAGAATGATGACGAAGGGATCAGGGAAGTGTGCTGGTCGATCTTCTCGAAACACTCATCAACCCGGGAGCGTAACCAGCTTCTGGATGACTATTACAAAAGGCTTTTTGAAGCCACGGGCACCCCTTCATCAATCGCCGATCTCGCGTGCGCGCTCAACCCGCTTTCTTTCAGGTGGATGGGGCTCTATCAAAATGTAAAATATTATGCGTACGATGTGAACGAGCAGTTCATCGACCTGATAAACTTCTATTTCGGGCTTGAGAGGCTGGAGCCGCTTGGAATACAGAGGGATATATACACTG
>CAZVBQ010000038.1:2866-14668 GCA_964625575.1 uncultured Ignavibacteriaceae bacterium | reverse complement strand
CAATCCCATTCACCCCCGGCGTTGAAACGCCGGGCTATTGGTTCCGCATCCATGATTTTCCTCCCAATCCGCCCCGGCGGACCAATCCGCCGCGGCGGACCATACCCCAAACACTAAACACCAAAAACTCCACACTCCACACTAAACCTCAAAACCACCTCCGGCAAAAGCCTGTGCTCTTCCCTGAGCACTATCGCGGCGATCTCTTCCGGGGAAGTGGCACTTGAGATATCCACGGGGCTTTGAGCTATGATCTCTCCCCGGTCATACTCTGAATTCACGTAATGAACGGTCGGACCTGATATCGTGTCACCGGCCGCGAAAACAGCTTCATGAACAAAGTGTCCGTACATCCCCTTGCCGCCATACTTGGGCAAAAGCGCGGGGTGAATGTTTATGATCCTTCGCTCGAAACGCTTTACGAATCCGGGCGGTACAAGCTTCAGAAAGCCCGCGAGAACCACAAGCCCTACACCGGCTGCCTGAAACAAGTCAGCCAATTCATCAAAACTTTTACCATTTTTCCCGGTGGTCAAGGTCGTTATCCCCACACCGGTGGCATATTCAAATGCCTTACAATCAGGTTTATCGCTTACGACGTAAACCGTTTCAACACAATCTTTTAGTTTTTCGCATTCAACTATCGCGCGAAGGTTTGAGCCCCTTCCGGATACAAAAACGGCAAGCTTTAACTTCCCCATCTTACTTCGTCATCGAGAATATCTTTGACGCTTTCACAAAGTCTCTGAACAGCGGATGTGCCTTGGTGGCACGACTTTTTAACTCGGGGTGAAACTGGCAACCGACAAACCAGGGGTGATCATTCAACTCGATCATCTCCACGAGCAACCCGTCGGGTGAAGTACCGCTTATTACGAGTCCGTGATTCGTGAGCGCCGCTCTGAAATGGTTGTTCACTTCGTATCTGTGGCGGTGACGCTCCCAGATGTTTAGTTCGCCGTAGGCTTCAGCCGCCTTCGAATTCTCCTTGATCACACAGTTGTATGAACCAAGCCTCATAGAACCACCCATGTTCTTTATCCCCTTCTGCCCGGGCATAAGGTCAATAACAGGGTAAGCGCCTTTTTTGAACTCGGAACTGTTGGCTTTCGGCATGTGGCACTCGTTTCTCGCGAACTCGATCACTGCCACCTGCATCCCGAGACAGATACCAAAGAACGGAATGTTATTCTTTCGGGCGAACGTGACGGTCTTTATTTTTCCTTCAATTCCGCGAACGCCAAAACCACCCGGCACCAGTATTCCACTGACTCCCTCATAAATTTCTGAAATGTCGCCATTCTCGCAATCCTCGGAGTTCACCCAGCGGATGTTTACTTTCACGTTGTTTTCTGCTCCGGCATGAATGAAAGCCTCCATGATGCTCTTGTACGCGTCACGGTAGTCGATGTACTTGCCGGTTATCGCTATCTCTATGGTCTGGGCTGGATTTTTAACTTTAGCTACAAATTTCTTCCACTGCGAGAGCTCGATCTTGGTGTCGGCGAGCTTTAATTTCTTCAGAACGAGAAGATCCATCTTCTCCTGATGAAGAAGGAGCGGCACTTCGTAAATTGTGTCACAGTCTTGTGTCGAGAACACTGCATGCGGCTCCACGTTGCAGAATGAAGCAATCTTCGACCTTAATTCGAGAGAAAGACTCCTCTCTGACCGGCAGACCAGCATGTCTGGTTGTATTCCCAGCTCGAGCAAGGCCTTTACGGAGTGCTGTGTGGGTTTGGTCTTCACTTCGCCCGCGGATGTAATGTAAGGAACGTATGTAACGTGGATACACATCGCGTTTTTCTTCCCGAACTCATGAAGAAGCTGGCGCACCGCCTCGATGAAAGGCAGACTCTCGATGTCTCCTATCGTTCCACCGATCTCGGTGATAATAATATCGTATTCACCCGTTTCGCCGAGCTTGCACATCCTCCGCTTGATCTCATCGGTGATGTGAGGGATAACCTGTACCGTGGCTCCAAGGTATTCACCCTGACGTTCACGGGTGATCACATCGTAGTAGATCTGACCGGTGGTTGTGTTGTTGGCACGATTCATATTCACACCAAGAAAGCGCTCATAATGACCAAGATCAAGATCAGTCTCGGCTCCGTCTTCCGTAACATACACTTCACCATGCTGGAACGGGTTCATGGTTCCGGGATCAACATTTATGTAGGGATCGAACTTCTGGATGGTTACACGGTAACCCCGCTGCTTAAGAAGCAAGCCCAGAGACGCGGCAGTAATTCCTTTACCGATCGACGAAACCACGCCACCGGTTATGAACAGGTACTTGACCAACTTAATTCCATAAAAGTAAATAATTTAAACCTTCAATATACTTATTAATCACGCCTTTTTCAAAAGCAGCCAAACCATTATTTATTATATATCACCACGCTCCCCCTCGCCCAAGAATGGACGTTTTGCAACCCTGATTCACCGCCCATAATAAAAAAAGCTGCTCCAGATCGCTCTGAAGCAGCTCTTCAAATATTAATGTTACGTGAGAAATATTAACCGTTCGGACAACCAAACTTCACATTTCACAGTTCACAGTTCACACTTCATGAACATTTACTTCATCAGTATCATCTTCTTCGTCGAAGTGAACTTGCTTCCGTCGTTACCGGCAGCTTCAATTGTGTAGAAGTAGATACCACTGTTTAGTCCCGAGGCGTTGAATGATACTTCGTGATTTCCGGCGGCACGGCTTTCGGAGATCAGTGTCATCACTTCCTGACCGAGTGGATTGAAGACCTTCAGACTGACCTTTGAATCAACTTTAAGCGCGAATTTGATCGAGGTTGAAGGATTGAAAGGGTTAGGATAGTTCTGACTCAGACTGAATTCGTTGGGTGTTGAAAGGTCAACTTCCACAATTTTTGAATATGAACCGGTACCATCCAGATCGATCTGATGCAGTCTGTAGTAAGCTTTTCCGGTAGACACATTACCATCAACGAAGGAATAGTCACGCGGACTTGTTGAAGTACCATTTCCGGCTACATATCCGATTTTTTCCCAGTTGTGGTTCACATTCTTCTCGATCGAGAAACCCTGATTGTTGGTTTCTGTGGCGGTCGACCAGTTAAGCACAACCTTTCCTGGGTAGGCATCAGCAGTGAATGAGGTAAGCTCCACAGGCACCAGGTTTGACGCATCCCAGTAAACCTTGTTGCCCGTGCCGGTTTCGGCTTCAAATGCAACTCCCGAACCATTGAAAAATGGTAACTCAACTATAACAGGCTTGCAGTTGTCAGCCGAGTAGAACGCCGGAACCTCATTGATCTGGATCAGTGGCTGGAACACGCTGCCGCTCTGAAGCGCGGAGCCAAAAACTATTTTATCAGTTACAGGTGTCGCCGGACCAGACTGTGTACTGTCAGAATGGTAAGCGAGACTGAACCCGTTCCCCGCCGGGAATTTGCTGGTTACATCGAACCTGTATTGATTCACCGTCTCGTCAGGGCTTAACCGGAATTCTGTGCCGTACGTCAATCCTCCATCGGTACTCTGTCTCGCCCAAAGTTGTGAGTTACCGTCAACTTTTGTATAAACAAACCAAACCACCCCGTTTGAGGCCACTGTTTTATACTCATATTTAGGCAAAGTGGATGTGGCGAGATCCTGGAATCCGGCTGAGGCCATGGTTCCCGGAGTGGTCTCACGGTATCTGGCAACTCTTATGGTTGAAGTGGCTGTATCCGCGAGCGGGGGACCGTAGTAATTGAGGAATATCGTATCACCACTCTGCGATTTGTTTATTACCGGAAGCGCGGAAGATGAAGAAACCGAACCCCTGCCGGCCCATGTCTGGCCAAAATTGGTCGAAGAATAGCGTACAATGTTGTTGTTTGCCAGAGAATCTGTAAAAACATACATGGTGTTGCTGGAAGTGATGGCGGCATCAAATGATCTGTACGCGCCGGGAACCATGACGTTGTAAATATTGGAGGAATTTACATTCCATGAGTAAATTGTATTGTCGATCATAAAGAAACAATAGACGGAATCGAGCGAATTCTTCAGAAGCCTGATCTTCTCATAATGAGTGCGGTTAGTGACGCCTGAAATAGTCGACCAGGTGATTCCGCCATCGGTCGATTTTCTTACAACGAGCCCAAGGTTCGCGGTCGAAAGGGTATCGTTGATGGCAATGTAAATATCACCATTTGATGTCTGTACCCCCGACATCATACCTGCCGGTTTGTAGTTAAGCACGACATTGTCGGATAACCAATCACTCTGGTTTCCCGACAGGTAGAGTGGCTTTTCAACCCTCACATCCTGCGCGAAACCTGCGATGGCGAGAACACACAGAAAAAAAACACTGTAAATAAGGCGCATGTAGACCTCGATTAAATGTTGTGAACGAATGGAAACAATTTGTTTGGCAATATAAAAAATTTATTTCCAACTCAAGTACTATTTATGAATAATTCGATGAAATTATTATCAACTCATTCAAGAACGCGCGAACGTATGTTGTCAGCCCAAATTTTATACGCGGAACCGCTCAGGTGAAGCCCGTCTTCACTGAACTGCGGCGCGAGATTACCTGTTTCATCACTTAACAGGACATTATTGTCAATAAACTCAACTCCCAGATCCGCTGCAATTATTTTCAACTCATTGTTGACCGCGTCAATGGTCAGATTCAGTATCCCCGTCTGAAGTTTGTACTCCATCACGGGAAGTATCGACTGAATGTAAACATTCGCGTGTGTCTCATTCAACAGTTTTTTTACCGTTTCCGAAATGTTGCGCGTCACTTCCTCCGGGTGATAGTGCCTTTGCAAGTCGTTCACTCCAATGGTAAGGAACACTTTTGAGGGCATCAGTTTAACGATCTCTTCCACCCGGGAAAGCACTCCTCTTGTTGAGTCACCCGCTATTCCACGGTTCAATAAATAGACACCCGGGAAGAATTCGTGCCACTCGCACATCTCGGTAATGCTGTCTCCAAGAAAGACAACAGCTCCTTTTTCAGGTGAAAACTGATCGAAAAGGGTGGTTCTGTGTATAAAATGCGGGTCTTTTTCTTCTATATTGCTCATTTTTTTCGGTTATTCTCCGGAATTTTCTAATTTCAAGGGTTGAAATTTAATTATTCCAAACGACTCAATTTAATCAAGCCGGAGAGATATGAGAGTTTTATTTACCACCCTGTCAATATTTCTAATTTTTATCGTTGAGATCACTGCTCAGGAAGTCTTAAGAAGCCCTGACGGTACCACTTCCGGTTTCCGCCGTTATCCCTTGTTTGAAGAAGTCACCAACGCGTCATGCGGACCATGCGCGGCAAGCAATCCGACTCTTAACGCGTATCTCGCTCAGATGCATGACTCGCTTATCGCGGTAACTTATCACGCCTGGTGGCCCGGGATCAACGATCCGATGTACCAGCACAACATCCAGCAGAACCGCGACCGGATACAGTGGATGAAGGGAAATGTAAACGCCACCCCGTGGCTTAATGTTGATGGAACTATTGTGGATGTGTGGCCCTTTACGGCGGGAAATCTCTCTGCCGCGTACAATACAAGGATGGCACTGCCAACTTCAACTTCTCTCCAGCTCACGCATCAAAGAATTTCAGCGGATAGCGTCGAAGTGATGGTCGAAGCTGTAAATCTCTCCACCCTCCCCTCCGGAACGTGGAAACTCAGGGTACTCGCGGTGGAAGACCCGATAAATTACACCTCCGCTCCCGGAAGCAACGGTGAAAAATATTTCCCGCACGTATTCAGAAAAGCCGTTCCCTCTTCAGCCGGGGTCGACTTCCCCACCACGGCGGGCACGCACAGGTTTGTTTACAGATACAAGTTTGAATCCGCCTGGGTCGACAGCAATCTCTACTCTATCGCTTATGTGCAGGATGACGTGACAAAAGAAGTTCTGAACGCCTCGAGCAGCCGGTTCAAGTCGACCCTGCCCGTCGAACTTACATCATTCACTGCCACAAGAGCCGGCAAGAATGTGCTGATCGAGTGGGTAACCGCTTCTGAAACAAACAATTACGGTTTTGAGATCGAAAAAAGCACCGGTGGTAACATCTTCACCACCGAAGCTTTCGTCGCCGGTAAAGGAACCACCACGCAGGAATCCCGTTACTCATATACTTTAACCGGATTGCCAACTGGTGAGGTCTTTATAAGATTAAAACAGATCGACTTCGATGGTACTGCCTCCATTTCAAAAGTGGCTTCCGTGGCTTTCGATCAGGTGCCCGACAATATCACGATATACAACAATTATCCGAATCCATTCAATCCTTCCACCACGATCGAGTATGGTTTGCCCACGGCATCAAATATCTCTCTCGAGGCATTTAACGCCATGGGCGAAAAAGTGAAGGTTATAGAATCGGGATACCGCGAAGCCGGACAGCATAAAGCCACTTTTGATGCAACTGGCCTCAACTCAGGCGTTTACTTCGTCCGCCTCGTTTCCCCCGGCGGGCAGGCGGTTAAGAAGGTTGCGTTGCTTAAATAGTTTCTTTTTTTTTTGAGGTGTCAGGTATTAGTCCGCCGCGGCGGACTAATACCTAATACCTGATACCTAATTGCGGGGGTCATCAGCAGAAGGACCGTAAAGCCCGGGAACCTTAAGATCGTTCATTCTTAAGTAAACGGTCAACTGAGCCCTGTGATGGATCATGTGGTGAAGAATTGTAGATTTCAAAACTTCTTTGCGGGGAGCGGCGAACACTACCTTATCATGGAAATAGAATGTCCAGGTTTCGTTCATCTGTTCCTCTGAAAGACCACCGAGAATCTCGAGGAATTCTGCGACAACAGAATCAAATTTCGCGAGGAGCTCCTCTTTTGTGTCAGGCAGAGCCCTGTCATTCTGAACATCTTCAGCTTTCATCCTGAATTCGTTGTGCTGTACTGTCCAGAGTCCCCAGCTTGCCACGTTTGAAAGATGGGCGGTGAGGTCACCGAACGCGAATGATTTTGGGTGGGGTTTGTAGTCGACTTTTTCAAAATCAACCGCTTCAAGCACCCTTCTGGTACCTTTGAATTCATTCTCAAAATCGTTCTTCAATTCCTGTGCTGTCATTTTTACTCCATTATTAAAAAAAAAATTGATGCTGAATTTAATCATAAATCCACCTGATACATCATGTAAAATGATGAACGGTAAGCCGCAAATTTTTTGCATTGTAAAATTGCATTGACTTGGTTACATTTCTGAATATGAAACGTAAATTTTTCATCTCGCTGATCCTGACGTTCTTCTTCCTCTCTTCCACGGGGATTCCGCAGGTTATTCATCAGTGTAACCTAACGGGTGAGAAGTCACTCGACTTCTGCGCCGCGTGCAGCGAGAAAGAACACGAGAACTCTGAAGCGTCATGCTGCGAGACCGTTCCGGTTGAAGAACCTTCATGCTGTGAAGATGAAGCACCTGCCGGCACCGCTGCGAAAGATGATTCTTGCGTTATTGTAAAAGCGGATGAGCACACGTGCTGCTCCGACCAGGTTAACCTCCTTAAGATAACCGATAATTTTTCCACTTCAACCGCTCAGAAGTCACTTGATGCCGGTACGGTGGTTATAGCGACCGTTGATGTCACTTTCAATGCCCTTTCAGGTTGCAACACGGAAGGATATCAGCAGGATATCCCCCCACCCCTCTTCGGTAAACATCTCCTTTATTCCCTGCACCAGCTTAAAATAGCCACGCCTCTTTCATAAGGTACCACGCGTACCTCAAATAAAAGACCCTGCACGGGGAAGCTACATCTAATTTTTTCGATGTATCTCCTCCACGATGTTCAATCTATTGAAAGAGGATTCACAAATGAAATTCAAATTTTTACTGGTGCTGGCACTTCTTGCCTTGCCAACCGCGGCTCAGACGCTTAAAGGAAAAGTCTCTGAACTGAACGAAAAGAATGAAAAGGTGCCCCTTATCTCCGCTAACGTCTTCTGGCGTGACGCGAAAACAGGAACTACAACCGACATTAACGGTATCTTTTCACTACCGAAACCGGCCACCCCAACCGCGTTCCTGATCGTAAGCTATACGGGGTACAAAGCAGACACGGTTGAGGTTTCCCGCTCTAAAGACTCAATAGAGATCGTGCTGACGCTGAACGTCCAACTTAATGAAGTGGTGATCTCTGCCGAACGTTCATCCCGGTTTATCGATGAGGAAGCCCCCGGACAGGTTGAGATTATCACCAATAAAGAGCTGCTTAAAGCCGCGTGCTGTAACCTCGGTGAGAGCTTCACCACCAACGCTTCGGTTGATGTCCAGTATCAGGATGCCGTGACTGGCGCGAAACAGATACAACTGCTCGGACTTGCCGGAGCCTATACCCAAATGCTCTTCGAGAACGTTCCCTCACTTAACGGGCTGGGCAGTTCTTTCGGTCTCGGCTTCGTGCCGGGTCCATGGATATCAGATATTAGCATCTCGAAAGGCTCTGCCTCGGTGGTTAACGGTTATGAGTCGATCTCGGGCCAGATAAATGTCGGCTTCAAAAAGCCGTCTGACGCGGAGCGGTATTACTTCAACGCGTTCCAAAGCTCGCACTACAAAACCGATCTGAACGCCACCGCAGCAGTCGAACTTTCGGAGCACTTCAGCACCATCCTTCTCGCCCACTCGAACTTCGTTTCCAAGGGACTGGATGACAACACCGACTCGTTTATCGACGATCCGAAAACCGCGCAGTACAATTTCATGAACCGGTGGATGTACCACTCCGGCTTCGGGCTCGAGTCGCAGTTTGGCGTGCAGTATATGACCGAGAAGAAAACGGGCGGTCAGCTCGTGCCAATGCCCTCCGGAAAACAATACCGGATCGATATCGACTCGCGGCACTTCGATATAAATACCAAAACCGGTTACGTTTTCGATTCGGAAGCTTACACAAGTCTCGGGCTGATCCTCGACCTCCATCAGCACAAACAAAACACACTTTTCGGTGACAGGAAATATGATGGCACTCAGGATATCTTCTTCTCGAAATTGGTGTTTGAAGCACGTTCTAAGGATGAAACTCACAAACTGACAACGGGACTCAGCTTCACACTCGATAAGCTGACAGAAGATCTGGGTACCTTCACTCAGGAAAAAACCGAGAATATCCCGGGTGTTTTTCTTGAATACAATTACTCGCCCGATAACCTGCTTTCGATCGTGCCCGGTATCAGGGTCGATCTCCACAACTTGTCCGGTACACTCGTAACGCCAAGGCTGCACTTCAAGTATAACTTCGACGAAAACACAACCCTCAGGGCATCCGCCGGGAAAGGTTATCGCTCGATGAATATTTACGCGAATAACCTGAACTGGATGGCAAGTTCGCGGCAATTCGTGGTTAGCGCTTCAACTCCCTACGAAGAGGCATGGAACTACGGACTTAATTTCACCCGGTATTTCATGATCAACGGGCGCGAACTGAGAATCACCGCCGATTACTACCGCACCGATTTCCTGAAACAGGTGGTTACTGATATTGATTCCGATCCCGGAAAGGTGCTATTTTACGATCTGAACGGCGAATCATATTCGAACAGCTATCAGATTGAAATGGCTTACCAGATAATCCCCAGGCTGGAAGTGACCGCGGCCTACAGGTACACCGATGTGAAAACCACTTATAACGGTATCCTCCGTGCAGCCCCGCTTCAGAGCAGATACAAGATTCTTGCCACAGTCTCGTGGGCTGACCACTTCAGGGAGTGGATAGTTGACGCGACATTTCTGGTTAACGGACCCGGAAGGATCCCCTCGACTGCCTCGAACCCGGTGCAGTACCGCAGGGATGAGAACTTCGACGCTTATCTGAACATCAACGCCCAAATCACTAAAAAATTCGATCTTTTCGAAGTGTATCTCGGTGCTGAAAACATAACTGACTATAAACAGCCGAATCCCGTGATCGCATCTGATGATCCGTTCGGTCAATATTTCGATGCCGCCATGATCTGGGGTCCCGTATCGGGACGCAAATTCTACGCGGGTATAAGACTTTCAGTATTTTAACAAAAGGAATAAAGCAATGAAAAAGTATTTAATTCTCTCAGTTTTCTTCTTTACTGTTATGGGTTTCACAGCGAAGGCTCAAGAAGCAGTAGATACAACAAAACAAAAAGAAGATTGTTCAACCGGCATGCAGGACTCTCTGAAAAAAGCAACGGACGAAGTGCCGGCCACCGCGTGGAACACAGTTTGCCCTGTTATGGGTAAGAAAGTTAACCCAAAGATCAAACTTGAAGTTTACAACGGAAAGGCCTATGGCTTCTGCTGCGCCGGCTGCGATGCCAAATTTTCAAAAGATCCTGAAAAATATTCAAAAAACTTGAATGAAGATGGAACAAGATTCACCGGCAAGAAGTAAAACAACTTAACAGGAACGGTTTTACGTTTAACTTACCCGGGGCTTTCGGTTCAACTGAAAGCCCCGGGTACTGAAAAAAACAAAAAATAGTTCTTGTTTTTAAACTCTGTCCGTATTATTATTGCGGAGCATTTAATCGATTTTAGACAGACCATAATTTCAATTCACCGGTCAGTCTATTTTTTCTTACCAAAAACACACGGAGTTCTTATGTTGAAGAAACTTTTCTTCTTCGCGATCCTTCCTGTTATTCTGTCATCACAGATCTTTGCACAGGAAACATTCACAAACGAATCAGCCATGGTTAAGGTTACACTTCCTGCCGGCTGGAATTATGAAAACACCGAAGGTGGAATTGTTGCCCACCCTGACGGCGGCGGTTTTGCTGTATTTCTTCAGATCTTCCCCGGTGATGATCTTTCAGTTGCACTCGATGAAGTTGATAAATCACTGGCCGAGAGCTACTCTAATATTCAGTGGGAAGATGCCGTTAGCCGTGATATCAATGGCATGAGCGCTATTACTGTTGATGGAACTGCAGAAAATCTGCTTCTTTTGATCGGCGTTATCGACACACCTGCTCCTAACAAAACCCTTATGGTTGGTGCTTGGGGTACCCCTGACGTAGTGCAGAAGTATGAATCAGATATCACACTGATCCTCACAAGCATCGCTCCGGCTAACTAATACAGCTTTCTTTAATCGAATTTAATCATATAATGGAGACAGCAATGTACAGAAGATTTTTAGCGATGGGCTTTATCGCGCTTACACTCGTTATCGCCGGATGCGGCAAAAAAGAAACCCCTGTTGAGAAGAAGCCCGCTGATAGCGCGGCAGCTCCCGCGGCTGATAATGTAAGCAAAGGCGAAACCTTTTCCAATGAAGCCGCTCAGGTCAGCATCGACCTCCCCGCCGGCTGGAAGTATGAAGCAAAAGATGGCGGACTCTCCGCTGAACCCGCCGAAGGTGGTTTCTTTGTTCACTTCCAGACTCTTCAGGGTGATGAACTTAATGCCGCGCTTGATGAAGCCGACAAAGTTCTCGCCAAAGAAGTGAAAGACCTCAAACTCGGCGAAGCCAAAGACGTTGAAGTTAATGGCATGCCCGCAAAAGTGGTTGAAGGTACTGCCGATGGAATGGAAGTTTCATTCGGCGTGGTTAACACTCCGGTTGAAAACCTCAGCTTGCTAGTTTATGGAATTGGTGCCCCTGAAACTGTGAAGAAATATGAGAAAGATATTACCTTCATCCTTCAGAGCCTCAAACCTCTGAAGAAGTAACTGCTCCTTATAAGCTCAAAAGGCTGCTTCGATCTTTTTTATCGGGGCAGCTTTTTTTTTAAGTGTTATGGGTTAAATGTTAAATGTTAAATGTTAAATGTTATTCGGGTATGAGTTGGGACCGGCCCCGTAGGGGTCGTATGTTGGTAG
>CAZVBQ010000038.1:0-2766 GCA_964625575.1 uncultured Ignavibacteriaceae bacterium | reverse complement strand
GTAGTAACGGAGACCCTTTCTTCTGTCCGGCCCCGTAGGGGTCGTATGTTGGTAGGTAGTAACGGAGACCCTTTCTTCTGTCCGGCCCCGTAGGGGTCGTATGTTGGTAGCAGCCGTACCATGCTGGTTGTGGTGCTATCAATATTTGAAACTGAATTGACGTCCGGAATGTTATGTAAATATTAAAAACATTAGCTTTCAGGTACAGAATTGCAGTCAGAATTTTATGAATTTTCCGCCAAAAGTCCCGGCGGAAAAGAAGTGAACATGAAACAGTTCGAGGGAAAAACAGTGGTCGTGGTTAATACCGCCAGCAGATGCGGTTTCACTCCACAGTATGAAGGACTCGAGAACCTCTACAAGAAATACAAAGATCAAGGGCTCGTTATCCTCGGTTTCCCGTGCAATCAGTTCGGAAACCAGGAACCAGGTGACTACACTTCAATTAAAGAAGGTTGCCTCGTTAATTACGGAGTAACCTTCCCCATCTTCTCAAAGATCGACGCAAATGGTGAAGGCGCCCACCCAATATTTAAATATCTCAAGAAGAAACTCCCCGGTATCGCCGGAGGCAGCATCAGATGGAATTTTACCAAGTTCGTCATCGGCCCCGACGGCAAACCGGTAAGACGTTTCGCCCCCATAACCAAACCGGAAGCGATGGAAGAATTCATCAAAAAACTGTTGAAGTGATCTATTTCGCCCCGCTTTCAGGCGGAAGATAGCCCGGCGGGATGGTGACCGCGTTGCCATCCCGTTCTGCCCTGTAATGAGGCGACATTATTTCAACCCCTGCCTCATTGAAACAATCTTGAATATTTTGATGAAGTTCAGAGTAGATCGCCATCTGATAGTTGGCATCCCGCGTGTAACAGTTAAGTTCATAACTCGGGTAGAAATCATCCAGACTTAGCTGCAGCACGAAAGGCTTGGGCTCTTTCATTACCCTATCCGTCCGGTTGGCCGCCTCAATTAAAAGATCATGTGTTACTTTCCATGGTATCTCGTAACCTATTGTGACCACAGTCTTTAAGATAAGTCCGTTTGTTTTTGCCTCAACAGAATAGTTTACCGTGTTTGAGTTCATTATAGTTGAATTGGGAATGGTTATGATCTCGTTGAACCTGGATTTCACCCTGGTCACAAGAAGGGTTTTTTCTTCTATAACGCCAATGGTATCGCCGATCTTCACCAGATCACCGATCTGGAACGCCCTCATGTAAGTAAGAACAGTCCCGGCGATAATATTGGAAAGAGAGCCCGCGGATGACAATGTGAAGAGAAAACCCAGGAAAACCGAAACCCCCTGAAATACGGGTGAATCACTTCCGGGGAGATAAGGGAAGATCACGATTACCTCAAAAGCGATCACGAGAACACGGACGATATTGTAAGTTGGCCTCGCCCAATCAGAATAGAACCCGGGGATTTTTAGATTTTCGCTTTCAATTTCGTTGGCAAGATAACCAATGCCTTTCAGTATGTACTTGAAAGTAAGGGCGATTACCGCGATCGCGAACAGGTTTGGCAAATAACTTATGATGGCACCCACCATCTTTTTTAGGGGATTAAGAATAAATCCTGTAAGATCCACGGCGATGCTTTCCGTCCATGGAAATATTGAAAAGATAAGGGGCAGCGAAAGAAAGATGACGAACAGAATTACAAAGAGTCTGGCTATATTTGAGAAGAAGAGGAAATAGTCGAGCTGCTTCCTGGCGGAGAGGAATTCATAATCTTTGAATGTTATCCCTTTGAACCAGCGACTTCTCTGGTTTAGCAATCTTAATTTATACCATCTGAAACCTTTGTTCAGAAGCCGGACGATCAGGAATAGTACCAACAGAATTGCCAAAGCCATTCCGGATTTGACGGCGAGCGTCTTGAAACTGGTCGCCTCTTTATAGGCAAGCACGGATGCAATTATCTTTTTTCGGTAACTTTCAGCAAGCTCCTTTTTGCTCGACCCCATCCAAAGCGCGTCACGGTCGGAGACACTCGCGACCACCATTTCACCATAAACAATTTCATAGTTCAACTCACCCTGAAGTGCCTTGAGCGAATCAGGCTTAAAAAAGTAGTCTGATGCCAGTTTATGGATCTTCTCATCAATCAGCCTCGCCCGCTCCTCCGCGCTCAGAGAACCGGACTTGACGTAAACCGTGAAAATTGTATCGCCGAAAGAAGCAACGGCGTACCCTTTATTCACCTGTTTCAATGAATCGATCTGTTTTTTCAGAATCTCCTGTTTCTTGGTCTCTGCTTGTTTAAGAGTGTTCAACTCTTCAAGAAGCTCCTGTTTTTTCAGATTATCCGTGGTTTTCAGGTTCAGAAGATCCCGCTCGAGCTTGATCTTATAAAGGGAGTCGGCGATCCGCGCGGAATCAAGCCCCGCGAGAAACACCGTGGCCGAAGAGTCATTCTGCACCGCGGGTTTATCCTGCGCCGCAGTCACACAAGCAAATAGAACCACCAAAACAAAAACTGGAAACTGTAATCCAACGCGCCTCATAACGAAACTCTTTCAAAATTAAGAATGACAATACTTCCGGATTAATATTTACCCAATTGAATAGCGGATACCCCCTCGCCGCAGGCAAATAACATTTAACATTTAACATTTCTACTTCATAGTTCACCTCGCCGCGGCGAGTCACAGTTCACACTTCTCAATGCCCCACCCCTTCCCTTCCGGCACTTCGATGTAACCTGAGGAATACTCCGGGTGCTGACCGACATCATTGATGAAATAGGGGCCCTGAGAAA
>CAZVBQ010000037.1:2543-20188 GCA_964625575.1 uncultured Ignavibacteriaceae bacterium | reverse complement strand
TACGAAGAAAAAACCCGGTCTGAAAAGCCCGGGTTTTTTGTTTTTAAATGGTTTGTCGTAAAATCTGTTTTATTTCGACCGAACTAAATGTCTCTCTAAAAATAAATATAATTGTTGACAATTCATTGAAACTGTATGCCTGCCAATAAATATTATGTCTACGTGATACGATCATCCGAAGGATATAGATATACGGGAATGACTGAGGATCTTGAAAATCGCGTTCGTGAGCATAACGATAAGACCAAATCATTTTGGACAAAAAGAGGTAGTGAATGGCAACTTGTTTACACAGAAGAATTTGATACAAAAGATGGAGCACTGCGAAGAGAAAAATGGCTTAAATCGGGTGTGGGAAGAGACTATTTGAGGCAGCTCGGACTATGACCCGAAGGTTGTAGGTTCAATTCGCCGCGGCGAACTGCCCCCGCTACGAAGAAAAAACCCGGTCTGAAAAGCCCGGGTTTTTTGTTTTTAAATGGTTTGCAGTAAAAAAGACTTATTTCTTAGCTACCAAAGTTTCGAAATAAACATCCTTTCCCAGGAGATTCCCAATGATCTCCACGGGGAAGAGAAAGACAAGCGATATCCAGAAGGCTTTCGAGCCGAAAGGGGAACCGAGGAATTCCATCTTTCTGCCGAAATTCCTGAAGAATTTTATCTCAAGACCCGCCCGTTTTATAATAAATGGAAGTGATTTGTTATTGAATCCCACAACATGATAGGGTGTGTCGAATGGTTTTAGCTTCTCTGATATTCCTCTTCTTCCGGCAACTTTAAATGCCACCTTTCTGATCACGTTGAACAGACTGTCTTCATTTGGAACGCCAATGTAAAGCAGCCCGCCGGGGTTCAAGAGTTTCTCAATCTTTTGCAAATACTCGAACGGGTTGAGCACATGCTCCATCACTGAGTCGAGATATATGAAATCGTAGTGGTTTTCCGGCAGGTCAAGCTCGATGAACTTCCCCTGAATGAACTTTATTCCGTCTTTTTTTGCCTCCGGCACCCGCAGGTCAACGATATCCACCCCCGTGACATCCCAGCCTCTTTCAAGACCTTTGATCAAGGTCTTACCCTCGCCGGTTCCGACATCGAGGAACTTCAGTTTCTTTCTGTCCTTCAGGAGTCCAACGGCCCTGTCGAATCTTTCGGAAAGTTCCTGATCCCGTTTCTTCACGAGCCACGCCGACTGCATGGCGAAATACTCTGCGCCGTACAGCTCCGCCCACTGCTTATCCGTGAAAGAAATATGAGGGGAGACGTGGTATGTTTCGCAGTTGCCGCATCGGACTATTTTATAGTCCTTGTCAACCATTGGCGCGCTGAGAGAATTTGTTTTTGGGTTACCTAAAATTTTAAAGTCAGTTGATCCGCATGCAGGGCACAAATTGGAATTCCGGAATTTTATGATACGAAAACCCAAAAATACCAAATTTACGCCACTTTTCTCCCCGGCTGTCGCCCCAATTGCTTAACAACCCGCACCACATCGAAACAATTGTTCAAATTCTAAAGGTTAAATGAACTATTGTAATTTCATTTCAGTTATTAATCTTTGGATGAAGGTGTGCCTTTCCCCGGTACGCCTGTTTAGTCACAAAAAACAAAGGAATCTGACCGAAATGGAAAGAAAGCGTATTGTTGTCGCCCCGGGTGACGGTATTGGTCCCGAAATAATGACCTCTGTGCTCGACATTCTCAAAGCAGCCGATGTGCCATTGGATTACGAAATGCTGGAAGTAGGAGAGAGTGTTTATCTTAAGGGCATCACATCCGGGATCCCCCCCGAAGCATGGGATCTGATAAGAAAACATGGTACGTTGTTGAAAGGTCCTATTACCACCCCCCAAGGTAAAGGATTCAAAAGTGTAAATGTCACCATCCGTAAAACCCTCAACCTCTTCGCCAACATTCGACCCACTAAAGCATACAGCCCCTTTGTTGCCTCCGCGCATCCGGGGATCAATCTGGTAATTATTCGTGAGAATGAGGAGGACCTTTATGCCGGAATCGAACACAAGCAGACAAATGAAGTGACACAGGTACTGAAACTCATCACCCGTCCGGGATGCGAGAACATCATCCGTTACGCTTTCGAATATGCCAGAGCATACGGAAGGAACAAGGTCACCTGCATGACCAAAGACAACATCATGAAGCTGACGGACGGTCTTTTCCATCAGGTATTTGATGAAGTGGCGGCTGAATATCCCGACATTCAGAATGATCACCTTATAATCGATATTGGAGCTGCCCGGCTCGCGGCCCAGCCCGAGAGATTTGACGTGATAGTAACACTTAATCTTTATGGTGATATTCTTAGCGATATCGCGGCCCAGATCGCCGGATCGATCGGCTTTGCCTCTTCAGCGAATATCGGGCATCACGCCGCTATGTTTGAGGCTGTTCACGGGTCCGCTCCTGATATTGCAGGCAAAGATACTGCCAATCCATCCGGACTCCTCATTGCCGCCACGCAGATGCTCGTGCATCTCGGACTCGGCTCATACGGTGAGACAATTAAAAACGCTTGGCTCTGCACTCTTGAAGACGGCATTCACACTTCAGATATTTACAGGGAGGGGTTGAGCAGTGTTGAGGTCGGAACCCGCCGCTTCACCGAGGCAGTGATCGAGAGACTCGGCAAAAAGCCCCGGGTGCTCCACTCGGTTCAGTATAACGACAGACTGATAAAAATCCCGGCTGTCTCAAAACCATCAGCGGAGAAATCTCTTGCCGGTATCGATATTTTCGTTCACTGGGATGAAGCAGACAGGAATGCTGAAGTGCTTGCTGAAAAACTGAACGGTGCCCTCACGGAAGGTTTCAAACTGTCACTTATCACCAACCGTGGAGTGAAGGTTTACCCCGACGGCATACCTGAGACTTTCTGTAGCGATCACTGGAGGTGCAGGTTCCGTGCTGTTTCGGGCACAACCAATTACGCCGAAGCACTGCGATTGATGAATTCACTTTCATCGGCTGGTGTGGATATTATTAAAACCGAGAATCTTTACAACTTCGACGGGCAGCCCGGTTTCTCAATGGGACAGGGAGAATAGCACCGGGCACCGGTTCCACATTATTTGGCGCGGAGACTCTCTAAAAATTTCAAGAGACGTTCCGCGCCTTCCTTTATTACTTCATCCTTTTTCGCGAAACAGACACGAATTTTCTTGCCGTTATATCCGCCCGAATAGAACGGGGAGAGTGGTATAACAGCAGTTCCGGCTTCCGCTGTCAGTCGCTTTGAAAAAGTAAAATCATCTTCATCTGAATACGCCGAATAATCGAATATCTGGAAGTAGGTGCCTTCGGCAGGATCAAACTTTAACCCGGTGTCAGTGAAGAATCTGTTCAGATAATCCCTCTTTTGCTGATAGAATTCACTCAGCCGGAGGTAGTGCTCAGGCTCTTTCAGAAATTCAGAGTAAGACATCTGGGCGGGAGTATTAACCGCGAAAACGGTGAACTGATGTATCTTTCTGAATTCAGCGATATACTTTGCCGGAGCGGCTATATATCCCACCTTCCATCCAGTGGCGTGAAATGTCTTCCCGAAAGATGAAATGACCAATGACCTTTCAGCGAGTTCGGGGAACCTTGCCATGCTGAGGTGTTGCCTGCCATCGAAAATGATGTGCTCGTAAACCTCATCCGAAATGATTGTTATTTCGGTGTCGCGGACGATCTCCGTCAGTGCTTCAATATCGTCCTGATGAAAAGCGGTGCCAAGTGGGTTGTGAGGCGAATTAAGCACGATCATCCGGGTGCGAGGTGTGACGGCATCTTTGACGCGGACCCAGTCAAACCGGAAATTCTCATCGAGCCGAACGGGTACAGGAATGCCTCCGTTCAGCACAACCGATGGATAATAAGAATCGTACGCGGGTTCGATTATTATAACCTCGTCACCGGGAAAAACCAGCGCGTTAAAAGCCGTGAAGAGGGCTTGTGTCGCTCCCGCGGTGATGTTTATTTCAGTATCGGGATTGTAAAACCTGCCATAATCCCTCTGGATCTTTCGCGAGATCTCTTCCCTGAGTTGTGGCACGCCCGGCATTGGGGCGTACTGATTATTGCCGGCTCTCATGTTCCGGTCCATAAGTTCGATCAATTCCGGAGCTAGATCGAAATCGGGAAACCCCTGCGAGAGGTTTATAGCATTATGCTCCTTCGCGAGGGCTGACATTACGGCAAAAATACTGGTTGGAGCACCGGGGAGTTTACTCCTCATCTTTTATCCTTTTCAATTCTTCCCTGACTTTTTTCGTCAATGATGACACCACAAGATCATAAGAGTGATCGATAAGTTCAAATATCAGCCTGACCGGTACAGAACCGTCGAATTGTACGGTGTTCCAATGAGTCTTGTGCATGTGATATCCGGGAGTTATACCTTCATATTCCTCCCGCAACTCCAGCGCTTTTTCGGGATCGCATTTCAGATTTATGCTCCCCGGGTGATCAAGGGAAATGATCGCAAATATCTTCCCCATCACCTTATATACAGGCGATTCCTCATCGAAGGGGAATCCCTCTTCAACGCCAGGCTTGGCGAGGCAGTGCTCTCTTGCATCTTCCAGAATCATCAGAAACTTAATGTGTTGTTTGTTAAATCGACATCCGGAAACTTGGGTGAACCAAGTTTAAGCGACTTGATTTCTTTTTGTCCGGGGATATCCAAAATTAATGAGTTTTTGCCGTTCTGCCAAACTTCAGCACTTCTGGAGATGGTTTCTTTTGTTTCGTCAACGAATTCCACCTCAAGCCTGACAGGAATAGGGTAGTTTCCCAGTCGCTGAACTTCAACTTTTCTATTGGATTTTACACCGGCATCTTTCAGCGCGAGATCGGGATATCCATAACCAAAGAACCATGGGTTCCAGAACCAGTTGAGATTCTTGCCTGCACTTTTGTTAATGTAAAAGAAGAAGTCATATGGTGTGGGGTGCTTGTGCTGCCATGTCTGAAGAAATCCCTGCAAAGCTGTCTTCATCGCCTCCTTGCCGATCATATCTTCAAGTATCAAAAATGCCATGCCTGATCTCGCGTAAGCACTTAACATATGCGCGGGACCGGTCACGTTGTAAGAGGGGATCATCAATGGTATATCCATCTGGGTTCCCATCGTTCGGCTCAGGTTTGCTGTTGTCGATTCATCATATCTGAGGAGGTTGAACATTTTAGTTTGTTCGCTCAACGGGAGATAAACAGCCATCCCCTCATCCATCCATGAGTATCTCTTCTCATTGGTTCCCGCGACAAATGGGAAATATGTATGGGCGATCTCGTGCGTGGTCACATAGTAAGCGAGCCAGCGGTCATTTTCCGTATCCTGATTTACCATCATCGGAAACTCCATGCCGCCACTTCCATTGAAGACGGTCATATGCTCATATGGATAGGGGATGCCGGGGAAAACCTCAGAAAAATATTGTATGATGTGGCGGGAGATGGAGGCAACTTCCGGAGTGAGGGAGTCGGTACCCGGGACGTAGATCGAGTTGATCATAACATTCTTCCCGTTCTTCAGTTGCAGACCCACCCCTTCCCAACGCCTGTTATTTGAAACGCAAAATGAGACATCAGGTACCATTTCAGCTTTGAATTTCCAAGTGTGTGAAGTGCCGCCCTTCAGCATCCGCGGGATATCTTTTGGCTCACAGATGATCTTCGCGGTGGCGGAGGTGGCTGCCTCGTCGATCAGTTTCAGCCCGCTTGTGGTGAATATTTCCTCCCTGTTCTGAAGCGTGCCGGTAGCCCAAACGAGTATTCCGTTCGGAATAGTCAGCTCAAATTCAAAATTCCCGGCTGTGGTGTAGAACTCATGCTCACCGTCATAACCGAGCGCGTCCCACCCGTGAATGTCATCGTAAACGGCAATCTGGGGGTACCAGTAACCTACAAAATATGCTGAATCTCCGTACGACCCTATGCGTGAGTCAGGCACTTTTGGCATCGTGAACTCCCAAGAGACCTCAATTGTGAGTTTTTGTTTTGAGGCGAGGGGTTCGGGAAGTTTTATCAGTCCCGTGCATTTGTTCCTCTGCATTTTATCAAGCGGGAAAGGGGTGCCGTTTATTTTAAGCTCGTGCACGATCATTCCATCGCCTTCGTCACCCGGATCAACCTGGATGTTTTTCGGCGCCCCCCGTTTGTACAGATCGGGATAGAGAATAAAAGTCAGGTTTTTCAGATTATCGGGACTTTCATTCCTGTATTCGATCACTCCCGTACCTTTTATCTTGCCGGTTATAGGTTCCAATGCGGCTTTAAGTTTGTAACCGGCAGAGTTGCGCCAGTATTCTTTACCGGGTGTTCCATCGAGAGTGCGGGTGCCCTTCTTAACGGCATTCATGAACTCGCGCTGAATGAAGAGGTCATCCGTTTGGGCGTGAAGCGTCGCCACGGTAAGAAATAAAAAGACGGTCAATAATCCGGTTCTGTACATTTTTCAGTCCTTAAGTTAATTCCGGCGGGCAAATTAGTGAGACAGAATGAAAGTTTTTTTATGTTTTTGACGAACGGTGATTTCAGGCGATAAAAATATCACTTCTTCTATATTCCGTCACTAAATATCAAATAGTGACGAAATATAGTAATTTGACATTAAAAAAAGCCGCCCGGTGAGGACGGCTTTATGTAAATCAACCTGTCAGATTAGAGCAGGGAGGTTATCTCGGCAAAGTATTTTTCGCAGAGTTCCACTGCCGCGTCGTACGACGTGGTTTCGGCAATCACGCGGATGATCGGTTCAGTATTCGATTTACGGAAGTGTACCCAGTGATCGGGGAAGTCGATTCTGAGACCATCATCGGTGTTTACTTTCTCATTCTTGTACTTCTCGACCATCGCGGCGAGCACTTCATCAGGTGACTTGCCAGAAATATCGATCTTCTTTTTGGCGATCGAGTATTGTGGCAGGGCGCGCTTAAGATCAGAGAGCTTTCCGCCAAATTCGGCAAGATGCTGAAGGGTGATGATGGTACCAACCAGGGAATCACGTCCATAGTGAAGTGCAGGGTAGATCACACCACCGCTTCCTTCGCCACCGATTATTGCACCGGTTTCCTTCATTTTCTGGACAACGTTGGCCTCACCTACGGGTGATCTGAACACCTTGCACCCTGCCGCGGCTGCCACGTCATCCACTGTCCGGGTAGTCGAGAGGTTCACCACAACATTCCCCGGGGTTTTGGAAAGCACCCACTTCACAACGTGGGAAATAGTGTTCTCCTCACTGAACGGTTCGCCTTCATCGGTGATCAACACGAGACGGTCGGCATCAGGATCAACTACAACGCCGAGATCAGCACCGGTCTCTTTTACCTTCTTCATCGTCTCCACAAGATTCTCAGGGATCGGTTCAGGGAGTCTTGGGAAAATACCGGACTTTTCGCAGTTCATTTCGATCACTTCACAACCGAGGTCGCGTAGCAATTCGGGAATTACATACACTCCTGCTCCGTTCACGCAATCGGCGACCACTTTGAATTTCTTCGATTTGATCAACTCACGGTCGATATTCGGGAGTTCAAGGGCTTTTTCTTTGTGGTTGCGCAACATGTCAGCGTTAAACGAAGTTTGTCCGATTGCGTCCCAGCTCTTCCATTCTGGAGTTGTACCGAGAAACACCTTCATTTCATTATGCTCTTCGGGTGACATGAACTGCCCTGTGGCATTCAGCAATTTAAGAGCGTTCCATTCGTTTGGGTTGTGGCTGGCGGAAATGGCGATTCCACCTTGAGCGCCGAGGGTTTTCACGGCAAATTGCACCGTCGGTGTCGGTACTATGCCGATATCCACTACATTTATGCCAAGGGCATTAAGCGTTCCCGCTGTAACAGCGCTGACCATGGCACCGGTGATACGCGAATCGCGACCGATAACCACGGTTCCTTTACCGATCCATTTGGCATAAGCTGATGTAAAATTAACAAGGGTCTGGGGATCGAGGCCATCGCCGACAATTCCCCTTATTCCTGAAATACTGACCATTAATGTGGGCATGATGACTCCTTTTTTTAAGAACTCGAGAACCAGAGAACCAGAGAACCAGAGAACCAGAGAACTCGAGAACCAGAGAACTCGAGAACTTGAGTGTTCCCAATATTTAAATTGTTGTTAATTAAATAAAAAATTTCGAAATTGAACTTAAAAAATAACAAAGTAGATTAACTAACTGGTTATGTTCCAATTCATTCACTAAGATATTCTCGAGTTCTGAAGTTCTCAAGTTCTCAAGTTCTCATGCAAGACAAAATAAAAAAAATAGATTCTCTCCTCCGGGAGTATTACGGTGTTCCGAAGCGGAGCGAAGTGCAGCAGGATCCTTTAGATGTGCTGATCGGAACGATCCTTACACAGAACACGAACGACAACAACTCCTGGAAAGCGTACAACAACCTCCGTAACACTTACAAAACATGGAATGAAGTCCGTCTGGCACCAATTGGTGAACTAATGGATGTCATCAAAGTAGCAGGTCTTCCAAAGCAGAAGGCTGAAGCGATCAAAGGTGTGCTGGATGACCTCTATTCACGGAAAGGGAGACTTGATCTTGAGCATGCCCGGGAGATGGATGACCTTGAACTTCTGAAGAAACTCACCTCGTACAAGGGTGTCGGATTGAAGACTGCCTCCTGTGTCCTTCTGTTCTCGCTTCACAGGAACATCTGTCCGGTGGATACTCACGTGAACCGGACCGCGGGAAGGCTTGGACTGACCGAATCGAATCAGCCTGAAAAAACATTTTATGCTTTACTCGGTAATATTCCCGATGGACTGGCACACAGTTTCCACAGCAACCTTATCCTGTTGGGGAGGGAGTTCTGCCGGCCCACATCGCCTGACTGCCCCCACTGCCCCTTGCTGGAGGTCTGCGAATTCAACGGGAAAAACATGCACGATGGCGGAAAGAAATATCCATTTTCAGGGTTTCTGTTGATTGACAAGCTGTAGTTTTGGGCTTGGGATACTATTTGTCTTGATAAAGCGTACGTAATAACGTATCTTTGTTATAAAAGGAGTTTAAAATGCGCACAATAACTGCAACTGAAGCGAGAAAAGAGATTTACCATCTTATCGATGAGACGGCTGCCAATGGGGAGCCCGTCCAGATTACGGGTAAAAGGAATAATGTTGTCCTGATCTCCGAGGATGACTGGCGATCCATTCAGGAGACGCTTTACCTGATGTCGGTTCCGGGTCTGAGAGAAGCGATTGTAGAGGGGATGAAAACCCCCATCGATGAATGTAGCGAGAATCCGGGATGGTAAAATGGCGGGTTGTATTTACGAACCGGGCTCAGAAAGACGCGAAAAAAATAGCCGCGTCAAACCTTCGCGCCAAGGCAGAGGAAATTCTCGAAGTGCTCGCGGAAGATCCTTTTAAGTCGCCCCCGACATTCGAGAAACTTGTGGGTGATCTGACCGGAGCTTACTCCAGAAGAATAAACATTCAGCACCGGATGGTGTATCAGGTGCTGAATGAAGAAAAAACAGTTAAAGTTTTGAGTATGTGGAGTCACTACGAGTGAAATATCACTCATAGTAGTAAATATAGCTATCATTTTCATCCCCCATGTCTTCCGATTTGGTGACGACAGTTTTGCTCAGGGGGAAACCAAGCTCATCAAGAGTATAGGTTTCTATGGAACTGTAGGAGTCTGAAGTTTTCGCTGATTTCAATAAATTACCGGCTACATCATAGGTGTACTCAACTTTTGATGGAACTCCGAGAAAGTCAATCACTTCTTTCTCAAGACGTCCTTTGGAGTCATAAACATAGGTTACTTCGTCTGCTTCGAACTTGGTTCTGCTTAATCTACCGTAAGAATCGAAGAAATATGTACCGGCTACATTAAACAATCCGCTATCTTCAGATTCAAATGTTTTCTGGGTGATCGACTCAAGTTTTCCATTCGAACCATATTCATAAAGCCACTGCACTGAAGCGCCTTGTTTCTGATCTTCAAACACGGCGATGTAACTCAGCCTTTTTCCCTCGTAAACAAAGCTATAAACGGACTTTGTCGGGGCACCATTATTGTCTTTCCCCTTGACCTCGATACTCTCCAAGTAACCTTTGTCGTCGTAAAGATACTCGTACTCAGTGGCATACTGCTCAGTCTTGAGTTTTTCGGCTACGAACTGGAGCTTTCCTTTTTCATCGTAAACGGCAGAGACAAAAGCAGCCGGCAATTCACCATCTTTCACATCAAAACCTGGGGTGTTGATGTATTCTATCTCTCTGGTTATACCCGCGTTGACGATCTTTTTCTGCCATTCAGGGGTAAGTTTTTTATTGAACGGGATAAAATCCTGGGCGAATACTCCCGTTGCGATTATGAGCGCGATTAAAACTGTTCTCATTAGTTCTCCATTCGGAAATTGTAAAAATACTCGGTCAGTGTGAGGCCGGGTGTGTCACCGCCGATACTGAAAGATTCCTTTTTGTATTTAAGCTTTCCTTCAAAGTCGTACTCATACAGAGTTGAACCTTTTGTCATGAAACCTGCTGTTTTCTCCTCGATCAGCTTACCCGTTTTGTCATAGAAATACTCCATTGTGTAGCCGTCATTTCCTTCAAGTGACTCAATGGTTCTTATTTTTCTTCCTGAGGCATCATATTCATGTTCGGCAGTTCTCACTGCTGACTCTTCCTTCACAAGTTTACCGTTCACGTAAAAATAATCAGTCTGCGGCATTGCTTCGCCATAGACAGTGTATTTGGTTCTATCGTTCACTTTTTTGATAGTCCCATCCTGATTGTATACATATTCATAGTAGCCCATATCATCCCGTTTGTTGCCGGTAAGCGTATGAATCTTGATTTTTGAGATTCGACCCGCGTTATCATAAGACACTTCCCTGATCGTTTTGGCACCTTCCTCCTCCGCGTACTGATTCACGAGATCGTAAGATATGACGGTTTTAAGAACAAATTTCTGATCATAGACAAAACTGTCGATCGAAACCACTGCCATTTGAGGGGCTTTGTATACCGCCTTCAACAAGTTCCCGTTTCCGTCGAACTCAAAAAAACTTTCACCCAAAGGATTGCCCGGGGTATCGAATGAATTGAGGCAGTTGGCTTGGGTCTCCCAAATGGTGAAGATCGTGTGATCGATCAGATATTTTTTGAACTCAGGTGTCTGTTTCTCCATGTGGGGTAGCATTGTCTGCGCGTTCATTGAGATTAAGGAGATGACCAAAAAGAGGATGAGTTTCTTCATATAATACGTTGCTCTTATTATGATTGGATAAATTTAATATTGAATATCTTGCACTACAATTATACGAAAGAACAGGTGGAATTTGTTCCCGTAATTCTTGTGCCGGGGCGATAATTGTTGATTTTGCCTTATTCGATATCGTTTGTATGTTTAAACTTCAAGTTAGAATAAATTTTCAAGGAAATTGAGATGCGTTTTTGTTTAAATATCGATCATTTTGCTACAATTCGTAACGCCCGTGGTGGTGTTGAGCCGGATCCTGTTCTTGCCGCTTTGATAGCAGAGCAAGCCGGTGCCGACGGAATAGTTGTGCACCTCCGCGAGGACAGGCGACACATCAAAGACAGGGATGTGCATATCCTCAGGCAGGTTATTAAAACCAAGCTCGATCTTGAGATGGCCGCTAACGAGGAAATAATTAAAATAGCATGCGAAGTGAAGCCCGAAATGGCAACTCTCGTCCCTGAAAAAAGGCAGGAACTCACCACCGAGGGAGGGCTTGACGTGATTGCCAACCTTGATAAGATCAAGGATACAAACAAACGCCTTCATGATGCCGGAATTAAAGTTTCACTTTTCATCGAACCACTGAATAGCCAGATCGATGCTGCTCTTGAAACCGGTGCCGAAATGATCGAAATTCACACCGGGGTGTACGCCGAAGCCAAAACCGATGAAAAAATTGCCGAGGAGCTCGACAGGATAGAAGCCGCCGCCCTTTACGCCCACAATAACGGACTGATCGTAAACGCCGGGCATGGTCTCGATTACCATAACGTGAAGCTGTTTCGCTCAATCCGCACTATCGACGAGGTGAGCATCGGCCACTCGGTTGTCTCACGCGCGATGTTCGTCGGTATCGATCAGGCGGTGAGGGAGATGATTGAACTGCTGAAGGGGTGATGAGTTATGAGCGATGAGTTATGAGCGATGAGTTATGAGTGATGAGTTCTTCTTGATCACATTTAACAATTCACATTTAACATTTTCTTAGTGCCTTCGTGCCTTTGTGGTGAAAATTAATCCGTGAAATCTGCGTTTAATCCGTGGAATCCGCGTAACTTTAAAATGGAATCCGCGTAACTTTTTACATGAAATAGTATGAAAACTTTAATATTGGTATTAGCACTGGCTGCCGGTGTGATGGCACAGATACCTAACATCCGGGTATCGGCGGCGAACACATCGAGTCCTAATGAGACATCGATAGCTTTGAATCCGGTGAATCCTGACGTGATCACCATTGGGTCGAACATCAGCTATTATTACAAGTCGACCAACCGTGGAGCAACTTGGACCCAAAAGAGCATGACCTCCTCCCTCGGGGTCTGGGGTGATCCGTGCCTGATCTATGATCACCGCGGATACCTCTATTATGGACATCTTTCAAATCCGACAAGCGGTTACTGGATCGACCGTATAGTTGTTCAACGTTCAACCGACAATGGCACAACCTGGAACGACGGCGCCGGTGTCGGTCTTACACCCCCAAAAGAGCAGGACAAGGAATGGCTTGCCGCCGACTACCACAGTCAGCTCTACAAGGGAAACCTCTACATGGCTTGGACAGAGTTCGACAACTATGGAAGTGGTGCCTCCTCCGACAGTTCAAGAATCCTTTTCAGCCGGAGCACTGACGCGGGTGTAACCTGGATGACCCCTGTAAAGATCAGCGACAAAAGCGGCGACTGCATCGATGAAGACAATACTGTAGAGGGCGCGGTTCCCACTGTGGGTCCGAACGGCGAGGTTTACGTCGCATGGGTGGGGCCATATGGTTTACTGTTCGACAAGTCACTGGATGGAGGTCAAACCTTCGGTACTGACAAATTTATCACGGACATCCCCGGCGGATGGGATTTCGCCATCCCCGGAATCTACAGGTGTAACGGTTTGCCGGTTACAGTTTGCGACACTTCCAATGGACCTTACCGGGGGAATATCTATATAAACTGGTCCGACCAGCGTGCAGGCTCAGGCAACACTGATGTCTTTATCGTCAGATCCAGCGATGGTGGAGAAACCTGGAGCCAGCCGATACATGTTAATGACGACAACACAAGCAGGCACCAGTTCTTCAACTGGCTTGCGGTCGATCAGGCCACTGGGGTTTTGTACTGCGTTTTTTACGACAGGCGTGGTACCACGCAGAACAACACGGATGTTTACATGGCAAAATCTGCCGATGGCGGATTAACCTGGCAGAACTTCAAAGTGAGCGAGACAAGTTTTAATCCATCCGCGTCAGTTTTCTTTGGCGATTACTCCGGGATCACCGCTTACCAAGGAAGGGTTTATCCCGTTTGGACTCGCGCCGACAACAAATCCCTTACTGTTTGGACCGCGCCATTTTTTGACTCGGCAGCGGTTGTGCCGGTTGAGTTAACAGGGTTTTCCGCCACAGTTGAAGAAAAGACAGTTTTCCTCAACTGGCAGACAGGAACTGAAGTCAATAACCATGGTTTCGAGATCGAAAGGGCTAAGCTCTCATCACCCTCCGAGAGATCAGTTTCTTGGGCAACAATAGGTTTCGTGAAGGGGAGGGGCACCTCACTTTCTCCTGTCCGCTACTACTTTGAAGACAAAAGGGAAGAGGCAGGTTACTTCAAATATCGCCTGAAGCAGATCGACCTCAACGGCAGTTTTACATACTCGAACGAAGTTACGGTGGATCTTTCACATCCCGCGGGTTATCAACTTTTTCAGAATTATCCCAATCCATTTTCAGGCGGCACTTCCACCGTCGTATCATTCGAAATTCCGGTTGGCGGATGGGTATCATTGAAGGTTTATGATGTGGCTGGCAACCTTGTATCCACGCTTGTAAATGGATATAAGAACGCGGGGGTTCATGAGGTCGAGCTCGATCTTTCCGGTGTGCATTCCGTTCTTTCATCGGGGGTGTATTTCTACCGCCTCGAGACTGGTGATATCACACTCTCAAAGAAGTTGCTGTACATCAGATAGCGAAAAGTTAAAAGTTTTTTTACCGGATTTACACGGTATTGGGGTTATTTTTGTGAACTTTAATACGGTTGAATATGAGATTCAGATTAATCGCGCTGTTAATATTTTTTTCTTCACTTCTATACCCCCAAACTAAAAACGAGGCTGAGAAGCTGCTCAAAGCGGGTGTAAAAGATACCCTTTGGGTTGGTAAAATGCTTGGAATTACGGAGCGGCTCATGGATGAAGACCCTCCCGCCGCGCTCGAACTCATACTTAAGGTTCAGGATGTCTGCCGCAAGACAGGCTATTCAAACGGACTTAAAAAAGCATTCATTCAGCAGATCGATTATTATCAGGGGATGGGTGAGTTCGATTCGGTTGCCGTTGTCGCCCGTCGGCTTCTCGATCAAGCCCGCAAGGATGATGATGCCATTGCTGAATCGCGGGCTTTAATGCAGCTTGGAATTGTAGCCGGAGAAAAAGTTGATTATGAGAAGTCATTCGATTACTTCGATCAGGCTGCCTCGGCGATCGATACTCTCAAAGAGAGAGTTACGTACGCCTCTATCATGATCAACAGGGGGAACATAAAAAGCAGGATGGGAAAACATGCTGATGCTTACAACGATTATCTGATCGCCGCGGCAATCTTCGGGGAAGAAAAGATGTACCGGAATTTGGCTGTCAGTTACAACAACCTCGGCTTGGAAAGCACTCAAATTGAGATGTGGGAACGGGCGATTCAGTACTACAAAAAAGGTGTCGAACTCTGCATAAAGCATAACCTGCTCCCTGAACTCGCGATGATTTACGGTAATCTTGGCACCGCTTATGATGAAACAAAAGCTCCTGAAAAAGCATTGGAAAGTTTCCATGAATCGAACAGGATATCTGAAAAATTAGGCCAGACTTTCAGGATAGCTCAAAACCTCTCGAACATCGGAAATCTCTATCTTAACCTTGAGAAATACGACTCGGCAAAGGTCTATTTCCGAGCCTCCCTCGATCTCTCCTACAAATACGGTCTTACCATTGGTATCATGTATAATTTCCTCGGTATGGGTGACGCCGCGCTTCGAATGAAAGATCTTTCAACCGCGCGGATGGCATACGACTCCACTGTGGTTTATGCCCAAAAACTACAGGCAGGCGATACCGAACACGCTGCTTATGCCGGACTCGCGAAAGTGTATGAAGAATCGGGTGACTTCGCCAAAGCCCTCTTCTACATGAGGAAGTATTCAGAATACCGCGACTCGGTAAACTCCGCGCGGATAGCGGCTAAAGTACTGGAGTTTGAAAAGGAGCGGGAATCAAACAAACAATTGAAACAGATCTCGAGGCTCGAAGCCGAAGCAGCCGACAGGCGTTTCATAAATGTCTTGTTGGGAATGATCCTCATAATCTCAATTATGGCAACCATTTTCTTTGTGTACAAGAGAAGGGTCGCCCTGAAGCAGGAACAGATAGCCCGGGAAAATGCTGCCGCTCTCGAAAAACTTTCGGTGGAACTCTCTGAATCGAACAGTTGGAAAACAAGGCTTCTCTCAGTCATTTCGCACGACATAAAAGGGCCCTTTTACCCGATTATCAGCTTCTCGGAAATACTTTCAAATGAAGGGGATACCCTTTCCAGGGAAGAGATCCGCGACTTTGCCTCAAGCCTTCATCAGGCATCGAACAGTGTCTATTTCCTTTTGGAAAATTTGCTTGACTGGGCGAAACTTCAACAGGAAAAGCCAAAACCTGACATTCAACTCCTCCCGTTGAATCATTTGTTTCAGAAGGCAATAAGAGCCCTTCAGCCTCTTTTCGATGAGAAACAGGTCTCAGTAACTGCTGATATCCCTGATGATCTGAATGTGATGGCGGATGACAGGATGATCCACTCGATTATGCACAATCTTCTCCACAACGCGGCGAAGTTTTCTTTCCGTGAAGGAGTTATCGAGATAACGGCATCAAAAGCAGGGGAGAGAGTATCGTTCAGCGTAAAAGATCACGGTACGGGAATGCCCCCCGCGGTTGCCGAAAATCTTTTCTCATCAAAATTGAACGCTTCATCAAAAGGCACAGGTAAGGAAGCAGGTACCGGGCTTGGCATGCTTCTTACGGGTGAGTTTGTCCGTCTCAACAACGGTACCATAACTGTCAACTCAGTCGAAGGAAAAGGAACAGAGTTTGCAATCACCCTTCCAAGCGGTTAACACTAACATATACAGGAAAACACAAAAAATTTTATTTACAGGAAGAACGGAAGAATAAAAGGGATAGAAGGGAGAACTCTGTAATTCTCTTTTATACCTCCTATTCTTCTATTCTTCCTGTGGAAATTCACCTTTGTGTCTTCGTGACTTTGTGGTTAATCAAAACACCTCGCCACTCACTACTCGCCACTCCTCGCGATTCTCATCCCCATAAGGAAGAAGGTTTCGCTTGCAGAGTAGCCGCCCCGGCGGGTATTCCAGCCATCCGAGCCGAGGCCGTACCAACAACCTCCGCGCCGGACGCGCCAGTCGCCCGAAGTAACACCTTTAGGGTTGGTTTTGGCATCTTCGGTATAATCGCCGAAGCGGTCCCAGCACCATTCCATCACATTTCCGCTCATATTGTGGATGCCGAGTTCATTTGGTTTGAACCAGTTAACGGAAACAACCCCGTTGCGTGGTTTCGAGCCGTACCCGGGTGATATCTCCGCGATCTCATCAAGTGAATTGCTGCCGCTGAAAATGTAACCTTTCGAGAGGTTTCCGCCGCGGGCAGCGAACTCCCACTCGGCTTCAGTTGGGAGCCGGTATCCCGGGTTGGGGGTGTCTTCATTCCAGGTAACCGTCCACTTGAAAGGATCATATTCGCTGGTGTTGGAAGTGTCTTTTGTCTTCCGGTTGATCGTGTAAACGGGAGTAAACCCGTCTCTCAAGCTAAGCCAGTTGCAATACTCAACCGCGTCATACCAACTCACATGCACCACGGGGAGATCGCCATCTGCCGGATCTCTTCGGTTGCCCCACTCATCATGGCGCCAATTCACCCCTTTCATCTTTTCAAAACCGTCTTCTGTTTTCACGAAACTTGAGTCAGTCAGTTCCGCGGTGGTTTTATAACCGGTAGCCGCGACGAACTCGCTGAACTCTGCCCAAGTAAGCTCATATTTTGAGATGTAATAGGAAGGAAGTGTAACCTGAAAACCGGGGAGAGCCGACCAGTCGAGCGGTTTCTTCTCTTTGGAAGAGCCCATCTTGAACTGCCCGCCTTCAACCAGCACCATTTCAGGCAGTCGTGAAGTCTTGAGGGAGGCTGTGTCCTGAGCCAAGACAGATAACGAAATAACAAGTAAAAGAGGGAGTATCAGAGTATAAAACTTCATTACGGACTTCCGGTGATTATTAAAGATTCAAATATATTCATACCTGATGATACTTGGCGTGAGTAAAAACGGTTCCACAGAACTTCG
>CAZVBQ010000037.1:0-2443 GCA_964625575.1 uncultured Ignavibacteriaceae bacterium | reverse complement strand
GTACTTCAGAACTTCAGTACTTCGGTACTTCAGAACTTCAGTACTTCGGTACTTCAGAACTTCAGTACTTCGGTACTTCTGCACTTTAGTCTTTGGGTCTCCGGGTCTTTGGGTCTCCGGGTCTTCGGGACTCCGGGTCTTCGGGACTCCGGGTCTCCGGGTCTCCGGGTCTCAGGGTCTTCGGGACTACTCCTCCTGTTTCCCCCATTTGTCGTAAATTAGGTGCATAAATTTTTAATAATCGGAACAACCATGTCAAGAATATTCAGCACACTTATTCTGGTCGCCCTAATACTTACTGTGGCGGGCGCGCAAAACAAGGACCAAGGAATGATCAAATCCCAAAAAGACTATCCCGCCCCTCCGGCGGCCAAGAAAGAGCCGGTCTCGTTCAATGAGTTCGGTAACACAAGAACCGACAATTATTTTTGGCTGAGGGATAAAAAGAACCCGGAAGTAATAAAATACCTTGAAGAAGAGAATAAGTACTCCGAAATGGTGATGAGTCACACTAAAGAACTGCAGGAGAAGCTGTTCGCTGAGATGAAGGGGCGTATCAAGGAAGAAGACAGCAGTGTGCCTCTCTTCGAGAACGGTTACTGGTATTACAGCAGGACCGAAACAGGCAAACAGTATGCAGTATACTGCCGTAAAAAAGGAACTCTTGACTCTCCCGAAGAGATAGTTTTCGACGTGAACAAGATGGCAGAGGGTCACGCTACATTTCTGTTTACGGGCTATGATGTCACCCTTGACAATAAATATGCACTTTACTCGAGCAACACCACCGGTTCGTATGCCGAGGATGACCTCCGGATCAGAGACCTGACCACCGGGAAAGACCTCCCGTTTCTTGTAACGGGTGTGCAAAGCTACGCGTGGGCTAACGACAATAAAACTGTTTTCTACGTCATCGGCAATGAAGCTCTTCGCCCGTATCAGCTTTACAGGGTTGACGGGTTCGATGGCAAAAAAGCCGGGCTTGTTTATGAAGAAAAAGACGAGTTGTTCAATATCTCAATTGGCAAAAGCCTGACCCGCGACTATCTGATGCTCCACTGCGGAAGTTTCACTTCAAGCGAAGTGTGGCTGCTTGACGCGACACATCCATTGGGTCAGTTCAAGGTATTCCTCCCAAGGCAGAAAGATGTGGAGTACTCGGTCGATCACCACAAGAGCAGGTTCTTTGTTACCTGGAAGGATGACAACTCGAAGAATAAAATGGTGTATGAGGCACCACTTCAGGGCTATGAAGACAGATCGAAGTGGAAAGTTGTGATCCCTCACGACCCCAAAGTGAAGATCGTCTACATCTCTGTATATGACAAATTCCTCTCAGTTCAGGAGAGATCAGGTGGTTTGCGCCGGATTATGACGATGGACCTCGCCACTTCGAAAAAGACCTGGCTCGAGTTCCCGGAAGCTGTTTATGACGTCGCTATGTCAACGGTTCCTGAATATACCTCACCTTCTTTCCGGTATTCTTACACGTCGCTCAATCGTCCATGGACGACCTATGAGTACAACGCGCTAACTGCTCAGACCACAAAACTGAAAGTTCAGGAGATACCAAGCGGCTTTAACCCGGACGACTACACCGTTGAGAGATTGTGGGCCACTGCCCCTGACGGCAAGCAAGTTCCGATGGCAATAGTCTATAAAAAAGGTCTGAAGAAAGACGGCAATAACCCCACGCTCCTTTATTCTTACGGTTCTTACGGCTATTCCACCGAAGCCGGTTTCAGTTCCACGGTGTTCAGTCTCGTCGACAGGGGATTCGTCTATGCCATCGCGCAGATACGGGGCGGCAGCGAACTCGGGGAGGAATGGTACGAAGATGGAAAACTTCTCAACAAAAAGAACACCTTTACCGACTTTATAGCGTGCGCCGAACACCTCGTAAAAGAGGGATACACCAAACCCGCGAAACTCGCGATCAGAGGCGGAAGTGCGGGTGGACTGCTGGTGGGTGCCTGCATGAACATGAGACCCGGTCTCTTCAATGTGGTTCTTGCCATTGTGCCTTTTGTTGATGTGATCAACACCATGCTCGATGAGTCCCTGCCCTTGACCACCCAGGAGTGGGAGCAGTGGGGGAATCCGAAAGAGGAGAAATACTACAAATACATGCTTTCTTATTCACCTTATGACAACGTTAATCCGGTGAACTACCCCAATGTTCTTGTCACCGGGGGTCTGAATGATTCGCAGGTTGGCTTCCATGAGCCTGCAAAGTTTGTAGCCAAACTTCGCGAACTGAAGAAGGATAATAACCTCGTTGTCATGAAAATGAACATGGAGTCAGGGCACGGAGGCGCGTCGGGCCGCTTTGAACGGCTTCGTGAAGCTGCTTATGAGTACGCCTTTCTGCTTGACAGGATGGGAATCAGTAAATGAAGTGTGAAGGGTGAAGGGTGAAATGTTAAATGTGAAATATTAAATG
>CAZVBQ010000036.1:0-22414 GCA_964625575.1 uncultured Ignavibacteriaceae bacterium | reverse complement strand
GAATATTTACTGATCACAAAATTAATTCCAACCTCTTTTTAAACATACGAGGCACAAAGGCACGAAGATTAAAATATTTCTTTGTGCCTTTGTGGTTTTAAACCAAACCCCAAACCCCAAACCCCAAACCCGATACCCCAAATCCCAAAAACTCCACACTCCACACTAATAGCTATTTCTCATCATCTTTTTCGAATCATAAGGTGCCGGCTCGCCACCGAGGTATTTGTGGAACCACTCCAGGTGGGCGTTGTAGTAGAGCGGCATCGATTTTGTGTGCGATGGCCAGTGACCGTCGTTATCGAAAACTATCAAGCGCGATTCTATTCCGAGTTTCTGAAGCGCGGTGAAGTACTCCAGGCTTTGATTGTAAGAAACACGATAATCGCGTTCACCTGTTACTATGAGAGTGGGGGTGGAAAAGTTCTTCACGTATTCTGAAGGGCTTTGTTCAGTGTATAGTTCCGAGGTCCAGGGGGTTCCTTTCAGATCCCATTCGGGGAACCATAATTCTTCTGTTGTACCGTAGAAAGACTTCAGATCGTAGAGCCCCATCATCGAAGAGAGGCATTTGTAGCGCTTGGTTGTTGCCTGCAACCAATTCATAAAGAAACCTCCGTAAGACCAACCCATTGCACCAATTCTGTTTTTGTCGACGTAGGGAAGCGACTCGATATAGTCAGTCACTTTGTGTATGTCTTCGACAACCTTGCCGGTCCAATCGCCTGAGATGGCGGCGGTGTATTCCTGTCCATATCCGGTTGAACCGTGGGGGTTGGGGATAACATAAATGTAGCCATAACCGGCGTAGATCTGGTTATCCCCACGGTAAGCGTCAGACCACTGACTCTGAGGACCGCCATGGACGTTGATGATAACAGGGTACTTTTTGTTTGGATCGAAGTTGTGGGGTTTAACGATCATTGTGTGAACTTTTTTGCCATTGGCACCGGTCACCCAGTGATGCTCAACGGGACGGAAATCGACCTCTTCAGTGATGGCTTTGTTGTAAAATGTAAGTTGTGTCTCCTTCCCCGATTTAAGATCGAGGGAGTAGATCTCCGCGGGTAAGTGATTTAGCCGGTAGGTATAATATACCGTGCTGCCATCGGGGGAGAGGGTGAAGCCGCCTAAATTCTTTTTGGAAATCACCTCATCGATTTTCAGGTTATCGATGTTAACACGATAGAGCGGGGTGTATCCCCCGGCTTCACCCGTGAAATAGATGTTCTTTGAGTCGGGCGCCCATAAAATATCCGTAACCCAGTTATCGAAAGCCTCAGAGATAACTTTAACCACACCGGTTGAGAGTTCACGGATGGCGATCCGGAAACGGTCGGATTCATAACCCGGGATGGTTTGCATTCTGTACGCCAGCCATTTGCCATCGGGGGAGAAAACAGGGTGACCGTCCCATGCTTTGTTTGGCTTGGTCAGGTTTTTGGGTTCGCCACCGGAAAGATCGACCATCCAGAGGTCGGAATTGGTGGTTGAGACCTGATCTTTTTCCCGGTTTGAGGCAAAAACGAGCGATTTGGAATCGGCCGAGAAGTTGAAGCCCACACCACCTCCGAGCATAAAAATGGGGGAGTTGAATTCACCGGGGGTTATATCTTTAAGGTTTCCGTTGGTCAGATCATAAACGAAAATGTGCGACCAAAGATCATCTTCATACTCGGTCCAGTGGCGAACAAAGAGTTTATCAGCGATGTGCGCGTGAACGGGTCCCTCCTTAAACGCGTCGTAAGTTGACTTGTTGCACTCATCATTCTCTCCGCACTCCGCGTAAACTTTTGACGAAAAGGCGATTTTTTTCCCGTCGGGAGATATCACGGGATCATTCACCCCCATGTAGAATGAGGTAAGCGCCTTCACATCCTTTGATACGAGGTCGTACCTGCTAAGTTTGGAAGTGCCGTCCTCCCACGATACAAAGTAGAATGAGGCACCATCGGGAGCAAATATCGGCGAATACCACCCCGTGGTGCCGGGATTCAGCTTTTCTTCACTTTTCTTTTTGGTGTCATACGCCATAAGGTCGGTGTACGAAGCACCCTTTTTCATGTCATAACGGGTTACGGGGTAAAGCAACAGATCCCCTTTGGGCGAAACAGCGGGGGCTCCCACACTCTTCACCCTGTAGATGTCATCAAGGGTAAACGCGCGTTTCTGAGCGAATGAAGGGGTTAAAATGAAAAGGACGAATAGAAGAAAAGTCAATTTTTTCATGTAAATTACGCATTGTTTTAAAAAATATTTAACAAAAAGATAACTTATAAAATAAGCATTTCATGCTTATTCAGGAAGACAGATGGAAAGTGTAAAAATAACGATCGATGGAATGAGTTGCATGCACTGCGTTAAAGCGGTTGAGGTGGAGCTCTCCGAATTACAGTTAAACATTCTCGGTGTCAAGGTCGGTTCTGCTGAAGTACGATATGATCCCGCGAAAGTAAAAAAGAGCGATATTGAAGACGCGATAAAGAATGCCGGTTACGAGGTTGTTAATATTGAGGAACTGAAACACTAATCAGTACGTTAAAAACCAATAAACGCTAATAGTCCGCGGTTAAAGAAAAGAGAATGGCAGATATGTTACGGTTAACGGTTTATTTCGCGTTGGTTACCACACTTTTATATCCACAAGCCGGCAGGGAGCCGTTTGTATCCGGTTTTATCGACCGGCTTGTGAATGATCCAGCTTCAATAGCAGCTTATGCCGGTTCTGTGGCCACCACCACATCCACCCGGTTTGGAATAGAATATAAAGACGTGTCGCTGAAGTTGCTGGCGGAGAGTGAGATACCTTCAAGTGTCCGGGCTTCGATAGCCAAGGGTGAAACGGTGATCAACCACAGCATAGAGAATCTTCCTCACGATTTTTACCGCGTCGCGGTGACAATTCCCTCGATATCATACAAAAAATACTTCTACTTCAAGGGGGAAAAGCTCGTTGCCCCTTCCGAATATCTTACGCTTTACTGGACGAAATATCAGACCGAATGGTTCGATTTCCTTGTAAGGGAGAAGAAAAGTTTCAATTCGTACACGGGACTCCAACTTGAGAGGATCCTCGGCGGAATGATGAAACTGCTCGAGTTCACGGAGGAAGAGAAGGCTCAACTTAAAAAAAACAAACTGATCTACATTGTGGCTCTTAATGAGAAAAATGTGGCCGACTTCACCGGAAAAGAGGCGAAAGGGGCTTTTCTGCCGGCGTGGGATCAGATTGTAACCTCATCCCCGTTCAACCTCGCGGGACTCGCTGAACAACTGCTCCGTTTCAAGTTGCGGAAGATGAATCTTGTCACCCCCGCGCTTTTTGGCGAAGGTTTCGCCGCCGCTCTTGGTGGAATTTCACCCCGCGTGCCGGGGCTTGTTGTCAAGCTTGGCACTTACGTCCAAAAGCAGGGGATAGTTGACGCCGCCTCGCTCAACACTGACAGCGCGTGGAACGAAGTTGACCGTTCGTTCTCAATCCCCGTGGCAGCCGCTTACAACCATTTCCTGCTCACTAACAAGGGGATCAGGGAATATTTACGGCTTTACATGCAGAAAAACTCGCCAAACCCGAAGTCGATGTCAGGCAACGCCGTTACGGTGGATGTTCCCTTTATTGATGAGTTCAGGCAGTTTGCCGAAAAGAAAGAATTTGAAAAGAACATTCTCGTGGAAGACGTTAAAGACACTTTACCGATGATCTTCGATGGCGAAATGGTGCGGGTTTTCGATGCCGGGGAGTACCTTTGGTTTCACTCAAAAGGTTCGTTCGCGCTTACGGAAATGCCCGGAATAAACGATTATACCAGCAAACTCTTCAAGGAAGTGGAGCCTACAAGAAGTTATCAGGGTGAAAAATACCTGATCTCGGTTACGCGTGAGGATATAGTGATCTATAATCTGTATAACGACACCATAATCGACGCGCACTACAAGTTCATTGATAAAAGTCCTGTTGCCGGTGTAAGCAGTCTTTACCGTTTCAGGGTAAAGAAAAGCCTGTTCGAGGAAAATTTCAATTCGCTGAAAGTGGTTCAGTTCTTTTAGATTCAGCCCCTTTTAAGTTCATTCAGGATGACCTTCATTTCGGCAAAGTCATTTACGAGCCGGAGAAGGTCTTCCATCTCATCACCTTCCTGCTCCTGCTGTAAATATTTGTTAATAAAGTAAAGTTGTTCTTTTTCTTCTGCAACAGAAAGTATTTCTTTCAGGCTGTTGAGGAACTTGACGATGGTTTTATTCAGGTCTTCCCTCATCGTTCCGAGTGAATTTATTTCGGGATTCTCCTCGGCTTTCGCGATCGAACCACCGAGACCGATCATATACTTTGCGTCGAAACAGAGGTCTTCGAAGTGTTTCTCTACTCCCCATTCAAGGGCGAGTTCGAGCAATTTCTGCACGTCTGACGATTCTTCGAGCCTGTCTAATACAACTGTATCAAAATTTTTATAGCAAGTGTGGAGCACGCTCAAGGCATCTTCCCCTTTCTCTGTTAATTTGAACCCGACCCCGAGACCATCCCCAACGGGAACAAGTGTTGCCTGAAGCGCGGGAGAATTGAAAAAAGTTTTATTGAATTCCCTGATAAGCCCGGTTGAGCGGAGGTATTTGGGCGGCAGTTCCTCATTTGATGAAGTGTAGCCGTGCCAGAGGAGGTTATCTGCTATGTAAAGTCCTCCCTTTTTCAACAGAGGGAGTGAAAACTCGAACAACCGTAGATAATCTTCCTTGTCAGCATCAAGAAAGATCAGATCGAACGCGACGTCCATTTTAAGAAGTATCTGCATCGCGTCACCTTTCAGGAGTCTGATCTTGCCCGCCAGACCGGATGACTCCATGTTGTTCAGAGCCAAGGGGATCATGTCAGTCGATTTCTCGATCGTATAAACCAGCCCGTTTTCGGGAAGCGCGGCGGCAATTCTGATGGTTGAATAACCAATAGCGGTACCTATTTCGAGCACGGTTCTGGCGCGGGATGTTTTCACAAGTATCTCGAGCAGCGAGGCTGAATCTTTATCGAGGATGGGTATGTATCCCGTAGCCGCTTGTTCCTCCATTTCCTTTATCAACTGTGATGGATTGCGACGGATCGAGGCGAGATATTTCAAGGTTTCTTGTGTGACTATTTCGGGCATGGTATTCTGCAAATTAAAAATTTAATATGCGAATAAATTAAAAAAAATGAATATATCAAGAAAAAATTGAGGGAAACGCGGGTAGGAAAGGATTGTAGCGAGGAAAACCCGGGGGATCCCACACAACTTCACAGAAGTGAAAAGCACGGGATCCCTCAAGGGCAGGGAATTATTAATTCAATGATTTATACTTGAACCACCAGTCGGGTCCTTCGTACTGTTTTCTATCCTCAATGCCCGCAATGTCTTTTGGCGGTGGGATGATCACTTTGTCTTTGATTATCTCATTGTTTGGCCAGTTTTCGGGCATGGCAACTTTCTGAGTATCAGCAATCTGAAGAGCTTTGATCGCCCGGAGGATCTCGTCGACCTGGCGACCAATTTCCTGAGGATAGTAGACCATGAGTCTCAAAATTCCGTTGGGGTCAACTATGAACACCGCGCGAACGGTGTTTGTGCCTTTCCCGGGATGGATCATGCCGAGTGTTTTGGCTACATTTCCCATATCATCCGCGATAACAGGGAAGGGAATGTTCACATGCAGTTTTTCACCGATCCACTCAACCCACTTGATGTGCGAGAAAACCTGATCGATAGAAAGACCAATCAGTTCGGTATTTAATTTTTTGAATTCTTCCGCGCGGTTTGCAAAAGCAACAAATTCGGTCGTGCAAACCGGGGTAAAATCACCCGGGTGGCTGAAAAGAACGAACCATTTACCGGCATAATCTCCCGGAATCTCCTTCACGCCGTGCGTGGTCTGGACTTTAAGATCCGGCATTTTCTCTCCCAAAAGGGGCATTCTTGTCTGTATGTTCTCCATTATGTTGTATCCTTTCGTATAAAAGATTTTGGAGTAAAGTTAAACTTACAACTTGGTTTGATAAAGAAAAAGAGGAAAGGATTCATTTTAGTGAAAGGTGGAAAGGGGGAAATTATTAAATTGAAAATGATATTAGAAAAAGGTTGAAATGAACCAGGAAAAAGAGCCAACCATCTACGATGTTGCCCGTGTGGCAGAGGTGTCGATCGCGACAGTCTCCCGGGTGTTCAATAAAAATCCGCATGTAACTGAAAAGACCGTTAAGCACGTTCTTGAAGTGGCGGCGCGACTGAACTTCTCACCGAGTGCCTCAGCCAGAGGACTGAGCGGCGGGAAACAGGAGACGATCGGGATTGTTCTGCCGATTCTCTACGGTAACTTCTTCTCAGACCTTATCTATTCTATTCAGGCACTGGCAGAAGGGCAGGGCTACGATATTGTGGTTGCCGGTCAGAAGGGATCGCGCGAAGATCTTTTCCGCACTGTCAGAAAACTCAGCACAAAAATTGACGGACTGATCCTGATGTATCACGCCGAGGGCTTGAAGGAGGAGATGGCGAGCCGGTTCCCGAAGTTGCCGGTTGTCCTGCTTAGCCGGTTTGTCAGGTACAAAGAGCATGTCGATCTGGTTCTCGACAATTTCACCGGGGCAAGGATCGCCACTCAACATCTGATTGAGATGGGGCACCGAAAGATCGCCCACATCCGGGGTGAAGAGGGGAACATCGACGCGATTGAAAGGGCGGAAGGTTTTTTAACCACCGTCAACGAAGCAGGTATCCCCCGTGAAAATATTGAGCTTTTAAACGGGACATTCAGACAGATATCAGGATATCACGCTGTTAAAGAGCTTTTTTCCGGAAGGAAAGACATCACCGCCATTTTCTCCGCGAATGACGCGATGGCATTGGGTGCTTTGAACTGGATGCACCAGAATGGTGTCAGAATTCCGGATGATCTGGCGATCTGCGGATTCGATGATATCGAGTTCGCCCAGATGACCAGACCTTCCCTCAGTTCGGTTTACCTGAACACGCAGAAATTCGGGCAGACCGCGTTCGAGATGATGATGAAACAGATCGAAGAAAAACAGGTCTCAGCCACTCCAGCGGGATTGGTGATCGAACCCGGAATAAGCATCAGGGGATCTTCTTCGTTTAAGCGACCGGTTTAAAATAAAAGAGACCGGCAGCAGGATACCGGTCTCAGGGGTGCTTTTGTGTAACCTTGATTACTTCAAGAGTGTAAGTTTTATTGAGGATGAATATTCGCCCGCTACCAATCTGCAAGTGTAAACACCCGAAGACAGGTGTGAGCCGTCAATGTTCATTTTATGAAGTCCCTGTCCGAGTTCACCCGAAAATATCACATCAACTTCTCTACCTGTGATGTCGTACAGTTTCAGTTCAGCCTTCATTTCCTTTGGGAGGGTGAAAGAAACGGTTGTTGACGGATTGAAGGGATTGGGATAATTCTGAAAAAGAAAAAATCCCACCGGCAGTTCCGCCTCCACTTCCGCCAATCCCGAAAGTGACGAAGTCCCGTCGAAATTGATCTGTTTCAGTCTGTAGTACCAGCTTACCTCTTTTTTAGCCGAGCCGTCAGTAAAGCTGTAGCTTGTGGGTGAAGTGGTGGTACCTGATCCTTCTACAAATCCGACAGTCTCAAAGCTCTTCCTGTCGGAGCTTCTCTGAATCTCAAAGCCGTAGTTGTTTGCTTCCGTTCCGGTGATCCACTGTAACATGACATCATTGCCCGTTCTAGTGCCGATAAAGCTGACCAATTCAACAGGGACAAACATCGGGAGTATAGCCTCGATGGCACGCTGATAGATCAGGCGGTGCCCAGCGTTGTTGAGGTGTATCCCGTCTCCTGAATTGTACTCGGGAACAATGAAGCCATTCGGTTGAGCGAGTGTCGTCCAGAAATCAACCGCGTACTGCGCGTACCGCGTGAAGATGGAGTCCCTCATGCCGGTAAGGAGATCGAGCTGCGACTGGCTTGAAAGATTTCGCGGTTGGGTTGTCGTGAGCCATAACTTCACGTTGTTCCGTTTAGCGACCGCGACGAGTGTGTCGAAATTCGCAATCTGCTCCGCGATCGGGTAGCTGCTCGCGGCATCATTTGAAGGGAGATTTATGAAGATCGCCTTCGGGTTGTACTCGAGAGCGTAAGTTATGTTGTTGGTTGCTCTCGGGGTGGGTCTGCCACCTGGGGGTACAAAGCCGGTCGGCATCACATGGTATGAAGTGAAGCCTCCAACCGCGAGGTTAAGTACCTTGTAAGTTGTGTCCACTCCCGCGATATGAGCCCTGAGCCGGTTCACGTAAGCGCTGTCAGGTGGATTGGCACCTGTTCCCGCGGATGTTGAAGAGCCGAGCACCACGATGTAATTATAATCGTAGATCGAGGCACCCCCGGTCATTTTGACGTTGTCGAGGAAGAGAGTTCTTGCCACGCCATCAGCGACCGACTGCCCAAAGAAGATCGTCTTCACGCGGGTAAGGTCGCAACCACCGGGGTTCCTTTTGAAGGTATCCAAAGGAGCCCAAAGCATCGTCCACTGACCCGCGGGGATCCCCTGCGGATTGTAGAGCGAAAGCGGTATCTTGGTTGAGCGCTGGTTTGAAAGGTCCTCAACAAATATCTTCGGGAGGTCAGCGGCGCTCATTGCCACTTTTGAATATACCATGAATACTATGGAATCTTTCAACGTGGCGTCCCTTCCGGGCCATCCCGGTGCCGCGACCGCGGCGACCCAATCACCACCCGTCATCGATCTGTACTGAAGTTTCAGTCCGTTGGTGCCGGCGTAAAAAGTATCGGTAACCACAGGAAACTTCACGCTGTTCACCATCAGAAGTTCACTCGGGGATGTGACCTGAAGATAACTGGGATCGTAGTAATTAGGGATGTCACTGTCCGTGAAGAACAGGTAGTCCTGTGCCTGCACTTCAAAAGCGCAGGCAAACAGGAAAGATAAAAGCAAGAGTTTGAATGATCTCAACATGCTGTTGCCTACTTGTTAAGGATCATTTTACCGGTGAAGACCTTGTTGTTTACTTCGACGGTGTAGAAATATACACCTGAGTTGACGATCTGACCGGTGGAATTGGTGCCGTTCCACTGAACGCGGTTGATTCCGGGGGAGGCGATGCTGTTAAATACAGTCGTCACTTCACTTCCGAGGATATCGCGGACGGTTACACGGGCGTTGACCTTTTCGTTAACTGTGAAGGATATGGTGGTCGACGGATTGAAAGGGTTGGGATAATTGCCAAGCAGTTGGAATCCATTTACCATTCCTGAGTTGTCGGCGAGTATTTCATTTGAATAGTTAACCGAACCATCAAGATCGGTTTGTTTCAATCTGTAATATACATTACCGTTCAATGGTTTTGTATCGATGTATGAGTAGTTGTTAACGGTGGTTGATGTTCCGTTTCCTTTTACAAAACCGATTTCCGTGAACTCAGAGCCTTCACTTTTTCTTTCGATTGTGAAGCCGTAATTGTTTGTTTCCGTCGCGGTTGACCACCTGAGCTCAACGCCGTTGGCAGTGACCGAAGCCGAGAATGAAGAGAGTTCAACGGGAACGAGGGATGATATGTCGTATCTTAAAACGCGATTGTTAGCCCAGTCGGTAACCCAGAGTTTCTTGTTGACATTATCAACAGAGGCACCGCGCGGTGTTCTGAGTGAGGTCTGGGTTGGAGGATTAGGTCCGGTTCCGGTTACGAAGTCGGGCTGACCTATAACATAATCAGCGTTGGCGCCGTTCGCGAGCGTGGCTGCCTGCAAGAAGACGGAAATACGGTTGTTGGACTCCTGAACAACATAAAGATTGCCGAGGATATCGCCGGTCACCCATCTTACATTACCGGAACCTGCCTGTGTCGTGTTCGAGGTGTTGGTAACGAAATCAGGCTGACCAAGAACGCCATCAGCGGTATCGCCGTTAACGAGAGTGGAAACATTGTTGAATTTCAGCACGCGTCTGTTGGTATATTCGCTGATCCAGAGGTTACCGAGGTTGTCAACGTAAACACCGTTGGCATTGTTCATCTTGGTCGCGGAAAGTCCGGAAGTGCCGGTTACGAAATCAGGCTGTCCGAGGACGAGATCCGCGTTTGCCCCATCGGGAAGCGAGGCGGCATTTTGAAAACGGAGCACCCTGTGGATGTTGAAGTTGCTAACCCAGAGTGTACCATTGGCTTCTACAAAGATCCCGGCGGGTCCGCTGAACTTGCTCTGGCTTGTCGAGGCGGTGTTGGTAACAAAATCAGGCTGACCAAGAACGCCATCGGCGGTATCGCCATTAACGAGGTTGTCGGCGTTGTCCCATCTTGTCACGCGGTTGTTGCCGTACTCGCTGACCCAGAGTGTTCCGGTACCATCAACGATGGCGCAAATGGGGTTGTTCATTTTGGTCGCGGAGAGTCCGGATGTGGCGGTGGTAAAATCAGGCTGACCGATAACGAGTTCGGCATCCGCGCCATTGATGTAGGCGTTGGGTGTCGAGAATCTCAATACCCTGTGGTTTGCCCTGTCGGCAACCCAGATCTTGCCGGTTCTGTTGTCGTAAAACACACCGTTTGGACCATTGAATTTGTTGATCGTTGTTCCACTTGAAAGTGAAATGTAATCAAGCTGTCCAAGCACGCCTTCCGCTGCCGGTCCGTTAACGAACTGCGGGACGGATGTGGCTGCCAAAAAGGCGAAAAAAAGCGCGAAAAAAGTAACTTTTTTCATGAAGTCTCCAGTAAGTTTAGTTGATCTTAAACTCTATGTAAGCGCTTACATTCAAGTGTATGTAAGCGCTTACATTTGTATTGCAAATATATGATTTTTTATACTTAAGTCAAGATGAAAAATCGACAATCGCTGTCTCCCAAGGCGACAATTCCCAACTTTAAGGGAATTGAACCGTCTAAACTTGGATTTACGTTTAAGACCATTCAATGAACGGCGGAAATGAAGCTATTACTGATTGAAGATGAAAAGGAATTGTCGAAGTCGATCCGGGAGTATCTCGCGAGTGAGAGTTATGTGGTCGATGCTTCTTATGACTTTGATGATGCCATCTACATGGCCGGGATGTACGAGTACGACTGCGCGATCGTTGATCTGATGCTTCCAGGAGGTACCGGATTTGATATCGTTAAAGAGATCAAAAAACAGCAGCCCGAGTGCGGCATAATCATAATAACCGCGCGAAACACGTTGGATGACAAGCTTTCAGGACTCGATCTGGGGGCGGATGATTACCTTACGAAACCTTTCCACTTGGCGGAACTGGCGGCGAGGATCAGATCGGTGATCAGGCGGAGGAAGTTCTCGGGGAGCAACCAACTGATCCTGAATGAAATTACCATTGATCTTACCGGCAGGGAGGTGAGCGTGTCGGGGAAAGTTCTCGATCTGACCAGAAGGGAATATGATATTCTTCTATTCTTTGCAGGGAATCAGGAGAAGGTTCTTATCAAGGAGTCGATAGTTGAACACGTTTGGGGTGATGATTCGAGCGCTTTTGACAACTTTGATTTCGTTTACACACACATTAAGAATCTGCGGAAGAAGCTGAAGGAAGCCGGCGCGTCCGACTATATTTCCTCGGTTTATGGCGTGGGTTACAGGTTCAGTTTGTCATGAGACTCACGAAAAAGATCTCGATCTACTTCCTTCTAACCTCACTTGTTTTCTTCCTCGTCACATCTTTTGTTATAACACTTCTTACCGGAAATGCCATTCAGAATGAAGTTGACGCCCAGTTAAATAACATCACCAGGAAAGCGGAACAGGAGCTCAGGCAGGGGAATCCGGTGGATTTCCCTCCCTTCGTTGAGGTAACACCTTCAATAAGGGGGAAGGATGCCACGGTTTTCAGCGATGTTAACATCATGGTGCAGGGGTGGGATGAACCTGAACCCTACAGGCAAATGACCTCTTTCGTCAGGATCGACAAAAAAACATACAGGATCGACGCGAGGGTATCGATGGCGGAGAAGCAGGATATGCTCGAAGATCTGCAACTTTTGGCGGTGGTTGCAATATTTGGAGCCTTCCTCGCTTTCTTCTTGGTCAATTATTTTTTATCCGGAAAGATTTTCAGCGATTTCTTTAATACGCTGAGAAAGCTCGGCTCTTTCTCACTACAGAGCGAGAGACCGATAGCATATGAAAGATCGGAAGTTTCCGAATTTGACGCGCTGAACCGGTCAGTGGCATTTCTCTCCGAGAAGGCGGTAGCCGAGTACATGAGGCTAAAAGAGTTCACTGCCGAAGTAAATCACGAAATGCAAACCCCTCTTGCGGTCATCAGATCCAAAGTGGAGCTATTGCTTCAGAAAAAAGGAATTGACGGCGACACCCAGGAAAAGTATCAGGTAATACTGGAAAATCTCAACCGTGCCGGAAGGATCAACCGGGCGATACTGCTATTGAACAAGCTTGAAAATGGGGAGCTTTTCGAAAAACAAAAATTTTCTCCCCGGGAGACCGTGACCTTGATTGTTGAACAGAACCAAGAGCCTGCCGGATTAAAGGGGGTCACAATAACCACCATTTTTGAGGATGTACCCGAAATTGTGATGAATGAGCATCTTTTTGAAATATTGATCCAGAATCTAATAAAAAATGCCATCGTGCACAACCTGCCGGATGGTTCCGTGGTGGTCAGGATGTCAGGGTCTGTTCTGGAAGTTGAAAACAGTTGCAAGCCATTGAATGTTGATCCGGCGCGGTTTTTCACCGTGTTTTACCGGGATCCTTCGTCGAAGGATTCGATCGGCCTCGGGTTGACAATTGTAAAAAAGATATGCGATCTATATGGCTTCAGGGTCTCGAACGGATATGCCGGCAGCATGTATAAAATAACCGTGGACTTTTCCGGGAATTAAAATCTGACTTCAGAATCTCTTCAGAATCGCCTTTTAAGTTTGAACCGTGTTTAATTTTTTTTTCAACAAATAAACAGAGGTTCAAAATGAGACTGATGAAAATTGTCGCGGTTATTCTGTTAACGACAACGATGATTTTTGCTCAAGGTGTGAAAGTGCCCAAGGAAGTGACCGCATCGTTCAACAAGCATTATCCCGCGGTAAAAACAGTCGAGTGGAAGAAGCACGGCAAGTCAGAGTTTGAAGCAAAGTTCAAAGAGAACGGCAAGGCTATCACTGTTGATTTCGCCGGAGATGGCGCGGTAATCGAAACGGAAGTTGAAGTAACTTTCGCCGAGTTGCCAAAATCAGTGGACACTTATATTGCAGGACACTACAAAGACTACAAGAAGATCGAAGCGATAAAGATCACTGATCAAAAAGGAGCGGTAACTTTTGAGACCAAACTCTCGAAAAAGAAATCGACCATAGAACTTCTCTTCGACCAGAATGGAAATTTCTTGAAAAAGACCTGATAAGAACTTTTCTCATTACCTTCATGACCTAACCACCTGAGGCTGTCTTTACCGGCAGCCTCTCTTTTTTTTAGATCACTCATCACTCATCACTCATCGCTAACCACTGACCACTAACCTCTAACCACTGACCACTGACCACTAATCACTCCCCAATATCCTCGTTCCAGATTTCGGGGTTTTGGGTGATGTAATCTTTCAGCATATCGATACATTCCTGTGAATTAAGGTCGATAACCTCGATGCCGGCTTCCCGGAGCCACTTCACACCACCGTCGAAGTTGACGGATTCACCCACTACCACTTTTTTGAAGTTGAACTGCCGGGCGAGCCCCGAGCAGTACCAGCATGGGGCGAGGGTGGTGACAAGAATTTTGTCGCGGTAGGTGCGTTGTCTTCCCGCTTTTCTGAAGGCATCGGTTTCGCCGTGAATTGAAGGGTCATCCTCCTGGATCCGGCGGTTAAGCCCGCGGCTGACAAGATTTCCCTCAAGGTCAAATATGGCGCCGCCTATCGGTATTCCCCCTTCAGAGAGTCCCGTTTTAGCTTCTTCAATTGCAACCTGCAGCATTTCCTCGTATGAGTTGGCTTTCATTTTTTTGTCTCCGGTCAGTATGATATTCGAAATTACCCGCAAATTAATGAAAAAATAAATGATCCGCAAAAATGAACAATTCAGCGCGTCCCGGCGGCTTTTGAAGGATGAAAGAATTTAGAATCGTCAGGAATAAAAAAGCGGTCCGTTAATTTTTAGAGGAGGTGAAATATGGTTATGTTTGATCAAACAATTTGAGAAAATTATGGATATCAAAGAAGCAATAGAAAGACGAAGAAGTGTACGGCACTTCAGACCCGAAAGAATACCACTTGATGATATTAGAGAAATGGTGCGGCTGGCGGGACTTGCCCCGAGTATAAACAACGCGCAACTTTGGAAGTTTACGGCAGTCACGAATCAGGAAGTGATCACAAAAATGTCTGATATCGTGAATCACAAGATCGCCGATCTGCTTAACTCGGGAACCGATAAAAAGGGTGAGAAAATAAAAACCACCGTTTCCCACTTTTCCACCGTGTTCACAGACGCACCCGCTGTTATAGCTGTTCAGATGCGCCCTTACGACGCGATTGTTGACACGATTCTTGAAGCCTCGGGGCTGACCCACGAAGAAATGAACAAGATGCGCAATTATCCCGATATTCAGAGCATCGGTGCCTCGATCGAGAACATAATGCTCGCCGCTACCGGAATGGGCTATGGCTGCTGCTGGCTTACGGGTCTGCTTGTAGCGAGGGAAGAGCTCGAACCACTTCTCGGTGTGAAAGAGCCTTACAGACTTGCTGCCTGTGTTGCGGTCGGAAGACCTCTCGAGATGCTTCCCGCGAGGGAGAAACTGCCTCTCGAGTCCATTTTCGAAGTTATCGAGTAGTGTTTTAAGGACGCGGATACACACGGATAAAACGGATTAACGCAGAAGATATATCATTTATTCCGTGTTATTCTGCGTAATCTGCGTGTATCCGCGTCCTCTTATTTTGTCTTTCCTAACGTGCTGAGGGCGAGGCGAATGGTAGCCGAGTCTATCATGCGACCTTCGAGTTCAACGGCACCTTTGCCATCCTTCAAAGCTTTTTCGTGAGCTTCGATCACCCTCTTCGCCCTTTCGATCTCTTCTTGTGATGGCGAAAAGACCTCATTAATTATCTCCAACTGAACGGGGTGAATAGCCCACTTGCCATCAACTCCCAAAGCTGCCGCAAGGTTCGCGCTCTTTCTCAGACCTTCATTATCTTTAAAATTGCCGTAGGGCGCGTCGATCACAATCAGGTCCCGGGCTTTCGCGGCGATCACCATTCTTGAAAGCACGTAGTGCCAGCGGTGTCCGGGATAGAAATCCTCATTTTCACCGTGACCCGAAATTGAATAAAGTTTCGCGCCAATCGCGGACGAAAAATCGGCTATTCCAAAAACCAGTGAAATATTCCGTTTCGAAGCTTCCGAGATGGCTGACACATTTTCGAGACCTTGAGGGTCTTCGATCGAAGGTTCGAGCGATAACCGGTTATTGATGCCGTGTTCATCTTCAAGGGATTCGATTAGCCTCTCAACAAAATGAACGTTGACGGGGGTTGAAACCTTCGGGATCACTATCGAGTTTAATCTACCCGCGCACTCCGGAACGATCTCAATTATATCCTTGTAGGCGAAGCGATTTCCCGGTTGGTTGATCCTGACCGAGAGGAGCTTGTTACCCCAGTCGAGGGAGTTGACCGAATTGATAACGGCCTTTCTCGCGGCTTCCTTTTCCGCGAGGGGCACACTGTCTTCAAGGTCGAGCATCACCACATCTGCAGCCGAAGCAGCGGCTTTCAGGTGCATTTTAGTGATGTGACCGGGGACAGAGAGGATTGATCTTCTTTTCATCAGCAGTGAGTTTTAGAGTGGCGAGAAGTGAGTGATGAGTTATGAGCGATGAGTGATGAGTAGTGAAAAAAATCCTCGCTACTCACGACTCGCTACTCGCTACCGGTCACTCACCACTCACTACCAAATATTACTTCTTAAGTCTGGCTTTAAGTTCAAAAGTACGCAGTTTGTCTTTATACCAGTTGTGCGCGTTAACCTGCTGCACGGAGAGGGCAGAGTCGGAGTTGCCTTCCCATCTTCTGCAGAGGTAGACCGGGTGGTATATCCTGCCGATCCTGTACTGACGTGAGATCGCGAGACCCACGCCGTAATCTTCACCGTAAGAAACGTTCGGTATTTTTATTTCGCGGAGAACGGGTGTATAGAAAGCGCGGGGGGCACCGAGACCGTTGATCCTGAGGGCGTTGTTGGGACCGTTGTCATCAGTCCACTCTTTGTGATCGATGATTCCGGGAGGTATCTCTTCAAGTTTGAAGTTGGTCATCTGATAAGTACCGATAACCATGGCGCACTTCTCTTTTTTGAAGGTGTCAACCACAGTTTGCAGCGTGTTCTCATTATTGTAAAGGTCATCGCTGTCGAGTTGAACGGCGAACATACCGCATTTTTCATTGTGTACACCGAGGTTCCAGCAGCCGCCAATTCCAAGGTCTTTTCTTTCGGGGATCAAGTGGATCAGGCGCGGATCTGAAGCGTATTCTTTGATCTTTTCTGTTGTACCGTCAGTTGAGTGGTTATCCACCACTATCAGGTTGAACGGGAAATCAGTTTTCTGATTTAGAACGGAACCAATGGCATCCGCGATCGTGGTCACACGGTTTCTAACGGGAATGATAACCGATGCAGTGAATTCAAAATCTGTTTTAGTGAAGTCGATCCCTTTGAAGTTATCAGGCGAGAGGAACGCGCCGATCTTTTTCAGGTGGTTGGTGCAGGCGGCTTCCATTTCTATTTGAACGCCACGGTTCCGTGGATCGACGTAGTCAAAAAGCTTTTCACCCGATCTGCGGGTATCGAACTCGATCGATGAGTAGAGGTACTCACCAACCCTTACAAGATCGCCATAGCGTGAAACCGCGAGGCGGAGGCTATAAATACCGGCGAACGAAAAATTCTCGTCACTCGTTTCCTCAACCGCTTTTTGGGCGATCGCGGTATCAAAAAGCATCAGATAGCCGAAATTAAAATCGTCACGGAGGCTGCCCGCCTGATAGTCGATAACAGGATGCGGTGAAGATACATCCTCTTTAATCTCATAGTAATCGGAGTAAACCATCGCTGCCGAAGTGGCATCAGCCACATAAAGCATTCTTTCAAAGCCGAACTGACCCGGTTCGATGATCGTATCCTGTTTGATGTACGCGAAGTGGGAAGTAGTGGTAGATCCAACCATTTTGCTTACGGCGTTTGACGACTGGATCGAGTCAACGTTCAGAATTTCAGCGCCCGGAAGTGGCGCAAGCCCCTCTTTGGTGGTGAGGAGGAATATTTTTTCAACCACCCCTGTAGCGGTAAGCGAGTCGATGGTTCTTTTTGTGTGTTCTCCGCCGTTATACGGAAGGAAAACAGTTATTTTATTACTCATAAATTGATCTCCGGATTGAAGTTTGAAGGAGCGGCTCACGATCAGAAAGAAGAGAAGAAACTGTGCCGGCACCCGCGATGATGATTCTAAAAAACTTGACTACAAAGTTACGAAAATTTTGGCAAAGGGGTTGCGGGATTTGTGACATAAATGAATATAGGGGTGTTGTAATTCGGTTTAGTAATGTCTAAGTTAACAGACCGGAATAAGTGTACCGGTGCAGGAAAATCCCCGGGGGGTCCGGGGGCCGGTACGCGAATTAAGATCACTGCAGGTCCGGGGTGGTCGAAAGGAGTCTTCTTAATGAAGCGAGCATACTTAATTCTGTTGGCGGTATTATTATTTGTGGACGTTCCGGCGATCAACACACTGATCGCGAGGATCCCTCTTCAGCCATGGGTACCCGAAAGGGCGGCATATCTGAAAGATGTGACTCTGGTGGTAGAGCCGAGGGGCGCGTACACGGAACAGTCGTTGTACATGTGGTACACCGATAATGGAATGTTCGGAACCAACAACGTGGAGATAGTCCACAGGTTCGAGCTGCCCCAAGGGGCCATAATGAAAGACTTTTGGCTCTGGATGGGTAACAATGTGATGCAAGCGCTGCACATTGATACCTGGAGAGCCAGAAAAATGTACGACAGCATCATCCACGTTCCCACTAACCCCGATCCCGGCTACCTCACAAAGATCGGCGACCAATACGAGCTTCACATCTTTCCCATCCGTTCGGGCGAAAAAAGGAAGGTGAAGATAACTTTTCTTGTCCCGCTCCAGACTGTGAACAACCGTACGATAGCAGAACTCCCTTACGGTCTACTAAGGGCTAACACCCTTGTCAGCCTCCCGCTACACGTATTGTTCAAAACAACAAACACCTCTTTCACTCACCCTTTGATCTACGAGCTACCCTCTCTGACATTCACGCCACGGGCGGATACAATGGGGTTCGACTACTTGTACACCCAAGTTCCCAATGTGGGGGCGCTGACTTCATTAAAGCTCTCATACGATTTCCCGTTCAACTTCGGCACTTACTGGTCGTCTGAAAAGAAAGCTCCCGGCAAGAACTACTTTGAGCTGGGGATCGGATTGGGTGAGATGTTTAACGTCGATACAACGCGAACGCCGCAGAAGACGATTTACGCTATTGATGTGAGTGGCGATTTCAGCAAGAATCTGGGTACCTTTGCAAACAACATCAGGAATATGATATCGGGGTCTGTGAGACCCGGCGACTCTGCAAGAATCGTGATCTCGGGTGGTGGCAATATTGTGGAGATCACCAACGGATGGCGCCCTTACGAAGAGATCGCGGGGTGGCAGCTCCTGCCGATGTTCCAGAATTACCTGAACAGCCCTGATGGAATTGCCGCCAACTCGATCATAAAGCGGAAAATACTCTGGATGGACAAAGATGCCCGCTGGACGATGGACTTCCACGGAATAAGCTATCTTACTACTTTCAAGGAAGTGGCCAATTTCGGACTTGGCATATACGATATCACCAAGGCTGATCTTGTAATGGCATATCAGCCTGTTGGTTTCGGCAAACAGCGTGATACTGTTATGAGGTATAAAGACAGTCTTGCCGTCCTCCTGCAGAACGGTGGAAGGTATCTCACCTACACTTCGTACCAGACGCATTACAAGGACTCGTTGTTGAAGTATTATGTGGATGGAATTCATGTTGACACAACCATCTCCGTGTTCAACACCTGGTTCAGGAATGAGAACGGAAATCTCGGGATGGGCTTCCCCCCAACAATTGAGAGAAAGACCACTCATCTGCTCGATCATCAGGATCCCGCGGCTAAAACCGAGTTGCAAAACAGCATGGGCAAGATCGCGGTGCTCTCAAAGCAGTTGCTGAACGGACTTGTGGTCGTCTCCGGTATATACGGATATGATGATGATCTCAGTCTTAAATCGCTTGTGAACCCTCCCATCATGGGTTTGAATGTTACCAACGGTCCACTGCTTCTCGAGAGTTTTCTGGCATGGCTGGCAAGTTTTCAGCAAAACGCCAAGGCGACAAAACTTGTGCTGATCAGTAATTCCGATAAGTACTACACTCCTTCTGAGATTCAGTCGCGCGTTGATAATTTCATGTCGTTGCTGGGTGATAACAGACCGGCGATCGCGACCGTGAACCTGCTCGATGGCGAGCCGTGGGTAATACCTCCTGTAACCTACGATGATCAGAAGGCGTACTACGGAAGTGGTTTGCTCCTTTCGAACATCTCCGCGAGAACAGGCGGGCTACACTTCGAAAAGGCAATTTACGATTGGGATTTCATCACGTCGGGACTCAACACTTTAATGCCCGCGGTTGATTCACTCGTTGTCACTGCAACCCCACAGACCGGCGGTCTGATCACCGAGTTCAGGGAGATCAGAAAGAATCTGAAAAACTACTGGGCACCGATGTTCTTCGTCGGCAAATATGAAAACACCGATGTTGTAAACATCGGCGTTACCGCGAAGTTCGCGGGAAGCGACACAGTTCACAACAGAACCTACCCGTTCTCCGTGCAGTGGGATACTGTGAACACCAGAACCATTATTCCGAGTGTGGTGGCGAACGAGAAAATAAATGAAATGCTGGTTAACGCGTCATACGATACCTCCCTTATCGTTAGTCTGGCTTTCGATGACAGGGTAATGTGCGACTATACGGCGTTCCTCGTTCTCGAACCGAACGACACGGTTCACTTCCTGATCAATCCATGGGATGAGAGCACTCTCACAAGGATCCTCCGTGAGAATCAGGAGGTTGACTCGCTAATGCTCGATATCTACCCCAACCCGTTCAACTCAATGTCGCTGATAAGACTTGCCGTGCCCGATGAATCGAGGGTTCAGGTTAACATCTTCGACATCACAGGGCAGCTCGTTAAAACAGTCGCGGATGAAGATGGGGTGAAGGGAATGAAACGGTACAACTGGAACGGTACAGATAACTTCAATACCACACTTGCCAGTGGAGTTTATCTTGTACACGTAAAAATTAGAAGCAATTCGTCAGGCAAGACGGATTATATTTCGAAGAAGATAGTTTACCTGAGATAGAGGCGTAAAGCCTTATAAAGACACCACGGCGCGGAAAGGGAATGTCCCTGACTCTTTCCGCGCTTCTTTATTCCCATCCCTCCTGTCACTTCCACACCGGGTGATCAACGTGTAAAAACCTGCACGTGTAACACTCCACACTTGAGAAGCACCCCCCTGATTGCCCAATTTTGCAATAAAAAAAGAGAATTATGGGCAACTATCTTACACACACAGAGATAACAGAACTTCACCTCGAGTCGCTGCCACTTTTTGAAGAGGCCTGGAAAAGGGGGAGAAGGAACGAGAGATACAAACAAGGGATGCACTGGACACCCGAGGAAGCAGACTTTATAAGAGATCAGTACCGGCACCCGTATTCGATCTCGCTTATGAACCACAAGATAAACAACATACTCTCTACTCAGAGGCAGTCGCGCACATCGATAATGGTTTCAGCGCCTGACGAATACACCTCGCACGCTGAAATTGCCACCGGTATCCTTCGCGACAAGGAACGGACAGAAGACCTGCCACGGATCGAGAGTGACGTGTTCGAGTCGGGTCTTTCCGTTTGTTATGGTGCCACCGAAGTGGTGCCCCTCGTCTCCGGAGGTGAGATAAAAACGACGGTAAAAAAGCGCGACTACCTTGATGTCTTCTGGGATGGCAGCGCGAGGGACTACAACCTTTCAGACTCGCTGTTCATCGCTGTGGGTGAGACCTTCCGGCGGGAGAGCGTTGAGCGGAAGTATGGCAAGATCTCATCTTACGGGCACCCTCCTTTCACACACTCATTTTACCGCGACGATAACGGCTCTTCACTTCGCGGTGGTAAAGATACGGTGAGGCTTGTCAGCCACTACACCAAGTCACAATGCAGGGAGTATCTCCTCCTGTTCAACGATCACAGGGGAATTGCCGGTCTGAAGAATGGTGTTTACGGTGGAAAACACGCCTCGCGCCACGAAGCTGAAAAGGCCCTGCGGGAGTTCACATCCCTCTACCTTGAGCGTGACCTTGATCCGCCAATGAGCGAAGTGATACCGGTAGAGGGTGAGAGGATAACGAAGTATCTTATAACCGGGGGTGAGATAGTCGACATTATAGAGCTCCCGCTTGCCTCGATTCCGGTGGCGGTTTACAGGCCGTTCCAGTTCGAGAACAGGTTTTGGTCACTTGCCGACCTCCTGATAGAGCCCCAGATATTTCTTGACAGGGTGTTCATGCAGATCGACTACAGTCTTGGGCGCGACGTAAAAAACGTTTATCAGGGGAACGCCTACGCCCTTGCGGAGCACGAGACTCCGGAAACCGCGCTGAAAAAAGCCGAAAGGACAGGAGGAATAATCTGGACCCGAACGGGTGAGGAGGTCTTCCGTCCATTAAAGGTCTCCGGGGTGAATCCGCAGTATTTCCAGCTTGCCGCCGTTATGCAAGGTTTTATCGAAGACCTCGCGGGAGGGCGGAGTTTTCACGGACTTGCGGACTACAGCAACGAGTCGGGGAAGGCGATAATGGCGAAACAGAAACAGGGGATGCTCGCCGCGGGACTCGTGCTCGACAATCTGCGCAGGTGGAAGTGCTCGCTCGGGGAGAAACTCCTCGAAGCAACACTTCAATATGAAGGGGAGGATGCCGTAAAGGCAACCGGGAGGCAGGTAAAACGGGAGGCCGTTAACGGGGGTGGCCTCCCCACTGCCGAAGAGATCATCATGATGGACCGCGAGATCGTGGTGACTGAAGCCCCCCTTGGCAACGATGAGAAAGCAGAAAAACTTGAACAATTGGTTTCACTTAACAACATTTATCCCGGCTCGGTACCGGTCGAGGTGATGCTTAACTACATGAACCTCGACCGCGCGGAACGGGAGGCGATAATCAATAATCAATATAAAACGGAGGAAACAAGATGAGTAACGAAGAAGTGAAGACCCGGAGACCCGAAGACCCTGAGACCCAAAGTAACGGAGTG
>CAZVBQ010000035.1:0-24804 GCA_964625575.1 uncultured Ignavibacteriaceae bacterium | reverse complement strand
GAATATTTACTGATCACAAAATTAATTCCAACCTCTTTTTAAACATACGAGGCACGAAAGCACGAAAAAGTATTTTTGCACGCAGATACACACGGATTTCGCGGATATACGCGGAAAGAATGGATAAATTCGGCATGAACTGATCTTTCCGTGTTAATCAGCGTCATCCGAGTGTATCCGCGTCCTCTTAATTCTCCCTTTGCGGACTTTGCGATCTTTGCGGTTTAATTCCCAAAAAAAATGAAAAAAATATTTCTTCACCTATTGACTGTGAAACGGATTTTCCGTAATTTGTAAGAAACATTACAATCTTTCCCCAAAGTGAAACAATGATTACGATTGATAAAACACGGCTTATAGAAATCTTCACTCAGCTCGTCCGGATCGATGCTCTTTCCGGTGACGAGAAACCGGTAGCAGACTTTGTCAGGGAGTTCTTGAAGGGTAAAAATGTCACCATTCTTGAAGACAACAGCAAAAAGGCAACGGGCAGCAACACCGGCAATATTATTATTAAACGCGGAACCGGTGGCAAATTCATGCTTACCGCTCATATGGATACTGCCAGAACCACTAAAGACATAAAAGTGGTGATCGACAAGGAAACGGGCAAAATTGCCACTGACGGCAAGACCATACTCGGTGCCGACAACCGTCAGGGAATGGCAACAATTCTCTACCTGCTTGAGCTCGCGGAGAACAACCCTGAGATCGATGATTTCACTGCCGTCTTCTTCACTTGCGAGGAAACCACGCTCGGCGGATCAAAAAATCTTGAAGTGCCAAAGTGGGTAGAAGCCGGTTTGGTGTTCGACTCATCGCACCTCCCCGGAAAGTTTGTTTACAGGGCACCTGGCTCGAAGACATTTACAATTGATATTTTTGGGAAAGCTTCCCACTCGGGCATAGCACCTGAGAAGGGGATCAACTCGATCGCCATTGCCGCGGCCGCCATTTCGAAACTGAAACAGGGCCGCCTCGATGAAAATACAACCATGAACATCGGCATAATCAATGGCGGAACAGCCACAAACGTGGTGCCGGAGCATGTTCAGTTGGTTGGTGAAGTCCGGTCATTCAACCCCGATCGCCTTGATGAAGAACTTGAAAGAGTGCTCGATACTTTCGGAACAGAGGTGTTCAACGCCGGAGCAACCATAAAAACAGACATTTATGAAGACTTTACACCGTATGAACTTACGCCCGATCATCTCGCGTATCAGTTGATCTACAAGGCGATTGAAGCCACCGGCATGACACCACAACCCGTGATCTCATTCGGCGGAAGCGATGCCAATTCGCTCAACGGTCAGGGCATTCCTTCAGTTAATATCGGTATCGGCGCGCAGAACCCGCACGCCAATGACGAGTTTGTAATGACAGACGACATGGTCGCTGCCGCGAATATTGGACTTAACATAGTGAGAAAAAAATGAAGAAACTTCTCCTCCTTACCGTCGCTTTAGCGCTTCCACTTCTGGCACAGCCAAAAGGTAAACTTTTCATCATAGGGGGTGGCTCACGTCCCGCTTACATGATGGAAAAATTCATCCAGTATGCCGGTGGGTACGACGCGAAGATCGTTATTATTCCCAATGCAAGCTCCGTTCCGAGGAGCGAAGTGTGGGATCACGCCACTGAATTTGAAAAAATGGGATGCAAAAACGTTAAAGCATTGTATTTCGGTCCGGGAGAAGCTGACAAACCTGAGAACCTGAAAGAAGTTGAAGGCGCCAAAGCGATCTTCTTCTCAGGTGGTGATCAGGTAAAACTTAAAAATGAAGTGGGTGATGGAAAGCTTTTTCATCTGATCAAAGATATTTATGAAAAGGGCGGAATTGTCGGTGGTACCTCAGCGGGTGCCGCGATAATGAGCAAAGTGATGATAACAGGTGAAGAGTTGATAGTTAAAGACTCGGAATACGTGTTTTTCACGGTTAAAGCCAATAATGTTGAGACAAAAGAAGGCTTCGGCTTTCTTACAGATGTGATTATAGATCAGCACTTCCTGGTTAGAAAACGCCAGAACAGGCTGATAGCTGCCACACTTGAGCACAACCTTCCCGGCATCGGCATCGATGAATCGACCGCCATTGTTGTGGAGGAGGGAAGATATTTCACAGTGCTTGGTGAAAGCGGCGTCTTGATAATAAACCCTTTAACAGGGAAGAGACTAAAAGACCATAACGGCCTCGTATCGGGGCGGGACATGACAATGCACCTTCTGATGAACGGCGACCGTTATGACATGAAAACTAACACAATTTTAAATGATCAACATTAATTAATGGAGAATACCATGAAAAAATCGTTACTGATTGCCGCCCTCTTCCTCGGGTTGCTTGCTTCAGATGCACTGGCGCAGGCAGTATACAACTCGGGCAAAATTGAGGTCACACTCCGCTCATACGGTCGTGTCCGTATCGGGATGGTTGTTGCCGGTGCCCCTGTGCGCCAGCTTGACAGATCGTCATTGCTGTATTACATGGGTGATACCACCGTGTATGATTACCTCGAAGACACTGACGACATGACAGACCCCGATACAGTTGACACACCAACCTGGGGTGATGTAGAGCTTGCGTCAAGAGTAAATTCATCATACGTTCCGAAACCACCATCTCTTGAGGAAGCCATCCATATTTATGGCTGGAACAATAAAGGATACGCCATCGGCAAATTTACCGTAAAAAGCCTTGAAGCCAATTCCTATCAGGGAAGATTCGGCATGGAATTCATCCCGCAGGTTGAAGGCGCTTACGGAAACGAAGAGATGAGCTACAACCCCTCAAAACAGCTCTTCAGCTTCTACAAACCCGGTAATTATGTCGGTATCAAAATACTCAACCGCAATGTTGCTTCAGCGCATAACTTCGAGTGGTTCGACGGATACCAGACCGATTCCCTCCTTTCAAAATGGATGACAGATGGTCAGTTCGAGAACTACCACTGGGCAGGAATTGATGGCGGCGCTGCCATTTTCGGCACAACCCCTATAGCTACAAATCCACAGGATTCAGTTGTACTTTACCTCGCTTACGCGGTAGGTGCCGATTCAGCTGAACTCAGCGCGAACATCGACGAAGCAACTGCAAAATATCAGCAGTTCACAGGTGTTCTTGATGAAACCCCTGTGGCTCAGATAAAAGATTTCAACCTCTACCAGAATTATCCCAATCCGTTCAACCCTTCAACCCTGATAACCTTCGACGTTCCTCAGGCAACCAATGTTAACCTCGCGGTTTATGACCTCCTTGGAAACAAAGTTGCTGAACTCGTTAATGGCTATCAGAACGCGGGAAGACAGACTGTAAGTTTCGACGCTTCAAAGCTTTCGAGCGGTGTTTACTTCTACACCCTCAGAGCCGGCGCAACCGTTATTACGAATAAAATGATACTCTCCAAATAGTGATCATTGGTTGATGGTAAGTGACCGGTCACAAGCCGGTCACTTCCGTTATTTATTTTACATAACAACTTACAGTTGATCCCATGCGTTACAGACAAGTAAAAGAGAGGATCGAAGAGAAGTTCAATGATCTGCCGAAGAACCAGCAGAAAATAGCTGATTTTTTTCTGATCAATTTCGACCGTATCCCGTTCCTGAGCGTGCAGGAGATATCGGAGTCGACCAAAGTTTCAGTCGCTTCTATCGTCAGATTCGCCCAGAACATCGGGTTTACCGGTTTCTCGGAGATACGCGATGAAATCTCGGAACTTCTTCAATCGGATCTGAACAATAACAAAGAGCTTTTCCCCCTCATCGAAGTGGAGGAAGGTGACAGTAACATCCTGACCGAAGTGGCAAATCTTGATATTAAAAACATCAACGAGACCCTCTTCATGATCGATCACTCCCTGTTCACCGAGGCTGTTTCGTTCATTGCGTCAGCGAGCGAGGTTTACACAGCCGGGCTCGGTATATCTTATCTTCTTGCTGAGGTGCTGGGTTATCAGCTTACGCAAGTGGGAATAAAGGCACGTAATTTCCGTAACGGATGGGCTTCCCTTCAAGAGGAGAGCCTTTTCATTACAGAGAAGGATGTGCTGATAATCTTCTCGTTTCCCCCTTATTCACACGAGACCATTGAGCTTGCGAGATCAGTGAAGGGGAGGGGAGTAACAGTAATTGCCATAACCAATAAATCGACCTCGCCGGCCGCGTCAATTTCTGATATCGCGTTAACCGTTAAATCGGAAAACATGCTTTACACAAATTCTTTCGCGGCTATCTCAGTAATTATAAACGCGATCACTACGGAAGCCGCAAGGCTTAACAAGAAAAAAGCCAAGGAGTGGCTTAAAAAGCTCAACGAGATTGAGCAAGGCCGCCTCATCAATTAACAAGAGGAGATCATGAAAAGATTTATTCTTTTTCTTCTTATCATCGTTCCGGTCGTGCAGGCCGGTATTACAGGTAAACTCTCGGGAAGAGTGACTGACGCCAATACGGGTGAACCCCTTATCTCGGCTACAGTTATGATTGAAGGTACCAAACTTGGTGCTTCAACCGACTCTGACGGGCGTTTTACCATTCTTAACGTGCCACCCGGGGTTTTCTCCGTGAGGATCACTTACGTCGGTTACGAGCATATAACCGTTTCAGGTGTGAAGATCGTGGTTGATCAAACAACCAACATCGACTTCAAGCTGAAACCGGCATCTCTTACCACCGATGAAGTTGTGGTAACCGCGAACACCCCGCTGATCCAGAAAGATCTTACAAGCTCTATCTCTGTTGTCGGGCGCGATGAGATCGAACTGTTGCCCGTGGGTAACTTCACTGATCTCCTTTCACTTCAGGCCGGTGTGGTCGGAAGTGGTTCAAACCTTCACATCCGTGGCGGTCGCTCAAACGAAGTTGCCTACATGATCGATGGTGTTTATGTTACCGATCCTCTTCTTGGCGGACTCGCGACCAACATCAACAACGACGCGATCCAGGAAATGTCGCTTCTCTCCGGTACGTTCAACGCCGAGTATGGCAACGCCCTCTCGGGTATCGTGAACATCGTAACCAGGGATGGATCCGATAAATTCGCCGGCAAGCTCGAGATGCGCACCTCAAATTTCGGGATCGAAAGATACTCGAAGCTTAACGAGCTCCGTATCAACGGAAGCCTCGAGGGTGCCATCATTCCCGGTGCGCTCCGGTTCTTCCTCTCCGGCGAGCAGCTCAATGAAGGAAGCTACCTCCCCTGGGGCTACAACAACCAACAGTCGTTCTTCACAAAACTTACCCTCACTGCAATTCCGCAACTAAGGATCACCCTTTCGAACCGCGGAAGCAAGGGCTTAAGACAGAATTACAACCACGACTATAAATACATCCCCGAACAGTACCTGAAAACACGTACTGATAGCTGGCAGACCAGCCTGAACGCCACACACACAGTATCGAGCACCTTCTTTTACGATGTGAAGGCTTCATACTTCAATCAAGGATACTATTCAGGTCTCGACAAAGATACCTCCGAGTACATGATCGCCTCAGCGAGGGTGCTCCTCGCCACCGCCGGAAACGGTTTCGAGTTCTGGGCAAAGGCTGATCCGCTCGTGCTTACTGATTCGCGTACCACCACCCTCGACTTCAAAGGTGATGCCGTTTGGCAGATCAACAGGTCGAACGAAGTGAAGTTCGGCGCCCAGTTCAAGAGGCACGATCTTAAGTTGTGGTCGATCGAAGATCCAAAACGTAACTTCCCGTATGTTAACAACTATCAGACAGAGCCGTTCGAGATCGCTGCCTACGCGCAGGATAAGATCGAGCTCCCGAGCCTTGTTATCAATCTTGGTTTGCGTTTCGACCACATGAACGCGAACGTCAAGTTCCGTAACAATCCGCTCGATCCAAACTCGGTGATTGAAGTGAAGCCCCGTTCACAGATAAGCCCGAGAATCGGTATCGCTCATCCAATAACCGAGCGCACGAAGCTGCACTTCGCCTACGGGCACTTCTTCCAGAATCCCGAGTACCAGTTCCTTTTCCAGAACCAGCAGTACGATATTAAAGTGCGCGAGCCCCTTTTCGGTTCACCCGATCTCGACGCTCAGCGTACCATCGCGTATGAAGTCGGCGTATCGCATCAGTTGACCGATCGCGCCGCCATTTCGTTCACCGCTTATTATAAAGACGTAACCGGTCTTATCGGAACACGTTATCTTTTCCCGTTCACACAGGGCAGATACGTCGGTTACACCCTTTATGTTAACGAAGATTACGCGAACATGAAAGGCTTCGAGATCAATCTTGACATCAGACCCGACAAATACTTCGCCGGTGGTTTAACCTACACATATTCAGTCGCGAAGGGAAGTGCATCCTCAGAAGATGAGCAGTACCCCGGATCAGACGAATCATCGCAGCTTTACTACCTCGATTTCGACAAGACGCACGTGCTTAACGCCACTGCAACCTTCATGATCCCGAAAGATGAGGGTCCCGAAGTGTTCGGCTCACGCATCTTCGACGATATGGATTTCTCATTCATCTTCTCTTACTCCAGCGGCTACCCTTACACCCAGTCGGGTCGTGATGTGGGCTTCGTTGTAAAGAACGCGTTGAGACAGCCCTCCACATGGTCGATCGATCTGATGATAGGGAAAGACCTCACCATCTTCAACAATCTTCGCGTCCGTCTTTTCGCCGAGATACTTAATCTCACAGATCAGAAGAATATCCTCTACGTTTATCGTGACACCGGTGATCCCGACTACACGTTCGTGGGCGGATACTCAAAAGAGTATATGGAAGATCCTTCAAACTATGGCGCTCCGAGGCGTATACGCGTCGGTGCTTCAATCAGATTCTAAAGAGGAAGGAAACCTGTAAAATGATATTCGGAATTAAAATGAACGTATTAAGCAAGAACCTGTTCCTCTTTCTGGCGTTTGCAATTTTCTTCGCCCTCCGGGTCGATGCACAGTTGCAGAAATATTCAGGTGGTTCATCGGTTCAGGGGCTTATCGACCGTGCCGGTGGCACTCACAATGCCTCCAACATCGGTCTTTTCTTCGAGAACCGCGGTAAACTTTATCCCCGCCGCCTCTCACAGGGGCCCTCGGGCGAGTTCCCGATCAATAGCGGTCAACAGTACATCTACCGCATGAACCCTTACGTTGGTATCCCCGGAAACGTGATCCAGGGAAGATATGTAACCAACGAAGAGTGGGAAGCCTGCTGGGGTTACCACAATAACGAAGGCGCGAGAATCGCCTTCTCGGATAACCCTGCCTCCTGGCACCCCACAAGAGGATGGCCCGTAAAAGACAAAGACGGAAACCCCGTTTTCAAATCCGACCAGGATTCTTACTGCGCCTATAACGACAGCAACAATACCATCGGTATTCTTGGAATTGAAGTGCACCAGACCGGTTACGCTTATGGTGTGAAGTTCGCTCAAGACCTTCTCTTCTTCAAGTATCAGATCATCAACAGAAGCAATCGCGACTATGATTCCCTCTACTTCGCCCTGATGACTGATATAGACGTGGGCAACGCCTCCGGCGGAGCGCCCGAATACGCGAATGATAAAATGGGCTACGATGGTGCCAATAATTTCATCTGGTTTTACGACAACGGCACCACCACCGAGTGGCCTTCCGGTAAAACCGGAATGATGGGTGTGGCGCTCCTCGAAACCCCGAAAGTTAACGGCGTGCAACTCGGACTTACCGATTTCCACTACGCCCTCTACAATGATGACGAGGTCTCCGATATCGATTCGGTTCTTTACGGCAGGATCGCCTCGACACCAAACCTTTACAATTCGCCGTACCGTGATAAATATTTCCACATCGGAAATAACACAAACCTTCACTTCGACGACGTGAACACGATTCCGGCATCAGGTCTCGATCTGCTCGGCAGCCTTTCATCCGGTCCGTACCATATAATGCCGGGTGACACCCTGACCTTCTATACCGTGATCGTCGCGGGCGACAACCTACCTGACCTTCAGGCAAACCTTGCCCAGGCAAAGGTTATTCACGCGTTCGACTATGAAATAGCCAAGCCACCCGTTACCCCTAAACTTTCCGGTATCGCTTCCGACACCAAAAATACCCTTTACTGGGATGACGCTGCTGAAAGATCGTTCGACTCCTTCTCGGGACAGTATGATTTTGAAGGTTACAGACTTTATCGCAGTATAGATAAAGGGCAGCACTGGACAAAACTCGGCGATTTCGATATTCCCAACGATATCGGTATCGACAAAGGTATTCAGTACTCATATATCGATACCACCGTTACCAACGGCTTCGAATACTGGTATACCATCACCGCGTACGACAGGGGTGACTCACTCCTCGAGTCACTCGAAAGTCCACTCGGCAAGAACCTTGACCAGGTGAATATCGTGTCACTTACCCCGATGTCAGCAGCAATTGGCCGCACACCCGTTACGGTTGAGAGCGTAACTCAGACAGGTACCGGCACTTCGAACTACCAGTTCAGCATCCAACCGGATGACAACGTCAATCTCGTTTCGGGTGACTACAACCTCGGCTTCACATACGTGAGCAGGGCAGACAAGGGTGTGCTTGTAACGCAGCTCTCTGCCGAAATAACCGATTCGTCCCTTACAAAACCGGAAAGGTACGGTCTCTACTTCAAAGCCCCGAACATCTTCGACTTTGTGAACCTGACAACCGGTGAAGATATTAAAGTTGACAACAACTACAACTGGGCGAACCCAAATCAGGCCATCTCTGTACCCGGAGCCGGCATGAGGATCAGGATAAAAACACCTCCCGGAACCCCGGAACAATACCGCCCGAGAAAAGGTGACCTCCTCACCCTGAACTTCGGAGTGGTGGTTACAAAAGACAACGACACCCTGATAAAACCGAGACCGTTCTATTTCGACAAACTTCAGTCGACCTCCGACGGTATAATTTTCTCGATGTCGAAACCCCATCCGGTAAAGAGTTTCTCGAAGATCGGCGGGCTCGATAACTTCTCCCTCAACTTCTCATCTGTTGATGAAGCCACATTGAAGAACACCCTTTATTTTGTGGAAGTGAAGGGGAGGGGATTCAACGGTGCCGGCGAGGGCTTCGTGAATCTCGAAGTGCGTGATACAGCGGCAGGCGCGGCGGTTAAGACCTTCGACTCTGTCTATACTCTTTCAACCTTCGGTTTCAATGGTCTCGAGGGAAGGATAGAGTTCAACTCATCCAATCCTCCACAGCCGGGTAACCTCTTCTCACTCGAGTCAGTGAAGCCAAAGGCACCGAACGTGAAAGACAAATACACTTTCAGACTCAAGGCACCGGTTGTTAACCCGGCGGCAATCACCGAAAATCTGAAAAAGATCAGAGTGGTTCCGAACCCGTACATCGTATCATCACTCTATGAGCCCGAGTTTGGCGAGCTTCGCCGCGAACCGCTCCGTCAGATACAGTTCATCAATCTGCCGCCTGAGTGCACCATCCATATCTTCACCATCGATGCCGATCTGGTAAAAACGATCGAGCACAACTCAAGCAACGGCACCGCCGTTTGGGATATGAAGACTGAAGGTGGTCGCGAGATCGCTTCCGGAATGTACATATACGTAGTTAAATCAAAAGACGGCGAGCACATTGACCGCTTCGCGGTAATCAAGTAGGTCAAGGAGATTAAAATGAAAAAACTGATAACCCTGATCATTCTTATATCTGCCCAGCTCGCTGCGCAGTACAACAACCTTGGCACCTCGGGCGCGCAGTTCCTGCAGATCCCTGTAGGTGCCCGTCAGACCGCCATGGGTGGCGCCTCGATCGCCTATACCGACGACGCGTCATCGATCTTCTGGAACCCCGCGGGCATCTCGCACGTGGGAAATGTTGATGTTCACTTCACAAGTCTGAACTGGTTCGATCTCTTTGATCTGAACGCTGCCGCGGTTGCTTACAACCTTGGCGACAACATCGGAGTCGTGGGTATTCACTTCAACTCATTCACTACCGGAAAGATCGAAATAACCACTGAGAAAAATCCGAATGGAACGGGCAGATTCTATGATGCCTCCGATCTCGCGCTTGGCGTTTCATACGCCCGCTCGCTTACCGAGCAGTTCCGCGTGGGTGTTTCCGTGAAGTATATCTCACAGAGGATCTGGAACGAGACCGCCAACGGCATCGCCTTTGATGTCGGCACGCAGTACAAACTCGACTTCAACAACCTGACGATCGCCATGTCGATGACCAACTTTGGTCCCGATATGAAGTTCGACGGTCCCGATCTCAACTATAACATCCTGCGTGACGAGTCGGTACCCGGTTCACGTCTCGCTCCAGTGAAGTTGAACACGGAAGAGTTCTCGCTTCCGCTCCACTTCCAGGTGGGTATTGCCATGGATATCTTCAAGATCGATTTCGTGAAGATGCGCGGTGCCATCGACGTTACACACCCCAACGATAACCTCGAGCGGGTGAATGTCGGTACCGAACTCTCCGTTTTCGACCGTGTCTTCCTCCGCGGCGGATACAGGTATAACTACGACGACGAGAAGTACACCTTCGGCGCGGGCGCCAACCTCCCGATGGGCTCAACCCTCGTTTCGTTCGATTATGCCTACTCGATTTACGATATCCTGCCGAACGTGCAGAGAATATCGGTGGGAGTGCGGTTTTAGCGATGAGCGATGAGCGATGAGTGATGAGTTGTTTTACCCGGGAAATCTGTAAGTTTGAGTACCAATTCAATTTAATTTGGAAAAGAAAATGGATACAAAAACTGCTAAATTTACCCGGGAGATAGAGTTACTCGACGCCATCTTCGCGGATATGGTCGAAGCCGTCCATATGAAACCCGATGGACACGACGTTGAAGAACTCCGCATCTACGTGGATAACACTTACGCCATGCTCAACAGAACCGCCCTGCGGGTCAAGGAACTAAAAAACCAGCTCGAGAAAGACAGCAAACTCATCCTCGAAACCTGGAATCCCCCCGCCTGATAAAACGGCACATATAATCTTAAAAACCGGATTGGAAACAGTCCGGTTTTTTTTTGAACAGGATATTAAAGATGGCAAAAGATGTTAAAGATGTTGTGCTGAAGATGTTTATTTGTCTTGAACACGATTAACATGATTTGAAATGATTTTCACGATTCTCCCGCTCCGCGGGATTTTTGCCCCGTTCGGGGCAACCCCAAACCCGAAACCCCATATCCCAAACACCAACTAACCCCCAATCCACCGCGGGCGGACCAAACCCCATATCCCAAACCCCATATCCCAAACCCCAAAGACCAAATCCCAAAAACCCCAATCCACCGCCAGCGGACCAAACCCCAAACCCCAAACCCCAATATCATTTCACATTTCTCAACCCCTCTTTGTTATTTCCGGAAAATTCCATAACTTCAACTATCAAACAAATAATTTAATGGTGGGTAATGGATGGTGAAAGCAGAACCAACCTCGATCTGACTTTTTTTACCAACGATGCAGACGGTACCCTGCTTGATAGATTCAGGCGGGTACTAAAAACGACCCGGTACTTCGATGTGCTGGTCGGTTACTTCCGCGCGAGCGGGTTTTATAATCTTTACCAGTCACTCGAGAACATCGAGAAGATCAGGGTGATCGTCGGGCTCAAACTTGACGAACATACCTGGGATGTTTACCGCCATGCCCGTTCCGGCGAACAAATTCATTTCCGTTCCACCCCCGACATACGCAAACAATACAAAGAGGAGCTCCGCTCCGAAGTGCAGGCAACTGACGACAATATTGAAACCGATACCGGCATCCGCAAATTCGTCGAATATATCCGCTCGGGAAAACTCGAAATGCGGGTTTACCCAAACCAACCGATCCACGCCAAAGTTTATATAATGCGGAAACCGGAAGGGGATGACGACTTTGGTCGCGTGATCACCGGCTCCAGCAACTTCTCATTTTCCGGACTACATGAAAACCTCGAGTTCAATGTCGAACTAAAGCAGGGCTACGATGTCCGCTTCGCCCTTAAAAAGTTTGAAGACCTGTGGAAAGATGCAATTGATATCACTGAAGATTTTGTTGCCACCGTGCAGGAAGATACCTGGGTTAACGACTCCATCACCCCCTATGAACTCTACCTTAAATTCCTTTATGAATATTTCAAGCTTGATCTGAGTTACGACTATGATCTGATGCGCGATCGATACCCAGAAGGGTTTATGGACCTCGAGTACCAGCGCCAGGCAGTAGTAAATGCCATAAAGATAATCGAAGAACACGGTGGAGTATTTATTTCAGATGTCGTTGGTCTTGGTAAAACATACATCTCTGCTATGATCGCGGGGCAGCTCGAAGGTCACACCCTCGTTCTAGCCTCACCGGCACTTCTTGATGAGAACAACCCCGGTTCATGGCGAAATGTTATGCGCGATTTCAATGTGCAGGCATCATTCGAATCGATTGGCAAACTGGGCAGCCTGGATACCAACCGCCTCCAACGGGTAAAAAATGTGATAATCGATGAGGCTCATGCTTTCAGAACCGAGACAAACAAGACCTATGAACAGCTCGCATCGATCTGTCACGGCAAGAAAGTAATACTCGTAACCGCGACCCCTTATAATAACCGGCCTTCCGACCTTCTGGCTCAGATCCGCATCTTTCAGAAGGGGAAGCAGTCAACACTACCCGGTCTGCCAAATATCGAAGCGTTTTTCGGCAGACTCAATTCCATGGTGGATCCCGCGCTCAGGGAGGAAGACTTCGACGCGTACATACAACAGACCAAAGAGATCGCGCGTCAGATCCGCAGTCGTGTTCTACGTCACCTGATGGTAAGAAGGACCAGAACCGAGATCGTTAACTTTTTCGAGGATGACCTAAAAAGTCAAGGGCTCCGCTTTCCGTTCGTTGAGCCGCCACGGGCTTTATATTACCGTATGAACTGGCATGAAAGCAAGATATTCGATGCTACACTCGCGCTCTTGCAGAACGAATTCAGTTATACCCGTTACGCCCCCATGCTTTATTATAAAGGGACGATAACCGAGATGGAGCGGCAGAGCCAGCGGAACATGATGCGCTTCATGAAGATACTACTTGTTAAACGCCTCGAGAGCAGCTTTTTCGCCTTCCGTAAAACCCTCGGCAGGTTCATCCGGAGTTATGAGTTCTTCATTAAGCTATATGACGAAGGTGATGTCTATTTCAGCCGGAAGCATCTTCACAAAATATTTGATCTTATCGAAGCGGGTGATGATGAAGGGGTTGAAAAACTTCTCATCGAAGGGAAAGCTGAAAAAATTTCCGCCGATATGTTCGATCCAGCTCTTCGCGCAGCACTTGCGGCTGACCTCAAGACACTCATCCGGATCCGGACAGATTGGGAAGGGATAACCCGCGATCCGAAACTTGAGGAGTTCATCGCGCAATTGAAATCTGACCCGATACTAAAGAAGAATAAACTGATCGTGTTTACTGAGTCGAAGGAAACAGCAGAATACCTTCTGGAAAATCTCGAACCTCATCAGCCCGGTAAGATTCTCCTATTTACCGGTTCATCCGACCCGGGTCTAAGACGTGACGTGATCTACAACTTCGACAACAAGAGCAAGGAGAGATCAGATCAATACAGAATACTGATCACCACCGAAGTTTTGGCGGAGGGTGTTAACCTTCACCGCTCGAATGTTGTTGTAAATTACGATATACCCTGGAACCCCACACGAATGATGCAGCGGGTAGGCAGGATCAACAGGGTTGATACCCCCTTTGATACAATTTACACCTATAATTTCTTTCCTTCCGAAGAAGGGAATGATGCCATCCGGCTTCAGCAGATAGCGATGACGAAGATCAACTCTTTCATCACACTGCTGGGCGCCGATGCCAAACTCCTCACTGAAATGGAGGAGATAGAACAGCACGAACTTTTCAACAAACTTAACTCGAAGTCGTCAATCGAAGGTGAGAATGACGACAGCCCGCTGGCATACCTGAAAGAGATAAGGGATATAATGGAGAATGATCCCGGGCTTTTCAACAGGATAGCAGCCCTTCCGGTTAAGGCAAAAAGTTCCAAAGCTTGCAATGGTCAAGCTCCAGGAGTCTTTTCATTCATCAAAAAGGGGAGCCTCGAAAAGTTCTACCTCTGTGATGGTGACATGATGACGGGTGAACTCGATTTTCTGGCGGCTGCTGCACTGCTTAAAACAGAACCCGGGACACCGCGAGCAGCGTGTGATCTCGAACGATTTTATGAAATGATCGGCGCGAACCTTGCCCGTTTACGGGAAGACCTTGCCAATGAAAACGACGAGGCCCGCGTCACCCCCAATTCGAGCATGTATTCCAAGTTCCAACGGCAGGTAAAGTTCCTTCTTGAATCATTCGAAGCACTTCCGGAATCAGACCGTAGGTTCCTGGAGAAGATTCTGTTAAGGCTGCGCGAGGGGGCTCTACCAAAACAGACGGTCACGAACGCGCATAAGGAAGTAGCTTCCGCCCTCGAAGTGAACGATCTGAAAGGCGCGCTAAAAATTTTGTTAAGATCTGTTCCCGCAGCACTTCTGAACGATCATGTATCGGATGAAAAATCGAAGGTAAAGGCGACAGAAGAAGTAATTTTATCATTGAATCTCAACGGGAATTAGGATGAGAGAACTGATACGGGAAGTATTCGAAAAAAGGTTTAACGAAAACAACTACGCGAAATTTATTGCCGAACTCCTGACAGAATACGACAGGGAGAAATATTTCGCGCGTAAAACGGTCTTCCCCGACATGTTCAGGGATTTTGTAAATTCCTACACGAGACTGGGTACCTACCATTCTCCCGCGGGTGAGAGGCTTGATAGTCTGATCGTCTATCTGAAAAAGTCACATTCACTCGATGCCGCGCGCAACGCCCAGCGTAACTTCGTTGCCCACCACCTGAAGATTCACGACGATAAAGATGCAGCCCTTGTTGCATTCGTCTCTCCTGATTCACCTGACTGGAGGTTCTCGCTTGTTAGATCAAAACTCGAGAACATCCAACAGGAATCGGGTAAGTTTAAACTCACTCGCACATTCAGCCCTGCCAGAAGATGGTCATACCTCGTCGGTGAGAGTGAAAGAAGTCACACTGCACAGAGTATGTTTCTGCCGTTAATGGAGAGAGGGAGTAAACCCGTTCTAAATGATCTTGTAAGCGCGTTTGACATTGAATCGGTAACAGACGAGTTCTTTGAATCATACAAGGAGCTATTTTTCCGTGTAAAGGATGCCATCGACAGCCTGTCAGAAAGCGACCGGCTGGTAAAAGAAGAATTTGAGTCTAAAAGGATAAAAACCGCCGATTTCTCGAAAAAGCTGCTCGGTCAGGTTGTATTTCTCTACTTCCTTCAGAAAAAGGGGTGGCTCGGAGTTGAAGAAGAAGGGAAGTGGGGTACCGGCTCAAAACGGTTCCTCCGCGATCTGTTCGAAAAGAAGCATGTGCGCTATAGAAATTTCTTCAACGATGTGCTCGAACATCTTTTCTATGAGGCACTTGCATCAGACAGATCGATCTACAACCATTTTTCAACCCTTTTCAATTGCCGGCTCCCGTTCCTGAACGGAGGGCTTTTCGATCCGATCGGCGGTTATAACTGGTCGCAAACTCATATTCTCCTTCCTGATGGCTTGTTCTCTAACAATGAAACAACGCGCTCAGGCGATACCGGCACGGGTATCCTGGATGTCTTCGACCGGTTCAACTTCACCGTTAAAGAGGATGAACCACTGGAAAAGGAAGTCGCTGTCGATCCCGAAATGCTCGGCAAGGTGTTCGAAAACCTGCTCGAGGTGAACGACAGAAAATCGACCGGCACATTCTACACACCAAGGTCGGTGGTCTATTACATGTGCCAGGAGAGTATCGTAAGATATCTTGAACCCCATCTGAAACATGCCATCACCGATGATGAATTGAGGGATTTCATCCGGCTGGCAGAATACGGTGCTGAAAAAGAGGCACATGTCTCCACTCTTAAAAAAGAAACTGACACATACAGCTACCAGACTCCTGAGTGCATAAGGAAGAATGCCAAACTGATCGATGACCTGCTGGCTGATATCACGGTTTGCGATCCTGCCATCGGGTCGGGTGCTTTCCCGGTTGGAATGCTATCTGAGATCGTCAAAATACGCATGATGCTTACCCCATTCATTGAGAAGAAAGAAGGGAGAACCGCCTATAACTTCAAAAGGCACTGCATACAGAACAGTATTTATGGCGTCGATATCGCTGCCGGCGCTGTAGAGATCGCGAAACTGAGGCTTTGGCTCTCACTCGTGGTTGATGAGGATAATGTTGATGAGGTAAAACCTCTTCCCAACCTCGACTACAAGATCGTTACCGGTAACTCACTTCTCCGGGTACAGGAAGAACTTTTTGAAGAGGTGGATGACGAAACCTTTGAAAACATGAAGATAACCTTCTTTAACGAAACCAACAGCGACAGAAAGAAAGCAGAGAAAGAAAAGATCGATAAAGTGATCGAGCAGAAAGCCGGTGGGGTCGGTGCTTTCGATTTTCCTCTCTATTTCAGTGAAGTCTTTTCAGGGGATAACCCGGGGTTTGATGTCGTAATTGGGAATCCACCGTATATTCGTATGAAAAATTTAAAGTCTACCAGTGAGTGTGATCTCTACAAGAAACAAGGATTTGACACTTATGATGCAACAGGGGACATTTATGCACTTTTTTATGAAAGAGGGTTAAGAATTACAAAAAAAGGTAATGGTATTCTTTGTTTTGTTACCTCGAATAAATGGTTGAGAGCGGAATATGGGTTGAAGATCATGGATTTTTTAAGCAAAAGGAATCCTTTAATATTGCTCGATTTTGCTGTGGTCAAAATGTTCCGAAAAGCACTTGTTGCTACTAATGTGATTGTTGTTCGAAATGAAGTTAATAATTCCAGGCTGGAAGTGGCAGTTTTTGGTAACGACTTTAAAGAAGGTGACGACATTCTTCAATATTTCGATCACCACAAGAGTTTCATAAGTGTTAGTCCGGGGTCAAGTTGGACAATAGGTTCAGATGATGGAATATTGTTAAAGAAGAAAATTGAGTCAAAAGGAAAAATTTTAAAGGATTGGGAAGTCTCAGTTTATCGAGGAGTGACAACCGGTTACAATCCTGCCTTCATAATTGATAAGCATACAAGAACTCGGTTGATCGATGTTGATCTGAAAAGTGAAAAAATCATTAAGCCATTATTGCAGGGCAAGAATATAAAGAAGTGGACTTATACATATAAAAATGAGTTTATTATTTTTACGAGGAAAGGAATTCGAATTGAAGATTTTCCAGAAATTGAGAGTTACCTTAAGCATTTCTACAACGAACTACGACCAAGAGATGGTGTAGAAGATATTGGACGAAAACCTGGAAACTACAATTGGTACGAAATTCAAGACAACACCGCTTACTATAAAGAATTTGAGAAACCTAAAATCATTTGGGGATTGACAGCGGATAAATGGGCTTTTGCCTATGATGAGGGCGGACATTACCTTCCAAGTAATGGATATATTTTAACTTCCAAGAGGGATGATTTAAAGTATATTCTAGCTATTCTTAACAGCAACGTTATGAGATATTACTTCAGTCACATAGGAATAATGACTGCCGGAGGAGCATTTACCTTAAAGCATGGTACAATCCTAAATCTCCCGGTAATTGAAACCAAAAACACTAAAGATATAGTGGAAATAGTTGATCATATACTTTTAGGGAAAAAGTCGGGATTCGATACTTCTGTTTTTGAAGACAAGCTCGAAAATATTGTATATGATCTTTATGCCCTGACCCCAGAAGAGATCGCGATAATTGAGAAAGGGAAGTGAGCATTCCATGAAGGTGAAGTATAAATCTCTGTTCTTAAAACGAAAGAAGACCTAAATTATACAAATCAAATTTTAATAACAGTCAATTATAATCGGACTATAGCATGCTGAAAACCATTACTATAAAGAATTTTAGGGGGATCGATCGAACCGACAACCTTGAATTTGATCGATTCAATATTCTAATCGGTGATAATGGGACATCAAAAACCACTTTACTTGAAGCGATAAATTATTGTATATCACCAGGATATGTAATGAGTAGAACCAAGTATACTGACTTCCATCATGGTTGTGATGAACCCATAGAAATAATTGCTCGTTTTGAGGACTCATTTGAAACCAGAATTAATTACAATTCGGAAAGTATAAGTTTTCCTTCCATTGGATTAGAATTGGAAATCAAAAAAAGAGAGAGAAAGGCACATAATAAAATATTCTCTGATCCTGTTACCATCAATCATGTAGTCATTCCCCAAGCAGATTTAGTTGGTAATGGGCACTATTTTGAGAAAGACGATGGATCAAAGCAATTTTTTCATCAACGCGCCTTATCACTTTCACAGATGGAATTATCAGATATTCCAGTTTGCTTTTATTACGGCAAAGATAGGGATCGTCAGATATATCATGGTTATAACACTGCCTTTTCTACGGTTACCGAAGATTTAAACTGGAGATTTTTGAGAAATCTTCGCAAAGACAGTGGCGACGAGGATGACGACCGTGCGGACATTAGAACGACTGCTAAGGAATTGTATTCAGGTATTGCCGCACATACAAAACTAGAAGAGTATCAGGTTTTAAAACAGTTTCAAAACCGCGCAGAGTTTTTTGAGATTGACCCAATTGAACTAACCTTAATCGACCTTAACGCCCCATTTGAAAATGCTATTTTTACATCACCAAAAGACGCATTATCATTGCCGATCAAAAATCTTGGTTCGGGTTATGAAATGATTATATCACTGATCTTTCTTGAGACTTTGGCTTCCATGTCAAATGAAAAATTGGTAATCCTAATTGATGAGCCTGAATTGCATCTTCATCCAAAACTACAAGAAAAATTAGCCGATTACCTCTTAGAATTGACGGATGAAGAAAAAGACCATCAAATATTTATTACAACCCACTCCCCAATTTTTTTCAAACATGTTGTTAACAAAAAAGGTGTGAAGACTTTAATCACAAAGAAAATTCCTGATGGGGCCCGCGATCTCATACATCGAAATCCAAGGTGTCGAGAGACTCTTCCCCTGGAGTCCCTCATGGGGGGAGATAAACTATTATGCCTACGATTATCCCACAATAGAATTCCATAACGAATTATACGGTTTCTTTCAAGATCTTTTTGAAATTAATAATGAAAAGGAAACAGATCAACTTCTATTCGAACAGTATCATATTCCCAGAAATAAAGTCTGGATTAGGGAGTCTGGTAAGAAAGTTAAAGGGAAGAACGATGTAACGCTACCTGTTTTTATTCGTAATAAAATCCATCATCCGGAGAATGCTACAATGAAACATAATGAGTTTACTAAGCAAGAGTTGAAGGATTCTATTGATTGTCTTGCAGGTATTATCAGGGCTGCCCTAAATGGTAAAGAGTATTGAAGTTATTTCATCGCAGTTTACCATTATGTTTTAGCCTGGAACGGTTAAGTATTAAATTCTTTCGCAAAATAATTCAATGAGTGAAATATGAATAATGATGTAGTAAATTTCTTAAAACGGACAAACCTAACTTCAATAGTTTTTGGAATAGTGACTATTGTCTTCGTGTACCTAGGGTACGATAAACTGGCGAATTATCGTAATATCGAAGGGCTAAAATCGATTAATGCATATGTCGGCGGTGATGCCTACAACTATATAATCAATGCAACTCGTGCGACTGCTTACTTTATATTAGCTTTACTCTCTGTTTCGATTGCGATCGGGAGTGTTATAATCTCATACCACAGAAGAAATCTTAGTATGCTGCATCACCTAATTAAGGCAATAAAAGACCAAACCTCTTCGAATGAATTGCCAAAAGAGCCAAATAATACATAATTTTAGGCTATTCCTGATCCCGGGTAAAGCCTTCACACATAATTCAGATCACGACACTGTTAGCTACTATGATAATCTTCAAAAAAAACTAACACTGAAATGATTCGGGCGATGTTGTCACGACTTGAAAAAAACACAACCTCGACAAGTTTATGAACTAAATTTCCCGGCCGTGTGAGTCAGACTTGTTCATGGAGCGGGTTAATAGTTTGCTAAGGTGGTGAAATCATTATAATTCCACTTCTCCACATTGCTTTTTTATCTTTTAACATTATCTTTGTAACACTAAATTTAGTCGGTTAAATTCATCTTACTTTGGTTATAATGAATCGTCAGCCTTTTATTAACAGCATAATTAGCAAATTGACGCACTATTTTACAGAAGTCAAGCTTCGTGGTAATCTTGGTCTTTTTGACATTCACAAGCATTCTGAGAATTTTTTCCGTGACTTAGTAAATAACTTATACGATTGGGACACAATTAACGCTAATCTGACTGATCCAAATATTGAAGCAATCGATTTAATCGATGACAAGAATAAGTTGGTCGTCCAAGTTTCGGCACAAGCGACAAGGAACAAGATTGAAAGCTCTCTCTCCAAGGAATTAATTAAAAGATACACGTCTTACACCTTTAAATTCATTGCACTTGTAGAGGATGCTACAAGCCTAAAAAAGAAATCTATTAAGAACCCATACGGCATTAATTTTGACCCTCCAACAGATATTATTGATGGCAAGAGGTTATTAAATGATATTAATGGACTACGGAGCGATAAACTCGAGTCGATTCATTCATTCTTGCTCAGCGAGCTTGAAACTCCCGTCGATACTGCTAAAATAGATTCCAATTTGGCGGCAATTATAGAAATTTTAGCATCAACACATTTACAAGAGTATGATGGTCTTGAAGTACTTAACGATTTTAACATTCACAAGAAAATTATTTTTAATGATTTAATAAATGCAAGAAAAATCATCGAGGAGAACGCATATTTGACAAGCCGCATTGACAATATTTATTCTGAGTACGATAAACAGGGTTCAAATAGGAGTGCAGCAGTGCTATCATCGTTTCAGAATATTTTCATCTCCTCGTCAGCGATTGCGAGAGGGGACGCTTTATTTATTAAGATAATGGAGCAAGTCAAGAATCGCGTTTTGCAAAGTAACAATTGTCCTACAATGGGAAGGGAGGAACTTGAATACTACGTAACCGTTCTGACAGTTGATGCTTTTATACGATGTAAGATTTTTGAAAGGCCTGAGGAATAATGCTTCTTCCTGACAACATTCACCCGTATAATTCAATCTATTACAATGCTGCTTTTATCATTCAAGTGCTAAAAGAAGGTAAAGTCGGCGCACTGATTGACTTATATCTTGAAACGAAGTTGAAATGCAACATAAGTTTTCATCTATTTGTATTGTGCATTGATTGGCTATACTTAGTTGAGGTAATTTTTATCACAGATAACAATGAGATCAAATTATGTTCCTGAAATCTCTGCGAATTGAGAAAATGAGTGGATTAATCCGGCACATCAAGTTCAAAAATGGCCTCAATCTGATTGTTGATGAGAGTAATTCGCAAATCACTGGTAATGGTGTCGGGAAAACCACGGTTTTAAAGTTGATAGACTACTGTTTAGGTGGCAATTCTAAGCAATTATTTGTCGATCATGAGTCAAAGGGTTCAGAGTATAGCATAGTGAAAGATTTTTTAATTGAAAATGGGGTTATTGTGACTCTTACTCTTTCAAATGATATTGAAAACGGGTCAGATGATGTGGTTATTAGCAGAAATTTTCTCGGCCGCAAACAGAATATTCGTACTATCAATGGAGTACAGTACGCGGAGGAGGATTTTGAAAGTAAGTTGTCATCATTGATATTTCCTAATCATGTTAATGCAAAACCTACTTTCCGACAGATCATCTCTCACAATATACGATACAAAGATGAAAGGATTAACAACACTTTAAAAACTCTTGATAAATTCACAACTGATGTCGAATATGAATCGCTCTACCTTTTCTTATTTGGTTGTGGATACAAAGATGGTGACAAAAAAGAAATTTTATCAACAAAGCTGAAGCAGGAAAGAATTTTCAAGAGAAGGCTTGAGAATAAACAAACCCGTAATGCTTACGAAACTGCAATATCTTTGATAGATACAGAAATCGAAATTCTGCAAGAAAAGAAAAGCATGTTTAATTTGAATGAAGATTTTGAAAATGATTTAAACATGCTAAACAATCTCAAATACGATATAAATCGACTCAGCTCAATTATAGGAAGACTTGTACTTAAAGAGAGGCTGATTACTGAAGCAGAGGATGAGTTAAATGCAAAAAAAGCTGAAATCGATCTCAATCAACTGAAATTGATCTATAGCCAGACAAAAAGCAATATCGGTTCTTTACATAGAACCTTTGAAGAATTAGTGGTCTTTCATAATAAGATGCTTGAGGAAAAGGCAAAGTTCATATCCGAGGAGATACCCCTCATTAGAATTGAAATTGACCTTCACAAAAGAAAGCTCGAGGAATTGCTTGAGCGTGAGAAGGAACTAACTTCAAGGATTACCACAAGTGATTCCTTCGAAGAATTAGAAAGTGTTATAGAAGCCCTCACTACAAAATACCGTCTTAAGGGTGAGTATGAGGGAATAGTTGGGCAACTAGTTGAAGTTGACGACAATATCAGAGAATTGGAAGATCAACTTATTGAGATCGAGAAGGAACAATTCAGTGAAGCTTTTGAAAAAATCATAAAGTTTCAACTAAAAAAATTCAACCACTATTTTTCGACCGTATCTAAGAAATTATACGCAGAAAGTTATGCAATAAAGCACGAAATAGTTAAGGATAATAAAGGTAGATCTATCTACAAATTTAGCTCCTTTAACGCCAACCTAAGTTCAGGCAAAAAACAAGGCGAGATTTCATGTTTTGACATGGCTTATATTCTCTTCGCTGAGTCAGAAGAAATACCTTGCTTACACTTTATCCTAAATGATAAAAAAGAGTTAATGCATGATAATCAACTTGTCAAAATTGCGGAGTTTGCCAATAAAAATAACATTCAATTTGTTGCATCAATTTTAAAGGATAAATTACCTTCTGAAATCGATAAGGAGGAGTTTTTCATTCTAAAACTATCGCAGACAGATAAGCTATTTAGAATTGAAAATGCAAATTAGAATTAATTACTTTTTTCGAATATTTGGTACTCCATCAAGGGATAGTTAACGATTTTATAGCGCATCATATGCCTACTCACTATTTGGTATATTCGAATTAATTCTGTCTAATTTAGAGATGATACGTTCTGATGCAAAACATTATTTAAGACGAAACCCGATAGCTTGAATTGCTTCAGGGGCTGCCGGGAATAATTTCAACCGCAAATATAGGGGTATTGAAGAAAAAATACCAAATACATCTGTTGTTAATAGCACCCCTAAGGGGAGCATTTTTTGATATGTTTCAGAATTCTACCGACATATCACCCCTACAGGGTGAATAAGATTTGTGAGGGGAGTGGGTTGGTCATGTCACCTCTACCCATATTCAGCCCTTAACAGGGCTGTTCCCGCGGAGCGGGAGAATCGTGTAAATCCCCACAAATCCTGTTAATCTCCCAAAGGGATGCCTTCGGCAGTGTTCAAGACAGTATGCAGCACATCTTTAATATCTTTCCATATCTTTCATATCCTGTTCAAGACAAAGAGCTTGCCCTTCGGGCAATCGCAAGTCCCGAAGGATCGGGACGCCACAAATTATATGAACGATCTTACCCAATTCAAAATCCCTAAAAAATCAATCAACTGGCACAAACCTCGGGCTGGGTCCGGCCTAAGAAAAAGCGCGGAAGAGAATTACCGGCGGTCGGAGCGTGAAAGGGAAAATGTGTTTGAGCGAAGCGAGTTATTTTCCCTTTAGCGGAGACTCCGGGAATTCAGCGCTTTTTCTTCAGCCGTTTCCCCTCGCTCCTTTAGCAAAGGAGAGAGGGGGTAAGGGGGTGAGAGGTTTGAAAAAAGAGGTGGCACCCCTAAGGGGAGCATTTTTTGACATGTTTCCGAATTCTACCGACATATCACCCCTACAGGGTGAATCAGATTTGGGAGGGTAGGGGTTGGTCATGTCACCTCTACCCATACCCAGACCTTAACAGGGCTGATCCCGCGGAGCGGGAGAATCGTGTAAATCCTTCCAAATCCTGTTAATCTCCCAAAGGGATGCTTTCGGCAGTGTTCAAGACAAAGAGTTTGCCCTGCGGGCAATCGCAAGTCCCGATCGATCGGGACGCCACAAAGTGATATGAAAATTCGGGGCGTATCCTTGAGTCCTGTTAATCCCTCCCAATCCTGTTAATCGTGTTCAAGACATAGAGTTTGCCCTTCGGGCAATCGCAAGTCCCGAAGGATCGGGACGCCACAAATTATATGAACGATCTTACCCAATTCAAAATCCCTAAAAAATCAATCAACTGGCACAAACCTCGGGCTGGGTCCGGCCTAAGAAAAAGCGCGGAAGAGAATTACCGGCGGTCGGAGCGTGAAAGGGAAAATGTGTTTGAGCGAAGCGAGTTATTTTCCCTTTAGCGGAGACTCCGGGAATTCAGCGCTTTTTCTTCAGCCGTTTCCCCTCGCTCCTTTAGCAAAGGAGAGAGGGGGTAAGGGGGTGAGAGGTTTGAAAAAGAGGTAGCACCCCTACGGGGAGCATTTTTTGATATGTTTCTGAATTCTACCGACATATCACCCCTACAGGGTGAATAAGATTTGGGAGGGGAGTGGGTTGGTCATGCGTCGTCTACCCATATTCAGCCCTTAGCAGAGCTGTTCCCGCGGCGCGGGAGAATCATGAAAATCCATCCAAATCCTGTTAATCTCCCAAAGGGATGCCTTCGGCAGTGTTCAAGACAGTATGC
>CAZVBQ010000034.1:0-25829 GCA_964625575.1 uncultured Ignavibacteriaceae bacterium | reverse complement strand
TGAATATTTTTGGTTTTACGGAATTTGATGAAGACAAAGATCGATATCGCGAAGAACTGGTTGCCGAGATACACGGGAACGCCTCTTGAGAAGTTTGGCGGATATATTCTGCTGACGAATTTTTTCAATTACGTTGAGCAGTTCGCGGAGAGGTTTAATTGTGATATTGAAGGGATCGGGCGACCGATGCAGACCGCTACGAACAGTGAAGGCCTGACGATCATAAATTTTGGTATCGGTTCGGCGAACGCCGCCACGATCATGGATCTTCTTACGGCGGTTGAACCGAAGGGGGTTTTGTTCCTCGGCAAGTGCGGCGGATTGAAGAAATCGACCGAACTGGGCCACTTCATCCTTCCTATTGCCGCGATAAGGGGTGAGGGGACAAGTAACGACTACGCCCTCCCCGAAGTGCCGGCACTTCCCTCTTTCAAGTTGCATAAATTTGTCTCCCACATTCTTTACGAGAGGGAACTTGAGTACCGCACGGGGGTGATCTATACCACCAACCGCCGGTTATGGGAGTGGGACGAAGAGTTTAAGGATTATTTAAAAGAAACCAACGCGATCGCCATCGATATGGAGACGGCAACACTTTTTACCGTTGGTTTTGTGAATCAGATACCCCGGGGCGCCCTGCTTCTGGTCTCTGATGTCCCCATGATCCCTGAAGGTATTAAGACAGAGGAATCTGACAAGGAAGTGACTCGTAAGTTCGCCAATCTTCACCTTGAGATCGGGATAGAAGCAATGACGGAGATCGGAAAAAAAGGGGAGCAGATAAAGCATTTTACGTATCTTTGACCGGTCTATAAGATGATCAACTTTTTACAGGACAACAGGCAGAAGTTCTACTGGAGTTTGCAGGCCGGTGGCTGGGGAGGTTATGGATTTCTTAATTTCCTGATCCTTTTCTCGGTAAGATCGGAGAGTCCAAAGCCGGAGAGGCTTGATACCATGATGATGGTGCTTCTCCCGTCTCTTATAATTACGGGTATCGGCGTAACGCATCTGTTCAGATATTTTATCAGAAAGTATGACTGGCTGCAACTCGAGCTTAAAGCCCTTGCTCCAAGGCTTGCCGCCGGATCTTTAGCGTGCGCTGCTTTGATATTTATTTTAATATCAACTCCCGTTTACCTTACGGGCATGCCGGCGGAGAGGCTGTTTTCAGCCCCGAACATCATGATCAATCTGATAAATCTTTCGATCATAGTGCTATTGTGGACCCTGATCTATTTCGCCGTGCACTACTTCGAAAATTTTCAGAAGGTTGAAATAGAGCGATTCATCTGGGAGGCGGCGGTGAAGGATTTTGAGTTAAAAACCCTGAAATCGCAACTGAATCCACATTTCATGTTCAACGCCATGAACGGCATCAGGGCATTAATTGAAGAAGACCCCGCGAAGGCGAAGAAATCGATCACCCAGCTCTCGAATATTTTCCGTTACTCACTCAATGTTGAGAGGAGTGAAACCGTTCCGCTTGAAGATGAGATCAGGACGGTGAACGACTACCTCTCGCTCGAGAAAGTGAGGTACGAAGAGAGATTGAATTACACGATTGATATTGAGCCATCGGTAAATTTTGTACCGATTCCGCCGATGATGGTTCAAACCCTTGTGGAGAACGGAATAAAGCACGGTGTTTCAAAACTTCCCAAAGGGGGGGAGGTTACAGTAACCGCGCGCAGAATGAACGAAAATCTGATTTTAATAATCACCAATTCCGGAACCCTTGACGACCAGTTAATGGCTGATTCAAAAGGGTTCGGACTCGCGAACACCAGGCACCGCCTCTCTCTCCTTTATGGTGAGAAGGCATCTTTCAACATTAACAACGTTGACGGCATGGTTAAAGCTGAAGTAATAATCCCAACCGGAGGAATAGAAAATGAAAGCTATTATAGTTGACGATGAACGCCTCGCGCGAAATGAATTAAGGCGTCTTCTCTCTGAATTTTCTGAAGTGGAAATAGTGGATGAGGCCGCGACTGTGGATGAAGGGGTTGAGAAGATAAGGCAGCATGATCCCGACGTTGTATTTCTCGACATTCAGATGCCCGGGAAGACAGGGTTTGACCTTCTTGAAGAGCTCGACCGCTCCCCAAGGGTGATTTTCACTACAGCATACGACGAATACGCGATTAAAGCTTTCGAGTTCAACGCCCTTGATTACCTTCTTAAACCGATTGAGCCCGCGCGTCTTGCCGAGGCGATAAAAAAGATCACCGTTGAGAAAAAAGAGGATGAAGAGCTTGATCTTAAGCTGATTAACAAGCAACTTAAAGCTGAAGATCAGGTTTTCGTGAAAGACGGCGACCGTTGCTGGTTTGTGAAGCTTGAGGAAGTGCGGCTGTTTGAGTCGGAGGGCAACTATGTGAGGCTGTTCTTCCGCGATCAGAAACCTTTGATCCTGAAGACTCTCAACTACCTCGATGAACGGCTGGACGGCAGAACTTTCTTCCGCGCCAACAGGAAGCACATCATCAATCTAAAATATATTGAGAATATTGAGCCCTGGCTTAACGGCGGTTTGCTTGTGAAGATGAAGGACGGCAAAAAGGTGGAAGTGTCGCGCCGGCAGTCGATCAAGTTTAAGGAGATGCTCTCTTTGTAGCGTTGCCGGTTGCCGGTTGCCCGCTTGCCTCTTTGGGGTTTGAGGTAATGGGTGGTGAGTGGCGAGAGGGGAGTAGTGAGAGAAATATTAAGGACGCGGAGTTTTGAAGCTCCGCGTCCTTTTTTTATAACTATTTGGGCAGGATCCTGAAGAGGGTTTTGTTGCCATAGCCCCTTATTTCGGGGTAGTACATCAATCCCGCGTAGACGGGTTCTGATGAGTAGAAACCGGGGAGCTGTGCCCGCAGGATGTATGTAAACTCCATCTCCTGGGGGGCATAGGTGACGAAGAAGGTGATCTTCGAGTCACGGATCTCTTTATCGGCGTAGAACCACGTCCAGTAACCGGGCCAGTATCCGGTGTAATTTTGCTCGCCTTCAATGTTGTAGAGGTTGTCATCCTTAACCATTTCAAACCCCGCGGGTAGCATGTCTTCAACCATCATATACTGATCATCAGTTCTGTTGGTCTTCACTTTAAGTTTGATCAGGAGCATGTCACCGGGCACGATCTTATCGGGGCTGCCTTTCCTGTAGACTATGCTGTTGCCTGAGCGGACCTGGTTCAGTTTGAACACCTCTTTACTTACGGTGAACCGGTTATCCTTTACAAAAGAGAGGTCAGGATAGTAGAGACCTGATTCAGCACCCGCGTAAAGTATGCCTTTCCCTTTTTTCACAATTCTGATGGTGTTCTTCCCATGGATCAACGGGAAAGTCGAGTGATTCAGATTGATAGTGGCCTCCGCGGGGTAGAGGTTTGCCTTATCAAAAGTAACTTTTCTGACCTGTTTACCATTGATGAACACTTCGGCCGTGTACTCGGGATCGAGCTCATTTGTCAGGGTCACATAATCAGTTAGAGCGAAAACCGCGATCGCTGTTTGCAAGGTTGAGTGCCAGCCCCTTCCTTTCTGCTCGCGGATCAGGGTTTTCATCGCCTTTAACATTTTGGTGGTATCGCCACCGGCAGCGATCATGAACTTGAGCGCGAAGGCTGTTGCCTGAACCTTGTCGTTCTGCCATGTATAATAATTGTCGTTACCCCAATGGATGAAATTCTGATCTTCAACCGATTGCTTCATAAGGCGGGCAAGCATCGCGCTTGCGGTTGCCTTATCGGCCATGTTGTTGTAAGTCAGACCAAGGAGTGCCGTGGCGTAAGAACTGAGTGAATCGGCGAGCAACTCATCCGTCAATTTATTGAACGAAGGGTTTTTCTTCGCTGCCGGTTCGAGCGATGAATAAACCCAGGCTATGTAAGCCGCGGTAACACGATCGAGATTTGTCTCTTTGAGGAGGTTGCCGAGGGCATCCATTCCTCTCTTGTAGACATTGGGATCGACCTTGTAACCGAGCTTGGTGGCCATATCAAGTCCATACATCACATAAGCCGTCATGTAGGGGTTCACGGGATCGTTTTTCCACCAGCCCCAGCCACCTTGTTGGTTCTGGAAGTCGTACAGTCTGTTCAACCCCTTTTCGATCACATCGGGCAGTTTTTCAAGCGTGGCCGAACTTACATTGGCACCGAGCTTCTTCAAGGCATTGGAAGTGATGAGAGCGGGGAGGAACCTGCTCATTGTCTGTTCGACACATCCATAGGGGTAGTCAACCAGCCCGTCAAGGGAGTTAAGAAGTGAAGTGGCAATTGTCGGGCTGACTGCCAGAGAGAGATTGACCGTCTTCAAATTAACACCGGCCGGGATGTTGAACTCCATCGTCTTTTCGTTTTCGTTCCCTTGCATCACCGTGTTAAGGTAGTTGATCGCCTTTACACCCACGGGGATCACGGGTACTGAGATCCTGATGGCATCTGATTCCTTGTCGGATATTGCTTCAACGTAGAGTTCACTGTTGAAGTTTGAGAAAGGAACAGCGGTTTTTATTTCAAGAGTGGCGACGCCTTTCGAGGGTATGTTTGCCTCAAAAGAGTCGAAGGTTTTCTTGGTGATGTTCACGCCCTTCACTTCAAAAGAGAGGGGATTCAGATTTGAGAAACTGAATTTCACCTTCGCGTTGGCTGCCGCCGGGAGGTAATTATGAATATTCGCGATCACAGTGGTTGTGTCGGTTTCCTTGAAGAAGCGGGGAGTTTCGAGCCTTATCATAAGGTCTTTGGCAGCTATCACATTGTTGATCGTCTCACCTGTTTGGGTGTTTTTGGTTATAACCCTTACGGTCGACCTCCATGAAGTGAGGTTATCGGGAAGGTTGAAATTAATACTTGCTTCACCACTTCCATCGGTCACAACGGCGGGATTCCAGTATGGCGCGTCAACAAAGTTTTCCCTCACGGTCAGTTGCTGCATGTTGTTTTCCTGATCGGGTGGGGCGGCCTTTTCCAATGCCATAACGTCTTTTGTCGCGCCGCCATCCATTCTGGTGTAGTCAGCCATGCCTCCGGCCATGTTTCCGGAGAAGTAGAACTCAAGCTCGTCATGGTAGGGTTCCATGTAAATTTCTTCCGCGAAGGTTTTACCTTCACCCACGTAAACCCTTTTTAGCGGGAATACAATATTGTAATAAACGAAGCAGATATCGTATTCGCCGGCAGGCAGCCCTTTGAACTTGGTGAAGTTCAGACCGTCCCACTTTTCTTTACGGATAACCGTTCCGTTAGTGACCAGAATGGTGAATTCATCTTTGACATCGTCAAGTTTGTCGAATTTCAGTTTGATCTCAATTGAGGAGTTGCCAGATTGCGCTCCGCCCGGTTTATAGTCGGTATCCATTAAAGACGCGGGACGGCTCATTGACTGGCTATACTTCCCTTCGATCGAGTTGGTCGTTTGGGTATAATACCACTCATCGGGGTAGAACGAGTTGTAAAGTGAGGGGGTATTGTCTTGTTTTATAGCGTAAATGGCTTCATCCACGGTACCGAACGCGATCTGCGCGCCTTTTACGGGTTTACCGTCTTTCCCGGTTACCTTTACTGTAAATTCAGCTTCTTCACCCGGTTTGTATTTTTTCTTCGCGGGTGTGATCTCAACATTCAATTTGGCGGCGTCATTTATCACACCGATCTTTTTATTGGCGAGGATGAAGTCTGATTTTACCACACCGGCAAACGAGATGTTCACACCGGGGAACCAGTTTTTTTCGGTGACTATCATGATTTCGGCATAACCGTCGTTCAATGAAATTTTTTGGGCTTTAAGAATTGAGTTCTGTTCAACCGTTAAAACGCCTTCCTTCGGTTTACCCGGCGCGTAAAGCATCACTTTTATTGTATCACCCGGTAGATAAGCATCCTTGTCGGTGAGTACCTGAGCTTCCTGATTGTTGTTCCACCAGTACCAGCCCGGGCGTGCCTGGAAGCAATTGAACGATGTCTGCGTTGCCGTGAGTCTTCCGTTTGATCCTCTGGCAGTTATCACAACATTATATGAGCCTTCAGCCTCCGGTTTGTAGGTGATCTTCCCCACACCGTTGGCATCGGTTTTAAATTCTGCTCTGTAAACCGTTTCAGTTATTGGCTGATCATTAATATATGTTGTTTTATTCACGATCATTGCCAGTTCTTTCTCAGCGGGAGCGAGGTCGAGAGTCCACGCGTTGGCTGAAATGGTGATCTCTTCACCCGGCTTTACGAACCAGCGGTTTGTGCCGGCAGTGAGGAGGAGATCGGTAACGGAAACCGTAACAGAAGAAGCGCCTTTGATCTCCCTCATCGAAGCATCTGTAACGCTTGCTTCAAAAGTATAGGTGTAGCTCGAGGAGGTATCATTTGGTGTCTGATAGTTAAAAGTCCACTCTCCGTCGGCGTTCAACTGTCCCGTCAGTTCTTTGACGTATTCATAATTACCCCAGTCAAAATTGTACCATGATTTGTAATACCACGCGTACTCGCTGCCGAGCCACCAGGGAACGCGGTACGGTTTCTTGAGAACCCTTACCTTCACGGTGCCGCCTGAAACAGGTTGTCCGAAGTAGTAGCCCGCTTTTACGGTGCCATGTATCTGATCGCCGTTGAACGATGAGCCTTTTTCGAACGCGACATCCACCTTGAATTCAGGTTTTTTGTACTCTTCAAGTGAGAAGTAGCCGCTGAACCAGTTCTCCTTGAATTTGGCAGAGATATAATATGTGCCGGGTTTGAAGGAGGGTGAGGTCTTCAGGGTTGACCAGAACGAGCCATACTCATCGAGCACCAGTTCTTCTGACGACACTTCCGTACCTGAGGGATCGGTTATCTTTACTGAAACCTTTTCCTTTGAGGGAACACCCATTTCACCATCTTGCCGGAACCGTATGATTCCTTTGTAGCTGACGGTGGCGCCAGGTCTGTAGACAGGTTGATTTGTAAAGATCGAGGAATAGTAGCGGATATCGTTATCATTGCCGAAAAAGATATAGGGGTCGCTGTAGACGAGCTCATTACCCACCATCGCCGTTACCAGGCTGGGCGCGTTTTCTTCCGTTTTCACTCCATTCAGGCTGAGAAGTGAAAGTCCGTCTTCACCGGGTGTAACTTCACCCAGTTTTTTACCTCCCGCGTAAAATGATGTGGAGGTTGGTGAAAGTATTTCGCCCGTTGTGGCGTTCATCGTGAAAGAGAGGATGTTCTTTTCCCCTTTTTTCACCACCATCATTTTATCGGAGACATAAACAGGGAGCCAGGCCACCTTTCCGGAATTGATGCCGCGGATCACGTAGATGCCCGGTTTGTCGAAAACTCCCGCGGAGATCTTTGACGGATCATAGTAATAGTTGGCGCTTGGGGTGACCACCCTGTTGAAATCCCTTACCTTTTCCATAAACTGAAGGTATGTGCCTTCTTTCTTCCAGATATCGAACCTGCCGTAGGTGCGGGCGGCGAGGTATTCACTGATAAAATCGAATTCTTTTGAGACACGATAAACCGAGAACTGGAAGTTTTCATCTTCCGTGTTATTGGTGATCTGGAAAAACACGGTGTCACCGGGTTTGAACTGCCCGTTGGCAAGCATTCTGAAGGAGGGAACCTCCTTGCTCAATGAGCCGGATCTGAAGCCCGCGAAGGCCCCGAGAGCGATGAGAAGCGCGAACAGAAAAGGGAATATTTTGTTTTTCGACATTTTTATCTCAAGATTAATTTCCGGTTATACTCACTCGTGAGCAAATTTGTGCCCGAAAAATAATTAAAAAATCCGAGATTAACCGGGTTGCTGAAAAATGCAGATTTGCATTCAGTATATAAGGAGAGCGGGCGTAATTTTTTATAAATAAAGAAGTTAAGTGGTTAAACCAGAATGGCCGCGGGATAACCGACTATTATACTAAAAAAGTCGGTTATTCGGTTACCTTTGAAAATGGCTTAAAAAAGCATTTTTTTCTTTCGAGGGGGGATGTTGTGGAGTAAGTTTCGGTCGTTAAAAATGTTCATTAAAAAAATGAGGTTAAGCTTGAGCAAAGCGCTAAAAACATTCTTGTTTGTGTTGCTCTTGATATTAACCGGCTTTAGTGTTGAAAATCCGAAAGCAAAAGCTGATGAATCTTCCCTTAAGACCAGCCCCGCGAGGAGTATAAAATCCGCGGAACTCGTAAGGAAATATTCATCAATTCTTGAATTCTCAGAACCCAGAAACGGTACAGTTACATGGTACGGCCCCGGATTTAACGGCAGACGCACTGCCAGCGGGGCGATATTTGATGAGGAGAAGTTTACTGCGGCTCACAGGAATCTTCCATTCGGCACCATGTTAAGGGTAACAAACAAGGCAAACGGCAAGTCAGTAATAGTTACAGTGACTGACAGAGGTCCGGTCCACACGGGACTTGAGCTCGACCTTTCAAAAGCTGCCGCAAGAACACTCGATATGATCAACGCGGGTGTCGCCAACGTCTCAATAGAGACAGTAAAAGTAAATGGATTCAACACACCGGTTCTATCAACTTATTGACAGACAAGAAAAAAGGCTGTCCCGATGCGGGACAGCCTTTTTACTTTTAAACCGTTCAGTTATATCTTCTATTTCATCAGGATGAGCTTGTTCATCTTGACAAACCCGCCCGCCTGCATTTTATAGAAATAAACACCACTTGAGAGTTGCTCGCCGTTAAAGTTAACCGAGTAGACACCGGCAGCTTTTTCTTCATCGACGAGAGTTGCGACTTCATTTCCGATAGTGTCAAATACCTTAAGCGATACATGTACATTCGCGGGAACCTGGTACTTGATCACAGTGGTGGGGTTAAAAGGATTCGGGAAATTCTGACCCAGCCTGTAATCGGTGATATTTCCCCCATCTTCGCTGATATCCGTGGTGCCGCTTGTGACAAAAGTGACGGCGGTGTCATTCATTATGATGCCGTTGATGCTTTTAAGTCCCGAAAGCTGAAGTGTATACTGGGTACCGCCCGCGATTGACGCGAAACGGACGAGGAGTTTGGAAACGTCGTTTCCGACACCCCAGTCAACGGAGACGGGAGAGCCCACGCCGTTATTACATGAAAAGTTCGCGGGATTCACCGCTACAGTGGAATCGATGTATCTTGAGAAATCGAGCAATACAGTGTTTGTTTCCGGGATCACCTTCACAACCTGAGGTTTCATATCAGTCTGCCAGATCTCGGCTGCAAATTCAGGATGGTCGATAAAGGGGTTTCTGTTCTTCTGAATTGCATAGATCGCGTTGTTCCGGTTGATCTCTTTCGAGCTTACGGTATCTTTAACATGCCATGAGTAGAGCAGGTTGGCGTACCAGGCAAGAAGGTTCGATTTATTGGTTGCGGGGCTTGTTGAGAAACCGCCGTCTTCAAGATAATATCTTACCGACATGTACATCTGCGATCTTGCCACGTCGCCTTTATAGGCATCAATTGGTTCAAACACAGTGGAAGTGTAGCCGGGGAAGGTGCAGCTTCCCACTTTGCTGCCGTTTGAGGATGTCCAGGTGGCAGAGCCGACATTTCCATACGGGTAATTGCTTCTTCTGTTGTTCACATACCCATCTGTAGGGTACATGTGAAAAAGATCTGAGCGTGCAGGGTTAGTGGCACCGAGCCAGCTGTCGGGCCATGAGTGCTCCCTGTTGTAGCAGTCGCCTTCGCCCGAATAGTTGCCGCACTTCTTCAAACCGTGGGTATACAGATATGCCGGTGTGCCGCCGGGTCTGTCGGAATAAATGTCCCAGACATTGTTTGTGCCGGGTTTTGAGTCGGTTGAGGGGAAGGCTGTGTAAAGACCGTCGTAGCTGACGACGGTATGACCCTTAATAATATTGTGGAGGGCAGTTCTGAGCGCGGTTCCGTAAAGTTTATACGCGTTCTGGTAATAATCTGCCTCAGTGTTTTGCGCCCGGGTGGATGACCACCCCAGAGTGACGGTGAGGAAAAGCACGGTTAGACCGGAGAAGAGGGGATTTCTTTTTTTCATCAAGTGATGACCTTCAATAATGAACGCATCCAAATGCGTTACAGGATTGTGAGAATTAGTTATTTATAATACCAGGGGTGACAAGAGAGAGGCTGCCTTCGCGGGCAACCTCTTACTCATCTTAATTTCACCGTGGGGTCAGTTGCCCGCCATCAAGAGGGCAATCGCGGAGGTGTTAACAATATCTTCGACACTGCAACCGCGGCTGAGATCGAAGAACGGGAGTTTGAGTCCCTGTACAACCGGACCGACAGCCTCCGCGCCACCGAGGCGCTGAGCTATCTTGTAGCCGATGTTGCCGGCCTGCAAGTCGGGAAATACCAGAACATTAGCCCTTCCCGCCACTTCGCTGCCGGGAGCTTTTTTCTTGCCGATGCCTTCCACAATAGCGGCATCGAACTGAAGCTCGCCGTCAACCTTAATATCGGGGCGTTTCTGTTTGATGATCGCGGTGGCTTCAAGCACTTTATCAACCAGTTTGTGCTTCGCGCTTCCCTTGGTAGAGAAGGAGAGCATTGCCACATAAGGTTCTTCGCCGGTGAGAATTTTGTGATTATCAGCGGTGGAGATGGCGATATCAGCAAGCTGTATGGCATCGGGGTCGGGAACCACAGCACAGTCGCCGAATGAATATGTCACCTCGGGATAAACCATCAGGAAGAAACTGGAGACTATTGAGATGCCTTCCTTTGTACCGATGCAGAGGATGCCGGCGCGCATAACGTCAGCAGTGGAGGCAGTAGAGCCGGCAACGCTGGCGTGTGCCATTCCTTCTTTCACCATCATGGCACCGAAAAAGATATCCCTCTTAATGGTTTCACGGGCTTCTTCGATCGTAACGCCTTTGTGTTTGCGCTGATTGTAGAATATATTTGCAAAATTGCTGAGGAGTTCCGATTTTTCGGGGTCGATTATTCTTACACCCTGAAGATTTACTCCGAGAGAAGCTGCTTTAGCTCTTATGGTTTCCTCGTTACCGAGAGTTATGACGCTGCCGATTCCATCACGGGTGATAATTTCAGCGGCTTTAAGCACGCGGTCATCATGTGACTCCGGCAGGAGTAAAGTTCTTTTTTTGCGGGAGGCATTCTCCCTTATTTTTACAAGTAATTCGAGTTCGCTCATTGTGTTCCCAAATGATAAAAAGTTAAGATATAAAATTAACAATTTATGAAGGATCATTCATTGCCGGCGGTTGAATTGGCGCAAAAAAAGAAGTGGTTGCCGGAACCAATCCGGAAGGATGTTGTGTTTTGATGGGGATGGGTGGAAGAGAAGAAACCGCGTTTAGGGCGTTTAAAGAGGGGAAACGGGGTAAAAAGTGTCACTATTTAGTGCCAATTGTCGCATAAAGTAAGTTAATTGTAAAAAGATGTCACAGCTATTGCGGGGAGTTGTCTGATGCCTTAGATTTCCCTCCATAATTTTTAAGTTTCTTAACGAAACGCAAATTTCAAAGAAAACAACAACATTCAATAACCAAACTCAATTGGAGTATAAATAATGAAACTCGTTAAATTCGGTATCGTTCTTATGTTACCCGCTCTCTTCGTTCTCACCGGCTGCAGCAAAAAAGCTCCAGCTCCTGCTACAGATTCAACCAAAGTTGAAGCTCCTGCAGTTGAGACCCCAGCTGTTGATACCACAGCTAATGCTGATACAGCTAAAGTTGAAAAAGCTGACACCACTGCTAAAAAAGAGAAAAAATAATTTTAGCTTTGCAGTTTCCCGGTAAATACAAATTGCCGGATGTCAAAAGCGGGTTTATCCCGCTTTTGTCGTTTTAAAGCCATCATCCCCGTTCAAATTCCCGCCCGAAAACAATTGATTAATTCCCAATAAAGTTCTAATTTAGCGGTCTTGTTAATTATGATTAAAGAAAATTTAAACTACTTAAAAGAACTTATTGCCGCGCGGTGTATTACCGCCGGGCGCGGTGAAGACTCAGTGACCCTTGTGGCGGTCAGCAAGCTTTTTGGTACTGATAAGATCGAAGAGGCATTGGCTGCCGGGCAGCGGCACTTCGGGGAGAACTACGCCCAGGAGTTCAGGGACAAGCATGCCCTGTTGCCGGGCAAGGGGATCACCTGGCACTTTATCGGTACACTTCAGACCAACAAAGTGAAATATGTGGCAGGAAGTGCCGACTATATTCATTCAGTTGATTCTCTGAAAATTCTCGAGGAGATCAACAGACAGGCGGAAAAAAAAGGAGCCAGGCAAAAAGTGATGATAGAATTCAAGTCATCATTCGAGACTACAAAGTCGGGGAGTAACAGCGAAGATGTTTTTATGCTCGCGGAGAGTGCCGGCAAGTTGAACAACATTGAAGTGGTTGGGCTGATGACAATGGCACCTTTTGTTGACGATGTTACCATTATACGGGACGCTTTTGTAAGAACCAGGCTTTTGAGGGATGAACTTAACAGGTCGGGCTACACTTCAATAAAGGAGCTTTCGATGGGGATGACGGGCGACTACACAATAGCCATTGAAGAGGGATCAACATTTTTAAGGATCGGTACCGCAATATTTGGTGAGAGGCATTAATATGAAATTATCACCCGTAAACATAAAGCGACAAGAATTTTCAAAATCGGTCAGAGGGTTTGACACGCGTGAAGTGGCGGATTTTCTTGAGAAGGTTGCCGGTGAACTTGAATCGGCAATCAAAGAGAACGAAACCCTGCGGCGGACGATCGACCAGCTTAATTTTGAGGTTGAACGGTACAAAACAATTGAAGACAGTCTTCAGAAGGCTTTGATAGCGGCACAGGAGTCGTCAGGCCTCGCGCTTCAGAAAGCGTATGATGAGGCTGCACAGATAGTTAAAAACGCTGAAGAAGAGGCTGAAAGGCTCACAGCGGGATCTGCTGAGCGGGCGCTTGAGCTGCAAAAGAACATAGCCGCCCTTGAAGAGAGGAGAGCCTGGCTGATCTCCCGGCTTACTGCCATGATCGAAACCCAGGAGGATATTCTCGGGATCAGGGAAGTGGAATCGAAGGCGGAAGAAGAACAACCGGCACCAATTCCGGAGCCGGAACTTGTTTCGATCCCCCTTGATGATGGTGACGTGAACAAGGCTGAAGTGGCTGCCGCGCCCTTGCCTGAAGAGATTGAGCTGAAAAAAGAACCGGAAGCAAAACCTGAAAAAGACCCTTCGAAACTCTTTTTTGGTGGCAGCACAGAAAAAATTGATTTAAATAATATTGTGGAAGATTAGAATGGAAAACCTGCTTGACAAAATAAAAGAAACCGTTGAATTTCTGCGAGAAAAAACGGGGCACGATTATGAATACGGAATTATTCTCGGTACCGGGCTTGGAGCTTTAGTGGAGGAGATTGAAATTGAACAGACAATAGATTATGAAGACATTCCCCATTTTCCCGTTTCCACGGTAGAGTCACACCATGGGAGACTGATCTTTGGCACCATTCATGGTAAAAGGGTTGTGGCAATGCAGGGGCGCTTCCACTATTATGAGGGTTACAGCATGCAGCAGATCACCTTTCCGGTAAGGGTGATGAAGTTCCTCGGGGTGGAAAAACTTTTTGTATCAAACGCCTGTGGCGGTATGAATCCGGTTTACAGACGTGGTGATCTGATGATAATGGTTGATCATATCAATCTTCTGGGTGACAACCCTCTTATCGGACCAAATATCGATGAACTAGGACCTCGATTCCCCGACATGAGCGAGCCTTATTCGCTTGAACTGATCGCGCTCGCGGAGGAGATCGCGCTTGAGCAGAAAATAAAACTTCAGAAAGGGGTTTACGTTGCTGTTTCAGGTCCGAGCCTCGAGACCAGAAGCGAGTACAGATTTTTAAGACATATCGGTGCTGATGTGGTGGGGATGTCGACCATCCCGGAGAACATAGTGGCAAACCACATGGGGATGAAAGTGTTCGGAATGAGCATTATCACAGATGAATGCTTCCCTGAATCGCTGAAACCCGTCACCCTGCCCGAGATACTTGAGGCAGCGGGTATGGCGGAGCCCAAAATGACGAAAATTTTCACTGAACTGATCAGAAGATTAAAATGACATTCAAGAAATTCACAGGGATCCTCGGTTTCATTTTAGCCGTCGCTGTAGCGGGGAGTTCCTCCTACTTTTTGGCGGATATTGTGTACGCTGACTCGGTCTTTTACTCCCGGCTGTTCGTGCTGCTTGTGGCATCGCTTTTAGCAGGATGGCTGATCGGTGAAGGATTCGAGAGGAAAGCCTCCTTCAGGCTTGGCCTGTTGGGGATGCTCCTTGGTGTTTTGGGGGCTCTCTCGCATGAGATGTTTTTCGTTCACCGGAAGATACCCGATGCCGCGCAGTTCAGCATTCTGGTTACAGCCATGGTGAACGGACTGATAGTTTCATCATTCGTCCTTTTTGGAAGGAACAGCAGCGCTCTGCGCTTCGCCGGGGAAGTGGAAGTGATAGAAACTGTAGATGAAGAGGAAGTGCAGCCTGATGTCGCGGTGACAGTGCCGGAGGCAATACCTGACCCTGTGGAAGAGACGAAAGCGGTTCAGAGTTTAGTTGAAGAGCCTGTAGCAATTCAGACGTTTGTTGAGGAACCGCAAGTTATTGCGGAGGAACCACTTCCGGAAAAAGGGGTGGAAAATGACGATGCAAATTCAGAAAAAGAAGCTATATTTGAAGCTACACTTTTTGAAAAAAACGCGGAACTCCTGGTAGAAAAAGCAAAGCTTGAGGCTGAGAAGATACTCTTCGCCGCTGAGCAGGAACTGAACAGGATCACCCGTGAAAAAGAAAAAGTTGAAAACGAACTGAAACTACTGGTAAGAACAGAAAAACAGCTGCTTGAGCAATATCGCGGGCAGCAATAAAATAAATAAAAGACAAGATGTACAAGCAATATCCCGATAACTTCAGATACCCCGAAATTGAGAGTGAAATATTAAAATTCTGGCAGGAGCGCGGAATTTTTGAAAAATCCGTGACCACCCGCTCGGCAGGCAAGAGTTTTACATTCTATGAAGGTCCTCCCACTGCCAACGGCAAGCCGGGCATCCACCATGTAATGGCGCGTACGCTTAAAGATCTTATCTGCCGCTACAAGACACTGCAAGGCTACCAGGTTCACCGCAAAGCCGGATGGGACACACACGGACTCCCCGTTGAGATCGAAGTTGAGAAACAGCTCGGGATAAAGAGCAAATCGGATATACCCGCGTTCGGTGTTGAAAAATATAACGCTGCCTGCAGGGAGTCGGTTTTTACCTACAAAGACCTGTGGGAGAAAATGACCGACAGGATGGGGTACTGGATCGATCTGGAATCTGCCTACATCACCTGCACTAACAACTATATTGAATCGGTTTGGTGGTCGCTTAAGACGCTGTTCGACAAAGGCTTGATCTTTAAGGATTACAAGATCGTTCCGCAGGATCCGAAAGCGGAGACTGTGCTTTCGAGCCATGAGCTCGCCCTTGGTTACAGAATGACAAAAGACCCCTCGGTTTACGTGTTGTTCAAAGCGAAGGATCAGGATTTCCACTTCCTCGTATGGACGACAACACCTTGGACCCTCATCTCGAACGTGGCGCTCGCGCTCGGTCCTGATGTTGAGTACGTGAAAGTTCTTCATAAAGAGATGAAGGTCGTCCTCGCGAAAGAGAGACTATCGGTTCTTGGCGAAGATTATGAGATACTGGAGCACTTCACGGGAAAAGACCTTGAAGGAACTGACTACGAACAGTTGATGAACTACTGCACGCCCGATAAAAAAGCTTTCTACACCATACTTGGTGACTTCGTAAGCACCGGTGACGGTTCGGGTATTGTGCATATAGCTCCCGCGTTCGGTCAGGATGACTATGAAGTTTCAAAGAAGTACGGCTTGCCGATGCTTCAGCCTGTTACCCGGGGCGGAAGATTCACTGCCGAAGTTACCGACTTTGTTGATCAGTTCGTTAAAGATGCTGATAACGGCATTATCCAGAAGCTCAGGGCGGAAGGAAAACTTTACAAAAAGGAGACAATCGAACACTCATACCCATTTAGCTGGAGGTTCGATGATGTACCTATTATATATTACGCGCGCGAATCGTGGTTCATAAAAACCACGCAGATCGCCGACAGGATGGTTGAGCTTAACAAAACGATCAACTGGGCACCACCAGAGATCGGCTCGGGCCGTTTCGGTAACTGGCTTGAGGAGAACAAAGACTGGGCTCTTTCACGCGACAGATACTGGGCAACACCACTTCCGATTTGGGTAAGTGAAGACGGCAAGGATATGTTCGCTGTCGGTAGTATTGAAGAATTGAAGCAAGGTATCTATGAAGCCGATGGCAAGCGCACGCCTGTTTCAGAGCTGCCTGAAGTGGATCTGCATAAACCGTTCGTTGACAGAATAGTTTTTGAGAAGGACGGAAAGAGATACCACAGAACCCCCGAGCTGATCGACGTTTGGTACGACTCTGGCGCGATGCCTTTTGCACAGTATCACTATCCGTTTGAGAACAAGGAGTGGTTCGAGGCTAACTTCCCCGCTGATTTTATTTCAGAGGGTATCGACCAGACCCGCGGATGGTTCTACACGCTCCATGCCATCTCGACTATGCTGTTTGATTCACCGGCTTACAAGAATATTCTTGTGAACGACCTGATCCTCGACAAAGAGGGGAAGAAGATGTCGAAGAGCCGCGGCAATTCGGTTGATCCGTTCATGCTTTTTGATAAATATGGTGCCGATGCCACCAGATGGTACTTGATTGTAAACAATCCGCCTTGGAAGCCGACTCTCTTCAATGAAGAGGATCTCGCGGACATTCAGAGAAAGTTCTTTGGAACGCTTACGAACACATACTCGTTCTTTGCTTTATACGCGAACATTGACAAGTTCGTGAATGACAAGCCAAAGGTTGACTACGCGAAACGCCCCGAGATCGACAGATGGATAATCTCGAAACTCAACTCGGTTGTTAAAGAGTATGAAAAAGAGATGGATGCCTACGATGTTACGAAGGCAGCCCGCGCTGTGATGAACTTTACAATAGATGAACTTTCGAATTGGTATGTTAGAAGGAGCCGGAGAAGGTTCTGGAAGTCGGAAATGACAGAAGCAAAGCTCTCGGCCTACCAGACACTTCACGAGTGCCTGATCACCGTTGCGAAACTTGTTTCACCCTTCGCGCCGTTTATAGCTGAAGACCTCTTTCAGAGATTGAACATCAGCGGATTCCACGAAGAGGAGTCGGTTCACCTTTGCCACTTCCCTCAGGTTACCTATATTGATCATGAGCTGGAAGAAAAGATGGAAGCGGTTCAGAAGGTGGTTTATATCACCAGATCGATGCGCGCCAAGCACAACCTTAAAGTGCGCCAACCGCTTAAAAAGATCATGGCTTCAGTACCTGACAGGGTAAAAGAGCCACTCGAGACGATGAAAGATGTGATCCTTGATGAAGTTAACATCAAGGAACTTATGATACTTACTGACGACTCCGGTATCGTTAAAAAGACAGCGAAACCGAATTTCAGATCACTCGGCGGAAAGCACGGCAAAGGCGTTCAGCCTGTGGCGGCAGCAATTCGTGAGTTCGGCAGGGCCGAGATATCAAAACTCTCGAAGGGTGAGAACGTCACCATCTCAGTTAATGAAAATGAAGTGGTGGTTGAGCCCGTTGACGTTGAGATAATCAGCTCTGAAATTGAAGGCTGGCTTGTTGAGGCCGAAGGTGCGTTCACAGTTGCCCTTGATACCGAAATAACCCCTGAACTCAAGCAAGAGGGGATTGCCAGGGAGTTCGTTAACCGTGTGCAGAATATGAGAAAAGATGCCGGCTTTGAAGTTACCGACAAGATTACCATCGACTACGATGGCGTGGCGGAGCTCGCGGAAGCCGTGAACAATTTCAGCAATTATATCCAGGGCGAAACACTCGCGACAGCGATCGGGAACAACACTGATGGTTCCGGTTTTAAGCAGGAGTGGAAAATAAACGACCTTGATTGCGTAATCGAAATTTCAAAACACTAAGGATGCTACAAGGAGAATCCGATGGAAGAAACCAGGAAAACCCGATATACTCCCGAGGAACTTGAAGAGTTTCGCGTTGTGATAACCGAAAAGCGGGAGGAGATCATCACCCAGTTGCAGAATCTGCGCGAGAGGATGATGGATCCCACCACGGGTGAGTATATCAATGAAAATTCACCCTACTCGCTCCATATGGCTGAACAAGGCACTGACGCTATGGAGAGGGAGAAAACCTTTCTTTACGCGCAGCGCGAAGGAAAGTTTCTAGGCTATCTTGATGAAGCCCTCAAAAGGATCGAGGCAGGCACCTACGGGCTCTGCGTTGAGTGTATAGATGAACCGCAGAACCTCTGCGAAACATGCCCTCTGATACCAAAGGAAAGGCTCTTTGCCGTGCCTCACAGCCAGCATTGCCTCCCGATCAAAGTTAAACAAGAAAAGAAAAAGAAACCTTATTAAGAAGATAGTTACAGATCCGTTTGCCCGGAAGTTACTTTATTTCTCACTGATCCTTATTGTAATCGACCAGCTTACGAAGCTGGCGGTGAAAGGGTTCTCCATTCCTTTTCTGGGGATAAACTACGAAGGGATGTATCTGGGGCAATCTTTCCCCGTTCTGGGTACATTTTTCAGGCTGACCTTTGTTGAAAACAAGGGAATAGCTTTCGGAATCGAACTTCACCCCGTTGTAAAAGTGCTGGTTTCGCTCGTGTCTGTGGCAGCCAGTGGATTCATAGTTTACTATATCGACAAAATTGCCGCGAAAAACAGGGGTGCTGCCATTGGGTTGGCGCTCATTCTCGCCGGCGCGATCGGAAACATGATAGACAGGGTGTTTTACGGTGTGCTTTATGGTTATGCCCCTTTCTTCTACGGACATGTGGTTGATTTCTTCCATGTTGTGTTCGATGTTACCATTTTTGGACACTATATCGACAGTTTCCCCATCTTCAACATTGCTGATATCGCCGTCTCTTTCGGCGTGGCGGTGCTCTTCATTTTCTACGGCAAGGAAGAAGAAGAGGAAATGGTTGAACAGGGAGAAGGTGACACTTCCGCTGTTCCTGCCGTGGGTAAGGAAGAGGGGAATGCCGCCACTTCGAAAGCCAGACAGATCACGATAGAAGAGGAACCCGCGACCGGAAAAGCGTCAAATGGCGAAGATAATAACCGAAAAGATCTTTAAATATGAGATCCCCGACGGGAAAAAGAAGGAAAGGGTTGATACTTTTCTCGCCAATTCGGTAGAGAACGCTACACGCACCCGGATACAGAAACTTATAGAAGCGGGGTACGTCACAGCCAACGGCAAGGTGATAAAATCGAACTACAAGGTGAATCCGGGGGACACGATCATTCTTACCCTTCCAATTGCCCCCCGCCCCGAAGTAGCCGAACCTGAAGATATTCCGATTGATGTCGTCTATGAAGATGAGCACCTGATGGTGATCAACAAGCCGCCCGGATTAGTGGTTCATCCCTCTATCGGGCACTATACCGGCACACTTGTTAACGCGCTCCTCTTCCACAAACAGAAATTAAGCGATATTAACGATCCCGCGACGCGACCGGGGATTGTCCACAGGATCGACAAGGATACCAGCGGGCTCCTCCTTATTGCGAAGGATAATGTTTCTCACCACCGGCTTGCCGCCCAGTTTTCGGCGCATACGACCGAGAGGGAGTATCAGGCAGTGGCTTGGGGGAAGTTCAAAGAGAGGAAGGGGGAAGTGCAGTCGTTCATTGCCAGAAGCAAACGCGACCGTAAGCTCTTCACCATGACCGAAAACGAAGGTAAGTTCGCGCATACATTTTATGAAGTGCTGGAAGAGTTCGAGTTTGCCACTCTTTTAAGTCTGAAACTGAAAACGGGCAGAACGCATCAGATCAGGGTTCACCTGAGCGGAACTGGACACCCGATATTCGGAGATGATTTTTACGGTGGCAGGGCGATCCGCTACGGCGACCAGTTGCCGAAGATAAGAGCCCGGGTTGAAAACCTTTTGGAGATCATGCCGAGGCAGGCTCTTCATGCCAAGACGCTCGGTTTCGTTCATCCGCATACCAAAGAGTTCATGCGGTTTGATTCTGATCTCCCGGCGGATATTCAGCTTTTGATAGACAAGTTACGGGTTTGATTTATTAATTCCACAGGAAGCACGGAAGAATAGAAGGAATAGAAGAAAAGTCCTTATATCCCTTTTATTCTTTTATTCTTCCTGTGATAAAAACTTGACACCATGCTAAAGATATACAATACACTTACACGCAAGAAAGAAGAATTTATACCGCTCAATCCGCCGGAAGTGACGATTTACTCATGCGGACCGACGGTATATGACTATTTCCATATCGGTAACGCGAGATCGTTCGTGATGTCGGATATCGTACGCCGTTACATGATCTACTCCGGATACAAAGTTAAATTCGCGATGAACCTTACCGATATCGACGATAAGATAATCAACAAAGCGAACTCGCTCGGAATTGACGCCAAGGAAGTGGCAAAGAAATTCTCCGATGCCTTCTTCGAGGATATCGATAAACTCGGTCTCCTCCGCGCCGATATAAACCCCCGCGCGACTGAGCACATACCCGAGATAATCGCGATGATCGAAGCGCTGATAAAGAACGGCAAAGCCTACGAAGTAAACGGCGATGTATTCTATGAGATCAGCAAGTTCGATGGTTACGGAAAGCTTTCGGGGAAGAACGTCGACGATCTTGAGTCGGGTGCCCGCGTTGAAGTAAACGAAGTTAAAAGAAGTCCGCTCGATTTCGCGCTGTGGAAATCAGCAAAACCGGGCGAGCCGTTCTGGGAGAGTCCATGGGGCAAAGGCCGGCCGGGCTGGCACATTGAGTGCTCTGCCATGTCGTGCAAACACCTCGGTGAAACATTTGATATTCACGCCGGCGGCAGTGACCTGATCTTCCCGCACCATGAGAATGAAATAGCGCAGAGTGAAGGGGCCACGGGTAAGCAGTTCGCGAGATACTGGATACACTTCGGTTTCCTTAACATCGACAATGAAAAAATGTCGAAGTCGCTCGGAAATGTTTTTAATCTGAGGGACATGGTTCAGAGGTACAAACCCGAGACGCTCCGGTTCTTTTACGCACAGACGCACTATGCATCGCCGCTGAATTTTACCGCTGAGGCGATAGAGAGCGCCGACCGTGGTCGCGAAAAAATAGAGAATCTACTTGATACCGCGAAAAAAGCATTGGCCGCGGGTCCCCCCTCCGGAAGCGCGATCTTTGGATTCGAGAAAAGTTACGATGCCTTTAAAGAGGCGATGGATGACGATTTCAACTCGCCGAAAGCGATCGCTGTGATCTTCGACTTTATCAAGGAAGCGAACACATACATCGCCACCGGGAACAATTTGACCCGGGAGTTCTGGGAAGACGTGATTGAGTTCCTCAAAAAAACCGCCGATGGCGTGCTTGGTATTCTCCGGACAGAGAAAACCGCCACTTCCGACAGCGGACTTGAGGACGAGCTCATTAAGTTATTCATAAAGCTCAGGATCGAAGCCAAACAGGAGAAGAACTACGCCCTCTCCGACAAGATCCGGAACGAGCTGAACACCCTCGGGATCGTTCTGCAGGACACCAAAGAAGGCTCAACCTATAAGAAAATACGATGAGGCATCAGCCAGCTTTGATCGAGATCGAGATAAAGGGACACAAGGTCCATTGCGCAGTCAGACGAAGCCGGCGCTCGAAAAACATCGCGATAAGAATTAATCAGACGGGTCTTTTCGAACTCGTGATCCCCGAAAGGGGGTCGTTCGATGAGGCCCGTGACTTCCTTGAAAGCAAAAGAAGCTTCCTTGAGCGACACATCGACCTGATCGTGAGGAAGGAAGAATCCCCCTACAAACTCTTCGGTGAAGAGATTAAAGTTGACCACCAGTACAACCTCTTCCTGCGGAAACACCAGATAAACTTCAAAAAAGACTCCGCTGAGCTTGCGATCGAGAGTCCCGCCGGCGCCCGCGAAACCACGATGGACATCTACCGCGCGTGGCTGAACAGCACCGCGGCGAAGTTCCTCATCCCCCGGGCCGAGTTCCTCGCCCAGAAGCACGGTTTCACCCCATCCGCCATCAAAGTTAAAAAGATGCGCGGGAAGTGGGGCTTCTGCACCACCCGCAAAGAGATATGTCTCTCACCCCTCCTCATGGCAATCGAACCCGACCTGATCGACTATGTCATCCTCCACGAACTCTGCCACCTCAAAGAAATGAACCACTCCCCCCGTTTTTATGCCGAACTTGAAAAAGTATGCCCGAATTATAAGAGAATGCGGGAGAGGGTGAAGGCGGTTAAGCTGTAGCTATCAGCGATTTGGTATTAGCTGTCCGTTCCAAAACTTTACTATTTTTAGCATATCTTTAAATAATTTTCTCAATTGAAAATCAGGAGGAAATAGGTGAGATCATCGATTATCCTTAAAGTAATGGTTATCGTGGTCGTTCTTCTGGGAATTGCCGTTGTCGTTTTATTTCTGAGCTTGGGTGGAGCAAAGAAACCCGCGTTCGTTGTGCTGGAAAGAGATACGCTATCATTGGTAGACCCGGATGGTAACACCATCAAAAAGGTGGATACCAAAGCCAGGGTGTATGATTTCCACTGGGTTGACTCGGCAACCATTTTCTACACGGTGCTTAGGAACAAAACCCTCAATATTTATAAGTACAATCCCCTCAATGACTCGATCTAATATATCTCCCAGGTTTACAATAATACGAGTAACAACATTTATTGGCTGAATGGGCGGAATAGCCGTGTGGAGTTTTTTGGGGGCAAGCTTTATATCGGTTGCGACTTTAAAGAAGAATTTCCCTTTACCTATACCTACGGATCAGCGTACGAGATAGATGTTGCGACGGGTAACCCTTCACAAATAAGATATATTCCATCCAATCCTGCCCTTAATTCAATTGATACCACCGGATATCACCTTAGCGAAGCCGGAAAAGTTCAGAAAAAGATAAGGATAAATGCCGATTGCGAGTTAGAGTACACGGATGATTCAGGGAAAGTAAGACCCAGCACGAAAACCCCCGAGCAGAAAAACCGTGAAGAGGTTGAGGCGTGTATTTCCTTTAGTGTTCTCCCTGACGCCAAAAGAGTGGCATTCTTTGTCTTCCAGGGATTCGGAGACTATGGTCATGGGCCAATATATCTTGTCAATTTAGATGGTAGCAAGCAGACTAAGATCATCGAAGATATTATGTTTGACGCCTCAATTTTTAAGATGGATGGGAGTGAAAAAGTATACGGACACATTAGTGACGGTTATACATCAGATCTTTTTTATGTGGATGCCAATTTTTCAAAGAGAATGCTGAGGCCGAAGTGCACGAAAATCCAGCTGTGCGAAGAACCCTCCTGGAGATTCTTTTAATCATCGGTTTGCAGAGCCAAAGCTCAAGATTAAAAAACAAGACGGACTTTATTGAATGTCAGTAAAGTCCGTCTCCGGTAAAAAATTATAATTTACAGTTAAATCCACCGGGGAGAGATCATGATGCCTACTCCCGTTGATTTACATTTCTCAAACCTCTTACCGCTCACCATTGGCCACTGGATCAGTGTTTCCTCACCATTCGGAGCATCTTTATATTAATAACAAAAAATCGGAATATCTGATAGAGGAGGTTGGTCCGCATCCACTTCGTGAATTTTGTGGGGACGGGGGGATAGTAATTTTGTCCGTATGGGTCTCTTGCTGTCATGATAATTCTCCTTATTCGGGTACGACCCGCCAGAACGGGTTGGCTTTTGCTTTGTAAATGAACGCGTAATGGAGGAAGTGCTTGACCCAGTGACCTGCGAGTCCGATCTCACCGGTGGTGTAGGCGAGCTCGCGACCTGATTCCGGGTATTTGTTAAAGTCGGGGATAATGGGGTACATTGTCATCGAGACGGCGGTACCTTTGAAGAAGCCCGCGCCTGCAGATGCGATGCAAGCAGCACCCATGTGGGCAAGTGAAGCTTCTCGTGTTGGCTTGTCGGCCTTTCCTTTTATCATATCTACAATGTTATACGCAACCTGACGGGCCATCACCCCGGAAGGCATTCCTGTGCGCGGAGGTGTCGGGAAGATTGGCGTGCCGTTTGGGCTTGTCATCGGTTTTGAGATTGCATGAGGCGGCGCGAAGGCGATACCGACAGCGAATATATTATTATATAGCGGCGACTGATAAGTTTTTGGCCAGTCATCGGGTGACCAGTCTTCGTACCTGGTTTTAGAATAGTCGCCGTCAACCTTCATAAAACCATTGGGTGCAAAAAGATCCGATGTTATCTCGTCACCTGTTTTGTTGAATGCTTTGATGCCGACTCCGGAGAAAGGTGGGAGGAGCATGGCGAAGTCGAAATTCTCTTCGTGGATATCGCCGTCGAGGTTCTCGTACTGAATTTTTGCGGGCAGCACTTCCTTTACATGAGCGCGGGTGATCCAGCGGATGCCTCTTTCAGTATAGAGCGATTCGGTGAAAACGCGGGAGTGGGTTATGTAACCACCCCGTTTGATGTGCATGCCGCCAATACCGAAATCGCCAAGCTCCTGTTCGTTCGATATCCATGTTATTTCGGCTTTGTCGCGGACACCTCTTCGGCGGAGTTCATACTCTATATTAAAGAGATACTCGAACGCCGCGCCTTGGCAGGTGCAGTTACCGTGACCGGTACCGATCAGAAGTTTTTGCTTTTCGCCCCGCTTCATCTTTTCGACCAGCACATCAAGCGCATCGGAGGTTTGCTTCGCGTGCCCCGAAGTGCAGACTGATAGTGAATTCTTTTCAGGACCGAGGCCTTCGGTAGCTTCAAACTTCAGCTTAGGGCCGGTGGCGTTTATAAGATAGTCGTATGTGATCTTCTCTGTTTTCCCTTCCATACCGGGCTTTGTGAATTCAACGGTAACGAAAGGAAGTGTTGAGTTGGCGTCACCTTCGGGGTGGATCGAGAGGGCTTTGGCCTGGTGGTAAGTGATGCCGGTCTTTTTATAAACCGGTTCGAGGGGAAATGTCACCTGTTCGGTTGACATTACTCCGACCCCGACCCAGATGTTAGACGGGATCCAGTTCCATTTAGAATTGGGGGTTACAACTACAACCTCGTGAGAGGAGCCTAATTTATTGCGGGCGTGCATAGCGGCGGTTTGACCGGCGATGCCGCCTCCGAGTATCAGAAGACGGGACATTTTAAGCCTGTAAATAGTGAGTTCTTAACAGGAACTTACGAAAAATGAAACTTAGTACAATACGCGATTATCGCCCAAAATAGAGGGAAAGTTGAATGGTTAGGAGAGTTTTCGAAAAAAAAGAAAAAATAATGATAAAATAATTTGGAAATTTGGAAGAAAACCCTTTAATTAGTGTCTCAAAATTTTTGAATTCTGAACGTTCTTAACAGACTGTATATGCAAGCACGCCGACAAAAGCCGGGTAAAAACAAAAAAAAGTTATTTTTTTTTGAAAAAGTACTTGCACAGAATTTGAAAAAGTATTAAGTTTGAAGACTGTTTATTTTTGAGTTCTTAAACAAATTGAACGACGCTTGAAACGAGCGGACTTGCGAAAAGAAATCGCAAGAAAAGTTTTGAAAATTTTTTTTCAAACGCTTGACTTGAATAGAAACTTTTTCGTAAGTTAAAAGCCCGTTTCTGAAAAATTAAGCAAACGGAAAAATTGTTCTTTTACATAGTGGATGCATCTGACCGAAGTCAGATGATAAGATGACAAAAACTGTTATAAAGGCTTACAATCAATTTACAACGGAGAGTTTGATCCTGGCTCAGGACGAACGCTGGCGGCGTGCCTAACAC
>CAZVBQ010000033.1:0-34970 GCA_964625575.1 uncultured Ignavibacteriaceae bacterium | reverse complement strand
CATACGCCATGTCCATGCTGATTTTCCTTGACTTTAAACACAGTATCTTTGTGGTTAATTTTTCAGCCTTCAGCCCTCGAAATTCAGCCTTAGTCTGGAATTACTTCAAGCGCCGGATGAACATCGCGTTTCAGCAGGCTTTCGATTGCCGAGAGGGTGCCGCGCTGAGCGCTGGGGCAACTTCCACAGGCACCTTGATATCTTACTCTGAGTGAGTAGCCTTCGAGGCCAAGCACTTCGAGACCACCGCCATCATACGCGAGAGCGGGGATGACTTTCTTGTTAAGAACGTCTGAAATATGCTTAAGCATTTCACTTGTATTTTCGTCCATACCCTCCGGGGTTGCCTCCTCGGGGATGAGCTTATCGTCAAATTTGCTAAGAAATACCAGGAACGGGCGTTGTATCTTGCCCCACTCATACCCCGGTTTCTTTTCGATAGTGACGAACTTGTCCATGTAGAACACAGAAGCCACTCCCTCCAATTCGAAAATCCCTTTCGCGAGTGGATCATCAAGAGCTTCCTCAGGCGAGCTGAACTGCCTTGAAGTGAAGTGAAGCAATTTCTGATTCAGCACAAATTTAATGGCGTGGGGGTTGGGAGTAAGTTCTACATCAACAACATGTAACATTTAACACCTCCGTGTACGTTAACCGTACGGTTCTGCCCTCTTTAGGCGTCGTTTTCGATGAGATCGCATTAAAAAATGCTATTTTTACAAATTAAATATAAAGAATTTGAAGCGCTCAAGATATGAAAAAAATAATGATTGTTTTTACCGGTGGCACGATCTCGATGAAGGTGGATCAAGCAACCGGAGGTGCCGTTCCGCATTTAACAGGGGGTGATATAATTGAACTTATCCCCGAACTTGGCAAGCTTGCCTCGATAGAGTTTCATGATTTCGGCAAGTATCCCGGGCCACACATGACACCGGAGCTGATGTTCGAATTGGCGGCTACAGTTCAATCTCTCATCGATGAAGGGGACTTCGACGGAGTGATCGTAACCCACGGCACAGATACCCTCGAAGAGACTGCCTATTTTCTCGATCTTTTTCTTGAGTGCCACGTTCCTGTTGTGGTAACCGGTTCAATGCGAAACAGTTCAGAACCCGATTGGGATGGCCCCCAAAATCTTATCGATTCGATCTACACCTGCCTGAACCCTAATTGCAGGGATCTGGGGGTTCTTGTCTGCCTGAACGGTGAAATTAACGCCGCGAGTGAAGTTACGAAAACCCACACTGAAGACACTGAAACCTTCGCCTCGCTCGATTTCGGCAGCCTCGGCTTTGTTGACAGGGGAAGGGTAATTCTCAACCGTACCCCGAGAAGGCTTGAGACCATAAAAACCGAAAGGATCAACTCAAATGTTGACCTGCTTAAAACCTACGCGGGGATGGACTCGAAATTTTTCAAGTATGCCGCGGACAGTGGCGCGGAGGGACTTGTAATTGAAGCGCTTGGTGTCGGGAATGTACCTCCGGCCGTTTTCGAAGGAGTTGAGTATGTTATCTCGAGGGGCATTCCGGTAGTGCTTGTGTCACGCTGTCCCGCCGGTGAAACAGATGACGTTTACAGCTATCCCGGTGCAGGGAAGTGGCTGCGAGAAGCCGGGGTGATCTTCGCCGAGTATTTAAACGGCCAAAAGGCAAGGATCAAACTGATCCTCGCCCTCGGCAAAACATCCGATCCCACGGAGCTGGAGCGGATTTTTTATTAGTTGTTTGCTATCTTCTGATTTATGACGCTGTAGTGGCCACTCTTTGAGATGATCAGACGGTTTGGGAACGCTTCCTGAACATCCTGATTATGGGAGACTATGAATACCTGGCTGAATTTGTCTGATATCTGTTGAAGCGCGTTCAGAAGTTCTCCTCTTCTGCCCTCATCTTGTGATCCGAAAACCTCATCGAGTGCGAGGAATCCGAGATTTCCAGCGCCGTTCATTGAAACGATGTGACGGCTTATAGCGACTCTGAGGCAAACGGCCGCCAGATCTTTCTCACCGCCCGAAAGGGTTTCAAGAGGTACATCTTTATTCTCCCTTTTAACTTTTATTTCGAAACTCTCAGGATCGATCCTGAGTGAGTTGTATCTGTCGTGTGTAATGCCACGGAACAACTCATCCGCGTCGAATGATATTTTCGGGAGGGCTTCGGAAGTGATTCTTTGCTTGAAAGAATCGACAATATTCCGGTAGTTGATCAGAAGATCGACCTCTTTTTTAGCAGAATCGTATTCAGCAATCTTGCTCTTTTCAACAAGAAGACCGTTCTCAAGGCTGAGAACTTCATTTTGAGCCGTGGTAGAAGCAATTTCCGCGTTGCTCTGCACCTTCATGGCTTCAATAAGCTCTTCTCCCTTTGCTTTATATAGTGAATCTGCTGCAACAAGAGCATCCGGATTAAAATCAAGCCCTGTAACACTGGCTTCAGTTTCTCTCAGAGCGTTGGTCACTTGAGTTTTGGTCTCAAACAGAGTTACAAGACCGTCTCTTTTTCCCGGAATTAATCTAATCTCTCCCAATATTTGGTTGTATTTCTTGTTCAAAGCATCGAGTTTTGTTTTTTCTGCCGACAATCGTTCTATCTCTTCCTGATCGAAATCGCACGGTCCGATGGAGCTGAGATCTGTCTCCGTCTGTGCGATTTTATTTTTGGTTGAGGTGATTTCAGCTTCAAGGGTTGTGTACGCTGTCTTGTCTTTTTCGCGATTGCTGATCTTTATTTTCAGATCATTGATTTCTTTTTCCACTGCCTTGATCGCAAGTTTCTTCTCAGCGACTTGTGCTTCAAGATCAGATTTCCTTGCTGATGTCTGCGCGCAGAGGATTCCAAGTTCAGCTATCTCTTTGGCGTATTTCTCCTGGAGATAAGGTTTATGGTCGTGGAGCTCCCTTTCGCACTCTTCGCATGGCGCGGTATCATCAAGCTTGTCAATTTTTGCTTTTCTGTCTGTTTTCTGTTTAAGGGTAGCGGTATTGTTTGTATGCTCTCTGGTTACATCTGCAAGGTTGCTATCGAGCAGACCCTTGTTCTCCTCGAGTTGAGACAGGGAAGCCTGTTTTTGCAGTAGGGCATCATCCAAACCCGCGCCGGCTTCAATTGCAGACCCAAGGCTCGCCAGCTTTGCGTTTTGTTCCGCGAGCGTTGATTTCAAGCCATCGATGTTTTTGGAAGTGGTTTCGAAAAGTTTAAAGTTCGCCTTTTTTGTATTCTGATCGGCGAGGGATTCTTCAACACCTGCCAGCTTGTTAACTTCCGGTTCAATGCGTTCACCCTCAGTCTTTAGATTCTCCAAGCGTGTAATTTCAGATTCGGTATCCGCAATTGATTTGTTTATGCTATCCAGTTGTGTCTTTAACCGGGTGATCTCTTTTTGCAGTTTGGTATACGCTTTTTCGAGGGTTCTTAACTCGTCAACCTTTGTCTGAGCCTCCGCTTTTTCAGTGGTCTTGGTCTGTACAACCTCCTTCGCGGCACGTAACTTGCCTTCCAGAACCGTAAGTTCCGCCTTCTTTACTGAAATGTTTGACTGCATCTCTTCGATCTGCTCAGGTGTTTTTACCTGCTTCTCAAGAATGCTTGCTTCAGCCTTCATTACTCCGATCTTCTCTGTAATTTTCGAGCTCAGTTTATCAAGTCTGTCAAGCCCAAGCATCCTGCGAATCTCTTTGTCTCTTTTACCCGGAGAAATATCCAGTAATCCGGCCGTCTCTTTCTGTTTCGCGAAGAATGAGTTGACAAAACTGTTCCTGTCAAGCTTGATAACTTTGAAGAGTTCCTTCTTGACATCACCCACCTTCTCAGCGATCGTTTTTACCACACCATCTTCCTCAATCCTGTAAAAAGCGGCATTTGAGGTTGCATTCGCGCCCCGGAGGGAGCGGACGATCTTGTAATCCCTGTTGTTCTCAGTGAAACAGAGTGTCACCTCCACATGTTCTTTGGATCCGGCATGATCATTTTTTAGATCTTCGAGCACAACATTACCTGTAGGCCCATAAAGCACAAAAGTAATGGCATCGAAAATGGTTGATTTCCCCGCGCCATTCATGCCTACGAGACCGGTAAGTCCCTCACTGAATTTAATAGACTGCTGCTTGTACTGTTTAAAGTTGGTTAGTTCGAGACTCTTAATTAACATTGTCACCCTCATTTGTTAAAATTTCGTCATAAAGCTCTTTGGTAAGTGCTTCAAACTTGGCATAAATCGCGTTGTCAGTGATGTTCGATCTGAGGTCGCCCAATAACCGGTCGAGCATCGACTCATTCCCTGAATCATTAAAAACAATTGATTCACCGACTTTTTTCTTGTAGATTTTAAGCTCAAGTACCTCTCCCGTTATTTCGAGAACATGCTCGCGCATGATCTCATAATATCTTTCGGAGGGGACCTCATCGAAATTAATTTTTACTATCACTTCTGAGAGGTCTTTTCCGGCGACAACGTGGTTTATCTCATCAAGTATCCCCTCCCTCGAATTTGATGAGTAATCTTTCACCACAATTGTGAGGTACTCTCTGGTTGGCAGTTCAATGAACTTTATCTCTGTACCTTTGCCATTGATCTCCACTTCCACAAAGCCTTTCGCGTGGTCGATCTCGCCGGCATTTATACGTTCAGTCGAACCGGAGTAGCAAACATTTCCATATTTTTTAATGTGATTGAACCTGTGCCAATGTCCAAGGGCCACATAATCAAAATCCTTGAGTATCTCCAGTTTTTCCGACGGAAAAACGCCGCCACCTATTTCTTCTTCTTTGTAAAAAGATATCGGCATCGAGAGGTGCATCATCAGGATATTGGGTTTTGTATTGTCAACCACTCTGATCTTTTTTATCTCCGTCCGGAAGTCATCTTCAAAGTTGATATGAGGCAGGGCATGAAGAATATATTGACCGTTGTCGATAACCGAATATTTCTGGTCATAAAAAACCTTGCAGCCATCGAACATATCATAAAGGGGATGGATTGCGGGTGAATCTTCCAAACGAGGCAGATCGTGATTCCCGGCTATCATGTAGAAGGGGATCCCAGCCTTCGATAGCTTTTTGAACTGGGCAGCAGCTTTTACGATGGCTTTGTTATAGGGGGAAGGGCGGTGAAAAAAGTCACCGGTGTGAATCACAAAATCGGGCTTTGTTTCAATAGCATGATCGATCACTTTTTCCACAGTTTTGTAGGCATCTTCTTCCCTGGCTTTTTGAACATTATAGTCATCAGAGGTATAATCGATAAACCCCAAATGCGAATCTGAAAAATGTATGAACTGTAACGGCATCTGCTGAATTCCTTGAATTGTGGCTGACTAATTTATATCATTAGAGAGTCATCCGGTTTCATTTTTTCCGGTTTTGGTGTGGAAATTAATTTCATCACAATCTATTTCGCATAAAATTATTAAATTATTCAATATTTTTATGAAAGTATCGGACGTCCGTGGAGATCAATAACTACGGCCAGGGGAGTCAACGATCAATCAATAAAACTGGTTTTAGTCAATATGAGAAAAACCTCTTCAATTTTCTTTCGCACTTTTTTTGTGCTTTCACTTCTGCTGATCCAAAGTGTATCATTTTCACAGAAGGCCGGATCAGAAAAGCCACAGGCAAACCCTCCGATCTATATTGCGTTTTTATGGCACATGCATCAGCCGATCTATTGGCCATATGAGAGTGTCGTACAGACCGACGCGAACGGTAGATTTCCGTTTTCAGTGACGGACATTCACAATCAGAGACTGGGCCCATACAATTCGTGGCCCAAAGACGCGGTGCAGAAAGGTATAAACGCCAACATGCCCCACTTCGGCGCGCAGGTGAGCTTCTCTGGCTCGCTGGTTGAAAACCTGAACGCGCTTCAGGCAAATGGCAACGGCAACTTCTCGAACTGGAAGTCGCACTGGAACAGCATTAAAAACCAGATGACCTCTCTCGGCAATCCGAGAATGGATATGGTGGGTTTTGGATACTTCCACCCCCTCATGGGTCTGATAGACTATAATGACATAAGAAAACAGATCCAGTGGCACAAACAGATATTCTCTTCCAACTTCCCGGGCCCATACTCGAAGGGTATCTTCCCGCCCGAGAACGCGTTCGTTAACAGAATGATTCCTGCTCTCGCTGATGAGGGTCTGAACTGGGTGCTGGTTGACAACGTTCATTTCGATCGCTCCGCCCAAGGTTACCCGTTCAACACGGGGGGTAACATCTACGAGCCCAACAAGGCCGATGTACTAAATTCAAATCCGAACGACTGGCTCCAACTCCAGAACATCTGGGCACCTACCAAGGTATCCGCGGCCTGGGGTCACAGACCGCATTATGTTGAGTATGTGAATCCGAACACAGGACAGAAATCGAGAATTATCGCCATCCCTGCCTCACGCTACCTCGGAAATGAAGACGGCAGAGGTGGTTTCGGCGCGCTCAACTATGAATCTGTGATGAGTCAGTTTGAGCAGTTCAATACCGACCCACAGCGCCCTATACTGATCGTGCTTCACCATGACGGTGACAACTACGGTGGTGGTTCCGACTCGTATTACGGCTCAAACTTCCAGAATTTTGTTAACTGGCTTCAGGCAAACCCCTCAAGGTTTGTCTGCACAACCATCGAAGACTACCTTGAAATGTTTCCTCCTGACCAGAATGCCCCGATCCATATCGAATCAGGCTCGTGGTCGGGTGCCGACAACGGCGACCCGGAGTTCAAAAAGTGGCTTGGCGACCCCGGCACGGGCGGCTACTCACCCGACATCAACAGCTGGGGTGTACTCACTGCGGCTCAGAACCATGTTCACATGGCTGAAAATATCGACCCCGCCGCCCAGAACACTTACAATGCCTGGAAGTACCTTCTCGTGAGCGAATCCTCCGACTACTGGTACTGGGACGGATCACTCGGCGGCATTTGGGACTCAAACCCCACCCGCGGTGCGAATCAGGCAGTTAATTTCGCCAATATGGTTATAGGAAGCGCGGCAGATAACACTGCCCCTACCGTTTTCATTCTGCAGAGGGAGCCTTACAACCCCGGAGCCACCGAGTGGAACCAGCAGATGCCGTCAGACTTCAAGGTTTGGACCTACGCGTACGATGTCCGTGGTCTCTCTTCGGTTAAACTTTACTACCGCGAAGACCTTGACGGCGTAAATTCTCTCTCCTCGGTTGACAATGAAACTTACGCGGGAGGCGCCGAAGTGGGGAACTGGACGGCGGTTGACATGACCGGTATTGACAAGCCCTCGCTCACAAATCCTGCCCCGGTTGTTAAAGCGAAAGAATACAGCGCGATGATAACCGGCATTTCGAACAAGTTACTCGACTACTATGTTGAGGCTATTGATGTAAACAATAACGTTACAAAAACTGCGATCCAGCATGTATGGGTCGGCGCTTATACTCCCGGTGGTAGTGGCGGAACAGGCACAAGCACCGTCACATGGCTTCCTTCAGCACCCACGAAGGATGATACAATAACCGTGACCATCACAAAGGCGACTCAAGGCGCGAAGCTTCACTGGGGCGTGAACCCTCAGGGCTCAAACTGGACAACCCCCAATCAGGCTTACTGGCCCGCGAACACCACACTCTTTAACGGTACAGGTCCCGCGGTTGAAACGGTAATGGCCGGTCCCTCGGCTGATAGCTTGCTTACCATAAAGATCGGACCTTTCAACAATGCGGCTCAGAGTGTTGATGGCATGGCCTTTGTTATACACTACAACGACAACACTTGGAACAACAATAACGGTCAAGACTTCAAGATCAACTTCCAGGGAGGTGGCGGCGGAACCGGTAACTTTGTTGTCGACGGCACCCTTGACGCCGGAGTAACGAGTGTGGCAACCAGCAGCGGGGCAAACCTTTACCTCGGCTGGAAGAACGGTCAGCTCTATGTGGCAACACAGTCGGCCCAAAGTCAGGGGAAAGATGTTTTTATTATGATCACCGATTCACTTCGCGCGTCAGTTCCGGCGATGTGGGGCAAAAGCGGTACCGTACCGGGATGGTCACTTTTCCTCGGAAATGAAAGCACCAACAACTGGTCAGGCTGGTCAGATGCTTCATCGAACCCGACACAAGCTGCCGGTCAGGTACTTGAAGGGGTTGTGAATGTACAATCGGAGTTCGGATACCTTCCTTCGAAGCTTTACATTGCTGTTCTGCAATACGCCACCGCCGATGGTGGAGCCCTTCAGAATCAGGTTCCGGCAGGAAACGGCAACGCAAACGTTGAACCGGGTGAGCTGTATCAGTTCGACTACACCCTCACTTCCGTGAAAGAGATCAATCTCTCATCTTTGCAGCCTGAGAACTACGGACTTGGCCAGAACTACCCGAATCCGTTCAATCCGTCAACCTCTATCCGTTACGCGTTGCCCGCGGCCGGAAATGTGGAAATTACGCTTTACAACCCGCTTGGTCAGAAGGTCACCACTCTCGTGGATGAGTATAAACCCGCCGGCACATACGAAGTAAAATTCGACGCGGGTAAGCTCACCAGTGGCGTTTACTTCTACACCATGACGGTTAACGGGTATCGCGAATCCCGTAAGATGATACTGAACAAGTAATTTTATTCACCGCAAAGGACGCGGAGGACGCAAAGATTTTTTTTAGCACACGGATGCACACAGATTTTACGAATTAACACAGATTGATTGTTCCTCTCTGCGTCTATCCGTTTAATCCGTGTGTATCTGCGTCCATAAATCATTTTTATATGATCCCCTTTGCGATCTTTGCGCCCTTTGCGGTTTAACATTTCCTCGATACTCGCCACTCGCTTCTCGCCACCAATGATACAAATCACGCTGAAAAGTTTGTAGATAATTTTCTACACATTAGATTTAAAAGCTGGATTTTGATTTTTCCGGCATTCTTAAATCAAAATAGACGGACCCAAATGGAATTTAATCAGATAAAACTCGCCGTTTTAGGGGTTGGCAACTGGGGCAAGAATCATCTGAAGACAGCGGCGTCGCTGCTTCCGCATGAAAACATAGTTGTTTATGACCCGGGGCCAAAAACCAAAGCAACAGTTCAGGCAATTTCGGATAAGATAAGGATCGTCGATTCCCTTGACGATGTTATTAACGATCCCGAAATTAACTCGGCAATTGTTGCCACACCCGCGCAGACCCACTACTTTGTTGCCAAAAGCCTCCTTGAGGCCGGGAAGCATGTATTGGTGGAGAAACCGATCACCCTTTACTCAAAAGAAGCAGAGAATCTTGTTCATATAGCCGAGAAGAAAAACCTCAGGCTGATGGTTGGTCACGTCCTGCTCTATCATGAAGCCGTGAAATACATCAAAAACGCGGTTGGCAAACAACTGGGCGATCTGCAGTATATATACAGCAACAGACTTAACCTCGGAAAGATCCGTTCTGAAGAGAACAGTCTCTGGAGCTTCGCGCCTCACGATATCGCGATAATTCAGTATATCGTAGGGTCATCCCCCGTGAAGGTTCAGGCGCAAGGTTCTGCTGTTATCCAACCCAATATTGAAGATTCCACCGTTACATTTCTTAAATACCCCGACAACATTTCAGCCCATATTTTCGTTAGCTGGCTCCATCCTTTCAAAGAGCAGAGACTCGTGGTCATTGGCTCCGAGGGGATGTTCGTGTTTGAAGACAGTCTTCCCGAGAACAAGCTGAAATTTTACAAGAAGGGATTCAAGAAAGTTAACGGACAACTTGAAGCATTCGACCAGTCATTTGAAGTGGTGCATTTTGAAAACAAACCACCGCTGGCTGAAGAACAAAAACATTTTTATGAGTGCGTACTCACCGGTCAGACACCATTTTCTGACGGGGTTCACGCCCTTGAAGTTTTAAAAATTCTCGAACAAGCCCAGGAAAGGTTATCGGAATGAGCGATAAAAATTTTTATGTAGACCCACATGCCGTCGTTGACGATAACGTCGAGATCGGCGAAGGAACCAAGATCTGGCACTTCTCACACGTGCAGTCAGGTTCAAAGATCGGTAAAAAAGTTATTATGGGCCAAAACGTTAACATCGGTAACAACGTTACGATCGGCAATTTTGTAAAGATCCAGAACAACGTCTCGGTATATGAAGGCGTAACCCTTGAAGACTACGTATTCTGCGGCCCTTCAATGGTTTTCACAAACATCCTTGACCCCAGAAGCAAATATCCTCAGGTGGGCGCTGCATATTACATCAAGACCCTCGTTAAAGAAGGCGCGTCACTTGGCGCCAATTCAACCATCGTTTGCGGACACACCATCGGCCGTTTCGCTTTCGTTGGAGCGGGAAGTGTTGTCACAAAAGATGTTCCTGACTACGCTCTCGTTGTCGGAAACCCTGCCAGGATAATCGGCTGGATGAGTGAAGCAGGCGTAAGACTGAAATTTGACGAGAACGGCTTCGCCACATGCCACAAATCGGGTAAAAAATACAAATTTGAAAACGACAGAGTGAAAGAAACAGAATAAATGAAAGTACCATTGTTAGACCTTAAGTCACAGTACCTCTCGATGAAAGAGGAACTTGATGCCGCCCTTATCGGCGTTGCTGAATCAACAGCTTACATCATGGGTCCCGCTGTAAAGAAAATGGAAGAGGAAATGGCGCAGTTCCTCGGCGCGAAGTACGCCGTTGGCGTTTCATCCGGAACCGATGCCCTCCTCCTCGCCCTTATGGCGATAGGAGTGGGAAAAGATGATGAAGTTATCCTCCCGACATATTCATTCTTTGCCACGGCAGGAGTTGTAGCCCGTCTGAACGCCATCCCCGTGTTTGTCGACTCAGACCCTGTAACCTTCAACATCGATCCTGCACAGATCGAAGCAAAGATAACAGCGAAAACCAAAGCCATCGTTCCTGTTCACCTATACGGTCAGGCAGCGGATATGGAGCCAATTATGGCAATCGCCAAGAAACACAATCTTCGTGTGATCGAAGACGGTGCCCAGGCTATCTCGGTTCAGTACAAAGATGGCCGTCAGGTTGGTAACATCGGCGATATCGGCTGTTTCTCATTTTTCCCGAGCAAGAACCTCGGCTGCTTCGGCGATGGCGGACTTGTAACCACCAACGACGATGAACTGATCGAGACACTTCGCATCATGAGGGTTCACGGCGGAAAACCAAAATATTACCACAAAGTTATCGGCGGAAACTTCCGTCTCGATTCGATCCAGGCGGCAGTTCTTTCGGTTAAATTACCGCACCTGAACGACTGGTCGGCAAAAAGACGCGAAAACGCCGCCCTCTACACCAAGCTCTTTATTGAGGCCGGTTTGGCAGAGGAAACAGGAAGAATCAAATTTGACGATAAAAACAAGGTTCTTCTTCCAAAAGCGGTTTACGAGAACAGCGGTCACCTCAATTACCACATCTATAACCAGTATGTGATCCGTGTTGAGAAGAGAAACGCCCTCCGCGCGTTCCTTTCTGAGAAGGGAATCGGTAACGAAGTTTACTATCCCGTTCCGTTCCACCGCCAGGAGTGCTTCGCTCACCTCGGTGCCAAGGATGAGGATTACCCTGTTGCCAACTGCGCCGCCACCGATTCAGTGGCCGTGCCGATCTATCCCGAGCTCACCCCCGAGATGATCGCGTATGTGGTCGATTCAATCGCTGAATTCATGAAGAACTCTGACCACCTCCCTGTGGAGTGCGGTCACTGCGATTGCATGAACAAGTAGTTCTTTCAAACTCTTCTTTGAAAAGGCTGTCGGGATCTCCGGCAGCCTTTTTTGTTTTCTTCAAATCACAATAGAGTGTCAAATAGTTGTTCCGCGGGGAACAAATGTCGCAGGCGGAAAAGAGAACGGCGGGGACTTACTCTTTTTGAGCTTTTATCATTAACCTTAGCAGCGCCCTGCCAATTGTCTCCGCGTCGGAGTTTGAATTGCCTAAAATCACGACGCACGATTCAATGTCCGGCACATAGGCTGACCACGCGTTGAATCCGGGGAAAACACCGTGATTGTAGATATAAAATGTTTTTCCGGAAGTGCCGGTGAACCAACCCAACTTAAAATTTCCTCCCCTCTGTCCGGCGTTCTTGAGAGTCGAGAGATACTTGTCGTTTTCAAAGAATAGATGGCTGTACCATTTTGCCAGAACAGAAGCCGAAGTCCACAATCCACCAGAACCCTTTCTGTTTTGGTAGATAAGTGTTGAGGCCTCAGTTGCCGGGATGTATTTCTCTCCGGTGGCGTTGTACCCTTTGGCAATTACGGTAGAATCACTCTTTATTTCATAGCTCTGAAAGATACCGGTTGATCCGGTGGCTGATTTAAAGTTTTCCCTGACCAGGTCTTCGAACTTTTTCCCTGTCAGATTTTCAATGATCGTCGAGAGAATGATATAATTAATGTTTGAGTACTCATACTGTGATCCAGGACTGAATTTCAATGGAGGAGCAACCCTGCAATAGGTATCCACTATCTCGTCATTTGTTGGTCCACGCCCCTTTGAAGGGAACTTGTCTGAAAGCGTTGTGAAATCCGGCAGCCCTGAAGTCTGATCAAGCAGATTTGTTATTCTGATACCTTTGTAGGGGAACTTCTGTTTCAGGTGGGTCGAAACATCGTCAGTGAGTGCCAGTTTCTGCTCTTCAATCAGTCGAAGGACAATCCAGGCAGTAATATGTTTTGTGACTGATGCTATCTGGAACAGTGTGGAAGTGTCATTAAGCGCGCCAATTTGCTTGTTGGCGTATCCGGCAGAGTATGAAAATTCGTGCCCACTCTTGTCAAAAATCATCAGACTGCCATGGAAGCTGCTTTTCCCAAGCAATTGTTTGAACAGTTTTTGAATTGAATCAGGATACTCGTTGGAAGTGGTGGCATCGTGTTCCGGGCCGGGTAGCGAGTCCTTTGGGGATATCTTGCCGGTTTCATTGTCCCGGGTAGCCTCACAGGAGAATGCAAATAAAAGGAAAAGCCAGAGAATCGCGAAAAAAGAGACCTTCCCAAGGGTAAAGCGGGTCACAGGATCACCCTACCGCACATAAGTATTGCTACCTCTGATGTTGTCCATGTCAAATTTTGGAGTGTGAATTCGCAAGAATTCCACATTATGTTTTTCGAGCGGTGTCAGCATGTTACTTACATCATTATATCTGGGGACATACCAGCTTTGGGAGTTAAAGTACTCTTTCAATTCCCAACTCTGTCGAAAGATATAACCATACCTCGCGTAGACCTCATTCCTCATCACAATTATATCCCAGGCGCTCATACCCTTGATCTCATCATACGTGATCACTCTGGTGCTTACCTGAGGGTAAATGCCGGGTACAGCGGGGTCATATGTTCTTGCTTGGGAATTGTTGTTTGGGGCGTTTTGCGAAGTACCCTGTCCGGGAAGTGACGCGGGTTGCTGGCTGGTTTGGGCAGACTCTTCTTTGGCCTTGTTATCTGCCACTTGTGGTGAATCATTCCCGTTCCCTCTTAGGAGAAGAACCACCACGAAAACAACTAACAAAAGAACGATAACTCCCAAAAGCGATTGAATCAGGAAGTTATTGGAATATCCACCATTCGTACCCCCCGAAGATTCATTGTCCGGCAAGGTTGCCCCGGGTTCAATTTTTGAATTAGTGACTGGTACTATTTTGGTGCCACAAGAAGGACATACATCGGTTTTTAATGGAATCCGTGTTCCGCAATTCTTACATTTTCTGACTACTGGCATTGTTTACCTCTTTATGTTTCTTTCAACTATTGATAGAAATATATCGCTAAACCAACAGTTTGTTTATCGTTACTTAAAAATCCAAAAAAGAATAATTACGATGGCAGCCAACCCAATTATCACATTGAATATTTGTTTCTGCTTGATATCTTTTAAGTCTTTTTCCATTTTTAATACAAGCGGGCAATTTCCATATCTTGACTTGGCTTCATAAATGAGGGTAAGCATTGTATTAATTATGGCTTTATCTACTTTTGGGGTCAAGACAGTTTTTGTCCTAAGCCGGATTATTTTCAATTCAGTGAACAAATTAAAAATATCCTTTTCGTCCGAAGGGACATTGATTGATCCGAGTAAATTAACTATCTTCGTCAGATTATCCCCGTAGCTTTGATTCGGCGGGAGATGTTTTGACCTCATGATCAATTTAACTAATTGTCTGATCTTCTCATCCGTCGAATCCGATGAAGTATCCTCCTTCTTGGGAACAGGGATTTCCGGTTTGGGTTCAAAATGACGCTTGACTTGAGACTGTTCCGGTTTACCGATGCCAACTGCCAGATTTTGCCCACATGCCGGGCAAACTTCTTCACCAATGGGCAATTTAGTTTTGCAATTCCTACATCTTTTAATAATAGGCATTCCTAAATACTCTTTTCTGATCTATCTATTTCATCATTAATAATGATATTTAAATGACTCATTTATCTTCTTTTTTGGCGAAGAGAATCTATCCGTTTACGGGATTAAGCAACCAAAAAGTCCGGATCATTTAAGAAACGTTATCGATAATTTCCTGCATTGAGAATCTGCCTTCCATTAACTTGGGTGATTTTCTTCCGTGAAGCAGGTCAAAGAAAAAGTCTGTGATCTTGTCGGTTGTCATTTCCGCAGTTTGTTTGTTTGCGTCAAGTCCCAAATCGTAAGTTTTTAACAATTGGTTTCCCAAACTTGCGGCCGTTATCAAAAAGTGATTGTTGAGTTTATCAGGGTCAAGCAGATCTGCAGCAAGGACTTTCCCTACAACAGACAAACTTCGCACAACCTGATTTTCATCTTCGGAGGTTAGCACGGTTTTCATTTCATCACTCTGCGGGTTCATCCTTATTTTACCGGAGTTGATCTCCTCTTCGGTACCTCTAAAAAGTGCTCCAAGATCGGCGAGAGAAAGATTGAAAATCTCTGTACCGGGGACCATGGTTATTGGTTCAATAGTAAAAACACTCGGAAGCAGGAAAGATGCTGCCTTTGCGATCCGGGCTGATGAACAATTAAATGTACCTAAAATGCAATTGGTTATATCGAGATCATTTGACGCGAACGCGCCTCCTATCACAACTGAGTCCTCCAACTCGATATCATCCGCAAAAATGTTCCCGGCCACAAATGCATTCCTCAATTTTACTGTTTTGGCATTTATGTCACTCAGAAATATGATCCTGCATCCGGGAGCCAGCCCAATCACAGAATCTGCGGACCCAACAGCCTTTCTGAAAGTTACCTTTCCTTTCGCTGTGTTCTCTATGTGTAATTCCAAATTGGTGAAAACTGCGCCATGAACTTCGAAAGACCCATTTTTTATCTGCAAGTTCTGTGCAAATATTGCCCCCTCCACAACGGTATCTGACTGAACAACAACATCCCTTTTTAATTCGGCACTCACCTTGGGAAGTACATCACTTCTGACCAGATTATTATTAAGAAGTATCCTGTTATCATTAATACGAATTTCTTTTAGCTCTTCCATATTCTAATCTCTGTTTAATTGTAAATCGTTATTCTTTTCCCAAAGCGACCACATCAGATTCTTAACCCTGATAGTGTGCTCACTATTTTCAACGGTAATGCTGTCAATTTCCTTTTTTAGGAATTCGGACAACTGTTGATGAGTTTTTGAGTCTATGGTTTTTGAATTTGGTTTATTTGATGAGTAGATACGTTCAATCCGGTCACGGAATTGCTTGCTTCTAAAAGGGGCAAATTCAGGACTGCAATGACTCTCGAGTAAAACCTCATCCCTTCCCCAAACCGATTCGGAGAAGACGACGGGAAGGTATTTCAGGGTTGAGGCTTCAGTCGATTCATTTGCCAGGATCTCCCTTAATCGTAAGCCCAATCGATTATATGAAGAAATAACCTCCCTCGCCCGGTCAATGAGTAATCTGGTTCCGGAGCGAAGCCTTGATGTATGGATCTTTGTCCTGATTGACGTTTCTTCTTGATTGGTTACAGTAGCGGTCGGGAGTAACTTGCTTCTTAAGGGGAGATAGATTGATTCGGTCAATAATTCCTGCATTCTGAAACTGCTTGAATCGAGAGCATGTATTCTGGTTCTGGTTTCTCGATCCAATTCAGAGAAAAGCTTTGTATAACGTGATGCGATCCTGTGGAAATCTTCGGTCATTTGATCCATTTTTGAAAGAGCCGCTTCTTTCTGCTTAACCATCTCAATAAATTTTGAATCAACTTTAGGCCTAAATTCGCTAATCTGTTGGCTTAAGTCTGACCTGATATACGAGAAAAAACCGCTAACTATAGTAGAGGAGATGTTCTCCGAATTTTGCCTAATGGATACTAATTCAGCATGCGTGGTTTGGTCAATTGTGTTTGAAAGTTGTACTAATTTACCAGAAGTAACTCCAATCTGATTATCGTACTCATCTGTATCAACATAGACCTCTATGTGTACAGGTACGATGGTAGAAGCAACATCGCGTCCACCGTGTTGTGAGGCAGGATACTTGTAAGGTATACTGACGGGTATCTCTCTACTATATCTCTTTGTGTAGCTCATATAATCCTCAAATCACGGTAATGAAATCAGATTCATCAAGCAACCTAAGCATTTCTTTTTTAACCCGGTCGCTGATATCTCCACTTGCCAGCGATCGCCTTACATCAAGATCGATCAGGTTTCTTACTTCCTGTTTAGGCTGATCCCACTTTATTTCCTCTGATTTTCCATATACTTCGGAAACGATCTTCTGCTCAAGCAATTCGTTCAATTTTTTATCACTTCCGCGCGAAGTAATGATCCTTGTCTGAGGCTGTTTTAGATCTGCAGAAATGCTCTCGATAATGAGGAACGGTAGCATCAATTTACCGTTCGCTTCCAATCTTTTTTCAAGAAGGATCCTGTTAATAAGTGCCTTCTGAGAGTTTGAGTCCGTGATAAATCTTTTGATCCCGGAAAGCAATCGCGTACCACTGAATCTCGTTTTTGATGCGGCAATTCTTTGACAAAAAATTATGCTCTCACTTTGATTTATTGGTACTGTTGCCACCATGTTTTTAATGCGATTTGTGAGTGACGCACTCGTCTGAGTAACCAGCCTCGTTGGGTATTTATCAAGTTCAAAAATTCGTACTCTAAGAGATTTATTTAATGAATTGAACAGCTTGGTATACCTTGATGCGATCATGTGATAATCCATCTCCATACGGTCCCGGAATGCTCTGAGAGACGCGGATTGTTGCATCATTTCCATGAATTTTGAATCAACATCGCTCTTCAATTTTGCTATTTTTTGAGAGATCTGCGAGCGTATCAAAGTGTAAAACCCGCGGTTTACATTACTGCAAATTGCATCCGCGGCATTTTTTTCGGCAACAAGAACCGCGTTCTTCATTTCAACAACTGCACCAGTCACGGTAGAGACTTGATTCCCGACATGATGCAATCCTTGAGCCATAGGGCTTGTGTCGACATTGAAATTAAAATCTGCCATATTTCAGTCTCCTGAATATTCTTTCTAAAAATCTTGTAAAATGCTACTCATCTTTGGATTCAATAAGATTGATCGCTTTATCAACATCTGCTTCTCTGACGGATATTATGATGACTTGATTGGATTCATCTTCAGACTCCTCAAAGAATACCTCAAGTCCGTTGTTTTCGAGCAATTCTATTATCTCATTCGCCTCAGTTTCATCTTCTGCTTCATAAACTTCGACGAGATCCTCTTCGACTGCTTCAGATGACTGATTCAGCTCCCCGGATTCTGCTTCGTCATCTTCGGATGATCCAACAATCTCGTCTGATTCTCCGTGATTGGATTCATCCGATGGGTGTTGGACTTCATTTTCACTATCAGACTGTATAGCTTCTTCGAATTTCGTTATCTTCTCATCCACAATTTCTTGGAGCGTTTTCTTTTGAGGTTTAAATTCTAAATTGGTATCAACTCCCTGGTAAGTCGCTGGGTCATTCAATTCATTCAATGAACGCTCGGCAACTTTGGTAAGATTGATAGATAAATGTTCTTCTGCTAATTCTTCAATGCTTGGCTCAGGCGGAAGTTTGGATTGCTCCGCGTAGAGCGGGTTGACGGCCAATAGAGGTTTCCGTCTCTCCTCGACATCCATCATATTATTTGTTGCAACCGACATTTCTTTAGGATAACTATCAGTAAGAGATGCCTCGTAGTATTCTATATATTCGAATTTTAACGCTTTTACCTCAATATCTTCTTTGAGCCTGTCCATGTAGTCAGAGAACTCTTTCTGAATTGACTGGAATTCTTTCGACTTGGCTTCAAACGCGGCGTATACTTCTCCACTGTTTGATTGCGAATGCACTACCGTTGAGTCGAGTGACGAGTTGTTTACCATTGATTTCTCAGTGGTTTCTAGTGCGGCGAGAGTGTTATAAGCAGCAACATATTCACTCAAAGTTGAGCGCATGATGTTAATTAAGTCATTTGCCTCAGCCCGGTTTCGCCCGTAAAAATCTTCCGTGTCCTGGTGCCATTTATTTAAATAGCTGATTTTCTGATCTTTAATGTTATTATAGATCTTTAATCTCTCGATACGATTTTCCTCCATCAAGTTCGAGACAATTGGAGCGATTATTTCTTCATGAATTTGATGAACCGCGAAAGGGAACATTGTCTTGCTTCCGTCCTCGGCAACCCAAACTTCATTTATCGCATCGAATCTGACACGTGAACTCTTCTTAAGCTGGAAGTGCTGGTAGCTTTCTACAGATTCAGAGAAATCAAAAGCCTCGTTGCGTATTCTTTCTATTTCTTCAGCCTCCAGAAGGGGTGAGTAATGGTTATATGCAGATTTAAGAATTCTGAACAGCAGTTTATTTGATTGCTGAACCAATCTGTTTGATGAGGCTATTTTCAAGGTGGTTATAGCTTGAATCGAGACAGCGACATTGTTCATCAGATTTTTAAGAGCCTCTTCGAACTGTACGGAATGTCGTTCAAGGGATTTCTTCAGATCATTCAATTCCCTGAAGTGTTGCACTTCTTCCTTGTACTTGTCGGTCTCGAAAGGTTTGATGATAAAATTCGTCATGGGTGAGTCGGTTGCAAATTCTGTCAAGTAATTCGCGTAATCGCTATTTGGCATGATTACCGGAAGCGAGACTGTTGTAACATCCAGATCCCCGAGGCAGTAGGAAACCGTTCTCAGGTTGCGGTCAAGTCTGCCGAAATAGTCATTCAGAACAACTTTTTGGATTGATTTTGAATATTCACCGGTATCAACCACCTCTGTTTCATCCGATTCTTCAACAATAGGAGCATCCTTGATCATCTCATCCATATCGTTGATCTTTTCAGAGAAGAGTTCCCCGTCGGATATGGTTTGCAATTTGAAAGTCTCTTCGGAAGAGTGTCCTGTGAAATCAATCAGGAAAGACTTATTCTCGAATGGAATCTGTTCGGCAACCGGGATGTAGCCAACCCCCAATTTAGTGACTTTATAATCCCTGAAAATCCCGGAGAACTCTTTCTCGAAAGCAGCTATCTTCTTTTCACAGATCGCGATCTCACTTGTTGACCGCTTTGCTTTTGACATCGATACAAATCCATAAATTATGGCGCCAACACCGAGTAAATCCCCGCCTATGCCCACAGGAATAGATATTGCAAGTATGGTGACAATAATGCCCGCTACAATGAGGATCAATCCTGCTATGAATCCTGTTTTCATTGCAAGATTCTGTTTGTCTAACTCAATTGAAATTTTGCCCTCATAATCTTTAAGGGCTTTAATCTCTTTTTCAATTCTTTCCTCTTCTGTTACGATGGCCTCTGCCGCATTCTTATAATAATCGAATAAGACACGGGCTTGATCTTGGATGACATTCGCCGAGTTGGCAAAAATTTTACCGCTCATAAGACCTACTTCATATTAGTTTGTATAAAATTGTTTTCTTTGGTCAAATAATATTTGACATCTGTTTAATACTTCTAGAATTTTATTGTTGGTAGAATCGTTAGTCAGTATTATCCCATTCAAATTGGAGAGTTCATTTATTATTTCATTCTCAAGTTCCTGCGCGGTCAAATGGTTAGAGACCGTCAGCATTCTGTTCTTCTCTTTAAGTTTTTCGATCAGATTCAATTCTTGCTCATTATCAGGTACTTTTCGCTTGATATCAAGAGAAAGTCTAAGCAAAATATCATTGATCTGCTGCTTCCTGTTTCTTTCCTCGCCTTGTTGATCTGCCAATTTCTGTGATTTATCACTTGATCTGGCGGATATCACCAATCCCACCAGAAGAATGAAAAGAGTAAATAACTGGAGTACCAGTTGGTACTTAAAAGAAAGGATGGTGACCAAGCCGATCGTCAGGATAGTTAATGCCAGTATTGAATAGGCAAGGATAAAAAACCACTTTATACCAAGACCCGCAACAGATCGATCGATTTCGCTGACAGTGGGGAAGAAGTCAAGGAAGGAAAACACATTGACCAAATACACGATCGAAACCACTACTATATTCAAGAAGAAAATATTCCCTCTTAAATCTGCCGGAACGAGAATATAGAAACCACTAATGATCAGAATCTCTCCGAATGCGATAAGAATAGCCATAACAGGCTTGTACATTTTCTCATCCATTTTATTCTCTCTTCAAACCACATTGTGGACAAAATTTACTATTGCCCATATTCGCTCCACATTTTTTACAAGTGCTGTCCGGTATTGCAGTCTTCTGACCACAGTTCGGGCAGAACATTGAATTTGGTGGTATTTCACTATTGCAATTCTGGCACTTCAAAGAACTTGATTGCAGTGGAATACCGCAACTTACACATCGTTTTGCATCTTTGTCATTATCGGCACCACATTTTGGGCACGGCGTGTAGGGATCGCCACAATGCGGGCAGAACTTCATTGAGCTTGAAAATTTCTTCGCGCAGTTCGAGCAAAAAACTTCCTTTGTCCCGGCAGCGGCAGGCGGGTAGTTCATTTGTCCTCCAGGAGGTGGGTTTCCCTGTGTTGGCTGTGCCTGCATCAGACCGCTCCCGGCAAGATTTCCCATTAAGCCGGTCGCTACTACAGCACCAAGTAAACCTCCCTGTCCGGAATCGAGAGAGTTGACCGCGTTATCTGCAATTTCAAATGCTTTCGACTGTTGATATGTGTAACCTCCAATCGCCTGAGCACTTTGGCGGGACATTGCGTCCATTATTCTTCTGCCAGCTTCAGTGCTGGTATCAACTTCAATTGTAGTGATGTAAAAGTCTATAAGCGTGATTCCAAACTCTTCCCAGAATACACTGATTGGAACTTTAAGATTTGCAGAGAGGGGGTCCAGAAATGCTGAAATGTTTTTAATCCCAATTCGATTGGAATTGATAAACTGTAGAAGGACAGTTTTGGTTTTTGAGGTGAGCGCTCCCCAGAAGTGATCTGTCAAATTTTCGGCAGTAAATGCTGTAGCGGTTCCGACAAGTTTTATCAGGAATTTTTCCGGGTCAGAAACCCTCAAACCATAGCGTCCCGATGCTACAAGGGGTACCATTGTTTGGTAGTCAGGGTCGTGGATCATCATCGAATCGGTTTCCCAGTCGATGTTCAATGGAAGCAATTTATTGACAAACCAGACCTCTGCGGTAAAAGGATTTTTCCCGCCAAAGGGAAGACCAAATAACTTTCTGAGTATCGGAAGATTTTCTGTATCGAGTGTGTGTTTCCCCGGACCAAATTTTGCAATGAGCTGTCCTTTAGAAAAAAGTATCGCCTCTTGTGATTCAGTCACGACCAATTGAGTATAGGTGCTCAGATTACTTTGTGGAAATTTCCAGGCATATACGGGTGAATTCCCCGGATCCCACTTAACAAAATCTATTATTGCCATTCAAGTATCTCTTTCTCAATTATAATTATTCGACAGAAATCTAAAAACAGTTCTTAAACCCTCAGCCGAAAATAAAAAACGGAAACTCATAACTCGCCGTCGACCGCAGCAATACCGCTGTGCCACTGACAAGCCATAAGTTTCCGTTCTCAATTACAGAAGAAGAAACAATACCCGAAATGTAAATCAAAAAAGAAAGTAACAGTTGTCTCTGCACAACAAGTACCGTCAAGAAAGAGATCTGACTCGTGGATTCCTGTCAAGGTCTCTTTTTAAATCGACTGTTTCAAAAATATATAGTTTCAAAACAACGAGCAAGAAAAATCTTCATTCTTCGATTTTTTTTATACCTACAAGTCTTTCCGTGGAAGTAAGCACTGCGTTATTATTAAGAAAATTCCGGATTTTCTCCGCGCGTGGAAACAAATCTGCATCACTCATAACTCATAACTCATAACTCCCTTCCCCTCTTCCATCCCCAAAAAACCTCTTGGCGGAATATTCAGAAAACCTTATTTTAAATAATGAATATTTTTATAATATGGAGAGACCGTGTTCAGATCGATCGTGCTGGTGAAGCAGGTTCCCGACACTGCCAATATATCGGGTAGTGTCATGAAAGAGGACGGAACGGTTAACCGTTCGAAGCTCCCGGCTATTTTTAACAACGAAGACCGCGTGGCGCTTGAGTTTGCCCTGCGGATCAAAGACAAGTTCGGCGGAACTGTTACCGCCATCACCATGGGACCTCAAAGGGCTTCTGATATCCTGCGCGAATGCCTTTACATGGGCGCGGATAATGTATTTCTGATCAGCGACAGGAAGTTCGCGGGTGCCGATACCCTCGCCACTTCTTATGTGCTCTCGGAAGCGATCAAGAAAATAGGGAACTACGATCTTATTTTTGCCGGCCGTCAGGCAATCGATGGTGATACCGCTCAGGTGGGCCCCCAAACTGCCGAAAAGCTGAACCTCCCCCAAGTCACCTACGTTGAAGAGATCCTCGAAATGAGTGAAACCCACGCGAAGATCAGAAGAAAGATCGACGGTGGTTACGAAGTGGTGCGGGCTAAACTTCCCGTACTCCTCACTGTTTTGAAGGATGCGGCAGAAGCAAGGCCTTTCAGCGCGAAGCGCGTTATGGCTTACAAAGGCGCCAAATCCCTCATGGACCTCGAAAAAATGACCGAAGGGAACAGCCTCCTCTACACTGATACTCTCCGGCATGAGTTCGAGGAAAGAGGCCTTTTCATCCCCACGCTCACAATGGATGAGCTCGGTCTCGACCCAGAACGTTGCGGAATAAAAGGCTCGCCCACTAAAGTTCATAAAGTTGATTCAGTGGTACTCGGAGGTGGAAACCACATCAAGGTTGAACCTACACGCGAGGGGATCGAGAAACTTATCGACCAACTTTTAGCCGATCACATTTTTGGATGACACGATGAAAAAACAGAACGAAATTTGGGTATTTATTGAGGTACGGAACGGCAAACCAGCCGACGTAAGCCTCGAACTCGTATCGAAAGGGCACAAGCTCGCGGCGATCACCAATTCGGTGTTGAAATCGGTCGTGATCGGTGAAAATGTAAAACATATTGCGGAAGATACTTTCAATTACGGTGTGGACGAGTCAATATTGATCGAAGCACCCGCTCTTAAGTATTTCAGAACTCTTCCCTATGCCAGAATACTTAACAATCTGATCATGGAGCGAAGGCCGAGGATAGTTCTTTTCGGCGCCACGGTTATCGGTCGCGATATCGCCCCACGCGTTGCATCGCACACGAAAAGCGGTTTGACTGCCGACTGCACAGATCTTCAGATATCCGACGTTAAATATTTGAATCAGGACTATAAAGAGCTCCTCCTCCAGATCCGTCCGGCATTTGGCGGAAACATTATCGCCACCATCATCACCCCCGACACAGAGACACAGATGGCGACAGTTCGCGAGGGTGTTATGGAGTCGCACAAGGTTGATAAACCCAAAGCCATCCAAATCGAGGAAGTGCAGTTCGTTCCGTCACCCGATGATGACCTCGTTGAAGTGATCGAGCAGCATTATGAAGAGAGCAGAGTTAACCTTAAAGCCGCCCCGGTCATTGTTTCGGGCGGATACGGACTTGGCACGAAAGAGAATTTCAGACTGGTTGAAGAGCTCGCCCACACCATCAGTGGTGAAGTGGCGGGAAGCCGCGCCGCGGTTGATGCCGGGTTTGTCACCCAGGAGCGTCAGGTGGGTCAGACCGGTGTTACAGTAAGACCTAAATTATACATTGCCGTGGGCATCTCAGGCGCGATCCAGCACCGCGCGGGAATGCAGGAAGCAAAGAAGATAATCGCGATAAACAGTGATCCAGATGCTCCGATCTTTGATGTGAGCCATTACGGTATAGTTGGCGACGCCACGCAGGTGATCCCGAAGTTTATCGAAGTATACAAGAGCAAGCTTAAATAGGAGCGGCGATGGCAAATTATTTCACTGACAATTCAGATATACAGTTCCATTTCAATAAATTCTTCACCGGTGACGTGAGAGAGATCGTGAAGATATTTGAGAACGATTACAAGGAGGCTGAACTCTATAAATACGCTCCCGTTTCTTTCGAAGACGCGATGGAAAACTACCGAGCGGTTCTCGAAGTGGTGGGTGATCTCGCGGCAAATTTCATAGAACCAAGGGCGATGGGAGTTGACGAACAAGGTGCCATCTTCAAAGACGGCAAGGTGCACTACGCCGACGGTACCAGGAAGAACCTCGAACAGCTTTCGCAGGCCGACCTGATGGGGATGATACTCCCGAGGAAGTATGGCGGACTTAACTTCCCCTTCTTCGTTTACATCATGGCGGTTGAAATGCTATCCCGCGCGGATGCTTCACTTATGAACATCTTCGGTTTGCAGGATATCGCGGAAACAATTAAAAAATTCGGTGACGAAGACCTTTCGGCTGAGTTCATTCCAAAATTTTCGACCGGTGAGTTCACCGGGGCGATGGCACTCACAGAGCCCGACGCGGGTAGCGATCTTCAGGCAGTTAAGCTTTCCGCCTACCAGAATGAAAAAGGCGAGTGGTTCCTCCGCGGTGTGAAGCGTTTTATAACCAACGGTAACGGGCAGGTGTTGCTTGTCCTCGCCAGAAGTGAGGCTGGTACACGTGATGGTCGCGGTCTCTCACTCTTTGCCTGCTACGGCGATGATACGGTAAAAGTCCGCCGTATTGAGCACAAACTTGGTATTCACGGTTCACCTACATGCGAGCTACAGTTCAACGATACCCCTGCGAAGCTGGTTGGTACACGAAGAATGGGACTGATTAAATACGTTCTCGATCTTATGTTTCGTGCTCGCGCGGGAGTTTCCGCGCAGGCACTTGGCATCTCTCAGGCTGCATATGAGGAAGCCCTTAAATACGCCAAAGAGAGGGAGCAGTTCGGCAAACCGATAATCAATCTCCCTGTTGTTACCAACATGCTGATGGATATGCGCACCTCTCTCGAGAGCAACCGCTCGCTGATGTATGCCACCGCGATAACAGTTGATCTGAAAGAGAAACTTGAAGAGGTGGTGGAACACCTTAAGAAGGAAGGACAACCCTGGACCGAGGCCAACGCCCGGGTGAAACATTACACCAGGATCGCGAACCTTCTTACCCCGATGACAAAGTATATTGTTACCGAGGCAGCGAACAAGATAACCTATGACGCCCTCCAGATACACGGTGGAACGGGTTACATGCGCGAGTTCAAGGTTGAACGCCTTGCCCGCGACGCGAGGATCACGAACATTTACGAAGGAACCTCACAGCTTCAGATAGTGGCGGCTTCATCGGGTGTTTATGCTGACGTTCTCTCGGACCACTTCGACAAAATGGAGGCAAAAGTTTACGATGCCGGTCTAACCAGACTGCAAAACTTCCTAAAAGAGATCAGGGAGCTCTACCGCGACTGCGTAAAGTATATAACGGAGAAGAAAGACCCCGTGTTCCAGGAAGTGGCGGCAAAAGACCTTGTTGAACTTTACAGTTACATTTATACAGGTTACCTGCTGCTTGAAGAAGCCAGTAATGATTCAAGAAAACGATTTATCGCAAACAGATATATAATTAACGCACTTTCAAACGCCAGAAGAAATGCTGAATCAATAAAAGACGAGCTTTTTGCCGATCTTTTACATTCGCACGAAATTCTTGTCTAATTTAGGAGATGAACAAAATGGAAAAACAGAGAAATTACTTCAAGATCTACGATGACGAAGGCATAAAAAGCTACTTCAAAACAAATCTTACCTATCAGGAAATCGAAGATCTGAAAAAAGATTTTGAACAGAATCACTCGGAATACTACAATAACGATTTCATCAAGTTCCTGAAGGAAAAAGATTCCTCAACCGAGGAGATAGAAGTTCAGGCTATATACTATTAAGAACCGCGGAACTGCAGTACTTCAGAACTTCAGTCACCGAAGTACCGAAGTACCGAAGTACGGGAGTGCTGAAGTACTTATATTACAGTTTGTTTTAGAATAATTTTGAAAGATACATATGAAAGATCACGAAAACATCAATTTTGAGTCGAAGTGTGTGCACGCGGGCATAGACGAGTACGAGTTTGGCGCGGTGGTACCTCCGATATACCAGACATCCACGTTTAAATTCAAGTCGGCTCAGCATGGCGCCGCGCTCTTTATGGGCGAAGGGAAGGGACACATCTATACCAGGATGAGCAACCCAACAGTTGAAGCCATGGAAGATGCCGTTGCCGGGCTCGAAGGTGGCGTGAAGGCACTTGGTTGCGCCAGCGGAATGGCGGCGATAAATGTGGTTTTCGCCACTTACCTGAGTGCCGGAACACACATCGTATGCTCGCAGGCTGTTTACGGTCCGACCAATACTCTTCTCAGAACCGTATACTCAAGATTTGGTGTTGAAGCATCTTTCGTTGACACCACGAATATCGAAGCTGTCAAGGCAGCCATGAAACCCAACACGGTTATGGTTTACGTTGAAACACCAGGTAATCCTACTCTTGCAGTTAGTGATCTGGCGGAGATTGTCAAAGTTGCTCACGCGGGTGGCGCGAAAGTATGTGTGGATAACACGTTCATGTCTCCTGCACTTCAGAGACCGTTTGAGTTCGGGGTTGACGTGATCGTCCACTCGATGACAAAATTTCTGAACGGGCATGCTGATGTGGTGGCCGGAATCATTGTCGTTAAGGAAATGCAGGAATATTCATCACTGAAAAAAGTATTGAACCAGACGGGTGGAGTTATCGATCCGTTCAACTCATTCCTCGTTCACCGTGGTATTAAAACTTTGGCACTCAGGATGGAAAGACATTCGGAAAACGCGCAGAAAGTGGCTGAATTCCTTGAGAAACACGATCTCATTGAGTCGGTTATTTATCCCGGGCTCCGTTCACATCCTCAGTATTTTACCGGGCTCAGGCAGCATATAGGTGCCGGTGGAATGATCACCTTCAATCTGAAGGGTGGTTACGATGCCGGTGAGATCATGATGAACTCGGTTAAACTTTGCCAGTTGGCGGTAAGCCTTGGTGGTGTCGAAACGCTTATTCAGCATCCCGCGAGCATGACGCATTTTTCGATGGGACCCGAGGCCAGAAAAGATGCCGGAATTGATGAAGGAATGGTACGGTTATCGGTAGGTATCGAGAACTACAAAGATATCATCAAAGATCTTGAGCGCGCCCTCTACGAAGTAGGCGAAGCCCTCAACGTAAAACAGGAAAAGAACCTTTTCAGGTAGGCTTTTACCACAGGAAGAATAAAAGAATAAAAGGAATAGAAGAGATTTTTTAGATCTCTTTTATTCCTTTTTTATTTTAAACCGGATTTCAGGATTCTAATTGGTTCCTTTTATTCCTTCTATGCTTCTGTTCTTCCTGTGAGAAGATTACAAAGTACCGAAGACGCGGTCGCCGGCGTCGCCCAGACCGGGGACGATGTAGCCCTTTTCATTCAGACCTTTATCCAAAGACGCGGTGTAGATCGCCACATCGGGATGGTCGTTCAGAATTCTCTTCACGCCTTCGGGGGCGGCGATGATAGAAGCGAGAATAATATTCTTGGCGCCGTTTGTTTTAAGGAATTTTATAGCCGCGGAGACACTTCCACCGGTGGCGAGCATCGGATCGAGGATTATAATTAGAGAATGCTCGAGATCTTTGGGTGTTTTATAGTAATATTCTATCGGTTGGAGGGTTTCTTCGTTTCTTTTGATGCCAATATGACCCATCTTTGCCTGCGGTAGGAGTTGCAGGAAAGCATTACCCATCGAAAGACCCGCGCGTAAGATCGGCACCAGTACAATCGGTGTGGCTATCTTCTTCCCTCTTGTCACTTCAAGAGGTGTTTCAACCTCCACATCCCTCATTTTTATATGCCCGCTCATCGCGATACACAGAGAGTAGGCAATACGGTCGAGCGCGTTACGGAAATCGCGCTGGGGGGTATCCTTGTCACGCAGGTATGTAAGGTCGCGCTGCACCAGATTGTTGGTGACGACTGTGAAGTTGTTCATTTTCTGTCCGTTCATTTGATCTTTAAGGCGGTTTTATCGTCCAGTATGACTTTCATGAATCTTATACCGGCAAAAATAGCGACGGCAAGAATAAGGAAAGTGCAGAGCCAGACAAGAATGATCGATCCCAGGAAGAATCCACCCGCGGCAATAATTTGCAATAGAACCACCGCGATGAAGAAGGGGATAAATCTTTTCTTTGTTGGTATAGGGGAATCGGGATTATAGAATGCCCCGTAGAGATACATTTTCTGTTTATCGATCGGGAGTTGGAAATCCCGTTCAGGAGTTTCCGACATCCCTTTCTGCTTCCGGTAATTTCTGAAGGCGAAATAAGTGGCAGTAAGCACGCCCAAAGAGAAGAGAGCCGGAACAGTGAAGAGAAGAATATCAATCAGAAGCATTTAAGACGGTTTACAAATTAAATTCACCAAATACAGTTGCAAAGATAACAAAATAAATTGCTGATGTTATTGCAGCGTGTTGCCCATTCTAACAATCTCATTAAAGTGTTCTTCAGAAACCGGGAAAACCGAGAGTCTGTTGCCTCTCTTGGTCAGCAGTATCCCCTCGAGGGCGGGATTGTCCTTGATCTCCTGAAGTGTCACCTGACGCGGGAATTTCTCTTTAAGCTTGATATCCACCATTATCCACACAGGATTATCAGGGGTGGAAGCGGCATCGAAATATTTAGAATCGGGGTCAAAGGCGGAAGCGTCGGGGTAGCCTTCTTTAACAACCTCACACCAACCGGTGACTGCCATCGGGTCGGTATTGCTGTGATAAAACAGAACCCTGTCACCAAGCTTCATTGAATCGCGCAGGAAGTTGCGTGCCTGGTAGTTCCGCACGCCGTCCCAGTAGGTGGTTTGATCAGGCGAGTTGGCGAGATCATCTAGCGAGAAGACATCAGGTTCTGATTTTACAAGCCAGTGGTTCATTGTTTCCTCTTGAATTCAGCGTTTATGTAAGGGCGGTAAGTTCCATCGGGGAGTAAAAATTCAACTTCATATTTTATCAGGTCATCACCCTCAAAGTCATAGACAATCCTGAACTCTTGATTTTCGCGCGTCACATAGTCCATAGTGCTTCCTTCGAACAGGAATTTGTTGTCGCTTTTTTTATAGTCGCCATAGGCGTTAATAGCGAAATTGCCGAGTTCATCCATTGAGTAGAGGGTGTATTTCTGCAGGCGCACGTCGAAACCAAGATAAGCAATTGAAGTGATCGACATTCCGAAGGCAATGTTCTGCGACCGTGATTCAATGAATCTGCCTCCGAGCACCACTTTGTTATCAGCGGTTCCTGATCCTTTCAGTGGTTGTTTCTCTTTCTCGTCGAAATAAAATTGTATTTTAACATCCCATTCTCCCTCAAACTGGGCGAGGGCTTCATGTTCGGGGAGAACAAGTGTCAGTTCCTCGAGGGTTGACCATTTGTTTGTCTGGGCCGCTGCCAATGTTGTAAAAAACACCGACAGAACAATTAACTTAAAATATCTCATACCTTGGAATTTTTATTTTTCATCATACAAATATACCAATAATAAAAAAGCTGTCCCCAGTTTTCAAGGACAGCCTTTTTTCAATTTATGAGCGATGAGCTATTAGCGATGAGTAATTAGTTTTTCATACTTCATTCCGCCGCAGGCGGATCAAACCTCATACTAATCCACACTCTACACTCTACACTCTACACTCCACACTTACTTCAAGAGTTGCATTTTCTTCATTTCCCTGAAGCTGCCTGCCTGAATTTCGTAGAAGTAAACGCCTGAAGTGAGTTTTGCCGCGTTGAATTCAACTGAGTGTTGACCGGCAGGCATGACACCGTTAACAAGTTCAGCAACCTTCTGTCCGAGTGAGTTGTAAACGGTTATCACTACATTACCAGCAACGGGCAACGAGTAACGCACAACGGTTGAAGGGTTGAAAGGATTCGGGAAGTTCTGATCAAGAGCGTAGGAACTGATCTGAGCAACCTCGACTTCAACTTCTTTTGAGTAAGCTGATGTACCGTCAAGGTCGATCTGTTTCAGGCGATAAGTGTATTTACCGGCCTGAAGATTGGCATCGGTGAAGCTGTAGCTCTTCATGTTGGTTGAGGTACCGCTTCCTTCAACAAATCCAACCGCCGAATATTCAGCGCCTGCTGATTTTCTTTCGATCTCAAAACCTTTATTGTTGGTTTCGGTCGCGGTGCTCCAGTCAAGGATAACCTTTCCTTCTTTGGAAGTGGCAGCAAATGAAGCAAGTTCAACAGGCACAACAGTTCCAAAACCTTTGGTTATTCCGCCGTTGCTTCTGACACCCCAAACGGCAGTGCCGGTGCGTGATTTTGTGAGGTGATAGTAGCTTCCGGCCGAGGCAGTGTAAGCTGTTGACCATGCAGTACCGTTATTGGTTGACTCATAGATGGCTGTCGCTTGTCTTGCCACCCACCAGCTTGTGCCCGTGCCTGCAATTCCGCCAATATTACCCGTTCCGGGAACTGTCAGGGAAGACCATGTGGTACCACCATTGGTGGTGGCCATGAAGTTCGCGCCGCCGGTTAGTCCAACTGATGGTGTGTTGAACCATACAACGTATGAGTTGGCCTGACCCGTGGTAGCCTGAGCCGTCCAGCTTGTGCCGAAATTGGAGGAGTACCAGATCTTGGTGCCGTTTGTCCCAAACCAGACATTATCACCCATGGCAAAAAGACCGTTGTTCCAGCCGGCAAAGCCTTCGGAAGCGAGATAAAGTCCTGTAGAATCCCAGTTTGTGCCGCCATTGGTGGTGCGGAAAATTGTCCATCTGCCGCCAACAGGGTCACCATAGAAGATACCATTGTTCACGTCTTTGAACCAGAGGCCATCACCAAATCCACCGGTTTGAGTCAACTGGGTTACCCAGGTCGCGCCACCGTTCGTGGTTTTGTAGATGTAAGTGCCGGATGCAGGTGAGGTGGTGATGTAGCAAACATCAGCGTCAATCGCGAAAACCACATATACATCCTGGCTCGCGATTCCCGCGCCGCCAACATTCGTCCATGTGGTACCGCCATCCACTGTGCGGAGGACAATACCTCCGGCTCCACCGACCCAGCAAACCAGATCTGATGGGGCAGATACTGAATAAAGTGCGCCAGTAACGCCTGAAGTTTGTTCAGCCCATTGGGCATTTGCCGCGCTAAAGAGAACAACGAACAGGAAAAGAAGTTTGTAAGACCTCATATGAGCTCTCCTTTTATGATTGATCTACAGTCCGGAGCTGCCTTGACTAATTGACAGTGTTCAAACTGTTAAATAAATGTAAATAAAGTTATCCATTTAAGATATAATAACCAAATTTAAAATCCTTTCATCTGATTCCGGCGGATGAGACCTGATAATAAATGGACTGTGAACACTATATTTGAGTTGAAGAATCATGGAAATAACTATGAAATCAATTTTGAATTTAGTGGCGGCTTTTGCATTCGTGCTTGTAACGTTTCCTGCTTTTGCCGGTAATGGAGACTCTCTTATGGCAAAGAAGACGGAATTTGTGCCTGACTGGGCGAAAGACGCGGTGTGGTACCAGATATTTCCTGAAAGGTTCAGGAACGGGGATACTAAAAATGATCCCAAACTCGCTGATATTGACGGGGCATACCCTCACGACGCCACTTCACCATGGAAGATCAGTCCATGGGGTGCTGACTGGTACGAATTTCAGCCGTGGGAGAAGGAGAACGGGAAGGATATCTGGTTCAACATCCAGCGGAGAAGATACGGCGGTGATCTGCAGGGGGTGATCGAGAAACTCCCTTATTTGAAAGAGCTCGGCATTAACGCCATTTATTTCAATCCGCTATTCACGTCACCGTCGCTTCACAAATATGACGGAGTGACCTACCACCACATCGACCCCACTTTTGGGCCTGATCCTGAAGGAGACAAAAAATTGATCGATTCCGAGGTTTTTGACGATCCTTCCACTTGGAAGTGGACCTCGGCGGATAGACTTGCGCTCGACCTGATCAAAAAAGCCCATGAAATGGGGATACGCGTGATCTTCGATGGCGTTTTCAACCACATGGGGCTGAAGTCGCCACCCTTCATGGATCTGAAAAAGAACCAGCAGAAATCGCGATTCAAAGACTGGTTCACCGTGAAATCGTGGGATAACTCAAAAAAAGGGACGAAGTTTGACTACGAAGGATGGTTCGGCCACAAGGAACTCCCCGAACTGAAAGAGGATGAGAACGGTATTGTTGCCGGGCCCAGGAAGTACATTTTCGATATCACCAAACGGTGGATGGACCCCAACGGTGACGGAAATGTTTCAGACGGTATCGATGGCTGGCGCCTCGATGTGGCGTTCTGCGTGAAGCACAACTTCTGGAAGGACTGGCGCAAGCACGTGAAGTCGATAAATCCGGAGGCCTACCTCACCGCCGAGGTGATAGACCCGGTTGATGTGATAAAGCCATACCTTGAGGGTGACGAGTTTGACGCTGTAATGAACTATAACTTCGGCTTTGCTGCTGCCGATTGGATCATGGCAGAAAAGACCCGGATCACAACCGCGGAATTTAATTCAAAGTTGGAAGAACTTCGCGACGCATTCCCCGGCGGGGTTGAATATGTTCAACAGAACCTCTTCGGCAGTCATGACGCTAACCGTGTTGCTTCCCACGCCATGAACGCCGATCTCGGCAGGTATGGCGACTGGGGGAAGTGGTACGGAATTTCATGGGCAGGGAATAAGAATTACAATCCTGCTAAACCAACCCCGGAAGCATACGCCAAAGTGAAGCTTTTCGCGATGCTTCAAATGACATACGTGGGCGCGCCGATGATCTATTACGGCGACGAGGTGGGAATGTGGGGCGGGAACGACCCTGACTGCCGCAAGCCGATGGTTTGGGATGACATTAAGTATCAGCCCGAGTTGTATAACCCCGATGGAAGTAAACGCCCGACACCCGAAGAAGTAAGTGTTAATTATGATCTTCTGGCGCATTACAAGAAACTTATAGCTATCAGAAACGCCCATCCCGCGCTCAGGCGGGGTGGTTTTGAAACTGTGATGGCAGATGATGAATATCGCCCCGGACTTTTCGGTTTCAAGCGTGATCTTGAAGGTCAAGAGATATATGTGTTTATTAATAATTCAGGAACGAAGGTCAGTTTTCCGTTCACCCGCGGCACAAAATTCCGCGATATTTTGAACGACAAGGATGTCAAGTTTTCAGCAGCGAACAACCTTATCGAGATCCCTCCCATGTGGGGAACGGTTTTGGTTAAATATTAAGTGTTAGGTGTTAAGTGTTAGGTGTTATGGCTGAAGGGTGAGGGCTGAAGGCTGAAAATTAACCCGCATGGGCAATTTCTCACAGGAAGCATAGAAGTATAGAAGTTATAAAAGAGACTCATTCTCTCTTATGTTCCTTTTATTCTTCTATTCTTCCTGTGATATAAAGACATTAACCATTCATACAATAATAATTGACGGATATGACCGGATTAGTTAGTTTTCCGGCTTTAATTAAGAAGAGTTTTGGCGAAGTTATTTTCTAATCTTTACAAGCTTTACACAAGCGACCTGAAAGATGGTGATGTCGAGCGACTTCTAAGGTCGGAGGCCCCCGACGTTTACCGTTTTTATCTTGACAGCGTAGCAAAACAGAATCACGCTTCGATGAATAGCGGCCAGCGGAAGCTTGCGCTTGTTAAAGACCTCGCGCTCGCGTTTCTCGAAAGGCTTTCACCCGTCCGGAGGATCGCCTTTTCACTGGCTTTCGTGATCTTTTTTTATGCCTCAATAATCAATGTCTGGTTTTGGGCGATCCTTTCGTTCCTTGCAATAGTAGCACTCCTCGCGTTTGAAGTGGCTGAGAAACTGACCGCCGCGAGCGAACTTGATATCGCGAAAAACATCCAGGAAGAGCTCGTGATGAGCGCCCCTCCCGCAAACAGTTCCCTTAAAGTAGCGTCTTATTCCAGACCCGCCAAGACGGTAGGTGGCGATTTCCTCAATTATTTCCCGTTAAACTGTGAGGAGAAGAAGCATTTTTATCTGCTCGGCGACATTTCCGGGAAGGGGATGCTTGCAGCACTCTACATGGTCAGGGTGCATTCGCTTCTTGTTTATCTCTCGAAAACCCTTGGAACAGGCCGGGAAGTGATGATTGAATTGAATCGCGTGCTTAACACAATATTCAAACCGGGGCTGTTCTTTACTGCCGCGGCAATTGAAGTGGGGGATGGGAATAAATTAAAACTTTTCAGGGCCGGACACACGCCCTTTCTTTATTATAATGCTGAAAAAAAAGAAGTGGTTGAACTGAAGCCTGACGGTATCGGTATTGGTTTGAGGAATAACGGGTTATTTGAATCGACCATTAAGGAAATTGAGCTTGAGTTAAAGCCAGGAGATGCCCTGCTCATCTATTCGGATGGCGTGACAGAAGCAATAGATGAGCATGAACATGAGTACGGTCTTCCCCGGCTCCAGAAAAACTTTCTTAAGAACGGGGAAAAGCCTGCCGATCAGATCATGCAGGCTCTCCTTCGTTCAATTACCAACTTCACTTACAACACCCCGATGAGGGATGATATCACTGTTTTAGTACTTCAGAACTCGAGAACCTGAGAACT
>CAZVBQ010000032.1:0-35956 GCA_964625575.1 uncultured Ignavibacteriaceae bacterium | reverse complement strand
CTAACCAACCAAAAAGCGCCCTGTAGGGGTGCTATCCTTTTCCTTTTTTCTTTTTTTTCAAACCTCTCACCCCCTGCCCCCTCTCTCCTTTGCTAAAGGAGCGAGGGGGAAACGGCTGAAGAAAAAGCGCTGAATTCCCGGAGTCTCCGCTAAAGGGAAAATAACTCGCTTCGCTCAAACAGATTTTCCCTTTCACGCTCCGACCGCCGGGTAATTCTTCCCGCGCTTCTTCTTAGGCCGACCCCACCTGGCATTCGTATTTGATATTGTCATTTTTTGCCCTGATTTTAGGAATAATAACTGAGCCTGCCTGGGCAGGCGGCATACGTTAGCCCCATGCGTCAGCATGGGGAATAATGCGATAATCTTAAAACAAATTAAGCCCGCCTGGGCGTGGCGACATATGGTAGAGAATCCCGCTCGCGGAATTCCGGCCCCGGAATGGGCCATGTAAGGGTAGAAACGAACGCATCCAAAAAAATGCGCCCCGCAAGGGGTGCGGTATGACGGAAACCCCGTATTTTCATCCCTCTTTTTAATCTGTGGAGATATCTACATCTACAAGGGAACCAGAACCCCTGTTTCTGTTGAGGAAGAAGCAGACAGCCAAAGAAGGCAGGAAGAACTTGCATTATCAGTTTCACCAAATCCAACGAATGGTATTGTAGCAGTCAACTGTTTCCTCCCTGTTTCCGGTGACCTGATGATAGAGGCTTTCAATATTCTTGGTGAGAGGATATACAGCAGTTCATCCCCCCGTGAGAAAGGTGCTGTATCGGAAAAGATTGATCTCACCCGCCGGGCGGGAACGAGCGGAGTGTATATAGTCCGAACCACTCTTACCACCCCGGGGAAGACTTATTCAAAGAGCGTTAAGGTGCAGGTTTTGAAATAGGGTTGTTTGCGTTGGCACTGAAGGGCATTTTTTTAGAATAACCGTTTCTTGAGAATAAACCATGTATTTACTTATCTCTTTGATTTTTAAGGCAACTAGAGAATTTACCTCCCGCCTGCAATTCCTTCTTTTCATCGTATATTTAAAATTCGATTTTTTTTAATTTCCGGATGATAGATGATAGAGATTGACAAAGCGTACAGCTCATCCCCGGTTGAAGCCAAGTGGTATAAATACTGGCAAGACCAAAAGCTTTTCCGCTCAGAAGTTGACGAAACAAAAACCCCCTACACAATAGTAATTCCACCCCCGAACATCACGGGCATGCTCCACCTCGGCCATGTGTTGAACAACACCATACAGGACATTCTGATAAGGCACAAGAGGATGCAGGGCTTCAATGCCTGCTGGGTGCCGGGTACCGACCACGCCTCGATAGCAACCGAGGCGAAAGTGGTGCACCACCTCGCGGAGCAGGGAATAGGGAAGAAGGATATAGGACGCGAGGAGTTTCTGAAGCACTGCCACATCTGGAAGGATAAATACGGCGGTATCATCATCAGTCAGCTTAAAAAGCTCGGTATCAGTTGCGACTGGGAGAGACTCCGTTTCACGATGGATGATCACTACTATCAGAAAGTGATCGAATCGTTCGTTAAGCTCTACAAAGACGGGCTGATCTATCGCGGCTACAGAATGGTTAACTGGGATCCAAAAACCCAGAGTGCCATCTCCGATGAAGAGGTTTACTACCAGACAATGAACATCAAGCTTGTTCACATCCGTTACCCGATGGCCGACGGTTCAGGTGAAGTGGTGGTCGCTACCACGCGTCCCGAAACGATGTTCGGAGATACCGCGGTTGCCGTTAACCCCAATGATGAGCGCTACACTTCGATGATCGGCAAGAAGGTTATTCTTCCCCTCACCGGGAGGGAGATCGAGATAATCGCCGACGATTATGTCGATTCATCATTCGGCACCGGCGCGGTAAAGATGACTCCCGCTCACGATGTGAACGACTACGAAGTGGGGCTCCGCCACAACCTTCAGCTTATAAATATCCTCCATCCCGATGCCACACTGAACGAGAACGCTCCGAAGGAATTCTGGGGACTCGACAGGTACGAAGCCCGCAAGAAGGCTATGAAAATGCTCGAAGAGCAGGGTTACCTTGTGAAGAGTGAAGATTACACAACCAACATCGGTTTCTCGCAGAGGGGCCATGTTCAGGTTGAGCCTTACATGTCGGAACAGTGGTTCATGAAGATGGATGACCTCGCGAAACCCGCCCTTAAAGCCGTTTCTGAAGGCGAGATAAACTTCTATCCACCGCACTGGGTGAAAACCTATGAGCACTGGATGGCTAACATTAAAGACTGGTGCATCTCCCGTCAGCTCTGGTGGGGTCACAGGATACCGGTTTGGTACCATAAAGACACCAAAGAAATTTATTGCGATGTTAATCCTCCCGCGGATGCCGAAAACTGGATACAGGATAACGATGTGCTCGATACCTGGGCTTCAAGCTGGCTCTGGGCTCATGATGTATTCATGACAGAGGAAGAACAGGAATACTATTACCCAACAGACACACTTGTTACAGCCCCTGATATCATCTTCTTCTGGGTTGCCAGAATGATAATGGCAGGTTACTATTTCCAGGGCAAGATACCGTTCAAGCATGTTTACTTCACCAGCGTTATCCGTGACGATCTGGGGAGGAAGATGAGCAAGTCGCTCGGAAATTCACCCGACCCTCTCGATGTTATCGACCAGTACGGTGCCGATGCCCTGAGGTTCACGATGATGTTCTTGGCTCCTCTCGGACAGGATGTCAGGTTCAGTGAAGATAAATGCGAGATCGGAAGAAACTTCGCCAACAAGATCTGGAACGCCGGCAGATTCATTCTGATGAACACGCCCGAAGGCTTCGTTTACGATGAGAATTACAAACCCGCGAACGAAGATTTTGTGGATCACTGGATCGACTCGAGATTGAACTCAACGGTCGCGGAGCTTAACAAAGCCCTCGATGACTTCGAGCTTACCAACTCATCGAAACTTATCTACGCGTTCATATGGTCCGATTTCTGCGACTGGTACATTGAGCTGATCAAGAATCGCTTCTACAGCGACGATCCGACAATTAAGATGGACGCCGCGCAGAAGGCAGTGGGGCTGTTCGACAAGATACTCAGGATGCTTCATCCATTCATGCCGTTCATATCTGAAGAGCTCTGGCACCTGATCAAGACCCGTAACGAAGGGGATTCGATAAGCGTAGCAGCCTTCCCTGAAGCCAATGCAGCGAAGATCGATCCAGAGAGAGAGAAACAGATGGAGTTCCTTCAGGAACTCATCACAGCGGTAAGAAATATTCGTGGCGAGATGAAAATCGCGCCTTCGAAGAATGTTAAGCTGCACCTTAAAACGGCTGTTTACGATCCGCTGTATGGCGAGCTCATTAAGAAGCTTGCCAAGGTTGAGGAAATAACCTCCGGTGTGGATATTCCGAAGCCTCCCAAGAGTGCCTCCGCGGTGATTAAAGACTGCGAAATTTTCGTGCCTCTCGAGGGTCTGATCGATATTGATGTCGAGAGAAACAGACTCGAGAAAGAGATCGAGCGAATCAAAGGCGGTCTGATGGGTCTGGATAAAAAACTCTCAAATCAGGAGTTTGTTTCCCGTGCTCCCGCTGATATCATCGAAAGGGAACGGAACAAGAAACGCGACTGGGAAGAGAGCCTCTCCAAACTTGAGGCTATCCTCGCTGACCTAAGCTAACCGTAGCTGAATTAAATTAAAAAGGCTGCCCCGAAAACGGGCAGCCTTTTTTTTGTTTTTTTGAACCGCAAAGGACGCGAAGAGCGCAAAGGGTGATTTAGTTAAACCGCGAAGTTCGCAAAGAACGCGAAGGAATTTTTGTAATTTGTATTAAAGCATTGGTTTATTTGAGACAAAATATCTTGTTAGTAAAAAGATTTTTATGATGCTCCATGTAAAGCTTTTCTTTAATGTTTATTCCGGAAAATTATAGACATTTTTATAGGTATTGTGGTCATGGAAATCGGGGTTGGGGTGTGAGTGATGAGATGCATAAAATAACTCTTCCCCCGTGACATGTTTTATGACCATGGAAGGGAGGAATGAGAACTCACCCGATATTACACCATCCGCCGGGGTGATCTCTGCCCGGAAATGAATATGCTCCCGGTCGATGCTTAAAATACGGGAGCACGTTATAAATGCTCCGCTTTCCTGTAAGGGAGCACGATACCGGTCGAACTGGAAAATATTGTAATCACAATTTGGCGCGAAATTAAATTCGTAATATCTGCTCCCGCCGGCGGGTTTTATGAAGAGTTCAAAGCAGGTGTCGAGCCAGAGATACAATCTCCGGGCTCCGCCTTGGGTTATGTTCAGGGAGAGCTTACTGATATCACCCGTGATGAAATAATCACAGATCAACGCACGCCCGGCAGTGGACAAATTGAATTCAACCCTGTGCTCCGGGTTGCCTGAAAAAGGGGTTAAAATTAGTTTCATAAGGTATAAATAAATGTTGACAACGGTTCTAAAATTGGTAAATTTGTGAATTGGTATTGGAAAAAATAATCAATAACGGTCAGAAATGATCAAAACTCCCGGAAATCAATGAGCGATCACGAACTGTTGTTAAGGATAGCCAAAAAGGACCTTGAAGCTTTCAGGGACCTCTTCAGGCGCTATTCAAAACTTGTATACGCCCTTGTCACGAAGATCATTGAAGAAGAAGCGTTGGCAGACACCACATTCGAAGAAATATTCCTGATAATATGGAACAAGGCTTCGAGATATGACGCGAAATCACAGAATGCCTATTGCTGGATTATAACCCTCGCGAGGAACAAGGCGATTGACACTAAACGGCGGAACTGGTACCCCGGGCAGATGGATGAGTACTCCGGTGACTATGAAGATTACATAATTATTCCCCACCTCTCAAAACAGATCGATCCGCTTGATCTCGAAATGGCGATGGGAATAAGCGGCAGCATCGAAAAAGCCTTGATGGGTTTAACCGAAGCACAACAACACGTCATTTATCTTGGGATGTACCACGGTTTTACCCAGTCGGAGATCAGCAAAAACCTTAACATTCCGATCCAGACCGTTAACTCGAAGATCAGGATCGCGCTCAGCTCATTACGTGACAATTTACTGCATGGTGAAGGATGACAACCGAAGAGAAGAAAAAATATGAAAATCTGATCCAGGCCTTCGCTCTGGGAGCATTGGACAAAGAAGAGTTCATAGACACTGTTCATGCCATTGAGTCGAGTGATGATTTCGCGTGGCAAGAGCTTGGAGAATACCAAAACCTTACGTCACTTCTCGTTTCATTCATAGACCCCCGTGAAGTGCCGGCTCATTCACTTGAGCGGATACTTACCAGGATCGATGAGACAGGCTCTCCCATGCCCTCAACTTCGCAGGAGCGGAAGACGATAAGCTTCACCAAATTGAGCAGCTTCGTTGATGATTCCGCTGATGCCCCGGAATCACCGGATGAACCATCCGAAGAGGATGAAAATGAACTTCCTCTTGATCCATACGCCATAGGCAGGAACGGACAGGCCCGGCCCGTGGTTAACCGGCAACCCGGATTCCAGCGCCCCGGGGTCCACACTCAAATGGCAGTAAGGGGAGCGGCGGAACCGGTGCCGAGGCCGGAGGTTGAAGAGAGACCTGCTCCGGTTGAAGAAGAAGCCGGATATGACGCGGAAATTGAAGAAGAGACCGGGGTCATGCCCCACCTCTCCCGTGAGAGTATCCCGGGTGAACCAGCTGAAATTTTTCCTGAAAGAACCACGGAAGAAAAATATCAAAGTGCCTCATTCGGTATGACAATAGAGGAACCGCAGGCTGATGATACCCAGAGGGGTCCTATAAATCCACGGCGGGCACAACGAAAACAACTTATCGAACAGGAAGTGCACGCTGCGGAAGAAACTGTTTCGGCTCAATATTCCGTGCCTGGGTTTGATGAGAGATCGTCTTCCCAGGGTTACGAGGGAGTACGGGGAAGTTCCCGGTTCCCCGGTGTGTCAACCGCCACCGGAGGAGTGACTTCCATGGCGTTTTGGGGTGTTACAGGAGTGATCGTGGTTACATTTTCCGTGGTGATCTACATAATGTTCTCGATGGTAAGTGGCGCAGAAGAAAAGCTTGACGCCAAGATCAAAGAGCTTGGTACTGCCCAAGCGAAGACAGAACTTCTCAGGAGCACAGTCACAATGAATCAGAACCTTCTCCTCTTCTTCAGCTCGATTAAAACGGCCGGACTGGTTAATCTGTATGGAAGTGATGACTATCCTGAAACTTTCGGAAAATTCTTCTATGGAGTAAAAGAAAAGAGGGGATTCCTGCAATTCACGAATATCACCTCATTCAACGCGGGGAAAGGGTACCAGTTATGGATCCAGGTTGGTGGAGCCTTCAAGAAGGCAGGAGGGGTGAATGTACCCGATCAGAATATAGAGTTCTTTGAACTTGGTGAAATTCCGGATCTTGCCCAGAGCGGAACTTACAAGGTTATGCTCACCGAAGAGAACGTTTCAGGAGCCGACACACCTTCAAACACCGTGATAATGACCGGGTTACTGATCATGAAGGCAAAAGAAGCTAACTGATCTCGTCGTCGTTTTCATCTTTTTTGTTATTCCCCTGCAAAAGGATAAAAACAACGGAAATAGAGGCAAGGAAAAATATCAACCAGTATTTTGCCACCATTTCAAGTATTGCTTCCAGCATGGAGTCCGGTGTCATCGAATTCTCATTACTGAGGAAAAAGAACGGGAAGCCGATAAAGACCGCCGAGACGATTATAAATCCGGGTGCCTTCGGGTTGTCAAGATAAAGGATTATAAGATTCACGCCTATCATGAACATTGCCGTGGGCAGCAGAAGGCTTGCCCACGGAATTGACATGAAATTCTGATTCAAATAGATAAGAATTCCAACGAGGAACATGGTAGTGCCGATCAGAAGCGCCGGCACATCATGCTTTCCGAAAACCACCACCACCGTTGCCAGGCCTGTGAGAATGAACAGGAATGAGAAAATGAATGGCCAGGTAATATCGAGCACGGCGAATGTTTTTAGGCTCCACATCACCGCGACAATAATGAAAATAAAAGCCAGAAATTGCTTTATATGATTCATACTATAAAATTCGCATTCCCATACTTGAAGCAATAAGTTCGACAGCGAAAACCGCGCTCGCGTTCTGATTATCGAGAATCGGATTCACTTCCGTGATTTCAAGTGAAGACATGCAGCCGCACTCCGCAATCGTTTCCATCAGAAGGTGGGCTTCCCGGTAACTCAATCCGCCGGGGACGGGGGTTCCAACGCCCGGAACTATGGAAGGCTCCACACTGTCAACATCAAAACTCACGTGAATGTGATCAACATTGTTCTTGAATTGCTTCAGAACCTTCGAAACGATCCGGTGAATTCCCATTTTATCGATATCAGACATGGTATAAACTGTAAGCCCCGATTTTTTTATATTTCTCCTTTCTTCCGTGTCAATGGAACGGGCACCGATGACCACAGCATTCTCCGGAAGCACTTTAGGACCCGGCACGTAAAGATCGGTCAAACGGCTTGAACCGAGTCCGATCGAAGCCGCGAGAGACATACCGTGTATATTTCCGGAGGGGGTGGTCTCGTCGGTGTTCATGTCGGTATGTGCATCGATCCAAATTACGCCGAGCCGGAGGTCACGCTTTCTGCAATAAGAAGAGATGCCGCCGAGGGTACCAAGTGCCATCGAATGATCCCCGCCAATACAGAGCGGGAAATCGCCGGCTTCCAGGGTTTGCTCAACCACTTTCGCGAGTTTAAGAGATGTTCTCTCAATTTCGTCGATGTATTTTAACTTGTCGTTTTTTACAGTTTGGGTTTCCATTATTTCGATATCAATGTCTCCATGATCATCGACGACGTAACCCAGATTTTGTAACTTTTCATTCAATTGCGCGATCCTGAGAGCGGAGGGTCCCATATCCACCCCACGCCTGCCCGCGCCCAGATCCATTGGAAAACCGATTATATTTACTTTTTTCATCATACGAACACTTTGTGATTGATAAATGCAAAAATAAAAAAGATAATCTAACCTGAAGATTAAAATTTTGGGTACGTTTTGTATATTCAAATTCTGAATTTCTGTTTAATCTAAGGACTATATATGGACGAACCCCTGATAAGTGTCGGAATTCTGACAGACACAGTGATCAATTTCACGTGTTACGGCGACTATTACACTAACAATCAGGAAGATTTTTTCAGCGGCATTTTCCAGGCAAGTGTAAAACACGGCAAACTTGTGGTAGAGGGGCCGGGCAAGAAAGTGATGGACGACAATACCATTGTTTTCACTCCGAACTCGCCGGAGACCGAACATTTCATGATCAAGGATGTGGTGATCGGTGTCCAGTTCCACTGGGAGCGGAAGGAAAAAGAGAACTTTAAGGGTTCTCTGAAACTGCTGAGAAAAGGCGATAAAGTTACCGCGATCAATATCATAAATATTGAAGAATACCTTAAAAGTGTTATATCGTCGGAGATGAGCGCGAAAAGCAGCATGGCACTCCTGAAAGCACACGCTGTTATTTCGAGAAGCTGGTTGCTTTCTCAGATAGAGCAAGCCAAGACGAAGGGGAACCTGACAGCGGGTGAGAAGGGAATGATAGTGAGCGAGGATGAGATCCTTAGATGGTACGACAGGGAAGATCATGAGGATTTCGATGTATGCGCTGACGATCACTGCCAAAGATATCAGGGGATCACTAAGATATTCACAGATTCCGCCCGCAGGGCGGTGGAAGAAACCTCCGGGCTTGTGATGAAGTACGGGCAGGAGATCTGCGACGCGAGATTCTCAAAAGCCTGCGGTGGTGTTTCCGAAGGATTCGAGAATGTCTGGGAAGGGAAGAAAGTACCTTATCTTAGCAAAATTATCGATTACAAGTTTGAACCGGATGATTTTGACACTGACCTGACAAAAGAGGCAAACGCGGTTAAGTGGATAAACGGGAATCCTGATGCCTACTGCAACACGAGTGACAAGGCAGTGCTTTCGCAGGTGCTCCTCCACTATGATCAGGAGACAATCGATTTCAACCGCTGGAAGATCGAACTTAAACAGGAGAAGATCAAGGAACTGCTGAAGAAAAAGATGGGGTTTGACCTTGGTGATATCATCAATATCATACCTCTCCAGAGGGGTGACTCCGGCAGGATCTACAGACTCAGGATCGATGGAAGCAGAAAAAGTGTTACCATCGGCAAGGAGCTCGAGATCAGAAGGGCACTCTCCGACTCTCACCTGTATTCTTCAGCCTTCATTGTTGACGCGCTCGACGTTAAGGAAGGGGTTCCTGGCAGATTTGTGCTCCGGGGCGCCGGCTGGGGTCATGGTGTGGGGCTCTGTCAGATCGGTGCAGCCGTAATGGCGGAAAAAGGTTTCTCATTTGATGAGATTCTTCTTCACTATTACAAAGGTGTCGATCTCGTCAAGATCTACTAAATAGTTCAATTCCGGGGTGAGCCCCTCACCCCGGAATCAGCATGAACAGCAATGTAATTATTCCTCCCGAGAGCAGACTCAAACCCGGTTTCACTTTAAAGAAGACAAGAGTGCTCACCACCACCCACAGCGCCGGATAAAAGATACTTTCCAGCGTGAACATATCCCCGGCTGAGGGAAGCATACCCGGGGCGGGTGCCAGCAACATGAAATTTTTCACGGGTATCACGAAGAGTCCGAGACAGATATAAAATATAGTTGTGAAGATGGTGTAAAGTCTGAATTTCGCTGTGGGATTGAAGAACTCCAAACCGCTCCGTGTGGCAAAAAGCGCGCCGGTGAAGATCAGCAGGGGATATAGTATTTTTATGATGATGTTCACCTTGCCCGTTATCAGGGTTGTCACTTCTGTCTTCCACGGAATTGAAGTTTCCTTGTCGCCCCACTTCAGAAAGACCGACCACTTCACTTCTGAACCGGGAGGTGGCGAGGGTATTTTACCCGATAATTCCTGTTCTTTTTTAACAAGTTGCAAAGTGCCGGTTTTACCTTCGCTGCTTCTCCACTTGTAGTAGCCGGTTACGGCAGGGTTGTCGTTCCTTATCATGAAACTGATATCTTCGCCTGTTTCCCACTCGACAGGGAAGAGGTAAGTTATTTTCTTGCCATCGATCCCAATGGTGCCCGAGACGGGTTGTTCCCCGCGCAAGAGGGGGCGAACCAAGTAGAATACTGTGGCAAGAACGAGGGCTGATATCCAAAGAATACCGTTTTTATTCATTTGTTTTTATCCGGATTTTAACTTCACTGATTCATTTGACGGAAAATTGAAGACTGCTGAACAAAAATGGTAAAAATCTCTTTTTTTTCATCAGAAAGGTTCTTAACTTGTAATTCAGCAACTTTTATTTCCAAAAATATCAAAACCAAAAAATATACGCGTATTGGCAATTAAAAGAAACAATGGAAAGCAAGAGATAGTTGGTTCCGTTGTGTACTACAGAAAATTCAGAAGCCGTTATCCTCTGGCCGAGAGAGACCTTCTTGTTTGGCTGCCCCCTTCGTATAAAAAAGACCGTAACAGGTACTTTCCCGTGCTTTACATGCACGACGGGCAAAACCTGATGGACCCCACCACGTCATTCGCGGGGTTTGACTGGAGGGTGGATGAAACCATTACCCGGCTTGTCAAGTCAAATCTACTCGAAGAAATTATTGTTGTGGGAATTTACAACACTCACGACCGGCTCGACGAGTACAGCGAGTCTGAACGCGGTAACTACTACCTGAAGTTCATAGTGGAAGAGCTCAAGCATTTCATCGACAGCAATTTCAGAACACTCGCAGACCGTGAAGCCACGGCGATCATGGGATCATCAATGGGCGGGCTGTGTTCACTCCGGATGGTATGGAAATATCCGCACGTCTTCGGGAAGGCCGGGTGTCTTTCATCATCCTTTTATTTTGGAGACGACGTGATCTTCAAGATGCTTGGCGAGAATGATGAAAAGAAAAACGTGAAGATATATATCGACAGCGGTGAAGACGGGAAGAAGGATGCACAGAGGATGTTCTGTCTTCTCACAAAAAAAGGTTATACCCTCGGCGATGATCTCGATTATTATTTCGACCGCGGAGCGGGGCACAACGAGTCAGCATGGGCAAACAGGTTGGAGCGTCCGTTAAGATATTTTTTCGGGAAGTAACACCAGGCAACAAATCACAACAATATTAAAAGCGATATGAACGACAAGAAAGTAAAAGCCAGAATCACCAAGATGAACTCATCCCTTAAAAAGGTATATCATCCCCTTAAAGAGTTCAGTGCCAGGGCTGTTGTAAAGACACTTGAAGAGTACAAAAAACTTTATAAAGAGTCGGTACTGAACCCGGAAGCATTTTGGGGAAGTGTTGCCGATGAGCTGCACTGGTTCAAATACTGGAGTCATATCCGTGAAGGTTCTTCCTATGAGTCGAAGTGGTTTGTCGGAGCAAAAACAAACATTAGCCACAACTGTATCGATCGCCACCTGACTGGAAACACCAAAAACAAAGCCGCTATTATCTGGGAGGGTGAACCGGGCGATACGCGCACCATGACCTACCAGCAACTCCACTCCGAAGTTTCAAAGTTTGCTAACATTCTCCGTTCAAAAGGGGTTCAGAAGGGTGACCGCGTGATCATCTATATGGGGATGGTTCCCGAAATGGCAGTGGCTTTTCTTGCATGCGCAAGAATTGGTGCCATCCATTCAGCAGTGTTCGCCGGATTTTCAGCGGAGGCGCTCAAGGACAGGATACATGAGTTAAAAGCCAAAGTGGTTATAACGAGTGACCTTGCCGTCAGACGTGGAAGCAATATCTATTTGAAACCCGCGGTCGATAACGCGCTCGAGAGTTGCCCCGAGGTATCAACAGTGATAGTTTACCGGAGACTTCACGAATCATCCGCGAAAATGGTAAGTGGAAGGGATTTCTGGTGGCATGAACTTATGGCCGATGCCTCTGACGAGTGCCCGGCTCTGCAACTTGATTCGGAACATCCGCTTTTTATTCTGTTCACCAGCGGCACCACCGGCAAGGCAAAAGGTATCCTGCATACCACTGCCGGATATATGACTGCGGCCTATTACACCTTCAAACTTCTGTTCGACATTCAGGAAACTGATATTTACTGGTGCACTACCGATCTCGGTTTTTCAACAGGCCATACATACGGACTTTACGGGCCACTTCTTAACGGTGCCACACTTTTGATGTACGAGGGGGCGCTTACCACTCCCGAACCCGACCGTTTCTGGAAGATAATTGACAGGCACAAGGTTTCGATCTTTTTCACCGCGCCAACCTATGTGAAAAATCTGATGCGCCTTGGCGACAGTTGGGTGCTTAAGCACAAACTGGAGAGCCTGCGGGTGCTCGCTCTGGGTGGCGAACCTGTCAATCCGAAAGTCTGGTTCTGGCTTTATAAAACCGTAGGGAAAGAGAAATGTCCGATCATAGACGGGTGGTGGCAGACTGAAACCGGCTCATTCATGATCGCGCCGGTGCCGGGAGTAACACCCCTTAAACCGGGATCGGCGACACTTCCGCTTCCCGGTATCCTTGCTGATGTGGTCGATAAATCGGGCAAGCCGGTAAAACCGGGTGAGAACGGATTTCTCGTTCTTAAAGATTCGTGGCCATCGATCGCCCGCACGATCTACGGGAATAAAAAGAGATACAAAGAAGACTACTGGGCAGGATTCGGCGGTGATTTTTTCACCGGTGACGGTGCCCGGAAAGATAAAGACGGCTACTTCTGGATACTCGGCAGGGTTGACGACGTGGTGACTGTTTCAGGACACAGGCTCAGCACGCTTGAAATTGAAAATGCCCTCCACACACACAAGGATGTTGCCGAAGTGGCGGTTGTGGGAAGACCAGATGATCTGAAAGGGAATTCGATCGTTGCTTTCGTCACCCTCAAGGAGTCGGCTTCACCTTCACTTCTTTTGAAGGAAGAGATGCGCAATCACGTGATGGTTGAGATCGGGCATATCGCCCGGCCTGATGAGATCAGGTTCACGGAGGCTTTGCCTAAAACAAGGAACGGCAAAATTGTCAGAAGGCTTCTTCGTGAGATAGCATCCGGCGGAGTTGTCCTTGGTGACCTTTCTTCGATCGAAGACATCTCCGCCATAGAAGCGTTAAGGGAACTGGAAGAAGAGAATTAGGAATACTCCGGTTCGGGCTCTTCCAGTGTGGTTTCGCCATGCTGGGAGAGGTCGAGACCCGTTTCCTCCATCTCCTTGTTCACTCTTAGGGGAGTGATAAGGTTTGTGAGGTAATAGAGCGCTGCCGATCCCGTGAATGTAAAAATGGAGACTATGGCGAGAGCGATCAGGTGATTCAGAAATGTCGTCGTTCCGCCGTGGATCAGTCCCCCGTCCCGCGCGAATATGGCGGTGGCGAGCATCCCGGTCATACCGCCGAGCCCGTGGCATGGAAAGACATCAAGCGTGTCGTCGAGGGTCGTTTTTGATTTAATGGAAACAGCGAAGTTGCTGATAACGCTCGCTATCGTGCCTATGAAAAGGCTCTGACCGATCGTGACATATCCCGCGGCGGGAGTTATGGCAACAAGACCCACTACTGCCCCAATACACGCGCCCAGCGCTGAAGGTTTTCTTCCGTTCATCACGTCAAAAAATATCCACGCGAGAGCCGCGGCCGCTGAAGCAGTGTTTGTTGTCGCGAAGGCAAGTACAGCCTGCCCTGATGCTGAAAGAGCGGACCCCGCGTTAAAACCGAACCATCCGAACCATATCAACCCCGTTCCAAGCAACACGTAAGGGATGTTTGCCGGCTGATGTTTTTGGTTTTCGATGTGCACCTTTCTTCTTCCGAGAATCAGCGCTCCCGCGAGGGCGGCATATCCCGCCGACATGTGAACCACGGTTCCACCCGCGAAATCCAGAACACCCATCTGACGCAGGATGCCGTCAGGATGCCACGTCATGTGGGCGAGAGGAGCGTAAATGAAAATTGAAAAGAGTACCATAAATAGAAGATACGCCTTGAAGCTCACCCTCTCGGCAAATGAGCCTGTAATTAGCGCCGGAGTGATGATCGCGAACTTCAACTGGAACATGGCGAAGAGCAGGAACGGGATAGTTGGAGCAAACGCCTTGTTCGGAGCAAGCCCCACATCCTTGAACATGAAGAAAGTGAGGGGATTGCCGAATATTCCGTGAAAACTGTCGCCAAAAGCGATGCTGAAACCCACCACCACCCATAGGATCGACACCACTCCCATCGCGATGAAACTCTGAAACATCGTTGAGATCACGTTTCGCCTGCTCACCATTCCACCATAAAAATAAGCGAGTCCGGGAGTCATCAGCAGCACGAGTCCGGTGGCAGTCAGAAGCCACGCGGTGTCACCAGGGTCTATTGGAACATCGCCATCCATTATAGAAGTGGCGTTCGTAAATAGTCCAAGCACTGAAACAAGTAATAACGCGAGAAAAGCAAAAAGACCAAATTTTTTCATTGGGTGCCTTGATGTTGTTTTGGAAAGTTTAAACGTTTACGATTAAATGCATAAATTATAAAGGCAAATATACGAAATTAATTAAATTAATAAAGTAAAAAACTGACAAAAACTAATAAAAGAAGGATATGAGGCAAGGTAACCTAAGAATTGCAGGCAATCCGGGGTAAATTCCGGAAAAGGAAGTTAAAAGTTGATCAGTGGTAAAGTTTTAGAGTCCGGGAAGGCGAGGGGATGAGATATTCTGATTATAAAAGATACTTCTGTACCAGCCTCAGATAATCCCCTTTGGTTATCGGTTTTGGGATGAGGCCGTCGAATCCCGCCTCGTAGAATTTTTCAATCGCGGTTGAGGAAGAAGAAAAAGCCAGAACGGGTGTATTACCAAGCACTACATGATTTCTGAACAGTTTCATCACTTCATTGATCCTGAAGAGATTTTTGGGTGTGATATCAAGTATGATCATGTCGATCTTCCGCTCCGTGGCAAACGGGATTATATCCTCCACATTCCGTGCCGGGAAAACTTCAGCTATTGACCGTGAGAATACTTTCAGCATTGTTTCGGAGGCCGGGTCAGCTTCCGCGAGCACTATCTTTTTTTTCACACCGGGTGACAGAACGGGATACTCATTTGTGAAACCTGAAGCGGTGTTGCTTTCCACTGAACCCGGGTATGTCGGGAATGAAATTGTAAAAGTTGTGCCAACATCTTGTTTACTTTGAATCTCCACGGTTCCACCGAGTTTTTCAGTGAATTTTTTAATGATCGTCAAACCCAGGCCGATGCCTTCAAAATTACGTGAAAGACCTTCGGAGGCTTGACGGAAGGCATCGAAGATGGTCTGTTGTAGCTCATGTGAAATTCCGATCCCTGTGTCGCTCACGATAATATTTATCCTTCTGCTCATCAGTCCGTTTTCAACCGTGACACGGAAATCAATTTTACCGCGGTCGGTAAATTTGATCGCGTTACTCAGGAGATTATCAAGAATGGTTTGCAGCATTTTTCTGTCAGACTTGATAAGCGGAAGATTTTCAGGGAACGCGAAAGTTATATCGAGTCTTTTTAGTTCCGCGTCACGCCGTTGCATCGCGACCGATTCCCTTATTACCTCCATTACGTTCACCTGCTCAATATTAAGGGAGAGCCTGTCTGATTCAATCTCCGAGAGATCAAGGATCAGGCTGATAGAATTACTAAGGCGTTGGCCGGATAGTTTTATGGTTTGCGGGATCAGGCAATTCTTCCGCGAGCATTTCCGCGTATCCGAGGATCCCGATCAATGGTGTTCTTAGTTCGTGGGATATATTCGCGAGAAAGTTCGATTTCAGCCGGTTCATTTCCTCGGCTTTCAGTCTTGCTTCGCGGAGTTGGCGGTTGATCCGTTCCCGCTGAATGGCGCCACCGATCGCGACTGCTGCCGAGCGGAGCATTGCCTCTTCTGCGGGTGAGTAGACATCCTCGGTGGTGCAATTGTCGAAACCGATGAACCCCCACCACTCATCATGAAGGTAGACGGGTACTACAAGAATCGAGAGAATGCCTTGAAGGACAAGAGCCTGTTTCTCACTTTCCGGGAAGTCAGCGATCCTGCCGCTCACTGATTTTCTTTCGAGCATTCTTTCCTGCCACCTTGGGTAATTATCCTGATAGCAAAGGTTTTGGAGCGCAGGGTTGTCTATTTGCGAGGCAATTCCGCCTTTAACCCATTCATAGGTCTGGTTCATGTACCATTTACCGGAGGTCTTGTCGAAGTCATTTTCGAATAAATAGACCCTGTCCGCGTTTGAAGATTCACCCAGCGCTTGGAAAGCCTTCATAATGGCCACATCAAAATCGTGCTCGGTGAGAAGCACTTCAGAAACGTGCGCGATCGTTTCGAGATTGTGCTCTTTTTTCTGAAGTTTTTCATTAAGTTCTATCAGTCTTGTTACATCAGCGCCCAAAGCCCATGATATCCAACCCGGTACAGGGTACTGCTTGGAAATATTCGACCAGCTTATCCACTTCCATGAACCGTCTCTGCATTTTACTTTCCAGACCCGGTTTTTGTATTCACCACCCTGCTGAGTCCAGAATTCCCTGAGCCCTTCAAGGTATTCCTTGTCAGGATAGAGCAGCGAATTTGGGTCGGGATATTTGACTATCTCTGAGGCTTTCCAGCCTGTCACCTCCTCCGCTATCTTGTTCCACTCGACAAAAATCCCATCCTCGTCAACGGCCACTACCATTAGGGGCATGGCGCTTATCGTGCTTCTAATGGAGTTGATATCTACCGTTATTTTGCCGGATTGGGAACTTGTCATTTAAAACGCGGGATTAATAATCAAGGAGTTTAGCTGCAAGGATCGATCAAAATAAAAAAATCATTTGTATCTTTGCGTGAAAATAATGAAAAAATTCAACGTATTAAAGAAGATTTTGATGAATGACAATTTAACTTTTAATGATGATAATTTTGTGACACAGTTAACAGAGTCTGTTTACGAAGCTGGCTTCTATAGAGTAAGATTTTATTCCATTGACGGTCGTCCCTCTGCCTCGGTAACAGAAACAGTGGAAACTTATTACTACTACCCGAGCGGGGGCACACTTCGCGACAAATATTTTAATATTATTGAATACTTCCCCCGGTTCGATACCTACCGCGGATTCAAACCTCCACATCTGAAAGAAGAGAATGCCGGGTAAATTATATGTGACCGCCACCCCGATCGGTGATCCGGGTGATATAACCTACAGGGCGGTGAGGGTTTTAACCGAAGTTTCTTTTGTGATCTGTGAAGACACAAAGGAAGCCGGAAGGCTGCTTTCGAAGCTTGGCTTGAAAAAGGAGCTGATAACACTCAATGAACACGACGAAAGAGAGAACACCCCGGTTATCACGGAACGGTTAATTAATGGTGAGTCCGCGGCTTTGATCTCTGACTGTGGAACGCCGATGTTCGCTGATCCTGGTCACACCCTTCTCGATGATCTGATCGGGATGGGGGTTGAAGTGGTGCCCGTACCCGGGGCTTCTTCACTTACCGCGGCACTGAGCATCTCGGGGTTGCATATCGAAAAATTCTACTATTATGGCTGGTTGCCTGTGAAGAAGGAAGCACGCGGTTCCGAGCTCCAGCGACTAAAAAAATTCAGTGAGGTGATCGTTTTTCTTGAAACCCCTTACCGTCTCAAAAACATAATGAAAGATATTTGTGACACTTTCGGAAGGGGAACGGAGAGTGTTCTCGCTTTCAACCTGACGCTGCCGGCTGAAAAAGTTTTCCGTGGCTCTGCCGGCAGCATTTATGACAAGGTGCTGAAAAATAATCTGAAAGGTGAATTCGTATTGATAATTGATAACAGAAAAGCCAAATCCCTCAGAAAATAGTCCTCGCTACATTTCCCCGGTTCTCGAGTTCCCAATGCGCCGCGGCGCACTTAAGTTCTCATATTCATATTTTTTGATTAAATTTTAGGTTTGATTTTTATACTTTCACAAATTGCCACAAATCTATTTAAAAGGACCAAATGTTAATTAAACAACGCACAATTGGTAAGGAAGTGTCGATGAGCGGTGTGGGGATCCATACCGGACATGAGTGCAGAATGACTTTCAAGCCCGCGCCTGAGAATTACGGTATCAGGTTTATCCGGATGGATCTTGGAGGCAACCCGGAAATTCCGGCGGTGGTCGACCATGTGATCGATATTTCGAGAGGAACCACCCTTGGGATCGGTGAGGCAAAGGTGCACACCGTCGAGCATGTACTGGCGGCGGTTTACGGTCTTCAGATCGACAATCTTAAGATCGAGCTTGAAGGCATCGAGCCTCCAATCGGCGACGGCAGTTCCCTTCCTTACGTTGAGCGACTGATGGCAGCCGGGTTTGTCGAGCAGAATGCGCCAAAAGATTATCTGATAATTGATCAGACCGTGATGTATCATGAAGAAGACCGTGGCGTTGATATCGTCGCGCTTCCTCTCGATGATTACAGGATAACCGTTATGGTTGACTATCAAAATCCCGCGCTCGGGAGTCAGCACTCCGGATTGTTTGACCTTGAGAAGGAATTTGTGAAAGACTTCGCTCCGGCGCGCACCTTCTGTTTTTTAAGCGAGGTGGAAATGCTGGCGAACCAGGGGCTTATTAAAGGAGGAGACCTTGAGAACGCGGTTGTGATAGTTGACAAAGGCCTTGAAGAGAATGAACTTGAAGAACTGGGCGAAAAGCTCGGTATAGAGGAGAAATTCGTTCTTGGTGAGACCGGCATTTTAAACAACAAGCAGTTCAGATTCAAGAATGAGCCTGTAAGGCATAAACTTCTTGATCTGATCGGCGATCTCGCCCTTATCGGTGTGCCGATAAAAGCGCAGATACTCGCCGCGCGTCCCGGTCACAAGGCAAATGTTGAATTTGCCAGGATGATCAGAAAAATGTATCAGCAGAAGAAATTGGTGAAGAAGTATCAGCATGCCACCAAACAGGGGATCGTGTTCGATATCAACGCCATTTCCAAGATTCTTCCCCACCGTTATCCATTTTTGCTTGTTGACAGAATAATTCACATGGAAATGGAGAAAAAGGTTATTGGTCAGAAGTGTGTTTCTGTGAACGAACCATTCTTTAACGGCCACTTCCCCGGAAATCCCATTATGCCGGGAGTGCTTCTGCTTGAGTCGATGGCACAGACAGGCGGAATACTTCTGCTTAATTCCTTCCCCAACCCGGAGGAGAAGAATGCTTATTTTATGCAGATAAACAACGCCAAGTTCAGAAAACCCGTAATTCCCGGGGACGTCCTCCGGATCGAGGTTGAAATGAAGGATATGAGAAAGAAATTCGTGATAATGCGCGGCGAGATATTCGTTGACGGCGCTTTGGTGGCAGAAGCTGATTTCACGGCTGCCATAGTTGACAGGGTCGTCCATGAATGATATTCACCCAACAGCTATAATTGATCCCAAAGCCAGGCTGGGTGACGGGATCACTATTGGACCGTACACCATTGTCGCGGCCGATGTGGAGATTGGTGACAATACTAAAATAGGCCCGCACGCCGGGATATATGACGGAGCGCGGATCGGTTCAAATGTGACAATTTATCAAGCGGCCTCCATTTCGCATGTGCCGCAGGATCTGAAATACGCCGGTGAGGAGTCGCATTGCACCATTGGTAACGGTACGACGATACACGAGTTTGTCACTCTTCATCGTGGAACCGTGGAAACACGGCTTACATCCATAGGCGAGAACTGCCTTCTTATGGCTTACTCGCACGTTGCCCATGATTGCCGTATAGGCAATAATGTGATACTTGCCAACGGAGTTCAGATAGGAGGGCACGCCACTATTGAGGACTATACGATAATTGGCGGGATGACACCCGTGCACCAGTTCTGCAAGGTCGGAAAACACTGCATGATCGGTGGTGGTTTTCGCGTCGTTCAGGATGTGCCGCCCTACATCCTTGCCGGACATGAGCCTCTTAAGTATGAAGGATTGAATCTCATCGGTTTGAGACGAAGAGGGTTCAGCAATGATGAGATCATGAGGATAAAGAAAATTTATGAACTGATCTATCAGTCGCATTTGAATCTGACTCAGGCCAAGGAGCAGATAAACCAGCGGTTCGCCGGCGACAAATATGCCGAAGAGATACTTGATTTTGTCTCAAAAAGCACCCGCGGGCTAATAAGATAATTCCACGGGTAAATCAGAGGTTTAATTTGCAGGCATTTTTCATCGATTCGGGGGCCTGTACAGGCAGATTCAATATGGATCTCGACATGCAATTAGTGTCACAGTCGGAGCAAGATTCATTCACTCTCAGGTTTTATACATGGGAGCCCTATTGTGTATCACTTGGCGCCAATCAGCCGGAGGATGACATTGATACTGCCAAACTCTACGATGATGGTTTCCATCTTGTCAGGCGGCCCACCGGCGGAAGAGCCGTGTTCCACTCGGAGGAACTTACTTATTCCGTCGTCATAAATTCGAACAAGTGGTCGCCGAAAGAGGCATACACCTGGATAAATGAAGCATTACTTTCCGGGTTGGGCGCCTACGACAGCAGACTTACCACAGCCGGACTCTCCCAAGATGAGGTCAAGTTCAAAGAGCATTACCGTTCGGTTGAAAGCGCGGCCTGTTTCTCTGTTCCCGCGCGATCTGAAGTTAAATTTGACGGCAGGAAACTTATTGGCAGCGCGCAGCGTAAGACCGGGAATGTGATCTTGCAGCATGGTTCTATCAATACGGGTCCGTTTCACAAGCACATCGTGGATTATCTGACCCTTGAGCCCGGTGAAAGGGAAAGTTTGCGTGCTTTGCTCGAAAACAGTACCGCTGATATTGGATCAATATTGAACGCGGAAGTGGATATTTTGCGACTCAAGGAGTCGATTTTACAGGCATTTACCGAAAAGTCCGGTTTTGACTTCACTTTTTTAGAAATGAAGATGGATGAAATTTAGAATATGAGCACTTTTGGAAAATTTCAGAGAGTATCAACCAAAACCCTGAACCTGATGAAAAGGGAAGGGAAGAAGATTGCCGCCCTTACCGCTTATGATTTCATAACCGCGAAACTACTTGATGAAGCCGGGATAGATCTTATCCTTGTCGGCGACTCGCTCGGCAACGTGTTTCAGGGGAATGAGACCACACTTCCGGTAACCATGGATGAGATGATCTATCATACCAAAGCGGTAGCGAAAGGTGTCAGCAAGGCAATGCTTATCACCGATCTCCCGTTCATGGCATATCAGTTGAGCATCGACGAGGCTTTCAGGAACGCGGGCAGAATTCTTAAGGAAACACCCGCCGGAGGTGTAAAAATTGAAGGCGGCAAGCGTGTCGCCGAAACCATACGCAAGATCACCGAGAACGGAATCCCCGTAATGGGGCATCTCGGGCTCACGCCTCAGAGCATCCATCAATTTGGAAGCTACAAACAGCGCGGAACGGATGAGGATGAGGCGAACGAAATAATAGAAGACGCGAAAATACTTGAGGAAGCCGGCGCGTTTGGTGTGGTACTTGAGAAAGTGCCGAGGGATCTCGCCAAAAAAGTGACAGAAACCTTATCGATCCCCACAATAGGAATTGGTGCCGGGCCATACTGCGACGGGCAGATCCTCGTTACCCCCGACATGCTTGGTCTGAACAAGGAGTTCCACCCCAAATTCCTGAGATATTACGCGAACCTCGCCGATGTTCTTAACGGCGCGTTCAAACAGTATATTAATGATGTCAGGGAGAACACTTTCCCTTCAAACGACGAAAGTTACTAAAACTATGAAGCTAACCGGATTTTTTCTCCCCTTTCTTTTCGCGTTCTCATCTCTTTTTGCCGGCGCGCCCGAATATTTTCAGATCGCGGGTGGTGCCAAGGTAACAGGTTTCGTGCGGGATGGAAATGATATCTGGCTTGCCACTTATGGTAACGGTATTTTCAGATATGACGGCACTTCCAATGAACTCATCTCGATGGCTGAGGGGGAAAAAGGCGTAAAAGACCGTCTGATCGACTGCATCGAAGCAAATGAAGACTACGTCTGGGCAGGCACGAGTGACGGTTTACTTATTCTTGACAAGAAAAAAGGAACCTGGAAGAAGAGAAAATTTGCCGAGGGTGGTGAGTATGGAAACTGGATCCGTGGACTGAAATATGACAGATCAACCGGGCTGCTCTGGATCGGCAGGTTCATCAATCTCTCCATCTTAAACGTGAAGCGCCAAAAGTATGAGGATTACAATCTCGCGCGCGGATCAGAATCTTCAACCAATAACGTGAAGAGATTCTTTATAGAGGAAGACCGGTATGTCTGGATAGTTACAGAAGGGGGGCTTTACAAGTTTGACAAGGCAAACGGTGATTTTTCTGTTAACAACTGCGAATTCATCACCAATAAGGACGGCAATTTCAGGTCGGAAGGTATGAAGGTTTCAGTTAATTCAATCCTTTTCGACAAAGAGTATATATGGTTCGGGAATCAGGATTTCCGTTCTGCCGAGATGCCTGACTTCAATGTTGGCGGAATTTACCGGTTCAACCGGATGGCTAAATGGGACAAGATAGACAGCAGGACAGGTCTCCGCGGAAACGGGGTTTATTCCCTCGTCAGAGTGGGGAACACTGTCTGGGCAGGAATCTATGAGTTTGATACCGATCTTAAAAAAGAGTATGGCAGGGGGGTATCGATAATCGACAGGAACTCGGCGAAACTCATCACTTCAAATCCTGACGCGTTGAAGATACCGGCAAACGACTTCTATTATATGGAATTTGACAGAAGATATGTCTGGATGGCATCCGACAACGGATTGTGGCGGATCGATCTTAGTAATCCGCTTGCCACTTGGGGTGGTTTCAAGAAAAAAGGTAAATAATTTATAAAGACTTTGAGATTTTTTAATGATTAATATTTCCACTGAAAGACTGGACCGGTTAAAGACGTCGTTTTCCGGCAAGCGGATAGCTATTGTTGGTGACATGATGCTTGATGGCTACATAATGGGTGGCGCGAAAAGGATTTCACCAGAGGCCCCGGTTCCGGTTGTTGATGTTGAGAATGAGTTTTACCGTTTTGGAGGCGCGGCCAACTGCGCTAACAATATCCTGCACCTTAATGGCGACCCGTTCCCCCTTGGTATAATCGGGAATGACAGGGCAGGCGAAATATTCAGAGGTTTGTTGGATGAACTTAAAATAGAACACTCAGGTTTGATAGCCGATGAAAAAAGACCAACAACCCTTAAAACCAGGGTGATCGCGGGTTCGCAGCACGTCGTAAGAATAGACAGTGAAAACAAGGATGACATCAGTCACGAGACCGAGACACGACTCTTCAATGCTTTGAGGGAGAACATCGATTCGATCGACGCGGTGATACTTCAGGACTACAACAAGGGAGTACTGACTGCTTCCCTGATCTCGAAAGTAATCGAACTGTGTAACGAAAAGAAAAAACTTGTAACGGTTGATCCAAAGTTTCATAATTTCTTCGTTTACAAAGGGGTTACAGTTTTCAAGCCGAACAGAAAGGAAGCGAGTGACATTCTTGGATTCAGGATCAGGACGACCGCTGACGCTCTTAAGGCCGGTGAGATATTGCTCGACAAGCTTGAAGCGGAGAACATCCTCCTTACACTCGGCGAGGATGGTATCGCAGTGTTCAATCGAGGTAATGAGCCGAAAATGATGCCGACAAAAGCCCGTAAAGTTGCGGATGTGTCGGGAGCGGGTGACACTGTGATCTCAACATTAACCCTTGCTTTGAGTGCCGGGGCGGATATCTATGAAGCCTGCTACATCGCCAACTACGCAGCCGGGATTGTTTGCGAGGAAGTCGGTATTGTACCTGTTGAAATTGACAATCTCTTCGATACCATAAGAGAGGGGAGAAGATGAAATACCTCTGGAATTGGGAAGAGCTGGCCGCCATCAGAGCCGGACTGAAGAAGGAAGGGAAGAAAGTGGTTTTCACCAACGGCTGTTTCGATATTCTTCACGCGGGGCATATTGATTATCTTGTAAAAGCAAAGGCACTCGGTGACGTGCTGATAATCGGGTTAAACTCTGATGAGTCGATCCGCAGACTGAAAGGTGACAAGAGACCATTGCTCCCTCAGGACGAGCGGGCATTTGCCATGTGGAATCTCAAAGCGGTGGATTACGTCACTATTTTCGAGCAGGACACACCTTTTGAACTTATCAGTACCATCGTACCTGACATACTTGTGAAGGGGGGAGACTGGTCGCTTGATACGATAGTGGGCCGCGATGTGGTTGAGGCCAATGGGGGAATCACCACCAACATCCCTTTTGTAGTTAACAGATCAACCTCAAGTATCATTGAACTGATCCTGCAGAAATACAGTGGATAGTTAGATGAGAAAGGTGCCCACCTACGTTCTGAAATATACACGTGGAACCCTCTACGTTATACTCTCCCTGGTGGTTGCCATCCTGGTTTTTTCGCAAACCTCTTTTTTCCGTTCAATACTCAAAGACGAACTTACCTCCATTCTTAACAACACCTTGAGAGGCAAGATCTCAATAGGAAGTATCGACGGCACCCTTGTTACATCCCTGATCATTAATGATATTAGAGTCGCGGATTCAGCGGATATAGAGATCGCTACAATAAAGCGGATCGAAGTGTATCCCAAGCTTCTCGAGTTCCTCAGAGACAGGATCAATGCCGATAAAGTCGTTATCGACGGGCTCTCAGCCGACCTTGTCACAGATTCAAACGGCGTTCTTAATGTCATGAAGATTCTGCCAAAACCGACCGAAGAGAAGAAAGACACGGTCTCAAAACCGTTTCCCTACCTAATTAAAGCCGGAACTTTTGAGTTCACCAACAGCAGGCTTAATTTCAGGAAGTGGAATATGACCGACAGCGCCTCCGGCTACAAGTCGCTTAACATGGATGATCTGAGGCTGCGCAAAATAGATATCAAACTTGACAATATCCTGATAGACATAGCGAAGAACACCTACTCCGTTAATTTCAAGCAGTTTGAGATTGAGCCCAACCTTGAGAATACACCACAAGTAGCGATTGAGGGGGGTGTAGAGATCGCGGGCAGATCGATCGATCTGAACAAGTTCCATCTGAAAACTGAGAAAAGTGATCTGTTAGTCGACTACCATACCCGCGAATTGAATCTGTTCGATCACTTTACAACCGATTCGCTTGAGAAAGCGGATTTCGTTCTGAAGCTGGTTGCTTCGCCTTTTCATTTCGATGATGTGACCTCGGTTGTGCAAGGATTTGACCTGCTCCGTGGGCCGATGGAAATAAATTTTGAGTCGTCCGGTGATCTTTTGAACACAGTGATAAAGGAACTGGAGGTCAAAACACGGCAAACGGAGCTTAACCTGGCCGGTAAAATTCAGAACCTGATGAAGGCCGACCGGATGCGGATAGCCGCGGATATCACGAATTCGACACTTAATCCAATGGATATTCACGAGTTGATGCCGGGTTTGAATCTTAAGCAGTTTCTTGAGTTCCCGGTAATAAAGATAGACAGCATAGGCTTTTACGGGGCTCCACTGAAATTTAGCGGGGGGCTGGGTCTTCGTTCTTCAGCCGGTGACATCGCGGGTACATACAATTTCGATTTCTCGAAACCGAACGCGGTTTATAATGCAGACCTCAAAACCGAGAGGCTTGATATTACCAAATACGTAAGGATGCCGCTCAACCTCACTTCGAAGATCAGGGTGAGAGGTGAAGGGTTTGACCCCTCCAAAGCCGAGTTTGAGCTTGATATGACAGGTGACAGATCGGTTGCGGGGAAATACTTTTTCGACCTCTTCGATCTGAAAACGAAGGGAAGTAACGGCAAGATAAAACTCGATCTGAAATCAAAACTGGGCGATCAGGCGGGTGAGATCTCGGGTGACATTGATCTTTCAAACATGAACAAACCGGTGTATTCTATCACCTCCACATTCAACAACATCAGACCTGCTGAGTTTGTTGGAGAGTCGATGGATAACTCCCTTCTTTCGTTTACTCTTGAGGCGGAAGGTGAGGGATTCAATCCGAATGACATGAATCTGACGGCACGCCTTGACATGAAAGACACAAAGATCAAGGGTGATGACCTCGGTAAAATAGAGGCAGATATAAGGGTGATCTCCACCCCTGACATGATGAAAGACATCTTCATCACTTCGAACTTGTTCACTGTCTCCACTTCGGGTAAATTTGATTACTCCACTTTGGGAACCAACCTTGCGACTGAGTCAGGGAGATTAGTGGCTGACGTGACGCGCCTACTTAAAAACTATTATCCCGATTTCTTCGAGGATACAGTACAAACTGCCGGAATGAACCCTGATGCAAAAGGGAAGGAAACTAAAATAAAGGCTTCCGACTCCCTCGCGTTTTCATTCCAGGTGAGGGATCTGGGACCACTGCGGAAATTCCTGAAGCTTCGAACATTCGACATTCAGGGAGCCCTCTCCGGATCGCTGGTACTCGACAGTAACCGGGTGGCCTTTAATGTGTGGAACGAACTCGACCTTTTCAGGTTCAGGGCGAGCGACACTTCCGGAACGGTCATTTTGACGGGGGCCACCGCGCAGATAAAAGTTTCTCATCCGGCGGATGATATCACGATCGGAAAACTTGACGGCCTGATCGATACGAGGATCAAAAAGTTGTTCTTAGTTAACAAGGGGAAGACCGACACTCTTTCAAATACTGAACTGACAATGTCACTCGGCAAATCAATTCTTGATCTTGAAAGGCTTGATATCAATTACAACGACATGGTTAAAGCCCGTGTGGCGTTGGTGGTTGACTTCATGAAAGACTCGTTGGAGCTTGATCTGTATGAAGCAAAGATCGACTACAAAGGGTACAAACTCGAGAATATAAGCAATGCTGTGCTTTCGTTCAGTAACGACTTCTTCTACGTGAAAGATTTTGCCCTCGGGCAGGGTGACAACGCGAAAATAGCGATGAATGCCAGGTTGAGCGCTGATTATTTTGATGCAAATCTGAACTGTGAGAATCTGACTATTCAAGAGATCATGCGTGATCTTGTTCAGAAGCCGTTGACTCAACCGGTCGACGCGAAACTGAAGTTCGCGGTTAAAGCCCGGGGAAGTTACGCGTCGCCAATTATTGATGCCGACTTCAAAGTGGATGATCTTAAATACAGAAAAGAACAGGTGGGGCGTCTCGCTTTCTCCGTTCAGTATAAAGATCAGGAAATACGGCCTGACGGTTATTTTTACACCGGGGATGACATCGGGAATGATTCACTCCTCTCGGTAACGGGTGTGATACCTTACAAAATTTCGTTCAGTGAGATGCAATTTGATTTTATCAAGGAGAAACTTACCGACATAAGAATTGATGCCAAAACCTTTTCACTGAGCGCGCTGAACGGATTTATTCCGAACATTCAGGATCTGCAAGGGGTTTTTGAGTCGGGGATCCGTGTATCGGGATACTATCCTGACCTCGTTAAGAACGGGAAGGCAGAAATAAAGGCCGGAATGTTCCGGGTAACCATGACAAACCTGCTTTACGGACTTAAGATGGGGGCGACACTTCGCGATTCTACCGTGGAGATCGATGACCTTCAACTTACAAATGAGGGGAAGAATGTTGATACTTATGGAAAGGTGACCGGTAAAGGTGCCATACAACTCTCCGGGTATCAGATCAAGTCGGGAGACATCAGTTTGGGTGGAATTCTAACGGTAATGGACAGCCCGAAGCCAACGAAAGAATTTCCGATCTTCGGTAAATTGGTTGTATCAACCAATGAAGATATAACTTTGAAGATCGACCGGAACAACTATTTTGTGAAGGCATCAGTAAATCTTGACAAGACCGATCTCACCATTCCGCCGACGCAGAGCAGCGTGGCGAACGCGGGTGATAACTACATCTATAGATATCAGAACTACGACACGCCATCAAGTATTCAAGATACCAACCTTCTCGGGCTTTTTGAGGAGGAACGTGGATTTTCTGATACTGCCATCTCAGGGAAGAAAGAGTTGCCTTTTAACTTGGAGTATCAGTTCAAGATAACCATGTCGAAAAACTCGAAGATGACGATGATCTTTTCGCAGGAGGCGAATCAGAAACTTACGACCTACCTTGAAGGTGAACTGAACTACGAGAAGATAAAGGGCTTCGAGAACGTTCAGGGTGAGTTGACTGTTTCAGATGAGTCGACACTCGAATTTTTAAACCTGAAAACCTTCGCGGCCTCCGGCAAGTTGAGGTTTGAAAGGGAGATATTCAATCCTTACCTCGATATCGAGGCAAGATACAATTCATATTACGTCTTCAGCGGGCAGGGTACCAGTTCTGAACAGCCAGTTCAGGTAAAACTAAAACTTAAAGGGAGCATGGACGAGCTTTCAACCAAGTTCGCCAAGGAGAGCGACAACATTGCCGTCTATGTTGGTGAAGACAATATTAAAAACGCGGTTCCATCCCCGCAGTATGACAAAGCTGATGCCGTTTGGTTCATACTAACGGGAAAATTCAAATCTGATCTTACAGAAGCCGATAAAACCTCCGCGGAGGGGCAGATCAGTACCATACAGGGAACCGCCACTTCGCTCGCGGGTTCACTTCTTGGAGGGCTACTTTCGAGCTATCTGGGGGACTATGTTAAATCGCTTGAAGTGCGGGCAGCAGGTAACCAGACCAAGTTTAACCTCTCGGGCCAGGTATCAGACATAAAATATTCTTTCGGCGGAACTACAAATTTGTTCCAGGACTTCTCAACCGCGACATTCAGGTTTGAGATACCGGTGCTGAAAGCCCTCCTCTTGAGAATCGAGAGGCGGGAATCGATAACAGAAGGTTCATCAACGGGATCAATGATCAACGAGATGGGCCTTAAATACAAGATAGAGTTTTAATGAAAAACAAAATCAAAGCGTTCTTTCAAAGGAACGCCAACAGTTCGATCAAATCGAAGCAGCTTGCCAAAAGTCTTGATATCTATACAGAGCAAGACTATGAAGCACTAAAAGCCTTTTTGCACCAGTTGGTGGAAGAGGGATTCCTCGTGAGAGAGGGGAAAAGGTTCAAGTACATTCCGAAAGGGAATGAGAAGACCGTTAAGGGGGAATTCAATATTATGAAAGACGGCTCCGGTTTCTTGTTTAAAGACAGGGTTCCGGGAGGTGGTTATTACATTTCATCGCGTTACTTCAATACCGCTTTTCACGGCGACATAGTTGAACTTTCGGTAGCAGCGAAAGAGTTGAAAGGTCGTAACCGCGTTCTGATGACCGGTCAGATCATTAATGTAATTGAGAGGAAATGGAAGGAAATATCGGGCACGCTTTCGAAGGAAGGTTCTTTTTATATCGTAAAACCCGACATTCCTGAGATTCACAGAAACCTTTACATCCCTGACGACGGGCTCAATGGCGCCAAAACGGGTGACCGTGTATTCGTCGGTGATATCTATTGGACCAATCCCAAGATCAATCCGGAAGCACGGGTTATCGAAGTGGTGGGAAAGGGAGAGGGAGTCGATCTCGATGTTATCACCATCGCGAGGGAGTTCAATCTTCCATTCAAGTTCGCCAAGAAAACACTCGAGGAGGCACGCGCCATTTCAGATGTGGTTCCGGAAGAAGAGATCTCCAAAAGAGAGGATTTCAGGGAGAAAAACGTTTTCACCATCGATCCCGAGGACGCGAAGGACTTTGATGATGCCCTCTCACTCGAAGTATTGCCAAACGGTAATTACGAAATAGGGATACACATCGCCGATGTGAGTCACTATGTAACTCAGAACTCATCCCTCGACAAAGAGGCGCTTGAAAGGGGAAACAGTGTTTACCTTGTGGGCGCGGTAATTCCGATGCTTCCCGAGGAACTATCAAACGGTATCTGCTCACTCGTGCCATACCGTGACCGCCTGACCTATTCGGTCGTAGTGGAAATGACCCCCCGGGCGAAGGTTTTAAACTACAGAATTGTTAAAACTGTCATAAACAGCAAGCGCAGATTTACTTATGAAGAAGCCCAGCAGGTAATTGAAACCGGAAAAGGCGATCTGGCGGGTGATATTACCATTCTCAACAAGATCGCGGTTTCGCTTCGCAACAAGAGGATGAAATCGGGAAGCATCGAGTTCGGTTCCGATGAAGTGAAGTTCGTTCTCGATGAAGACGGTGAAGTTACGGGCGTTAAAAGGAAAGAGTTGCAGGAGAGCAACAAACTTATTGAAGAGTTTATGCTTCTTGCCAACAGGATTGTGGCGGAACACGTTAACAAAAAGCGACGTGAAACCGAGATTGTTCCTTACGTTTACAGGATACATGACAAACCTGACAAAGAGAAGATGCGTGAATTCGCCAGGTTTGTTAAGTCACTCGGATTTTTGGTCAATTTTTCCGATTCGCCGACACCTCAACAGCTTAACGCCCTGATGGAAGCGGTTAAACAGAAAGAGGAAGAAGTTATAGTGAGTGAGCTCGCGATCCGCTCGATGGCAAAAGCGATCTACTCCACTGAGAATATCGGGCACTACGGACTTGGTTTTGTGCACTACGCGCACTTCACATCGCCAATCCGGCGATACGCGGATCTGCTTGTGCACAGGATACTCCACTTCTACGGAGAGAACAAAGGCAAGGCACTTTATCAGGAGACACCACTTCGCGCCATGTGCGCACACATCTCTCTCACTGAGAGATCGGCTGTTGAAGCAGAGAGATTATCCGTTAAACGAAAATACATCGAGTACCTTAAACCCCTCGTGGGACAGGAATTTGACGGAATAATTTCCGGTGTTACCGGTTTTGGATTTTTTGTTAAACTTGCAGAGTCGCTCGCTGAGGGTCTTGTCCATGTCAGGGACATCGAAGGGGATTATTTCACTTTTGAGGAAAAAAACTACCTCCTCAAGGGTGAAAGAAGTGGCAGGGTCTACAGGCTTGGCGACAAGGTCAGAGTGAAACTTATCCGGGTTTCTCCCGAAAGATCAAATGTTGATTTTACCATTGCTTAAAGTTTTTGATTTGAGGCAGAATAGATGAGAAAAACAGCGTTATTTCTTCTCTTTATCGTTTTGGCGGTATCGCAGGCATACGCTCAGTTCGGCAGAAACAAGGTTCAGTACAAGGACTACGACTGGTACTACATCCAAACGAAACACTTCGACATCTACTTCACGGGTGAAGGGAAGAACATCGCCGAGTTTGCTGCCTCAGCGATTGAAGATGCCCTCGCCCAGATCGAAAACTCGATCAATTACAAGATCACAAAGCGGATCTCGGTGATACTTTACGATTCTCAGAACGAGTTTCAGGAGACAAACGTGATCGACTCCTACCTCGGAGAGGGAACGGGTGGTTTTACGGAGCTCTTCAAGAACAGGATCGTTCTCCCATTTTCCGGTAATTATAAAATGTTCCGTCACGTCATTCATCATGAACTGGTGCATGGCGTGATGAACGACCTCTTCTATGGCGGCGCGCTGCAGAACATAGTTTCCAGCAACACTGCCGTGAATCTTCCCCTCTGGTTTTCGGAAGGGCTGGCGGAGTATCTCTCTCTCGGGTGGGATACCAACACCGACCAGTTCATCCGCGATGCCGCGATAAACGAATACCTCCCCGACATTTCCCAACTCGACGGATATTTTGCCTACCGCGGTGGTCAGGCTGTTTTCTATTACATTGCCAAAAAGTACGGCAAGGAGAAGATACCTGAGTTGATCATGAATGTGAAAGGGAAGGGTGGGGTAGATCAGGGAATGAAAGCCTCGATCGGTTTGACCGTGGAAGAGCTTAATGAGCGTTGGAAAAAAGACGTTAAAAGAGTGTTCTGGCCCGACATTACCAACAGAAAAGACCCCGATGAGTTTGCCAAGAGAATGACCGACCCAAGGAAGGATAATTCATCTTACAATATCTCACCGGCGATCTCACCTCAGGGCGACAAAATAGTCTACATCTCGAACAAAGACTACTTTTTTGATATTTACCTGATGGACGCGAATACAGGGAAAGAGATAAAACGCCTTGTTAAAGGAAACAGAACAGTTGACTTTGAAGAGCTTAATATCCTGACGCCCGGTATATCATGGTCACCCGACGGAAAGAAAGTCGCGATCTCCGCGAAAAGTGGTGGTGATGACGCCATTTTTATCATAAACGCTGAAGATGGCTCATCTGAAAACGTGCCGGTCAGATTCCCCTCGATTGAAACTGTTGACTGGTCGAAAGACGGTAAAAAACTCGCCTTTTCAGCTCAGAATTACGACGCCGGCAATATTTACATTTACGATTTTGAGACGGGAAAAGTTGAAAAACTTACCGACGATATCTTCTCTGACCACGACCCAAGATGGTCGTTCGATGGTAAAAAGATCTATTTTTCATCTGACCGCGATTCAATAGCCGCTCTCCGGAGCGATTACCATGGTTATGAGATGTACCGTCACAACTACGATCAGGTTGATCTCTATGAAGTTGACGTTGCAACAAAGGCAGTGAGAAGGCTGACCAATTATCCATTCAGCGATGAAAAATATGCTCTTCCATCACCCTCGGGCGATGAACTTCTCTTCATTTCCGACTATAATGGCATCAACAATATCTACAAGATCAAAATTGATTCCACGTGGAAGCCGACCAACAAACCGACACCTGTGACAAACTCGCTCAACGGGCTCGACCAGATCAGCACTTCGTATGACGGAAAAAAACTTGCCATGGTAGCGATGTACAAGGCATCGTATAATATTTTCACATTGAACAACCCGTTCGGTCATTCGGTTGATGGCGATTCAATTCCATTCACCGATTACATGAACGAACTCGTTAATGGCGGAACCAAATTCCGCGGCGGTAACGGAAAGAATCCCTTTGATACCACAGTGGTGGTCAAGAAAGTTGATCTGGAGCCGAAAGACTCAACAAAGAAGGATTCGACCCAGAACAAAGTGGAGGTTTTCACCGGTATTTTCAGTGACACTGTAAAAACATACGGTGACTCGGTCGAGATCGACTACTCCACCATGGTTTTCGGCAAGGATGACGTGAAGATAAAGGATACCGTTAAGGCACCAAATCCTGAATTCATGCTGACTGACAGACTTGAAGACGATGGCGATTTCAAAGTTAGAAAGTACAAGATCAACTTCTCACCCGACCTTGTTTACGCGAATGCCGGTTACAGCACTTACTACGGTCTGCTCGGTACAACAGTTCTCTCATTCAGCGATGTGCTGGGTGACCACAGGCTTGTTGGCTTCACCTCGCTGCAGATCGATCTTAAAAACAGTGATTATGGACTGGCATACTACTACCTCAAAGGGAGATGGGATGTCGGAATTGCAGGCTATCATACCGCACGTTTCGTTTATTTGCAGAGGGGACCTTTCCTGAACTTCTTCAGATTCAGGAATTACGGGCTCTCACTCTCCGCCAGCTATCCTCTTAACAGGTTCTACAGGCTCGATCTGGGGCTTTCTCTGACCAACGCTACCCAGACCAACCTTGACGATCCCCTTGAGGAGATGAAGGAAAACACATTCCTAGTCCCCTCGATCGCTTTCGTTCATGATAACACCATTTTTGGTTACACCGCTCCTATCGACGGAACACGGTATCGCCTCGAGTTTATGGCTAACCCATTCATTCAGTCGGAGAGATACGGTTTTTATTCAATATTGGGCGATTACCGCGAGTACCTCAGATTCTGGGGTGATTACTCATTCGCCGTCAGAGGATCGTTTGGTTACTCATGGGGTAACAACCCGCAGCGGTTCTTCATCGGCGGAACCGAAAACTGGATAAACCGCGACTGGTCAACCGGTCGTTTGCCCCTTGACTCACCGAGCGATTTCGTATTCCTTTCAACCGCGCTCCCGATGCGTGGTTACAATTATGCCGAAGTGGTGGGCACCAAATACGGTCTCATGAACTTTGAACTCCGTTTTCCTTTCATCAGATACCTGATCACAGGTGGTTTGCCGCTGTTCTTCAGCAATATCATGGGCACACTTTTCGTTGATGCCGGCGCCGCGTGGTCGGATAACTCAAAACTCCAGCTCTTCACCAAAAATGAAGCGGGCAACACCATTACAAAAGACCTCCTCGTCGGTACAGGATTTGGACTGAGAACCTACTTCCTTTATTTCCTCCTGAGGTTTGACCTCGCCTGGGCTTATAATGTAGACGGGTTCAGCAAGCCGATATTTTACTTCTCACTGGGGACGGATTTTTAAAAGCTATTAGTTGTTAGCTATTAGCTATTAGCTATTAGGCGTTAGGTGTAAATCCGCGGCGGCGGAATGAGTTATTAGCGATGAGTTATTAGCTATTAGCTATTAGTTGTTTTGAATTGGCTTTTTTATTTTAGGCCCCTGAGAGATCAGGGGCTTTTTTTTGTGGGGGTGTGTGGAAATGTGACTAATTGTGGTTATAGCCCGCAAAAAAGCATGACTTTTTGTAGGTTATAAACGCAAAAAGGTTATATTTGTGTATTGATGAATGGAGATTTTATGATAAAGAGACACATCATGCCTTCAATTGAGGCTAAGCTATTTAAGGGCAAACTTGTGATTATTTTCGGTGCAAGGCAGACAGGTAAGACCACGCTCATAAAGGAAATAATGAAGAAATTTGCCGGAGAATCGCAGTATCTAAATTGTGATGAACCGGATATCAGAGAGATGTTGGAAAATGCCACATCAACGAACCTGAAAAGGCTTGCCGGAAAGTCGAGGATACTGTTTATCGATGAGGCACAAAGAGTAAGAAATATTGGGATAACATTAAAGTTATTCGCTGATGAGGTAAAAGATTGTCAGGTAGTAGCAACGGGTTCTTCCTCCTTCGAATTATCCAATCTGATCAAGGAGCCTTTAACCGGGAGGTACTTTGAGTTTAAATTATTCCCATTCTCGGTCGCGGAGCTTGTTGGATATTTTGGATCGATTGAATATAACCGCCTGTTGGATGAAAGGATCATCTACGGTTCCTATCCTGAAATTATCGTCGATCCCAATGAAAAAGAAACACTCCTTACAAATATTGCTTCGTCATATTTATTCAAAGATGTCCTGAACTTCCAGGATATCCGAAGATCAGACCTCCTGGAAAAGTTACTTCGGGCTATTGCCCTCCAGATCGGGAGTGAAGTATCAATTAATGAACTGTCGAATTTATTGGGTGCTGACCGCAATACTATAAGCCGCTATCTTGCTTTACTAGAACAGTCGTTCGTGATTTTCCGGCTTACCTCGTTTAGTCGAAATTTGCGTAATGAGATTTCAAAGAGCAACAAAGTATATTTTTATGACAACGGTATAAGGAATGCACTTTTGTCAAATTATTCTCCTTTGGAACTACGGGTAGACAAAGGGGGGCTTTGGGAGAATTTTGTGATCTCCGAAAGACTCAAAAATAACTTTAACGGGGGGAAGCTGTGCAATTCCCATTTTTGGAGGACCAAGTCTCAAAGAGAAATAGACCTTCTCGAAGAGCGAAATGGGAAATTAACCGGATTTGAGATAAAGTACAGCAGTAAGGCCAAAATACCATCCTATAAAACTTTCCTGGAGGCATACCCGGGTAGTGAAATAAAAGTTATTAACAGGGAAAACCATCTCGATTTTCTGGTGTGATCTGCCAAGCGATTAAGACTGCATTGAGTTTGGAAACCAATAGCCCGGGAATTTATTCCCGGGGGAGAAAAAATAATTTTATTGAGGGATTTCACGTAAAAAAATATGATTCCGTTGTCAAAAAGCCAACTTTGGGAAAAATTTATACCCGAAAATTATTGGTAAGTATATTAACAAATTGTAAATTGCATTGCAATCAAAAATATTTTTCCTATGGGAGAAGTACGTTTGGCTCAAAGGTTTTGGTTCACGTGAGGATTCATTATGAATGAGGTTTTAGAGAAAAATAACGATTAACA
>CAZVBQ010000031.1:0-36853 GCA_964625575.1 uncultured Ignavibacteriaceae bacterium | reverse complement strand
GAGTTCTCAAGTTCTCACTTTGTTAGCACCATCTTTATTGCTGCCGAATATTTGCCCGATTCGAGTCTGAATATATAAACGCCTGAGGGGAGGTTTGAAGCGTTGAAACTCAAACGGTGTTCTCCCGCGGGCATTTCGCCATCTAAAAGTATTGCCACTTCTCTGCCGAGTATATCGTAAACCACACCTTTCGCGTAACCCGCCGCCGGCAACGCGAAACGGATAACTGTCTCCGGGTTGAACGGGTTGGGGTGGTTTTGCGTCAGGGTGAACTTATCGGGGAGAGACTCTCCATCCTCCTCAATCGAGGTGAATGCCGGATCCGTCAGTTTAATTATTATGTTACTTGAAGCAAAGATGTATCCGGTGGTTTTGTCACCCATCGTTATGAACGCTTTTTCTGTTCTTTTCAATGGCAAGGGGTGACTTGTCCATGTCTCACCGTCTTTAGTCCATCCTACATGAAAAGCGCTGGGGTATGGGTATGGCCAGATTAGAGCCATCGCGTTTAAATTGTCACAATGAGAGATATCCATAATTTTTGGGAAAGAAGCCGCGGAAGATATCCATGACTCCCCTTGATCGATAGTATAAGCGCTATTTTCTGTGGCGTAGACAAATCCATAATCGTTGTTCACAAAGTTAATTCCCATAGCTTTTCCGGAGGTTGCAAAATGTTTATCCGCCCATGTGAGCCCTCCGTCGGTCGTCTTCATTAGAATATTGTTTTTCCGTGTTACGAATCCAACCTGCTTGTTCAAGAAGAAGAAATCTAAAAGAGAGGAAGTCGTATTTATCTGTTCACGCGACCAGTTCAGCCCTCCATCGGTAGTTTTAAAGTAATATTGATTGAAACTGGCAATATACCCGTTTAGGTCATCCACGAAGAAGAATTTCCGGAGTGTATCGTTAGCATTGAGGGGAGCTGTTGCAGAAGACCATGTCATTCCTCCATCCACGGTTCTCATTATTTCTCTGTCGCGGTGAAGGAATCCGGTAGTGCCGTTCTTTAAGAAATAAATCCCTTTTGCCGGTATGCCCCCCGCAGGGAATGGGATGTCAGTCCATGTTTTGCACCCATCCGTTGTTCTCTTAATATAGTTATAGCCATTCCCATACCGTGTTTCCATTCCCGAAACGAAACCTGTGTCCCGGTTCAAAAAGCAGGCAGAATAGTGTTCGCCGTAACCCATTTTGCTAACCACTGTCCAACTATACCCTTTATTGGTGGATTTGAATATTGTACCATTCCATCCGGAGAGAAAGGTATTGTTGCCGGCGGTCTCAATCTGCCACAAATTGTTACCATCCTGAACATGAGTGAATGATGTTCCCAGGTCACGACTGATGTGGGTACTTGTTCCGCCAACCATTAAAGTTGTATCATCCAGAAACTCAATATCTGAGATCTCATAAGTGGGGGAATGCAATATCTCCCATTGCGTACTGTCCGCAATTAACCGGGCGACGAAATAAGTGCCTCCCACGAAGATATCACCCCGTGAATTAACATCCAAAGCCATCACTTCCCTGTAATCATCCCTGTAGATTGTATCCCAGGTTGCCCCAAAGTTGGTTGACCGGTAGAGCCGGTTAAAGCTATACTGCCTGTGGACAGCTACATATAAAGTGCTTCCGACCAACTTAACACAATTCATAGTACCATACAGACTCGTCAGGGTTGACCAGCTTTTGCCTCCATCACTTGTACGACGGAGCCTGTCACCAAATCCCCAAATACCGTTTATCGAATCCTTGAAAGCAATAGCTGTTGGCGAGAATTCACTCGTGTGGTGCCGGAAAGACCAGGAAAGGCCACCGTCGGTCGATTGATAGAAGTTGTTTCCTGAATCGAAACAGTATCCATATTCAGGTGTCGGGAAGCAAAGTCCGTTAAGTCCGCCTACCGTGTTTATTTCACCCCTTAGCCAAGTTGTGCCACCGTCAGTCGTTTTCATGCAAAGCCCTGCGGTGCCGACAATTACCATGGTCGAGTCATTTAATAACCATGAACTCATGATGTCGTTGTAGGTGGGGTATGCACCGATGAGTTCCCATTGTAGCTGAGGGTACGCGGGATAAATCATCAAAAGGAACAGAAAAACAATCTTTTTCATACCGATCGCCTGAAATAAATACTTCTGTTTGTTTGCGGGATAAGTAGCATAATAATTTACCTCATCAGCACCATCTTTATTGCTGCCGAATATTTGCCCGATTCGAGCCTGAATATATAAACGCCTGAGGGGAGGTTTGAAGCGTTGAAACTCAAACGGTGTTCTCCCGCGGGCATTTCACCGTTTACAAGTGTTGCCACTTCTTTTCCGAGAATATCATAAACCACGCCCTTCGCGTAACCGGCAACCGGCAACGCGCAACGGATAACTGTCTCAGGATTGAACGGGTTGGGGTAGTTTGCTGAAAGTGAGAATGACATCGCTTGTGGCGAATCTTCCACGTTCGATGGATCATCGGGGACGATTGTCAGACAGAAGAGTTTATTGCCCCTCGCCGTGATCAGGACCGTCTGACCTGAAATTTCAACACCCATCGGTGAGTCGCCTTCAGGGAGTCTGCTGAATCTCCAAGGTGATTTGGGACCGGCCGCCGTGTAAATTCCACCGAGGGTGTCGATCACCACGCTGACACCGTTTTGGGTGATCATATCCCTGACCGGAGCCCGCACTTCGGATGTCTCCGATGTCCAGGTGTCGCCCAGGTCGGTGGATATCCTTCGAGATCCATACTGATTTAGAACAACAATTGTTGAGTCAGGGGCGAAGCTTACCCTTTTATACATTTCGGGTGCACCATGCCCGACATATCTGAAGCTCTCACCGCCATCGCTTGAGAGGGTGATGTTTCCGTTGTCACCAACCGCGGCTATCTGATTGGCTCCGATAGTATTGATGTGCTGCAGATCGCCGTAAGCCGGGGCGAACCAGAGTTTCGTCCATGGAGCAGGTTGAGCGATCGCTCTGAATATGCTTCCGTAAGTACCCGCGCCGAAGATCTTGTTGGGAGGCAGCGGTGCCACGGATGTGATCATTATGCTGCCGAACGGGGCTTCTTTTCTGCCCCATGTGATTCCGCTGTTTCCGGAGTAACCGATGAAATTACCGTTCGTGAGGTAGAAAGTCAGATAATTGTTGGGGTCGTGGTAAAATCTCAGAATCGGGTACGTTGTTCCGGATGCCACCGTCGTCCAGCTCCCGGGTAACGCGTCGGTTCTCGCGATCTGGCCGTAATTGTTTGCAACTATCACTCTACCGCCGGGGAGGATGATTGCCGCGGTAAGATCGCCGCTGAGCGGGGTGGTATAAAGTGTTGGTTCGAAGGCCGTGGTTGAAGATCTGAATGAGAACCAGCGATTGAAATTCCCCCAGCCGTTGATGTTCGCCGCCCTGACGCGCCAGAAGTAAAGAGTTGAATCAGCAGTCAGACTCACAGTTACTGAGGTTGAGTCGATGCCTGTAATATCGTTCACAATATTCGAAGTGTCGCCGAGCGCGAGTTGGAGATGGTACTCCGTAATTGGTGACACACTCCACGGTTCCTCCCAGCTGAATCTAAGATTCCGGTATTCGAATGGGGAACCGTCCGTTGGGAGCCGTCTAAGAATGGTTGAAGGTGCCGGCGGTCCCGTTTCCCGGCTGAATCTATAGATCCTGTTCCCGCCCACAAGCGCGTACGCGGTGTTTGCATCTCCCGGAGCGACCATTAGCTCATTGAGCCCACCACCGAGGAAAACCCTCCGGAAGCCGGCACGCTCACCAAAATTGTAGAAGAGCTGACCGTTCTGGTAGATCATACCGATCAACCCGCCGGGGCGTTGCGCTGTGTGAGCTACAACTCCCTCCTGATTGACCGAACCTCCTTCAGACCCGTTGTACCAGGTCGAGAACTCACTCGCGATATAGTAGTAAAGCCCGAGGGTTGTAGGGTCGAGGCTGAACATTCGTCTGCTGTAACCGGTTGTTGTCCAGGTCTTGCCCCCGTCCGAAGTTACAAGCGATTTGCTCTCAAAATAGCCATGCTGATAAAGCGCGGATCCATTCGTCCTGTTGTAGAAACTGACATCGGAGAAATAACCATCTCTAAAACCGGTGTTTACCGGTGTGAATTGCTGCCAGGAGGGGTCGGTAAGATAGAGGGAGTCGTTTGAACAGACAAATATCGAGTCGCGGCCCGCGAATGACGCGCTTACTATCGTTTTATGGAAGTTTGAGGTGATCGAATTCCATGTGGCGCCTCCATCGGGTGACTGGAGGATCAGCCCGTCAACACAGACAGCCACGAATTCAGATTCGCTTCTTTGTACAAATATCTTGACGGGCTTCGCGGCCGCGGGGGTTGTAGTCATCTGCCATGTGGTGCCTCCGTCGGTCGTCATGATTATGGTTCCGTTCGCCCGGCCAGCGAATCCCTTCGTGCCATTTGCGAAAAATAGTGTGGAAGCTTCGCTTTCACCGGGAAGTTCGAACTGCTCCACTTTTAAATTCCGGTGACCCTGTTTGTGAAATGTCATGATCCCATCGGTTTTGCCGACATTTCTCGTATGAATTACAAGTTTGTCGTGAGTTGTGGGGATGATGTAATTTAACATCATCGAATTGTTGCCGATAGTAATGGTTTGTAATGCGGTGTCAGGGAGGCTGAAGCGGTGCAGAAGCCTGTTGCCCCATCCGACATTATCCAGAGCGTAAATCTCGCGGTCACTGACATAGCCGTAGCCACCTCTTATATCGGTACCACCCGGTCTGTAAGATTGCACTATTTCGCCCGTCATCGAAAGGAGATAGAACATATTGCTGTTCGATACAGCATAGAAGCCGTTATCACTTTTCCCTACCTTCCGGTATCCATTCAGAGCCGATGGTAGCTGTACCCTCACCCATGTCGTGCCGTTATCCGTCGAGTAGAGTATCCCGGGCGTGGGTGGGAATCTCTCAATCACGAATAGATATCCCTTTTCATAGACAGGGTTCTCTTGAACCTGGCTGTAGGGCCAGGTTTCGGTGTTCCATGAGGCACCGAGATCAGTTGATCTGAGCACCCCACCCTCATTGGGGAATAGAATACCATGCTTGTGGTTGTAAAAGAGGCCATAGCCAAATCTCTCGCCGGGCCAGAGTGAAGTGACATGAGTCCAGGTTTCGCCGGCATCATAGCTGTGAAAGACGTACTGGCTGTCTCTTATTGCCACCAGGGTGTCCCTCCCGGTGGGGTACATATGCATGATCCTGTCGAGCTGAGGGGTTAACTTGCCGTCACGCCAGGTTTCACCGCCATCGGTTGTTATGCTGTACTCTTCGTAATCTCTCCAAAAGGCGATTCCGTTCAGGGAATCGCAAAATTGAACATGAGCAGTTCCTTTTCCGGCATAGAAACTCGCAGCCCAAGGAACAACAACTTCAGTTGAGGATGAAGAAAAGGATTGTGACTGTATATTTATCTGTAGAGTGAACAGCACAAGGAGGAGGATTGTATTTTTTTTCATTGATCACCTGCCGTGATGATTAAAAATAAGGTAAAATGGTACTTGCCCCACGATAATATTCATGGTGTCCTACTTGCTCAGCACCATCTTTATTGCTGCCGAATATTTGCCCGATTCGAGCCTGAATATATAAACGCCTGAGGGGAGGTTTGAAGCGTTGAAACTCAAACGGTGTTCTCCCGCGGGCATTTCACCGTTTACAAGTGTTGCCACTTCTCTGCCGAGTATATCGTAAACCACACCCCTCGCGTAACCCGCAACGGGCAACGCGAAACGGATAACGGTCTCAGGGTTGAAGGGGTTGGGGAAGTTCCCCGTTACCATTTCCGTGGGGAGGGTGTTCAATACCGTTGTGCCATTGTTGGAGTCGAAGTTCTTCAGATCGCCACGGTACACGCCTCCGGTTGTTGAAGTGATCACGAAAGTGGTGCTGTCGGTCATCTTGATCTTGCTGAAGTCAACAGATAGACCTGTCCGGATCGAGCTCCAGCTTGCTCCGCCATTCTTCGATGAGTAAATAAAACCTGAATCGCACGCCACCGTGATCCTCATTGAATCGAAAGCCGAGACTGAATTAAACCGGAACCCCGGATCGTCCAGAAGGGTGGTCCATGTCTTCGCGTTGTCGGTGGTTTTGCTGATCTTCCCTCCGCGGGAAACAAAGATGCCCGACGCGTTGCCAATTCTGGTGTAAGATGATATCTTTGGAGTGATCGCCTGTGATTCCGACCAGGTCGCGCCCGCGTTGGTGGTGGTCAGGAACCTGTTGCTGTCAACAAGCACCCAGCCGTTCTGTGAATTTATGAAATTAAGATCGGTGTATCTTGCCGAATTGGTCTTCCGTATCAGTGTTGAGGATGTCCAGTTCCGCTTGTAAATTTCACTGAAAGCACTGCTTGAGGGCTTGGAAAGGGTATCCGTTACGATATGATAGCCAGACTGATCATCAATCGCCTGTGAACTGATGATCACCCCCTTGTTTGGGGAGGCGAGGGTTGTCCATGAAACGCCGTTGTCATTTGAGTATTGAATTGTCTTCTCGAGCGCTCTGATGATCTTCCCGCCAGGGAAGAAGTGCGCCGCGGCAGCCCATCCGCCATCGTAGATATACTTCCAGGTGAGACCGCCGTCGGTGGTGCGCCCAATATAGCCGTTTGCGACTCCATCCACAAAAGGAGAATTGGCGACCACGGTGATCTCATTTTCGCCGCTTGCCTGTAGCGAGTGGAATGTTCTTCCGGCGAATGTGACGATGGAGGAGGAAAAAGTCAATCCCGAGCTCTTTGATGTGTAGAAGTTGGGTCCATCAGTCACCGCGTAGATCCGCGCGCCGTTTTTCCAGAAGCCATAAAATGTCCTCCGTGGTCTCGGCGAAGTGTTGATGCCTGTTTTATGGAGTCCTGTCGCGTCGAGGGTGAACTCGAACAGTTTGCCGGCAACATCCATGATCAGGAGGGAGCCATCGCCCGTTTGTTCGCACCCCACCACATCCGTATATTCCCATGTGTTGTTGATGAACCACGTCAGCCCGCCATCGAGCGAGTGGGACATCAATCCGTTATCGCCGACGATCAGCATTCTATCCCCAATTTTCAGGAATCCCTTCAAATTATCGGATAATTTTGATGTGTTGAACCTTGACCAGCTCGACCCGCCATCCGTCGTGTGGGCGATACCTCCGCTGTTCATCAATGCCCAACCCTCAAGCCAACTTGTGAACACAAGGTTGTTGATCTTAAGGTCACCGATGTACGTGTGTTGCCAGTGGGCACCGTTGTCGTCACTCCGCGCGAAAACCCCGTTCTCACCCGCGACCATGACACTCCGGCTTGAAATTCTTTTTACAATTGTGAAGACAGCACCGGGAAGTGCCGCCACCGATACATCATTCCAGGTGGCACCGGCATCGGTGGATATCATTACCATGCCCTGCTTGCCCGCGAGAAAAACGATTCCGTCGGGTTTGGTGTCAACAGCCAGCACCCCCTTGTTTCCGGGGATCACCACTTCAGGGAAATACGTGCCTTCGGTTATGGTGCCGTAAACTTTTCCGTCACTCGCGACTATGAAACCTCTGAGGTTGTCGATGAAGCTGACATCGATGAATGCCTGCACTTCGGGGAAGGAGACAACCGGATTCAACTGCGCGCGAAGAAATGAGGAGATAATTATCAGGGTGAAGATCAAATGTTTCATCGCGGTCCCCTCTACTTTAAATAGATCATTTTTTTGGTGATGGCAGTGCCGTTTCCACTCAGTCGGTAGAAATAAACGCCTCCCGCGAGGGAAGTGGCGTCGAACCTGACGGAATATCTTCCCGGTTCGAGCGGGGCATCCACCAATGACGAAACCAGTTCACCTGTTGTGCTGAACAGCTCTATCCGGTATATACCCGGCGTTGAGATATCGAACTTGATGACCGTTGACGGATTGAACGGGTTGGGATAATTCTGATAAAGGGCGTAATCTTTGGGAGAACCAACAGGCTCTTCGGGCGATATAATCTCGACCGGTGAGGCACCGTAATAAATGTTCCCCGTGTTGGAAACCACCATGCCGGACCCCGATTCAGAGAAGAGGATCGAGCCAATTCCGCCTGACGCGAAACTGGGAAGCGTTGAAGTGATGCTGCCCGACTGGTCGATGAGATAGAGGTCACCCTTTCCGTTGCCGACCCAGATATTCCTGCCGTTTGATGTAAAAAATGCCGTTGGATTGATGGTATCCAACTGCAGATTGAAGAGGGTGTCGAGCGCGGGACCCCTTCCTCCCGTGATCCTGTTCCCCTGCAGCATGGCGAAGAACTTGCCGGGGGCGACAACCACCGATCCTGTAGCGGCTGCCGCGCTTGAAAAGATCAAGCGGTGACCCGCGAACCCGGGGCAGTATTCTCTCAGTTCTGATCCGGCTGATTCAGGTCCGCTACCGGGAGAATCAAGCCATACGTAAATTTTATCCGCGCCGGCGGCGATCTTTGTGATCTTGAGTGAAGGGTCAACCGCGTCGGGAAATGTCAATTGTGACCAGCTCCTCCCTTTGTCGGTCGATCTGTAAATTGTGCCGTCGCTGCAGGTGATGTATCCGGTGTATTTATCCGCGAAAGAGACGGAAACACAGCTTTTTAATGAGTCAATTCCACTGCCTGACCCGGCGTAAGCGCCATCTTTAACTATCACAACCCTGCCCGCGTCACCGGCTATTACCACTTCGTCATCAGCCTTTTTTGTGAGGGTGTTGAATGTAGTTGTTACCGGAACGGGGATCTGTCGCCAGATCCTCCCCTGATCAAGGGAGATCATCACCCGTCCCGCGGCCCCCGCGCCGATGAAGGATTTGGGACCCGTGAAGATGTATTGCCGCAGGGATGCTGCAGTCTGATTGCTGACGAACTGCCAGGTTGAACCAAGTGAAGTTGACTTCAACTTCGCGATGAAAAGTTTTCCTGACCTTCCCGGTATCAGAACCTCATCGCCCGCTATCTCTACACCATTTCCGTAACCGTTGCCTGGAAGCCGTTGCAGATAATAATCATTTGCCGTGGCAAGTTTTGTGTAAACCCTGCCGAGGGAATCGATGATCACCGCGTTCCCGCCGCGATCGACGAAATCGAGAAGGTTGCCTTCGAGATAGAGAGTTTCGTAAATCCAGCTTTCGCCAAAATCAGTAGAGACGCGCCGTTCCCCGTTGGTGTTCCGGAGGATTAGCCTTTTCCCTTCGTCGATCTCAAACTTGGTGAAAGTTTCAGGATAGGCGAGCGACCTGTCTGAAAAAGTGTTCCCGCCGTCGGTTGAAATGGTGAAGAATCCCGCCTTGCCGACCGCGATCACTATCGACGTGTCTGCCGCGTTTATCACGAGATAATCACTCGTGACAGTGGAGTATCGAACACTCGTCCAGGTATTACCGCCGTCGGTGGTTTTAAAAATTGAGCCGCCACTTCCCGCGGCAAAACCTTTAAGAGCACTTGTGAATACAAGGGAATTGATGACGGCACCGCCGAGGGCTTTGGGCTTCCTGGTCCAGCTAACGCCGTCGTTGCCCGAGTAAAAATATTCATCTGAACCGTTCAGCGCGTAGATCACGGAGTTTGAAGGGTTGATATAAAACTTTATTACGGGCTTGCTTGCGATCTGGTTGGTCGCTGTCCACGGTCCCGAAGGTGAAGTCGAGTGGATTATCGTCGCGTTTTCCGCGCCCGTCAGGTATCTGCCACCGGGCGTTTTTATAGCCGCCGTAAGTCCAATGCCGGCGTGAGGTTGCGCTGTGGTGAAACTCAGAATCTCCGTGGTCGAGCGGAAACCCTGCCACTTGTTGAAATCGCCCCATCCGTTCATGTTCTTACCTCTGACGCGCCAGAAATAGTAAGTGGTATCGGAGGAAAGCCCGGGGGTGAAGCCCGTTGTGGTGATCGAGGAGTTGTCAATTATGATGTTTGAAGTGTCGCCCATGGCGAGTTGGAAGTGGTAGCCTGTAACCGGGGCATGGGAGTAAGGCTCATCCCACTTGAATTCAGCATTTTTCTGCACAAACCTTGCTCCTTCAGCGGGGGTGGTGCGTATGATCCGGGAGGGGGTTTTCGGTAGGTCGTTTCTGCTGATCTTTATCAGTCTGCCGGTGTTGGTCGCAATATATGCTTCCCTGTTGCCCGCCGCGAAGACCGATGAAATCACCGGGGCCTCGCCAAGTCTGACGAGTTTCCAACTGTTCCGGTCGCCAAGGTCGAGGATGACACTTCCCAGCTCGTTCACAAAGATGCCGTTTCCCTCACTGTTCTGTTGCGATCTGTAATGGTAGCCGTTGATTGACATGATACCCGACTGACCAATGCTGTCAACCAAAGATATCCCGTTACTTGGATGATACTGAATTCCATACCGGGCGGGGTCATAAGTTAATAGTGTTTGTGAGTACGATTTTGAGCTCCAGGTTGCTCCACCATTGGTGGTGGTGTAAAGATAGCTACGAGGCTGATAATCGGGACTTAAGACTATCACGGCACCGTGCATGGGATGAGAGAATCTGACACTTTTCGGGTTGCCATTCACGAGAGGGAGCGGGACTCGCTTTATACTGTCCCAGTTCTGGGTGGTATAGTAAAGCGAATCAGGGGTAGTGAAAAATATTTTGCCGGGTCCGGCGTACGTTATCGAGTTAATATTCAGATTGGTGCCCGTTTGCTCCTGTTGCCAGTTCTCGCCTCCATCGGTTGTCCGGAGAACCAAACCTCCCAACCCTGCCGCGAGATACTCTGTTTCACTTCTTTGTGTGAAGCCTGTTATCTGCCGGTAAAATGGCGGGGCGTTTGTGGTCTTCCATGTGAGTCCACCATCAGTGGTTTTGAGTATCCTGCCTGATGTGGTGGCTACAAATCCCGTTGTTTCATTCACGAAGTGGAGACATTCGGCAACGGCATTGCCGGGGAATTGGAGGTAATCGACTTTTATCCGCCTGTCGTTAAACTTGTGAAAAGTGATCGCTCCCGTTGTGGCGTTCGATTCGCCGATCAGTACCTTGTCAAAAGTTGTGGCGATAACCTTTGAAACATAATTCGACATTATATCGAGTCTGTATCTTACCGAAGTGGTGTCGTTGAAAGAGAGTCGTGATAACCCCCGGGTGTAGTCGCCCGTCCACAGATTCCCGTCGAGGCACCATATTTCATCGTCACTCACGTAAGTGTAATCAATTGAATAACTCGCCACCTTGCTTCTTGCAGAAGCGTGCACCGCGCCAGAGGGTGAAATCTTGTAGCAAATGCCATCGGAGCAGATGATGAAGAATCCGTCATGGATTTTTGTGACCTTCCTGACCGCGGGAGTGGAAACCCTTACCTTCTCCCATGTAAGACCGTTGTCGGTTGAGAAGAGGAACCCGGTTCCCGTTGTTGATGATTCCTCGAGAACGAAGAGGTAGCCGTTTGAATAAGTTGGAGTCTTTTTAATTGGTCCGAAGTTCCAGGGGCGATCGGTCCAGTTTTGCCCGAGATCACTGCTAAGGCGTATCCCGCCTTGTGCCGGGAAGATCACCCCGTATTTGTGATTGAAGAAGTGGGAATTTGAAAAAGTTTCTGTGTAAAAGCCTGAGCCCTGGATTTGCCAGGTCAGTCCGCCGTCGTAGCTGTGGAAGATAAACTGACTGTCCCTTACAGCCACGAGAGTGTCTTTCGAGAGGATACACATCGAGTTAATAAGGGTGAACTGCGGGGGATGCACACGCTCTTGCCACACACCACCACCATCGGTTGTGAATGCAAAATTTCCGGTGAAGCGGTTATAGGTTAAGCCAATGAGGGAGTCGATAAAGTAGAGGTCGCCTGTGCCTTTGCCGGCATAGTACGACATTGTCCAAGGTACCACCACCTCAGGACCGGAAGGGGAATCGGGCTGAGCCACAATCCTCGTTTGCAACGCGAAAGCGACCAGCAAAAGTACATACAGATGTTTCATTGACTACCTGCCGCCAAAAGGCAAAATCAAACCACCGTGAGGAATAATTACCGGCTGACTATAAAAACCGGTATCATACCTTTAAATTACAATTCCGGAGCGAGATTTCCAAATTTTGGGGAGGAAGCCTTTATCTATCGCGTAAACTGCCAAGGATGTCACAACAACCACAGCAACCAGCGCCACATAAGAATCCCTCAGATCAAGGCTTCTGTAAACGGCAGTGCCGGCGTTTCCGATGAGTACCCATTGGATGACGTAGGCGAGGGTTACGTTTCTGCCAATCATGGCGAAATATCCGAGGAAGGGGCTTTCGGGAAGTTTGGTGGTGATCCTACTGACCAAGTGGGAGAAGCCTGTTGTGAAGGCGATGACCCAGAGACCGTAAAGGATGCCGTGATGGTAATAATCTTTCAGTTTGGCGGCAATTTCGATACCGTGGTTGATCGTCAGGGAGATAAAAACCGCCCAGATCACCAGAAAAATGGTTGAAACGCGGTGGTCATCAAGTGGTATGGCGTAACCCGCCTTGATAAAAAGGAACGCTGAATACCCGAAGAAGGGGTAAGCCATCCAGGGGAAAACGGGGAAATATGACCAGGCAGCCTCACCTCCGAATACCGAGAGGAAATAAGCAGAAGTTCCCCCCGTGGCGGGCAGCGCGTCGTTCACCAAAGGCGTGACGGCAAGGATCATCATCCCGGCCCCGAGAGGAATAAGAAAATTGAGGTCGAACACTTTCTTGAACAGACCGGTGATGATTACCGTGAACCCTGCAAGGATGAGGATATCGATGCCAAAAACAAATGTGAGGGGATTGGCATCGGATGTGCCGCATATGATCCGGTAGAGGAGGTGCAGATTTATGGCGACATTCAGCGCGAGGCCCCCAAGGATCAGCTTAAACCCACGGGTGAGTGTGGCGACAATTCCTTTAGAAGACGACGCGAGGAAGTAACCCATGACCGCCATGAAAACGGGCGCAGCGGGTGGACCACCGAGAAAGAGGGATATTCTTCCCGTTAAACTGTGGTAAATCGAGGTATCGGCGAACACTTCCATGATGTGTACCTGTATCATGAAGATGACCGCCAGCCCCTTAAGGACATCCGCTGTTATGGATCGCTGTTTCATTTTCTCTCAAAATTTCCGGACCGGTCATTGTTTGACAAGGGATCTCTCTTCAGGGTTTAAGAAGTGGTGACTATTTCATCAGTATCATCTTACCCGTTAACGCCTTCCCCCCTGAGGTCAACCTGTAGAGATAAACACCCGAGTTTAACGCGGAGGCATCGAAGTTGTAGCTGTTGTTGCCCCTGACTCCCATGATATCCGTTTCAAAAACACGGGCGCCGATCGTGGAGAAAACCTCAAGTTTGCATTCCGAATCCTTCGGCAGGGTGAAGTGTATCACGGTTGAGCCGTTGAATGGGTTGGGATAGTTGCCAAGGGTGAACTCAACCGGCACTTCGATATTACCATCTTCGATGTCTGTAAAGATGCTTGGGCGTTCACCTTTGAGAACCTCGCCTGTTGATGTGGTTACGATGAATGAAAGATCAGGCATCAGCCAAACGGAAGTCAGATCAAGGGTTGTCCATTGTGGCAGGAATTGCCAGGTGGCACCATGGTCGGTGCTCGCAATGATATCACCATCGTTTCCAACAACCAAGGACTGACCGTTTATCGAGTTTGACACTCCCCGCGCTAACATTCCTGCTCCATCCCAGGTTTTTGTGAACGAGGCTCCGCTGTTTGAGGTATGGAAAACACGGAACGGGTAATGAACAAGATATCCGGACTTTCCAATATTTCCACCGATAGCCATATCACCGGTGTAGAAACCGGGGAGGTAATACTCGCTCATGGTGCGTCCGCTGTCACTGCTTACATTAACTATGCCGGAACCATTGTCCGTGATCCATACCCGCCCGCTCCGGTCGGCAAAGATTCTCCAAACCGAGTAGGATTCGAAAGTTTTCAGAAGAGTCCAGGTGTTTCCTCCGGTCAGGGTTATGTAGAAACGCCCTTTTGGGGTCCCGGGAACGGGCATGGTGTAGTAGTCGATGCAGTATCCTGTGTTGGGGTCAACAAACACAAGATCCCTTGTTGCACCTGAGACATTTGTATGTTTTCGCCATGTTTTCCCGGTATCACCACTGACCCAGGAAGAGAGTTCGGCAATGTAAAGTTTCCCTTCAGGAACAGCAGAGAGATTTTTCAGATAGACTGTTTGCTTCGAAAATTTCCATGAAACGCCGCCATTTGAGGTGACGAAAACATCTGAATAATCGGGGTTGGTTCCGTCTTCGAAACCTGCAACCAGTCCGGCATTTTCATCCGAGAAATGGAGGAATCTGAGGTTTCTCCCTCTAAGCATGGTTATAAGGGACGTCCATGATTTGTTCAATTCCAGGCGGAAAATGGATGGTCCCCGACCCGCGACGAAGAACTTTTTATCTTCATTGCGGTAAGCCGCGTAGTATTTGGAGAAAACAGGGGGGTCGCTTGTGTAGAGTCCAAAACTGAAGCCTGTTGAAGTTAGTACCGCGATCGAAAGGAAACCCAGGTCATCAGCATACATCACAGTATCTTTGCTATAGCTCCACGCGGCCGTTACAGTGTCACCAATCATATACACTGAGTGGGTAGTATATCGCCAGTTATTACCACCATCTGATGAAGCCATGATCTGACCTTCTCTTCCGAAGAGGAATATACCCTCTTGTCCGAAAAGAGAGATCACCGCGTAATTACAATCAGCGTTCGCGCTGGTTACACGGGTCCATGAGTTTCCCCCATCCGTCGTTTTGATCACTATTCCATTGTCGCCGGCCGCCCATCCCGTCGTAGAGGTTGAGAATCTGATTGAATTCAGCTTGAAAGGAAAGGGATTTGAAGAGGTCCATGAAGTGCCGCCATCCGTTGATCTGAGTATGGTACCATCAGATCCGCACGCGAACAGCAACGCGGGGTTGATAGAAGAGATATCATTCAGAGTCGAAGTGGTGTTTGTTGTCAGGGTTGACCAGGTGATGCCATCGTCGGTTGACCTGATTATTTTCCCGCCATTTCCACAGCCAAAAAATGCGCCCGGACCGGTTGAATGAAGGCTGTTAATTCCTGTAGCAACGCTGATCGTGAGTTTGCTCCAGTTTTCTCCACCATCTGTACTTCTCAGTATCTTGTCGGTTCCTGACCCAAGAATCATAACACTTCCCGAGCCGGTGATCGCGGTGAACGCATAGATGTCGTCGAATGGATTGAGTGATGTAAACTGTCCATACGGAACGAATATGAGGGTAATGAATAATGCAATTGTATATTTTTTCATATTTCTCTCCACCTACTTAAGGAGGATCATTTTACGGGTCAGAGTCGAATTACCGTCGGAGGTCAACCTGTAGAGATAAACACCCGAGTTTAACGCGGAGGCATCGAAGTTGTAGCTGTTGTTGCCCCTGACTCCCATGATATCCGTTTCAAAAACACGGGCGCCGATCGTGGAGAAAACCTCAAGTTTGCATTCCGAATCCTTCGGCAGGGTGAAGTGTATCACGGTTGAGCCGTTGAATGGGTTGGGATAGTTGCCAAGGGTGAACTCAACCGGCACTTCGATATTACCATCTTCGATGTCTGTAAAGATGCTTGGGCGTTCACCTTTGAGAATCTCGCCTGTTGAAGTGGTTACAATGAATGAAAGATCAGGCATCAACCACACTGAGGTGAGATCGAGAGAAGTCCACTGAGGAAGCTGTTGCCAAGTGGCACCGTGATCAGTCGTGGCGATAATTTTACCGGCATTTCCCACGATCAGTGACTGTCCCGCGATCGCGTTGGAAACGGCTCTTGCAGTCATGTTGGCAGCCTCATGGGTTTTTGTGAATGAACTTCCGCCGGAAGAAGTGTGGAAAACCCGGCACCGGTAGTCGTATACGATATATCCATTTGTCCCGATGTTCGCCCCGACCGCCATGTCACCGGTGTAGAAGCCGGAGAGGTGATATTCATTCATGGTGCGTCCGCTGTCACTACTGACATACACCACGCCGTAACCTCCGTCGGTGATCCATACCAACCCGCCCGGGTCGGCAAACAGCATCCAAACCGAGTATGATTCAAAGATCTTGCGTTGTATCCAGGAAGCACCGCCATTTGTGGTGTAATAGAATCTCCCTTTGGGATCGGAGGGCACCGGCATTGAGTAATATATGATGCAATAACCGTACGTGCTGTCGAGGAAAATAACATCCTTCATCGAGCCTGATGGATTGTTGTATTTTCTCCAGGTTTTTCCGGTGTCAACGCTGAACCAGGATGCATAGTCGGTAATAAACAGTCTGTCACCTTTCAGAGCCTGAAGATTCCGGAGAGTTGAGGTTTGCTTTGCAAAATTCCAGTTCACGCCACCGTTATATGAAACAAATACCTCCGAAGACAAGGCATCGGCAACCATGGCAACATTGTCGCTACTGACGCGAAGGAACCGCAGGTCTTTCCCCCTCATGAGGGTGATGATTGAAGTCCAGTTGTTTCCGTCACCTTTTGCCCGTGAGAGGGATGGACCTGTTCCCGCGACAAAGAATTGCTTGTCAGGGGTTCTGAACGCATCCAGGTATTTTCCCGCGACAGGAGAATTGTTGCCGAAATAAAAGAAATCGAGCCTCGTCGGGGTCATTCTCGCCATCGAGAGGGCACCACGATCATCGGCATAGACAACGGTATCCCTGCCGTAAGTCCAAGCCGCGACAACTGTATCACCCTTCATGTAAAAGTCTTGGAATTCATATTTCCACTCGGTCCCGCCATCAGTTGTGGCGAGCAGTTGCCCCTCACGACCGAAGATATAGACACCCTCATATCCAAAAAGCGCTATCACGGCGAAGTTACAGCCGGCAGAAACGCCAGGAACCCTGACCCAGGAGATACCGGCATCCGTTGTTTTAAGAACGACGCCATAGTCACCCGCTGCCCAGCCGGTCTGGGGACCGGCGAATCTGATCGCGTTAAGCCTGTAAGGGAGCGGGGAAGTGGCGCTCCACGAATCTCCGCCGTTCATTGATTTCAAGATCACACCGTTGGCGCCACAGGCGAACAAAACGTTACTGTTCACCGAGCTGATATCGAAAAGATCTGCCGTGGCACCGGTTGGCAGCGACACCCACGATGCCCCGTTATCAGTCGATCTGATGATCTTTCCGCTGTTTCCGCAACCGAAAATAACCCCTGTCGCGGGTGAGTGGAGTTTATTGATAGCGGAAGGGATGTTCGCGGAGATCACGTCGAATGAAAGTCCGCCATCGGTGCTTCTCGCGATTTTGTCTTTGTCTGTGGCGAGCGTAATGAAATTACCTTGAACCAAAACAGAAGTGAACCCGGTTACATCCTGGAACGGATTCAACGGTGTCAACTGACCGTATGACATAAATCCGAGTAAGAGGAGTGTGATAAATAGATATTTTTTCATTTCAAACCCTCACTTTAACAGGATCATTTTACCGGTCAGTCTTGCACTCCCGGCGGTTAGGCGATAGAAATAAATTCCGCTGGGCAGCCCACCGGAATCGAAGATGACGGAATGGTCGCCGCTTTCGATCTCTCTGTTAAGCAGGGTCGTGATCTTCTCTCCGCTCGAACTAAATATTTCTATTGTGGCATATCCCGCTTTTGCCATCCGAATGGGTATCACGGTTGTCCCGTTGAAAGGATTGGGATAATTCTGATAAAGCATGTATTCAGCGGGGGAAATTTGAGTGCCTTCATCCGCAAAAAGATGTGAGGTGACGGCAGTATCCCTTCCTACCAGAAGATGATTGCCTGAACCTGCCACGATCAGATTCCCCGAAGAGGTGCGGTACATCCCCTTCATGCCTGATCCACCCGGAAGTTGTTGAAAATTCAGCATGTCGCCTTGCAGGGTGGAAGTGAAGAGACCGCCGGAGTTGGAGAGTATTCTGAACCTGTTTCCGGAATAATCGACCTGCCTGAGGGTTCCCTCAAAGTTCAGGTGAAGCTCGTCCCATGTCAGACCTTGGTCAGTGCTTGTAAGGGCATGTCCATATTCATTCAGGAGGTGCAGGCGGGAATTAAACATGAAAAGCGCGAGGTAATTATCGTAAGAGAATATCTGCTCGGGGTAATAATGTCTGCCGAAGTCGGTCGATCGAAGGAGAAGGCCTCCGTCGGCAGCGATCAAAACTTGTTCATCTGCTGTTTCAAAAACGGCGCCAAGGTTTGTGATATTCACCGGCACGCTGGAAAGAAACCAGGTCATGCCACCATCCACTGTGCGTGACGCGAGTCTGTTCGTTCCGCAAAGGTAACCATCGGTTTCAAACGGGAAGAAAATTGACCTTACAATGGCACCCTGAACTCCTGAAGGTGTCCTCTGCCATGTGCTGCCGTTATCCGTCGTATAGATAAGATCTCCGGAAGTGGAGGAGAAGAAAACAGTGTTGTTGAACGGGTTAACAAAGCTGCTTTTTAGATCGTCGTTGAAGGGGAACGGCACCACTTCCCACGACTCGCCCTGTGTTGTCGACCGGGCTACAAATCCACTATCGCCTGCCGCCCAGACCGTACCATTTGTGGATTGAGTTACTGAATTGATTGTTGCCCACCTTGGGAGAGCAACTTCACTGAATGTGTAAACCTGCCTCATAAGGAAAAAAGTGGTCCATGGAGTGTAATCTCCCCACCCGTAAGAGTTTCTCGCCCTTACGCGCCAGAAATGCCGTTTTTCTTCAGTCAGACCGTTGGCACTGAACGCGGTCGTGGTTATTCCCGATTGCGAGATCACGATGTTTGAAGTGTCGTCGCGGGCGATCTCAATCTGAAATTCTTCATTCGGTATGAGCACATAAGGCTCTTTCCATGAGAAATTGACAGATTGCCCGGTTACTTTGCTCGACTGTGCCGGCAGGAGACCTGTGCAGGCGGATGGTGGCTCCTGGGTGTTCTTGAAAGCGGGAAACAGCAGAGTGCCTCCGTCGCCGACAGCAAGTGAATAGCCGGCGTTGAAGTAATCAAAATTATTAAGCGAAACAGGTCCGCCCGCGAGGAAATACTCAATCTTCGGCTCCCGGATATAAACCGGCACAATGGCTCCGAAATAGGTGTCGAGTATGAAACCGGCAGTCGAATCATTATCAACCATTGTGAACCCGCCATTGAAACCCGAGTAATTAAAGTAATTTACGTTAGGAAGGCGGATCTCAATAAAATCCCCGTTAGAGAGGTAAAATTTTGCAAGCCCGGGCATGATCGAAAGGGCTGTAGGACGAAGGTAACCGTTCGGTTCCTCAACCCATGTTTTGCCTCCGTTTGTAGTCTTATGTGATGTATACGACCCACCAACAAACCCGCTGTGCCTGTCCCAAAACTTTATTTTGATTATCTTGCCGGAGTTTCCGGGAAGTGTTAGTTTCAAAGGGTACGGGAGATTTGAGAGAGGGGCCACATAGGCGGCTTTATCTGTTGTCAGGAAGAGTGAATCAGTTGCCTTGTACTCAATCGAAGTAATATTGTCCGTTAAGGTTGTATTTATTTGAGTCCAATTCGCCCCGCCATCAGAAGTCCGGAGGATAATTCCACCCATGCAACCCGCGAAAATATTCATGCTGTTCTTAGCGGAGATGCAAAGTATTGCCGGAAACTTGTTGCTTCCGGAAATAATCTCCCACGAAAGACCCCTGTCGGTTGATCTGAAGATCACCCCTTCATAACTTCCGACAAAGGTGGCATCGGGGGAGAGAATTTTTACGGCTGAGAGTCTGTAGTTCCCAGGAAGTCTTCCTTTTTTAACGCTGTAATTTTTACCCGGAGCATCGAGTCGCATCATGGAGTGACCGTCGTCCACCCCGCTTGAAGATACAAGAACTTTTCCGTTAAATGATTCGAACACTCCAAGGACATTGTTCCTTTGGGGGTACGATGATTTTTTCCAGACCCCGGAACCCGGCACCGATACCTTTGAGCCGGCATCCCACTCAGCCGACCACACTTCATTCTCATTCGGGAAGGCAAAACCTCTCACCGATCTTGTCAATGGGAGGAGGGCCTCCTGAAACAGTATCTGACCTGTCAAGTCAGTCATGTAGTATTTGTTCCCCGCGGCGCTGATGTATAGCTTTCCGTTCATGATCTTAACGAAGTTGGGAGTGTTTATCGAATCACTGTATCCGTATTGCTGCCAGGTTTCGCCCTGATCTGATGAGAGTAGAAAGTCGAGATTGCTTCCGTAACCGATGGTCAGGTTCCCGTATTTTTGGAATGTTGTGTTCCTGTTGTAGGGAAGTCCGGGATATGGCTGCCAGTCGAGCCCGCCATTTGAAGTGGTGTAAACAACCCCGTCGACCGTGGCGCAAATACCCTTCAGCCGGTTGTAAAACACCATTGAAGATATGTCAATCGGAATTCCTGTAACATTGCCGGTGATTGTCCAGGTGAGGCCTCCGTCAAACGATGAAACCAATTTCTTGTTAACCGAGATATAGAAGAGTGTATCGCGTGAGAGCATTATTATTTCAGCGTCACGGTACTGTCCTGAAAGGGTTTTTTTGTTTATCCATGTAGTGCCACCATCGCTTGTAGTGGCGAAATTTGGGGGGTACTCTGCCATATGCCCGTTAAGACTGTCAATGAAGTGCAGGTATGAAACGTCTCTGAAAGGTGTGCCTACCCAGTACTCGTTCAGGAACTCTTCGGTTTGTTCGATGCTGAATCGTTGGGCGTGAACACCGGATAAGGGAAGGATCAAAAGAAGGAAGAAGAGGAGCGGGGAGTGGTGTTTTGTTGGTGTTTTCGCGCAAAACACCCTTTTCCGCTGTTCTGGCGGTGGTGAGAAACTCTTTGTAAAACGATCCACAAACGTATGATAGTAATCAGTCATTCTGCTTCCTAAAAAACATGCTATCGGAAAATAGGAATAATTCTGTTTAAAACAAAAAAGGCTGCCTTCGCGGGGCAGCCTTGTGAAAATAAACAAGGATCAGGTTTACTGGTTCTGGGCTTCCTTCAATCTGCGGATCATTGAGAATCCGAAGCCGAAGACTACCACGAGAACACCGACCCATACGAGGTTGATCATCGGTTTGATCGAAGCATGGATTGTCAGCACTTCCTTCGGGGTTTTCTTGGCGGCGTTGCCGTCTTTGTCAACCACGGTGATTGTTGCCGACTTGTCGCCGGGGTTCATCGTCTTAAGCTGAAGTGTCACGCCAAACTCGTCAATGGTCACGGGATCCGACTGCATTTTGCCGCCGATTCTCGCGTAAAGAAGGTCACGCTCAACGGTTTTGCCGTCTTTGGTGATGTCGGCTTTTACGCCCATCTTGAAGTCTGCGTCAGATGTCATGGCTGACATGTCAGGTTTGATGAACTGTTTGTACTTGATCTTGATGCCGCCAACGTTGATATCCTTTCCTTCCTGGATCGTCACGCCTTCTTCACCTGACTGTGAACCATCGTCGAAACTGACGGGGGCAACGTAGAAATCTGAAAGGAGACCGTATTTCATATCGGGCTCACGCATCAGTGAATTGTTGAAATCAGCAACGTACATAACGGGGCGAACAACGGCAGTACCCGAGCCTGATTTAACATCGAGGCGGCAGTGGTACTTGGTGTGTCCGTTCTCCTGAAATGGTTCGAGACCGGCGAAAGTGACATCGTAACCGAGAACGTTGGTGGTTTTGCCTTTCTCAAGATCGATCTCTTTCTCAGAACTGAAGGCGGAAGAACCGATAACTCCAAGGACGAAAAGAGCAAGACCGATGTGCGCAATGTAGGCACCCATTTTATTCTGGCTGCCCTTCATGATCCTGTACATAACCTCGGCATTCACCACGAGTGAGAACATCGCGGCAACGAGGAGGATTATCATCATCACTTTGTCAACGCCACCGATGAAGATCGCCGCCACGCTCAGAACCGCGGTAATGGCGCCCGTGCGGAGGAGGTCTTTCTTAAGAGTCTCGGAAGCGGTGTTGCGCCACTTCAGAATAAGGCTTAACCCGTTAACGAAAAGGATAATGATCGCGAGGGGGACGTGCATGATATTGTAAAAATCTATCTCAACCTTTACGCCAAAGATCGGCGCGGAAGTGCCGGCAGCCACGATAACCGCCGAAATTCCGAGGGAGAATGCCGCCATAAAGAGGGCAAGTTCTCTTGAAAGGGTTGATTCTTCACCTGTTTTTGAAATTCTCAGCAGGTCTTTCAGCCTGAAAAGGATCATGCCCACGCCGAGAAGTGTGAAGGTGACAACAAAAATCACCAAAAAGATATAAACAACGCGGCCCGGTTCAGCAAATGAGTGAACGGAAGAGTCGCCGAGAATACCGCTTCTTGTGAGGAAGGTACTGTAAACCACCATCACGAACGCGAGTATCGAAAGGAGAATGTTGGTGATAAGGTATCTGCCGTTGTTCGGGTCTTTTTTCTGGGTTCTGATCTGTACGAGCATAGTGTGAATTGCCGCGACACTGATGATCCAGGGGACGAGACTTGAGTTCTCAACCGGATCCCATGCCCAGTAACCGCCCCATCCAAGCACGCCATAAGCCCAGTAACCGCCGAGCATGATACCGAGACCGAGAATTCCGCCGGCGAAGAGTATCCAGGGGAGAGCCTGACGTACCCAGTCTTTGTAGTCATTTTTAATAAGAGCGGAGATCGCGAAAGCGAACGGCACCGCGGTAGCGGAAAAACCGGAGAAAAGGATCGGCGGATGTATCTGCATCCAGAAGTTCTGGAGGAGAGGATTAAGACCCTTTCCGTGGATCAGTACATCCTGAAGCTGGTAGCCGGCCGCCGAAAGGTTGCCGATGAATTCCTTGTCGATCTTCACGTGTGTCGGACTTCCGCCTTCATTTCCGAAGAGGAAACTCTGAACAAAGCTCAACGCGTTCGACTGGAGGAGGTTCATATCGAAATATTTCAGTTCGACAAATGGATTGTCACCCTGCCAAATGAGGGCGAAAGGGTTTTTCATCATCGGAGAAACCATCATCAGAAGGAAGGAAGTGGTGAGGGTATAAACCATCATCACCCTTGGTTCCAGGTCGCCCCGTTTTTCAGTGTATGATTGAAGTCCTATACCTATAAGCACTGTCATCAGAACCCAAAGCATGAAGCTTCCTTCCTGCCCCGCCCAGAAGGTCGAGATCAGCAAGCCAAGCGGCAGGTCACTGTTTGAGTAGTTGAAAACGTAGTTGTATTGGTACTGGTGAGTCAGAATGATATAGAGCAAAAGAGTTGAGGCAACAATTACCATTATCGACATAGCATGGTATCCCAGACGGGCATACTTCAGGTATGACGCTTGCTCATCACTTCTTCTGTATCCAAGCCAGAACATGGTCATGGAGAAGAGTGAAAATACCAAAGCCAGGGTAAGTACTATACTTCCGGCCATAGCGGGTCTCCTTTTATAGGGTTATTCCAATTTAAAAAATTATGAAGCGTTCTTCTTTATCTGGTCAGGATGTGTAGCGCCCGCGGGCACGTCACCCTCCTGATATTTGGAAGGACACTTGGTAAGGATGTCTTTGGCTTCGAAAGCATCGCCAACGTATTTGCCGGTGACCACAACGCTGGTAGCGGACTCAAAGTTGTTCGGGATGGCACCGTTGTAAACAACCTTCATTTCGTTGCCTTGAGTATCCTTCATATAGAAGGTAAAAACCTTGTTTTTATATTCATAGCTTTTTTCTTTCACCCATGAGCCGGTGGCGCGGATGGTCTTGCCTGATTCTTTAACCTTGGCAAGGCTTTCTTCGTAACCGATGCTGCTCTGTGTAAAGAAGTAGCCCATGAAAGCAAGGAACACCACGATGATACCACCACCGATGACGAACCTGCCGTTCTTCTGCATAAATGTCTGTTCTGACATGTTTATTTCTCCTCAACTTCTTGCTTAAGTTCTTTTAGTCTTTTGTCCAATGCGTACATGAAGGAGAAAATGCCTCCCCATGTGATCATAACGATTATAAGTACGATATAAATTGCGTTTTTCTCGAGAAATTCCATTGTAATTTCCTTATCCGTGATAAAGTTTTTGTTTCTTGACCTTGTCGAGCAGTATCATCGATTTCGCGCCCACGTTCCACATCCAGGCATAAAGCATGCTGAAAGCCGTAAGGGAAATGTAGAACACGATCTGCATGTTGCCGTTCATCTTGAAGTTGACCACGGGACCTGCGTTGTCGTCGTTGGCGCTACCGGGATGAAGCCCGGCCATGATCCTCGGCATGATAAAAATAAAGAAGGGGACAGTGACGAAGACGATGATGTTGTAAACCGCCGAGAGGGTCGCTTTTTTCTCTTCATTCTCGATCGCGGAGCGAAGGGCGAAAAGGGCTCCGTAGATCAGCAGGAGGGCGAAAATGCTGGTCTCGCGGGGATCCCAGTGCCAGAATGAACCCCAGGCGAATTTTGCCCAGACTGATCCGGTTACAGTGGCGAGTACGACGAAAACCATTCCGATCTGTATCGAAGTGTAGGCTTTCATATCGTCCTCAAAGTTTTTCTTTCTGAGATACTTTACACTGTAAATCGTCGCCATCAGGAAAGCCACCGTGGCAAGCCAGGAGCTTGGGACGTGGAAGAAAATTATTTTCGCGTTCTCTTCAAGTCCGGGTATCCGCGGGAACTCATACCATGCCTGCGGTTTGGGTACAATAGGGAAGCTTATCCCGGCCACTATGACGTATGCCATCAGGATAAAGAGGAGTATTTGGTACCACTTAGTGTGAACAATATTTTTCATTTGAACTCGTTAAAAATAAAATAATTTAACCTAAAAATGTAAGGGATAGCATGGTAAAGGTCAAATTAAATCTTACGGGGATAAATTTATTTTACAGGGTATAATATAAGTGATCGAAAGGGATAAAGAAAGGCAATAATTATATAATAAAAGGGTTTATTGTTAAACTCGAGTGAAAGAACGTGTTTGATGTCACACGAGGTGATTTAAGTCCGCGCAGGTGACTAATAACGTGTTGATGACGGGGTGGATTTAAAGCAAAAAAGACCGCCTGCGTGAGGGCGGTCTTTTTAAAACTCTAATCTCAGAGAGATCATCTTGCGTCGATCTTCTTCTCTCTGACAAGCTGTGCTATAACAGCGGTACCGTTCTTGGCGATGGTCTTCAGCGCTTTGGCGGTAAGTTTCACGGTCACGAACCTGTTGAGTTCCTGTACCCAGATCTTCTTTTTCTGAAGGTTGGGAAGGAATCTTCTCTTGGTGTGATTATGAGCGTGAGATATGCTGCTGCCGTACTTTGGCTTTATTCCGGTAACCTGGCATGTCCTTGACATAATTAAACTCCTGGCTCTTGCTCAAAAAAATTAGAAAACAGTTTGTTAATATAAGGCTTGAGAGATGAAAAAGCAAAATAAAATGTTACTTAATGATCATCATTGATTTTGTCTTGGTAAAAAGCTTGGCTGAACCTGTCTCTTTGGCAGTGACGCGGTAAAAATATACACCCGAATTGAGATCTCCGGAAGAGAAACTGATCTTTTTGATCCCTTTCTCGCTTTTGCCCGAATAAATGGTCGTAACCTTCTCACCGGTTGGTGAAAAAAGATTGATTTCAAGGTCACATTCATTGGGAACCACCACTTCAATTATGGTATCAGGTGAACCTGAGGCGGAACCGCCGGAGAATGGGTTCGGGTAGTTTTGATGGACTGTAAATCCGTTGGGCAGGAGAATTTCCACCCTGTTGATACCCGAATATTCAAAAGTGCCGTCGTTGTCAACCATTTTTAACCTGTAATCGTAAACTGATGGTTGAGGTTTCGAATCAGTGAATGAGTAGTATTTTAACGAGTTGCTTTGTCCCGCGGCTTCGACTGAACCGATCTGGGCCCACTCCTGATCAGGTTTGCGTCTCTCCACAAAAAAAGCAAAGGAGTTAACCTCCGTTACGGTGCTCCAAAAGAGTTTTACATCACCACCTTCTTCCCTTAACTGAAAGTAGTTCAATTCGACAGGGAGGGGATCCTCTCCGAAAGTGTTGATAATGGCGTTCGCCATTTTATCCCAGCCGGTGCTGCTAGCGCGGAGTTTGTCTTTTTCCTGCTCAAGGTGGAGAAATCTCCCGGAAGCGGAGGAAGCGGAAGAGGAGCATGGGTCGGCGCTACTGTTAAGGTATCTTCCCTGGACATTTGTTTGTCCGGCGAGCTTGTCCCATGAAGTATCGACATGCATCAATTTGTATGTGAGGGAAGTATCCTGCGCTTCAAGGTTGTTCATCAATTCGGTAAGCCAGTCAGTTGCGGGAGATACAGGAGCAGCGCGAGTTCCATTGCTCATGATCACGTAAGGATCGGAAGTCGCTTTCGTGAAGCCGTGGAGCTGGATGACGATCAACCCTGTTATCTGTTCGTTGAAAACTTCTGTTGACCTTTGAAGCGCCGAGACAAAATTGTGCGGTTGATCAGATTTTTTGAATGCCTCGTCGGTGGTGCCATCACTGCTGCACACAGTAGTGGTGCCCGCGCACTCAGAGGAAGTTGTAGAGTTGCACCGGTGTGCTCCTGAAATGTAAAATCCCCGCGCTCCCGCCTTCTTGAAAACATAAATACCTTGCTTACCGGTATTGAAATCGAATAACGGATGAGGTGACTGAATAAATAGTTTTTGCAGTAAAGGATTGGGATTCAAGATCACCGTGCCCCAGTAATTAGTGCCCGCGTCTTTCTTTTCGAGGATGTAGTACTGTTTGTCGGGGGTGGGTTCAGTATCCATAAAAGATACCACCTGATATCCGATGGAGTCAGCGATAGCATGAGCTGTACCGTAATTACCTGCAAACATCGCGTTTAGTGTCCGCTCCCAGATATTCATCTGTTCCGAAGTGGGCTCAACGTAAATATTATGCGGGGTATCCTTCGGGATCTTTGTAATTAAAGTGTCAACATATTTAAGCAGATCGGTACTTTTATTCACCTGCGCGGAGGCAGTAAAACATAAAAGCACGGCAATGATCAGTGTCGCGGATCTATTCATACCGGGTTGAGGGTTCTATTGGTTTTGGTCTATTAAAGATTTTGGGATTATATGAAGCAAATTTAATTCAAAATACGCATATAATACGCTGAGATTATGATAACCGGTTGGAGAGATATTTGGAGATTAAAAGGAGAACTGCCTGGTCACATGAGCGGCTGCCACCCCGCGAAACCGCTGACCACTGACCTCTCACCACTGACCTCTCACCACTGACCACTTATTTCGTTCTGGCGATAAAATCCTGGATCACTTCATCTTCGGAAGCCATCAGTTCCTTCGGTGTGCCGGTGAAGTAGATCTTGCCCTCGTGAGCCATGGCAACGCGCTCGGCGACGATGTTCACGCTGATCATGTCGTGGGTGACGATAATTGAGGTCACTTTGAGTTTCTCACTGAGATCTTTGATGAGGTTGTCGATCGACTCGCTCATGATGGGGTCGAGTCCGGTTGTGGGCTCATCGTAGAGAATGTATTCGGGGTTTGTAATGAGAGCCCTTGCAAGTCCGACCCGTTTACGCATTCCGCCGGAGAGTTCGGCAGGCTTTAGCTTTTCGATTCCGGGAAGGGCTACCATTTCAAGCTTTTCAGCGACGGCTTTCGCAATCTCTGTTTGAGTAAATTTCGTGTTTCCTTCAATAAGAGGGAGGGAGACGTTTTCGCCTACGGTCATCGAGTCAAAAAGTGCCGCGCCTTGAAAGAGGAATCCGAACTTCTTGCGGAGTTCGTAGAGGTCTTTTTCCTTGATCTTGTTGATATCGTAACCTTCAACAGTCACGGTGCCTTCATCGGGTTTAAGCAAACCGATGATGTGTTTCAACAGTACCGACTTCCCGCAACCGGACCGCCCGATTATGGTAAGTGCTTCGCCTTTGATGATGGTGAGATCGAGCCCTTTAAGTACCTTGTTGCCGCCAAAACTTTTATGAAGGTTTTCGATAACTATCATTTTACACCCTCACAAAATTTTTACCCGGCAGTTGCCGCACATAGCCTTTAAGTTCGAGAGTGAGGAGAGTGGTTAGACATTCGGAAACATTCAAGCCTGTGAGGTTCGCGATCTCATCGATGTGAACGGGTTGGAACTCAATTGCCGAGTACAGTTTCTCTTCAAAGATTGAGAGGTCTTCCGGAACGAATATATCTTTTTCTTCTTCAGGAAGTGGTGCCTTTTGGGGTTTGATGTTCAACTCAACAAGGATATCAAAAACATCCATCACAAGTTTTGCTTCGCCGTTCTGGATGAGGCGATTCGTGCCACCTGATTTCAAGGAATTGATGTTGCCGGGTATCGCGAAAACAGCTTTTCCCTGATCGTTCGCGAACGCGGCGGTGTGCAAGGCACCACCCTTTTCGGCGGCTTCAACAACCAGCACGCCAAGTGAAAGTCCACTGATGATCCTGTTACGCGCGGGGAAGTTAATGGCATCGGGTTTGGTGTCGGGTGCATACTCGGTTATCACCGCGCCATGTCCGTTCACAATTTCCTTTACGAGCTTTCTGTTTTCCTGCGGGTAGATGTTTCTGAAACCGCTTCCCAACACCGCGATCGTTCTGCCTCCTGCTTCCAGGGCAGCCTTATGGGAAGAGGTGTCGATCCCGCGGGCGAGTCCGCTGACCACCGTAAATTTTTCATTGACCAGTCCTGAAGCAATATCGGCAGCCGAGCGGGTTCCGTAGGGCGTCGGGGTTCTTGTGCCTACAATTCCTATTGATCTTTTATCTTCTTCAGTGATTTCCCCGGCCACATAAAGCAGTATAGGAGGGTCGTAAATATTAACAAGCTGGGAGGGGTAGAACTCACTTCCGTAAGAGAGGATTTTCCCGCCGAAAGAGGTGATATAGTCGTAGTCTTTTTTATAATCAGCGTCAAAATCGCCATTCCCCACCCCTTCAACCAAACCTTTATAGGCGGCTTCCGTGAGTTTTACTTCTTGGGCGATCTGCTTAACAGGGGTGTCAATTACTTCCACGCCGCTTCCGAAGGCGTCGAGGATTGAACGGAGGCGCACTATTCCGATCTGAGAGCTTCTCAACAACCGGCGAAGGGCAATGAACTCTTCGAGTGGTATCGATCTCATCGTGATCAGATGGTAACGGAGATCTTGTCGACCACTCCGACTATTATAGTGTGAACGGGGGAGTTTTTGTTTTTTATTATCTGCTGCACGGCATCGCCTTCCTGGGTTACCATGACGGTATCGCCGGGGCCTGCAGAGACATAATCGATGGCGATTATATCCTTGTTGTCAATGAAATCGCCATCAAGACCGATCTTACGGACAAGAAGGAGTTTCTGCCCCTTCAGTTCCTTGTTTTTAACAGAGGAGACCACATTTCCGTGAACCTTGGCGAGGAACATTTTGTCAGGACTCTTCTGATTCCTTGGGGGTCTGTTTTTTCTTCCTGTAAAGAATAGAAGCGGGAAGGATAATAACGTAAGCCGCTACCAGAATAATGGGTGAAAAAACGAGAGAGGGAGTTGAGTCCCACGGTTTCTGTGAAAGGAGAACGAAACCGACGATCAAAGCAACAATACCCAGGGCAAGGAGGATATAGTTGGTAGTGTCGAAATAAATTTTGAAAGGTGAAGGGCTCTTCCAGAGCGGAACCTGTTTTGACGCTGTTCTGGTTTGAACTTTTTTTGCCATTGCCTAATCCTGTAATTATAAAAAGCCCGGCAAGGGGGTTCGCCGGGCATTATGTTATTGGTTCATCGGTCAGGGGAAGAACCGGTGAACAAAACTGATAAACAAATTAATTTCAAATGCTCCGAAAATATAGACAGGAGCAATGAATAAAACAAATTATTTGCTGATCTGGTAAACTATCTTGCGAATTGTATCGAACTGTAAGTAAGGATACTCTTCACGGATAGTATCGATAGCATCACCTGCTGAAACCTTGCCGGCTCTCAGCTGTTTGAATTTCTTTCTGATCTGGTAATCACGAACAGCTTTTTCATCAATCAGGCTGTGGCTTGAAAGAAGCTCGTAAATCTCGTCTGAAATGAGATCAGATAAAGGGTTCTCGATCTTTGCAACTACGCTTTTCATCGCTACTCCAATGAATTAGTGAATAAATATTAATAAACGCTAAGTGTAACAATAACCGGCTGACGTGGCAGACGTGTCGTTATTAATTAATTGTGTAGCTAAAAAACTATAATGCTCCGATTTTTTTGTTGTGCAAAATACGGCTTTTTTCCGATTTCCCAAAATAAAATGGGATAAAATGCCGCTTTTAGGCTCAATTGTAACGGGAGTCACAATATTTTGCCTCTGTAAAACATTAGACACAGAAAGAGGGGGAAAAGTTCCAAATTTATACACGGGAGGAAAATTGACCTGCCGGTCAGTCACCAAACTCGATCTTAAAGAGATCATCGATGGTAAGATCTTTTCTGTCGCCAAGGGGTCGCGCGGCAAGGCGGTCGACGCGTTCATTCCATTTGTTGCCGTTATGTGCTTTAACCTTGTTCCAAGTAATCTTTACTTTCGCGGATGACACCCCCTGAAGGAAAAAGAGTGAGACGGCAGCCTTTGCTTTGTACCTGCCGGTGGCTATCTTGCCGATGAGGTCGAGGTCATAATGAAGTGTCGCGGAGGGGATATTTAATTCGTCGCATTTTTTCAGGGCATTAACCACGGCGGTGAATTCACCCACAATCTGGTGTGTTGATGAGTGTGAGCGATCGTGAACCACCCCAAATGATTCTTCCACCACTTCGCCATCTTTCAGGAGGATAAAAGCCCAGGAAGCATCATCACCATTGAAAGAACCATCAGTAAAGATGTGCCAGCCGGTGAGGTCTTCTGCGCCGGGGGAGGTTGCAGCGGGAGAAGTCACAAGTGAATAGAGGTGCTGCACCATTTCATCAGAAGTTTTGTCGGTAGTGATGGTAAAACTTCCTTTTTTCGGGCTGAAGAATATATTCACGGCACCCGCCTTCTTCCCTTCAAACAGGATGGAGACAGAGGCATGATAGATGTTCTTTTCGTTCAGATCCGGGTTCAGGGTGAACGGAAGCCCAAGCCCGTTGATCTCACCGGAGAGAATGGCAGCAATTTCATCGCATTTCGCGAGGAGGATATCCTTGTAGGGATGCGCGGGTGTGCTAAAAAGAGAGTCCAATATCGAGAATTATTTGTGATCTGCCCTGTTCATCGAATGCCAGTTCAGCTCTTGCTATGTTATAAGGAAGTACTGCCACGGTAACACCGAATCCGTATCCGCGCTGCATATTGCCTGTGTCGTATCCGCCTGAATCGGGGCGATACATCCCCGCGTCAACAAAAAGCTGGAAACCAAGGCTTACCCTGTACCGCGTGAGGCTCCTCGGGATGATGGGAAACTTAAACTCGACCGGCAGTTCATCGATTACGTTAAAATATGTTTCGACAGAGCCGGTTACAGCGCCCCGTCCTTCGGCTTTGCTGTTGTAATGACCCCGGACGCGTTCATCGATCCCGAGAATTGAGAGGTCGTAATAAGGAATGCTGCCACCAGTCAGTTCCCTCAGGCCGAGGCGCCATTTAAGGTGAAACGGACCGGACAGTTTGTAATATTTCCTCACATCAAATGTAGCGACGCCATAACTCACTTCGCTATTCCCTATACCCTTGTAGGTATACTCGGCGTTCAGAAAGGTGCCTCCGGTGGGGGCAATGTTCAGGTTTCGGGTATCGTACGAATATCTTATGCCCGCGAAACCGTACCGGTCGATCCTGTCTGAAGTGGCATTTACCCCGGGGATGAATTTGGGGGTTTCGATGTAGTTATAACCGGCAGTGAAGGCTACCCTGTGGAAGAGGGCGAATCGCTTCCCGAGAGTGATTGATGCATTCAGCACATCCTGCTTGAAAGATTCCCCGTAGAGAGCGTCAGCAACATCACTTCTGCTTTTCCGCTTGGTGTAACTGACATTCGTTTGCAGCGATATCTGCCCGTCACGGAAGAGGTAGGGGATGTTGTACATCAGCGAGTAGCCGGGGTCATATCCGAATTTAACGTTCCCGGAGAGGAGTTCATTTCGACCGCGGAAATTGAATATCTTCAGGTTCAGGCCGTAGGAAAGTTTTGTCCAGTCTTTTTCGTTCCTGTCGATGAAAGGAATTGGATAGATATACCAGCTCTCCTTCACTGCAATGGTGAGGAGATTGAGCGAGTCGATCTTTGAAAGGTGAAAATCGACACTTGTGAAGAGCTGGAGGCTGTAAACACGCTTCCGGTTGAACTCAAGGATCAGTGAATCGACTGTGGCACCCGGTTCGAAACCAAGCTCGTTCAGAATTATATCGTTATCTGTCAAGTCATTGCCTGTGATAGCAATGGTATCTATCCTGACAGTGAACATCACGCCTGTGGTATCCGCGGCTTTACCATCTGTGAATACCGCTAAGAACAGGAAGAGTAAAAGACCGGTACGGAAAAGATCAGATCGCGTCAAACGACCTTACCTGTTTCTGAGACGAATTACACAGCCGGTACTCTATCGCGATACAATGATCCTGAATAGTCGTGATGCCTGCCTCTTCAACAGGGGCGACTGCCTCATCATTCCGAATGCCGAGTTGCAACCAAAGGGTTTTAGGCTTTACGGCAAGCACATCATCAATAATTTCAGGGACGCGTTTCGAATTCATGAAGACATCCACGATATCAATATCGCCGGGGACATCATGAAGTGACGGGTATATTTTAATTCCGGCGAATTCTCTGAGTGTGGGGTGGACTCCTGTAACGTGGTAGCCTTCGTTTTTAAGCATGAGGGCGATCCGGCCGCTGTCCCGCCCGGGTTTGTCGGAAATTCCTACAACACAGACGTGCTTAGCGTCTTTCAATATTTCACAGATGTTCATATGAGGGGAAAGTTTGTTGATAATAATGTGCGAATATAACCAATCAGCGGATCACTTTTTGTAACGTATGTCGAACCCCCGGGGTAAAAAGGAGTGCCGGATAATAAAAGAAAATGGAAGAGGTTCACCCTTCCATTTTCTGAAACTGCAATTTGCAACCGGCGGGCGGTGGCTGTTTTAACTACATGTAATCTTCAACCGGGGTACAGGTACAGATGAGGTTCCTGTCGCCGAGGGCGGAGTTGATCCTTGTAACTGTCGGCCAGAACTTGTTCGCCCGGAGGGACGCAAGCGGATAAGCTGCCTTCTCGCGTGAGTATGAGTGGTTCCACTCGTCAGCCATAAGCATCTGCATTGTGTGCGGCGAATTTTTGAGCACGTTGTCACTCTGGTCGGCAGAGCCACTCTCGATCTCAGCGATCTCGTGGCGGATGGCGATCATCGCGTCGATGAATCTGTCGAGTTCATAAAGGGATTCCGACTCGGTAGGCTCCACCATCAGCGTGCCTGCCACAGGGAATGAAACCGTGGGCGCGTGGAAGCTGTAGTCCATAAGTCTCTTCGCCATGTCTTCCACTTCGATGTGAGCAGTATGCTTGAACTCCCTCATATCGAGGATCATTTCGTGGGCTACACGGCCATTCTTTCCGGAGTAGAGGGTTTTATAGTGGGGCGCGAGTTTTTTCTTGATGTAGTTCGCGTTTAGAATTGCCATTTTGGTCGAGTTTGTGAGACCTTCCGAACCGAGCATCTTAATGTATCCGAGTGAGATCACCAGGATAAGAGCGCTGCCGAATGGAGCTGCTGAAATGGCTGTAACTCCTGTTTCCCCGCCTGTTTTAACAACAGAGTGTGAGGGGAGGAAAGGTCTAAGATGTGCCGCGCAGCAGATCGGGCCGACTCCAGGACCACCGCCACCGTGCGGAATCGCGAAGGTTTTGTGGAGGTTCAGGTGGCATACATCAGCACCGATTGTCGCTGGGGAGGTAAGTCCCACCTGGGCGTTCATATTGGCGCCATCCATGTAAACCTGTCCGCCGAAATTGTGAATGGTTTCGCACATTTCGATGATCGATTCCTCAAACACGCCATGGGTTGAAGGATAGGTAACCATCAAAGCTGCAAGGCGGTCTTTGTACTGCTCTGCTTTTAATTTCAGATCGGCTACATCGATGTTTCCGTGATCGTCACATGCCACAACTACAACGCTCATGCCTGCCATAACCGCGCTCGCGGGGTTTGTTCCGTGCGCTGAAGAGGGGATAAGCACGACATCACGGTGGGTATCTCCCCGGTTTATGTGATACTGCCTGATAACCATTAAACCGGCATATTCACCTTGGGCACCTGAATTGGGCTGGAGCGATACACCGGGGAAACCGGTAATGTCAGCGAGGTGGTCTGAGAGATCGGTAATGATCTGTGAGAGACCTTCAACTTGGTACGCCGGGGCAAACGGATGGATCGCGGCAAACTCCGGCATGGTGATTCCGAGCATCTCGCTTGTGGCGTTCAGTTTCATTGTGCAAGAGCCGAGAGGGATCATCGAATGCGCGAGTGAAAGGTCTTTGTTCTCGAGTTTTTTTACATAACGCAGGAACTCAGTCTCAGAGTGGTACCTTTTAAATACAGGATGAGTAAGATACTGTGATGTTCTCTCGAATGGCCCCGGGTATGAATCAGCGACCTTCTCCTTAAGTTCGGAGAGGTTCACTTTGAAATCGTTCATGTCGAACGCAGTGGTGAAGATCGAGATTATCTCAATAATATCCATCAATTTTGTGGTTTGATGGAGAGATATACCTACTGAACCGTCGACAAAGTATCTGAAGTTATAGTTAAGCGCTTCGGCTTCCTTGCGGACTTTTGCAGCTTCTTCAGGAGTGAAACTGATGTGCAGCGTGTCAAAGTATACTGAATTGGTCAGTTTGAATCCGAGATCGCGTAGCGCGAGATCGAGCAGCGCCGTAAAGCTGTGAATGCGTGAGGCTATCTGCTTCAGGCCTTCAGGTCCGTGATACACCGCGTACATCGAAGCGATCACCGCCAGAAGTACCTGCGCGGTGCAGATGTTGCTGGTGGCCTTCTCACGTCTGATGTGCTGCTCTCTGGTTTGGAGTGCCATTCTGTAGGCGAGGTTACCGGCCGCGTCGGTTGAAGCTCCGATGATCCTGCCCGGGATCACCCGTTTGAACCTGTCTGAGCATGCAAAGAATGCCGCGTGCGGACCGCCATAACCCATCGGCACGCCGAATCTCTGTGATGAACCCACTGCCACTTCCGCGCCGAACTCACCGGGAGGGGTGAGGAGTGTGAGAGCCATCAGATCAGTGGCAAGAACGGCAGGTACATTTACGGCTTTTGCTTTTTCGATAAATCCCTTGTAGTCTTTTACTTCGCCTTTGCCAGAAGGGTATTGGAGGATAAGGCCAAAGTACGATTCATCAATTGTTGCTGATAAGTAATCTCCCGTTACAAGCTCAATCCCTTTTGGTAGCGCGCGGGTGTGCAGCACTTCGATTGTCTGGGGAAAGATATCTTCATCAACGAAGAATTTCAAAGCGGTTTTGTTGGTCTTGTTCGCGAAGAGCATAAGCATTGCTTCCGCGGCCGCGGTTCCTTCATCGAGAAGGGAAGCGTTCGCGATCGGGAGGCCTGTAAGATCAGCGACCATTGTCTGAAAGTTCATCAATGCCTCGAGGCGACCCTGCGCGATCTCTGCCTGATAGGGAGTGTATTGTGTGTACCAGCCGGGATTCTCAAGCACGTTTCGCAGGATAACCGCTGGGGTGACGGTCGGGTAGTAACCCATGCCAATGTACGATTTGGCTATAACATTCTTCTTGCCTGCTTCTCTTAGATACTCTATATATCCATTTTCGGAAAGCGCTTCGAAGTGTTGAAGTGGTGATTTCAATCTTATATGTGGGGGTACTGTTTCATCGATCAACTGATCAACTGAATTGACGCCGACTTCGTCGAGCATCAACTTGATCTCATGTTCACCCGGTCCGATATGTCTTTTCTCAAACCTGTCGAATATTTCAAAAGTCTTCATTTCTTTGATTGCCTTGTTGGATCAGAATTTTTAAAAATCAAACATTAAAATTACGGAAAAGATTCTGGATAATTCAGGCCACCGCCGGTTGAGGGTTGGCGGTTCAGAAGGGGAGAAAACAGATATGCTGAAATCGGTATATTGCGCACTTAAGAAATTTTATTTGGTTCATTGGTCAACAGAGCAGACGAAATGAAAAAACTATCATTAATCATACTGGTATTTGCCTTGATGTCACAGACAGATATAGCACAGAACAAACCCGGCAACACTTCCAACCCGTTTTTTATCGAGTGGAAAACCCCGTTCGGTACTCCTCCTTTCAGCCTTATTAAACTGGAGCACTTCCTCCCGGCTTATGAAAAAGGAATAAAAGAGCAGAAAGATGAGATCGGGAAGATCATTGCCAACCGGGAAGTCCCCAACTTCAAAAACACAATTGAAGCACTTGAATTGTCGGGCGGACTTCTCACGAAAGTCGACCGTGTGTTTATGAACTTGGTGCAAACCATCACCAATGACGAAATGCAGGCGGTATCTGAAAAAGTGGCTTTGATGAATGCCCGTCACAGGGATGACATCTACCTGAATGAAGGTCTGTTCAAGCGGATAAAAACCGTTTATGATAACCGTGCCAAAGAGAAACTGACCACCGAACAGCAGATACTCCTTACCAACTATTACCTTGATTTTGTAAGAGGTGGCGCTAATCTCGGTGAGAAAGAAAAAGAAAAACTTCGTGCAATTAATGAAGAACTTTCGAAACTGAATGTCCTTTTTGGTGACAACGTCAGGAAAGAAAACGGCAAGTTTAAATTAGTGGTTGATGATAAAGCCGGACTTGCGGGTCTGACTGAAGATCTGATCTCTGCCGCCTCGGAAAAAGCGGAAGCTGAAGGACTGAAAGGGAAATGGCTGTTTACGATCGACAAGCCGACACTTCTGCCTTTTTTACAACTTTCTGAGA
>CAZVBQ010000030.1:35090-40232 GCA_964625575.1 uncultured Ignavibacteriaceae bacterium | reverse complement strand
GCAACGCTCCAATTGATTGGGGAGAGTTTGAAGGGGAGAAAAAATTCCTTCTTGCTGTTGCTGAAGTTCTGGGTGAACGGTGGGAATTAGGGAAAACCTTACTCTATGCTCCCAGCTTGGACGATTTTGATCTGCTAGGTTTCACATTTTTGTGGTTCAGGAGATACATGCCGGAAGTCTTTGAATTGAATCCATGGTTAATACCTGATCTTGAGAAGGTAACCGAGGAAAGGAACTCTTTCGACCAATACAAACACTCCAGTTGGCTCGACCTAATGGCATTCAATATCACGTTCGATAAATTGGAGGGGCTTGATGATGCCATTGCTAACGCTAATCATCATACAAGTAGATTACGCCCGGTGGTTCAGAAGAATTTATTTTGGTGCTATGATGCCAGTACATACCGGATGAAAGATCTTGCGGTACGATTAGTGGATTCGATTCTAAAAGGGCATTTCATATCCTACGAGTTTGATCTGTTGATGTTGCTTTCAGGAATAGCGAGAAATCGACGCTTAGTTGAAGATGCTGTATTCGCTAAAGGAAATAAAAAGCTTTTCTCAAGAGAAGGTGAATTCTACGAATTCTTTGCCGGTCAAAAAAACAGCATTAAAAGAAAAAACCCGATGACAGGTATTATCAATGAGGTAATGGCTCAAGTTCTCTCAATAATGATGGACGCGGTAGCCAAATTTTCAACATATGATGTTTACCAGAGAGTAATGTTTGATCACTCTTGCCTTTTGGCTGGATTCATGACACGGTATAAACAAGATATCATGAACAAAAACTACTATCTATTGGAAAGATTAGACTCTGGTGAGGTTAGCTTAAGAGGTGTTAATTATTGAGTCCGGCTTCTGATTCAAATATAAAAACCGGGACCGTCAATCAAAGTTGACGCGTCCCTTAACTCCTTCAACACATGGTTGACGAGATTCGCAAAGATACAAATTTTTTGTCTCGAATAAGAGAGTTTATGGGGTAATAATAAGGCTATTCGGGACAATTTAGGTAGATTTTGTCTCGAATGGGGAGATATTTTTAGCAAATTTGCGCTCTCGCGACATATCTCACGACATTTTGTCGCGAGTATTACTTGAATACTGGTCGAAATTCGTCCTCTGCGAACTTTGCGGTTAAATTAAAGACAAACACAATGCAACTAAAAGAACAACTGACAAAAATATTTGAAAAGAAACGCCTCGTGATCTGGTACGACCGGAACAATGAGTTCGGCGAAACTGTGCATGAGCTTCTGCCTGAGGGGGTGGAGCTTATCCGGATCGAGGGGAATGAGTTCGGTATTAAGACGAGGATATATTCTGAAAAGGAGGGGAAATTTCTTCTTTACTCTGACAAGCCGAAACCGGAGCCGAAAGAGAACTGGCTGCTCGAAGTGGTGGTGACGGGACATGAGTTCAGCGCGGAGCGGGTCGCGCTATGGTTGCAGGAGATGGGTCTGCCCGGTGTATTCAGGGATTTTGTTGAAGCAAGGCAGCTGTTCTTTAACAGCGACGCGCGCCGGCGGAAGCTGGTGGAAAAATTGAGCAAGGAGGAGGAGAAACTCACCGAGGCCAGGCTCGCGCTTCTGATGATAACGGTTGTTACCGGCGGCCTTCCGCTGATGGAAGAAGTTCTGACCATCCTCCTGACAGATGAGATGGAGGGGGGTGAGAAACTCGCACAGTTGCAGAAATATGGTTTAAATGGGTATATCGCCGCGTACCTTGAATCGGTATTCAAAATGAGAGAGAAACCTGATTCGATGAAGGTTCTGGCGAACTTTCTTTTTAGCAATGAGTTCGACCGCCACATCCCGCCGGAAGGGCAGAAATTCACAGAGAGAAAGGATGAATGGTCACCCGCGGCGGAATCCTTCTTCAACAATTGGTTGAACAACAGCAGTCAGCAGAAGATTTTCGACCATTATTCAAAACTTTTTGAGGAGGGGAGCGGCATCGAAGGGAAGATGACCGCGCACGGTTATGAGCGATTTATCGACTGTAAAGCTCCCGAATCTGTCGAACAGGGTATCATCAGGGGGCTGGCCAACGCGGTGGTGAACAGAAGTGTTAAAGCAGAGCGGATAAACGCGATAATAACCACGCGGCGCTACTTCTTCTATTTTGCAAATTATACGAACCTCTACATGGCGCTGCATCAGGCCGCGCTTCTTCTTGAGATGGTGAAACTTTATCCGCCTGAATTCAGCACCGCCGAAGAGGGGTTCAAATATTATCAGCAGGCGGGCGCGTTGATCGACGGCTGCTACCGGCGCTATTACACGGCGATCAAGGGGCGCCAGCACGAAGGGGTGCTCGCGAAAGTGACGGCAACGGTTGAGCAGGTTTATCTGCAATCGTACATTTTCAATCTTGAAGTAGCGTGGAAGAAGGCGGTTGAGTCGCTGGATAACTGGCGGTTCTCCACTCTGATAATGCAAAACAGGTTTTACGACAGTTACATCAAGCATTTCCGTGGGAGTGAAAGGAAGATCTTCGTAATAATTTCCGACGCGCTGAGGTACGAAGCGGCGGTTGAACTTTCGGAAATGTTGCAGAAGATCGAACGTGCTGAAGTGCAAATAGAAATGATGGCAGGTGTTGTGCCGGGATACACCCAACTGGGTATGGCAGCACTTCTGCCCAACAATTCGATCGGAATAACCACAGGCAGCGATGCCGCGACGGTTGACGGAAAGCCGGCGGCTGCCCAGTACAGGGAAGCGCGCCTGACGGAACAGAACCCGAAAACGAAGGTTTACAGGGCACAGGATTTCGTGAGCATGCAACAGGATGAGGGGCGCGAAGCCGTTAAAGCTCTTGAGGTGGTTTACATTTATCACAACAAGATCGATGCCACGGGCGACGACAAAACCTCTGAAGATGACGCCTTCGACGCGGTTGCCGGGGCTTACAAGGATATTGTGAACATCGTGAGGAAGATAACTCAGTTCAACGGAACCAATGTGTTGATTACAGCAGACCACGGATTTTACTATCAGCAGACGAAACTTTCTGACGGCGATTTTATAGATTCATCCCGTTATGGAAGTGTCGCCCAACTTAAGCGGCGCGTTGCATTCGGAAGGAGTTTTATGACTGATGAAAGCGTGCTAAGGTTCACCGCAGGGCAGCTCGGGATTGATAGCGAATATGAGTTCATTTTCCCGGCAGGAAGAAGGAATTTCAGGCTCGCCGGAGCCGGCAGCCGGTTCGTTCATGGCGGCCTTTCGCTTCAGGAGGTTGCAATACCGGTGATCAAGTTTACGAAGAAAAGGAGCACGGAGACAGAGCAAGTCGGGATAACGATAATGCAGAGGGTAAGTAACACGATTACCACGAACAATCCCGTGTTCGATCTGATGCAGACAAAATCTGTCGGTGAGAAGGTCCGGGAACGGGAAGTGACGGCAGGTATATATGCATCTGACATGACGCTCCTCTCCGACGAGCAGACACACCTTTTCAACCTTCAGGGGAGCGATAAGCGGCAGTTGATGAAAACCATCCGCTTCGTGATGCGCGGCAACATTTCGAAATATAACGCCTCCACGGTCAAACTGATCGTGCGCGACAAAGAGAAACGGCACGAGATCGCCGGTTTGGAACTCTTACTCAGCATCTCCATCGCAAACGATTTTGACGGATTTTAACAGGCAGACAAATGCTACAAGGACTTGACAGAAAGCTTTTTGATTCATTCCCCGGAAAGGTTGTGAGGAAAGACCTCACGAAAGACCTCCGCTCGGGGATAAATGTGCCGGTGTTCGTGCTTGAGTACCTGTTGGCGCAGTATTGCGCCTCGGATGATGAGCAGACCATTAACGACGGTAAGGAGCGGGTTAAACAGATTCTGGAGCAGAATTATGTGAGGCCCGATGAGGCGGAGAGGATCAAATCGCGCGTGAGGGAGAGGGGAAGCTACAAGGTGATTGACAAGGTTACCGTGAAGCTGAACGAGAAGAAAGACCTTTATGAAGCTGTACTCTCGAACCTCGGTCTCAAAAATGTTGAAGTGCAGCCCGGTTTCATCAAGAAGTACGACCGTCTGCTCGCCGGCGGTATCTGGTGCATTGTTAACCTGACTTATTTTTATGATCCTGAATCGAACGTTTCGCCATTCACGATCTCAGATCTTAAGCCGATCCAGATGCCGGGCGTGAACATTGAATCGATAATTGAAGAGAGGAAGAAGTTCACGAAAGAAGAGTGGATGGCGGCGCTGCTGAGGAGCGTGGGTTATGAACCGGAAGCACTTCCCGAACACGTGAAGTGGCACTTCATCGCGAGGATGATCCCGTTCGTTGAGAACAATTACAACTTGCTCGAACTGGGGCCCAGAGGAACCGGGAAATCTTACATTTATGACGAAATTTCTCCCAATTCAATCCTACTTTCAGGCGGAAAGACAACAGTGGCTAACCTGTTTTACAACATGGCGACCAGGGTGGTCGGGCTGATCGGAATGTGGGATATTGTAGCCTTCGATGAGGTCGGGGGTATAGACATGCGCGACAAAGACACGGTGCAGATAATGAAAGGCTATATGGCGAACGGCGCTTTCGCGCGCGGAAAAGAGCATGTGAACGCGAACGCCTCATTGGTCTTTTTGGGCAATATTGACGGCGACCCCGTAGAAATAGCGAAAACGCGCCATCTGCTGGAACCACTTCCGGAGCAGATGATAGATTCTGCTTTCATCGACCGTTTCCACGCGTACATACCGGGATGGGAGATACCGAAAATGAAGCCGGGATACTTCACCAACGGCTATGGATTTATCAGCGATTACATCGCCGAGTGGTACAAGGAGATGCGCAAGAAAACCTTCGCCGATGAGATTGGAAAGCACTACAGTTACAACCACGACATGAACCAAAGGGATATTATCGCCGTAAGAAAAACCACGAGCGGACTGCTGAAATTGCTTTATCCACATGGTGAATTCTCGAAAGGGGAGCTCCGCGAATGCGTGGATTACGCGATCGCCACCCGCCGTCGAGTGAAAGAACAACTTTTCAAGATCGGCGGGGATGAATTCAAGGATGTTAATTTGGAGGTGGAAGAGTTATGAGCGATGAGTTGTGAGTGATGAGCGATGAGTTATGAGTTATGAGTGATGAGTTTGGCTCCT
>CAZVBQ010000030.1:0-34990 GCA_964625575.1 uncultured Ignavibacteriaceae bacterium | reverse complement strand
TCACCCTTCACCCTTCACCCTTCACCCTTCACCCTTCACCCTTCACCCTTCACCCTTCACCCCTCATCCTTACGACCAACATTTTACACTTAACAATTAACATTTATCTGCTACATTTAAGGATCGAATTTTAATAATTTGTGAACCTTAAAAAGAGCCAAGAAATATGAAAAAATTATTGTTTATACCCGCCCTTCTGGCGGTTTTGTTGCTGGCGGGATGCGGAAAGAACCCACAGACTTATTTGGATGAAGCGAAACAGCTTGTTGAAGCGAAGAAATATAAAGACGCGATAAAGGTTTATGAGAAGATGATCGCTGAAATGCCGGAGAGCGACAGTCTTGTTGTGGCATATTTCAGCCTTGGAGCGCTGTATAATATGCCGGAAGTGGCTCAGACTTCGAAAGAGAAGATGACCGCTGTTGAGTATTACAAGAAGGTGCATGAGAAATTCCCGAAGAGTGTTTACGCTCCGAAAGCCCTCTTTATGGCGGGTTATGTTTACGGTAACGACCTGGGTGACATAGCCAAGGCAACCGACTGCTACAACACGGTGATCAAGGAGTACCCTGATGATCCTTCAGCCAAGCTCGCGAAGGATGACCTGCCAAACCTCGGTAAAAGTCCCGAAGAACTCCTGAATGAAGCTTTTAAGAAGCAGGAGCAGAACGGCAAGCCAAAGGAAGGCGAGCAGAAAAAAGAAACCATCGCGCATCCGTAAAAGGGAATGCCTTTGAAAGGGAACGAAGACTACAGGAAGTATCTTGATCCTGCCGTCGTTTCGAAACTTGCCTCTCTTGACATAAAAACTAAATTTGTGGTAGAGGGCTTCATGCTTGGTTTGCACAGAAGCCCTTACCACGGTTTCAGCATTGAATTCTCCCAGCACAGGCCGTATATACAGGGCGACTCTTTAAAAGACGTCGACTGGAAGATCCACGGTAAAACCGACCGCTACTTCATAAAACAGTACGAAGAAGAAACAAACCTGAAGGCACACATCCTTCTTGACGTGAGCGGCTCGATGAATTTCGCTTCACCCGGGCAGGTCTCCAAGCTTGAGTATGGAAAGGTGTTGGCTTCGGTGCTCGCGTTCATGCTGATAAAACAGAATGATGCCGCCGGTTTATATCTCTACAGCGACAGGATCGAAAAGGTTTTGCCCCCGAAAGCAACCAGAATCTACCTCGATGAGATCATGAGATCGCTCGCCACGGTTCAAGGGAAAGGGATCAGCGACACAGCCGGCGCGGTCGCGGGAATTGCCGACAAGATCACCCGCAGGGGGATGATAATCGTTATCTCTGACTTGCTTGAGGATGCCGGGAGGATACTTGAATCAATTAAAAAGCTCGCCATTTCAAAAAGCAAGGTGGTGGTTTTTCAGATACTTGATCCGCTTGAAAAGAATTTCGGTTTCACCAATGATGCCATTTTCAGGGATATGGAAACGGGGCTTGAAATATCAACCCAGCCGCAGCATATTGCCGCCGCTTACCGGGAGGCTTTCGAGGCTTTCACCGCGAATTTAAAATCGGGTTGTCTTAACAGCGGTATCGACTTTAATACTGTGGATACTTCGCAACCCTTTGATGTGCCATTATCGGCCTTTTTGCGGAAAAAGGGTTAGCGGGGGTTAAACTTCTTCAACCGGTTTTCTAACAGGGATGGTAAACATGAAAGTTGTACCGACTCCTTCTTCTGAGGCAACACTGATCTTACCGCCATTTCTTTCAACAAAATCTTTGCAGATCATCAGTCCCAGTCCGGTACCCTGCTCTTTCTTTGTGCCTTCCTTCGAATAAACATCATTTTTCTGAAACAGCCTCGCGCATTCATCCTGCGTCATCCCCACTCCACTGTCGCTCACTGAAAATTCAGCGTAATCGCCCCTGACTTCAGCAGCTATCAATATCTGTCCTCCGGGGTTCGAATATTTTATCGCGTTCGCGAGGAGGTTCTGCACAATCGTGCGGAACATGTGGGGATCGGAATAGACTATAAGATCGTTCGGGATATCCTTTGTTACTTCGAGCTGTTTTTCGATCAGGTTCAACGATAAAACATCGATTATTGGATCAATTTTGGGCTGCGGCGGAAAATATTCGGGGGCAAAGATCACCCTTCCGAGCTCAATTCTGAAGAGATCGAGCACGTTCTCGACGAAAAGGAAGAGATTTTTTGAGACCTGGGTTACACTTCCAATAAACTCAAGCCGTTCATGTTCTGAAAGCTCCTTATAGTCGTTATGGAGGATATCAAGATATCCGAGGATGGCAGAGAACGGGCTTTTCACGTCATGAGCGAACATCGAGAAGAACCTGTCTTTTTGTCTGTTTGCCTCTTCAAGAGCGGAGTTGGAGGTTTCGAGGTCTTTTTGCCTTTCGATCAACTGGTCTTTATACTCTTCAAGTTCATGAGTTCTTACCTTTATCAGTGCTTCAAGTTTTTCGTTCTGAAGCTGAATGGCTCTCACGCGGTAGAGGTAGGTTCCAAAGATCGCGATCAGGATCGCGGCGATCAGCAGTAACATAAACCACCAGGTCTCCCAGAAGGGGGGCGTGATCTCAATCGAGATCAAAGCGGTCTCACCCGACCAGATGCCGTCTTTGTTGGCAACTTTTACCATTAGTGTGTATGTGCCGGGCGAAAGGTTGGTGAAGTTTACAATTCTGTTAAATGAAGGCACACTCCACTCTTTGCTGTAACCTTCGAGTTTGAAGCTGTAGAGAATTCTGCTGTTTGAATTGAAGTCAAGACCCGAAAGCTCGAATGTGAGGTCGTTTTGATCGTGGTCGAGCCGGAGAAATTTCTTAAATACCACTGAAGTGTCAAGCAGTGCCCCTTCCACCCCGGGTTGGAGCGGGATATCCCTCGAGAACAGCTTCAAACCTGTGAGTGCGATTTCGGGAACCCGGTCGAGAATTTTAACAGAGAGGGGATCGAACATGTTAAACCCTTCGATGCCTCCGAAATAGAATGTACCATCCGGTGAAGAAGCGAAGGCGGCGGTGTTAAACTCGTTGCTCTGCAAGCCGTCATCCACCGTGAAATTAACGAACTCCTCTTTTACGGGATCAAACCTGGAGATACCTTTGTTGGTCGAGAGCCACAGTTTCCCGCTCCGGTCTTCGAGTATTCCGTAAACCATGTCGTTGGGCAATCCGTTTGCCACTGTGTAAGAGATTGACCTCCCCTTTTCGTTGAACTTAACAAGTCCGTTTGAGGTGCCAAGCCAGGTATTCCCTTTTGAATCGATGAATATCGATCTGATGGAGGGAGCGAAGTCGGTTCCCTCTCTTCTCTTGTCGAAGAATGATCTTGTGATGATGCCTGCCTTACGGTCGTAGATGAAGAGGCCGTTCCTGTCGCTGCCTATGAGGAGGCGCCCCTTTTTATCAATCGCGATATAGACAATTCTCTCGGTGCGGAGGATCTTTTCCAGGGAAGAATTGCCGGGGAAGCCGTGCCACTTCCCGTTAGCCGGGTTATAGTTCACCACTCCGGTTTCCGTGGTGATCCAGAGGGTATTGTTTTCATCTTGAACGAACTGGAAGAAATAGCCAGTTGAGTTAACTCCGGGAGCCTTGTCGTCGAACGGCACCCTCTCGATCCGGTCTTCAGCAATTATATATTTGTAGAGCCGGTCACCTTCGGAGGTCATCCAGAGTGACTTCCCTCCGTCGCTTTTATTCAGTGATATCTGGTAAATGTTATCATTAAAGTAAATGCCGTCAAGAATAAATTTTTCCCGTATTGTTTTGGCAACGCGTGTTTTTGGGTTGAATGTGGCAAACAGGCTGTAACCACCAAGGTAAACTGTGGTGTCGTTGAATGGAAGAAAACCCCTGAGGCTTCTGATATTTGTACTGCCATTCATCCCGGAGATACGTTCAAAACGGTTTTGTCCCTTGGCAAGAACCATCGCTCCGTATCCGTTAAGGCCGATCCAGAGGTTTCCCGACCTGCTGACGGTAAGTGTACCGGGGTGTCTTAAGTAAGCGCGGATCTTGTCGTTTTCCTGCGGAATAATTTCCTGCCATATGCCGGACTCGAATGTGTATGAAAAGAGCCCTTTTTCTGAAATACCCACATAAATTCCACCGGCGGGGTTGACAACCATTGAGGAGATGTAGCCGATATCACGCCCGGGTTCAAGTGGTGACTTGAGCATGCTAAAAGTCATGCTGCCGGGTTCCTTCACCCAGATGTAACAGTTGGTTACGGCAATTATCCTCCCTTTCGCGTCCTGTTCAATGCCGGCGACGTAATCACTCCCTGGAATATAAGGGGCACTTTTTTTTAGATCATATTTGGTCACCTTGTTTGCAACGGGATCGTAACTGCCAATCAGATTCTTGTTCGTGCCAAACCACACGTTTCCCCTGTTATCAATGAAAACAGCAGATATGTTGATCACCAGGTTGGGTGGTTGCTCGAGTTTGTAGATGACATCTGTTTTTTTAGTAAGTTTGTTGTAGCGGAGGAGTCCGTAGGTGGTCCCGATATAGAGGTGATCACCCTTGCTTACAACCGTGTCTTCGCGGATCGAGTAGAGGGGGTATATCCTGTCGTCGGGTACCCCTTTTATATCAATACTGATCCTTGAGAACTGTTCTGTCAGTTGGGAGAAAAATTCAAAACCTGTTTTGGTTGCCACCCAAATATCCTCGTTACGGTCGAGTTCTATCGTTTGTATCCAGTTTTGGGAAAGGGATTTGGGGTTACCCGGTTCGTTTTTATAAACCTTGAAGGTGTAGCCGTCGAATTTATTCAGACCGTCTTTAGTGGCGAACCAAAAAAAGCCTTTTTTATCCTGTAACATTTTCTGAACGGTTCCCTGCGAAAGTCCGTCATCTATGCTGATGTGTCGCAGGAATACCCGCCGCTGCGAGACCACTTCCGTTTGCGCAAGCATAAGTAAGAGCACGACGACGGGCAGCAGTCGTAACACGTTACGGGAGATAAAGTTGAGAATCAAGATATCTTGGTAATTTAGTGACGTTTAACCAAAAAAACAATTAATTAATTCAGAAGCCGAATATGCAAAAAAAAACTATTAAATCTGTATCTTACATCTGATAATTGCAAAATTAATTCGACTACAGCATGGCATTTATGAGCTACCTGAACCGCGGCAACAAGGTATTCCGATTGGCGGAATACACCGTCTTGTATGGTATTTTAGCAGGTATTGCGCTTTACTTCCGGTTTGAGACAGAACGAGTCTCGCCGTATTGGCCTGCAACAGCCCTTCTTTTCGCAGCGTTTTACGTATTCGAGCGTCGTGACCACTTCTATATCTATGTACTTTCATACGCTGCGCATATTGGCTGCAACCTTCTGGTAGGTTACAACTTCTGGATATCCGCCATTTTTGCAACGGGGAACATCCTGAGCACCGGTCTGATGTATGAGTATCTCCGGAGAACGAGCCCGGATCTGATCGATTTGAACAATATAACCTCGATCGTTAATTTGATCTTCAGCGGTTTTATAAAAAGTGTGGTCGGGTCGCTGTTCGGCGCCTGGGCGGTATGGCTTGTGTTCGGCGGCAAGATCAACAGCCTCGATGTTATCCGTGTCTGGGGTCTGGCGGAGTGGAGTGGACTTTTGCTTCTTACTCCCGCGTTTTTCGTGTGGCTAAAGATCGGGATGAAGCATTTTGATCCCGCCGCCATTTCGACCAGGAAGCTGGTTGAAGGGGTCGGTTTGATGGTTTATTTCATCATCACAATCATGATCGCGCAGTCGCAGTCGACCGGTGGAAGGGAATTTTTCCTGAAATATCTGACGATCCCCGGTTTGATCTGGGCGCTTTTCAGGTTCAGGCTTCACACCAACTATTATCTGATGCTCGTTCTGTATCTGATTCTGAACATGACAATGATTGAGAACCTGGGTATTTACGCCTTCAGGGATGAAGCCTACAAGAACGCCATACTTGAGCTGAATCTGTTTCTCTCGGTAGTAGCCTCGATATCCCTTTTTGTTCTCGCTTCACTGAACAAGCAGAGGCACAATTTTAATGAGCTTGAGGCTAACAAGCAGGATCTGAAAGATGTTTTCGAAAATGCCCCGATTCCTTACGTGATACTTGAGGGTGATGGCATGCTCAGGTACTGCAATAACGAATTTGCAAGAATGCTCGAAAGTGAACCAGCTTCTCTCGAAGGGATGGATATTGCCCGTTTGATGACGGATGCTTCCGCGGAAAGATTCCGGGAGATGATGGAAGACAAGGATAATCCGGGCTCCATCGAAGTGAGTTTTGTTACCGGCCAAGAAAAAACTTCTCTTGCCCTTCTCAAACTGAAACGGAGCAAGCTGGATGACACAATTTATTACTGCTCTGTAGAAAATCTGTCTCAGAAAAAAATGGTACAGCACGCCGCAAAACTCGCTGAAGAGAGGTTCAGATACCTCTTCAATAATTCACCTGAGGGTGTGTTGGTGGTCGACAGCAATGACGGTACAGTAATCGACAGCAACAGGATCGCGCAAAAATTCCTGAATCTACGATTCCGCTCAAGATTGAGTATTGTTTCCCTGCTCGGGCTCGAACGTGAGAGGGAGGAAGAGCTTTACCGTGCCCTTGAAAAAGGAGAACAGTTCACATTTTCATCCACTTTCGAGCATGCCAATGACCCAAGGCTACACCTCGAAATAACCGCGAATCGTATTAAAGCCGAGCATGGCGGATTTGATGTATTCCTTCTGCGTGATATCACGATACAGCGCAGGAATGAACGTGTTAAACGGCTTAACAGAATGCGCCTTGAGGCGATGCTCCATTTACGGGAAAGCATACAATCAAGTGACCTCGATTTTCTCGGTGAGATCACCGCTGAAACCAAAAACATTACCGAGAGTAAGGAAGCGGTGGTACTGCTTGCCACGGAAGAAAATTATCTGGTGGCTCACTACACAAATTCAATACTGATGAGCAGTGCTTTTACTGAAGAAGAGTTCCTGAAAAGTGAGATCAGAAAAGAGTGGGAGATCCTTCTTACCACCAGGAAGCCGTTCATCACCAAACGAGCGGTCAGACGGAATGGCGTTAATATGACGGAGTATCTGATGGGGATACCGATGCCGGAAGAGGGTACGACGAGACAGGCTTTCGGTGTTGTATCCGATGACGAGTTTGAGGAGAGTGATCTCGATCATTTTGTACTTTTCAGTGAATCAGTGAAGGGACTTTTCGCTAAAGCTGCCGCTGCCGTTGAGAACAGAAATCTGCTCCTTGCCGTGCAGCAGAGCACCTCATCGATAGTGATTACTGATACTTACGGCAGGATACAGTATGTTAACCCCCGGTTTGAGCAGATCACGGGTTACACCTTCGCGGAAGTGAAGGGGCAGAACCCCAGGGTGCTGAAATCGGGAGAAACCACCGGTGAAGAGTACAAGAAGATGTGGAACACCATATTGTCAGGCAGCACCTGGCGGGGGTACTTCCATAACAGGCGGAAGAACGGGGAGCTCTTTTGGGAGTCAGCCACCATTTCACCCATTAAAAACGAGTTTGGTGTAATTACCGGTTACCTCGCTGTTAAAGATGATATCTCTTTTGAGAGACAGCTTGAAGTTGATATTGCCAGGAAGGAGAAGAGATTCTCGATCCTGTGGGAGAACTCGATTGACGCGATGCGCCTGACCGACCGGAACGGTATTATTGTGATGGCAAACAATGCATACGCGCAGTTGGTCGGGATGCCCGGGGAGGAGATAGTGGGGAAACTGTTTACCGAGTATCTTGAGCCCGATTTTCATGATGAATCAGTAGAGAGGTACAAGGCAAAATTTGCCGCGGGTAAGATACTACAGTACCAGGAATCGTTGATCCACCTGAGGTCAGGGGTGATTAAGTGGGTGAACATTCTTAGCCGTTTCATGGAAAGTGAAGATGGTGAACCGGTACTTCTGAGCATTTTCAGGGATATGACCGATCAGAAGCGGAAAGAGTCGGAACTCAATGAAGCGAGAATGAAGGCCGAAGCGATGAACCAGATCAAGAGTACGTTCCTCGCGAACATGAGCCATGAACTCAGAACCCCGCTTATAAATATTATGGGTTACTCCGAGATCCTGATGGATGAATTGAACGATCCCGAGCAGAGGGAGGCGCTTGCATCTATCTTAAAAGGTGGCGAAAGGCTTAAAGACACTCTCGACTCAATACTCGACCTCTCGAATCTTGAAGCTCAAAAAACGGGCGCACTGCTTGCCCCGCACGATTTGAACTAGACGGCAAAAAAAGTTTACGGTGAGTATATGGAAGCCGCGATGCTGAAGAAGCTTCAGCTTGGGCTTGAACTCTCGGAGAAGGCACCTGTCACTCTTGTTGATGAAAAACTTATCTATCAAGTGCTTGACAATATCGTGAACAACGCCATCAAGTACACGGAATCGGGCTGGGTGAAGATATCCACACGGGTATCGGGCTCCGGGAAAAACAAGTCTGTTTTCGTTTCGGTCGAGGATACCGGTATCGGGATCAGACCTGACAAGATGAACGTGATCTTCGAGCCGTTCAGGCAGGGAGAGGAAGGCGTTACAAGAAATTACGAAGGTGCCGGACTCGGCTTGACCATCGCCAGAAAATATGTGGAAATGATGGGTGGCGAGCTGACTGTTGAGTCTGTTTACGGTCAAGGTTCACTTTTCACAGCCGGCTTTATTTATTCAGAGGGGGAACAGGAATCCGATTTGGACACTGAACCCGAAGCCGGGACGAGGAAGCTCGTTCTTGTAGTGGAAGATGACATTTCTGCCGCTAATCTGATCAACATGTATCTTTCAAAGTTCTGCGAAGTTATCATAGTGGGCACGGCTGATGAAGCGATAGACATACTCACAGAACACAAGGTCAGCCTCATGGTGATCGATATCAATCTTCCGGGGAGTGAGAACGGTATAGAGTTAAGGAACCGGATCAAGTCGATGCCGGTTTATGAGAATCTTCCGATGGTGGCTGTAACGGCGTACACGCTCCCGGGTGATCAGTTGAGATTCATTGAGATCGGTTTCACCGCGTTCCTCGAGAAACCATTCAAGAGGGAAGAGTTCATAAACACCATTCTCGCCCTGCTTTAAGAGTTACCCTCCGCTTTATCCAGAATGATCTTGAATGTAGTGCCTTCGCCGGGCACTGAGTTGCTCACGAAGATCTTTCCTGAATGGTACTCCTCGATTATCCTTTTTGAGAGGCTCAAACCAAGCCCCCAGCCTCTTTTCTTTGTGCTGTAACCGGGTCTGAAAACATCTTTTCTCCTCTTCAGATCTATACCCTTGCCATTGTCTGTAACTTCGATCTCAATTTTATTTTTGTGTTCCAAAACGGATATTGATATTTTCCCGTCAGAGTGTTCTATTGCATCGAGGGCGTTTTTTACCAGGTTTTCGATCACCCATCCGAAGAGTTCACGGTTTAGCATGGCTTTAATCGCAGGGTCGCCATCGAGTTGCAAGTCAACTTTTTTACCAAGGCGGGGGAGTCTCCGGCTGAAATACTCATAGATCTCGGTAAGGCCATCCATGACATTCTCTTTTTTCAGCTCCGCTTTCGAGCCGATCTTCGAGAACCTGTTGGTTATACGGCTTAGTTTTTGCACATCATTCTGTATCTCTTCAGCAGTATCGAGCACCTTGTCGGGATCGTTGTAATTCAGTTTCAGCAATTCGATCCAGCCAAGAAGGCTTGTAAGGGGGGTACCGAACTGGTGGGCGGTCTCTTTTGCCATCCCCACCCAGATATTGCTTTGTTCACTCTTCTTTATCTGGCTGAAGCCAACGTAGGCTGTTATCACAAACAGAAAAGCGATAACCATCTGCACGAAAGGGTAGTACTTTAGCTGAGTAACAAGGGCTGACTCGCCGAAGTGGATCTTGTTCAACACGAGTGTATCGGCGCCCCGAACGTGCTTAACGATGATGGGTGAGTTCACATCATCCATCAAGATCAGTTTATCTTTGAAGTACTCTTTAAGTTTTTCACCTTTAAGCGAGGGGTCAAGTTTCACATTCCTGAAATTGGAGGCGCCGGCAAGGTCAACATTGTCATTCGCGTCCGTGAGGATCACTTCAAAATCAATCGGTTGAATAATATTTTCAAGGAGGAAGGTGAGATCAGTCGTCTCCTCCGAATTGGCTATGTACTCGAGCGTGTTGGCATATAGCTGCACGATTTGCCTTTCACGGGCCTGCAGCTTCTGCGCGATGGTATGAGTGTAGTAGAGGGTTCCGCCGGCGATCACCAAAGCCGCGAAGATCAGGGCGATCTTGATATTGGCGGTTGCCGGTCCGCCTGACATTTTCAAGTGAAACTCCGAAAATTAATAAAAGCCGATACCCAAACTTAACTTAAGCGGGTGAAGAGGGAAATGTAAATAGTTGGAGTGAATTCTCAGTTTACGAAGAACGTTTGTTCGCGATTCGGCCCCACGGAAACGATAGTGACCTTCATCCCTGCTTTTTCAGAAATGAAATCTATATACTTCCTCGCTTTTTCGGGGAGTTCAGCGTAGCTTGTGCAGCCCGAGGTGTCGGTCATCCATCCTTCAACGGATTCATAAACAGGTTCGCACTCGTTGAGGATATCGCAGTCGATCGGGAAGTTGTTCAGGAGTCGTCCCTTGTGCATATACCCGGTGGCAACCTTTATTTCGGAGAAGGAGTCGAGCACATCCATCTTTGTGAGTGCAACGGAAGTGGTGCCGTTTATCATACATGAGTATCTTACAAGGAAGGCATCGAACCATCCACACCGGCGGGGTCTACCGGTGGTGGCTCCAAACTCATGCCCTTCGGCCCGGAGTTTTTCGCCGGTTTCATCGAGTAATTCTGTCGGGAAGGGTCCCTCACCCACACGGGTGGTATAGGCTTTGATGATGGCGGTTACTTCCGTGATCTTGTTCGGTGGTATACCGGTTCCTGTACATGCCCCTCCGGCGGTCGGGTGTGAAGATGTAACATAAGGGTAAGTGCCATGGTCAACATCAAGAAGCGCGCCCTGTGCCCCTTCGAGAAGAACAGACTTTCCATCGTTTATTGCCTTGTTCAGGTAAGATGGTACATCCTTGATATAGGGGTCGATCAGGCGGTCGAACTCGAGGTAGGTTTCAACGATCCTGTCAACGTCAAGTTTCTCACTTTTATAGAAGCCTGTAAGGAGGTTGTTCTTCTCTTCAAGGTTTTTTCTGATCTTCTGCTCGAGCCGCGCGCGGTCAAGCAGGTCGATTATCCTGATTCCTTTCCGGGCGTATTTATCGATGTAGCAGGGACCAATCCCTTTGCCGGTTGTTCCGATCTTAGTGTCGCCCTTTTCATTGAGCGAGTCGATGATCTTGTGATACGGCATAATTAGATGAGCGTTTTGGCTGATAAACAACCTGCCTTCAACGGAGATACCGTTTTCATTCAGGAGCTTTATTTCTTCGAGCAGGGCGGCGGGGTCGATAACCACTCCATTTCCGATCACACAAACCACGTCATCCCTTAAAATACCGGAAGGGATAAGGTGGAGAACGTATTTCTTCCCGTTTATCTGGATCGTGTGTCCGGCGTTTGCACCGCCCTGATATCTGGCGACGATCTGATGCGACTCGCTAAGGATATCAACAATTTTTCCTTTGCCTTCGTCGCCCCATTGGCCGCCTACAATTACTGTCACGCTCATATTAAGAAGTTCAGGTTAGAAGCTTGCGAGAGCTTCATCAACAGACGCGTAGCTTTCGAAAATGGTTACAAGTTTGGTGATCACAAGAAGGCTGTGAATCTTGTCTTCAACGTTAGCGAGCTTAAGCCTGCCGCCTTCTTTGTTAACAGTTGTCAGCCCGGCTATAAGCATGCCGAGACCTGAAGAATTCATGAACTTTACTTCGCCAAGGTCGATAACTATGTTCTTTTTCCCCTCGGAAAGGAACTTCTTAAGAGTGTCGCTGTATTCGTTGGCTTCCGGACCGCCGAGGACGTTCCCTTTCAGTTCGATTACCACGGCCTCATAGCGTTCAGTTACTTTCATTTTCATAGAAACTCCTGTTTCCTGTTTCTAAAATTTCATTTCTGAATTGAGTAATTACGTATTTGTAGAACTAAAATATAAAGAATTATCGGCAAAAATCTGCAATTGAGGGGGTAAGGTGAGGAATTTTAATTTTTTTTGCGAAAAGTTGTCGACATTGGGTTCTTCCTCTTTCTTATTATTGCAATTTATTCTATTTTTATGTGAGTTTATTCCAATTAATCTTCATTTTTCCCCACGCGCTTCAAGGACAACCTCATGAGAATATTTAAAACGGTGTTTTTCTTAATCACCATTCTGGTGACAACAGGCTTCGCTCAATGGCCTTCAGACCCGAATGTAAATTTGATGATCGCCGACACTTCGGGGGAGCAGGATCTTCCCAAATCGGTAGTCTGCCCTGACGGTAGCACCTATATTTCATGGTTTGATAACCGTGGAGGCGGTTACGCTGTTTACATGCAGCGACTCGACGCTTACGGGGTAAAAGAGTGGGGGAACAATGGTCTCCTCATTTCGAATAACCCCCAAAGCTCTTCTTTGGTTGATTATGATCTGACTTGCGACGCGCAGAACAACGCGATAGTGGTGTTCACTGATACGAGGTCAGGCGAGCTTGATGTGTTCGCGTACAAGATTTCACCAACCGGGCAGTTCCTGTGGGGGGCAAATGGTGTAGCCTTGTCGTCAAACCCCGGTTTTGAGGCGAACCCGACGGTGGCAGTCACTTCAGATGGCTATGCCGTGGTCACGTGGATTTTCGCGGTAAATCCATACAAAATTTACATGCAGAAGCTTGATGCTTCAGGAGCAAAGATGTGGGGCGCAGCGCCTCTTGTCTACGGATCGGCAACTGAGGGATACAACTACCCGGTAGTTGTACCATCCGACAGTGGTTCCGTAATCGTTGTACACAAGGTAACCACGGGAAACTTCCCGGCTCAGACGGTAAAACTGGCCGCGCAGAAATTTAATGCCGCGGGCGCGCCGCAGCTTGGAACCGGTGGAGTCTGGATCCAGAGCCTCGGTAAAGTAATGGCATACACGGCGCAGTTTGTTGAACCCGACGGGGTCGGTGGAGCGATAGTTGCCTGGCACGACGACAGGAACTCGATCAATCTGCAAAGCGCCTGGGTTCAAAGAATAAAATCTGATGGCACTCTCGCTTTCCCCGCGAACGGTAGTGAATGCGCCACCACTTCGAGCATACACAAATGGAGCCCCGTGGCGGGTAAACTCACCGGAAGTGATGAAGTAATGGCCTTCTGGCGCTATACGAACAGCGATCAGAATCAGGAAGGGCTTGCCTGCCAGAAATTCAGCGCGACAGGCACCAGATCGTTCACTGATGACGGACTCGTGCTCACGCCAATGTCGAACGCAAACAATGTGGTCGGTTATGACATGGTGACAACGGCAAACGCCTCATTTTTCGTATACAACCGGGGTAATCAGTCCGGGATTGAGAACACGATCCAGGGAATGTACATAACAAGCGCCGGCGTGAACGCCTGGGGGAATCCCGTTGCCCTCTCAACCCTTGTTTCAGACAAGTTAAGGTTACAGATTGTTAAAGGGCCCGGAGACGCGGGTCTGGCTTTCTGGACCGATGGAAGACTTGACGGCTACGGAATATACGGACAAAGGATAAACAGCAACGGATCACTCGGCAATCAGGTGGTTCCCGTTGAACTGACAAATTTCTCCGCCTCTGTTTCCGGCGGTACGGTCACACTCGAGTGGACGACCGCTACTGAAACCAACAACCTGGGCTTCGGCATCGAAAGAAAAGCCGTAAATGGTGAATGGGTAAAGCTTGGCGGCGTTAAGGGCGCGGGAACATCAACATCTCCCGTGACCTATACTTACAGTGATGCTGATCTGGCCCCGGGGAAATACAATTACAGACTGATACAGAGGGACTTTGACGGAAGTGAAGCCATCCACTCTCTTCTGAACGAAGTGGTGATTGGCACTCCTGAGGTGTTCGAGCTGAACCAGAACATGCCGAACCCGTTCAACCCTTCCACGGCTATCAGTTTCGCATTGCCAGTTACCGGTGAAGTGACCCTCAAAGTGTATGACGCTCTCGGAGTTGAGGTGTCAACCTTGATTAATGGCGTTTTGGAGGCCGGTTGGCACGAAACAACATTCGACGCTTCGTCACTTCCAAGCGGAATATATTACTATACACTCACAGCCAATGGAACCGTTGAGACAAAAAAGATGGTTCTTTTGAAGTAAACTTTTTTTAATTTCGGCAGTATAAGCAACTTGCGGGGCATCTTTAAGGTGCCCCTGAAATATTTAATCGATCAACCACATTTCCGGAGCAAACATGCCTCGCTTAAGAGCAACTTTAGTCATTCTTTTTCTTTTTTCATCAATAACCTTTTCACAAATTTTCAGGGTACCCGACGGTTCAGTGATGGTCACTGATACCACAGGTTCCCAGGTCCTCCCGAAAATCGCCCCGCTTCCTGACGGGGGATGTTACGTTTCCTGGTTTGATAACAGGGGGAAGAGCTACGCGGTATATCTTCAACACCTGGACGCCAAGGGCGATTACCTCTTCCCGGCTCAGGGAATGCTGGTATCTGATCATAAACAAGCGAGCTCACTCGTTGATTATGACTTGAAAACAGATAGCAAGGGAAACGCGATAATTGCATTTATCGACTACAGAAATGATGAACCTGACGTGTTTGCTTACAAGATATCCCCAAAAGGTGAATTCCTTTGGGGTAAAGATGGAATCGCACTTTCGGGAATTATGGGTTACGAAGCACAACCCAAGATCGCTGTCACGAATGATGACGCTGCCACCATCGTCTGGTTCCTTTCAACAAACGGATCAAAAATCGCAATGCAGAGAATATCGCCTGATGGTAAAAAGTTGTGGGGAAACGATCCCATTTATCTCGGTGACAAGATGATTGCGTTGCAAGACCCACAGCCGGTACCGTCCGACAGCAATTCTGTTATAGTTGTGTACAGTGCTGTAACCGGAAATTTTCCTCAGCAGAATGTTACTCTCGGCGCGGAAAAGATTACCGCGAAAGGTGAAGCGCGCTGGGGTTTTGGGGTGGTTAAAATTCAATCAGCCGGATATGTGATGCCTTTCAACCCGCCTTCGGTTAAACCGGATGGGGAAAACGGTGCCATTGTATCGTGGCATGACGACCGTGACCTCGACAACCGTCAGGTGGCTTACGTTCAGAAACTCAACTCAAACGGTACATTCGAGTTTCCGCTTGACGGTGCCGAAGTGGCTTCCGTGCCCGGTCACTGCTTCAACCCCGTGGCTGTTTGGCTAACTGTCACAAAGGAAGCAATGATCGTATGGAAGGGAACAGATCCTTCTCAGTCTCAAAGCGGGCTTTACGCTCAGATATTAGATGAGAACGGCACAAGAAAGTTCGGTAACGAGGGAATGACGATCCTTTCACCGGGTCCCCAAAGTATCTCTGATCATAATCTCGCCGCAACCGGAAACGCCGCGTACATCGGCTTTATCTCAGGTGCTTTCAGCGGGAGAGTGTCAAACTTGCAGCTTCTCGTTTTGAACTCCGCCGGAATTTATGATTGGGGGATGCCTGAAGTGATCGCCGATGACGAAGGAGACAAAGGGAGGATCGAGATGGTTACAGGTCCCGAGAACTCGTGCATGATGGCATTCGAGAATACCAAGGACAAAAATGACGGCATCTGGGCTGCCAAATTGAACTATGATGGTACACCGGGAGGACTCTTCTCCCCCATAAGCCTTTCTGCTTTTCAGGCGTGGAACATGGGACCCGAGGTAACCGTTAAATGGACAACCATCAACGAAGAAGGGAAGTGGAAATTCACTCTCGAGAGAAAAACAGTTGACTCTGACTGGACGGTTGTCGCTCAAGTTGACGGAAAAGGGGACTTCAGAACCACTACAAACTATGAGTTCACTGATAAAGCTCCCGCTGACACAAGGGTGATTTACCGCCTAAAAATGAAGTCGTACAGAGGTGACGAAGTCATCCGCGATCTCGGTCAGATAATCTCTACTTCATACCCGGTCGTGCGCTAAAACAGACCGCAACAAATTGTAACATAAAGCTGTCATCTCCCCCGGGTGACAGCTTTTTTTATGCCCTTTCACGTATCCGGTCTCCCCAAAACCACTAATTTAATACCTAAAAATTGTCTCATATTGAGATTCACTCCGTCTTTTCAGGGTAAACTGTATTAGAATGGAACTATCACCCGGTGGAAATGCCAGGTTTGAGGGTGGGAATTTCTGTAACTATAATAAAAACAATGAGTTACAATTAGTGGCACGGTTATTGCTTAATATAGACCATGAGTTTTTATAAACCAATTAATCGGACAAATTCTATGAACACCTCAAAATCGATTTTCAACAGCATCATCTCCGTGGTACTGTTGGGGTTCATTCTCACCGGTACTTCCCTTGCCGGCGGAGGATCTTGTGACCTTACGGGCATGAGAACATTCACACAGGGCGGATGGGGAAGCAAGGGCAATAGTACCCCCGGTGGAATCAGGGACACGCACTTTGACGCTGTATTCCCTACGTACGCTGAGATGGGCGGAATTAAAACCGCAAAGTTCAATACCGCGAAATCGGTTGAGGACTTTCTCCCCGCTGGTGGGCCTTCAAACAGCTTCACCATGAACTACACCGACCCCACAAGCACATCAGCAGGTGTTCTTGGCGGTCAGGTTCTCGCCCTGCTCCTCAACGTTAAGTATGACGAAGCAGGCTTCCTTGGCTCCAACCCACTGAAACTTAAAGATCTCATTATCGCTTCCGGTACTTTTGCCGGAATGACAGTTAACGATTTCCTTGCAATAGCAAATACCGCAATTGGTGGCGGAGTTACGGGTTACACTTACTCACAGATCAACGCTGCCGCGACTGCTATCAATGAAAATTTTGACAACGGTACGGTTAACAAGGGATACCTGAAGTGCGGCAACAGCAACCCTCTGCTTGGCTCAATCGGTGATTACGTTTGGGAAGACACCAACCAGAACGGTATTCAGGATGCCGGCGAGAATGGAGTCAGCGGAATAGTGGTTAAACTTTATAACTGCAACAACACGCTTGTAGCGACAACTACCACTTCCGCCGACGGCAGCTATCTTTTCTCAGATCTTCCTGCAGGTAGCTATTATGTTCAGTTCGTTCTACCTTCAGGACGCAGCTTCACCGCCAAAGACGCAGGCTCAAACGACGGAACCGACTCCGACGCTGATGTTACAACCGGCAAGACAACCTGCTACACTCTAGCTGCCGGTGATAACAACACTACAATTGATGCAGGTATTCTTCCGGTTCCTGTGGTTCCGGGTTCAATTGGTGACAAGGTTTGGAACGACGCAAATAAAAACGGTATTCAGGATGCCGGAGAAAACGGTATTGCGAATGTTACTGTTTCACTTTATGACTGCCTTGGAGTTCTACAGGCTACTACAACCACTGATGCAAGCGGTAACTACAGCTTCACCAACCTTACTCCCGGCGAATATTATGTTGAGTTCACACTTCCTTCAGGTTACTCATTCACATCAGATGATGAAGGCAGCAACGACGCTGTTGACTCAGACGCTGATGTTGTAACAGGAAAAACCCACTGCACAACCCTCGCATCAGGTGAAAACAACATGACCCTCGATGCGGGCATGTACCTTAACTCGGCAGATCTTGAAGTAACCAAGACCGCTAACACAACAACCATCAACTGCGCTTCTTCATTCACCTATACAGTGACTGTAAAAAACAATGGCGCTGCCACAGCCGGCTCAGTTGTTGTTACCGACGTGCTTCCTGCGGGTCTCGTGTTTGCTTCAGCAACCGCTTCACAGGGTGCTTACAATAACACCACCGGTGAGTGGACAGTCGGAACGCTCGCGAATGGCGCAAGCGCTACCCTCAGCATTGCTGTAACAGTTGACTGCAATGCCCTTAATCTTTCGAATATCGATCTCGGTCCCGCGACCCCGTTCAACGTTTTTGTTCTCGGCAACATTTCTCAGCCTTCAGCTGATACCGAGGGAAAACTTGCTGTTGGCGGAAACGCGAACCTTGGCGGTTATTCAGTAGGTGACAAACTCGCCAACACCAACGGTACAGAAGATGTACTTGTTGTAGGCGGAAACCTTATTTACACAAGCGGTCGCGTTTACAACGGTAATGTTGTATTCGGCGGCACTTCAAACCTTCCCATCTCTTCAGTTTCGATAGAGGAAGGCACTTTAAGACAGGACGCGAACGTTATCGACTTCGCGGCTGCCACAACTTACCTCGAAGGACTCAGCACACAGCTCGGCGGATACGCTTCCAACGGAACCACCACCTTCCAGTGGGGCGCGCTGACCCTTACGAACAGCGATCCGTTCTTCAATATCTTCTCGGTTAATGCTGCTGATCTTAACGCGGCGCACACCGTCGAGATCAATGTCCCCAACGGAGCAACTGTTCTCGTAAACATTCACGGAACCACAGTTAACTGGCACGGTGGTCTTTTTGTTCACGGAACTTCGATCAGGAACGTGATCTACAACTTCCCTGAAGCAACAAGCATTACAATATCAGGTATCGATGTTACAGGTTCTTTCCTTGCTCCTTTCGCTGACCTTACTTTCCCTGCCGGTATCATCACCGGACAGACGATCGTTAAGTCGATGACAGGCTCAGGACAGTTTAACCTTTCACCGTTCATTGGAAACGTTCCTTCTAACCAGACCATCGTGAACGTTGCTACCATTACAAATTCAAGCTCACCTGATCCTGACGCGTCAAACAACACTTCGTCAGCCTCTGTTTCCTTCACAGCGAACAACGGTGGTGGCGGCAGCGGATCAGGCAACACCAACTGGCAGCAGATCGGTAACTTCCCTGCGGGTCAGGTGGTTACAACACTTGAGTCAGATGGTCAGGGTACCATCTATGCAGGTACCGCGAGTGGCTACATCTACAAGTCGACCAACAACAGCACATGGTCACACATCAACGCTGATGTCTACTCAGGCGCTGTATGGGCACTCAAACTGATGCCGAACGGCAACCTTCTTGCAGCCACTGTAACCGGTGTTTACGTTGGATCGAACAACGGCAGCTCATGGGCACTCAGCTCACTCCAGTACAAAGATACCAGAACCCTTAAAGCCGACAACAACGGCAACCTCTTCGCCGGAACATGGGGCTTCGGAGTTTACACTTCAGTTGACAACGGTGCAACCTGGACAGCAGCAAACAACGGACTCGGATCACACCTGATCGTCACCGGCATCACAATTGCCCCTGACAACAGTGTTTATGCCGGAACATTCGACGGTGGTGTATTCAAGACCATCAACCAGGGTGCGAACTGGACTGCAGCTTCACCTGCTTACCAGTACATATGGACAATGGCAGCCACCACAGACGGTAAACTCTTCGCCGGTACTTACGGTGACGGACTCTACAGATCAGACAACAACGGCGCAAGCTGGACAAAGACCTTCTTCCCCGGCTCGTTCGTTTACGAACTCAGAATAGACAACGGAAACAACATCTTCGCTACATCTTACTCAGCGGGTGTGTTCCTATCAACTGACAACGGCAACACATGGATCAACCTCGGTCTCGGTGGATCAGGGCTCAGCACCCTTCTGGTTGTACCTAACCAGAACAGGTCAACCGGTGTCAGCAGCTCGACCCTCTACTCGGGAACAGCAAGCGGTTCCATCTACATGGCTTCATCGAACGTGACAGGCGTGAAGACGGAGGGAAGTGAGATACCGGCAGAGTTCAACCTTGGTCAGAACTATCCCAACCCGTTCAACCCGTCGACAGTGATCAACGTGGCGATAGCGAAAGCGGGCGCGTACAAGATGCAGGTGTTCGATGTAACCGGACAGGTAGTCGCAACCCTTATGGAAGGTGACTACACCCCTGGTAACTTCAAAGTTGAGTTCAGTGCTTCGAACATCCCTTCGGGAATCTACTTCTACAGATTGACAGGCGACAACGTTAATCTTACAAAGAAGATGATCCTCATGAAGTAAGTGTGATCCGCCTGCGGCGGAGTGACTCGCCGCGGCGAGGTGAAGTAGCAGATCAGGAACACACAGACAGAATAATTGGTTTTCGGGGCTGCACCAAAAGCAGCCCCGGTTTTAACAGAGGAACCTTGCTCAAACCTTTTAATCAGAGATACTTATGGAACTCTCCAGCATAACAATTTTCATAGCGCAAGCGGCCGCATTAATTATATTGATCTTCGCTTTGATAAGCTATCTGGTTTACAAAATAAAATCGCGGAAACAACTCCCGGTGCAAAGGCAATCATCAGGGTATCAACCTGCTCCGGTTGCCGCGCACAAAAACGACCTGGAACTGTTGATCCCGCAGCAAGCGTTCATCGCGGATGAGCCAAGACCCGCTCCGGTTTTCGCGCGAATGCAGGCAGGCAGAGTACACCAGAGAGTGACTTCGGCTGATCTGCTTGAGCAAAGGGTGCCACCCGCAAGGATGGAGAGGCCAACCGTTGTAAAAAGTTCTTTTGAGCAACCTAAAGAGAAGGTTCAGATCGCCCGCAACTGGGCATAAAAAAAGATATTTGTAACCTGTATCTTGCTCCTATGGACACAGGTCAAATTGATGGTGATGCGAAAGAGGCTGTCTCGTTATGAGGCAGCCTTTTTTCGTTTACTCGGTGGTGCCGCTCATCCAGCCATTTCAACAGATCAAACAATTCAGAAACAACTCATATCATATCTTGCTATTTTTGCCGTTGCTTCGCGCGAAAACTCCTGAGGAGCGGAACTTTAATTTTACCGAAAGCGTCATAATCCATGAACGAAAAAGAAAATAATGAAGGTATGCAGCAAGCCCGGAACATATTCAGCCTGCAGGACGATTTTTCCCTGATACAGGCATTCAAAGATGGCGATGAGACAGCCTTTAAGGATCTGGTGACAAGGCACAAGGAGAAGGTTAGAAACCTGATCTACCTGAACCTTGGCAACACATCCGCCATAGATGACATCAGCCAGGAGGTTTTCCTTTCCGTGTACAGAAAACTGAAGCAGTTCCGCTTCCAGTCGCAGTTCACCACCTGGCTTTATACCATCACGATCAACAAGATCCGCGACCATGTAAGAAAGCAGAAAATAATGTCGATCTTCTCCGCGTTCAGCGGTGATGATAACGAGGGATACGCCGACAACGGCAGCCACCGTGAAAACTTCGACATCAACGAAATGGTGCGGGAGGCGATCGCCAAACTGCCACCCAAACTCCGCGAACCGCTCATTCTCCGCGATTTTGAGGGAATGAGCTATCAGGAAATTTCGGAAACCACAGGAATTGAGTCAGGCACTGTAAAATCAAGGATATTCAGAGCACGGGAAGCGCTTAAAAAGCAGCTTGAACCGTGGCGCGAGGAACTATTATGAGACAATTTGATAACGATTACGAAAATCTCTCAGCGCTGGCTGACAATGAATTGAGGGAAGACCAAGCGGCGATCTACAAGGAGAAGCTGCGCCAGTCACCCGCGATGAGGGAGAAATACAACGATCTTCAGAAGGTGAAAAAAGCCATCGGCGAACTCCCCAGGTTGCCCGAAGACCATTTCTTCTACACCCGGCTCGGCGAATTCATCAAGGAAGAGAACAAAACTGTTTCCCGTTGGAAACCGTTCTACAAACCCGCCGCCTCACTCGCGGCCGTTACATTTGTGTTGATGACGTTTTTCAGCATCAGCCCCGGCTTCCTCGATGACCTGTTCGAGCGCCAAAAAGGGAACCTGCTCGATTTTTACACGAAAAACCTGCGACCCTACTTTGCCAAGGAAGAGTTAACGAAGGACGACATTTTCAATTTCGCTTTTTCTCAGGTATTGCCGATCGACTCGGCCGGTGGGAATGTGATAAGTCTCGACGGTGGCGGAGGTGGTGCCTCGATCGCGATCAGGGAAGCCACGCTTGGTGACTCGAAGATCACACTCAAAGAGTTCACCGAAAAGCTTAACCTGAATGAGGATCAAAAAACCAAACTTGACAAAGTCCTGAAAAAATATGAGGACAAGATCAGAAAATCGATCCTGGTGAACGATAACAATACAGTGGCGGTAAACACCAACCTTTGGAATTACAATGCCGCCCTGAAAGCCGAAATTATGGCAATAGCTGCTGAAAACAAGGAAGTTGCAAGCGTTATGCCGGCGGGCCTTCTTGAAAGCATGCCCGCGTTCGCGTCGATCAATTTTGCCGATGATGAAGGCTCGTTCGTCTGCATAAACCCCGATACGGTTTTTGTGATGCCAATAAAAGTTAACACCAAAGATCCAGTGTATAACATGCCTGTGGCCAACAAGGTGAATATTATTAAGAACACAAAGGTTGTACTCGCTCCCAAAAAGGAGAAGTTCGGCGGCTACCACACCGGGCATGGCGACACATCCAAAACCAAGAAGTTCAGGGTGTTCATCGACAGCAATTTCATTAAGTTTGACATGCCCGATTTCGCGTTCGAGCAGGGGATGCCTTCACTTCTTGAACTCAAGAGGATCGATTCACTCGTCGACCTGAGCATGAAGAATTTTGAAATGAAATTCAGGTTTGATACCATCCCTGCCGGCAAGGGTTTCAACTTCGACATGAAATACGATTTCCCCGGAAAGGAGCATTTCTATGGCTTCAGAATCGATACGGCAAAGAACGGAACCGCGTTCGATTTCAAGTTCCCGGGGCTTGACAGCAACGGCAAGATCAGAATACAGATTCCCGGCGGACTCGACAAACTCCCCGACTTTAAGGGGCTTGATAACCTCGACTCCCTTATGATCTTCCGGAAATTGGATAATGATTCCCTCTATCAGTTCAACTTTCCCTTCAAGGGGCTTGAAGGTCCTGACATGAAGCAGTTCCAGGAAGAGATGAAGAAATTCCGTGAGGAAATGAAGAAATTCCGTGAAGAACTCAAACCGGTGATACCCAACAAGAAAAAAGAGAAGAAACCGGTGGAAGTGTGAAGTGTTAAGGCTGAAGTCTGAAGGCTGAAGGCTGATCCGCCGCAGGTAGACTGAGGACTGAAGGCTGAGAAATTAACCACCAAGGCACGAAGTCACGAAGAGAAAAAAAATCTTTGTGCCTTCGTGCCTTTGTGGTTTTAAACCCAATGTGGTACAAATCGATCTAACATCCGGGATATGATAATTTAAATATCCGCGCGATACGCCTGCAAAACCGGCGTGTAAATATTTTGAAAACCCCATGAAACGAATACTGACTTTATTAATTTTACTTCTGACACTCACCAAAGCACAGACTATCTACTTTCCTCCTGTAACCGGAAGTGAATGGGAAACTGTGTCTCCTGTTTCACTGAACTGGAATATTGCGAAGATCGACTCCCTTTACGGTTTTCTTGAGGGGACCAACACAAAGGCCTTTATCGTGCTGAAAGACGGGAAGATAGTACTCGAAAAATATTTCGGTACTTTTAGTCGCGACAGCGTGTGGTACTGGGCCTCGGCGGGGAAGTCGCTTACCGCGTTTCTGGCAGGTATTGCCAAGCAGGAGGGGAAACTTAAACTTGACGACACCACTTCTAAATATCTCGGGGCAGGCTGGACCTCTCTCACCCCTCTTCAAGAATCGAAGATCAAAATTCGCAACCAGCTTACAATGACCACGGGACTTGATGACGGCGGAGACCCTTACTGCACACTTCCCGGCTGTTTGAGCTATAAAGCCGACCCGGGCACCCGTTGGGCGTACCACACAGCCCCTTACACGTTGCTTGATCAGGTGATACAAAACGCGACCGGTTTAACGGTTAATCAATTCTTCCTGCAGAAGATCAAACCGGTCACCGGAATGGGTGGACTATACCTGCCAAGCGGATACAACAACGTCTTTTTCAGCACCCCGAGGAACATGGCAAGATATGGACTTTTGATACTCAACGAGGGGAAATGGGGCGAAACCCCGGTACTTACCGATACAGCTTATTTCCGGGAAATGACCAACACTTCAAACCAGTTGAACAGATCATACGGATACCTCTGGTGGCTGAACGGCAAAGATTCCTACATGGTGCCACAGTCGCAGTTCGTCTTCCCCGGAATGATCGCTCCCGACGCGCCCGCGGACATGTTTTCAGCCCTGGGAAAGAATGGACAGATACTTAACATCGTCCCCTCACAGAACTTAGTAACCGTAAGGATGGGGGACGCCCCTGGTAGCTCGATCGAGGTACCCTGGATTTACAATAACGAGATCTGGAAAATATTAAAGCAGGTGATCAATTGGTCGCCCACATCTGTGGAAGATACCGCCACAGAAACAGTTCAGCAGGCATTAAAGGTACATCCCAATCCCGTAAAAGAAAAATTGTCTATCTCGATCCCCGGTGGTAAAACCGCTGATGAAATATTAATATATTCCATGACCGGTGAGAGTATCCGGCCTCAAATATCAGGAAACTCCATTGATACATCTCGGCTCGCCTCCGGCGTTTATCAGTTTGTCGTTCGCATAGAGGATAAATTTTTCACAGGAAAATTTGTGAAAGTCGGGGATTAAGCCGGGCTTGCCCTTCGGGCAACGCAAGCAGGGAAGTGCCATTTGTGAAAATTGGGGATTAAGCCGGGCTTGCCCTTCGGGCAACGCAAGCAAGGATGTGCCAAAGGCATCCCTTTGGGACTTGCGCCACAAAGTAATTATTAAGAAGTGACCCATTCGGGAAAATCGTGAATATCCTTCTAAATCCTGTAAATCGTGTTCTAGACAAATAATCCTGATTCACCCTTCACCCTTCATCCTTCATCCTTCACCCTTCACCCTTCACCCTTCACCCTTCACCCTTCATCCTTCATCCTTCACCCTTCACCCTTCACCCTTCAGCCTTCAGCCTTCATCCTTCACCCTTCCATCTAACCACTAACCACTAACCTCTAACCACTAAATCGCCCGTTCATCACTCAAATTTTTGAGAAGAGCCCGCTTTTTGGTAATTTTATCGTTCAATACCGAAAAATTACTTAAGAGCCGCATTTGAATTATTCGCCATTTCTGAAAAACCGGATATTGTTACTTGGAATCGCCGGATTCATAGCGCTTGGGCTGGTCCGGGTGTTTGTCATGTCCGGGAGCAGTTTACCGGCAATTCTGATCCTGGAGGTGTCGTCGGTTCTGGTGCTGTTCCTGCTTGTATCCGAGTCGATAAAGATTACCACGGCTTTTAAAATGCAACCCACGTGGTTTGTGACCGCGCTACTGGTGATGACTTTTTCAGCCATATTCTTCAGGCTGCTATTTAATTCGGTTGAGGGACTTTTTCCTGTTAAGGATTTCAGGTACGACCAGGTACCTAGAATCGGCAACATTCTTCCCGTTTTCGTGTTCAACACTGCCACGGTTTTTATATCGGTTGCGACATTGGTGATGTTCCGTCACCTCTTTTTCCTGAAGCAGAGCAGGAACCTGAACATCTACTTCAACTCGATGCTCGTCTTCATCGCCCTCACTTCGGTAACTTCATTCATACTTCTGAAGGAGTACGAGTTTCTCGATTACATACAGATCACCTTTACCGTTGTCACGATAATCCTGATCTTCATGAACAGTCTCAAAGTGAGTTGGATCGCGTTCCTGAATAAGAAACAGAAGAGGCAACTCCTCCTTTTTTCGGTTCTGAACATTGGCTTGATGATAACCTACCTTACAATGATTTCAAGCGGCACATCATACCACGGAATTCTGGCGAATTACACACAGGCTTTTTACCGTTTTCATCAGTTAATGACCATTTATGGAATAATTTACTTTGGCGTTCTCTTTTTTACTACTTTGTTCCACCTTCCTACAGCGGAAGCTTTTGACAGGAGGACAAAAGAGATATCGTCGCTGCAATATTTCAGCAAGCTGATAAATCAGGTTTTCGACCCCAAAGAGCTTTCTGACACCATCTCCGATCTGGCGATCGACGTTTCTGGGGCAAACGCCTCATGGCTGCTATATTTCGGTGACAAGAACAGGACTGAGGGTATCAAGGGGACGGGATACATGACAGTTGAAAAGGTTACGGCGTTCATTCAGAAGAAAAGCGACCTCACCACCGTGAAGAAAATGGTGATGTTCGATCTGAAAGAGTTTTACAGGGCAGAGATGACCGACGAGCAATATTCGGTTGTTTACGTGGTACCAATGGTCTCATATTCACGCAGTCACGGCATGCTTGTGTTGCTAAAAAAAGACCCGATCGAATATGACGAGGAGGAGAAAAACATTATAACGACCTTCGCGGACTACGCGGCAGTGGCAATAGAAAATTCGTACCTGTTGAAAGAGTCGATAGAGAAGGAGAGATTAGAAAAGGAGCTCGACGTTGCCCGGGAGATGCAGAAAAAGATACTTCCGGATACACTTCCCGATCTTAACGGTTACGAAGTGGCGGCCGTGTTCATCCCCGCGTTTGAAGTGGGGGGCGACTATTATGACTTCTTCACCCTCCCGAACGGGATGACGGGGTTCGTGATTGCAGATGTTTCGGGGAAGGGAATTTCAGCAGCTTTTGTGATGGCTGAACTTAAAGGGATCCTGGAGTCGTTTTCCACAGTAAAATGTTCACCGAAGGAAATTCTTGTGGAAGCGAACAATGTTTTGAGAAAGGTACTTGACCGCCGGGTTTTTATCACCGCGGTGTTCGGGATAATGGATCCAGTGACCGGAGAGGTTACTTTAGCAAGGGCGGGTCATTGCCCCGTTCTGCATGTTTCTGAAGGGCGGGTGATTGAGCGGGTACCGCAAGGATTCGGCCTCGGCATGAACTTCACCGGGCTGTTCGGCGAAAAACTGTTGGAAGAAAAGTTCGTTCTGAATGAAGGTGAAAGGTTGATCCTCTTCACTGACGGAGTGAACGAAATGAAGAATGAAATATTGAAAGACTATGGAACAGAGAGATTAAAATCGCTTGTTTTAAGTAATGACGGGCGCGACAGCGGTGAGCTTGCCGGAATGATAGTTCAAGATCTCACTGAATTTGCCGGCTCAAAACCTCAACATGATGATATCACTCTAATGATCCTTAAAAGAATTAACAAGGAGACAGCATAATGGCAGAGTTTAAAGCCAGTTTACGGGAAAAAGAAGCGTTCAGTATAATTGAACTCAGCGGGTACCTCGACGCGCATACCGCTCCCGAACTGGAATCGGCTTTTACGGGCCTTATTCAAAACAATAAATACAAGGTAGTGGTTAATTTTAAAGACCTTGAATACATTTCCAGCGCCGGGCTCGGTGTATTTATGGCATACATTGAAACGATGCGTGAAAACAGCGGCGACATCAAATTAGTGGAAATGAAGCCGCCCGTTTACAGCATTTTTGATCTACTTGGTTTCCCCCTGCTGTACGATATCATGCCGGGTGAGGAGGAAGCAATGAACAAATTCAAACAACAAGGTGCCTGACACAGTGAACAACTTATATGCCGGCAACCATGAACTGAGAGTAAAAAGCAGCACGGAAAATCTCGCGCTGATAAGGGAGTTTGTGAGCAGTGAAGCCCGCAACTCAGGTATCAGCAAAGAGGTGGTCGACAAGCTTATCCTCGCGGTGGATGAAGCCTCTTCAAACATCATCAGGCATGCGTACAAGAACAATCCGGAAGGCGAGATCATCGTTACCTTCGTTATTGAAGGGGACGAGTGCACCATAGTGTTAACCGACTATGGCACCGGATTCAACCCCGCGCAGGTAAAATCGCCCGATATGGTGGCTTACCTGAAAGAGAAAAAGCGGGGCGGGCTCGGGATACACCTCATGAAGATACTCATGGATGAGGTTGACTACCTCTCTGTCTCCGGTGAGTACAACAAACTTGTATTAAAGAAGAAGATCGCCTGAAGATGTCTGATATCGAAACCTTAAAGCTGCAGCGAAACCTCTCGGCACTCGTGGAATTCAGCCGGATCGTTAACTCGAGCCTTGATCTCGATTTTACCCTGAATAACCTCCTCTTCAGTTGCATGGGAAAGTTTCTCACAACAAAGGGATTTGTTGTGGTGGATGAGGACGGGTTGGCGAGGATACGCTCTGCAAAAGGTATACACGGTGATGCTGTCACCGGATTTAATAATTCAGCTTTTGCGGCCGCTGATGAGGAGGGAATTGCCGCCGCCTTCTCCGGCCTGGGTGCCGTGGTATGGCACAAGATATCTTCTTCCCGGAGGGAGCTGGGTTACCTCGCCCTCGGCGAAAAGATAACAAAACAACCCTACTCGGCAGAAGAAACCGAGTTCCTTAAAACTATTATAAATATCGCCGCCACGGCGATCGAGAACGCCCTCATTATCGGCGAACTAAAACAGGTTAACAGGGATCTTGACTCAAGGATCAACCGCCTGAGTTCACTGTTCGAACTCAGCAAAGAGTTCGGACTCCTTACCGAGGAAGCCCGCATCAGCAAATTGCTGGCCTATTCACTGCTGGGGCACTTCCTTTCATCGATTTATGCAATTGTGATCTTTGAAGACGGGAAGGGGAAAGTGCTTGATACCACTATTCCGAAAGTAAAAGAGACCGTTGATCACCTCGCCTCGCTTGGCATTGACACACACTATCTCAGTGAGGATGTGGCCAAACTTCACGAAGACCTGCCGGCTCTGAAAGTTGAGATCGTGGTGCCGATGAAGATGCAGAATGCTACAAAAGGGTTGATAATGCTCGGAAAAAGGGCGAACAACCAACTTTACGCCGCGAACGATATCGAGTTTATCTATTCGATCGGTTCGCTCGCGATAATTTCACTTGAGAACAAGCGGCTTTTCCGTGAAGCGCTTGAAAAGCAGAAACTTGAAGAAGAACTCGAACTCGCGAAGGATATCCAACAGAACCTTCTACCGAAAGAGATACCGCAGATGAAGCGGTTCGAGATCGCCGCCACCTCCATTTCGTCCAAACAAGTGGGCGGCGACTACTTTGATATTATTAAAAAAGACGACCGCCACCACTACATCGCCATCGGTGATGTTTCCGGCAAAGGGGTGCCGGCCTCGCTGCTTATGGCGAACTTGCAGGCCTTCTTAAAGTCGATCTGCACGCAGAATATTGAAATATCGGATGCCACAGGAACAATAAACAACCTGGTTACCGAAAACACAACCGACGGGAAATTCATTACTTTTTTCTGGGGGATACTCGACGATGAGTCCGGCTCGCTTACCTATGTTAATGCCGGTCACAATCCTCCGCTCCTCGTCAGGAACGGCGAGATAAGATACCTCGACAAGGGAGGAATAATCTTCGGCGTTATGCCAACAATAATGCCCTACGCGTCGGAGACAGTTGAACTTCAGGACGATGATCTCATTGTTCTTTTTACCGATGGTGTAACAGAGGCAAAGAATCCTGAAGATGATGAGTTCAGCGACGAAAAGCTTGAAGCCCTGGTAAAAGAGTCTGCTTCCGGGAATGCCGGTCAGGTGCTCGAGAAGATCAGGGAAGAGGTGCACAAGTTCGCCAACGGTGCTTTTCAGTCAGATGACATCACTATAATCGTGGTCAAGGTTAAATCGAATTGAAAGTAAGCAGCATCTTTTTTGAGAAGAAGTTCATCATTAATGCCTCAACTGTTGTTGTGGCACTGATAGGGCTGTTAAGCATTTACCAGTTGATCTTTATCAACACCACTTCGAATGATGAGTGCCTCTGGTACGCCGGAAAGAACAAACAGGGCGACTGGGGCATAGTTATAAAAAACATCAAGCCGGGCGGCGTGGTTGATCAGGCAGGTATAAAGGAAGATGACTACCTGCTGGCAATAAACGGCAAGCCCGTTTACAACACATACGATGCCCAGCAGATACTAAACCGGCTCGACTATGGTCAGTACGCCGAGTACACAATAAAGCGTGAGGGAAAGATCATAAGCACGAAGGTGTTCGTGAAGAAATTGATAAGCTATCCCGACCTGTTCTATGCCATATTTTATTTTGTCTGGCTTGCCGTAGGGTATCTTGTTATTATCTCAAATCCCTCTGGTATCATGAACATTCTGTTTTATCTGATCGGGCTGCTGGGGGTTCTCTTCTCAACGAGGGGAGCCTTTCTCGATCACCTGTTGTTTATGAACCCAAAATTTGAGGTGCCGGCTCCGTATTACTATCCCTGGCTTATAGCGAGCAGTTTTCTTGCAGGCGTTTACGTCCATTTTTTTCTCGAGTTCCCCAGAAGGAGCAGATTGCTTAAGCAGAAATACTCGGTTTACATTCTGTATGCCTGTTTCATAATCCCGGGTGTTTACACCGTGGTGCAGACGCATCTTCTGATCACCGATCCTGAAGTGGGAAAGGCGGGGATAAACCCTGAGGCCCTTGTCTCGCTGCTCACGGTTTTTGCTCTCGTGTTTGGCTTTTTCAGCATGATCGTGAGCTCAATTCAGTACAGAAAAAAGAAGGAAGGCGTGCCTCTCAGATGGCTCTCCGGTGTCTATCTGCTGGGTCTCGCGAGTGTGGTTTTTATCTTTATTTACGCTCCGCGAAACAATCTGATATTTTACAATAATCCCGAGTTTTACGTTGTTCTGCTTACCCTGACTCTGATACCCATCTCGTTCGCTGTCGCTATCTTCAAGTATCAGTTGATGGATGTGAGCATAGTAGTGAAGAATACCATTCTTTACGGAAGTGTTACCGTGAGTCTGGGTGTTATCTATTTCCTTACGATCTATGGATTTGGTCAGGTGGTTGGTAACATCTTCGGGACTGAATACAAGAATTTTGTCGCGGTTCTCAGCTTCGTGATCTTCGCGATGGTCTTCCAGAGAACCAAGGAGAAGTTCCAGGAGCTTATTACGAAGAGGTTCTTCCCCGATCAGTACTTCAACACACAGATACTTCTTAGTTACAGTGAAGAGCTTGCCAATATTGTCGGTCTTGAAAATATCCTTCACTCAGTCAGCGAGACATTCAATAACCTGATAATGGTACGCAAGCTGGCTATTTATCTTTCGAACGGTGATTCGCTGATACTTGCAGATCAGTTCGGTTCTGATGAAACGCGTGAAAAATTCGCTTCCTCACTCTCCGATATTGAACTGAAATACAATGTTTTCCTCGATGAGGGTAACAGGAAATACCTGACTGAAGACACACTTGGCATTTTCAACCGTGAAGACAGGATCTGGCTCAGGAAAGAAGGATTTCACCTTGTACTGCCGCTTAAAGTGAACAAGCGGCTCACAGGTTTGATGGCGATCGGTGAAAAGGTGAACGGGAACGCGTTTGCTCAGAGGGATATCGAGTCGATCAGCTCTGTCGCTTCACAGATAGCGGTCTCGCTTGAAAACGCCCGTCTTTACGAGGAGGAGACGAAGAAGGCGCAACTTGAAAGGGATATAGATGTGGCGCGGGAAATACAGGAATCACTCCTCCCCGGCAGCTTCCCGATAAACGACAGCATCGAAATGTTCGGGAAAATGATCCCGGCCTCACACATTGGCGGTGACTACTTTGATGTTATCAAGGTATCAGACTCGAAGTACTTTATCGTTATCGGTGATGTGAGCGGTAAAGGGCTGCCGGCAGCGATCCACATGACCCGCGTTCAGGCTATGATCAGGATGCTCTGTTCGCAGAACCGTACCCCTTCTGAGATTTTGAAAGAGCTTAACAGGAAAATTTACGATTCACTCGGGAAGAACTGGTTCATCACCATGACTTTGATCGGTCTCGATACCGAGCTTAACTGCCTCAGGGTTTGCAGGGCGGGGCATACACCGCTCTTGGTCTCACGAAATGGTGATACGGGTTTCATTCAGCCCAAAGGGCTTGCAGTGGGTCTCGACAGGGGCGACTTCTTCGACATGCACCTTGAAGAGGTAAGGCTTGAGCTGAGACCCGGCACTTCGATACTTCTTTTCAGTGACGGTATTACCGAGATGATGAATCAGAACGACGAACTCTACGGTGATGAGCGCCTTCGCTCCGTTTTCGCGGCGAACCGCGATCTTCCCGCTGCCGAGCAGTATGAACGGTTGAAGGTCGATCTTCACACCTTCCGCGGTGAGCGCGAGTCATACGACGATGAAACGGCTCTGGTGATCAGAATTAAATAGGATGGGCTCTCTTAAAAAGAGCCCGTTTTCACTTCTCCCGCCCGCTCATAGTTTGCAAAGATCACCCCGAGAGGTGAGACGGTGCTCGTTGTAAGTTTAAAGGCTGCCGGAACCGTTCCCTGGCCGAAAAGTCGTTTCCCTGTTCCAAGTGTAAGTGGGAATATTTTAAGCCACAGTTCGTCAACCAGATCATGTTTTAGGAGTGTTTGAGTCAGGTTGCTGCTACCCCAGACCTTCAGATCGTTCCCGTCCATATCCCTGAGTTTCTTGATCTCATCAACCACATTACTTTTAAGTAGTATTGTATTCTCCCAGTTTGTTTCAAAATCCCGCGATGACACCACATATTTGGTTGCCTCATTAATGCCGGGCCAGTCATTAGCGTGCTGAGGCCAGTAAGAGGCAAATATCTGATACGTTTCCCTGCCAAGAAGGAGATCGAACGGCGGCTTCATTTGGTTATTCATCATAATTCCGGCAAATTCATCGAAGTAGGGAACGGTCCAGCCTCCATACTTGAATCCGCCTGAGCTGTCTTCACCGTCTCCACCGGGAGCCTGTGTAATTCCATCCAATGTGACGAATTCAATAACTATAATTTTTCTCATGGTTAGTCCTTTTGGTTACGGGGTTGCGACTCGAAGCAGACAACCCCAACGGGAGTCAGTTCCGGATAATTTATTTGTCAAATATAAATAATTTTCCCGCACCAAGTTGGCACAAAGTTAAATAGTGGGAAAAAATTGCCGGAAGTGCCGGAGTCAGGAAAATATTTTCAACCATGCTTGGAATAATCACGGGAAAAATTAAATTACAACTGTGTATTTTTTCAGATACGCGAGTCTATTAATTAACCGGACGCAAGCCCTTCAGTAAAGGAGCAAGCCATGTTAAAAGACAAGGTTGAGCTGCACTCGAAAGGGAAAGATCACGCGGTTGTTGTTAAGACGATCTTCCTTGAAAACGGAAAAATGGCCCACGACTTCTACCTCTTCACGGAGACCGGTGGTGACGCTGCATACGATGACATCCACTACACTTCCGAAGGTCATCTGAATATCGAACTGAAAGATGCAGTCACCGGCATTGTGGTTGGTCACTTCTTTTATCCCAATAACATGATTGCCGACAGGTACAATCTCGAACATGAGGAGTGGGATGATGCTTATGAAGAGAAAATGAAGCACGCGCAAATTTAACCGGAATCAACCTCCTCACATCCCGCCGGAACTGACGGTCACGAATCACTACCGTCGCCGGTTTTTTGTGTCCCCGTCACGAAAAATGCCCCTTTATAGTCAATTTTTTTATCTGAAAGAAGAATTCGATTTAGTATATATTTGAGAATAAAATTATGGATAAAACTTGTTTTGTCCCCTCAACAACATTCATTCAACACAAGCAGAAAATTTAACAGTGGACCTGATAGCATACCTTATTGATTTTATTTTACACATCGATGTGCATCTTGGTGAAATTATACGCGACTATGGTGCATTAACGTATGGCATTTTATTTCTCATCATTTTCGCGGAGACGGGATTTGTAGTAACCCCATTTCTTCCGGGTGATTCGCTTCTCTTCGCGGCGGGCGCGTTCGCTGCCAAGGGTGACCTCGACCCCCATCTGGTATTTCTCCTCCTCGCGGTGGCGGCTTTTCTGGGTGATTCGGTAAACTACTACATCGGCAAGAGCATTGGTCATAAAGCCTATCAGATGAACAACAGGTTCATTAAAAGGGAACACCTTGAGAAAACCCACAAGTTTTACGAAAAACATGGGGGAAAAACAATAATCTTCGCCAGATTCTTCCCGATAATTAGAACCTTCGCCCCGTTCGTTGCCGGAATCGGTGAGATGGAATACAAGAAGTTCATCACATACAATGCTGTGGGTGGCGTGCTTTGGGTGGCACTATTTGTATACGTTGGATACTTCTTCGGAAACCTGCCTTTCGTCAAGAACAATTTTACGCTCGTAATGGTGGCGATAATTGTTATTTCGCTTGCACCGGCATTTATCACGGGAGCAAAAAGATTATTTAAAGGCAAAGAACCCAAAATAGAGGTTTCCGAATAGTATGGAGTTCCTTAACCACGCCTGGGAGATACTTAACCACCTCGACAATTATCTCGGGATGATCACTGCCGAGTTCGGAAGAGTTACGTATATCTTCCTTTTTCTGCTGATCTTTCTTGAGACAAATTTCGTTTTAACCCCCATACTCCCCGGGGTTACGGTTATCTTCGCGGCGGGTACCCTGGCAGCTGTGGGATTGCTTAATCCTTACGCGCTGCTGGTGCTCTTTACATTCGCGGTTTTCACCGGAGATATAATAAATTATATACTGGGCAAGCGGCTGGGGGGAAGAGCCTACAAAATGGATAACAGGTTTATAAGACCGTCATACCTTAAGTACACCGAGGATTTCTTCCACAAGCATGGGAGAACCACCATGTTTCTTGCACGCTACTTCCCGATGGTTAGAACCTTTGCCCCGTTTGTGGCAGGGATAGTAAAAATGAAATTCGGTACATTCGTTGTATCAGGTGCAATATCAGCCCTTATCTATATTTCCCTTTACCTTTTCGCGGGCTTCTTCTTCGGAAGCATACCTTTCGTTAAAGATAATCTTACCCTGACCCTCTTTATAGTTGCCTTCGCCTCTGTCATCCCGGCAGGATATAAAGCACTGCAAAAGTACATCAAGCACAGGAAGAAGGGTGAAGGGTGAAGGGTGAAGGGTGAAGGATGAAGGGTGAAGGATGAAGGGTGAAGGATGAAGGGTGAAGGGTGATGTCTTGTCCTGAAATAAGTTTACAGTTTGGAAATCCTTAAATTAGTAAAGGAGA
>CAZVBQ010000029.1:33865-41467 GCA_964625575.1 uncultured Ignavibacteriaceae bacterium | reverse complement strand
AATCACGAGGAAGACCTCAAGCGCGGGGCTGAAGAAGAAGGGTGGACGCTGAGTTACATAGAGTTCGAAAATGAGGTGGTGGTAATGGTTGACAAAACCACCGGCGGAGCTGCCTGATGTCAGATGCCGGCACCCTGTATGTGATCGCCACACCAATCGGCAACCTTGAAGATATAACCCTGAGAAGTCTCCGTCTGTTGAAAAGTCTCGGATACTTCGCCTGCGAGGACACCAGAACCACACGATCGCTGTTCCGGATGCTGGGCATTGAAAGCACCTCCCGTTTTTTTTCTTACCACGAACACAATGAAGAGCATGCCGCCGAAAAGATAGTTGACCTTCTTCGTGATGGAAGGGATGTGGGGCTGGTCTCCGACGCCGGGATGCCCGGAGTGAGTGACCCCGGCTACAGGGCGGTTTCATTGGCTATAGAGGGAGGTTTTAAGGTTGAGGTTTGTCCAGGTCCGTCAGCGGTTCAGACCGCGTTGGTGGCTTCGGGACTCCCTTCTTCAAGCTATACTTTCAAAGGTTTCCCGCCGAGGAAAGAGGGGAGAAGGAAGAATTTTTTCGAGGAAGAAAAGAGATCCACCCACACATTGATTTTCTTTGAGTCGAAACACCGGATTATCAAGACGATGGAATCTGCATTCGAAGTACTTGGTGACAGGCGGGCTGTGGTATGTATAGAACTGACAAAAAAATTTGAGACGATCGTCAGGGCACCTCTTTCAGGGATGCCGAAAGTGCTTGAAGAGACCGACCTGAGAGGGGAGATCACCGCGCTCATAGAGGGATCAGGTGACGCGGAAGAGCCCGAAACCGGGAGTGCCGATGAGGCGACAATTCCGGAAGAAATTGGAGAGAAGAAAATATCAAAATATCAGATGAAACAGATGAAAAAGGATCAGGATGAAGAGTCTTAAGACACGTTCTGGCGAGTTGAAGTTTCCGGTGTTTTTGCCCGACGGCACACGCGGTATCGTAAGGAGCATCGATTCAATCGACCTCGAAGGGTGCGGAATTGAAGCGATAGTGGTAAACACGCTTCATCTTGCCACCAAACCGGGGCTCACAACCGTTAACGGGGCAGGAGGGATCCACCGGTTCATGAATTTCAAGAGACCGGTGGTCTCCGACTCGGGCGGGTTTCAGGTTTACTCCCTCATCACGGAATCTAAAGCGGGTACAATTCACAAAGACGGATTCACTTACCGGCTCGAGAATGAGAAGGAGAAAAGCGTGCTCACCCCCGAAAAGTGCATTCAGCACCAGTTCCGGATAGGGGCGGATATAATCTACTGTCTGGACTACTGCACGCACCCCAGCGCGCCTTACAGCGTTCAGGAAGAGAGCGTTGACCTCACGATAAAGTGGGCACAAAGGTGCAAAAAAGAGTTTGAAAACCAGTTAAAGATCAGAAAAGTAAAAGAAAATGAACGCCCAATGCTGTTCGGGGTGGTGCAGGGGGGCAACAATATTGACCTCCGGAAAAAATGCGCGGAAGGCCTGCTTGAGATTGGCTTCGACGGTTACGGCTTCGGCGGATGGCCCATCGATGATGAAGGGAAATTGCTCGACATGGTGGGATATGTCGCCGAAATAATCGGACCGGATCACCCGAAACATGCCCTCGGGATTGGGAAGCCTGAAAACCTTGCCAAGGCATGGCTCGCGGGTTATGAGATATTCGATTGTGTGATCCCAACCCGGGACGCGCGGCACAAAAGGCTTTACACCTTCAGGGATTACGACGGGCTTAAAACCCGTGAAGACCTTTCAGTTGACTTCTACAAATACATCTACATGCAGGATGAGATACACATAAAAGACTTTGGCCCCATCGAAAAAGGGTGTGACTGCCATACGTGCCGTAACTTCTCAAGGAGCTACCTCCACCACCTTTTTAAGATTGGGGACGCGCTTTCAGGAAGATTGGCCACAATTCACAATCTGCGGTTCTATACCCGGCTGATAGACCGGCTGAGGGAGATCGATGAGCAAGGTTGAGCTTGTGGAAAATATCGTCGCTTCGATAACCGCTTCGGGGAAGTATTCGAATGTTTATGTGGGTACCATCCGGCGGGTCACTGAAATAATGGCGACCCGGTTCGGCAAGGAAAAGGAAGTTGAGAAGAACGTCAGGAAGAAACTCCATCAGATCTATGGAGCGTATTTTGGTGAGGGCGTAAAAAACCTTGTCGAAGGGGGATGGGATGACGCGCGGATGGATTTCATTTTACGGTCCCATGTCTCCACGGCGGAACGGATGGGATTTTACACCGTTTTTTTTGAACGGATTTTCGCTGAAGTTGGTAGTGCATCTGAAAAGTTCAGAATTTACGATGCCGCGTGCGGATATAACCCCTTTTCAGCCGCCCTGTTCAGTGACAGGGTTGAGGAATACGTCTGTTCTGATATTGATGTAAATCTGAATACCGCGTTAAACCTCTTCTTTGCAGCGAGGTTCACCGGAAAATTCAGAAGTGAGAACCGTGACCTTCTCTCCGAACCTTTGGATATGAGCGGCTATGACGTTGTATTTCTCTTCAAGACCCTTTCATGTATCGAGAGGCAAGAAAAGGGGAGTGCCCGTAAAATACTCGACCAGGCATCGCTCGCGAAGAACGCGGTTGTGTCGTTCCCGCTAAGATCAATAGGAGGCAGGGAAAAAGGCATGGGCGAAAATTACACACGCTTCATGGAAGAATTGCTGGTTGGAAAAGATTTGGAAGTGAAGCAACTTGAGTTTCCGAATGAGCTTGTATATGTGTTAAAAAACAGGGTAAAATAGTACGATTATCTGCATCATCTCACGATTATAATCTTTCCCATCGTTTGAGACTGTTGGTTTGGTTAAGTTGACTTTTTACAAAATCACACTTTTGGATCACAGACTCCCGGGTTGGCTAAACCCGCATATACAGAGTATTTAAGCTTTGAAAAACAGCAATTTTTTTTATAAAAATTTCTGAATCGCGCGACCGGGCATGGCTTCGCCCCGTTCTTTCCGTGATCATCCTTTTCACGTTGTTCCTCCTCCTTCTTCTCTACGACAACTACAAACTGCAAACCAGGCACGAACAGATCTTGGAAAAGTTGGAAGACTCCGCTCTTGTCAAGAGTGAAATTGTCAAGATCTGGCAAGAAGAGACAGAAACAGACACACACATGACACTTCTTTTCGGCTTCTCAGTGGTTGCTTTCGCGATCGTTCTCGCCACCACATTTTTAGTGAGGAGCAAGAAAGAGCTAAGGATAATCAGGGACCTTGAGACGAACGAGGCAAAATTCTGGTTGATGATTGCAAACAGCCCTGGACTTACCGTTGTAACCGAGAAAGACGGCACGATCAGTTATGCCAGCCCGCAAGCAGAATCAGTCTTGAAATACCCTCCGGAAGCGATAACGGGTCAGAATATTTTTGACCTGACGGGGATCAAGGGGGGGAAAGCTGCGCTTGAAGTAACAGCCGAAGCGATCTCAGGCAAGTGAGGGATTCAGCAGGGCTTATGAAGGTGTCGGGTTGGGGCTCACGCTGGTCAGGAAGATGGTCGATACACTGGGTGGCAGACTGAAGGTTGCGAGTGAACCCGGTCATGGATCGGATTTTACAGTTTTCTTACCATGCGAAAGGGAGGAAATTGATGCCGGAAGATTTGATAAATAAAACAATGGATGAATCCACCCGCCTTCTAAAAGAGGCTTATGAATCGAGCGAAGAGAAGATAAAGGCAATTATTTCCGCGATCCCCGACATGATCTTTGTGCTTTCACGGGAAGGGGATTACGAGGAGTTTTATTCTTCCGAATCGAATATTCCAAATCTTTTGACGCCAAGGGAATTTTTCATCGGTAAGAATGTCAAGGATATACTCCCCGGTGACCTTGCAGTGAGATTTCTCGCGGAGTTTGACAAGGCATTATCAGGCGAAAATCTTGAAATAGAAGTCGAACTTCATATCGAGCACCTCGCACGAGTTCAGAACTCCCATGTCAATCATTCAGTCTTCGGCAGATATACTTGAAAATTATTATACATTGATGAAACCCGATCAGATTGCGTACCACTTCCGGCGTATTCACTCGTCGGTGAAGTTTCTGACGGGAATGTTGGATGACATCCTGTCAATCGAAAGTAACAACGTCCGGAAAGTTGATCCTGTCCCCTTTGGTGAGGAGCTTGCATCGTTCCGTGAGGGAGTCAGGAATGACGCGATGGCGAAAGTGAATATCCGCCGTGATAAGGAGAAATCCAAAAATGACAATCAGAAGGCTTAAGGCATGAAACAGAAAATTCTTGTAATAGAGGATGAACCGGGTCTCCGGGAGAACCTCTCCATCCTTCTGGGACTCGAAGGCTACGAAACGGTAACGGCAAAGAACGGATCGGATGGCATACAGACCGCGATAACGGAATTACCTGATCTGATATTGTGTGATATCGCAATGCCTTCCGTTTCGGGGTATGATGTACTTAAATTTCTCAAAAACAACCAAAGCACGGCAAATATTCCGGTTGTGTTTGTAACTGCCAAGGCTGACCGGAAAGATATTCAATTTGGCATGGAACTTGGCGCCGATGACTATTTGACCAAGCCGTTCACCCGGGATGAACTTATACGATCGGTATCCCTGAGAATGTGCAAAGTTTAAAGCAACAGTTGTGAATCTTGCCGCTCCCCGTTTTGCTGCACCAATCTGAAAAGGGAAGTGTATCTTTTTTGTTCACTGTTGTTCTTTACGGCGAGGGAAACCGCTCTTTTGCTGCCGACAATTATCAGGAGGCCTGAGGCCCTTGTTATCGCGGTGTATATAAGATTCCGCTTGAGCATGTAATATTGTTCGTTCGTCAGTACCACGATAACACAAGGGTACTCGGAGCCCTGACTTTTATGTATGGTGCACGCGTACGCGAGTGTGATATCATCGAGATCTGAAACAGTAAAGCCAACCTCGCGCTCGCCAAAATTGAAGATCAATTCATCCTCCTCTTCGCTCACGCCGGTAAGGTAGCCAATGTCACCATTAAATATTTCCCTCTCGTAATCATTCACAAGTTGCATGAACTTGTCCTTCAACTTGAACTGCACGTCGCCCCTGGTTAAAATCACCTTGTTACTGTTCAACCCTTCCTGCAGGCATTTGTTGATGGCATCAACTCCGGCATCACCCTTGTACATCGGGGCGAGTATCTGAATATCAGTGAATGGATCAAAACCATACTTTGCCGGCAGTCTTTTCCCCACAAGTTCGAGAAGAAGTTGAGGTATCTCACGACTGTCCTCTTTTTCCATGAAGAAGAAATCACCCTCTTTGTGGTTTGAAAGATCGGGCATCATTCCGCGGTTAATAAGGTGTGAATTGGTTATGATCCTGCTTTGCTCTGCCTGCCGGAATATTTTGTTCAGCCTGATTATTGGCACCTTGTCATACTGAAGTATGTCATGAAGGATGTTACCGGGGCCTATGGCAGGTAACTGATCTTTATCGCCGACAAATATTACCGTGGTATCCCTGTCGACAGCGTAAAGAAGTGAAGCCATCAGGAAAGTGTTGATCATCGATACTTCATCCACCACCAGCAGTTTGGCTTTTATTGGATTGCTTTTGTTATGCACAAACTTCCCGGTGGTGGGGTCATACTCAAGCAACCGGTGGATGGTTCTGGCTTCGAGGCCTATAACTTCGGTCATCCTTTTCGCAGCCCTGCCGGTGGGGGCGGCAAGGGCTATCTTGAGTTTGCATTTTTTGTAAAGATCGATTATCCCTCTCAAAGTGGTTGTTTTTCCGGTACCGGGCCCCCCGGTCAGAACGAGAAAACCATTTTCCGTTGAAAGCTTTACGGCTTCAAGTTGTTCTTCAGAGAAGTGTTGGAGGGTGTGCGCGAAATTCTTGAAAAAATCAGTCGTATCGTCATGTTTTGGGCGGGAAAGCTCAAGTATTTTCGCCTCTACAATCCTTTCAGAATCGTAAACCTCACGTAAATAAACATTATTGCCTGAAAGAACGATCCTTCGTTCGTTAACCAATTCGTTGAACTGTTGCTCGTAGTCGTTCAGGTTGACATTCAGGTTCTTTCTGCAAAGTTCCACCAGTTCATCGAACGGGATATAAACATGTCCGTCGGCATTCGCGGCGCTTTCAAGTACAAAAAGCACACCGCTTTTGATCCGTGGCGGGTAGTCGTGGTTCAGTCCGACTTTTTGAGCGATTGAATCAGCGGTTTTAAAACCCACACCCCTTATGTCGAAGATCATCTGGTAGGGATTTGTAAGGATCACAGTTTCAGAATTTTCGCCATACTTCGCGAGTATCTTCGATGAGTGTGTAAGGGGGATATCGTAGTTCTGCATGAAGATCACCAATTTGTGGAGGCTTTTTTGCTCGTTCCAGCTTTGGATTATCTTCTGAAGCTTTTGTTGGGATATCCCGGGCACCTTGAGCAGTTTCTCCGGTGCTTTTTCAATTATCTCAAGAGCCTTTTCTCCATAATAGTCGACAAGGAATTTCGCTGAGTTTTTTGGGAGCCCTTTGATGACACCTGAACTGAGATATTTGAGTATGGCGATCTTTCCTTCGGGCTTAAGGATCACAATTTTGGAGACCTTGAGCTGCGAGCCATATTTCGGGTGCACCATCCATTCGCCTTCGGCTTCAACCCTGTCACCTTCTGAGAGTCTGGGGAGAATGCCGGTTATTAGTCTGCCTGAGCGTAGTCTGACGACCCCGAATCCTGTATCCTCATTGTAGAAAGTAATTTTTTCTATTTCGCCCTTAAGTTTATCCGGCATCATCTTCCCTTTTGGTTAGTCCAGGTATTTTTTAATTTTTGATTCAAGCTTTAAAAGCGAAACCGGTTTGGCGAGGTAGTCGTTCGCTCCGGCGGCGAAGCATTTTTCCTGATCACCGGGTATTACCATTGCGGTAAGCGCCACAACAGGAACGTTTACAAGCAGTTCATCCCCGGTTACCCTTATTTTTTTTATTGCTTCCAGCCCATCCATCACCGGCATCTGCACATCCATGAGGATCAGGTCGGGGTGGTTTTCTGAAGCCAATTTTACCGCCTCTTCACCGTTATAAGCCAGGAGGACATTATAGTCTTTTGAGACAAGGAAGTCTCTGAAAGTTCCGGCGTTCATTTTGTTGTCCACGGCCAAAAGTATCAATTTCCTCGTTGATCCCACGTATTTTGACGCGGGGTCTGAAGAGAGAACCCGTTCGATCTCAAGCGAGAGTTCAGAAAATGAGTAAGGTTTTCGCAGGTACCCGTCGGCTCCGTTCACTTCTGCATCAGCAACTTCTTCGGCGGCAGAGCAAACAATTACAGGTATGCCATTGAACTTTTCCATCGATTTAAGGCGTGTTATTATTTCCCATCCCGACTCACCGGGGAGGTTAATATCAACGAGGATCACCCGGGGTTCCACTCTGCCGGCCACTGAAATTGTATCACCCAAATAATTTGAAAACCAGGCATTATATCCCAGTTTTTTTAAGAGGTAACTCATTGTGTGCCGGTCTTCGGGTGAATCTTCCACAACGATGATGTTCGGTTTTTCAACCGGTTCGTCGGAAGCGCTCTCTGTTCCCGCGATCTGG
>CAZVBQ010000029.1:0-33765 GCA_964625575.1 uncultured Ignavibacteriaceae bacterium | reverse complement strand
GATGTTCGGTTTTTCAACCGGTTCGTCGGAAGCGCTCTCTGTTCCCGCGATCTGGTTGTACTGCCACGGTAGTTCGATCTCAACCACGGTGCCCCGTCCCGGTTCGCTGTCTATCCTGACACTTCCACCGTGGAGTTCCGTAAAACTTTTTACGATAGAGAGGCCAAGCCCTGTTCCCGCGATCTGGCGTGAGAGTGTGGAATCAATCTGCACGAAAGGCTCAAACGCGCGTATGAGGTGTTCCTTCGACATGCCGATGCCCGAATCTTCAATTGAAACAAGAACCTTGTTGTTGCTGATATCAGCCGTCACGAGAAATCTGATATTTCCATCATTCGGGGTAAACTTGATGGAATTGCTCAATACGTTCAGAATTATCTGTTTTAGCCGCTTGGGATCCGCTTCGATCGTAAGATCGGGCGGGATCATTGAAAAGTTAATAGTGATATTTTTATTCCGTGCCAGCGGAGTGATCATCCCAAGCGCCGAATTGCACACCTTCATCAGATCAATCACCTCTTTGTTGATCTCCATCTGTCCGGCAGCGGCCTTCGATACATCAAGAATATCGTTTATCAGTGAAAGGAGGTGCTCGCCGCTTTGTGTGACAAGTTTCAATGCCTCGTTCTGTTTCTCCCGGATATCGCCATACACTCCCTGTTGCAGCGCCTCTGTGATGCCGAGAATACTTGTGAGGGGGGTGCGAAGTTCATGGCTCATGCCCGCGAGAAAGTCGTCTTTCATTCTTGAGGCCTCCTCAAGAATTCTGTTCGCATATTCGAGTTCCTCGCGGCTTTTTTGAAGAACCGCCTCAACCCTTTTCTTATGCGAAATGTCATCGATTATAAGGATGTAATAGTCGGGTTCAGAAGAGGATTTCATCACGGGATTCATCGTGATGTTAAGCCAGATATTGGATGTTTCCTTGGTTTTACAAATGAACTCGGGTGTTAAGGCTCCAACTTGAACTGTGCCGGCACGGTGTGAGAAAGAGTCGATCAATGGAAGTATCGAGTCACCAAAAATCGAGTGAATGTTAACACCGGTGAGTTCGGATGAACGGTATTTCATTATTTCAACGAATCTTCTGTTCACTTTTTCGAAGTGGAAAGAAGGGCTGATCCTCGCGAGCCCGATGGAGGACTGCTCGAAAAGTGAGCGGAACACCGCCTCACTGTTCAGAATGTTCTGCTCTGTTTGCTTTGCCTTCGAAATATCCGTGTGAGTGCCGGTCAGTCTTTTGGGTCTTCCGTCGGGGAATCTTTCGATGATCTTCCCTTGGTCGAGTATCCAAAGGTAGGAGCCGTTTTTACACTTCATCCTGTGCTCGCAATAATACTCGTTCGATCTGCCCGAAAGGTAACGCTGAATGGTGAGATTGACGCGTGAGAGATCTTCAGGATGCACCCTTGATTGCCATTCGCTCAGGTCATCTTTTATATCTTCTTCATCGTAACCGAGCATCGACTTCCATATTTTGGAAAAGTATACCTTCCCCCGCGCGACATCCCAGTCCCACACCCCGACACCGCTTGACTCAAGGGCGTAGATCCATCTTTTTTCTGCCTGTACAAGGCTGGAAATATCTGAATCCTGCCCGGGGCTTTCTGCCTCGTTGGGGGTTATTTCATCTTTGTCTGCCAAAACTCAATACCGGATGTTTTACACTTTTTTTCTTCAACTAACAAACAAAAATAACCATAATAAACAAGATCCCGGTTGACGGATTTGATTATTTAATTTTCACGGTCACCAAATTCATTTAAACAATTAAAGTAGTATTAAAGTTTTTCGTTAAATTTTATTTCAGAAAAAAGGAAGTGATGCCTGAAGGATCAGTAACCGGTGAACCCGGGCAGGAAAAAGCACTTAACCCCGCCGGGATCCGGCCGGAGGAGAGTGTTCTCCTCGAGAAGGTGATTGAGCTTTCTGCCCTTAAAAGCCGGTTAATATCGGTAATGTCACACGACCTGCGTACTCCGCTGACGGGAATATTCACTTCAACGGAGATACTTGGTCTCAACCCCAGGATATCCGGTGAACCGGCACTTCAAAAATACCTCCACAGGATATTGCAGAGTGTGAAAAGCATGGACATGATGATCAAGAACATCTCGATGGTTGACAAGTCAACCCGCGGGGGCATCACATCGAGTCTCCAAAGGTTCCGCCTTGAAGACCTTATGGATGAGGTTAAAGAAAATACCACTTTCATGCTCCGGGAAGGGATGAACTTTAGAGTTGAAACTTTGATCAGCGATGGAAATTTCACAGGTGACAGGGCCATGATAAAAGACACGCTTGAGCGCCTTATTGATAACGCCATCAGGTTCAGTGACGAAGGCAAGGATGTTCTCCTGAAAATAGAAAAGGAGACAAGTTTTTTGACATTTTCAGTGATCGACCGGGGCAGGGGCATAGCCGGTGAAGATGTTGAATATCTGTTCGGTCTTTTTGTTACAGGCAGGCACCATGGTCACGGTCAGGGCGCGGGGTTGGGGCTGTATGTCGCCCGGCATATGGCTGAACTTCTCGGTGGTGAGGTGAGGCTCGAACAGAATGAATGGGGCGGTTGTTCAGCTATATTCAAGGTACCAATTGAATCAGCAATCCAAGGATAGACACCTTATGGAAAAGATAAAAATTCTCATAGTGGAAGATGACAAGGCCACCCGCGAGGCAATGGCAGAAATATTGGAGCTCGAGGGTTACGCCGTTAAGAAAACGGTGTCAGCCCGTGAAGCAATAGACACTTTGGTTTCAGAGACATTTGAAGTTATTCTTTGCGATCTGGTGCTTCCTGATCTTACGGGATTCTCGATCATCGATCACGTGATCGCTTCACATTCGGGGTCGCGGCCCGTTATAATCATAGTTTCAGGTTTGGATGACCGCGACAACATGCGTAAAGGGATGGAGCTCGGGGTTGATGATTACGTGACCAAACCCTTCACCAGAAATGAACTGGTAAAAACAATTAAAACGCAACTGGCAAAGAAGGAGCATCTGAAAGAGGAGATTGAGCATGAGGCTCACGGCAATACTTCAGACACGAGGAGGAGCCTTAACAAAGACACTTTTCTGTTTCTTGCCGACTCCCGGGGTGCAGCGTTTTTAAAGATAGCAGAGATAAAGTGTATTATTTCAGACAAGGACTACTCGAAGATCTTCATTAAAGACAACAAGAAATTCATACTCAAGAAGAGCCTCCGTTCGTGGCTCGCGGTTCTTCCCAAAAGCATCTCCCTAAGGATCAATAAATCGACGATCATAAATCTTAACTTCGCCACGAGGGTTGAAGAGTGGTTTAACGTGTCTTACATGGTTTATCTTGACGGCGCGAGTGAGCCTTTTAACATCAGCACCCGCACCGCCATAAAATTGAGGAAGGATATTTTTGTAAAGAAGGTTTAACTTCTTTTTACCGTTGTGGTATTTGCCTGTTCGGTCGGGTAGATCACCATTTCAGTTATATTTACGTGCGGTGGTCTGGTGGCACAGTAAACTATTGAATCGGCAATATCTTCCGGCGTGAGGGGGGTGAATCCCTTATAGACGTTTGCCGCCCTTTCGATATCCCCTTTAAATCTGACCACGCTGAACTCTGTTTCCACCATGCCGGGGTCGATGGTGGTTGTGCGGATGTTCTTGTCGTAAAGCTCAAGTCTAAGGGCTTTTGAAAGCGCGAAGACGGAGAACTTCGTGGCGCAGTAGACGTTGCCATTCGGATATACCTCCCTGCCGGCAACCGAACCGAGATTTATGATATGCCCGCCGCCGTTGGCGATCATTGCCGGCACAACCGCTTTGGTGACGTAGAGAAGCCCTTTTACGTTGGTATCAATCATCTCTTCCCATCCGTCAATATCCCCTTCGTGGATCGGCGCGAGCCCTCTGCCGAGTCCGGCATTATTCACAAGAATATCGATGTTTTTCCATTGTTCAGGGAGGGATTCTATTGTGTTAAAAACTGCGTTTCTGTCTCGCACATCCAGTTGAAGTGCCAGCACTTCCGTTCCGTGCAACTGTTTAAGCGAAGAAGCGAGATCCTGAAGTTTTTCGATCCTTCTGGCAGTAAGGATGAGTTTGCAACCTTCCGCGGCAAATGCCTTGGCGGTCGCCAAGCCTATTCCTGCGGACGCGCCGGTCACCAAAACGATTTTTTGTTTGATATTCATGTTTACATCACTATATTAATTTTCAGAAATATTTTTGTTGCAATTTACCAAAAAAGAAACAGTTTGAATGGTTCTTGTGCTTAGAGAGTCGTGGGACAGGTCAAATCAGGTCACGATAAAACTGCTGGAAGAGATACCCGAACACTATTTGAGTGTTAAGCCTTCGTATGGCGGAAGGTCGGTCGGAGCGCAGTTTTCGCACATAAACAACGTGCGCGTTCAGTGGCTTAACGCGATCGACCCGGAAAAATTCAGCGGGCTCATTCTTCTTCAGAAGGATGACCACAACTACCGGACTAAGATCATCGAAGCCCTTCGCATGTCTGCCGACCGGACCGGTGATCTGATCGATCAGAGTATCCGGGCTGACATGAAGGTCAAGGGATTCAAAAACGGGATCAACTCATTCCTCTTCTACCTCGTTTCGCACGAGGCACACCACCGCGGGCAAATAATAACCACGCTGAAGTCGGCAAAGTTGAGTGTTGACAGCAAATTTTTATTTGAACTTTGGAACATGTATTGAAGTGATCGCTTTGTGAGATCATCCCCGTTTCACTGTTTGTGACGACGGGTCAGGAATATCATGAGAGCCCAAAAAAGAGAGTCCGGGAGTAAGTGAAGTAACCGGTGTAGCAGGAATTGGTGCTTCGCCCTGTGGTATTAAAGCACTGCTGAACAAGGAAAAGGCTCTTAGGATACCTGCTCACTAAATTCAGTTCTTCGCCTCTCAGGTTTGATTAGTAGAAGAAAAACCTGTAAATTTACAAGTTAGTGTTTTTTAATATTTTACAGTCATTAAAGTCTGATGCTTCCATAGAGCAAAAAGACCATTGTACAACAAACCAAGAGAAAAGATGAGCAACAGAAGAGTAGTAGTTACCGGCATGGCGGCCCTTACTCCGATCGGATTGAATGTTGAAGATCTCTGGCAGGGGATGATGGAGGGCAAAAGTGGTGCCGCCCTCATTACCAAGTTTGATACATCCCGTGTCGCGACGAAATTTGCGTGTGAACTTAAAGGTTACGACCCACTGAATTATATCGACAAGAAGGCTGCCCGCAGGATGGACCTCTTCGCGCAGTACGCAATGTCGGTAGCGAAGGATGTGCTTGCCGATGCCGGACTTGACCCCGCGAATATGTCTTCCGACGAAAAAGACGACACAGGAGTGATGATCGGATCGGGTATTGGCGGCATGAATGTTTTCCAGGAGCAAGCTCTCACGCTCGCCAATCACGGACCCAACAGGGTGTCCCCCTTTTTCATCCCGATGCTGATTCCTGACATTGCCTCCGGGCAGGTATCTATTGAATACGGTTTTCGTGGTCCCAATTACTGCGCCGTTTCCGCTTGTGCCACTTCAAATCACAACTTTATCGACTCATTCATGCTCATCAAGGAAGGGCAGGCGGAGATGATGATAGTTGGTGGTACCGAAGGACCGATCTGCGAGCTTGGTGTTGCCGGTTTTAATCAGGCACAAGCCCTCTCAAAAAGAAATGATTCGCCCGAAACCGCCAGCAGGCCGTTCGACAAGACCAGGGATGGTTTTGTTATGGGTGAAGGCGCGGGCGCGCTCGTGCTCGAGGAACTTGGTCACGCCATCAGACGTGGAGCCAAAATTTACGCGGAAATAGTTGGTTACGGTCTCACCGGTGATGCTTACCATATCACTGCTCCCGACCCCGAAGGAAGGGGAGCCAGACTCGCCATGCACAGGGCGCTCAAATACGCGAAGCTTGAACCCACGGTTATCGACTATATCAACATGCACGGCACTTCAACCGAGCTTGGCGATATCGCGGAGACACAGTCGATCAAAGCTGTTTTTGGTGAGCAGGCATACAAGATGAATGTCTCATCAACCAAAAGCATGACAGGTCACCTGTTGGGTGCTGCCGGAGCGGTTGAAGCCATAGCCACAATTCTCTCGATAAACAAAGGTTATGTACCACCAACCATAAATTTTGAGAATCCGGATCCTGACTGTGATCTGAACTATACATTTAACAAGCCTCAAAAGAAAGATGTCGTTTATGCCATGAGCAACGCGTTTGGCTTTGGCGGGCATAATACATCCATAATTTTTAAGAGATTCGAAGAATAAATATCAACGAGGTTACAATGAAGAAGATACTCACCCTGATTATGTTCGTTTCAGTTTTTGCTCTTTCCGGGTTTGCCCAGAATGAGATCTGGAACTTCACAAAAACAATACACTTCCCCGCGAGCGATACAAGTTACGTTAGACCGTTTCTTATGACAATCGACTCAGCCGGTGTGATTTACGTCGCTTCATCGAAGGCAACCACTACCAAAGCCCACAACGCCATCTATTATCTGATGCCTGGCGATACGGTAATGAAAAAGATGATCGATTTTGACTACAATGGTGACTCAGACACCCTTACAGGTAACATTGGCGCGATAAGAGGCATCACTGCCCTGAACAAAGACCTTCTGATAAACGCCAGCATCCCTTATCCAAGAACAGCTCCCAACACCGTGGCTTCACAGTATTACTACAAAAATGCTGATACAAACCAGGTTGAAAAATTCGGTTTCAACATCAACGGTTCGGGTTACGGAACATATATTCACGGTGCCGCGCTCACTAAAGACACCATCGCGTTCACTTTCTCAACATTTAACACTACCATCAGATTCTACAATTTCAAGTATGGTCTTGCCACACCCGCGAGAGGATCATGGATCTCGATGGCGACATTTCCTACAGTTCCGGGTGGTCCACACTTCAACGGACTTGATGTTGTAAGAGATATAGCCCTCCTCAGAGACGGTGACTACAACAATCCTGAAACACCTTGGTACACTTCCAGAAATTCAAAATCAGCAACCGAAGTAACCGGTGGTATCGCGATGTGGACAGGCGGAAGCCAGACCAACCCTTCAGCCTACTCGGGTACCAAGATCACTGATCTTGCCCGTGATCTTGATTTCACAAGCACCATCCCTTACGGTATCGATGTTGACTCACAGGGTCGCCTTTGGGTAGCCGGAACCGACACCACCAGAAGATGGGTTAAAGCCTACAACGTGATCGTGAACTTTGCCGATCCTGTATTTGAACTCCCCGGACAGTTCAGCATGTCGAACCCTGATCCAAACGGCGCGCCAATGACCAGCCCGAGCGACGTGGTTCTTACAAAAGATGCAAGAACCGCTTATGTTGCTGATGCCGGTACCAGAGCGATCTACAAATTTGAATTTTTCGATCCGACAGGTGTTGAAGACGGAGTTGCTGCCAATCCTTCCAATTTCACCCTTGAGCAGAACTTCCCGAATCCGTTCAACCCTTCAACCCTCATTAAGTTCAACCTTCCGGAGGCTTCGAACGCCAGACTGTTCATTACAGACATGATGGGTCAGCAAGTGGCTGAAGTATTCAATGGTTATAAACCTGCCGGTCAGCACTCAATTGTTTACAACGGTGCCGGGCTCACAAGCGGAATTTACTTCTATACCCTCGAGACCGCGACAGGCAGACTTACCAAGAAAATGATGTTAATGAAATAACTTAACGAAAGAAGAGAAATGGAATTTAACAGAGCAGCGGGTATACTTCTCCACCCGACATCGTTACCGGGGAAGTACGGCATTGGTGACCTCGGGGCTGAGGCCTTCGAATTTATAGATTTCCTTACCACGGCCGGTCAGACGCTTTGGCAGGTATTCCCCTTGGGGCCTACCGGTTATGGTGACTCACCCTACCAGTGTTTTTCGGCTTTCGCCGGAAACCCGCTGCTCATTTCCCCCGATGTCCTGGTACAGGAGGGGTTCCTTTCACCTTCTGACGTGGCCGAAGTGCCGGCTTTCGATCCTGACGTGATCGACTATGGCTGGGTGATCGGCTATAAAACAGGTCTTCTGAAAAAAGCTTATGATGGCTTCAAGACTTCCGGATCAAAACATCTGAAATCGGCTTTCAACCAGTTTTGCAAAGAGAACGCCGGATGGCTGGATGATTTTTCTCTCTTTATGGCTGCCAAGGAACACCATGGTGGTGCACTTTGGACCACCTGGGAGCACTCGATAGCCGTGAGGGAACCAAAGGAGCTGCCAAAATGGAAGAAAAAGCTCGCCGAAGGGATCGAATATCAGAAGTTCCTTCAATTCTGCTTCTTCGACCAGTGGATGAAAGTGAAGGAATATGCAAATAAGAACGGTATCACTGTGATAGGTGACCTTCCGATCTTTGTGGCGTATGACAGTGCTGACGTTTGGGCGAACAAGGAGCTCTTCACTGTTGATGAAAATGGGAAGCTTATTTGGGTGGCAGGAGTTCCGCCTGATTATTTCAGTCCCACGGGACAGCTTTGGGGCAACCCGCTTTATCGCTGGGATGAGATGGAGAAAGATGACTTCGCCTGGTGGAGAAACCGTATCTCTTCACTTCTGAAGATTGTGGATATCGCGCGGATTGATCATTTCCGTGGATTTGAAGCATACTGGAGAATACCCGGTGATGCCCCCACAGCGCAGACGGGCAAATGGGTTAAAGCACCGGGAATGAAGTTTTTCAGAACCGTTAAAAAATATCTCGGTGATGTCCCCATCATTGCCGAAGATCTTGGCGTTATCACACCTCCCGTTGAGAAGTTGAGGGATACCTTCAATTTCCCCGGTATCAAGATAATGCAGTTCGCTTTTGGTACGGGGATGGAATCAAAGTTCCTGCCCCACAATTACATCCCTAACTGTGTGGTGCACACCGGTTCGCATGACAACGACACCACCCGTGGTTATTTTGATTCAGTTAAGGATCAGGATAACGATATCTACGAGTTCGCTCAGAATTACCTGAACTGCTATCAGCATGATAAAATGGTCTCTGCCGCCATCAAGGCTGCCTATGCTTCGGTGGCAAACACGGTTGTTATTCCGATGCAGGATCTCCTTAACCTCGGTACTTCCGCGAGGATGAACTTCCCCGGGAAACTTGGCGGGAACTGGTCATGGAGAACGCGGAAAGAGCACTTCAAGAGTGATCTTGCAGCATATTTTAACTATATGACAAAAATCTACGAGCGGCCGAAACCCGTTCTTTAATCATCGCGGAGTATGAAGTGGGTCTATTTGACAATATCTTCAAAAAGAAATTTTCCGGCGAACCCAGGGAGCTGGATAGAACTTCTGACGAATACAAATCGAACATCCGTCACGCGACGGCGGCACTTCTGGTGCTGATGGCTTATGCTGATGAGAATTTCAGTGATGTAGAGTATCAGAAGATATCAGCCGTTCTCAAGAGGAAGTTCAATATTTCCGCCGGTGAAGTCGACCAACTTCTGGAGGAGAGCAAGAGCCATGTTTATCCCGAAGAGCAAGTGCAGAAAACTTTGAAATTCATCGACAAGAACTTCTATTTCGATGAAAAATATGATCTTATGAAGAGTCTTTACGCTGTAATGCTTGCCGATGAAGATCTCAGTTCGGTTGAGATCAGGTTGTTCAACAAGATCTCCGCGGCACTTGGAATAAACAAGATAGCGCTTTCAACCATCCGGAAGGATGTTGAAAGGGAGATGGAAACTTGAGATAATCTCATTCTCTCCTGAACCCGTACAGTGGTTGCCATCAACCGCGGTACGGGTTTTTTATTTTGAACCATTCAGCATGGATTTAATGTTTAATACCTTAGGAGGATAATAACATGATGAAATATCTTGGAATAGTTCTGTCGGTCATACTGACCGTTGCTGTGGTAGCAGTTGCCACAAAAGATGAAGGCGCAAGTGCCAATTCACAATCAGTCTCAAAAACGGAAAAAACCATGAGTGGAAAAACCATGTTTGATTTCAAAGTGAAGGATATCAATAATAAAGAGGTTGATCTTTCACAGTACAAAGGAAAAGTTGTGCTTGTTGTTAATGTTGCCAGCAAGTGCGGCTACACACGGCAGTACACCGGTCTTGAGAAGATTTACAACAAGTACAAAGACCGTGATTTTGTGATCCTTGGTTTCCCCTGCAATGATTTTGGAGGGCAGGAGCCCGGCACAAATGAGGAGATCAAAGAGTTTTGCTCAACCAAATTCTCTGTTACTTTCCCTATGATGGATAAAGTTGCAGTTCTTGGTGAAGGAAAAGCCCCTCTGTTTGCCTGGCTGACTAATAACGAAGTTACCGGTTCGGGAGATATCAAGTGGAACTTCGAGAAATTCCTGATAAACAAGGAAGGTCAGATAGTCCAGCGCTTCATAAGCAAGGATGAACCCGAGGGTGAGAAGATAACCGCGGCCATTGAGAAGCTTCTTTAGAACTTCGGTACTTCAGAACTTCCGTACTTCAGTGTGCTGAGGTGCATTAAGAGCTTAGGTATTCGAGCAGTTGAGAGACTGTATAGTTGAAATTATGTTGGGATGTTGCCCAAAGACGGGCGGCATCCCCTTTTTGTTTTATTGAGGTGGGGTTGTCAGTCAGTTCTGTGATGGCATTCGCGATCGCTTGAGATGATCCCGGTTCAACCAGTAAGCCCCGCTCGTTATTGCCAATCTGCTCGGTGGTGCCTCCGGCATCGGTACCGATAACGGGGAGTCCGGTCATCATGGCATCAATCACGGAGAGGGAGTACATTTCGTTATGGGTCGGGAGTACGAAAATATCCATTCCTGCAAGCCACGATATATAGTCTTTTTGAAAGGGTATCAGTTTCAGGGTGCCGGGCATTCCCTCCGCCATCCCTTTAAGTTTCTCATAGAGTTTATACGCCTGTTCCTCATATACCGGGGTACCGTCATCATTGGTTTCCTTCACAGTCGGCTCACCCATTATCCAAAATTCAACTTTTTCCTTCGTTTTTTCATCGAGAAGTGGAAGTGCTGCCGCGAATATCCCCACGCCTTTCCCCGAATCAATCCTGCTCATTACGGCCACAACTATCTTGCCTTCTGAGGTACCCATTTTGTTTCTGATCTCTTCCCTTTTCCCGGGTGGCAACTTGTACCTTTCAGTGTACCTGCCATATCTGACAAGTTTCACCGCCCCTTCCGGTACAGGGAGGTAGCGCTCGCACTCATCCTTGGAGAATTGGGACGAAGTGATCAGCGCGTCAACCTTTCCATAAACGAAACGGTGGATGATGTCTTTCTTCGGTCCCGTTCCCATGTAGATTCCGTGAACGTGCCTCACACCGGTGAATAACTTGATGAGTGAACCGGTGAAAACGTCGTTCCGCGTGTGGGAGTAAACGGTTGTTATTTTATTTTTCCGTACGAATGAGGCCAAACGCGCCACTTCCATTAACGAAAATTTGGCTCTCGTTGTTGTTGGAATGAACGGAATACCCTCTTTTGCACACGCCTCCTCGACCACTGAATGTTTCCTCCCTACCACGTAATTCTTCACTCCGGCACGTTGCAGTTCCACGATAAGGTCACTCACGTAAAGCTCGCGGCCGCCACGGGAGGGGGAGTTGATTAAATGAAGGCTGAAGGCTGAAGGCTGAAGGGTGAAGGATGATGTAAGAGGTATGAAGGATGAAGTATGATCCGCCTGAGGCGGGGTTGAGGCTGATTCCATTTTTAGATGGGGAGGTACTTCTTGACTTCGGAGATGACGATCTCGGGGGAGAGAGGTTTGTAGATAATATTTGTAGCGCCGGCATCGAAGGCGAGGAGCTGAAGATTTTCATCGGGTGCTTCAAGCATCGCGAATATCGGAATCGTTTTGTAAACGTTTGAAGCGCGCATCCTCTCGATAATTTCTATCGGTGACATGCCCGGGAGGTCAAGATCGAAGAAAGCGAGATCGTAAGGTTCGGTTTTAAGCTCGTCGAATGCTTGTGAACCTGATTCAACAGTGACAAGGTCGACCCTGCTCCCTGAGAAAATATCCTTCAGGTCTTCCAGTGCTTCGCGGTCGGTATCGGCATATATCGCCTTTAAAACTTCCTCCGAGGCGACGGTTCCCGGTTTGAACACCTTATTGTCGGTATCATCCACATAGTCGTCATCCTCCTCGTAAGCTTCCTTTGCCCTTTCACGGCGGATCGACTCCTGGCGGGCCTTACGTATCTTCAATATCTCAGTGAACTTCTTTCTAAGGGCGGCAATGGTATCCTGAAGTGACTGCACATTCTCCTGCGAATTGGTAAGATCGGCGCTGAGTGATTTTTGCAGGTCTAATATTTGTCTGAGGTCGCTCTCGTATTCATCACGCAGTGCCTCGAGCGAGGCGAGTTCACGGTCGATGTCACGGAGCTTCCTGCTTCGTATCTCGATGATCCCTTTGAGGTTAACTGCTTCAATTTTTCGTGACTGAATATGCTCCAGCAGTTCCTGGTGTTCGTTAAAGCTATCCGAGTAAACCCTGTTCTTCTCAATCAGTTGTTGATTCAGCCGGGTAATGTTCTCAATAATTGCTTCCTTTGAGCCGGTCAGACCCTGGATCGAGCCCCTGATCTGCTCGAGTAGTCCGGAAGTTACCTGGCGCTCATCGTTAAGGCGATCGACCTGTCTGGTGAGAAGCTGTACTTCGGCCTCAAGGGCGGAAGCTTTTGAAGAGAGTGTTTCCACCCGTTTGTTCAACGCGGTCGATTCATCCTGAAGGTTATCCCTCTCCACCTTGAGCATCTGAACTTTCTTCTCGTTCTCGTTCAGTTCTTCTATTAAAGTATCTGTGGCCGCGGCTATTTTTGAATATCTGATCTTGGCTTCGGAGAGCTCACGGTCGAGGATCGCGAGCCTGTCCTGCCGTTGTTTTATGGCATCATCAAGGTCGACGCGCATCTGCATCAGTTCCTTTTCGATAGCCACTTTTTCCTGAAGGACGTGTTGCTCGAAGAGGGTTCGTTGCGAGATCATCTCATTTCTTACGCGGGTGATCTCATCTATCAAGTTTCTTCTGTTTTGTTCAAGGTCCCTTATCTCAAACTCAAGGTCGGCCCGTTGTTTCAGGGCATCCTGAACCCGGTCGTTAACCTCATCGAACCTGACTTTCAGAACCTCGAGGTTCGAATATTTTTCTCTTTCATACTTTAGTTGATCGATCTCTTCCTGAAGCCTTATCACGCTGGTCCGTTTAGAAGATTCCTCTTCACGAAGTGCTGCCAGCCCTTTGTCATACTCTTCATACTCGAGGCGCGCGGCTTCCATTCTTCCGAGCACGGCGGTAAGTTCACGTGCCGCCAGATCAGCCCCGGCCTGTTTTTCAACCATTTCAGTTTCATAACGGGCGAGAATCTGGCTTTTCTCGTTGTACTCGGCAACCGCTTCGCGGCGGTTTTCTTCAATACGGTCGAGTTCACTCTGTTTAGAGAAGAGAAGGATACTGAGGTCAGACTCCTCGTTTCTGAGTCTGGCAACTTTTGAAGTGAGGTCGTCGAGATCATACCTGAGAGAGTTTACCTCGTTAGTAATACGGGTCAGGGAGCCGTTGGCATCCTCGAGCTCTTCATGCCTTCGGCTGAGGTCCTCAAATTTGGCGAGGAGCTCTTCGTATTCTCTTTTATAGTTTCTAAGTAAACTCAATCAGTGATAAATTGAAAGATGATCGAAAAAGATTCGGGTCCCGTTCAACCGGTGGTTTTGCCACCGGTGAGGGTTCACGGTTTAAATTTTGCTACAAATTGTAAAAACTTCTCTTTTGAGTAGCCGTTTCCTTCCTCCAGTTCGCCGGTATTCTGCGAGTGAAGGAGGGTGCCGTCGGAATTGAGAACAAAGAAGTGGGGGTAGCCTTCCACCTTTGGATATTTCGCGAGGAACTCCTCGTTTTTGTTCTCTTTGCTGTAATTTACCTTCAAGACAACGAAAGCCGAATGAAATGCTTCTTTAACATCGGTGTTCTTCTCAATGAACTCATCCAGCCAATGGCACCATTTGCACCACTCGCCACCGACATCAAGAATTATCCTTTTATTCTCTTTTTGAGCTGTTTTCACCACTTCCTGAAGGTCTTTTGCAGGGTTGCGGGTGGGGTCAAACTTCTCCCTGTTCGTCTCAGCCGACTGCGCGAACGCGGTGAAACCGAGGAAAACAGCAAGAAGGAGAAAATATCTGAAATAGCAGATCCATTTACTGCTGCACATAATTCACCAATTTTTTAATTCATCAACACAATTTATGAAAAATTAACAATAACATAAAGCATTTTAGCTGTTTACAACCCTTGCACGTGTAAATCTTTCAACTTGAGACGCCTTGTTCCCCAAATTAATTTTGCATCGTAAATAACGGGTAATTTTATGAACGAACAGGATATGAAACAGTTTTTCGGTGAGCTCCTCCGCACCGCGGTCGAGAGCAAGGCATCCGAAGTGAAGGCGGAGCTCGAGGCAACACTCGGTTCTGCTGACGCGGCAAGCCTTATTTCGGGGTGGGTGGAGGAGAACCCGGGTTACTTTGAAGTGCTTGCCACCGATCCACCCGCGCTCGCGAAGCAGCTTAAACGGTTCAGCGAAAGCCGCCGGACAGCCGCGGAGCTCGAACGGCTCCGCGTGGAAGCCGGTGAGGAAGTGATACGAAAAGTGAAGGACACCCTGAAAAGGGTGGAAAGGTTGCGACCACCGGTTGAAACAGGTAGTCGCGCCAGAACTGGAAGCGAGGGAGGAAACAGACTCCTTCGGAACATAATTAATTCAATAACCAACTAAAGAGGCAAACATGGCTTACGAGTCAATTAACCAGGGAGTCATCTCCCAGGGCACAATGAACGCCGCGAACGCGGTTCCCGATGTTGAGAAGATCCTTTATCTGATGAAACCCTACCAGACGCCACTTCTTCAATACCTCTGGTTCTCCGGAAGGAAGAGCAAGGAAGTGCGCAGTCCATTCGCCAAATTCTCTTGGTTTGAGAGCGAACTTTATCCGCACCAGACCACGAACAAACAGGCAATAACCGCTCTCGGAACACCGGCGACACTTACTCTTACCTCGTCGAACTGCAACTCAATCTCAATCTTCAACACGGACGATATCGTTCTCATCGAAGAGACCGATCAGATGGCTTACGTCTCTGTTAAAAACGCGTCGCAGGTTGTGCTTACCCACATCGATGGCACCACCCCGCTCATTTCACTTCAGTCGGAAGGGTCATATCTTAAGATCATCGGCTCGAGGAACACCGAATACTCCGGCGTAAGAACCGCCGTGAGCGTAAAGGAAGTGGAGAAATACAATTATCTGAACATCTTCAGTGAGAGCGTTGCCACTACAGGCAGACACCAGGCGGGTGAAACGTACACCGACGGTGTTGATCACGCCGCTCTTGTAGCGAAGAAAATTGAGGAGATGAAGCTTCAGGCTGAGCGTTACTTCCTTTTCGCCCCTTCCCAGGGTTACGCCACGGCCGGCAACTACCGCACAACCTGGGGGCACGGTTTCCTCGGGAGGGTGCAGACCCACGTGAACACCTACTCCACTTCACTCGATGAAGACACATTCGACGATCATCTTAGGGAGGTTTTCGAGAAGGGCTCTAACAGAAAGATACACCTCTGTGGAAGTGGTCAGCTTACCGAATTGAACAAGTTCATCAAAAGCAGGTATGAGATCAATCCCAACCCCGTGACAACCATCTACGGTGTCAACGTGCGTGAATACCTGACACCCTTCGGCACGGTTGATATTATCTGGAATCCCGTAATGGACGGAAAGTTCACCAACTACGGCTTCACCATCGATGCCGACAAGGTACGCCTCCGTTACATGGCGAACGACAAAAAGGGAAGCCGCAAATTCAGGATCGAAGAGGGCGTAGAGACCCCGGGCATCGACGGAACCACCACCAAGATACTGATGGACCTCGGCATTGAGATCCACAACGAAGAATGTCATGGAGTGCTGAAGAGAACCTGAGAACCTCAGAACCTCAGAACTTCAGAACTTCAGAACTTCAGAACTTCAGAACTTCAGAACTTCAGTACTTCAGAACCTCAGAACTTCAGTAGTTCGTTACTACAGTACTTGGAAACACTGCAGTACGGAAGTACGGAAGTACCGCAGTACTTAGAAACACTGCAGTACGGAAGTACGGAAGTACCGCAGTACTTAAAGAAAGGAAAAACGATGAAATTCATAAGCAAATACAGAAGATATTCGATTAAAATAAACGGGAAGAAGTACTCTTTCACGCCCGAGGAGGCGACGGGGGTGTACACAACCGAAAAAGAGGATGAGATAAACGACTTAAAAGGATCGGTGGCTTACGGCCGTGATTACCACGCGACCGGTGAAGATCCGGGAAGGAAGAAGAAATGAACACACCTGATCTCGTGGCGCGGGTCAGAAGTCTGCTTGATGAAAGGGAAGCCGGCTTTTGGACCGATGCCGAGATAATTGATTCACTTAATGATGCGATAGAAGAGGTGGTGAACTACTCCCTTTTCGTCTTCACAGAGAGGGGGCCCGGAGGAGGGCTCCCCCTCCTCCTTTCACCCTTCGTGAAAGAGGAAAGGTTCACCGCGGTTACCGGCTCTCAGGTGCCACTTCCGGCAGATCTCCTGTATATTATTGCCGTAAAATGCTCACCCACCGCGGGGGGTACTGAAAAACCGTGCGCCCTTTGGAGCAGTTTGATGATGAGGTACGCGAGGGAACACAACTCACTCTTAAAGTCGGGTGCTGACAATATTTACTGCCATATTTCGGGTGGTGATCTCATATTCAGTGTACCTCTGCTGGCCGGGAGTTATTCGGTCAGTTACCTCGCCAAGCCCGTGAGGATAACCGCGACCACTTCGCCTGAACTGCCGGAGAACACGTCGGGAGCGCTTGTGGCGTACGCCGTCGCCCTTCTGCTTGAAAAAGACGGACAGTTTGATGAAGCGGCCGGCTTTTTCAGGTTTTACACATCCAAAATTGAACAACTGGCTCAGCTTTAGCCGGAAAGGGGTAAGAAATGTCAGCAACACTTGCAGAGCTGCGTGATCAGATAGTGATCGATGCCAATGTGCAGGGGAACCCTTTGTTCCCCGTAACCAGACTGAACAGGATAATAAATCTCGCGCAACGCTCGATACAGACGGAGCTGAACGGTCTGGGAATGAAAAAATGGGAAGCGATGATCGACCTTTCAACAGGAATGCGCACCGGAACATTTGTCGGGAAAAATGTTCTCACCATCCCTGTGGATGATGACCACTTCCCGCAGATGCTCGAGAGTCCACGTTCTGTGATATTCATGGAGTGTGGTGACGGAACGGGGCACGGACTCGCTTACGAGGTTGATCTCGACCGTTTCAAAGAGCAACTCGAGAACACCTGGCTTGAGCCAACGGTTGCCTCGGCGGTATTCATGCGGTTGGCAAACAAAATATTTTTCGCGCCTCATACCGTCAACTCCCTGACGGCCTATTATTACCGGGCGATCGAGGATCTAACGGAGGATACTGATGAGACCACCATCCCGGTCGAGTTTGAGGAATACGTGATAAAGAAGGCGGTGGCGGAGATAGATGGCATCCTCGGTAATCTTGAAGCGAAGCAGCTCAAGACTAAGCAGATACAGTCGGATATCGCCTCCGCGTATCAGAAATTTCTTGAGAAGCAGGGTGAAAAAGGGCGGCTTTCGCGGGAGAACACCCGTGGCGTGCCGGAAAATTTAAGATATAACATGGGATATTAGGGATGAACGAGGCAGTATTCATTGGTCCCGTAACGGGTCTCGACGAGGTTACCGCGCCGCTATATCTTCAGGAAGGGGAAGTGCAGGAAATGACGGATCTGGTGCTCGACACCCCCGGTCAGATGGGTATTCCGGTGAGGAGAGGCAGTTGGGTGAATCATCCCGGGCCCGGCACGGGCGCCATAAATGGTCTGGCCACCGCCACTTCGGGGGGAGGTGACCGTTATCTTCTCGCCTTCACGGAGGGAAGTGTGGCTGCTTCGAAGAACGGGACAGGTGAGTGGGAGGTTCTTGCCACGGGGCTTTCAGGGGCTGGACCCTGTGGCACGGTACCGGTAGGCGGTGACCGGATACTGATATTCAAAGGGGGGTCGTCAATTGTCGCGGGGGGTGCTGATCTGAGTGAAGTAACCCCGCCCGGAATACCTCAACCCGTTGTTTCGGCAGGTGGCGGGGTAACCGCCGTTCAGCACGATTCAGGTGGGAGTATCGGTTCAGGATGGTACAATTATGTGCTGGTTTATGAGTCGGAGCAGGGTGATAGCTCAATGCCCTCCGCGCCTTTCACTGCCTACCGGGCAGCCACAACCGGTTCAACCGGTTTTTCGGGGAATACCAATAAGGTTGTAATCACAGGATTACCCGTTCCGGGTGACCCGAGGGTGGTCAGAAAGCGACTGTTCCGCACTCGCGGGGTGGTGACCTCAACAACTTCACCATCACCGTTCATATACTATGAACTGGCGACCCTGTTACCGGAAGAGACAGGTTACACCGACATTAAACATGATGATGAACTTTCATCATGGAAGTCAGCCCGGTTCACTCTACCGCCTGCCGCTACCGCGTGGTGCGTGAGCAAGGGGAGGCTGTTCGCCGCCGGACTTAAACTTCCCGCCATCAACTTCTTCGCTCCGCCATACTCAAACGATGGTGCCGGGGTCAGACGCTTCTCGGGCACTTCTGCAATTCTTGGAGGGGAGCTTTACAACGCCTCAGACTACAGGTACCGCCTCGTTTACATCGACGGAAACGGCACTGCCAGCAGCTTCATAGAAACTCCCGTGATATCAACCCCCGGGGAGGAACATGAGAACTTCGCGAGGATCACGCTCGACTATATTCCGTTTCTTCCATCAACCGAGGGGACGAGAATAACCGCGAAGCGGCTTTACCGGACGAAGAGCAACGGCACCATATTCTACCGTCACCCCGTTAAACTGACTCTGAATCAGACAAGCTTCATTGATACAATAGCCGATTTGGAACTTGAACCGGAGACGATGAACACCACGCCCGAAATAACTGAATACCCCGCCACAGTGGCATTTTCGGAGCCGGGGAGGCATTTCACATTCCCGCCCGAAAACCTGATCTCACTTCCGGGAGGCAATTCAGATCCCGTGATGAGCATTCATGACGATGGTGACGGGGTTCTGATACTGACCCGTGGGGCGGTTCACAAGCTCTTCACTTCAGGTGATCCCGTCACATGGCGGTTGGTCACCCTCTCGGCAACCACGGGGCAGCGTTTCATGGAAGGGGTGCTTACCGTGCCGGGAGGTGTCATGTTCTTCGACGGCGGCAGATTTCAGACCATTGGCAACAATGCCGGTATCACTTCGGGAGAAAAAGTATCGAAAACTCTCACCCGGGTGGTTTCTTTCGGAACTCCGGCGCGCGCGCCGGGCAGGAAGTGGTGCTGCTTCCCGGTGGTTCTCGACGACGGATCGAGGTTGATGCTGGTATTCGACGAAAAAACAGGCGGGTGGTACAAGTTCACTCATCCGGGGTTGGGAGGGGTCGCGGTGTTGCCCCTCACGGCTTATGGTGAAGAGGTGCTTTATTCATGGAAAGGAGGAGATTTAGTAAAGTACAATCCGGAGGGGAGGGGCCCCGATCTGATTGGTGAAGCTGATCTTGAGATCGTGCCGTGCATCCGCACCCGCGAGTTCGCCACTGAAGGGATTGGGCTTCAGAGGCTGAGAAAACTACGGCTGTATCTCGAGGTTCTCCCCGGAGAAGTTGAAGCAACGCTTGAAACGGAGAGGGGGGAGATCAAGTTTGAGCACGCATTCAGCGGTGCAGGCGCGGCGATCAAGATCAATCCCGTCGCGTCCTCCCCTGGCGCGGTTGAGTTCTGCCGGCGGGTGGCGATATCATTGAGGGGTACCGGTCTCGGGGCGATAAGGGGAATAAAATTAGAGAAAAGGAGGGTAAGAAGTTGAGAGATGAAGAGCTTCGCGCGAATTTCGCGCCACTTCCCGCTTGCGGTGAAAGACTCCCCGAAAACGGAAGGATGCCTGAAGGAAGTTTTTACTCATTACGGAGGAACGGGCTATGGCTGCTTTTCCTCTATTCGGGAGGTGAGAGAAGGCTCGTGGCTACACTTCCAACGGTGGTAAAGTCCCTCCCCAATGTTGAAGGGCTTCCGGAGTTCACGAGGGTGGTACTTTCCACCGGTCCGGAGACCGGGGAGTGGATGATAATTGATGGTAAATGGATAAAATTATAGGAGGTAACATGCCTGTAAACACGGGTGAAACTTACAATGGAATAATGGAAGAGCTGCTCCGCTCGGCACTCGGTTCCGCTTTCCCGGGGATGAACACGGGGGAGACGGGGATGCTCTTTCAACCGGGTTCGCTCCTCGCGGGCTGGCAGAGAGGTGTGGCGGGATACAAGAAAACGCTCCAAGAGGAGGCCGCTTCGGGGAGCAAGGCCCTCGCTGATCAGCGGGCGCTGGGTTTGAGGGAGATTGAAAAGGGGAAGGGGGCAACCGTGAGCGAGCTGAACGACTCACTCACTGCCGCGGGGCTCAACCGCTCGGGGGTGGCTGCCAATTCGCTTAACAAGATATACGAAAGCGAGTCGGATGCCAAGAATGACCTTGTCACCCGGATCGCCGCGCTTGACGAGGGGGCAAGGAAGGATGCCCTCACCAAACTTCTGGGGATCGAGCAGACAGCTTCAACCCTCGGGGCTGCCGACCGGCAGTCGGAGCGGGACATCTTCTCCCTTCTCTCAAACCTGAAACTCGCGGGAGATCGCAACCGGATGATGCAGGATGAGCTCGATCTTAAAAAGCTCGCTTACGAAGAGGGGAAAACGGGGCTTGGCGGGGTGATTGGCTCGATACTCGGAAGTTTGCTCGGAATAACCTCGGGTGGACTCGCTATTGGAGCCGGTGACCGGCTAAACGATATGATCTTCGGAACACCTAAATAAAAAATGGGAGGAAGAATGGATATACTTTTCAATCTCCTCGGGGTCTGGCATCTCGCCTTGTTCGGCGCGATAACCAGCATAATAACCGAGGCAGCTTACAAGATCGTTAAGGGTTACATAAAAAAACGGTGGCTTGTTGTAATACTCGCCACAGTTGTCACACTTCTCGGCGATGTTACCACCGGTGACTTTACAAGTTCTCTGCTCGCCGTGCTTTTGGTAACCTCATTCTCGATACTGTTTTACACTTACATTGGTGAGTACACCGTCAAGCGGATATTCGACTATCTGAAAGGGGAGACGCGAATTGAATAACACACCGGTATTTTACGCCGCCGCGTTTCTCGCGGGGGTTATCGCGGGCGCGGCACTTTTTAATTTCGCGGGATGTGGTGCCCCGGAGAAGCAGGATCAGGATAAAGTGGTTTACAGCGAGAGAGTAACCACCGATACACTTCTGATCGAGAAGCAAACGGTTCTTGAGAAAGTGAAGCCTGTTTTCAGGGTTGATACGGTTTGGGTAACCGTTCAAAAGGATGACACGTCCGGTGATACTCTTCAGCCCCGGCCTGTTTACGAGGCAGCGATCGACACGGTAATGTTCGGCTCCCTCCTCACCTTGGGTATAAAATATTCATCCCCCGTGCCGCTTGACGCGCGGGGGTGGTTCACGCTGCGGGCTGACTTGCAGGAAAGGAGGATAGTGGAGAAAGAAACAGTCTACATAAAAGCCGGGGAACCGGGTACCGGGAAGTGGCTCCACTTCGGTCTGGTGATCGCCCCCGGATACGGCATCCTCGAAAAGAAAACTGATATATTCATTGGAATGGGAATAATGGCAGGACTATGAAAAGAATAAAAATGCAACTTAACGAAGGTGAATTCATACGTGGCATCTATCCGAAACATCAGATAGTGCTTCACGGAACGGCATCATCGGGAGCGATGAACATCGGCAACTGGTGGAACATTCAGCAGGGGGCAATCGCCACGGCTTACGCGGTCGACAAAGGGGGTGAACTGATCGAACTCTTCCCGCCGTGCTACTGGGCATACCACACGGGAAATGGCTCCGCGCACGACGTTAACACAGTCGGCATCGAGATAGCCAACGAGGGCTACCTGAAAGAGGTGAACGGAAAATATTTCTGGGATGCCTCCGGCAAGTGGGTCGAGTATCAGGGGAAGGTGTTCGACAATAAAGTGAAGTGGCGCGGCTGGCAGCACTTCGCCGCCTTTACAGAAGAGCAGTACGACACCACCGCGAGGATCTGTGCCGAACTCTGCCGGAATTTCGACATCAAACCCGCCGTGCTTGATGGGTATGAGTACGCGATTTCGTATCTTTCGTTCAAGGGAATCGTAAAACATTGCAACATTTACTCAACAAAAGTTGATGTAACTCCCGCGTTTGACACGGGAAAATTCCGGAAACTTCTTGAACAATACATCGGACAACCTTACACTTAAAGAAAGACTTGAGTACCACTATTTGGCGTTCGGGCGGGACAAGATCTCGCCCGATCCCCTCGAAATTCCTCACCGTTTCACCCCTCCCGAAGATATTGAAATAGCAGCTTTTGTTGCCGCCTTCTTCGCTTATGGTTCGGTTTTCCAGATAATTAAAAATGTGAATGATCTCCTCGGCCGGCTGGATGATTCGCCATTCAGGGTGATCTCGAACGGGCGTGACCTTGAAGAGAGGGTGGAGGGGTTTTACTATCGCTTTTACTCGACGTTCGACGTGGCGACACTTCTTCTGGCCTTAAGTCAACTCCTCTCGACCCGCGGGGGGCTCAAAGGGCTTTTCCTTGAGGGGTTTCTCCCCGGGCGTGATCTTGTCGCGGGAATTCAGCATTTCAGCACATGGTTCATTCAATTTGCTGAGAAAGAGGGGAGACTGACCCGCGGGTTCCGTCACTTCTTCCCCGAACCCGTAAAAGGAAGTGCCTGCAAAAGAATGAATCTATTTTTAAGGTGGATGGTGCGGGAGGATGACCTCGATTTCGGCTTTTGGGCGGAGGTGGGGAAGGAGAATCTGATAATTCCACTCGATCTGCATATCGCTAGGATCAGTAAACAACTGGGGCTGACTCAGCGAAAAGACTCTTCATGGCGAACGGCCACTGAAATAACAGCAAGATTGAGGGAATTTGATCCGGGGGATCCGGTGAAGTACGACTTCGCGCTCTGTCACATCAGCATGCGGAAGCTGGAGTTTTAACTATTTTATCTCTTCAACCCCGGCCATATACCAGCCGGTTCTGTTGGTTGCAAGCCAGATACGCGCGTCTTTCAGCACCAATTGCCGGGTTACCTTGTTAAGGGCGGCAAGTGTGTTCTTTTTGGTTGATTGATCCATCGAGGCATCCGAGTCAATGAAATTCTTCACCTTCATCAGGTGTGCCCTGTCGGGCATGGTGATCAGCACCGGGGAGCTCCAGGGGTCGAACCTCCCTTTCGTATTGAAGGCGAGGAAGAATCTTTTATAAAGCGCGAAGCTCTTCGGGAACGACTTCTCACCCGAAACAGCGGCTACAGTTCCACCATTGAAAACCGCGTAAATGAACGGCGAGGCGGCTTCAGTGAGTGAGAGCAAGCCTTTAACGTCGTCAAGCGTGCCATACAGCATCACCAATCTGCCCGTGTTTAGAAGCGAGGTAAGCGAAGTGTTGCTTAAAGACTGAGCGCCGGGTTTATCTTTTACCCCGTCACCCTTCGGGCCATGTTTACTGCCTGAGGGTACAAACACAAGTTCAGACATTCTGCTGTCAACCTGCTTTACCCACAACTTCCTGTTACTAAGGTTCTTTATCAGACCCCGTTTCAAGTATTCAGCATCGAGCCTCTTTTTAAAAAAGCCCGTGGTAACCATGAAATCCGATTTTTTGAACCCCGATCCTTTAAATATCTTCAGATCGTATCCCTTGCTGTCGAATTTTCTCGCCACGTTTCTCGCCTCTTGTTCGGTTTTCCCCGACCAAAGCACCACGGTAAAGAGGTTTTGAGTGACCACGGGTGTGGTAACGGGGTTAATATCAGGGGGCAGGTTCGGTTTTGAAGTGTCGGGCCGGCTGTCACGCGGAGGGGCATAGACTATCGTGGAAGTGTCTCCCGTTTGGGGAAACACTTCTCCTGTAAGAAGCAGCGCGCACAATAACAAGGGAAAGTAGCTGAATTTCATAATTTTTTAATCATGCCTCTCTAATCTAAAAATTTTTTTCTAATTTGGATTCAGAAATCAGAAAAACTTTTTCGGCTACAATTCAAAAAAAGATGTCACAAAAGCTAAATCGTGAACGGATTGATGTTCAGATAGAGACAGTAGCGATCAGCGATCCGGGTAAAGCCAGGGAGATCAACGAGGATTTTTTCGGTTACCTTTCCGGTGAGTTCGGTTATCTCTTCATTGTCTGCGACGGTATGGGCGGCTCCGCCGGTGGCGAGCTTGCGTCAAAAACCGCCGTTGATACCATTCTTGAACATTTTTCTGATGTGCCCGAGTTTTACACCCCCTACAAGGAGTTGCAGGCGGCATTCGCCCGTGCAAATACCAAGCTAAGGCGGATCGCGCAGGAAATGCCCGCTTACGAGGGGATGGGCTCAACCGCTGTATCAGCTCTTGTGATGGACGACCAGCTTCACCTCGCGCACCTCGGTGACAGTCGCGCTTATCTTTTCCGTAACCGGAGGCTTTATCCCGTCACGAAAGACCACTCGCTGGTTCAGTCGATGATCGATAAAAAGAAACTGAAAGCCTCAAAAGCTTCCACCCATGAGCAGAAACATATTATCACCAAGGCACTTGGCCCCGTGAATCGGTGACCGCGGAAGTCTCTGCCCCCATCAAACTTTACAATGGAGACATCCTCCTTCTCTGCACCGATGGTTTGACCAATGAGGTCACCGAAAAGCAGATGCGCTCAATCCTCAAAAAAATGTCACCCGAGCAGGCAGCCCAGGCCCTCGTTGACGCGGCCAACACCAACGGTGGAAAAGACAACATAACCATTCAGATAGTTAGCATCTCGGGCGTCTCCAATCTTCCCCTCGGCTACATCGACCGGAATCCCGTTCACAAACCGCACAAATACGAAAATCTTATGATCTGGGGGCTTTACGCACTCATCTTTCTGCTTGTTGTGGTGCTGGGGTACATTTCGTTTAGATTCTTTTTTTAAATGTGAATCTGAAATGTGAAATGTTATTCACCACACTCCACTCCGCCGGACCACACTGTTATCCCAACTTTTTTCACTAACTTACATACTCATTTACTAATCATTTTAATACGATTTGGACAACGGATACCACCGCATGCTGAGCAGACCGCTCATGCTGAAAAGGACACTGAAGGTAGTTGAGATCTTCGCCGGAACGGGTGACTGGAGCCTCACGCGCGAAACGGTTTTCACCCGGGATGTTTTCCAGAGCCGGAAGGCTAACACTGTCAGCGCTGACTTCAGTGAAATAAAACGGCGCCTATTAACCCTCTCCCCCGAAGCGATGGAGCTTTTCTCAAACACTTCCGCTGATACTGCAAAATACATCAATCTTATCGCCATTTTCAACGTTTATCCCTCATTTCGCGGTTTCATGTCGGAGTTCGTCTATCACCGCGTGCAGATGGGAAACCGGGAACTGGTAAAGACCCACTACCATCAGTACATTGAAGAATTGAAGTTCAGACATGAAGAACTGCGCTACAAAAGGGATGTCACTATCGAAAAAAGCGCGCAGTTCGTTTTCCAGATACTTCGGGAAACGGGAATCATCGAAAGAGAACGGGTGATCCCGCCAATGCTGCCTTATGATGTGGTATCACTTCCCGAGCTTGGCTACACCGGGATAAGAAGGGCTTTACTGCAATGAACCTTGATCAACTTTACAACTATATAACCTCGCGCGATCTCCTTCAGAATGCCCGCGCTTCGGGGCACCTGCCTGTTTTTCTTTACGCTTATGATGCCCGGGCTGAAGAGACCTTCTCAGCGGAATTGCGGGGGCTAAATTCGAATCTGATGCGCTCGGGGAAGACGATTCTCCACATCGATCTCTTTGATCTGGTGGTTGAGTTACTTAAAGAGGACGGCAATTTCGATACCCTCCTTGAAGTGGAGCCTGATAACGACAAGGGAGAATTGATGAGGCACATCGAGAATGTTGTGCCTTTTGAGGAAGTTATCATCCCCCGTCTGAGGGAAGAACTTGCGGCAGGATCTGCAACAATTCTGTTCCTTTCGGGCTTCAGCAAGTGTTATCCGTTCCTTCGCGCGAAGAAGGTGATCTCGGCGCTCGAAAATGGGTTAAGCGATACCCCCGTCATCCTCTTTTTCCCCGGTACCTACGACGGCTGGAGCCTCATGCTCTTCGGCACGCTACCCGAGCACTCATACAGGGCGATCAATCTAAGTGGTCAGATAGAAAACAATTGAAACAGGAAGGTGAGCCATGAGAATCCATGAAATGTTTGTTGAAGATATCTCCCGCCGCATCGAAGTGGTGGTTAAGGTATCGGATGAGTCTGATCTCCTTAATGAAATGCGGGAGTTCGTGGTAACCAAGGAGGTTAACCGGATTCTGATCGATCTTTTCGGCCGGTACACTTCCGATGGCGCTGCCAATCCGGGCGTTTGGCTCTCGGGCTTCTTCGGAACGGGTAAATCACATCTCCTTAAGATGATCTCCCACATTCTCTCAAACCGCGAGGTTGACGGCGTTAAGCTCGGCGAATACTTCAAAGGTAAGGTGACAGATGATTTTGAGTGCGAGGGACTCGTTTCAAAAGTTCTCCTGACCCCAACTCAGACGATCCTTTTCAACATCGACAGCATCGCGGAGCAGGCTCACCGCGCCGGTGAGGCGAACATCTATATGCCCTTCAAGAGGATGTTCGACCGTGCCCTCGGCTTCGCTGAAGACCCCTCTATCGCCAAGCTGGAGCGCGACCTGATCTATGCCGGCAAGTTCGATCTCTTTAAAGAGGCATTTAAACGGATATCAGGGAAGGAGTGGCTCGATAGCCGCGGTAAGCTGATGGTAATGGGGAAGGCGCTCGATTCCGCTTTCGCGGAAGCCCTCGGATACGACCCCGAAACAACAAAAGACATTAAAACTAAATACAGGAACGATACCCCCCTCTCAGTCGAGAGTTTCATCAAAGATATCAGGGACTATCTTGATACAAAGCCCTCGAATTTTCGCCTCGTCTTCCTCGTCGATGAAATAGGGCAGTACATCTCCCGCGATCCCCGGACGATGCTGAACCTTCAGACTCTGGTTGAAGACCTCGCTGTCGCGTTCAAAGGGAGGGTCTGGGTTATGGTAACGGCGCAGGAGGAAGTTACCGAAATGGTGAAAACGATGACCGCCGCTCAGAAATCAGACTTCTCAAAGATCATGGCGCGGTTCGAAGTGAGGGTTAACCTTACCTCACAGAACGCCCGCGAAGTGATACAGAAGCGCCTTCTCAAGAAGAAGGATGAAGCTGAAACGATGCTCGACGATTATTACGACAAGCTCGGTCAGGTAATCAGAACCAGGTTCAACTTCCCCGATGATACTTCATACAACAAGAGCTTGCCGAACGGCGATAACTTCACAAGTTTTTACCCCGTTCTCCCGTATCAGGTTGAGCTCTTCCAAAACTGCCTCATCTCCCTCTCGAATCACGGGGCTTTTACCGGCAACTACGCCGCGGTTGGTGCCCGCTCGATGCTCGGCGTGTTTCAGAACGCGCTTATTACAATTAAAGAAGCTTCGCTCGGAAATTTCGTTCCGTTCGATCTCTTCTTCGAGGGAACCCGCGCCCTGCTTAAATCGCAGCCTTTCCATACCATCGCCGTGCTTGAGTCTAAAAATGAAGACCCTTTCAGCGTGAGAATACTGAAACTGCTTTACCTTCTGAAATATGAAAACACATTACCCACAACGGTGAAGAACCTTGCCGTGTTGATGTCGGAGAACAGCGATCAGGAGCGCGCGACGCTGGAGCAGCGGATACAGACCACTCTCGATCAGCTCGTCCGCTACTCATACGTTCAGGAAGTCAGCGGCGTTTACGAGTACCAGACCGATATCCAGCAGGAAGTGACGCGTGAGATTAACAACACGAGGCTTGAAGAAGGCCAGCTCCGTCGCTTTATAGCAGATCTTTTCTTCAGGGAAAAGGCGGGCGTGGGAGATATTCTCAAACTGAAACACGACCGCACCGGGCTGAACTTCCCCTATTCCCGCAAGATTGATGGTCACGACCACATGGCGCCCAACGGCGAGATATCGCTCCATCTTGTCATCGGTGCCGAGGACAATTATCCGACCGAAACAGAGCTTTTCGCCCGTTCGATGGCTCAGCACCAGTTACTGATAGCCGTTCCACAGAGCAACAAACTGATCGAGGATGCCGCGCTCTATCTTAAAACCTTCCGGTACGCGCAATTGAACAGCACAGGCCAGATGAGCGCGGAAAAACAGGCTGTGATAACCACGAAGAAGGGGGAGAATGAGCAGAGACAGAGGGGCATAATCTCCCTCCTTTCCGCGCTACTCGGGCAGGCACGGTTCCTCCATAACGGCAGGGAGCTAACGAGCCAGTCGAACGATTTTCATGTAAAACTCCGCGAAGCGGGGCAGCAGCTTATCGATGGCTCGTATATCTACCTGAAAAAGATCACGATGGTGCCACGGCGGGAGGATATAATAAAACTTCTGCGCGACCTCACTTCCGAAAGTTTGATCGCCGAGTTCGGTGGATTCAACGATGTTGAAAATGAGCTCTATTCACACATCGCGGGTAAAGTTATTGACGGCGGAAGGGTCGACCTGAGATCGCTGATCGAGCATTTCAGGAAGATACCTTACGGATACGTTGATGATCTGATAATTCCGCACGCGTTGGTCAGCTTGTACGTTCATAACAAGGTGACGATCTACTTCAATGTTTCCGAAATGAACGCCACTGAAATTTTCAAAAGGCTCGATAACAGCAAAGACTACTCCTCGATCTTGGTGAAAACCAATGAGGATATCTCTCCCGAATTGCTGCAGGAGGCTCGAAGGTTCCACTTCAACTGGTTCGGGAAGCAGTTGCAGGCAACCGACGCGAAGCTGATAGAACAGGAAATGAAGGAAGCGCTCGGCAATGAAGCACAACAATTGAAGAACCTCCTTTTCCGGAAGGATAAATACCCCTTCCTCCACAAGATCGAGATACCACTCTCAACGCTTGAAAAGGCGATCACGCTCGAGAAAAAACGGTTCTTCGACTATATTAACGGCATCGCCAACGCGGTGCTTCCCGACAAAGACCTCCTCGACCGGATACTCCTCTTCATGAACGGACCAAACAGGGAACTCTACGATAAAGTGAAGGAACTTCTTAGGCTTCATGCTTCCGATCTTCAGCTTGTTGAGTCGCCCAACAAATCCCTTCTCGAAGATTATATGCGCGTACCTGAACCTTACAGGGAGACAGCATATAACAAGATCAACAACGCCTATATCGATCTTTCAAATGAGATCACTACACGCGTCGAAAAGGTTAAACAGGAGCTCATCCAAACGCTTGAAGTGTTAAGCAGTGGCATCCCAATGTTGGAGGGATACGCCACAGTGCCTGATGAGAGAAAGCACGAACTTGAAGACGTGATCGCTTCATTCAGGGCGAAGATAGAGAACTCACCCGGACTCGCGGCACTTCAGAATATTGCCCCCTGGCTAAAAGGTGATGTCAGTGCCAAACTGCTTCAGAAGATACATGAATTGCAGCCGCCAATTGTGGTTGACCCGGTTGTCACTGTGGTTGGTACCACGCCGCCGCCGCCACCTCCACCAGTGAAGTTCATTCAGTTGAAGGAAATAAGGTCGGATTACGGAAAGACTCAGATAATAACACCCGCCGATGTCGAAGAATACCTCGATTCGATCAGAAAGAAAATGCTCGAAGAGATCAGGAACGGAAACAGAATTATTCCCGGATAAAGGAGTTCAAAATGGATAAAGGGAAACTTAAAAGTTTTGCCACCGAAGCGCGCGGATGGCTTATCGATCATATCGGCGCAAGGATACGGTTCATATTAACGCATGAAACCCCCGAACTCGCCGCGAAAGCCGGCCTTAAGGAGAAGCTCCGCGTCGCGTGGGAGAACACCCCAGACAAGGATGCTTTCATAGAGAGGCACGCTTACACTTTCTTCAACCGGCTCATCGCCCTCCGGTACATGGATGCCAGGGGGTACAACTTCGTTCCTGTGGTAACTCCCCGGGCTGCGGGTGGCGACCCCGCCATACTCGCCGACGCGAGGAACGGGCTCTTTCCGGAGGGGCTCCCCGTTGATAGAGCCCGCGTGGAAGCGCTTCTGAGCGGAAACATTCCATCGGCAAACAAATTCAATGAGGCGTATAAACTCCTTTTCATTGCCGCGTGCGCGGGGTTCAACAAGACAATGCCCTTCATGTTCGAACCCCTCAACTCTTACGCGGAGATTCTCCTCCCCGACGACCTCCTGAGCGAGAACTCAATAATCGCGTTCGTAAACTCCAACCTCGGTGCCGAAGAATGCGAGAATGTAGAGGTTATAGGGTGGTTGTATCAGTTTTATATTCAGGAGAAGAAAGACAAGGTTTTTGCCAACAAGAAAAACTCCGCGAAAAGAAAAAAAGATGAGATAGCTGCCGTCACCCAGTTGTTCACACCTGCGTGGATAGTGAAATACATGGTGCAGAATGGTCTCGGCAAACTTTGGATGCTTAAAAATCCCGGTTCTCCACTCAAGAATGAGATGCCTTATTACCTCCCAACGGAACTCACAAAGGAAGATGCCCCGGAGATTAAGACGCCCGAAGAGATCAAGGTGATTGACCCGTGCGCGGGAAGCGGCCACACTCTCGTTTACGCTTTCGATCTTCTGATGAAGATATATGAGGAGTCAGGGTATTACAAAAAAGACATCCCAGGCCTGATCCTTAAACACAACCTTACCGGGCTTGAACTCGATAACCGTGCCGCGGCACTCGCGAGTTTTGCCCTTATAATGAAGGCACGGGAGTATGACAGGGGTATTATCAATAGCGGAATAACACCGAAGGTTTATTCTCTCGATGACGACCGGATGCTCCACCCTTGGGATATCGAAGGCGCAAAACTTACAAAGGATGAGAGCGTGAAAGCGGAATTTCTGGCGGCTTTCTTTAAGGATGCGGATATACTTGGCTCGCTCCTCGATCCGGAATTTTCAGCCGGGGGGGCGCGGGCAGAGATCTTCCACGACGATGCGAAAAAGGACGAACTTGAGCAGCGTGCCGATACGGAAATAACCGGATCAATCACGTTGAAAGAAAAACTCGACTACTCCGAAACCATGTATAAAGCACTCGCCTCGAAGTATCATTTCGTGGTCACCAACCCTCCCTATTTGCCGGGCAACTCTAATCCGGTACTAAAAAGCCACCTCGAAAAACATTATAAAGATTCAAAAAGCGATCTATTCGCGGCGTTCATAGAAAGGTGCGTGGCTTTTACGGATGAAAAGTGCTTCACAGGAATGATCACGCAACACGCGTGGATGTTCCTTTCGAGCTTTGAAGAGTTGCGGAAGAAGCTGATCAAAAAGTATTTCATCGATTCAATGGCGCACCTCGGCGCGCGGGCTTTCGAGGAGATCGGTGGCGAGGTTGTTCAGGTAACAGCTTTTGTGATCAACCACGCAAAACATGATACTCTCAACGGCACTTTTGTTAGATTAGTTGACATCAAGGACGCGCGCTTAAAAGAAGAGATTTTCATGAAAGGATTCAACCGGTTTAACATCAGCCAATCTGACTTCGCGCAAATTCCTGGGAACCCTATTGCCTACTGGGTTAGTGACCTCGTAAAAAAGGTTTTTATCGATTCCAAATTATTAAGCAGCATCGCTGAGCCGAGACAAGGTATAGCAACCGGAGATAATGATCGTTTTTTAAGAAGTTGGTTTGAAGCTTCATACTCAGAAATTAAATTCGATTGTAATAGTTCTGAAGATGCAATTAGTTCAAAAAAGAAATGGTTTCCTTATAATAAAGGTGGTGAATACCGGAAATATTATGGCAATCGTGATCTGATTATCAACTGGTCACATGATGGACACGAAATAAAAAATCTTGTATTCCCAGATGGTCGACAAAAATCCGTAATAAGAAACCCCAGATACTTTTTTAAACAAGGTCTTACATGGACAGCTTTAACATCTGGTAGTTTTAATGCTAGATTTATCAATGGTGGAACTCTATTTGACTCAAAAGGGCCTATGCTCTTCCCAGTAAAACCAAGAGAGATTAATTATCTCTTAGGATTTTTAAATTCAAAAGTTTCGCAAGTGTTTTTAAGCGTACTTGCCCCAACAATGGACTTCACCCAAGGTCCATTAGGACGAGTTCCATTAATCCAGAAGGAAGATTGGACTTCTGATTACATCGTTGAAGAATCTATCTCAATCTCCAAAGAAGATTGGGATGCCCACGAAACAAGCTGGGACTTTCAGGCATCGCCGCTGTTAAGCGCTTCCGACTCCCCATTGCTCGCGGAGAGATACGAAACCTATAAAAAATACTGGAGCGACAAATTCTTCGAACTTCACCGGAACGAAGAGGAGCTTAACAGGATATTCATCAACATTTACGGTCTTCAGGATGAACTGACCCCTGATGTAGAACTGAAAGATGTTACCGTACTTCAGCAGGAGAAGATCATCACCGAAGAAGGGGGACTCGACTTCAACACCGCCGAGGTGGTAAAGCAGTTCATCTCATACGCCGTAGGCTGCATGTTCGGAAGATACTCGCTCGATAAACCGGGCCTCATTCTCGCCAACCAGGGAGAGACACTAAAGCATTACCTCGAGCGCGTACCGGAGCCCCGCTTCCTCCCCGATGAAGACAACATCATCCCCGTGCTCGATGAGGAGTTCTTCCCCGACGATATAGTTTTCCGCTTCAACCGCTTCCTCGAGGCCGCCCTCGGTAAAGAATCGTTCGAGGCTAACCGGAAGTTCATTGAGTCGGCACTGGGCATGCCCCTCAGGCGATACTTCAACACCAAATTTTACGAAGACCACCTGCGCCGCTACAAGAAGCGACCCATCTACTGGATGGTGTCGTCGCCGGGCGGGAGCTTCAAGGCGCTGATCTACATGCACCGCTACAACAGCCAGACGATGAGCAAGCTCTTCAACGACTACCTGAAGGAGTACCGCTCGAAACTCACCGCCCGCTTGAACGACCTGCGCGATGGAATAACCTTCGGCGCTAACCCCGTCCGCGAAGAAGCGAGGCTGAACCGCGCCATTAAAGACACCGAAGACCTGATACTCGCGATTACCCCGCTGGCCATGACCCCGGTTGAAATCGACCTCGATGATGGCGTGAAAGTGAATTTGGCGAGGTTTAAGGGGGTGGTGGTTCAAATATGAAATGTTAAATGTTAAATGTTATTTTTTTAGTGTGAAGGGTGAGGGGTGAAGGGTGAGATTTTAAGTGTGATCCGCCAGTGGCGGAGTGACTCGCCGCGGCGAGGTGAAATTTATTAGCACGCAGATACACACAAATTATACGGATTAACGCGGATGCTCCCCGCAGGGGTGCAATGCCGGTAGGATCAAAGGCCCAAAACCATCGCTCCCTGTAGGGGTGCAATTTCGGTAGGATTAAAGGCCCAAAACCATCGCTCCCCGCAGGGGTGCAATTTCGGTAGGATTAAAGGCCCAAAACCACCGCTCCCCGCAGGGGTGCAATATCGGTA
>CAZVBQ010000028.1:0-42697 GCA_964625575.1 uncultured Ignavibacteriaceae bacterium | reverse complement strand
TTCAGCATGGCTTGGTAAAACCTTTTGAATCGACACCGACGGTGCGGTTAACCTCAGGGAGGTGACGGTTTTGTATTTCGCGAAATGAGCGACAAAGGGATCGTTGAGGGAGAGTGTCTCTTCGGGGGTCGTTGTGAAGAACTTCTGAACTGTAGACCCCACCCCGGGTGACTACCGCACAACTTCAGGAGTGCAACCTGATAGAAGGAGCATACTTCTCAGGTAACCGGATGGATTCGTAAAGGGAAGTTAGCCCGGCAACAAAAAGGGCGGTATATTTTGCCTTTTAGATTAGATATAAATTATTAAGTTTAAATTGATTTTTGAATTCTTATTTAAAAAGAATTTGATGTATCTATTGCAGTCCTTAATTCATGGGATTATTGTTTATCGTTTTCAACGCCGGGTTTTTTATTAGTATCTGGGAAATATTTTTGTCTTCTGTCGGGAGACAGACCGCACCTCCATTTTGGTTTGTTATCCTGTTATCGTCCCTCATCCCAAATCAATTCGATCTGGGATATCCAATTTCTTTGTGCTTTCCTGAAGCTTTTTACTCAAATTATTTATTTCCTGATTCACCAACACAACCCTTGTGTGAGGAATTTCTATGTTTAAACTAACACCTAACCCCTTTCGAGTTGTCCCGTTTGCGGGATTGCTTTTTCTTATTGTGGTGACAACTGAAGTGAATGCCCAGTTTGATTCGATTATATTTCTTGATACAGGATATTATGTGAACGAATCAGTTATCTTCATGGGTGACCAGAACGATGACGGATGTGATGATTTCATAATATGCCGAATGAATATGAGGGATAATACAGGTGGTTATGCATACTTCTTCTATGGGGGAAACCCTGTGCCTGATACACCTGCTTTCCGATTAGAAATCTATTATCCATCCTTAATAACAGGTTGTGATCTTAACCAAGATGGCTATAGAGATATAATTAATCACATAGGAGAATATCCAGAACCTGTTTACCGTTACAATGTATATTACGGAGGGCCGGATTTGGATACAATTTCCGATTATGTTTTAACACTTCCCGATTCGACAAATGTAGCTTTTTTCATTGGGAAGGTGTGGCCAATAGATTTTGACGGTGACAGTTGGGAGGAATTGGTTTACCTCACTGGAGGCTCATTTAAAACTTGGTTTGTTAGGAACTTTGAAGAAAATCAGCCTCTTGAATTTTATTCGATTCCCAGAATCGGAAACATGTCTTACTCTGAGGCACGAATTTTTTTCATCAGATCTTGATGGTGACGGGAAATCAGACATAACAACACTTGCCAGTGATGTAACAGGATTGAAGTTACTTAGATTTTATTACGGCAACAGCAGTTTCGATTTTAGCGAATATTATGAATTCTCATCAGATACTGTATTTCATCCGGAGGAATACTTCCTGCTTAATGACATGAATGGTGATGGAAAGGGGGAAATTATGGTTTACCTTTCTCCGGAAACCGGAAGTGGGGGATATGGAATCTCCTTTGGTTCAAAACCTCCCAATATTACACCTGAATTACGGGTTAATGCCGGTGGCCCACCCGGAAGAGGTTTATCTCCCGGAGATGTAAACGGAGATGGTTATGGCGATTTATTACAATATGTTCCATACGTAAGAAATGTATTATACCTTGGTGGAAGTACTATAACGGGCCAAGGTGCCCAACAATATTTTTCACAATTCCCGGAGAATAGTATGGATTTTAACGGGAGGGTTGGAGATATAAACGGAGACGGACTTGCTGATATTTGTGTTGGGGAGGTGGCATCAGGAGCAACACTCTCTCACATATACATTTATGCAGGGACAAGAACCCCTGTATCAGTTAAAGAAGAAAAGGAGGAAACAGGAGAAGAAAAAACATTATTAGTGACGGTTTCACCGAACCCGACCACAGGTCAGATTTCTGTTCAATATACCCTGCCTGATTCCGGGGTACTCAGACTTGAGGTGTATGACATCCTCGGTCAGAGAATATACATTGAATCATCACAAAAAGAGAAAGGGACCCAAACGGAACAGATAAACCTTAAAAACCATACCCCCTCGAGCGGTACTTATATCGTTAACCTCACCTTAAAAACAGGTGAAAAAACTTTAACCAAAAGTGTTAAAGTTCAATTAATTAGATAAAACAACGATTTATGGAAGAATAGATATGAAAAAAGCTATACTTGTGCTATTTATTATGATATCTATTATAAAAGCACAAAATCAACCCGGTGTAAATTATATGCCGCATATTTCATTTTTTGACTTTGTGGTCAATTACCTGTCCAATCCAAATAATTTAGCGACACAAGCGGAGATTTGGGAGATGAATGAAGCTAACGGGTGGTACTTCGGGTTGCTGCGTAATTTGGGTATTACAAATCTTGTAACCGATGCCCAATTTCATCAAAATGCGCTGGATTCATACCCTAAGGATTTTTTTCTCAATGATATGGGATTTGCCTGGAAACACGATCTTTCTGCAATTCCACCAAGAATATTTCTCCCCGCGAAGTATATGAATACTTTTGGCCACTGGAGGGAGAAATTTGTTATTCAGATTGGAGGTTCGCCTAGGTCAACAATCAGTTACCTTGATAATTATGGTTTTGGTGCAGTTACTAACCTAGCCCCTGATGCCAGTTATTGGGTTTTAAGACCTTTTCAAGGTCAGCCCACAACGGAGTTAACAGGGCACGATATCCATGATCAAGGGGTCTACCATTTATATACTCACGAGCAGCCATTATAGGCACTGATGTCGCAGGTAAACCTTTGGTGTGGGCAAAACTTCCATCGTCGCAGTTCCCACTAAACACCTCTTTAAAAATCAGGGTATATTTCAGGAGGGGTATGACAAGTGGAAATGTTGATTTATTCACACTGCGAGCAAGAGGAATCAGCACCTCTGCCTCAGGAGCACACACTTATGCCCCCAGAAGGGACTTTTTTAAGACTGAAGTACAATCCAACACACCGTTAAGTGAGTTTGTTTATGTTGTGAATACTCAAATGCTTGGTTCAAGGCATCTCACAAAATACGACTCATTGGATATTGGTATTATAAATATTGCTAAAGACAATCATTTCTACTTTCAGATAGATTGGGCAGGAAATGCAGATTTGTTTATCGACAGGATAACTATTTTTAATTCGGAATATGACGAGCTATACGAGTCAAAGACAATAACCAAGGCTCAGATTATTTCTGATCTTAAAGCCAAATACGGTTCATTTAATATCCAAAAGCTTCAAAGTTTCTATTACGATGAACCATTCCAGCTTTCCGCAAGGTACCGGGGAGAAATGCAGGATACACTAAGAACCATGTTACAGGGTACCCTTCCATTTATGGAGATTAATGGAGCAGTTGGAGGAATACCCAAGCATTTCCTTGATTTTGATACATCTTATGCAAAAGCAAATGATAATGATAAATTTGTGCGCCATTATATCAATTATAACATGTATCCAATTATTAAAAACACTGGAACGACTACGAGTTCCCTCCAACCGCGTCTTGACCTATTCATTAATTATAATAGTGTTGATGACCAATATGGTTCCAAAGCAGACCCAAACAAATATAAGTATGTTGGAATACTTCCTGCTCAAATATCAGCACAAGAGCTGGAAGTACCATTAGTCGTAACTCTTTGTGTAGCCGGGGAGCAATATCTGAATAGAACGGATGGAGTATTATCTTTGGTGGACGGTCCTCATAGAAGGCGTCCTCCGACACCTGATGAAATTAAAGCTATGGGTAATATTTCATTAGCTTATGGTGCAAAGGGTTTCATGTACTACATGGTGCCCACCCGAACTGCGATTCCGGTTGAAGGAAAGACCGAATTTAATCAGTATGGACTTTTTGAGGAAAAAGGCAAATCATTTGACCCTGCGAAACCGGATACCTGGATACAAAATCCTGCAGTACAACAAGATACAAATGAGAGATATACAGCAGTACGAGAGTTTATATCATCAACAGCACTTATCGAATCCACATTATTACGACTGAAGTGGCTCGATGCAACGGGTTGGAGTCGTGATGAAGAAAGTTCCATTAATTGGATTGAATCAGTACAGACCTGGCATCCTGTTGTAGATCCTGACCCCGATGAGACCACATTTGTTGAGACAGGTTTTTTCGAAGAATTAAGTCCCTCGCCTGTAGATTTATTTCCTCCAAAATATGTTTATATTGTAAACAGACGATGTAATCTTCAAGAAATTCCGGGAGACTTACCCGTTCAGGATTCTTCACACCGTTATATCTCAATTAAGTTTCACTTGGATCCGGGTTTTATTAATTATACAATTCACGATTTGAAAACCAATTCAAAATACTTCACAACCTCTAATGGATGGGTTACAATTTATCTAAAAGCCGGTGAAGGGACATTGTTGAGGATAGAACCGACTGTACAGGCGGGAGGAAATCTTGTTGAAAATGAAGAGGTTGATTATCCGGTAAATGTAAAGAGTGATCTCAAACTAACCTCAGGAAAGACTCTTTCGATTACAAATGGCGCGGACATGAAGTTTCTTAACTCATCAAAACTTGATGTGAGCTCCGCAAATCTGAACATATTCACAATAAATTCCGGGCCTGTAAAACTTGACTTTATTAGTCGTAACTGGACAGCCGGAAACGGAATCATAGCAAGCGGTGCGAATGTTTCCATTAACAATGCGATAATAAAAAATGCAAGCACAGCAATTGCCGCATGGAATCCTTCTTCGTTAAGCATATCGAATTCGACGATCGAGAACTGCTGGTTTGGTGTCTCCGTGGAATCACGCCCTGTAGGGTCTATCTATTTGGACAATGTTAAAGTAGTTGGTTGTTCGGAGAGGGGTGTAACACTTGGGGCAGCGAATCTTGAGATAAAGAATTCCAGGATAAGTGGTGGACGATACGGAATAAACGTCGGGAACGGAATAGTACTTTCAGGGGATTACAACTCCTCTTTAACACAAGGACTGGATACATTGACGAATAACACAGTTGGGCTCTACAGTTATGCATCAACCGTAGACTTTGGCTATTATGAAAATTCGCAAGAATATAATTGTATAAACAATCTTTTCAGTAATAATGAAACAGACATATATGCCTTATCTTCATCGATTGTATCTGCTCAACACAACTACTGGGATAATATTCAGGAACTAAAATTAGACTGGGACTTGTCAAGTGTTATTTATACAAATCCCTTATTGCAAGTGGGCAAGGATAGTCCTGAGAAGGAAAATGAGTCAGAACCTCTTGTGAGTAATCTGAAACTATCGAAAGGAGAAGTTGGCAAGGTAAAGGAAAAGATAGCGAGCATCCGTCAATTGTTAAAGCAAAAGAAACTGAAACAAGCCCGCAACCTATGTGTAGATATCATCGAGAACAATTCAGATGACGAACTTATACCGTTGGCACTAAGGCTGTTAAGAAGCACCTACACGGGTGAAGAACTCACGGAATACAAAGGATTCGTAAAGAACGGAAACAACAGCAGGAAGGGTAGCCTCGCGAAGGGATTACTGAAGGTTGACGCGGCAATCAATGAGGAGAATCCAGTGGTTTACCTTGACTCTGTAGCAAGTGAATACAGAAAGAAACGCCCGGGTGAGGAGGCATTATACAAGAAAGCACTTTACCAATTGATGGTACAGTCAGACAGGGCGGGAGCAAAGTTAACACGCCAAAGGATGGAGACCGATTTCCCGGAATCAGCGTATTTGACCGATCTGACACTGTTGTTATCTGACAGTTTAGCCGGCAGGAACACCCCTGTGAATCCCGGACTTGGAAAATCAAACCCTGAAACCGTGAACACGGTGGTTTACGAGTACAACCTCTACAACAACTACCCAAACCCCTTCAACCCTGAAACAGTGATCAAGTTTTCACTGAAAGAAAAGAGCAGTGTAACCCTTACTGTTTACAATATCACGGGACAGAAAGTGGCTGAACTCGCAACAGGCGAGATGGAGAAGGGCATGTATGAGAAGAGGTTTAACGGAATCTCCCACTCATCGGGTGTTTACATCTTCCGTCTGGAGGCGCAATCGCTTGAGAGTAGTGACAGATACACCAAAACCGTAAAGGCGATGCTGCTTAAATAGAACTTGAGAACTCGAGAACCAGAGAACTCCAGAACTTTTTTACACTGCGGTGTATTCTGTTCCCAAGACCCTTAGCCCCGAAAACTCAAGTTCTGTTCCGAAGGAATCCCTTTGGGAAAGTTCTCAATGCGCCGCGGCGCACTCAAGTTCTGAAGTTCTCAAGTTCTCTACTCCCCAAACAACACGAAAGGTGACCAGATATAGGGCGAAGCCCCTTTTTTGATGAGGGCGAGCTTCGCGTTTCGGAGGCTTTTGTCTGAGGGAAGGGATTCATTCACTATTGAGGTGAAAAGATTGATCATCAGGTCGCGGGTGCCGGAGTCAGAAACCGTCCAGAGGCTGACGAGCACGGCATCGGTTCCGGCGTACATCACGGCGCGGGTGAGACCGACAATTCCTTCGGTTTTTTTCATGTCACCGGTTCCTGTTTGGCACGCGGAGAGGACAACGAGCTTCGCGTTCCAGTCGAGCCCAAGTATCTCCTCAAAGGTAAGGTACCCATCCTGCGTGGCATTCAGGGAATCCTTTTCAGCACAAAGGGCGAGGCTCTGGAAGCCGGGGTAAACAATTCCGTGGCAGGCGAATGAGATGTAGCCGTAATTTTTGAGTCCGGCTGATCTGGCATTTTCCTCGGTGGCATCCTTCCGCAGTTTGATATCCACGGGTTGCCCCTTTGCTCTGAAAAGATCAGCGATCGCTTTTATTTCTTCACCGGTTCCTCGAAGCCTGAAGAGGGTAAGACCGGCGCGGCTGATCTCTTTATTCGATTCCTCAAACTCGAGCCCTCCGCCCCTGTAACCCAGTTTTACGCCCCTTTCCTCCATCCCTTTCTCGAAGTTCTCGATATCATAAACAGGGTCGCCAAACCCCGCGAAACCTTCGCTGTTCCGCTCTTTCTTCAATGCTCCCCGCTTGAGGGTAAGAAGTGTGGCAGACTGATAATATTTCACGGGATACTTTTCGATCAGAAATGAAGAACCGGAGTAAAGTGCCTCAAATGGAATGAAATTGAGGATACCTGAAGGAATGATCACAAGACTGCCGCCATCCCCAAGATACTTCTCGACCGGTTTGATCAGAAGGTCGTACAGTTTTCTGGAGGCTTCAAGCGACATTTCCTCTTCCGCGTCCATCTCCGCGGCGGGCTTGGTAACGGTGTATTTGTCGCGTTTCAGTCCATCAAGAAGCGCTTGCGTGTTATCCTGTATCGCGGCGGAAGTGGAATCGAGTTTTACGAGTTCGAACCCGTCCCGGGTGATCACAAAAACCCAGGAGCCGTAGTCTGACACATAATATTGCAGCAGTGTTTCATCCTTCCCGATCTTAGCCCGGATATCTTCCACATCCGCGGGTTTGGGATACTCGAGTGACGCGAAGTCCGGATTCTGTGATTTGATCTTGAACACGAGATCGTCAAGCCGGTCGTTGAGGTTTTTAAGCTCACTTTTAACCGCGCCTCCATCCACGTCACCGGAAGTGTTGAGAAGGGTTTTAAGGTTCGCGATCTGTTTTTCAAGGGCCGCTCTCTCCTGGAGGAGAGATCTGTCGATCTTGGAGGAAAGTCCGGCAGCACGTTCTGAAAGGATGTCGGCGAGAGACCGCCCTTTCACGTTCTCGAGGTAGCGCAGGGCTGAGTGGCTGTCTTTCATATAAATGGCGGCATAAACAGAGAACTCGAGATACGCTGAAAACTTCTCGAACAGACTTGTGCGGTCTTCCTCGCGCACCAGGTTCGCCCTGAAGTTCTCGAGATAGATCATTGCTGAATCGAGATATTTCACCGTCATGTGTTCTTTAGGCTTCCACCCAAGATAGAGATCAGCAAGGCTGAATGACGTGATCACGCGGAAAAAATTGTATTCTGAAAGAGTGAACACTTCGAGGGCTGCTTTATACTGTTTTTCGGCTTCGGTGTATTCCCCGAGGCGGTAGAGGGCTGTCCCCACCGAGTAGGCAACCCTTCCGATGCCGAGCGGGTAGTTGATCTTCTCGAACTCGGCGAGGGCTTTCATATCATAGTCGATCCCTTCCTCATATTTTTCTTCGTACTGGGCGACTTGAGATAGCATAAACCATGAGTTGCCGAGACCCAGGGGGTACTGTGCCTTGTTGAAGTAGTAAAGTGACGAGTCAACTCTTGCCCGGGTGGTCGCGAAATCAAGAGTGATAAAAGAGAGTTGAGAAAGGCTGAACCAGATGTTCCCCATCCCGACCGGGTAAGTGGCTTTTTTATAATAGTTTAAGGCTTTCTCGAAATTTTCCTGTGAGCGCTCGTTATTCCCGGCGTTCAGGAAGATGTTTCCGAAGTTTTCGTATACCTGCCCCATGCCGATGAGGAAACCCGCTTTATCATAATATTCAACGGCAAGTTTTGCCATCTCCTCGGCTTTTTTATTGTCACCTTTGTTGATCGCGATAACGCTTAAACCGTGATAGATCCTGCCGATCCCGAGGGCGTAACCTGTTTTTTTATAGGCATCGATTGCCATTTGATAGTACTGCTCAGCCTCATCGTTTTCCGCGAGGTTCATAGCCATAACTCCAAGACCGTAGTAAACATTTCCGAAACCGATCTGGTGATTGATCTTTTTCAGCCAGGGAAGTGCGGCTTCAAAATTCTTGCGGGCGTTCTCGTAGTCGGCTAAATTTATACTGACCATGCCGATATTGGTGTGGGCGTTCGCGACCCCGAGGGGGTAATTTACACTTTTGTAGAGTTCCAGCGCTTTTGATGAGGAAGCGATGCTCAGTTTGTTCTTCCCAAGATTCATGGCGACAATTCCCTTGCCATACCAGGCGTTGGCAATACCGAGGGTGACATTATACTTCGTGAAAATATCAAGCGCCACATTAAAGAGGGAGTCGGCGAGCTGATTGTCGTTCGTGTTGGTCGCTATCAGTCCGTAGCCGTAGTAAACATCGCCGAGCCCGGCCTCGTAGTTCGCGATCTTATAATATTTTTCCGCGTTGGCGAATGTTTCCCCGGCGTTTTTATTTTCGCCCCGGTTAAGCAGGATGTTTCCAAGCGAAGTGTAGATGTAGGCGGTGGTGTAGGGGTCGGCGTCAACAGGAAGGTGCTCGAGGGCTTTATTGTAAAGTTTTTCTGCCTGAAAATAATCACCCAGGAGGTTTTGGATATCCGCCTCGCATTTGTCGAAGTATGAAGCACCCGCGACGTTGTTGTATTCACCCATTATCTCCCTGCCCGATTTCAAATGGACATAGGCTGAGTCATATTCACCGAGGGCACGGAACGACTCGGCAATGAAGTAGTGTATCAGTCCACCGTCGGAGCCGAACTGATAACCTTCAATCTGCTCGAGAGCTTCCCGCATCAGGATGATGGTGGTATCGTATTTTTCAGCCTGTAAGGCTTCGATCCCCTTGGCGAATGTTTCGAGCGCCTTCAGGGAGTCGTTCTGGGCGAGGGTTCGCACCGTGAAAAATGTAAGGGAGAGTGCAAGAAGTATTAAAAAGCGTTTCATGGTAATTCCAAATTCAGATATCTCAAAATAAGGAATTTTCGTTAAACCGCAGAGATCGCAAAGGCCGCAAAGGGGGGCATTAAGTGTGAACTGTGACTCGCCGCGGCGAGGTGAACTGTGAAGTATTTTCACGTGCGTTGATCCATGTGGAGCTGGGTTCCAACAAAATCTTTGCGTTCTTTGCGTCCTTGGCGGTTTAAAAATAGATCACTTCTTTTTGAAGACGGAGTCGGGGATACCTTTGTTAACTTTGTAGTTTTTGTAGGTGATGTAAACCTTGCCGGTGGTATTGGTGGAGGCAGGATTCTTCTCCTTTTTGTTGCCGCCGAAACCTTTGGGGAAGTTGAACTTGCCAACCTCGAAACTGAAGGTCATCGATGATGGCAGGGGATATTTGCTGTTCGCGGGATAGACCATATCAAGCTGGAAGGTACCGCTATTCTTGGTGGTGGTTTCAACTTTGGAGATATAAAAAGTTGATTTATCGATCCAAAGTGTTGAAAGCACTACATTTCCGTCGCCACCGAGGGGGATCACTTTTACGATGTGATGAGGCTTGCCGTTGATCTTCGTTTCACCTTCGAGAACGCTGGTATATTTGCCATTAAGAAGGTTTGAGGGGTTGAAGTTGAGCCCTTCTTTCGGCATCAGTGCAAATTTATCACCCGTTTTCATGGTTATCTTATCGGGAGCCTTGTAATAGACCGTGGCATCGTTATCGGGAACCTTAAGGAACTCGACATCGATCTTGATCCGCACGTCAACCTCGTAATCTTTTACCGCGCTGAATTTCTTTTTTACCTGCTCGAGGATGTTACTTCCGTCAGATTGCGGAAGTGCTGCCAGGGTAAGGAAAACGAGGAAGAAAAATTGTCTTTTAAGCATTTTAAGTCCTATGAAGTTATATCTTTTTTTCTGAAGAGGTAGTAGGTCAGCCCCAGGAAGAAGACGATGTGTATCGACAGAGTAATGATCGCGTCCCACATCTTGTCCATATCGACCGGAATCGTGAAAACGATATTCCAGGCCTGCATGTATGTTGTGAACATGTAGGGTTTGAGATTCTGAAGCAATTCCACATCAATATTGGAGAGAATGTAGAAAACAATTATGACAGCCATTGTGCTCACTATCGGTCCGATCGCGTTCTCTACAAGCGAGGAGAAGAAGAAAGCCATCGAAGTAACCACCATCATGCTTAGGGAGCCGATACCGTAGGCTATGGCGAACCGCCACAGAATATCATCCTGGGAGAAGATGATCAGGATATCCTTGATCACGATCAGTTCGCCCGTGCCGAAAAGGATTACGCCCAGACCGAGCGAGATGAGACCGAGAAAAGCCACCATCAGATTGGTGTAAATGGCGGAGGCTATCACCTTCGCGGTTAAAAGTTGCGTTCTCGTGATGGGTCTCGTTATCAGCATTCTATAAGTGCCGGCGGTGGCTTCTCCTGCCAGCAGGTCACCCGACACGAGAGTGATCAGGAACGGAATGTGAATTGCCAGCGCCCCCATTACAAGATATGACATTACATATCCGTTGAGGAAGTTCCCTTCAAACACGAAGATCGAACTGAGGTTCCGTGTAAGGAACCGGAGGTAGTTCTCTCCCTCTATGAGCATTGATATCTCGATAACGAGAACAATCACCGCTATGGTAATGAAACCGATATAGGTGCGCCACTTCCTGAAAATTTTGTAAAGCTCTATTCCAACAAGAGTTGTCATTTGTCCACATTCCCGGTTAAGTTGAGGAAGTATTCTTCGAGTGAGCGGGTCGGAACTATTGAGCTCACGGAGAGGCCGTTCTCAACCAATTTTTTGTTCACCGGGGCGATCTCTGATTTGTGCGCGAAGAGGATCACAGTGTTATCTGTGACCGAATCGATCTTTCCGGAGAAACTGCTCTCATTTATAAGCTGAACGGCTTTTTGCGGGTCGTCAACCTCAATATTTACACGGGTTTCCGTGGCATCAAGGAGCTCGTTAACGGGACCCTCAATAACGGTCTTCCCTTTGTTGATGATCACCATTCTGTTGGCGATCAGCTCCACTTCGTAAAGGATGTGTGAAGAGAGGAAGATGGTTTTCTTATGATCCTTGCTGAGGCTTATTACTAATTCGCGGATCTCTTTCATTCCCTGGGGATCGAGTCCTGTGGTGGGTTCATCAAGGATGATCAATTGGGGGTCGTGGATGAGGGCCTGGGCGATCCCGAGGCGCTGTTTCATTCCATGAGAAAAAGTCTTGACCTTCGATTTAAAACGCTTTTCGAGCCCCACCATTTCGAGGATTTCCATTATCCTCTTTTGGGTGACAGGGTATCCCGAAGTGCGGGCGAGTATCTCAAGGTTTTTGTACGCGGAGAGGTAGCCGTAGAAATCGGGTTTTTCAACAATGGCGCCAACACGACTGAGGATATACTTCCTCTCTTTGTTGATATCCTTCCCGAAAAGTTTGATCTCGCCCGAGGTGGGGAAGATCAGGGTTAACAGCATCCTTATGGTGGTGCTTTTCCCGGCGCCGTTTGGACCGAGGAAGCCGAAAACATCACCTTCGTAAACATTCAGATCGAGACCGTTTACCGCGTGGATGTCTTTAAACTTCTTGTGAAGGCCTTTAATTTCAATTATTTTTTCCGTAAAAACTCCTTGTCAAGGGTTAAAATCGAGAAAGAAACCGAGCCCGAATTTTTGAAGTCTGGTTTTGTAATAGGAACTGAACCAGTCGTAACCGTCGTAGTAAGAGGCATAGATCGAGAGACCCGTTCCGGATTGCTGCCCGAACTTCAGCCCCGCCATCACTGAAACGGAGGGGGTGTATTCAGGTCTGCCCCGGAACTTAAGATCGCCGGCTGCCCAGAATCTTGCTTCTTTCTTCAATAAGGAAAACAGAGGTTCGTTGAGAAAAATTTCACTTCCAAGCGAAAATGACGTTCTTTTTTGGTCAACGGGCCTTATCAGTATCGAGTATGTGACGCCGCCATAAAGTTTTATGCTTGCCGCGGGATAAACCAATTGAATGGCAGGATTAAACTCGAAAAAATCATCGGCAAAAGGTACGGGCCCCACGCCATCTTTCCATGCGCTTTGTGACGGATCCCATGCTCCATCCACCAAGTGGGCGCTGCGGTGGATGAACCGTAGCCGGGATGTAATGTAGTGGGGGGAGTTGGCGAGTTTTTTCAGCCATGTTACATTCCCGCCGAAGTATCCGTCGATCGCGGCGACCTGCAGGCGGTAGTCGCGGTACTCGATCACCTTCGCGTAAGCGAAGAACTCCGTTCCGGCGTTTAGAAGGGAGGTTGAATCGAATTGCAAGGAAATCACATCGAAGGCATTGCCGACATCAACTTTCATTGCCCTGTCATCAGGGAAGAACGTCAAGCCGAATTTCGGCTCCATATCGGCAGCCTTAAGCATGTTGAAAAGCCGTTTACCGGGAAGAAATTCGATGTTCTGGGGAGAAGCTGCAAAGGTTAAAACCGTGACAAGAAGAAACAATCTAAAGAGTTGTAGCGACATTTGGCGTGAAATTTGTGCAAAAAATTAATTCGAGCCGTGAAATATAGTGGTTAACTTTTAATTAATAGTTAAACGGATGACACGGATTTAACACGGATGACACGGATTATGTATTTGGTACAAATGTTTGGTGGGATTGGCCTAAGAAAAAGCGCGATTGAGAATTACCGGCGGTCGGAGCGTAAAAGGGAAAATCTGTTTGAGCGAAGCGAGTTATTTTCCCTTTAGCGAAGACACCGGGAATTCAGCGCTTTTTCTTCAGCTATTTCCCCCCGCGCCTTGGCTAAGGCGAGGGGGGATTAAGGGGGGAGTGGTTCGAAAAAGAAAAGGTTTGAAAAGGTGGAGTGTTAAAAAACTCTCAACCGAAAAGCAACCTCACAATAAACACCGCCATAAGAAGTCCCGTTACATCGGCGATGAGGCCGGCGGGAAGAGCGTGGCGTGTTCTTTTCACATTTACTGAGCCGAAATAGACCGCGAGAACATAAAATGTGGTTTCGGTGCTTCCGAAGAAAGTGGAAACCATGAGCCCGAGGAGCGAATCAGGTCCGTGGGTTTTGATTATCTCGGTCATGATGGCGATGGAACCGCTTCCGGAGAGGGGACGCATTAGTGCCATGGGGAGGGCCTCGGCGGGCATGCCGACAAGGTCAGTAACCGGACTTAACATCCAGACCAACAGATCCATTCCTCCGCTGGCACGGAAGATACCGATAGCCATAAGCATGGCAACGAGATATGGGATGATCCTGAGGGCGACATTGAATCCCTCCTTTGCTCCCTCTATGAACACCTCATAAACCTTCACCTTTTTGTACATGCCGATGCCGACAAAAATGAAGATAATCACGGGAATCGCGAAGGCGGACAATGCGTCGATAACTGATTTCAGTGTTGAAGTATTGACTCCAAGTGAGTTGAGGTCAACGGTTCCCGATACAAAAAGCCAGATCAGAAGCGCTATAACAGGCAGAACAAAAAGGGCCTTTTTGGCGACATTACCGAGGAAGGCGAGGCCCTCACTTCTATTGGATGAAAACTTTTCAAGTGTCTTAACCGCTATCAATCCGGCTGTAGTCGCGCATGCTGAAGCGAAGAGGGAAGTGCCGATTATCACGGCGGGTTGCGTGCTTCCGGCGGCGGCTCTTACAGCGATTGCCGTAGCTGGAATAAGAGTCATTCCGGCTGTATTTATAGCGAGGAAGGTACACATCGCGTTGGTGGCAGTGCCTTTTTCGGGATTGAGTTTGTCGAGCTCTTCCATCGCTTTCAACCCGAATGGGGTGGCGGCGTTTGAAAGGCCGAGAAAATTCGCCGATATGTTCATTATGATCGAACCGATGGCGGGATGATCGTGCGGCACGTCGGGGAAAAGCCTTTTGGTAACAGGTCTCATAGCCGCGGCTATATAATTTATTATCCCGGCTCCTTCGGCGATCTTCATGATTCCGAGCCACATCGCCATGATGCCAACGAGACCAAGGGCGATCTCAACGGCGGTTCCGGCGAAACTTATAGCGGCGTTTGTAATATCCTTTATCTTCCGGAACGAGACATGTTCCAGCATGACTGATGCCGTTAAAGCTCCGGTTTTACCTTTGTTAAGGGTCAATGTCGCGGTGATATCGTTATCTTTTCCGCTCGATTTGGCGATCTCTTTCAGAATATCAGCGGCATCGTCAGGTATTTTAAATAAGACTCCTGTTTCTTCCGAAGGTTGTTTTTCAAGGGGGAAGACGGCTTTAAGTGAGGAGCTCACGGGTACTCCGAAGTGCCGGGAGAGGGTGGCTGAGTCGAGCACCACCTCCGCAGAGCCTTCGCCCGTTTTCGTGACCGCGACGGTCAATGGAACGCCGTTTCTGTGGCGGGATGTGGCCGTGTCAGCAGCATCGTAATAAACTGCAGAGATGAAACCAAGAAATATCAGTGCCGCCCAGATATAATTGAGCATCCGTTTTCTCCTGTTTAGTTCGCTTCGGGGGTTAGATTAATGATGAAGGGGAGATTGCTCAGCCCCGCCTTGTTTGTAACGATAACCTTGACCTCTGTTTCCCTTTTGAAGGCATCGCCGAGGTCGAGGGTTATAAGATTCTTCTCAAATTTTATTTTTTCCGCGGGAAGTGGTGCCTTGTTAGCGAATGCCTTGATGTTCCACGGCTCAACCGGTTGTTTGGAATTCACGGCTATTTCCATTAACTGCTTTCCACTCTTTACTTTTTTCGATTTGAGCTCAAGCAGGGGCACCGGCGCGTTAAAGTACTTCCCAATACCTTTGAAGATACCCCATGCCTCCACTTTGTTATATAGGGAATCTGAGAGGCGGATCTCTTCATTCAGATTTGTGAAAAAAGTGCATTCAACAAGTATTCCGGGGATGTTTATTCCGCGCAATACGGCGAAACCATCGCCCGGGTAGATCAGATAGTCGGATATGGTGCCGTCGAAAGATGCCAGCCCTGCCGGGTGCCCCGTGTTGAACGCGAGATCGCGATTGACATATCTTGCCATGTCACGGTTCGAGGGGTGATGCTCATAGTCGGCTTCGGTAGCGTGGTAATAGGTTGAAGTGTAGTTGGTAAACCTGTCAGTCGGTTTCCCGGGCGCGTTATGGTGGACCGAGATAAAGAATTGCGCTTCGGAATCGTTTGCCATCTTAGGGCGCTCTTTTAGCTCAACTGTTTTGTCGGTTTCCCGCGACATTATAACTTTTGCCCCGGCTTTCTGCATCATTTCCCGCAGGTAAAGGGCGACTTTAAGGTTAATATCTGCTTCTGTCACCAATCCGTTTGGGCTTTTGTTCTTGCGATCGCTTCCGCCGTGTCCGGGATCAAGGAAGATCACCTTCCCGCTATAACCTTTGGCAAACGAGGCGATCACCGAGTCGGTTAATGCCCCGTCGGCAAGATCCGGTGGGAGATCGTACAAGGAACACGAGGTGTTCACGGTTTCTGTAACTGTCGCGCATCCTGTAAAAAGGAAAGTCACGCCAAAAGGCAGGGTAAATAAACTTAAAAGTCGTAAAAAGTGTCTCTTTTTTGCTTTCATTTTTTGAATCATTCTTGAGGTTCGCGCGCGAGGCAGTTGCCGGTATTAAAACTGAACCTGCACTCACCGCAGTGTGAAGTGTTTTTGTTGAACTCGCCCGAAGCGAACGAACCCCTTAATAGAGAGATGAGTGAATCTATCTTTTCTTTGACCACGGCGATATCGGTCCGTGACAAAATTTCCGGTTGCACCACTTCGGGATCAATGAGGAAAACGAGCCTCAACTCAAAGATGTTGATGGAGGGGTAAACCAGACTGCAAATGTACGCGTAGAACCGCAACTGCTCCCGGTACCGGTCGAGCGAATGAGCAGGGGACCGGTCGGTCTTGTAATCAATTATTATGATCCTGTCTTCTAATATAACCAACTTGTCGATAACTCCCATCAGGTAATAGTCGTTGTAGCGGATGAAAAGCTCCTCTTCATTGCGGAAATTTGTATATCCTGAGATTTTTTTCGCCGTATCTGTTGAGAGAAATCGCGTGAGGATATCGACCGATCTGCTGATGATCTCCTCCCGGCTCTTTAGCAGGGTGGGATCCTCCCCCGTGAGCGCGCCTGTGATCGCGGTGACGGCGTTCAGAAGTGTAACCCCGGAGGGCGCGGTGGCGAGATACTCATGAACCACGGTTCCGGTCGCCGCGCCGGTGTTTCCAACGGGTGCACCCGGCAGCTCGCCCTCGGTTCTCGTCAGTCCGTTGTCATCAGCCGGATCATAGGAAGTTTCAATTTCGTCCTGCCTGGGGAAGAAGAAGTCTTCGAGACCAGGAATTCCGGATAGACCGGAGATGTAAGTAAGGTAATACTTGAAAGGACATTGATACCAGGTGAGGTACTTCGAGGCGGAAATTATCTCACCGGAGTATTTTTTTTCGATCCTTCCTGTCGCGATTACCGGTTTTGCACTTTTTTGAGCTTTTTCAGGTGTCTTCTTCTGAATGTTTTCAACGGTACCGGGTTTTAATACCTTAATCGAGAGCACGAGGGAGTCAATAATTTCCTCTTTGTGTTGGTTATTTTCATCAGAGGCGATCTTCAACGGGCCCGATGAAATGGTAAAATCTTCTTCCGGTATTGTCTCCATACCGAGACCCTTCACAAGCATGCGGAGGGATGATTTTTTCTCAATTTCCCCTTTGAGCAAAGAACCGGTAATAAACAGATTGTTAGCCGCCCGGGTCACAGCCACATAGAACAACCGTTTTGCTTCTTCAGCTTCCACTTCCTTATTGAACAACTCAGCGAGGTCGTAGTGCAAGGTGTTCAGGTTCTTATAAAAAATATCACCCGTACGGGAGACCTTGAAGACGAGTCCGAGATCTTTGTGAACTTCAATACCCCCTTCCGTTTGATTGTTTGTGGCGTAGGCCGCTTCACCGCAGCCGAACAGATAAACCGTTGTGAATTCAAGCCCTTTAGCCAGATGCATGGTCATCAGTTTAACACTGCCTTCTGATTCTGATACAGGTGCCTGCGTTTCAGATTCTTCTTGAAGTATCAGTTCTTCGAGCCATTTCCTGTAGTCGTGCAGTGAGTTGAACCTGAATGAATCGAACTGTACCGAGAGGGAAAGCAGTTTGTTAATATTCGCGAGATTTTGTTTCCCGCCCGGTCTGCTCGCGGTTATGGCAAGGTAAGGAGTGCGGGAGAGTACAATGTCGATGATCTTGTGAGGTCTCACCCCGGTTGAGAGGAGCAAGAGTTCATTCAGGAACCGGAGGGCGAAGTGCATCCTGGGGTGATCGTCACCGGCGACAATTCCGAGTCTTTCAAACGCGGTAAGTCCTGGGGCGTTGGAGATGGCGAGGATGTCCGCGTCTGAAAGTGAGAAGAAAGGTGAGCGCAGCAGCGAATAAAGGTTCAGATCATCGGAGGGGTCGGCGAGGAAGTTGAAAACGGATGAAATGTCAGCAACCACCTGTTGCTGGTAAAATTGCTTGCCACCCATAAGTTCGTAGGGGATGTTCAGTTCGGTCAGCGCTGCTTCAAGGTAAGCGAAATTATTGCGCTTGCGCGTCAGGATGGCGATTGTAAGCGGCTCTTTTTCTGATTCTGAGGCTTTTTTGATCTCTTCAAAGTGTTGCTTCAAATGGCGGGCTAGCAATTGCGCCTCCTTTGTCAACCTCTTGGCAACATCGTCTTTAGAATCGTCTGTACCCCTGTTTATTATTAGCCCGATCGTGCTTTCTTTGTATGGTTTGTTAATATCGAAGAAACTTGTCTGTTCGTAATCAACAGCATTGGTAAGCTCCCGTTTTTTCGCGAACTGAGCATCCGTACCGTCAAACAGGGGGTCTTTCGATGCAAAGATCGGGGGAAAAATGGTGTTAACAAAAGCGGTCAACTCTTTGGTGAGCCTGAATGTGTGTTCAAGAACCACCGATGTGCCTGAGCTGCGCTCGATCCTCCTTTTGGTACGGTCAAAAACAGCGAGATCCGCGTTTCGGAAGCCGTATATACTTTGTTTTTTATCGCCGACTACGTACAGGTTTCCGGTGGAGAGGTCATCAAGCAGAGGGAGAAAGATATCGAACTGAAGGTCATCCGTGTCCTGATACTCATCGACCATTATATACTTGAACTTGCCGGCGAGCGCTTTTTTTACCGCGGGTTTTTTAAGTATGTCCGCGGTCATCAAGATCATGTCATCGAAGTCGATGCAGTTCAATTCACTTTTCTTGTTGTTGTAACAATTAAGTATGAGTTGAAAAAACCTTAAGAGAAGTGACGTGTATTCAGCGTGAAGCGAGAGGAGGTGGCGCACATTTTCCGGATCGATTTTTTCTTTTTTCCAGAAAAATCCCTTAAGGTATTGGTACACAGCAAGGTATTCCGTCGTTTTTTCGATACCAAGCTTTGGCAAGATATTCTTATCAAGAAATCTTTGCTTCCTCAGATCACCACCTTGTGTACTGATCTCATTCATTATTCTCGAAATAGCCACGTATTTCGCGACCGGATCGAGATCTGTTTTATAGATTGCAAAAGCCGCATTCGCTTGAATCGTAACTTCAGTCGGTTTTTCTTCATGAATAAAATCATTCAACTCTTTCAACTTCAACACCAGGTCATCGAGCGTGGGGAACAGGATATTGATATAATCACCGATACGACCGGTGTTTTTATTCAGAATGTTTTCAGGTGAAATATCATTTTCAAGATAGGCTGAGTAAGTCTGGATCTTTTTCCGCTGTTTGATCATCGTTACGATAGCAGCTTTGAACTTTTCAGTTGATCTGAAAAGGCGGATCGCTTTTTTGATCTCCTGTGACATTCCGGGGTCGGCGAGTGATTCAGCGATTATATCAGTGGCTGAATCAATGATCAACTGTTTCGATTCATTTTCCGCGACGAGGTTGAAAGAGGGGTCGATACCGGCTTCAACCGGGAACTCCCTGAGGATGGAGGCGCAGAAAGAATGGATGGTTGAGATGTTGGAGTTTATCAGGTCACGGATCATTTTATCGATCCTGATCTTCTCATTTTGGTCTGTTGTGGTATCATAGACCGAGACCAATTCCTTGCGAATTCTCGCGTAGAGTTCGGCGGTGGCTTTTTCTCCAAAAGTCAGGGCGGCTATCTCATTCACCTTCACATTTTCTTCAAGCAGGGCTTTTACGTACCTGCCCGAAAGTACTTTTGTTTTCCCCGAACCCGCGTTAGCGGTTACGAGAAGGTGATTCCCGAGCTGTGAAGCTTGTTCCTGTTGTTGGGTCAATCTGGCCATTCTATACTTCCTCCTGAAAATATTTTCATGCAGTTAAAGATTTTAAGATGCAACTTAACTCTGTTGCTGCGGTAAATTGTATCATTGATTGATCAAAAATCATTCAGTGCCGCTTAAATCCCTGTAGACCGGGAACACCATCCTGAAACTGGTTCCTTTTTCAGTTGGGACAAGTTCGATTGAGCCGCCGACTGATTCTACAAATCTCTTGGTGAGTTTCAGCCCAAGGCCCGTTCCGGTTGATTTGGTCGTAAAATTTATCTGGAAAATTCTTTCGCGGGCTTCACCGGAAATGCCGCTTCCGTTGTCGGAAACGGTCATCACCCAAGAGTCGTGTTCACTTGCGATTGACACACTGATTCCCGTGGCTCCGGCCTGTATCGAGTTGCGGATCATGTTGATCAAAGCCCTCTTAAAGTGCGACTCATCACCGGCTATTGGCACCTCACCCCCCGGCAGGTCAATGGTTATTGTAACCGGAGAGCCTGTATAAAGATCGGTTACTTCTTTTATCAGATCAGCGAGATCAATACGATGAAGCGTGAACCCGGGCATTTTAGCCGAACGGGAAAACTCTGAAGCTGTTTGGTTTAGGATATCGATCTGTTTCAGAAGGGAGTTCAACACCTTCTCCGTCAATTTATCTATTCCCGGGGCGTTATCTTTTGCCGCTGAAAGGAGGTGCTGCACGCTCAGTTTCATGGGGGTGAGGGGATTTTTAACCTCATGAGCCACCTGCTTTGCCATTTCCTTCCACGCGGCATCCCGTTCGAGAAGCGCGATCTCATCCTGGTTTTTCCTGATCTCACCGATCATGAACCTGAAGCCCCGCACCAGTTCGCCTATTTCGCCGCGGTTTGAGGTGGTGATCTCATAGTCAAGGTTGCCGAGGGCGACCGAGTTCGCTGCCTTTGTCAGTCGCAGAAGCGGGGATGATATCCGGGCCGAAAGGATGGTCGCGAAAATTATCGTAAGGATCACCGCGAGTGAATAAACACCGAACAAAAAGACATCAAACTCGAGAAGTATCGCCGATCTTTCATCCCTGTCCGCGATATCATTCACCATAACGGTATACACATCTTTTCCCTCGAGCCAGGAGCGTGAAAATGTGAAATAGCGGTAATGATCGAATTTTTGCACCAGAAAATTGTCTTTCAGTGGCACTTCACCTTTAGGACGTGAAGGAATAAAAAGCATCGAGGGGATGAAAGCCGCCCTCGTTTCATTCGGGGAAGTGTAGAAAGGCTCACCGTTCTTGTATAGCGTGAATGGTATACCGGGAGATACGAGTGACGGGTCAACACCGTTGGAATCATGGATCGATTCAGTGATCCGCTCCACTCTTGTTTTAAGCGAAATGTTGCGGTTCTTCTCATCAACGGATGATTGATTGTCACGGTTGAACAGCGCCAAAGCCACGATGGGAATTGTAGAAATTACCAGAAAACTTGCCGTTAATTGTGACCTGAACCGGAAGAACAGGGGTGCCACCTTCCTGATTCCCGCGACGGTAAACGCGAGGAAAAGCACAATTATAAAAAGTGAGTGAAGGAAAAAGAGCTTAAAGAAATTAAAGAGTATCCTGATCGGGTCTTTATCTTTAAGCACGATAACCGTGACATTGTCGCTCTCTTCGGGTACAGGTGTAAAATAGAAAATACTCGCCTCATCCCCCTCGATCACGGTTCGGTAGAGCTCCTCAAAATAACCTTTTTTGATGCGGGAAGTTATCTCCTCAAAGTTCTCATCAGGGAGTTGGAGCTCGCCGAAACTTCCGATGGTTTTCCCTCCCGCGAATTTGAAGATCGATATCCTGCGTAGGTCTATGATATCGTTCACGGGGTTCGATTCTGGCTTCATGAACTCGGGGATGCCCGCGCCGGGCACCTGGAAATCACGCTTGAAGAGGGTCACCACGGCGTAAAAACTTGATCCGCCGGCGCCTTCGGCGAAGGGAATGGTGCCCGAGATCAGTTTGCCCCCCTTCACATCTTTCCCTGAGATCGCGATATCGGTAAGAGTGGTATCGGGGGTGTCATCGAACCGGGAAAGGAGCGGAATGCCGAAAGGGGAGAAACCGTCCCTCTGTCTGGTACCTTCATACACTGAGATCTTGAACGGATACACTTCACCGTTAAGGATGCTTGCCGACCACACTCTGAATGCGAGTCCCGAAACGGCCTTCCCGTTGGTCTTTAGCGACACATCCTGTTTCATGAAGACGGAGAGTGATTGCTGCACCAGGAAACGCATGAACGTGTCTGTGGGGCGGTTAACCTCGAGCGCGATCTTCTTGAGTGAGTCTTTCTCGAGATCTTCGTTAAATTTGCTGAGAACCACGATGGAGACCACTGAAGCCACGAGCGATATCACCAGAAATGATGAGGCAGTGGTGACCGTATCCCGCCGGTTAATAAACCAAACAGAGGCGGAGAGGAGTACGAGAATGATTACCACCGGCAGCACCGGAAGAAGTGAAGTCTCATAAAAAATGAAGTACAATGCCGCCGGAATTACTGCGAGAGCAATGCCGGCAATAGCAGTGAAAACGCCACCTGAGGAACGAAACGGTCGTGATGATCTGAGCAGCACGCCTGCCCTTGCCGCGGCACCATTAATAAAGAGTACTGCCGGCACGGTCAGCGCGAAAGATGCCATGATGATCCCGATGTTCATCAGGATCACCTCACGCCCGGGGAGGATCGACTCACCAAGAAAATACCTGAGTGAACTGTCATAAATTATGCTTCTCTGAACCGCTGCCAATGCCCGTACCGGGAGAACCGCGAGGAAGGAAAGCCCGAGGAATCCCGCGAAAGTTAACAGGGGTTTTCCGGGTTTTGTTCTTTCCCATTTTATTCCTGTATCAAGTAGAAAAAAGGTTACAAGGGCACCAGTAAACGCGGTTATAAGGAAGTTAGCCGGTGAGCCGGCAATTCCATATCCGAAGATCGATGAAAAGTTGGATGGATCATCAAGAGCCTCGACTCCAAGAAGTTTGCCGGCCTCGAAGAACATAAAGGCAACCCTCACAAGTATTCCGAAAGCCAGAAGTGTCAGTGGGTAGGCAATTTTGATCCAGTTGCTTTGCCGGTAAACAACATGAAATTGCTCTTTGATGAAGAGATTGAATGCCATGAAAAGGAATATGACGGATGCCGCGAAGAGTGAGAGGTGGATTGCCGGTCTGAGGCCACCACCGGAAACAAAACCATCACCGGATTTTACTGTTTTCGCGGCCGCGATAGTCTTGCCGTCATCCCCTTTGATCATCACCACTTTTGAATCCCGGGTGGGGTCAGCGAGTGTGAATTGAACGCCTTCCTCAGCTTTAAGCATTGAGAAAAGAGTGACGGGATTGTTATATCTGTTCTTCAATGAGTAAAACCGCTCAAGGCGCGTAAGGGCAACCAGAAGGTATTGTGTACGCCCGGAATCGAATTTTAACGGCACCGCGAGATATGAAGCCATGCCATCAGCAAAAATGAAATTTGAAGCGGAGAGCAGTCTCGTTTTGGAGAAGTCCGGAAGGTTTCTGGTTACAGGATTGCCGGCTATAAATTCACCGGTAACGGCGTGTAGAGAGTAAAAGACATCACCTTCAGCACTGCCGGAAGTTATCGTGTAAATACCGTTAAGAGCAATTTCATCCGCCAGTTTTTTGGACGCGGATTTAAGCTCAGCCGACACTTCCGAAATTCTTTGATTCAAGAGGTGGGAATCTTCCGCGAGGCTTCGCTCACTACGCGCGTCACCGTTAAGGTAGATCACGAAAAGAATAAACAACATGATACCGGAAGAGAGCAAAAGTGCTGTCTTCCGGTATTGTGCTATATATTTACGAAGTGAGGCAAAACTCAGTTTACCATGAACTGTGTTATCCTCCAAGCGGTGCCTTCATAAGAAAGGGCGATGTAAACAGTGGCATTCTCTCTTTTACCTTTCGATTCAAAGACCAATGCCCCGGTGGCCACAGTCTCCTTTTTCCCGGCGGGAAGGTTGAAACTGAAAGTAACCGGAACAAAAGTTTTAAAAAAGTCTTTCAAAATATAAAAAGATTGATTGCTGCTGAAATACCCCGACACACCATTTGGCAGGCTGATGTAAGAATTTTCTGAAAGGTAGCTGTTAAATTTGGCGGGGTCGGCGAGTTTTATTCCTGATTCGATCTCTTTGAAGGCGAGTTGCGGGTCGTGGCCCGCTTTCACCCTGCTCCCACCGGTGAAGTTAGAAACCTGGGCTCCCGCCAGGAGAGTCAGGAGCCCAAGAAGGATTATTGAACGACGTAAGGTTTTCATTTTAATTACCTTGTATTCTTAACCGCTTAGCGGGTTCTTTCAAGCTTTCTTGTTGTGCCGGTTACAGGCTTCAACTGAGGTTCACCTTCAACTGTCTGGTATGCCCAGTCGAACACTAATCTGTCAGCGGATACTGATTTAACCCTTATTTTCGCGTATTTGTTATCCCACAGCCAGAATACGTAGGTGTGTCCCGGATAAACCTTGGCGGATTTGTTTGCCGCCCAGCCCGATTCAGGTGCCCAGGCAATATCAAGTATGCTGCTTGTAGAGCCCATGTCGCGGATGTCAGTATCATCATACACTGAGAGATAGTAAACGCCGTTAACCTTTTCGAAGAAGAAGTCGGCATCCTGCGCGTTCCAGGCTACAGTTCTGTACCCTGAGAAGTCGTAACCTGATGAGGCAGGGAAAAGTCCGGCTTCATTCAGCATCTTGTTGAACCCTTCAGGTCTTGGCACCGCGTAAGCGTAGTCGTAACTGAGATCTGATTCATTCCCGTTATAGTCATAAGCAGTAACCGCGTAGAAGTATTTATTGCCGTTTTTAACACGGTAGTCGTCGAACTGTGTGCCGTAAGCCGTGGCGATATACTCGTATCTTCCACTGTATGAGGATGAAGAATATATCCGGTAACCTTTAAGGTCTGATTCAGGGTTGTTGTCCCAGATAATACTTACGACACCGTCACCGTTAATCACCTCGACATTCCGTGGAGCTGAAGGGGCTCTGTCGTCATAAATTGGATCAACGAAAAATGAATCCTTGATCCTGCATCCCGAAATAAATAGTGTCGCTGTCGCGAGAACAAAAAGCATTGTTGTCTTTTTCATGGTATCACCTCGTAAATAAAGTTCTGCACTCTATACCGCAAGAAGCGTGCCAAACCAAAAGCTGCGGTTTTGAGGGGGAATTGGGGCGTCTGTTCGAGGGTGGTGTTCAAAATTTTGAACAGGTGTACAATTGAGGTGTGAAGTGTGAACTATGAACTATGAACTGTGAAGTTCTTGTATGAAGTTTGAGGTATGAAGTATGAATCTTCAAATATTAGTGGCTCAAAAAAGAAAAGGCTGCCAGATTTTGACAGCCTTCGAATTATATTAGTCTCCGGGTCTTTGGGACTTTGGGTCTTTGGGTCTGAGGTTCTCTTCCGCAGGAATCCCTTTGGGAAAGTTCTGGAGTTCTCAAGTTCTGGAGTTCTCAAGTTCTCAACTTCTCACCAGTTTCCCTTTGTTGAAAACGGCTACCGGTTTACCTTTGAGGGTGGTGCCGTCGAAAGGGGAGTTCTTCGATTTTGAGTGAAAACGGGAGACTTTAACCGTGTACTCCGCGTTGGGGTCGAAGATGGTGAGATTGGCTTTTTCACCTTCAGCGATTTTCGGGAGGGGGATGTTGAGTATCTTTCTCGGATTGATCGAGAGTTTCTCGATCACTTGTTCGATCGTGAGGATGCCGGTATGGTAGAGGTTGTTCAGTGTTAATCCCAGCGTGGTTTCCAGTCCAAGAATGCCGTTAGGGGCGTACTCAAATTCCATCTCCTTTTCCTCGGGGGAGTGAGGAGCGTGATCGGAAGCGATACAGTCGATGGTGCCATCCTTCAGCCCTTCGATCATCGCCTCGACATCGGTTTTGGTTCTGAGCGGGGGATTCATCTTGAAGTTTGTATCATACTCGGCGAGTGAATCGTCGGTAAGGGTGAAGTGGTGTGGAGCAACTTCGGCTGTAACCTTGATTCCTTTTGCTTTTCCTTCCCTGACCAATTGAACTGCCTTTGCGGTTGAAATGTGGGCAATGTGTACACTCGCGCCTGTGTATTCAGCCATCATGATGTCACGGGCGACAATAAGTTCTTCCGCGATCGGGGGAACTGATGAGAGTCCGAACCGGGTGGAGTTCAGTCCTTCATTCATGGCGCCACCGGCGAGAGACTCATCTTCGCAATGCTCGATAACGGGGGTACCGTACATTGATGAGTACTCCATCACTTTCCTGAGTATCTTCGCGGTTTTTATTGCCACGCCATCGTCGGAGAAACCCACGGCACCTGCCTCGACCAGTTCACCTATCGGGGCAAGGCTTTCACCTTTCCTTCCGAGAGTTGCCGCGCCTATTGGATAGACATCCACGGTGGTTGACTTTGATTTAAGTAAAATTGATTCCACTATTTCCGAAGAGTCAATCGCGGGGTCGGTGTTCGGCATGCAAGCCACGGCCGTGAATCCACCGGCAGCGGCACCGTTGCAACCGGTGACGACGGTTTCTTCATCTTCGCGTCCCGGTTCACGGAGATGTACATGCATGTCGAGAAATCCGGGCGCCGCGACACATCCTGAGAGGTCGTGGATGTCAACATTCCAGTCGTTAACTTCGATGCCTGTGCCGATCTTTTCGATCACGCCATCGTCTATCAAAACGTCGGCTTTAAGGTTTAGATCGTGGGCAGGATCGATCATGTGTAAATTTTTAAGAAGGGTTTTCATTTTAGTTTTCCTCGCTGTTTCGTGTTCCCAAGAGGTAAAGAATTGCCATTCTGACCGCCACGCCGTTGGTGACCTGATCGAGAATTATCTGATGCTCGCCATCCGCCATTTCGGAAGATATTTCGACTCCGCGGTTTATCGGTCCCGGGTGGAGCAGCAGCACATCCTTTTTGTTTTTCTCCATTCTCTCCTTCGTGATGCCGTAATATTTATGGTATTCGCGGGTGGAGGGAAGTGAAGCCCCTGCCTTCCGCTCAAGCTGGATGCGCAGGATATTCAACACGTCATTCTCCTGAATTGCCTCATCGATATTGTGGATCACATTAACGCCAAGGTCGGAGATGTTTCTTGGGATCATTGTCGCCGGACCGCACACCGAGACATCGGCGCCCATCGCCTGAAGCCCGTAAATATTTGAAAGAGCCACGCGTGAGTGGGCGATGTCACCGACGATGCAAACCTTCAGTCCCTCAAGTTTCCCGAGCCTTTCGCGGATGGAATACATGTCAAGAAGTGCCTGGGTGGGATGTTCGTGGATGCCGTCACCAGCGTTGATCACTGTTGCTTTTGTTATTTTTGTCAGATAGTGGGGAACACCCGCGGATGCATGACGCACCACTATCATATCGACTTTCATCGCCTCTATGTTTCTGACTGTATCCTTGAAAGTTTCACCCTTCGAAACGCTCGAGCCGGAGACGGAGAAGTTCACTGAATCGGCTGAGAGCCTTTTTTCTGCCAGTTCAAAAGAGATTCGGGTGCGGGTTGAGTTTTCATAGAAGAGATTTACGATGGTTTTGCCTTGAAGTGTTGGCACTTTTTTAATTGGTCTTTCAAGCACCTGTTTGAATGATACGGCGGTATCGAGAATTGTACCGATATCAGACGCCGACACACCTTCGAGACCGAGTAGATGTTTAATATTCAGTTGCATTTCAATCTGTCCGTTCTTGGTTTTCAGTTTCGACGAGATAAACGGCATCTTCACCGTCATGTTCAGTCAGACGGAGCCTGACTTCTTCATTTATCGAAGTGGGGATATTCTTTCCGACGATATCGGCTTTAATGGGGAGTTCGCGGTGCCCACGATCGATGAGGCAGCAGAGCTTTATCGTGGCAGGCCTTCCGAAGTCCATTATCGCGCAGAGTGCTGATCTGATCGTTCTTCCCGTGTAAAGCACGTCATCAACCAGCACGATATTCTTTTCCGTGATATCGAAAGTGATATTTGAAACTGACACTTCGGGTTGTTTGAGGCGTGTTCTGAAATCGTCGCGGTAGAGGGTCACATCAAGAATGCCGAGCGGCACATCGACATTTTCGATCTCACGGATCTTATCCCGAAGCCGTGTGGCGAGGTAGGCACCTCTTGTGCGGAGCCCCATTATTATGAGATTCTGTGTGCCTTTGTTCTTTTCAATAATTTCGTGGGCCATGCGGGTGACAATTCGCCCGAGAGCCTCACGGTCGAGGATGGTTGCTTTGATTTTCATATATAAAAAAACCTCCATGCCCAAAGGGCGCGGAGGTTCCTTTCAGAATTGTGAAAGAGGTGTGAAATTTTTGGCATAAAAGGGATTCCTTTTCTATTTCGCTGAACAGAATTAAAGGTATTTGCGGAAGCAAATTTAAGCAAAAAAAACAGCCGCGCAAATAATACTTAGGTCAACTTTTTGCACCTTAAATTTTCATTGTACCTTACAGAATAAATTGGTAACTTATAAAACATTTCTTTTTCATTCACAACAGGAGCAATTAGTGAGAAGACTCATACTTCTTCTAACCATCATCTCCGGAATGTGCGTTTCGGCGTACGCTCAACCGGAAGTATCGACGAGATTTCAGCGAATGTTGCAGAACAGCAGCTCCGATGATTACGTTAAAGGGATTATTTTCCTTCGTGATCAGGTTGATGTTCTGGCGCTCGATGAAGAACTCTACAGGATCAAAGCCACCCCTGAGCACCGTGCATACACTGTTATCACAACGCTTCAGGAGAAAGCCAACAGCACACAAAGAAACCTCACGAAATATCTTGAAGCGAAATCGGTAGAACGTTCCGTTTTCAAGTATACCAATTTCTGGGTGGTGAACGCAATCGCTGTTGAGGCGAAGAGATCGGTATTTGAAGAACTTTCCGCAAGCATGGAGCTTGCAGCGATGGATCTTGATGCACCAACCTATCTTGATAAACCCTTCAACCTTAGAGATGCCGGCGAAAAAGAAGGCAAGGAAGCGGTTGAACCGGGTGTGAAAATAATTAATGCCCACCTCCTCTGGCAGATGGGTATAACCGGTGCCGGTACCATTGTAATGGGCGAGGATACCGGTGTGCGTAACACGCACGTGGCACTTGCAGCAAAATGGAGAGGAAATTTTGTGCCGGCAAGTCAGGCATGGCTTGATCCCGCCGGTGGAACCACCACTCCTTCTGACTGTGATGGACACGGTACCCACACCATGGGTACTATGACAGGTGTTTCACCATCCGGTGACACTGTGGGTGTCGCTCCGGGTGCGCAGTGGATAGCCGCTAAAACAATTTGTACAGGTACCTCTATGACCAACCACATAGCAGCCTTCCAGTGGGCAATGAACCCTGATGGAAACCCATCGACAGTTTCGGACATGCCGGCTTCAATCAACAATAGCTGGTATGACCCCGATGCCGTTAATGAGTGCACAGGCCAGTACGTCTCCCTTTTCAACTCAGTGGAAGCAGCGGGGATCGCGATCTGCTTTTCGGCAGGTAACAGCGGACCCAACCCTTCGACAATCACCATGCCTAAAAACATTAACACGAACGAAGTGAATGTTTTCGCGATGGCAGCGATTGATGGAGCCGCATGGCAGGGTGGTAACAACAACCCTGTTGCAAGCTTCTCGAGCCGCGGTCCCTCAACATGCGGTGGCACAGGCTCATTACTGATAAAACCGGAAGTTTCTGCTCCCGGTGTAAATGTAAGATCATGTTACGGAAGTGGTGACAATGCCTATTCATACCTTGACGGAACCTCGATGGCTTCACCGCATGTTGCCGGCGCGGTGGCACTTCTTAAATCCGCGTTCCCGTCACTGACCGGTCACCAGATCAAAATGGCGCTCTACAATACAGCGCGCGATCTTGGTACCGTCGGTGAAGACAACAATTATGGTAAAGGTCTTATTGATGTGTTCGCTGCATACACGCTGCTTGCAACGGGACCCGGCTTCCCAAGCAATCCCGTACCGCAAAACGGCGCGACAGGTATCCAGCTCGTTTCATCTCCAACCATTTCATGGACCAATCCCGACAGCACGGTAAAAACCACCGTTTATTTCTCGACAGACATGAATGCGGTTGTTACCATGAACGCTTCTGCTGTTGTAAGAGCGGGTGCCGTATACACAAATTACACAAGTTCCGCTCCACTTCAGTATGGTAAAACATACTACTGGAGAGTTAACGTTTCCGACGCGAGCGACTCAACCATCGGCGGTGTGTGGTCATTCACTACAATTCCGCCTCCGGCTCCTGTTGCTCCAACCAATGTTGTTGCAACCTGGTCAGGCGCTAATAATCAGGCTACCATTACCTGGACAGTGCCGACAACCAACGTGAACGGATTCCCGATCACGGTTGATTCTTCTGTTGTCTGGGTGAACGGAACCACAAGGCTCGGAAAAGTTAACGGTACCGGAAACCAGTTCGTAACCGATGGTTTGCCAACGGGCATTCACGTATTTAATGTGGTGGCTTACGACAGCAGTTATGCTTCCGCAATGGGTAATTCCGCCCCCACAGGTATAGGTATCTACGCTTCAGTATACAAAAGAAGCAAGTATGTTCCGATAAGAGATCTTCAGAACGCGCTTGATACCGTTATGGTACCATTGGCTGAAGCCAACATTGTAAAAGTGATCGTAAGACTCGATACCATTTTCCACTCCTACGTCGGTGATCTTGACATCTACATTAAGGGACCGGACGGTACAGAAGTTGAACTTACGACCGATAATGGAACCTCCGGTGACAATTACATCGGAACCATTTTTGATGATGAAGCCACTGCCTCCATTACCACAGGCACAGCCCCGTTCACAGGCACATTCAAACCGGAGTTCCCGCTCTCAGCCTTTGTGAACAAGCAGTCAGGCGGCGCGTGGATACTGCGGGTATATGATGATTCAAACATCGATACAGGCTCGGTAAGAGGTTGGACACTTACACTTATCACCGCGGCCCCCGTACCGGTTGAACTCGCGTCATTCAACGCGACCGCGAAAGGGAACAGTGTTGAACTTGGCTGGATCACTGCCACCGAAACCAACAACATGGGCTTCGAGGTAGAGAGAAAAGCCGGGAATGGATCGTTTGAGAAGATTGGATTTGTATCAGGAAACGGTACAACAACCGAATCAAGAAATTACGCTTTCACTGATAAAAATCTTCAGGCAGCAATCTACACATACCGTTTGAAGCAACTTGATCTGAACGGTGAGTTCAAGTACACCGGCGAAGTTGAAGTTAATGTTGAACTTCCGCTCGAGTTCGGATTGAGCCAGAACTATCCTAATCCGTTCAATCCTTCAACAATGATCAACTTCGCGCTCCCGGTTGAGGCAAAGGTGACACTGAAGGTGTTTGACGCGATAGGACAGGAAGTGGCAACACTTGTTAACGGTAATTTTACCGCCGGTAACCACAGCGCGAGTTTCGATGCTTCCAAACTTAACAGCGGCTTGTATGTTTACACGATAAACGCTGAAGGTTTAGACGGAAAGAAATTCAATAAAACAATGAAAATGATGCTTCTTAAGTAAACTTTCTGTTAATTATTTTAAGAGCCGGCGTCCCCGGCTCTTTTTTTTTATTTTATTTATTACTTTTGTAAATTCGATAAATAAGATTTTAATAGATGAATCCCGAAACACCCAGACCACAGAAGATATCGGTTCCCTGGACAAAGCCTCTCGCCCTGCTTTTTGTCAGCGCCGTGCTTATCTATCTGTTTGGAAGACTGGTTGATCATCTTTTCCTATACTTCCATTTTAATCCACTTGCATCGTTGTATGCCCCGCAGATAGATTCACTCACGAATACTCTCGGTGGTCTTGGTGAAGTGGTGACAAGCGTACTCTCCATCGAGATAACTGCACTCGCGATCATAGTTCAGTTGGCTGCAAACAAGTATTCATCGAAGATCTTTGAGCTATTCTTCGAGAACAAGATCAATGTAGTCATCCTGTTCATTTACGTTATAACAGCGATTGTGACCGTACTTGTAGTAAACACACTGAACGCCGCTGAATCTTATAAGTTTGCGTATTCGATCACGCAATTACTTGTACTTGTGATCCTCAGTCTTGTTGTTGTAATCCCGCACTTCAACTATGTATTTCACTTTCTGAGGCCCGAAAATTTCCTCTTGTACGTGGAGAACGAGATGAGAAATGTTCTTGAGGGAGTTGTTAAAAGCCGCAGAAAAGGGAGGAAATATATTGAAGGTGAAAAGCTGTTCGTTAATGAAAAGATTAATTTCATTGGTGATGTGGCGATCAATTCGATTATTTCCGGCGATCGCGCGAGTACACTTCTGAGCATCAACTCGTTGAAGAATGTGTTGTCACACTATATCAAGATCAAAGACAGACTGCCGGAGAACTGGGATAACCTTAGCGGCTCAGTATTGCTGGATCCAGATTTCTCAAGTTTTGCTCCCTATGTCCTTAAAAAGATAGAGAACAAGAAGATATTTCTCGAAACGAAGGTTTTCAGGCTTTATGAAATGCTCTTCGAGCACGGAAGAAAGTCGATGCGAGATGTCATGTCGGGAATACTTCTTAACGTCGAGCTGATCTCGTATGAAGCGATGAAAAACGAGGATGACGGCACTCTTCAGATGGTTTTTCAGTACATGAACACATTTTTGAGGATCGGAATCAGGGAAAAAGATCCGCGCACCGTGTTCACAGCTCTCGAGCATTACAGGCTGGTTGCCGAAGAAACTTTGAAGTATAAGCCGGGTCTTGCGGAAGAACTTTCAAATTATTTTAAGTATTACGGGCACGAATCGATCAAGAACAACGTCTTATTCATACTTGAAACCGCGGCTTATGATCTTTGCCTCCTGAATGAGAAGGCTTACGATGTTCAAGCACCAAATGTTGACAAACTTCTCGATATATTTCTTACTGTTGATCAGTCAATTGAGGACAATGAGAAACACCAGGAGAGCAAGGAAGAAATGTCGTTGATGGGTGTCAGGATAGCACAGATAAGACTTGCTGGGTATTATTTGCTGAAGGGGAACGAAAATCTCGCGAGAAAGATTTATGATGATATTAAAGTTGAACCTGTCGCAAGGATCAGGAAGATAAGGGAAATCATCATGAACACTCAAAACGAAGAATTTTGGGAAATAACCCCCCGGGGCATCAATTTTTATTATATGCCGCAAGACAGAAAAGACGCTCTGAAAACATTTTTCGGCTGGTTTGAGGAGTAGAAATTTATTTTTGATTTAAATCATGCGGTTAAATCAAAAAAATGTTTAATTTCTCCCTTAATTTTTTAAAGAGTTGCATTTTCTCAAGAATTTATTTAATATTCGGTATAAGCGAATGTAATTAAAGATAAATTTTCAATTTATTTAATTAATCGAATCCATCATCATCATTCATAGGAGTTAACATGGGCAATGGGAGCATTCATCACGAACCCAAAACAGCGTTCGGCCGTTTCATGGTTTATACCGTTGTTGCAAAATACGCGAACAATATCCAAGGTATCGTGTATCTGGGCGCCGCGATTCTCATTATTATTGTTGGTTTAAGAGGTCTTGGTGATCTCGCCGGTTCCATTTCGCTGGTTCCAGGTTTCCTTTTGGGAGCCGCTCCGGATCCTGCCGAGCCATTAAAGAGGAGCATTGATCCCAACTGGGTAATGGGTGCTCTATTTCTTGAATTCTTCCTTCTTATGATCCTCGCGCTGGTAACCTTCTTCACACCGGAAGAGTATGGTCATATTGCCTCAGCAGAGCCGGAAGAGAAAAAACCAGTTGATTCACCATTCAACAGCGTGATCTCTGTTCCAAAAGGACTCTCAGCAGATCTTAAAGCCGAACTCGAGTCGTTACAGAGAGTTGCTGACGATCAGATCAAGGTTGTTAACAGTGTTATAGATCAGTATAACGCGCTAAATAAAAAGATCACGGTTATTCAACAGCAGTCATTACAGGCTCTTTCTGACCTTAAGACCAAAATCTCCTGATCACGCACACTTAAACTGAAAGGAGATTAAGATGAAAAAGAGTCAAGTATACTTCATCATGTATATTGTGCTCATTACGGAGTTACTCGTGGTAATTCTGGAGCGTGACCATCTGATGGAGAAAGAGAATCAGATCAAGAAAAAGATGATCGCGAGTATTGCCGACCAATACAAGAGGGATATCGAACTTAATGTTCCGATTCCTTACAGTGAATGGCAGATCAATACCGATTCAGTCAAAATTCCGATAAACGCGACAGGTCTTGTGTCCGATGAGGAAAAGAAGGCCGCTGTTTACAAGATAACCGCCGAAGGAAATAACGGTCCCGCGGGGGCTTTCCCGGCATCGCTAACCTCGGCACAGACCGACGGGGCGTACTCAATAGTTAAAGACGCCAACGGCAACGGTGTGCTTCTGATAAAGAAGGCTTCCGCGATCGGTGAGTATTCATTCACTGCCACGCTGACGGTTAAGAGGCAGTTACCGACCTACCTTCCATTATTCCTTCTCGAAGAGTTAAAGAAAGAGAGCGGATTCAAGGAAGGTAACGAAGTAACCACCAAGCCGGTTAAATTCAAGATAAAAGTGAAGACAGAGCCCGTTCAGACACCCAAGAAGGGTGACGTGATCAACGTGGGTCCCTCAATCGACTAAGAACAGGAAATAAAATGACCAAAACATTACTAAAAGCAACGCTCTTGACTTTTCTGATCGCGGGAATATCATTCGCGCAAGGCTTCAAAGTTGATGACACGCTTGATGTAGTGATTTTACAAAAAGTGAGAGTACCAGAGATCCCTCTGGTACTCTCCGCTATTACCAAAGTAAACTCGCTCTCCGCCGAAATTCTTAATTCATCCGGCGCAAGCATTTCGAAACTGAATGATTCACAAAAGTTTCAGAAACCATCTTCTGAAGAAGTTGTGGCGAAAACAGCCCAGCAACAGGGAAGAGGAGTCACGGTTCAAACTTATTTTGAACCTACATTTCAGGAACCCGGTGTTTATTATCTCAAGCTGATGATAAACGTGACCGGTGAAGCCAACAAATCACTAATTGCCGACAAGTATTACATGATAAATGTGAAACTGCCGGTTTTGGCTGCTCCGATAGCTGTGAGGAACAGTTATTTTTTCAGCGAGAATCCTGCTTTTAGTTTTGCGGTTAACGAATACACCGATCAGGAAAAATATTCTTACAAGGTTTCCGACGGTGCCAGCACATTAAAAGAAGGCAAAGGTTCGTTTATTGATCTGAGTCAGATTATGAATGATCCTCAAAACGTTGGGAAAGTATTGAAGGTGCAGGGTATGTACAACAACAGTCAGATGACTTATATTGACCCCGCCACCAGCAAAGCTGTTCCCGCTTCATGGGATATCGCGATCCAGAAACCGGGTCTCGGCGATTTCAGCGGGTGGGCTACCCTTTCAGATAAAGATGCTGAAAACGCTGCTCCGTGGTACATAAGCGTTGACAACCAGGCTTCCCGTCAGTTCCTTTTTGGGTACTTTGGAAACACACCGAATGGTTTTGTTTTCGCTGCACCCAAGTTTAATCAGCTTAGAGTTACCGCTGAACCTGACAACTTCATCCAAAGTGTCTCGCAGGCTAAGAAAGGATTGTTCCCTGTGGTGGAGATCGTGGTTAACCCCGCGTTCCTCGATGCCATGGCGGTCGGATCTGATGAATCCGTTAAACTCACAATCCAGTTCACCACTCAATTTGGTGAAAAAGTGATCAAAAAATACCGGGCTAATGTAATTAAGTAGAGTAAAAAGGTTTTTAAAATAAAGAAGATACGACTATGAAACGATTACTAACAATTATTATGGTTGCCGGTTTTCTGTTCCAGCCGCTTCTAAAAGCGCAGGAAGCAGATGACTACATCCGTAATATCGATTTGAAGCTGAGGAAGGACAAGAAGTACCTTAACCTTAACTTCGTTGACCTTGCCGGCACTGAGAAACTTCTCCAGGGACTCAATCCGGTGCCAAGAGTTGACGGTAAGGACCCGTTCGTTTTCAAAGCCAACGACAATTATACGTACAGACTTGTCTTTTTGACGAACGCAATCGGGGTTGACTCAACAGTCCTGCTTTATATCAACGAGATAATTGCCGCGGGCGCGGGTGACTCCGCAAACATATTTGGTGCCAATCAAGCCGGTGGTCCAACTGAATCAATGGTGATCGCATTCAAAGATATGAACGCGCTGATGGGCAGCGATTATGGAAAATATTCAAGACTGGTTGAATATATCGACAGATTACAGAAGATAGATCCTGAATACAAGTATGGCACACTTCTTGGGATTACTCCTGATGATGCCATTAACACCTCGCTCGGTATTACATTGAGGGACAACACAGACTATCTCAATTTTATGCGAGCCAACTCGCTACACTGGTATCCAAAGGTTGCTCAGAAATCATCGACCAAGAAGGGAAGAGGTGCCGGTGCTACCGATGCTCCTGCTTCAACACCTGACTTCAGGATCGACGCGGGCTTCAGCTCTATCTCTTTCTCACACAAAGTGATGGATTTCTCTTTCGGCGCCGCGGGAGTTGAAATTAACATGGAAGAACCCGTGCTTCACGCTCTCCCATTTGGTAACAACACTCTCGGTTTTGGTTTCAGAACAATGCTCAAACTCGCAAAGGATAGCAAAAATCCCAACTCGGGAATGGTGCTTGATGCGAGATTACTCGGCAGAGTAAGAATGAACACTGCTGATATCCTTGATAAGCTTCCTTTCGCGCTCAACGCAAAGTCAAACTTTCATGTTGGGACTTCGGCAGCCATCGACCTACATGTTACCAAGCCATTCGGATTGCCATTCTTTAATGCTTATGTTTCAATAGGCGGTAGAGGGTATTCCGATCCTTATGTAACATTCAAAGATACCAAAGTTGCCAACCAGAAATATGCTTTCTTCTCATTCACTCAGGCAGAAGGTTCATTTTCATTCTACTGGAACACCAGCGACAAGTTAAGCTCCCGCTTCAGAATCGATGTTGGTGTCGGTTATTATGACATGCTAAAAGCCTACTATCCGGGCGGAAGAACAACCGCGGCGAAAACCGAAGTGGTTGACAACACAATTTCACCGGTGGTTACACTGTACTACACCTTTGCTCCAGAGCAGAATGACATTTTCGGACTAAAGGCAAGAGTGTTTGATTCAGTTATCAAAGGTGATGCCTGGTTGAAGCTTCTTGAGTTAGATGGCGGACACACATTCAGATTTGCAGCAACAGTTTTCTCAGATCCAATCGGAAGAACCATACGCGAGTGGGAAAACCAGGGAAGTGTTTTCTTCCAGATCAGATACAGATATGGTTTCTAATCATTTTAAGATATGGATGGAATTATGAGAAAGACATTATTTTTAATTATCGCGTTCCTGGCTGTGGTGCCTTCACTGAAAGCACAAACAACCGGAAACCCGGAGCTTGAGAACCTCAAGACACTTTACAAAAGCCTCGAGTACAATACTTTGGCATTTGATGATCTGAAACAAAAGTGGATGATTGACGATCCCACTTTCATCAGAGAGATTTTCAACCGCTTTGTCGTCAGAAATGCCCTGAGACTTAACGGCAGGATCCCCAAGGTTGATATCATCAAGGAAAAAGCAAAACTCGTACAGGAAGGTGATGTTACCATCGAAGTAAGAAAGAGATATTATGACGACGAACTCGAGTTCTTCGCCTTTTATCCCTCCGTTGAGATCGGTAAGGAAAATCCCCAGGCCCTGTTCGATCCGATCAATGACGGTTTTCTTCTGAAAGAAATTGTGGGCGACAAATCTTATGACAAGGTAAAGGAACTCACTTACTTCTTCAAAGAGACCACCAAGGAACAGGTTTATACAAAGCTTGGCTACAACTTTGATGTTAACCTTAACCTTCTGCGTCCCGAGGTTATGTATTGGGGTGTTACATCTGAGGGAAACAACAAATACCTCCTCTCCCTGTTTGGTCAGTGGGGAAGTGACAAGGCCCTGTGGCCCGGCTGGTACCTGAATGAGTACTTTATCGGTTCACGACTCACTTATTTTAAGAGTTTGAGCAATGATCCTGAAAAGTTTACATACAGATTTTCAGTTGGTACCGGTATTCCTTCAAACAGACCATACAAAGATGACATGAAGGTTCAAAGGCTTTGGGTTTCAGGTCAGGCAGTATATGCTAAACTTGAGGGCTATCCTTTCACCTTTATCAATTCCGATTTCTTCAAAGACGTCCTCTTCTCTGTCGAAGGAAAAGTGACGGTTGTTGATTACAAGAAAGCTGACTACGGCAAATTCACCGCGGTTCAGGATTTCTACTCAAACAGAACATTCGTGAACTGGGAACTCCGCAAGAGGAACCTGATGAACGTGTTTGATTTTGGCGATCTTGAGGTTGGTCTCATCCTCTCGTCGTCAGATATCAACAAGTACAGGCTTGATCCTGCAAAGACCGAGATAACCGACCTTGAAAAAGGAAGGAAATCGTTCATGCAGAAATTTAATCACATCGTTTCTGCCGAAGTTGGTGTGAGAAAATCTGCCGGTCTTATCCAGCATTCTATTAATCTTGCAGCAGGTTACGCAACTGATGGATACGGTTTTGTAGGCCTTAAGGCTTTCGCGATGCTTAGTGGAAACTTTGGCTTTGATGCCAGTGTATTCAGTTCGTTCAGCGTTAATAAAACCAAGTTCCCGTACAGATACGATACTTACATCGTATTTTCGCCAATCCTGAGGATCAACTACTAATTTTCCGACCCCGGCACGCGAGTGCCGGGGTAACTTTTCCATTTAAAGACAAAGAAAATGACGAGAATTACATTTACTGTATTGGTTCTCTTATCTTTTAATATCTTAGCGCAGACTACCGATGAGATGTACCGTATCATCGAACGGAAGTTACTCGTTGACAAGACATACCTCGACCTTTACGCGTACAGTTTTACTCCTGACTCAAAGATGGCAACCATCCTTCCGGTTGTGCCATTAGCCGATGGCAAGGGTGCTTTCCGGTTCAATACATCCGGGAATATTAATTACGCCCTGGTGTATAAAAACCCTGACCTTGAGAATGACTCGATAACTCTCCTTTATCTCCTTGAGATCGGAGCAGGAAGTGCCGGCGACAGTTCAAATATCTTTGGAAGTAATGTTGCCGGAGGTGCTGACTCCAACATGGTGGTCAAGTTCAAAGACTTTCAGGAACTTTATTTTCAGGGTAACCCCGCTTATGCGCAATTAGTCGAGTTTCTTAAGAAAGAGTTGCTTGCCAATGATGGTTCTTCACTTCTCAAGCTCGATAAAAAAGATAAAGAGAAGATAACCCGTGGAATGTCATCCGATAATAATCTCGATTTTATATCATATCAGATGACCAACAGTTTACACAAATATCCAAAAGCCCAACAGACGAAAACAACCGGCGGAAGGGGAAGGGGTGGTCAGCAGAATACTGGTGGAGCCTCCACTTCAATGGCGATAGATGCATCTTTTAACGCTTTAAGTTTCTTCCATCCCGTGATGGACTATGGTTTTGGTTTGATCGGTGTTGAAGTGAACACTAACACTCCGGTTCTTAATCTTGCACCTTGGAAAGGGCAGGCTGTCACCGGTGGCGTCAGGGCGCTTTTCAGTATTTCCGGAAGCATCGCGAATCCTTTAACTGACATGTTGATCGATGCAAGGTTAATGGGTCGTTTCCACGTCGATATGAACTCATTTATCGACAAGATACCTTTTGTAATGGGTGATCCGACAAATTTGAATGTCGGGAATGGCTTCATCTTTGAAGCAAAAACAACCGGCACATTCAGCCTGCCGTTCTTTAATGTCTACTTCGCTTACGGTCCGGAAAATTTCGAAAAACCGGCTTACCAGACAGGGAACAAGGCTTATTTCTCTTTCACCCAGTGGGAATCAACCATGTCATTCTTCTGGAACAATTCCGAGAAGAGACCGATCAGATACAAGATGGATCTTGGTGTCGGTGGATTTGATGTGATCGAAGCAGATTACTCGGCTCCCGTGGTTGCGAGGAAGAAGATGAAAGATGTTATTCAACCGGTAGTTGGCTTCTCGGTAAATTTTGTACCCAATGATATCGAATTTCTCGGGCTTGACGCGCGGTTCTTCGATAATCACCTTACCGCCAAGATTTGGCTTAAACTCCTGGAACTTGATGGCGGGCACAACTTCCGCGTTGAAATGACCAACATTTCGGCAGCCATGTTCAGAGAGCCCGAAACATGGGAAAGCAAAAGTTCACAGTCATTTATTCAATTGAGGTACAGATATGGTTTCTAAGATTAATATCCACCTCCTGCTGCTGATCATGGCTTTTGCCACTGTGGGTATTTTCGCCCAGGATCAGGCAACTGTTGATCCGAAGATGGAAAAATTGAACAAGATCTACAGGAACCTGGAACTTAATACTTCTGCTTTTGATGATCTTCGCGCAAAATGGATCGTAATCGATCCTGTGCTCGTTAGAGCCGTCTTCAACAAATTTCTTGTCAGCAATGCTTTAAGGATCGACGGAAAGAAACCCGGCCTTGAATTTGTTAAGCAAAAAGTTGAGGATATATATAAAGGTGAAGTATTTATCGATCTCCGCAAGAGGTATTATGACGATGAGATAGACATGTTTAGATTCTACTCGGAGGACAAAATACTCATGAATTCGGATGCGATCGACTATTTCTTCGATCCCGTCGAAGATTACGTCAGAATTCAGGACATTGTCGGACAGGATAACTACAATCTCCTTAAAGCGCAAAAATATGCCTTTAATGATGTGTCGAAAACCTATTATGATGAGAAACTCTCTTATAAGTTCGACATTAACTTCAGCATGCTTGAACCGTACCTGACATTCTATAACTTTACCACAAATGACAAGAACAAATACCTTGTATCAGCTTTTGGCAGGTGGGGTTATGATAACATCGTGGTACCCGGGTGGTTTTCACCAACGTTCAATGCCGGTGTGAGAGTAACCTACATCGACAGAATTCTGAACAATAGGCCAAACGATGTTTTTACTTTCGATGTCGGTATGGGTATTCCTGTTTCACAACCTTTTGTTGACAAGATGGTGCCCCACGGAAAGCGCCACTTTATGACCGGACAGAACATCTACCTTAATCTTAAAGGCAATTTCTTGCGGTACGCGGGTGATTACTGGAAAGATTACGATATCAGCCTGGAAAGCTCACTTACTCTTAGCACGTGGGAACCGGGTCAGATAAAGCATGTGAGTGAACTCTCAGATATCAGTTCTATCAGAAATTATCTGAATGTCGGGATCGAACGTAAAAATTTCGTTGATCTTAAAACATTCGGTTATCTAGGTGCATCTCTCGGATTTGGAGTTTATGATGTGATGGACTATACCCTTGACCCTGCCCAACCGGCGCTTGCCGAACTGCCTTCGAACGGGAGCAGATCGAAGTTCTTTGTGCAGGCTCAGGGTATATTCTCGAAAGATGACGCGTTGTTCGCCTATACATTAGCTCCTACCGTGTTCTTCAACACCGCGGAGATGAATCTGTATTACGGCTTCAATCTTTCGTTCCTGATCAGCAACTCGTTTGGGTTTACTTTCAAGTTCTACAACGGCGCGGCTCTTGGAAGCGATCCATTACCGGGATACAGAGGCGACAGTTATGTTGTCTTCTCACCAACATTCCGCATCAATTACTGACAGATACAGTTTAAAGCAACAAAGCCTCCAATACGGAGGCTTTGTTATTTTAAAGTAAATCTGTTCTACAGATCAAATGCTTGACCTTCTCTTGCAAGGTAGACCTCAAGTCCATTCCCGGGGTAATTATCACGGAGATAACTTATAGACAGGTTGTATAGCTTCCTTATCTGGAAATCGTCGTTATCCGGTTCATGATGGAAGAGGATAAGACGTTTAACATTAGCCTGTATCGCAAGATCAACACCTACAAAAGCGGATGAGTGACCCCAATCAACACGTTGCATCTCCTGATCAAATGAGTATTGAGCATCAAACACAAGAAGATCCGCATCCTGGAAGAACCGGATAAATTTCTGGAATTTTTGAGTGGTAAAATTGTTGTACTCGGAGTCTGTAGCGAAGATGAAAACCTTCCCGTCATACTCAACGCGGTAGCCATAAGATTTGCCGGGATGGTGAAGCTCAATGTTCGTGATCTTCACTCCATTTATCTCAATCTTGCTGTCTGGGGGGAAGTCTCTGAACTCCTTTTGCGAGGCCATAAAATTGAGCGCCACAGGGAAGAACTTAAACTCCTGCTGCTCTGATAACCTCTGTTCAAAGTTTCCGTGTGGGCTGTAGAAATTGATCTTGTATTTGGGCATGTAAGCAGGCTTGAAAAAAGGCCAGCCCTGAATATGATCCCAATGAGTGTGACTGATGAAAACATGCATCTCATTCAATGGATCATGCGATTGTAACATGAAATTGCCAAGCTCCCTGATGCCCGAACCCATATCGAAAATGAATCGTGTATCTGCTGCCAAAACTTCAACACACGTGGTGTTTCCGCCGAGCAGGTACTGCAATGAATCATCGAGACCCCCGATAAAAGCATCTGCTTCGGAGTCCGAGTCAAAATGTTTACCGCTGGCAAGCTTTAGAACATGCCGAAGCTTCTCACGGTACTGAGCTGTGGTGGGAGGTGTCGGGATTGATCCGCGAACACCCCATAGCCTGATTAACATCGAAGCCTGGAAATTTG
>CAZVBQ010000027.1:0-42720 GCA_964625575.1 uncultured Ignavibacteriaceae bacterium | reverse complement strand
GAATATTTACTGATCACAAAATTAATTCCAACCTCTTTTTAAACATACGAGACACCAAGGCACGAAGAAGGAATTTCCACAGGAAGCATAGAAGAATAGAAGTGATAAAAGAGAGTTTAGAGATTCCTCCTCCCATCCCTTTTATTCTTTGGTTCTTCCTGTAAAAAAAACTTCGTGCCTTCGAGTCTTTGTGGTGAATAAAAAAAACTCCACACTATACACTCTACACTCTACACTTTAAGCAAGTTCTCCAACGCCTCCTCCAACTCCGGATACCTATACTGAAACCCGCTCTTTTCGGTGTAGGCGGGGATGACCTTCTGGCTGTCGAGGATGGTGGAAGACATTTCACCGAACATCATTTTCAGTACGAACGATGGCACTTTCATTAGTGAAGGCTTCTTCAGTGCCTTGCCAAGGTGGAAAACGAATACATCCATCATCACGGTAGTGGGGGAAACACCGTTGAAAACGCCATCCTGTGGGTTATCGATAAGGTGAAGGTAGAGATTTACGATGTCATCAATGTGAATCCACGACATCCATTGCGTGCCGGGTCCGAGTGAACCGCCAACAAAATATTTAAAGGCAGGTATCATCTTTTTTAGCGCGCCTCCTTCGGGTGAAAGAACAACGCCCGTTCGTACGATCGAAACCTTTACGCCGTGTTCTTCGGCGAGTTTTGCCTGTTGCTCCCACGCAACGCAGACATCGGCAAGGAATCCTTCGCCACGTGGAGAGAGTTCATCCACTTCTTCGTCGCCGGTGTTTCCGTAAAATCCGGTGGCGGAAGAGGAGACGAGCACCTTCGGTTTTTCCTCAAGCAATGATATCGCGTTGATCAGCGCGTCGGTGGTTTGGATTCTACTGTTCAGGATCACCATTTTGTAAGGATCGCTCCACCGCTCGGCGACAGAAGCACCCGCGAGATTTACGAAAGCGTGCGCGCCTTCAAGTTTTTTGAGCACGGATTTGGGGTCTTTGTAGTCCCACTTCACAAATTCGTTAACGAACGACATTCCCCTCGCCTGAACGGGGTCGCGGGAGATCACGACAGGCAAGTCACCCCTTTCGTGAAGTTTTTTCGCGAGTTTCTTACCTATAAGTCCGGTCGCGCCGGTTATAACAATTCTTTTCGACATCTCTGGATTCCTTAAAAGATCAACTGCAATTGTAACAAAATCCCTTCTCAATTAATTTCCGTATTTTTGTAAACACAGATTTTACCAAAATCAAAGACCACGATGTCCCTCAATCTTGTTAAATCAGCGACGCTCATTTTATTATTCTTAACCGGCGCGGCACTTCCGCAGTACACCCCCACTTCCCCGTATCTTAACGATCCCGACCGACTGATCGGATATGTCGATAGCTGCGCGAAGTTCTGGTTCAATTCATACGATGCCACCTATGGCGGATTTTACACTAACGTTGACCGGCAGGGGAACGTGATAACCTCTTGGGGAACGAACAAAAAGCCCCTGACGCAGACCCGCCACGCGTATGCATTCTCAAAAGCTTTCATGCTTACCGGTAACGAAGTGTATCTCGAGAAAGCCCGGGATGCCCTCTCGTTCCTTTACTCGAAAGCGTGGGACAACACCAACGGCGGATGGTATGCCGACTTGACCCGGCAGGGCACCCCCGTCTCCGCCACCGCGGCAAAAACAGCTTTCGACGCCCATTATGCCCTCCTCGGGATAGCCTCGATGTACGAAGCGACGCGCGACCCTCTGGCAGAATCATGGTTCAATAAAGGGTATGACTTGCTTGAGAACAAGTATTGGGACCGTACTTCAAACTTCGGGTACTTTGACGAAGCGAGTTACAACTTTTCATCGCTAAGCGGGAAAAGCTTCAATGCAACGGTTGACGCGCTCACCACGCATCTGCTTCTGATGAGCAGGATAACGGACGATCCAAAATACAGGACAAAAGTTGATTCGATTGTGTTGAATATCCTGAACAGGATAGCACCCACGATGGACAGTCAGCAGATTGGATTCGCGGAAGAGTACAATAACGACTGGTCGATTAATCAGTCGGAAACGATGACCATAATGGGTCACGTGCTGAAAACAGCGTGGGTGCTCGGAAGGAGCTGGAGGATGGATCCCGTATCGGCAAGGCTGACCGCCGCCCGGAAGCTTTTCGACCACGTCCTACTGAAAGGTTACGATAAAATATACGGCGCGCCCTACAAAGATTTTAACCGGACAACCGGTCAGATGCTCCTCTGGGGGATTCAGGATTCGGCTAAGGCGTGGTGGCAGGTGGAGCAGGCGATCACCGGCGGACTTGAACTTTGGGACATCACCCGTGATGACGATTACCTCCGTGCCGCGGATGAAAGCATCAATTTTTTCATGAATTATTTCGTCGATCACACTTATGGTGAGGTTTACGAGAACACCATGCGCCGCGGCGGCAGGGTTTGGGGTGAGCACAAAGGTAACGGCTTCAAGGCTGCATATCACTCCGTTGAACTCGGTTATCTGACATATCTCTATGCCAAGACCTACATCACGAAGCAGAACTTCAACCTCTATTACAAGATCGCTCCTTCGATCCTCCCCCGGACAGTGAAGGTGAACCCACTCTTTACCATGCCCACCACATATTATATAACGGAAGTGTCGCTCGACGGTCAGCCATTCACCTCCTTCAACGCGGGGAACTGCGAACTGAACATCCCCGCCAACACGGGAGGTAAATTCAAAGTGACCTTTACCCCACGCGAGCCGACCTCGGTTGCCTCTGAGGAAACACTGCCGGATCAATTCACTCTTGAGCAGAACTTTCCGAACCCCTTTAATCCGTTGACCATTGTCCGTTACGCGTTGCCCGTTGCGGGGAGAGTTCAATTGAAGGTTTATAGTCTGCTCGGTGAGCCTGTCACAACACTTGTTGATGCTGAAGTTGAAGCGGGGACACACAGGGTTACATTCGATGCCTCGGGGCTTAATTCAGGAATTTACTTTTACACCCTCACATACGGCGGGAAGACCCAAAGCCGCAAGATGACATTGCTCAAATAGGAATTGATGATGAAGAAATACGATCTCGCTGTTTTTGACATGGATGGTACACTTTTCGACTCTGCTGATACGATCTATAACGCCGCCGTTGAAACTTTTGAGAAGCTGGGCATGAAGAACGTCAACTTCCCCCGTGACAAATTTGAACCGAAGATCGGCGCTCATTTTGCCGACATTTTCCACGATTTCGGCATAGATGTACCCGATGTGGAGCACTACATTAATGTCTATAAAGAGATCTATTTCGATCATATTGACGACACGAAATTCTATCCTGGTATTCCGGAACTGCTGACAAAGCTCAAGACTTCGGGCATGAAACTGGCACTTCTGACAACAAAAAACCAGTATCAGACTGAGAGAATTGCGGGCCATTTCGGACTTCATGACTGGTTCGAGTACCTCATGGGGAGGAAACCAGGAATAAAAATAAAGCCCGACCCGGAGCCACTTGAGATCATCATGCGGCACTTCGGTTGTTCAAAAGAGAACACCGTAATGATCGGCGACTCCGAGTTTGATATCGGCTGCGGAACCAACGCTGGGGTTGATACCATCGCGGTGGGTTACGGATACAGGGATCACCGTTTTCTTATTGAAGAAAAACCGACATTCTTCGCCGCGACAGTGCCGAAATTAGAAAAGTTATTTCTATTTTAATGGTGATGTATTTATTAAAATTGCGCAACGAACCAAAAGATGAACTGTAGCCCCTCGGTAACAATGTCCCGCGAGGAGCTTCTCGCGACGATTCAAGAACTTCGCGAGAAACTCGAGAATTACGAACAGGATGTCGAGCACGTTCTCGAAGACAGAATGAGGATCGAGATCGCTGTGGGTGCCGTGAACATGGCATGGTGGGGACTTGATGTGGTTACCGGAGGTGTTGAATTTCACAAGAAAAAGGCGGAAATGCTGGGGTTCCCGCCTGAAAAGTTCAAACATTACAAAGACTTTACCGACCTCCTGCATCCTGACGATTACGAACTAGCCATGGAATCGATGAGGATGAATTTCCGCGGCGAGACCAAGACCTATGAAGTTGCCTACCGCATCAAAAAAGCTGACGGAAGCTACACGTGGTTCTGGGATATCGGAGCAGTGATCAAGCGTGATGCCGAAGGGAAGCCCCTAAAAGCTGTCGGATTCGTTCTTGATATAGCGAAGCAGAAGGAAGACGAGCTTAAACTGAAACAGAGCATCGAAGAGCTCGCCAGGGTTAATGCAGAGAAAGATAAATTCTTCTCGATCATCGCGCACGACCTTCGCGGACCGATAAGCGCTTTAATGCAAATGTCGGGAATTCTAAAGGAGGATCTCGATGAACTTTCCAACAATGAGAGACGTGAGTTCATCAGTTCACTTGAAGGTGCATCAAAGAATGTTTACCCGTTGTTAGAGAATCTTTTGCAGTGGTCACGGATAAAAAGAGGCCACATCGATTTTACGACGGAAAAGCTGGATCTTAGAGAGTTTATTTATGATGCCGTAAAGGTTTTTCATGAGCAGATACACTTAAAAGATATCACTTTTAAGGTGGAAATCCCGAAAGAAGTGCTGTTATATGCTGACAGGCACATGATCTCGGTGGTTGTCAGAAACCTCGTTTCCAACGCGATAAAATTTACACCAAGAGCAGGCAGCATCACCCTTACGGGACATGGCACCGAAGCCGGATCTGTGGTTATCTCCGTTAAGGATACCGGTATCGGGATTCCTCATGAAATGTTTGACAATCTTTTCAGGATCGACGCGAAAACCAAGCGTCCCGGCACGGAAGGGGAGCCGAGTTCGGGGCTTGGGCTCCTTCTGATAAAGGAATACGTCGATCTTCACAACGGCAAAATTGAAGTTGAAAGCGTTGAAGGAAGTGGCACCACTTTCAGGATCACGCTTCCCGGAAATTAGAAAATGAACCGTTTTACCCGCTCATTTATACTTTTCGCGTACCTGTTTGTTTCGTTGGGTTCGATCCTCGGCGAGGGGCTCTGTGGCGTCCCCTCGAAGGTTACCATCACGGAACGGAAATCAAGTCCGCGCACACAGTATATCACCACAGCGGGTATCCCCCAACATTTAGTACCTTCGCAGTTTCATCAGCCCGACGCTGTTGCCATTTCTGTATACAAGGAGCCGGAAAGGCCCGTAAGCCTCGTCACCGTCCAGGACGATGACACCAGAACTGAAGAAAACCCCTGCCTTTCCCTCGTCTCCGGAAGGGCCCCTCCCGCTATCTGAACCCCATAAATATCAATTAACACATGCCGGCACCCGGATGCTGCCTCACGGCAGTTACATCCCTGTGGAGCGCGGTGATCCGTTTATTTCATATTTCAAAGGAAGTTCACGATGGCAAACGAAGAAAAAAAGGATAATTCATCCCTTTTCGCGATCATCATGTTCGGCACCCTCGCGTTGGGCGTCGTAGCGGTTATACTGAAACTTGTTCTCGGTTTTTAATCCGGTGAGGCACCTGAATGAGCACCACCGCGCTAATAACCATGCTCGTCGCCTGGACGGCGATAATCTCGTTTCTGGTTTATTTCCTCTCAAAAGCCTTGAGAACCCAGGACAAGAACCGGGAGCCTGAAGAGTAGCAGAAGAATTTTTCCCGGGGGTCCGTGGCAATTGTTATGGACACCCGGGGGTTAAATGTTGGTGACGGAAGTGGTGTAGCCGCCGGCGAGTTCTCTCAATTTCTCTTTGAAGTAGTTGAAACTTGGAGAATTGTTTTCGTCAATGTTCATATGCGGTGTGATATTCTTTGCCCAATTGAATTTGGCCTCGCCGACCTGCTGATATCCACCTTTGGCAAGCCCGGCTGACCCTCCTTTGTGCAAGGCATCAGCCATTACCTCCCAAGTTCCGCAGATGGAATCGTTTTCATACATTTCAAGCTTTCTACGATTGGCTCTGGGGTAAGCCCTCAAAATCGCGTTCAGATCGCCAAGTAACCATGCCTCTCCTTCTTCAATCGCAAAACAAAAGCGTGCTTCTGGTTTGGGACTGGCAGAATTCAAAATATCAATGAGTTCCTGCTTAAACTTTATAAGGCATCTATCGTCAAGGTCTACAACAATTACCAAGGCGGCGGAATATCCGGCGGGAAATCCGGCAAATGCGGAGCCATAACCCCGGATCAATTTAGGCAGTAAGTCCAATAGAATCCTTTTCCTGGGGTCTGGATGCGAATGCAAATTTTTAGGAATATTCCTTCCAAGACCTTTGTAGGAAATTATCTTGTAAGTGTGGCTGTCTCCGAGAATGCGGGGTACCAGGTTTTCCAGCATTTCTTTCCCCGATACATCTTCAATCAGTATTTCGAAATGCATTCTCTCACCTGAAATCAAAGTATTCGCTGTACCACAGAGAACCTAAAGGTATGCCTTGAGTATTTAATTGCTTAACCACGGAGTCATTGCTTGCCCGGGTAATCTTTGAAAACCCGTCAACTCCTTTTTCGAGTATCCAAACCTCGTCCGGTCGCATCGAATCCACGAAATAAGGCTGATGCGTTGTAACGAAAATCTGTGAACCCCCTTTCCGGTTAGCAGTATGCGAACGGAACTCATTAGCCAGAGCACCTAACAACTTGTGATACAATCCGTTCTCCGGTTCTTCTATACACAGAAATGGAGGAGGTGAAGGGTCTTCGAGCAGCAGCAGGTATGCAAATACCTTCAGGGTTCCGTCGGACATTTGCTGCGAGTAAAAAGGATCAGTAAAACCTCGATCGTTAAATCTCAGCAGCAGTCGCCCGTCATTTGTCCGCTCTGTATCAATTTTTTCCACCCCCGGGATTTTCTCAGAAATCCTCCTTAGTATCTGTTTGAAAGTGTGAGGATGTTCACGTTCCATAAATTGAACGACGTTGCCGAGGTTATCGCCATGGATATTTAAGTGCTTCTGAGGTCCGGCAAGAGGAAGACTACGTGCAGCATCAGGAGTAAAATAACTGAGATACCAACCTTCTATAAATCTTCTGAATGCTGAAATTCTCGGGTGTTGCTTGAGTGCTCCAAGGGTGGCGATTCCAAGTTTTCTTTTGTCATCAAGTTCAACAATTTCGGTCTCTCCTGATTCCGGAGGGAGGTTCCCTAATCTGAAAGATTCCATCAGGTTCTCTAAATTGTTGATCTGATCTGATTCTTCGATTCTGAATCCATCATCATCACCCCGCCAAGCCAGTCCTCTTCCGTTATGCAGCCACAAAAATGAAAATGGGCGGCCATGGCTCTGTCCTTTTCTTCTCTGCCGGAGTCTTTCCCGCAACACATATGGTCTATTGTCAGAGTCAACTTCTATAGCCAATTCATAGGTGATTGGTCTCGCGTTGTGCTCCTCCTTATAGTATATCTCGAACTCCATCGGCCCCTGCTGCCCTTGCGAAAGTAATCTCCTGAAGCCACCGCGACCTCGTAAGTCACAGGCCTCTTCGACACCGGTTCTTAGACAGTCAGAGAGAAATCCGAAGGCATCGAATAGCGAACTCTTTCCAACACCATTCTTGCCAATAACTACTGTCAACGGGCTCAAAGGTGCTTCTTCCCTTTGATTCCATAATTTTCCGAGAGTTATATCCTTCAGCGATTTGAAATTTCGTATTCTTATTCCTTCGATAATAGCCATCTGGCAAGGTCCGGGATTGAGTTTATAGAATCGTCAATTGATGCTCACAACTATGAGTACAGGGAAAATTAAACCGGTCAAAATACCGATCTCAAACGCAAATTTAACAAAAATGGACGGCAGGAAAAAACCGGGCTGCTTGTAGGTTTTCCGCCAATTTTTTTGTAATTTTCAGTATTGCAATTCAGATGTGAATTGAAAGCCGGGTGGTGGCTGTTGGATTGTTCCTGTTCCGGCGATATTCGTATCTGTCTTCCTCAGTTAATTCTTTATGAGGAGATGAGCAAAATTTTCAGGAACCACAAATATCACACGAGGGAGATATGGCTGGGAGAATTTTATTTTTAACATTTTTTGGTCTCACTTCATTTATCCACGCCCAATGGTACAGGCAGGAAGTGCCGCCGGGGATTGAGCATGTCTCCTCGGTTTTCTTCATTGATGCCTCGTCGGGGTGGGCTACCACCTTCCAAGGGGCAATCCTTAAATCGACCAACGGCGGAAAAAACTGGGTAAAACTCCGCGACACTTCGAATGTTTCTTTCAACAGTATCTTCTTCACCGACCGGAATTACGGCTGGGTCTCCGGCTCCAACAGGTATGGGTACGGATTTGTGCATCGCACAACAGACGGTGGCCTCACTTGGACTTCACTTCTCTCCGCTATGTTCCCTTTTAAAAAAATGAGATTCACCGACCGGAACACGGGCTGGATGATTGGTGGTCCGGTCAGCCGGATGACACAGGGGGCAATCGACAAAACCACTGACGGTGGTGTGACCTGGCAGGAAAACCCGACCGACCAGGACGCGCTCTACTCGGATATCGATATGGTCAGCGACCAACACGGCTGGATGACCGGCTTTTATGGTACCATTCACAAAACCACCAATGGTGGGGGTATCTGGAAGGTTGTCATGTCAACCGGCGAAAGTTATCTTAGGAGTGTCGATTTCATAGACAGCTTGCGCGGCTGGGTTGCCGGATCGAGTGGAAGGATATTTAAGACCGGTGACGGCGGTGTTAACTGGGCAAAGATTTCAATCGGGGATAATTTCTGGATAGAGTCGATCATTTTCTCCAATCCTTCCACCGGATGGATCGCCGGCTACGATACTCATGCCCATCATGGCTTCATCTCAAAAACGACGGATGGCGGTGAATCTTGGTACGGGCAAACCTTAAGCGATTACGGCGTTACCACATTTTACGATCTTTTCTTGATTAATGATCAACACCTCTGGGCAACAGGAGACAACGGCGGAATCTTCGAAACCACCAACGGCGGCGACATTTACAATGATCCATCATCGCAAGCCGGCTATGTGCTGCTTCAGAACACCCCAAATCCATTCAGTGCCACAACCAACATCAAGTATGCCTTGCCCCCTGCCCTCAGAAACGACCGGGTAAACGCAAAACTCACAATTTACGACCTCACGGGAAATGAAGTCGCGGTACTCGTCAACGAAGAAAAACCTTACGGCACTTATGAAGTCCGCTGGAATGCCACAGGCGTGCCCTCCGGAGTTTATTTCTGCCACTTGGTCGCGGGCGGGTTCACTGCAAGCAAGAAGATGGTGGTGGTGAAATAAGTGTGAATCGCCGCGGCGAAGTGAGCTGTGAACTATGAAGTTTTTGTATGAGGTATGATCCGCCGCGGCGGACAGAAGTATGAATCGCCTATGGTGACATTTGCGGAATTTCCCGTGAATCTTTAGTAATACATTCCCAATTTTAAGCCATTTTTTAGTAATGCAATCCTAATTTTAGGCAAAATATTAGTAATGCATTCCTAACTTGAGGATCCAGAGGAGAGTTGGAAAGCTTTAAAACCAAAAAACCCCTGAAAAATCAGGGGTTTTTAGTATTTGCTCCGCGAGCAGGACTCGAACCTGCAACCCTTCGGTTAACAGCCGAATGCTCCACCATTGAGCTATCGCGGAATAATTTTTAATTGAGCTTCAAATATACGCATTCCGCGGATATCTGTCAATATCTTTTTTTAATTTTATTTCAAAAATATCATTTTATTTACCGCGGAATATGTACCTGACTCTAATTTATAGAAATAGAGTCCGCTGGGGAGGTTTGCCGCGTTAAATGTAACCTGATGAATACCCGCTTCCTGTGCACCGTTCACGAGGGTCATCACCATCTGACCGAGTGAGTTGTAAACAGTTATCACCACCTCACCCGCAACCGGCAACGCGTAACGCACAACGGTTTCAGGGTTGAACGGGTTCGGGTAGTTCTGTTCAAGTCTGTAATCAGTTACGTCAATGCTCTCACCTTTAACACCCGTGGTTATCAAGATATCATCAACACTTCGCGGTGTAAGCTGGTAGCCGCTGCTGTAAGGGGGAGCGGTTTTGAACTGACTGAGAACACCGGTCACATCAAAAATGGCGTTTGTGGGCGCGGGCTGCCCCACGAGATCTGTACCTGTGGTGATCCTGATCTGCAAGGAATCGATGCCGTCAGTTATAACATAATTCGCATTCCCTACCCAAACCGAAACCTGCGAAACAAGTGTAAGACCAGTGAGCTTCAGCAATCTGCCTTCGAGTGATTCAGCACTTCCCCAGTTCTGGTTAAGGATCTGTGAAATGGTGACTACCCCGGGCGCGGCGACAAGTCCTGAATCAAGTATTTGGAATGAATCAACAGGATTTATCTCGGTGAGCCCGTTATAATTAACCACTTTACCTGTTACTGTTATGTAGTCGCCTTTGGAGATGGATGAGGAGAAAGCCCCCGTGCCCCTGCCGAATACCGCGAGCCCCCCGGTGGAGTCCTGAAGGAACGATGGACTGTTAAACTCGTTCGCGACGGTGACAATTCCTTTAATCGTGACCACCTTGCCGGTATCGAGCGAAACCCCGTTGGCATCGTTAAGATGGAGGTGGGCAATATTGTATTCGGGGATTGGCATCGTGATCGAGAAAACACCGGACGAACTGTTAGTAGCGCTGTTCGATACATCGCTCACCCTGACCATGCATGTTGATGAGGAAACGGCCGGCACTGTCCAGGCATAACTTCCCGTGGAAGCGGGCGTGGAGCTGACAATAGTTGTCCAGTTCACGCCACTGTCGGGTGAAAACTCCAGTTTAACATTAGACACGTTAACTGATGACCAGGTGATGTTTGTTGAAGTGTCGCTTACAAGACTCGCTCCCTGGAGTGGTGAAAGTATGCCAAGGCTTGCCGGCTCAGGGGAAGTGACTGTCACTGTGAAGTTGTTCGCGTGGTTCCACTTGCTTTTAACCGCGCATCCTGTGGCGTACAATGTCTGGGTTCCCGGAGTCGAGGGGGCAGTATATTTGAACGACCAGACCAATTGTGTCGTCCCCGACTGCTTCGAAGGCTGCGTTAATTCTCCGTTCAACACTTTCAGACGGCTGTCAACCTTCGCCAGCGCACCGTTTGAAGCGGCGATATCTATCCCGCCTGCGGTGATGTTGGAGGTGTAGGTCATAAGAACAGTATAGTCACCTGTTTCACCCGTGTTCAGAGTGGCGGGACCGGCGAAAACAAGCGACACGCTGCTGCTGGTAGAGCTTGTGTGGCAAGTACACCCGGGATTGTTTCCTTTTTTGGTGTAGCCGCTGACCCCTCCTGGGTAAGCGAAGAGTGAAGAAACGAAAAAAAACACCAACGATATGGTGAAAAGGGTAACCAAAAGTAATTTAATTCTCATCAGGTGGTCTTTCACGATTAAAACGTTATTTTTGGTTTAATAATAAAAATGCGAATTAATATGACTAAATTAAGAATAATGATGCAAAAAAAAGATGCCAATCGGAATCGATAAAAAAAACAGGATTTGGTGGGCTGAACTGACCTTGATACTTTTACAAAATTTGCAGATATTGCCAGCCGGATAAATTTATTTCGTAAAAATGAAGTCATTGCTGAAGTTGTTCCCCTTAATTTTACTTTTCTCAACTATCGTGAAAGCCCAGCTTTCCGATGAGTTCGTCTCCACTTATGCATCCGGAAACCGTGATACCGCCTGGGTGATGAAGATGATTAAGATCACGAGCAATCAGTTCACCACAGATATCCGTGGCACAATCGGCTATATCTTTTCTGTAAGGGATATCGCGAAGAAGCTGAAGCATGAAAAGGGGGTATTCGAGGCCACGATTCAGATCGCGGAGTACTACCGTCTTTCGCGACAGCTCGACTCCGCGGACCACTTCGTTAAGGAGTTGTTGAGCCTCTCAGAGAAGTCGGACACACCTGTAAGCAAGTGCAAGGCTTTGATCGCGAAGGGGCTTTACCTTTCGACCATGAAAAAAAACAAGGAAGCTATCGAAGTGTACAATGAAGCAATGGCTCAGATCGACACTTCGAAAGAATATAAATTATATGCTTCGATCCTGACTAACAGCGGGAATTGCAAAACGAGTATCGACAAGAGGGAAGAAGCGGTTGAAGATTACATTAAAGCCGCCAGAATATTCGAAAAGATCAATGATCAGGAATCTCTCGCGATCACGATCAATAATATCGCGCTTGAGCTGGGGAAACTCGGAAGGTTCAAGAATGCCATCGAGTACTACAACCGCGCCATTTCGATAAATCAGAAAATAAAAAATTACCACGATCTTGCCCTCTGTTACACAAATGCTTCAACCGCGTTATTGGAGACGGGTTCGCTCGATCTGGCGTTGCAGTACAATGACAAGGCTATTGAACTTGCAAAGGAACGGGGTTTTACTTACACACTCGCGCAGGCATACATGAACGCCGGGAGCATTTACAAGGCCCGTAAAGAACCTGCCCTCGCGGAAAAGTGGCTTAAAAAATCGCTTGAAGTATGCTATCAAGAGGGGATTACTTACGGACTTATGGTTAACATGCTGGCGCTTGGCGACCTGTATGATGAAGCAGGCCAAACCATCAGAGCCATAGCGCAGTATGACAGCGCCCTGAACTACGCGGAACAAATGGAGAGCAGGAACGACGTGAACCAGCTCCACGGCAAACTTGCAAAAGTGCACGCTAAAGCGGGTAACTTCGAAAAGGCATACGGATATCTGAGACTCTATCACGACTATATGGATAGTGTAAAGGGCGGTGAGACCACGGCAAAGATAGTTGAGCTTGAAAAAAAATATGAGACAGAGAAACAGGCTGCAGAAATAGCACGGCTTCAGCAGGTTACATCAGACCAGTGGTTGGTGATAATCAGTTTGATCGCTGTGGCGGGAGCGTCACTCTCGTTCATCTTCTTCTTCCGGTACAAGAAGAAAAAAGCTGATGAAGCGCGCGAAAAAGCAGCAAAACACGCCGCGGAAATCGAAAAATACTCCGAAGAGCTTAAAGAGCTCAACGCTACAAAAGACAAGCTTTTCTCCCTTATATCACATGACATCAGAGGTCCGTTCATGCCTATCCTTGCTTATTCGGAGATTCTGTCGAAGGAATCTGACAATTTAAGCAGGGAAGAGATTGGTGAGATTTCCGACGATCTGTACGCTGTTGCGGGGAATACTTTTTTTCTTCTCGGCAACCTGCTTGACTGGGCGAGGGCACAAACCGGAAAGATTCAATTCCATCCGGAAGCGGTTGTCTTTGGCGAAATTGTCGGGAGTGTGAAACAGAGTCTGCGTTACGCTTTAAAAGAGAAGAAAATTAACCTTGCAGTTGATTTCCCGGAAGACGCGCGGATCCGGGGTGACAGGATGATGCTTAACTCGATTTTGCAGAATCTGGTGCAGAACGCAATTAAATTTTCGCACGAAGGAAGTGAAGTGAGGCTTACAGCTTCAATAGTGAAGGAAATGTTAAAAATATCGGTTTCAGATGACGGGATAGGAATGGCAGGCATTACCAAAGATAATCTCTTCACGCCCGCGGGAGTCAAGTCGCAACCGGGAACCGGGAATGAAAAAGGTACAGGACTTGGCATGAGTCTGTGCGCGGAGTTTGTTGACAGGCACTCAGGCAAGATCAACGTTGAAAGCACCCCCGGCGCCGGTACAACTGTTTCATTCACCATACCACTCGCTCCGGAGGAGAAATGAAGGGGGCAGTGATCGGACTTGGACTCATAGGCGGTTCTATGGCGCTCGACCTGAAAAGAACCCGTTTTTGTGAGAGCGTGACCGGGGTTGACGTTAACCCCATCCATCAGGTTGAGGCGCTTCGACTTGGTTTGGTGGATGACATTCAACCGCTTGGAGAGGCGGTGCAAGGCGCTGACATTGTAGTAGTCGCCGTACCTGTTGACGCGACCGTTACCCTGCTCAGAAATGTGCTTGACATGGTGACCACACAAGTGGTTACAGATGCGGGTTCGACCAAGGAGAAGATAGCCGCATCAGTAAAGGATCATCCAAACCGGGGAAGATTTGTAGCCGCGCATCCGATCTGGGGAACAGAGAACAGTGGTCCTTCAGCGGCACTTCCCGGAGGCTTTAACGGTAAAGTAACAGTGATATGTGACAGGGAATTAAGCGACAGCGATTCGCTTGCCACCGTTGAAACAATGTACGATGCCATCGGCATGAAGCGGATATACATGGACTCGGTCAGTCACGATGTGCACGCTGCATATGTCAGCCACATATCGCATATAACCTCTTTCGCACTTGCTCTTTCAGTTCTTGAGAAAGAAAAAGAAGTTGATACCATCTTTAGTCTTGCCGGCGCGGGTTTTGAGAGCACAGTGAGACTCGCGAAAAGCAACACTGACACGTGGATACCGATATTCAAGGAAAACCGCGAAAACCTACTTGACGTGCTGAACGAACAAATCGAACAGCTTACAGTAATGAAAGACTGTATACAGAAAGAAGACTACGGCACCCTCAGATCACTGATGTTGAAGGCAAATGAGATAAAAAAGGTGCTCGGGAAGAAATAATTTTGAAAAACAGTAAAAAATCCCTTGTATTGAAAAAGTTCAAAATGTATATTTGCACACCATGATGACGAAAAAAACCACACTCAGCCCGTTTTACTTTTACTGGTTTTACTTTACCGGGCCGGGTGGTTATTGTCGATTAGTGTAAAACTGAGAACGAAATTGAAGAACCACCCGGACAGATGATCCGGGTTTTTTGTTTTTAAACCATAACCAAACAACTAAACATGAAACAACTTTTACAGAAAAGGCCACTGATTATTTCAGGGCCATGCAGCGCGGAGACAGAAGAGCAAGTTATTGAAACAGCCACCCAGCTAAAAGAGACCGGTGTGGTTGATGTAATGCGGGCAGGCATTTGGAAGCCCAGAACCCGGCCCGGAACTTTTGAAGGGGTGGGAACGAAGGGTCTCCCGTGGCTGCAACAGGCAAGAAAGATAACAGGTTTCCCCCTGGCGGTTGAAGTGGCGACCAGCAAACAGGTTGAAGACGCGCTACACTTCGATGTTGATATTCTTTGGATCGGCGCCCGCTCTGTGGTTAATCCAATGAGCGTGCAGGAGATCGCGAACTCTCTGCGGGGTACGAATGTGCCCGTTTTCATCAAAAACCCGATGAATCCTGATATCGAATTGTGGAGTGGAGCGGTTGAAAGGATCGGAAATGCCGGAGTTGAGAACATCGGACTCATCCACCGCGGATTCAGTACCTATGGAAATGTTGAGTACAGAAACGCCCCGATTTGGCACCTCGCGATCGAAATGAAGAGACGCTACTCAACACTTATGATGATATGCGACCCTTCCCACATCGCCGGGAGAAGGGACCTCCTAAAGCAGGTATCTCAAAAAGCGATCGACCTTGATTTCGACGGATTAATGATCGAAGCACACAGGGACCCCGACAATGCATGGAGTGACGCCAAGCAACAGATCACATCAGAAGCACTGAAACAGATGCTTGGAGAACTTGTCTGGAGAAAAAGGGAGGAAACCTCTGAGCAGGGCTCGCCGATGGAAGCCTACAGGGAGGTTATCGATCAGATCGACGACGAACTAATGCAGTTGCTCGCAAAAAGAATGCAGTTCGCGGCGAAGATCGGTGAGTACAAAAAAGAGAACAATATGACGATTCTAAGAGCCGGGAGATGGAACGAAGTGTTTGAGCGCGGTCTGAATCTCGGAAGAAAGCTTGGGTTAAGTCCCGAATTTCTGAAAGATTTCCTTGAGGCGATGCACATGGAGAGCATAAACCACCAGAACAGGGTGATGAACGCCTGATCAGGTGGCGCTGGGCAGAAAAGTATAGAACAGTTTAATTTCGCAGTTCGCGACCGGGAAATCAGGTTTTCCCGGAATCCGGACAGTGAACGAAGAGCCCTGGCCGAGTGTGCTCTGAACTTCTATTGTCCCGCCCATCTTTTCGATATAAGCCTTCGCGATGGTCAAACCCAAACCGGTGCCTTCGTACTCCCTTCCTAAACCTTCACTTGCCTGCCTGAATTCCTTGAATATCATTCCGAGATCTTCAGGGTGTATCCCCACCCCTGTGTCATTTACCTTGAGCACAAGAAAATGATCAGTTCCCTCCACCGCGGAAATACAGCTAATAGTTATGCCGCCGTGGTTTGTGAATTTGATCGCGTTCTGCAAAAGGTGACCCACAACCATCAGAAATATCTCCCGGTCACCGAAGCACTCATAGGATGAAACACCGGAAAAGTAGTTCATGAAGAGATTCTTGTGTGATAATTGCGGCTCATACGACTTACAGATGTCGCCTATGGCTTTCACCAGGTCAAAACTCTCACTTTTGATCTTGAGGTTACCCGACTCGATCTTGCTGTATTCAAGAATATTGTTTATCGTGCCGGTTAATCGCTTTGCGCTTGAGTAGATATGTTCTGCGAGCTCTCTGGTTTCAGGATCACCCTCTTTTTCAGCTAGCACTTCAGCGAAGCCAAGAATGCCTATCATCGGGGTTCGCAGTTCATGACTCATCGAGAGGAGGAAACTTGATTTCAGCCTGTTCAGCTCTTCAGCCTCTTCTTTCGCCCTTATCAGGCTCTCTTCAAAATGTTTCCGTTGGGTGACATCGTTGATCAGAAGGTGAACGCACTCTTTGCCATTGACAACCACGGATGTACCGACGATATCAGCGTAAAAATCGGTCCCGTCAAGAGCGAGAAGGTGCAACTCGCTTATCTGAAACGTCTCCCTGTCGAGGTGGTTCTCGATGTTCTTGGAAACCAATCCTGCTGAATCGGGGTGAACACAAATTAGAATCGATTTGCCGACAAGCTCAGCCGCGGAAGAAGCCTTGAACTTCTTCACTGCTGCACTGTTCAGGAACACAAAGTTCGCGTAGTCGTGAATAACGGCCGGCGCAGCATATTTCTCAAGGAGCTGTAATGAGAGTTTGTCGTCTGGCATCGGGATTGGAATACCTAAATATTGAATGAATCCAATGGCAATATAATAAAGAAGTGGTGATCAATCAATAAATTTGGCAATACGATCCTATTAATTACCCAAACCCCGAAACTTAATGACCAAATTCAAATTTATCCTGATCCTGCTCTGCCTTTTGATGCCCGGGATCACCCGTGCGCAAATGCCCGACAGGTATGTGGTGCTCGTAATAATAGACGGCGCACGCTACTCTGAAACCCTTGGTGACACTTCCGGCAGTTTTACACCTGTAATGAACAGGCTTTCCTCGCAAGGGGTGGTGATAGATTCTTTCTTTAACAACGGATGGACTGTTACCGAGAGGGGTGTACCCGCGATATGGTCGGGCTCCTGGTCGACTCCGCTTGATACTTTGTATAACGGATTTCAGACTCAGTATGCCACAGTTCCGACTCTCTGGGAGTATTTCAGGAAAGAACATCAGCAGGATTCAACCAAGGCGCAGTATATAATGAAGTACCTCTCTTCGCCTTGGCTGCAAAGTTTCAGGCCTGACTACGGCCCTCGATACTGGCCCTGGTATATTCTCAGTGGAAGCAGCGATCTTCAGGTTTGGCAGAAAGCAAGAACACAACTTCTGAACTGGCACCCCAGGGTATCGGTGGTCTATCTCTCCGATGTTGACCATTATGCGCACGCGGGCGTCTGGGGTGACTACACCCGCGCTATCACCATCGCCGACAGTATCGTTGGTATGCTCTGGAATCTTGTGCAAGGGGATCCAGTTTTCAGGGACAAAACGACCATTCTGGTTACTAACGATCACGGCAGGCATTCTGATGGTGTATCAACCGGGTTTGTCGGACACGGTGACGGTTGCGCGGGGTGCAGGCGGATAATGCTATTCGGAATTGGTGCCGGCCTGAAAAAAGGCGTTCATACCGCGGTTAAAAGATACATACCTGATATTGTGCCTACCATTGGCACTTTGCTGAACTTCCCGACTCCCGTGGTCTCCGGGGTGCCGATGGGTGAGATACTCGATCTTTCGACCGGTGTTAAGGATGTCACGCTGCCGAAGGAATTTGTGTTGGAACAGAATTTCCCCAACCCCTTTAACCCAAGTACAGTGGTGCGTTACGCGTTGCCGGTTGCGGGGGATGTCAATCTCTCGGTTTACAACTCGCTCGGTCAGAAGGTGGCGGAACTTGTGAACGGATACATGCTCGTGGGTGAGCATTTCGTGGAATTCAATGCCGGCGGGCTGCCGTCAGGGGTATATTTTACCCGGTTGATCGCCGCCGGAAGTTCATCAATGATCAAGATGATTCTGCTGCGTTAAGTTCCTATTTCAACAGGATCATTTTCCCCGTTAATGCAGTCCCCGGGCTGTGGCCAAACCTGAGCGAATAAAAGTAAATACCCGAGGGGAGTTCTTTACTTTCCCATCTGATCCGATTCAATCCGCTCATACAGTCGATTCCCCTTATTTTATCAACGAGAGTGCCATTCGCGTTAAATACCGACAGCTCCGCAGTTCCATCACTCCCTGAGGTGAATGAAATAACTGTTGACCCGTTGAATGGGTTGGGGTAGTTTCCTGTGAGAGCGAAATCTCCGGGATAACCGGGTGCCGCATCATCCACTGATGTCGCGGTATCCATAACCACCCAAGTGATCCCCCTGTCTGAAGAATAACGGAAAACGGATTCGTTCTCAACCTTGATCACCACACAATTCCCTCCCGCGTTGACATACCCGACATCCGCGGAACCGCTGTAAGCCATGCTCCATGTTGTTCCTCCGTTTGTGGTACGGTAGAGTTTTCCGCTGTTGTAGGTTGCCTGATATGCAGTGACAGAGTCGGCCCAATATCCACCGGCAGGCATAAGATTGGCGGCCATTTCGAAAGCGATGTTCCATGAACTGCCTCCGTTCGAAGTTGTATATACCCTGACAGGGGTCACTATGAAACCATGCCGCTCCGAGATGAATCGCGATCTCCCTTTCTCGCCGAAAGTGGAGGTAAGACTCCAGGTTTTGCATGAATCTGTTGAGAGAAGGTAGTTCATTTGCCCGGTAAATGGGTTAAAATCGGGGGCGTACAATACGGTATACTTTGCCGATGAGCCTCCCATGAATCCCATCAGAAGGTTTAGAGGCACCGGTAGATCCAGGGACACTGTATCGAATGACGCGCCCGAGTTGTATGACCGCAGGATCTTGTTGTCCGGTGTAAGCACGAGTAACATATCCCCCATCGCGGCTATTTTACCGGAGTTATTGATGCTGACATTGTCAAGAACGGGCAGCCAGTTCAGTCCCGAGTCGGTTGTTCTAAAAAATTTCAGACCTGCCGCTAGGTACCCTTTCGCGGGGGAGACGAAGAACAGCGTGTTAATATTATCTGTTCCGTTACCCGGGTCAATCCGGTTGAAACTCAGGGTTGCACCTGCCTGACGGTAAAGTTTCGGGCCGTTCCACATGAAAAGTGTTTCGCCTGCAAACTCGAAGTGTTGTGAAAACATAGAGAGGGTTAAGAGAGTGAAGATCACTGAGGTTCTTAGTAGATACATGATCAAGCTTCATTAAAAATTTGTAAGTTTCGCATCTAAAATTCCAAATATTACTGTTATCTTCAATGAATCTAATGATACAGTAATTCAATTATTTGTCGCTTAATAACAGGCAAAACCATGTCAGAAGAAAACAAACCAGGCAGCATAGTAAGTCAGACTATTAAAGAGGTCGTTCAGCCATTCAGGGATCTTTTTCACGCGCCAAGGGCACTATGGGGAATTAATGTTTCATACCTTTTGGAAGGATTGACCTACTTCGGGGTAGTGGGTTTGTTGGCAATATTTTTCAATGAGAACATTGGTCTTGATGATATTAAATCGGGGCAGATGGTTGGTGTTCTCACAGCGGGTATCACGCTAAGCATGCTGATACTGGGAGCAACTGTTGATATCATCGGGGTCAGGCTTTCGCTGCTGATCTCGCTGATGGCGATGCTCGCCGGCAGGATTTTGCTCGCGCTTAGCCCCGAACTTTTCCCGGGGAAGGGATTGTGGGGGCCCGCCCACATCACCGCGATGCTTGGTATTCTGGGGATTATCATTGGATACGGCATCTATCAGCCAGCCTGCTACGCGGGTGTGAAGAGGTTCACCGATGAAAAAACCTCCGCGATGGGTTACGCCATGCTGTACGCCCTTATGAATCTCGGTGGTTTTCTTCCGGGACTGATCTCACCTCCGGTAAGAAAGAGTTTCGGAATAACCGGCGTGTTCTGGGTTTATGTCGCGCTTACAGTGGTTGGCATTCTCTCGGTATTCTTCATCTTAAGCAGGAAAACCGTAAAGATGGCGGAAGCCAATCTGAGTGATGAGAAAAAAGCTGAAGTGGCGGCTGAAAACGAGATGCCCTTCGCGGAGAAGATGAGATATTACATGAAGAACTTCCCTCTGAAGGACGCGAGATTCCTCTTCTTCATATTTATTCTGATCCCGGTTCAGACGCTTTTTGCTCATAACTGGCTGACACTTCCTGTTTACTGCCTCAGAGCATTCACGGGCGTTGTGAGTGAGAATTTCGAGTTTTTCACAAACTTTAATCCCATTCTGATATTTATTCTTACGCCGGCAGTGGCCGCTCTTACAACCCACAAGAACGCTTATAAGATGATGGTTTGGGGTACATTCGTGATGGCGGCGCCTACATTCCTGCTTGCATTGGGTCCAAATATCTACACGCTGTTCGGCTATCTGATCATAATGACGATTGGCGAAGCGATGTGGCAGCCGAGGTTTCTGCAGTGGGTGGCGGAGATCGCGCCGAAGGGGATGACCGGAATTTACATGGGTATAGGGCAGTTCCCGTGGTTTCTTACCAAAGTTATAACTTCCCTCTACTCGGGCTGGTTCCTGATGAATTATGCCCCGGAAGGTGTTTCACCCGACAAGATGAACACCGAGACAATGTGGCTGATATATGGATTTATCGCGATCATCAGCCCTGTCGGCCTTCTCCTCGCGAAGAACTGGATGATGAAAGGTTTCAAAACGAAACACGAAGGATGAAATTCCTTGAACACTCAACAATGAAAGGAGACTGAAATGCACAAAAAGATTGAAAAACCGGTGATCATTGAAGCGGCCGGCAACAAACCAAAGATAATTGAAGAGTTCTTTGGAAGGGTGAACAGCGGTACTGCCGACGTGAGCATTGCCAAAATGACCTCACCGGGTGGTTGGATCGAACCCGCGCAGGTACCCGAATTTGATGAGTACACTCTGGTACTCAAGGGTCTTCTTCGCGTCGAAAGCAAAGACGGTTACACCGATGTCAAGGGCGGTGAGGCGATCCTCGTTCCCAAAGGTGAGTGGGTACGCTACAGCACTCCCGGCGAAGAAGGGGCAGAGTACGTCGCCGTCTGCCTTCCGGCTTTCGCGCCCGGTATCGTCCACCGGGAAGGGTAACCTTTGTTTTTTGATCCCGGTATGTACAGAAATATAAAAAATCTATACATATCGGGGCTGATATGTATAGAAAATCGAAAAATTTATACATATTGCGGTTGATATGTATAGAAAATCAGAATATCTATACATGTAAGAGCTACACTTTCCCCCTGAAAAACCGGGATACAAAACCGAATGAAACCTGATCCAACCAGACCGTATAATGATATACCACCACTTCCCCCTCAGCACGAGCTTGAGACCAAGGAGGTGTTGAAGCAGTTGGCATTATCACACAGATATCTCGCTGAACTTAAAGGGATTTCCCACACCATTCCGAACAGGGCGATACTGATAAGTACTTTGGCACTTCAGGAGGCGAAAGACAGTTCTGCTATAGAAAATATAATCACCACGCATGATGAATTGTATAAAGAAGGATTGCAGCTCAAGGATTTTGGAAGTCCGGCGGCAAAGGAAGTGCGGAGGTATGCTCAAGCTTTGATTCATGGCTATAATCTCATTGAGGATGACGGGCTCCTGACCGTGAACAGGATACTTGAAATTCACGCAATATTGGAGAAAAATGATGCCGGCATAAGAAAACTTCCCGGAACATCACTGATGAATGACCGCACGGGTGAGATTGTTTATACACCTCCGGATGACCCTGAAGTGATTAAAACAGCATTGAGTGATTTGGAGAAGTACATTAATATCGATGATCTGCATCAGACAGATCCGTTGATCAAAATGGCTCTAATTCACTACCAGTTTGAATCCATCCATCCATTCTACGATGGGAATGGAAGAACCGGAAGGATTCTCAATGTACTGTATCTGGTGGTAAAAAAGTTGTTGGATATGCCGGTGCTTTACCTCAGTAAGTTCATTATTGAGAATAAGTCGGAGTATTACAGGCTATTATCAGAGGTAAGAACAGAAGGTAAATGGCAAGAGTGGATTCTATATATCCTGAAAGCAGTGGAGGAGACCGCGGTTCAGAGTATAGATATGATCCACTCTATCAAAGATCTAATGGCTTCTTACAAAGCGACAATCGAAAGTGAATTACCCAAACTGTACAGTCAGGATCTAATTAATCTTCTGTTTCGGCATCCATACACAAGGATTGAACACGCGATGGAGGAGTTGAAGGTCTCCCGAATAACAGCCACCAAATATCTGGATCAGTTGACGCTAAACGGCTTTGTGATAAAACATAAACTCGGGAGATATCATTATTTTGTCAATGATCAGTTCGTAAAGCTTTTTTTATACCGGTAAACAGTTTCCGCTTGCCTGTATCCTCTCAAAAGAATAATTTAAACTTCAATTAAAGAAAATTTTAACTCAAAACTTAAAGATATGTTTACTCAGGAAGAAGCAGATCATCTTGTCGAGATTCCAAAGTTAATCACCATAAAGGGATCTAGACGAAGGGCTCAAGTATTGAAAGCAACCGTGCCTTTTCAGACACAGTGTGAATTGATATCGGAAAATGGCGAATACAAGTTTTTTCTTGAGATAAATCAAAGTAAAAAGTATTCTATAAAGTTGTCAATTCATTCAAATGAGTCCGATACAAAAACAGGACTTTTAAGAGTGGACTATTTTGGCACACATAAGAACCCGGAACATGTCACGAATAATCTCCCCGAAGTGTTTCGTAATTACGCGGGTAAACATTTCTCATGGGATGACCATCATATCCACTTTTATGTGGAAGGATATAAACCATTGACATGGGCCTTACCTTTGGCAGTAGTGGGTTTTTCACCGATTACTATAGGGAATCAAGACGATGTGCAAACATCAATTCTTCAATTTGCACGAAGAATCAACATCATTACTGAAATTTCATTTCAGGAATCGTTACCATTATGAGTTGGATTGACGAATTAATATCAGATTACTACGAATTTGTAAAGAATCGTACTTTTGCAGTAGTTGACAATTCAACAAACTGGGCTGTGATCAATACTCCATTTGTGGATATGTTTAACGATGGAATTGAGGTCTATGTAAAAAAGAATGGTGATAAATATATCTTGAGTGATGATGGTATCACTCTGAAGAATTTGGAATCGAATGGAGTTAGTATCAATCGATCCAATACTAGAAAATCATTGGTCGAGAAAGTTTTGCTTAATTTTGGAATTAACTTGAAAGATGGTGAACTTGTCACCGAAGCATCCCAAAAAAGTTTTCCGCAGCAAAAATTAAATCTTCTCTCGGCCATACTGGAGCTAAATGACCTTTCTCTTTTTTCGAAACACACAGTCACCTCTGTTTTCAAAGAGGAGGTTGAAACCTATTTGAGGGAGAAAGAAATAATATTTATTCCGTACTTCATCACTAAAGGTAGCACTGGGTTGGAATTTAGTTTTGATTTCCTCTTTGCGGGACATAAAGAAGAGATTGTGGCAAAAGTTTTCTCAAATCTTAATACATCTCAATTAGCGTCCTTTCTCTTTTCATGGGAGGACATTAAGTTTACCCGACAGAAGGTTAGCAACAAAAACTTGAATGGTCTTGCATTTGTCAATGATATCGACAGAGTTGTGAAAGGGGAGTACATTGAAGCATTAAACCACAAAGGAACGAAAATATTCCAGTGGTCGAAAAAAGATGAAGAAGCTTCCATTCAATTACTAAAGGCTGTGTGACTTAAGTTAAATCAAATTGGCAGGTAAAGTCACCCCACTAAAAAAATATTCAGGATTCAATAAAACATGCCCACATTGAATTGGATCGGTAAAGAAGCCGTCCAAAAGCATCATTTCGAAATCCCATACCGTTTGCTTGAATATGATGAAAATCTTTCTGTTGGTGATCCCGGCAGTGAGGGCCACCGTGCTTAGATTCTACAAAACAGTGAAATCATCTTCCTGACATCGTGATGTTAGCGGTTAATCAACATAATGCGTTTTGAAAATCGATTCGACCCTGATGTGGAATATTGGATGAGGAATCTGGAACGAACAGAGAAGTTTGCCTTTTGGCTTCAGACTTCTACGGATAAATTCTATCCCGACTTTGTCGTTAAACTGAAGGACGGGACAATTGTTATCGTTGAATATAAGATGCCTGATCTATATGAAACTCTTGATTCTAAAGAGAAAAGAGCGAGAGGAGATGTCTATCAGAAAGTCTTGGCAGACAAATGTCGTTTCGTAATGCTCAAAGGTAAAGAATGGGAGAAATTGAGTAATATGCTTACGATAGCAAAGGACCGGGATTATTAATTTTAGGGTGTCGAGCCCGATCTGCATTTAATTTAAATTACTACCACGATTCAAAATATTATTATGCACAAACCTGAACTTCTCCTGCCGGCAGGAGACTTTGAAAAACTTAAATTTGCTTTCGAGTATGGTGCCGATGCCGTTTACGCGGGGGTGCCGATGTTCTCGCTCCGCGCGAGAGAGAACCAGTTCAAGACACACGGTGTTAAGGAGGCGATCGACTATACCCACGCGCTGGGAAAGAAGATTTACCTCACGGTGAATATCTTTCCGCACAACAGCAAGCTGGAACCGATGCGCCGCGCGATTGAACAGATGGCGGAACTGGGTCCCGATGCCTTCATAATGGCGGATCCCGGTGTGATCTACTTCGCGAAGGAGATAGCGCCCCACATCCCCATTCACCTTTCAACCCAGGCGAACAACATCAACTGGGCCTCGGCGATGTTCTGGCGCGATCAGGGGATTTCACGGATCATCCTTTCACGCGAGCTTTCGCTGAGGGAAGTAAAGACGATCCACGAGAAAGTGCCTGATGTCGAACTCGAATTCTTCGTTCACGGCTCAATCTGCATGGCGTACTCGGGCAGGTGTCTTCTTTCCAATTACATGAGCTACCGCGACGCGAACCAAGGCACATGCGCCCACAGTTGCCGCTGGCAGTACAAAGTTTACAAGGGACATCAGCACAATCCCAAATATGAAGTGGTGGCAACCGAAGATGAGATGACCGAAGACGGCGTTTTCGATCCCGTCTACAAACCGCTTGAAGGGAATTTCTACCTCGAGGAGCAACAGCGCCCGGGTGAATTTCTTGAAGCGGATGAGGATGAGTTCGGCACCTACATAATGAACTCACGCGACCTCTGTGCCATAGAATATCTGTTGGAGCTTAAGGATGCCGGTGTCTCAAGCTTCAAAGTTGAGGGTCGGTCAAAATCGATCTACTATGTCGCCTCGACCGCGAGAACCTACCGCAAAGCCATCGATGAAATGGAGCAGGGGATAAAACCAACGTTTGATTATGTGACAGAGCTCGCCAAAACCGCGAACCGCGGGTTCATACCGGGATTCCTGGTCGCAAACCCAAAGGAAAAAGCCCAGTGGTATGAGAAAAACGTGCAGCTTCAGACGCATGAGTTTTCAGGAGTGGTACGCGAAGTGATGCCTGACGGACTCGCCCGGCTTGAGGTTAGAAACCGTATCGAAAAAGGGTGGGAGATCGAAGTGTTCTTCCCGGATTTCAATCAAGATTTCACTCAAACAATCGGACTGATGAAAAATATCGACGATGAAGTTATCGAGGTTGCCCACGGAGGCGCCGGGGATATCTTTATCAAGTTCGATAAAGAAGTCTTCCCCGGCGTTCTGGTAAGAAGAAAAAGGTAAAACTACCTTTTAATAAGTTTGAATGCAAGGTCTCTGCCATGCCCCTGCATGATGGCAAGGTTGATCCAGCAGAAAGCAAACTGCTCGAGCAGTTCAACCTTGTCGTCCCCGCCAAAATCGTAGCATTCCGCGAAACCGGCATCCTTGGCAAGTGTGGAGGCGATCTCCTTCGCTTTCTTGCTGTTGCCCGCGGCAAACATGTCGATTCCCTCGCCGGCGTAAACGGGATTTTTCATATTCTCAAACCCGGTGCTGTTGAAGCACTTCACAACATCTTCGCACCCCGTCCCGGCTTTTATCCCCTCAAATGCAGTTTTGTACGGTTCGGGTTTCTTGAAAACTGAATTGGTGGCGTCGATCAATATTTTATTTTTAAGTGAAGGATTTGCCTTTGCTAGCTCAACCGCTACGTGTGGAGGTGTCGAGAAAAGCACCACTTCCGCCGCATCGATCGCCTCCCTTACGGAATGAGCAGAGATATTGGAGTGAGCTTTCAACAGATTCTGAACATTATCCGAGTTGGTGTCGCGAGCGCCAAGCAGAACTGAATGCCCCATTTTGGCCCAGTTGAGGCCCAATGCCCCGCCTACATTTCCTGCTCCAATAATTGCAATCTTCATTTTTTAGCTCCGTTCTTCTTGGTTCCGAAAAATATGAAATAAACCGGATCGTTGACATCGAAAACGTTAATATATTGGCTCATAGTGTCGCTCCGGTTAGAAATTAATAAAGTTAACCTTTTAAATTAACTTTATATAATACCTGAAATCAAGTATGCACTACGAAGTGATATACTAACTAAATTGAAAGTATAGCCTTCAACGGGGATAAATCATCTATGCTTTCGCGGTGGCCTTTGCCGCCTCAACTGAGGCTTTCAGACCCGCATGGTAACCTGTCAGGTTAAACTCGAATGCTTTCTTGAATTTATCGCTGTTGAAGATGTAGTCGTACTCGAACTGGTAACTCATTTCCAACATCGACATTACAACAGGGTCGAACAATCCCGCCAGCCAGAGCATCGGTTTTGTGAGTGTCTGTACGCGGGGTTTCGCGTTTGTCATTTCGGCGATTATGTTAACCATTTCTTCGCCCGTGATCTTGGTATCGTCTGCAGGCGCATGCCATACCTGGTTGAAGGCTGAAGGTGTGTTGCCGATTATTGCCGTTGCTTTCGCGGCGTCGGGTGTATAAGTGAAGGTGTGTAATGCTTTTGGGTTCGCGAACCAGTTCGCCTTCTTTCCCTTGAGCAAATTGTCGATCACGAGAAGGTTGACAATCGAGCTGCTCACGCCCGGTCCATAAAAGTCGGCACCCCTGACAATAACACCTTCGAGGTTCCCTTTTTTGTATTCATCCATCAGTTTAAGATCGAGCTTTGCTCTTATCTCTCCCTTCTTACTGCAAGGGTTGAAGGGTGTGTCTTCGGTCATGGGACCAACAACCTTGCCATAAGGGTAAACGTTGTCGAAGAAAACCAGTTTTGCGCCTGCTTTTTTGCACGCTTCGATAACGTTTTCGAACAAACCGGGCCACTGCTCCTGCCATGTTTTTGTGGTGTATTTTAAGCCGGCGGCGAGATATACCACTTCAGAATCTTTCACCGCTTCGCGGGTTTTCGCACGGTCGGTCAGATCGAGAATGAAAGTTTCGTCAGAAGGATTGACCTTCTTTGGGTTTCGTCCGGCGATACGGATCTTGTCAGTGTATGCTTTGAGTTCTTTCGCGAGGGGGGTTCCAATGGCACCACCTCCGCCGAGAATGGTTTGATATTTTTGGCTCATGTTATTAAATCCGGTTTTGTTCTGATTTTCAATGCAAAATTAAATAAGTCAGCGCTTTATTAGCTGTATAGCTGTGACGAAAGTTCTAAAAAATTGATCAACGGATGAATAATAACCCGGATGTCGAATATTGTTTGCCTTGCATCGACATTTTTGTTAATTTCCATAAGAATTTGAACATTTTTTGACATCAACGGAGTTGGCCCCCTGAAAAAAATCAGTATGCTGTTGCTGCTAACGGCGATATGTACATTTAATATCTTCCCTCAGGTAACGGCGAAGATAATGACTTACAACATTCTTAATTATCCGGGATCGACCGGACCACAGCGGAATCCGTTGTTCAGAACTGTTATTTCGAGCGTTGATCCTGATATCTTGGTGGTGGGGGAGCTTGGCAGTGCTTCCGATTTTAGCACCTTCCGCGATTCCGTGATGAAGAAGATATCCACCGACTACAACGCCGGAACATTTATTGACGGGCCCGACAGTGACCATGGGATATTCTTCAAATCTTCCAAGTTCACTTTTCTCTCAAACACTCCGATCGCTACCGAGCTCCGTGACATCAGTCAGTTTGTCGTGGTTGCAAACATGACTCACGACACCCTGATAATTTACGCGGTTCACCTGAAAGCCAGCACGGGAAGTGCCAACGAAGCCCAAAGGGCAAGGGAAGTTGACAGCCTTAGAAAAGTGACCGACAGGCTTCACGCGGCGGCAAATTTTATTGTGCTCGGAGATTTTAATATGTATAAATCGACCGAAGCAGCTTACGGTAAATTGACTAACCAGTCACTTCCCGGATACTTTAAAGATCCTCTTGACATGCCCGGGACCTGGCAGGATAATCCCTCATACGCGCAGTATCACACCCAGTCGCCCCGCACAAGACAGTTTGAAGGGGGTGCCACGGGTGGAATGGACGACAGGTTTGACATGATACTTATGAGCCAAACCGTTTGGGATCTTGGCGGTGTGTATTACGTTCCCGGTTCCTATGTGGCGTATGGTAATGACGGTCTGCATCTGAATGATTCAATTAACCGTCCACCGAACAACGCGGTGGGGCAGACCATAGCTGACGCGCTTCATTACGCTTCTGATCATATACCCGTTTTTGCAACGTTTACGTTTTCCACCCCCGTGCCCGTTGAGCTTGTCTCTTTCTCAGGATCAAGAGTGGATGGCGGAATTAAGCTGAACTGGCAGACAGCCACTGAAACCAACAATTATGGTTTTGAAGTGGAGAGATCAGCGAATGGAAACGATTGGGTTCGTGCGGGATTTGTTGAAGGGCACAATACAACCACGCAACCACAGTTTTACGGGTTCGTTGACCGGACTGCTTCACCGGGAACTCTGTATTACCGATTAAAACAGATGGACAACGATGGTACAAGCAGCTTCTCAAAAGTGATCGAAATTGGTGAGAGCCAGCCATCGGGATTTAATCTGGAACAGAATTATCCGAATCCCTTCAACCCCTCTACCAGAATATCATTTGAACTCCCCGCGAGCGGGCATGTTTCGTTGAAAGTTTTTGACGTAACAGGTAACGAAATCGCTTCCCTTGTAAACGGCACTCTTGAAGCCGGGAAACACTTCCTTGATTTCACCCCAACGGGACTTGCCGCGGGCAACTATGTCTATCGCCTGAACTGGAACGGATCCTCTCTCACCGGCAAAATGCTTTACCTGCCCTAAGCGTGGTATCAGGCGAGGGATAGCCCCCTCGCCTGAAATTCGCTATATTTGAAAAAACGCTTTTGGAAATATGGAATCGATAAGAGACATCTACCGCATCGGCTTTGGTCCCTCGAGTAGCCACACAATGGGTCCGAGGAAAGCCGCCGAAATTTTCAGAGAACGGAATGCTGACTCCCCGAAGTTCCGGGTGACGCTTCACGGCTCCCTCGCCGCGACGGGTAAGGGACACCTCACCGACAAAGCACTGCTTGAAGTGCTGTCTTACGACAAAACCGAAATACTCTGGAAACCGGAAGAGATACTTCAGAAACACCCTAACGCTCTTACACTCGAGGCACTTGATTCAGCGGGAAGTGTAACCGACTCTTGGCGGGTATATTCCGTAGGCGGTGGAAAGATAATCGATGACGACCACGACCCAACCGAAACGTCTGTTTACCCCCTCACCACTATGAAAGAGATACTTGACTGGACGCAGGAAACAGGCCGCTCGTTCTGGGAGTATGTTGAGGAGATAGAGGGAAAGGAAATTTACGACCACCTCGCGCAAGTATGGGAAGTGATGAAGCAATCGATCGCCAACGGGCTTGAGGCTGAAGGGGTGCTACCCGGTCCCCTTAACCTTCGCAGAAAAGCTTCTTCATATTTTGTGAAAGCAAAAAATTACTCCGGCACTCTGAAAGAGAAAACCTTGATCTTTGCCTATGCCCTTGCCGTTGGTGAAGAGAATGCTGCCGGTGGAAGGATAGTCACCGCGCCTACATGCGGCTCGTGCGGAACAATGCCGGCGGTTTTGAAAAGAATGGCCGATAGTTTCGAGTTTTCGGATCAGAAAATATTAAGGGCTCTCGCCACCGCGGGACTGGTGGGAAATCTTGTAAAAACAAATGCTTCAATTTCCGGTGCCCGGGTTGGTTGCCAAGGTGAGATCGGTACAGCGTGTGCCATGGCAAGCGCGGCAGCAACGCAACTTTTAGGCGGGACACCACTTCAGATAGAATATGCAGCCGAAATGGGGATTGAACACCATCTCGGTTTGACCTGTGACCCGATAATGGGCCTCGTGCAGGTTCCGTGCATCGAGAGGAATGCTTTTGCAGCGGAAAGAGCTCTGAATACGGCTACATTTTCCATTCTTTCCGACGGGCAGCACCTCGTTTCATTCGACAAGATCGTTAAAACGATGAAACAAACGGGGCATGACCTCCCATCAATCTACAAAGAGACATCAGAAGGCGGGCTTGCTTACTTCTACAAGAAGAAAGCCTGATCCGGCTGTAATTCCTCCTTCTTTTTATTACCACTCTCCCTTTCGTATTGCTTTCTCAAGAATTTTTGACAAATTAGATGCCAAACTTTTTATTCTTACGAAAAAGGAAATCATACGAGAGATGAGAACAATAATAGAACCTTTCAGAATTAAATCGGTTGAGCCGATCCGTTTCACAACCCGTGACGAAAGGGAAGTGATACTGAAAAAAGCAGGCTACAACCCATTCGCGATCCACGCCGATGATGTGCTGATCGACCTGCTTACTGATAGCGGCACTTCCGCGATGAGCTCCGACCAGTGGGCGGGCGTGATGATGGGGGATGAATCTTACGCGGGATCAAAAAGTTTTTACAAATTTGACTCAGCCGTGAAGAACATCACCGGCTTCAAGCATGTTATCCCCACCCACCAGGGAAGAGCCTCGGAGAAGATCCTCTTCACAATAACAGGCGGTGAGGGGAAATTCATCTGCAACAACGCCCACTTTGATACAACCCGCGCGAATGTTGAGTATTCAGGCGCGGTCGCCGAGGATTTTATGACTGAAGTGGGGCGACACCCTGAACAGAGAGCCGACTTCAAAGGCAACATGGATATCCCCGCGCTGGAAGCTTTCATACAGAAGACCGGTGCTGAGAATATCCCTTTGGTGATGATAACAGTTACCAACAACTCGGGCGGCGGTCAGCCCGTTTCGATGCAGAACATCAGAGAGACCAAGGAAGTCTGCAAGAAATTCGGCATCCCCCTCTTTCTGGATGCATGCCGCTTCGCTGAAAACGCATACTTTATCAAGAAACGTGAAAAAGGATACGAGAACAAAACACCGCTTGAGATTGCTCAGGAGATGTTCTCATACGCTGACGGCTGCACAATGAGCGCGAAAAAAGACGCTTTTGCCAACATTGGTGGCTTCCTCGCGATGAATGACGACGACCTTGCGATGAAATGCCGAAACCTGCTGATTGTTACCGAAGGTTTTACCACTTACGGCGGTCTGGCAGGAAGGGATCTTGAAGCAATCGCTCAGGGTCTTGTTGAAATACTCGATGAGCATTACCTGCAATACAGGCTCCGCAGTACCGAGTACCTCGGGGAGAAACTCGTTTCTAACGGTGTGCCGATCCTTGAGCCACCCGGAGGGCACGCGATTTACCTTGATGCCAAACGATTTGCCCCGCATATACCTGCACACCAGTTCCCGGGACAGTCGATAGTTTGCGAGCTGTACCTTGATGGAGGCATAAGATCGTGCGAGATCGGTAGCGTGATGTTCGGACATGAGACTCCCGATGGAACATTCGTCCCCTCGGCGATGGAACTTGTCCGCCTCGCGATTCCGAGAAGGGTTTATACCCAGAGTCACTTCGACTTTATGATTGAATCGATCATCGATGTTCATAAACGGAGGAACGAGCTTAAAGGTATGAAAATTGTTGAACAGGCACCGATGTTAAGACATTTTACGGCTAAATTCGACTATGTTTCTTAAATCAAACTTCAAACTGAAGTTCGGACACGACTTCGATTCGCCGGTCTGGAGACTGATGATCACAAATCCGGCTCTCCTTACAGTAGAGGAGCGCGACCCTGAAAAAAAGGACGCCTTCTACCATGTCTTCGACCTCCGGACCGGTAAGCCACTCCTCGAAAAGTTCAGCGTGCCTGACAATTTCTGGAGCGGGATCGAGGCTGTCATAGGCCACCGCGTTTACTTCCACGGGTACAAATCGGCGGGTTTGCCCTACCACAAGGGCATATTTGTCTGGGACCTCGACCGGGGTGACTTCATCTGGAAGAACGAGGAGTTCGGCTGGATGTTCCGGAATCAGGAGGGGATCTACGCCTTCAGGCAGAAGTTTGAGTCGCAAGACTACTTCCTCCTGGATCCCGAATCGGGTGAAGTGATCTCTGAACTCGGCAGCGACTCCGACCGTATCCACGAAAAGGCGGAACTGGAGGGGCTGAAAGACGACTACAGCGCCTACACTTACCCCGAAAACTTTGTTTTTTCAGCCTATAACACGGGTGGCTACCTTGAGTCGCTGTTCCCTCCGGATGCTATTAAAAGCGAAGCGGAGGTTTTCAATTGCAACGGGGTGGTCTTTCTGAACATCCATTCAGGCAATCCGAAGGATGGCTTCACGAACGAACTGCTGGCTGTTGACCCCGAAAGGAAGAAGGTTCTTAAAAGGTTCCTTCTTAATACCCGCTCGAAAAACATGATGGCGGAAAGTTGTTTTATTTGGAATGACCTACTTTTTCTCATGTACGGGAAGAAGCGAATTGAGGTCAGGGAGATAAGAAAATGACACACGAAGAGCAAAAACTGCTGCTTAAGGCAGCACGAAACAGGATTGAGCGCCACCTCGGCATAACCAATGAAGTGGTGCATCTCCCCTATGAAGGCGTATTTGACACCCTAAGCGGATGCTTCGTTACACTGCACGAACACGGTGATCTGCGCGGTTGCATCGGATTCATCCGGGCGGTTGAACCACTCCGTAAAACAATAGAGGAGGCCGCAATTCTTGCAGCTACCGAAGATCCGCGCTTTCCACCTGTGAATGCCCGGGAGTGGCACCACGTCAGCATTGAAATTTCGGTGCTTTCTCCGCCCTTCGATATGGAAAGCTACGATGATATTGTGGTTGGAAAACACGGACTGATCGTTCGCGACGGAATGCGAAGCGGACTCCTTCTTCCGCAGGTGCCAATTGAGCACGGAATGAACAAGGAGGAATTCCTCGACGCCCTCTGCAGGAAAGCAGGCCTTCCGCCCAAGCTTTGGACGCAAAAACAACTGAAATTACAGGCTTTTACCGCCGAGGTTTTCTCGGAGGAGGATCACAATGGTTGAGATCAGAAGACCGGCTGTTGCCGGAATGTTTTATCCCGCCAACCCTGAAAAACTTCAGGCACAGATCACCGGCCTTTTCGACAAGGTTGAGAAAACACCCGAAAGCGACATTTCCATTCAGGGAATTGTAGCCCCGCACGCGGGTTATGTTTACTCGGGTCTTACGGCATCATATGCCTATAAACCTCTCGCTGAGAAGAAGTACACCAAAATCATCATTCTTTCACCCAGCCACCGTGAATATTTCGGGGGCATTTCGATCTACGATGGTGACGCGTGGGACACCCCCCTCGGCAGAGTCTTGATAGCCAAGGATGTCGCAGATAAAATGGAAGCATCTTCGCCCGCTATAATGCGCAGTCAGGCCGGTCACCGGGATGAGCATGGAGTTGAGGTGCACCTTCCGTTTCTGCAACACCTTTACGGAAAAGATTTTGAGTTCGTCCCCGTGGTGATGGGGGATCAGTCACATAATAATATTGTAGAGCTCTCCCACGCCCTGCTGGAAGTGATGGATGACGACACGCTTATAGTTGCCTCGAGCGATCTCTCACATTTTTATACAAAATCAGTTGCGAATACACTCGATTCTGTAATTGCCGACAGGATAGTTCAATACGACCCCGATTCTCTCGAGCATGACCTGAGCAACAGAAATACAGAAGCCTGCGGTGGCGGACTTGTGGTAGCTATGATGAAAGCCACGAAGCGAGCCGGAGTGAGGCACTCATTGCTTCTGCACAGATCCGATTCAGGTGATGTAAGCGGTGATAACTCATCCGTCGTAGGTTATCTTTCAGCCTCATTTTACAATTAGGAGGCTGAGATGAAGAAGAGAATTGCCTTCATCGGCACGGGAAGGAAGGCATGGTCGCTCGCTCAGGCGTTCCGGGAGGCAGGGTATGAACTTGTATTCGCTGTAAGCCGGACAGAGAAAAATCTCCGCCATTTCACCGCGCATTTTAAAATTGAGAACACGCCTAAAACTCCCGAAGAGCTTCAAGCCACTTTTGCCGAACCTTTAACGGTGATCTTGGCTGTGCCTGACTCAGAGATCAGCCCCGTCGCGATCGAACTCGCATTGCTTGAATTGCCGGTTACCGGCTCGTTGTTCATTCACCTTTCCGGTTCAAAGAACTCGGGTGAGCTTTTCCCCCTTTTGGAAAAAGGCGCAATGACCGGAACGCTACACATCCCGCAGACTTTTCCAAGCACTGACCCCGTTTCGATACAAGGTTTACCCGTGGCAGTGGAGGGTTCATCCGCTGAAGCGGAGAAAATTATTCTTCAAATGGCGCGTGATCTGAATCTTCATCCGATCTGTATCGCCCCCGAAAAGAAAATCTATTACCACCTCGCGGCGGTTTTTGCATCAAATTTCTTCCCCGCCATCGTGGCCGACTCAATTAAACTCTTCGAGAAAGCCGGCGGCAAAAGGGAAGACTATTTCAGGATCTTCGCCCCGATTATAACAACCACTTTCACCAACATCATCAAACACGAACCCGAAAACTCCGTCTCCGGCGTCGTCTCCCGCAAAGACAGCGAAACCATCGACCAACACCTTGCCGCCCTCGCTGAAGACCCCGCGCTTAAGGATGTACTGGCAACATATCTACATCTAACTGCCAAAACAGCGGATCTGCTGGGTGTTGAGGTGGAGATGAAACACCCGGAGGATGGATCGAACAGTTGAATCGGCACGCCCCGAGAGTTAAAATCATCTTCGGGAACGGATTCCCACGAGGTGGAGCTGCAGCCCGGAGATGTCTGCACATCGCCAAGGGCCTTCAGGCGAATGGAATCTCGGTCGAGGTGCTGATTTTTCGCGGCACTGAGAGGGAGGGGAAAGTTGAAAATATTGAGCTGCAAGAGGTATATGAAGGCATACCGTTTCGCTATATCCCCGGAAGTCTTGTGTGGCCAACCGGGATATTCAGAAGAGCATATAATTATTATATGGGACTTTTCTCAACTTTTCGTACCCTGGTCCAGGAGAGAAGGACATCACCCGTTGATGCGCTTATACTAGCGGGTTACTACGGTCACCTTCCAGGTTGGCTTGTGACGCGTTTCTGCAGAAAACTGGCAATCCCCTCAACTATCTTCGCTGATGAATACCCCGATTTCCTGCTCAAGCCTAAGTCCCGTCTGCTTTTTGTGCAATCATTCCACTCATCTTTGGTCACCCGAAGGTTTACCGTGATGGCTGTTATCTCAAAGGCACTCTATGATTACTGGCAGCCTGTGATCGGGACACGAGTCAATGTAATTCACTATCCGCTGACTGCTGAAACACCCGATAACATTTCAGAAAAAAGTCCCTTCGATTTTAATTATCTTTTCTATTCCGGTTTCAGCCGGATGCGGCTTGGCAGCGGATTCCTTGAAAAAGATGAACCAGATGTACTGCTGAAAGCCTTCTCTTTGGTGGTTGAGAAATATTCGGATCTTAAACTCGTGATCACAGGCGAGAAAAATGATTCACTGGTTGAATTGGTCCGCACACTTGGGATCGAAGATCAAGTTATCTTTGCGGGAAAAGTTGGAAAGAATGAATACTTTTCAATGATTCATCATGCCGCGGCTTGTATTATACCCCGGCCAAAGACCCTCCAAACCAAAGGAAGCATCCCATACCGCCTCGGGGAATATTTGCTTTCAGGTGGATATGTGATAAGTTCGGATGTAGGGGAGATTCGGGAGATTGTGGGTGACAATGAAGGGATCGTATTTTACACCCCCGGTAAAGTGGAAGACCTTGCCGGGAAGATAAGGTCAGTGCTGAGCGAGGTTAAAGAGGGGGGGATTCACTTCAATCGCTTAACGCTTCGTATTAAATTTGATCCTGCAACCTGTGCAATTGAACTCGCACAACTGATCAAAAACTCAACCAGCCTCACTCAAACTGAATAGCGGCGACTTCGGAATATATCCTGAGTAACTCCTTCAGTATCGCCTCAGGATCATGTCTTTCTTTGGTAGCATCTCTCGCACGCGAGGCAAGTTCTGTTCCTTGCTCCACATTTTGCAAGAGTTTAATAATCTTTTCAACAAGTTCATTGGCATCTCCCCGCTCGTACATCAGTCCTGTAACCCCGTCTTCAATAATTGAAGGCGTTCCACCGACACGCGCGGCGATCACAGGTACGCCAAGGGATTGCGCCTCGCATACTGCGTTCGAGGGATTCTCGATATAGGATGTATGCACATACAGATCAGCTCGGGCAAGTGACAGTGTGAGTTCTTCACCACCCAATCGACCCATGAACCGAACCTTCTCTTTGGGATATCCCAAAGTCAGCTTCGAGAATATTCTAACCATCTTCTCACCGCCGTTCAATCCAGCGATCTGCCACTCGAAATCAATCCCTTTTTCATCCAGCCGGGATGCAACTCTGAATAGGAGATCCAGACCTTTGTAATATTCCTCGTGCATGATCGTATAAATAATTGATCTTGCATTGGATTTTCCAGCAGATACTTCACCATTCAAAAACTGTTTCCGTAACGGGTCAGCGAGATAGTAAAATCCTCGTCCGGGGTTAACTTCGCCTGAAAATTCTCTGTCGAAATCGGTGTTCCCCAGTACATTTTGGGCGCTCTGAAGTATCACAAGCTCCCTTTCGGCCTTCTTCTTCTCAAGCAAATATCTGAAATAAACCCCGCCCATCAACAGATCGAAAAAACCAGCTTTGTTAACGGAGCACCAAACAGATTCACCGCCGAAATAAACCGGTAATAATGAATTTACTATGCCTTGAATCTGAACCACCGCTGGTCTGCCACACTTGGTTGCCACCAGTCCAAAAGCTGATTCGGTCCCGAAGACATGTATCAGGTCGGGTTGAACTTTATTTATCAATAATTGTATATACTCAAGATCCCTGGGAGTGTGGATCTTTAACAGGTATCGTCTTATCAGTCGGCTCCACTTCCCTCCGCGCGGCAGCAACCAATAGTTTACGCCGCCATGCTCAACCCGTCGTGTACCCCTCCCCTCATGAAAAAGTGCTACATGCAGTTCGATCCCCGGCGCGCGCTCAACCACTAACGCCATCAACGCTGCCAGCCAACTCTCGCTCGCCACAGGTCGCCCCGTCAGCTCCTCGGTCAATAGCGCGGGCGTGTTCGTCAGCCAAAGAACTTTTTTCTTGCTCAAATTTCTCGTTCCGGGTCGTGAAAATCTTTTTTATTCAGGGTCAATATATTAATTTCGGAGCGTGAAATAATAAGAAACGGTTGGAAAATCCCGTGCACGGTTCCATTTGAAGAAAATTACCCTGGTCGCCAACTTCCCGTTCCCATACCGCGTCCCACTAATCAATGAAGTGGCAAAGCGAATTGGTGCCGGTTTCGATGCGGTCTATACAGATCCCCTCGTTCCGGGGCACGACTGGGGAATTGAGCATCTCGGCCACCCCCATACGATACTCGGCTCAGCCGGCATATCTTCCAGAAGTTTTACTACTGCGCTCCGCCTATTGAACCATCTCCATCAATGGAAGCCCGGGGTTGTGATCATCTATGGAGCGACACTTCCGATGCTCGCCGCCTTCGCGTGGGCTGTTATCACAGGACTGAAGCGGGTCTATTTCACCGACTCTTGGGAGTTTTCCTACTCTAGACTCTCGCCATTCCGCAAGCTGATCCGTCAATTCATCTTTCGAGGCTTCCACCGTTACATAGTCATTGGAACCAACGGACGCGATCATCTGATCAACCACGGGATAAAACCCGAAAACATCGAAGTTGTGCGCGTCCCACTCCCGGAATGCAATATGGAAGCTGCCCTCGAAAAAAGATATGACCTTATCTTCGCCGGAAGATTCATCAGCATGAAGATGCCCCTGTTCTTCCTAGAGGTCGTACGCCTTCTGTGCAAAGATTTTACAGTCAAAGCCGTAATGGCAGGCTCTGGTCCCCTCGATAATGAAATCCAAGAATACATAAAAAAGCACAACCTCCCCGTCGAACTCGCCGGTTATATAGATCGTGAAGAGTTATTCAAGCTCTACCGCAGTTCAAAACTTTTCCTTTTCCCGACCGAAAACGATGTCTGGGGCATGTCAGCACAAGAAGCCCTAAACTGTGGGGTTCCCGTGATCGCCACTCCCTTCTGCGGAATCACCAACGACCTCCTTATCCACGAGCATAACGGCTTCATTCTTATCCCGAATCCATCATTTTGGGCCGAAAATATTAAGTTGCTTCTCAGGGATCCCGGCATGTACAGCAGTTACTCCCAAAACGCCCGGCAGGCATCCACCGGCATCTCCCTGCAAACCGAATCGGCTAAGTTCGTTAATCTCATCGAGGGATTACTCTAATGAGTATCCGTGTCAATCCGTCAAATCCGTCTCATCCGTGTGCTATTCTCATACCTCATAAGTCTTATTTCATACTTCTGAAGTCGCACTTCACTAAAATTCCCAAACCCCAAACCCCAAACCCCAAATACCGGAATGCTCAGTAAACTCAACTTCCACGGCCTCGCCATCTCCGATTTCACCGAGCCCGAACTTTGGGCGGAGATAGACTCAGTCATCAGATCAGGCAGTCAGGCGGTAGTTCACTGGAAGTCACTCGGCACACCTTACCTCGTCAAGCAGACCCCTGGACTTATAGATATCATCAATAGTTTCGACATAATCCTTATTGACGGCAGGAGCCTTTTTCTCCTTCTGAAGTTAACAGGTTTTACCCCCCGGGCAGAACTCTACACCTCCTGGTTCACGCTTCAATTACTCAAAAAAGCCGCTGAGAACAATTATTCCGTCATGGTCTTAGGTGCCACCGAAGAAGTAAACCGAGCAGCCACCGAAAAGATACGAACCGAATACAGCGTTAAAACTGTCCATCCCGGAATCAACGGCTACTTCACCCCTGAAGAAGAGGACAAGACTGTCGAACAAATAAACCAATTCTCCCCCGACATCCTCCTCGTCGGCATTTCCACTCCCAAGAAAGAGCTTTTCGCGCATAAATACCGTCACCAATTAAACGCCCGCGTCATCCTCCTCTGTGGCGGCATGGTAGATGTTATCGCCGGAAAAACCAAAATAACCCCCAAATTCATCAAAAAGCTCGGCCTTGCCTGGTTCTACCGCATTCTACAAGAACCCCGCCGTCTGCTTGTGCCTGTCGTTTCTATGCTTTGGGAAGGGGTAAAGTTTGCGGCGCGTATTTTGCTTAAAAGGTCGTTAAACCGCAAAGACTGCGAAGTCCGCAAAGAATAATCCGCGAAAATCCGTTTTATCCGTCTCATCCGTGTGCTATTATTCCCTTTGCGTACTATGCGGTTCAATATACGTCCCATCCGTCTCATCCGCGTCCTTCATCACAAAATGTTTTGCCACTTCCGATAATTTCAATAATTTTGAGCTATAGGTTAGGTTGAGTTGGAGCTTCAAATTAATTCCCAACAAAAAACCGGGAGATCATAATGATCTTAAACTATCAAAAGGTTGCTTATTTAACTGTATTCTACTTACTGTTTTCACAATTAACTTTCTCCCAGGATAACTGGACGTGGCTTAATCCCAAGCCGATGGGGTTCTCTATATATGGCTCGGCAATAATCCCCGCTTCATCCACTATAATCGGTGTCGGTGCCAAAGGGGTTATCGTCAAATCTACGGATAACGGTACATCTTGGATCTTGCTCCGTTCCGATAATTCACAGACCCTCAACTCAGTCTCTTTCGCCACCTCATCTGTTGGGTTTGCTGTGGGAAATGCCGGTGTAATATTGAAAACAACGGATGCCGGTGAAACCTGGACCCCGACTACTACTCCGACCGATGCGGGTAATTTGACACAGATTCAATTCGTCTCCCCATCTATCGGCTTTGTGAACGATAAGTCAAACCTTAAGATTCACAAAACGACCGATGGTGGCGCAACTTGGGAACCGTTTATAGTCTCGTCTTACGGTGCAATAAATTCATTTGAGATGTTTGATGACTCTCACGGATTTTGTGGAACAAACAATGGCAACATTTTAAAGATCAACTCTGGTATTCTGTATGAAAGCTTTACTGCTTCCGTAGCCATTAATGCGCTTGATTTTTTCACGGCCTCCAAAGGAATTGCCGCTGGGAATGGGCGTATATATATAACATCAGACGCCGGGGTAACTTGGGATGCTCCGATGGATGTTGGTTTTGATATCATGCCTACTGCCGTATCTTTTTCTGATGAATCGAAAATTGTGGCTGTATCATCAAGCGAAATGATCTACTACTCTCCCAATGGTGGTTATAGTTGGTCCGCCTTAAACACAGGTGGTGCGGTTGCTCTTCAAACCTTACTTTTCTCAGGTACGACTGGGATTGCCCTCGGCGAAATAGGAGTGACGTATGTTTCAATCAATTCAGGTGGGACATGGTCTAAAATCGGACCTGTTCCATCGCTTGGATATCAAGACCTGAATAGCATCACTTCCTATAATGGGGTAAATATTTGGGCAGCAGGTTCTAATGGAAAGATCATCAAATCAACTGATGGCGGTGCCAATTGGACAAACTCGTCATCCACAGACATAACATCCTCCATAAATGATATTGAATTTGTCTCCGGAACAAGGGGATGGGCAGTCACATCAACAGTATTATATTATACAACCAATGCTGGAGTCAACTGGTTTAATTCGCTCTCTACGTCGGCAGGTTCGCAAGAAGTTAAATTTGTGAGTTATACGAGGGGGTACTTCTGTGGCTCACATGGGCTGGTAAGGTATTGTAGAAACGGGTTTTCTTGGGTAGTCCCCGCAACTTTGCCGGCCGGCGCCTACTACTCGATCGGTGTAACGAGTGACACAAATATCGCGTACCTCTGCGGCGCTAATAACGGTAAAAGCAAACTAATTAAAACAATCAACGCGGGAACAGATTGGGTGGCTCAAACCGGAGCAGAATTTAGTGGTGTCGTATTTTACTCTGTCAACTTTCCGACTCCTACAACCGGCTGGACTGTGGGCACGGGTGGAAGCGTCTATAAAACCACAGACGGCGGTATGACTTGGGACAAGCAAACATCGAATGCCACTTCGACACTGCAAAGTGTCAGCTTTTCTGACGAAAACCACGGAATTGCCACTGGAGAAAACGGCACCATCATCACAACTACCAACGGTGGAATAACTTGGATTCGCGCGAAGGAATTCACTGAACAAACAATTATGAGTGCATTGAAACTCGATGAATCCACCTCAATTGTTGCTGGGAATTACTCCACCATCCTCAAATCCTATAACGCTCCCCTCCCTGTAGAGCTAACCTCGTTCACGGCGCGTGTTTCCGGAAGCACCGTAACCCTGAACTGGGAAACCAAAACCGAGATCGACAACTACGGCTTCGAGATAGAGCGAAAAACCACCACATCCGCCTGGCAGAAGATCGGCTTTGTTGAGGGACATGGCACGGCGAACTCGCCGAAGTATTACAGCTTCAACGATAATAATCCGCTTGGAAGCAAGATCGAGTACAGACTGAAACAGATCGACAACGATGGTACTTTCGAGTACTCGAAAGTTGCTGAAGTTGAGCTTGCTCCGGTGAACTACACGCTATATCAGAACTATCCGAATCCGTTCAATCCAAGCACGGTTATCCGTTTTACAATACCTGTTGCGGGCAATGTTACGCTAAATGTTTACAACACGCTGGGCGAGAAAGTGGCTACACTTATTGACGGAGCGATGGAATCAGGTTACCACCAGGTTTCGTTCGACGCAGCTAATCTTTCTTCAGGACTCTACTTCTATGAACTTCAGGCCGGGGAATTCAAATCGATCAAAAAAATGTTATTAATGAAATAGTATCAAATAATCGCAAACACACCGGTACACAAAGATTTTAATTGAATCTTCGTGCCTCGGTGCCTTTGTGGTAAATATTCAAATCCGTGAAATCCGTGCTTAATCCGTGAAATCCGCGTAACTTTTCCCCTTCGCGTTCTTCGCGCTCTTTGCCATTTTACAACTTTGTCGTAAATTTACGACACAAATTATGAAAATTCTAATCACAGGCGGA
>CAZVBQ010000026.1:0-43868 GCA_964625575.1 uncultured Ignavibacteriaceae bacterium | reverse complement strand
CTTTTTGGTTGGTTAGCTCAATCTACAGACATTTCGCCCCTACAGGGCGGGACTTCCCCTTTGGGCAGATCGCAAGCGGGGACGCATGCGCCACAAAATCAATGAACATTGTTCCCTTCCGACATTTCACCCCTACAGGGTGAATCCGGCATGAAATCAGGTGAGAGGTTCGAAGAACCCTCTACCTCACTATCTCCGTGAGCCTCTCCCGTACCTTGTAATTTGGAGCAAAAAGATCGAGCTCGCTGCCGCCCAGGAGCTGGAAAAGGAAATAATCGCCTTCCCTCATTACGACGCCAAGCTCTTCTGAGTACCAGACTTCACCGGTGTAGGTGAGATTGATCGGGCCCGTACCAAGATCGGGAATGGTAATTTTAAGCTCATATTTAACAATCTCAGCGTTAACCCTTGATGGAAGCCCAACCACATCATTATTATAGACCGCGCTTCCGGTATAACTCGCCGTTACGCTGATCAGTGGCACAATCGCGACATTAAATTTGAATGCCGACCATGTCTGTCCGGGGAAGAAAGGTAGTGATATTGCGATCACTTCCCTGTCGATCTGCACGAAAGGCTTCAGTGTATCGGGGATCAGCGCGCCGGTACCTGAAGTATCAATATAATAGTAAAGACCCCTCTCGGTTTTCCTTACTTTTGGCCTTTGGGTCACAATTTCACCCCCTGTATAGGTTGTAACCTCTGTCTGGTTGTAGTAAGGGGTGCCCGCCACCACCACTTCGGGACCGAATGAAATGTTCTTCGTCCCAATATTAAAATAGGCATTTGTTTCGGAAACCGAATCGACCGAGTATTTGTATACAGTATTGTTCGGCAACGGGAAGTAATTCTTAACCGGCTGAACGGGCTCAGGAGCCACCGTATCTTTGCACGAAGTAAACCCCAATCCTGAAACCGCCAACATTATCAGCAATATACCTTTTCTCATTTTTCTTTCCATGGTTCAAGCGCGTCTTTCATCTTTTCTATAGCTTTATACCTGTGACTCAATTTGTTCTTAACTTCGGGATCCAGTTCCGCCATCGTTTTGGTGTAACCCGCGGGAACGAAGAGGGGATCATACCCGAAGCCCCTCGTGCCTCTGGGTTCCGTGATCAATTCACCTTCGCACTCCCCTTGCGTGGTAATGAGCGAGTTACCGTCGTAAAATGCCAGCACACAGACATAACGGGCAGTGTAGGGAGGATCAAACCCGGCAATCTCGTGAAGCACCTTACGGTTGTTGTCGTCATCGGCGGCATCCTCACCGGCGTAACGGGCGGAGTTAATTCCCGGGCGCCCCCCGATGCAATCAACCGCAAGGCCTGAATCATCGGCCAAGGCCGGAATTCCCGTGAGTTTGAACGACTCTTTAGCTTTAATAATCGCGTTTTCCTCGAATGTAGTTCCCGTTTCGGGTATATCGGGGTATGAGCGTATCTGATCAGACGGGATTAACTCAAAGTCATCACTTCCTAAAATTGATCTGATCTCAACCATCTTGCCACGGTTTGTTGTTGCTAAAAGTATCTTTTTTCGCTTGGGCACTGGATCCTCCGGTAAAATATTTGCAAAATTCGGTAACTTTAACGCCTGAACTACAACCTTTTTCTTAACCCTTAAGTCTAACCGGACAGGTAAACGGAAAAAAATGGCTCAAGACGGTTACAATTTAATTGAAATGGCGGCGAAAGGAGATCGCTCTGCCTTCGAAACGCTGGTTAAAAAGTATGACAGAAAAGTCATCTCTTTAGCCCTGAAATATACCCGCTCCGAAGAAGACGCGAAAGACATTTATCAGGAAGTGTTTCTGAGGGTGTGGAAGAGTCTCCCCGGGTTCGGGTTCAAAAGTGAATTCTCCACCTGGCTCTTTCGAATCGCCACGAATGTGTGCCTCTCTTATATTGAGAGGGCGAAAAAACACAGAAGTGAGGATGTTCTTGAAAGTACCGCTTTTGATGATGAAGACGACGCGAGGCCCGCGTTGCAGATCGAAAGTACCGACCCCGGGCCACTCGATAACCTCGGAAACTCCGAGATAAAAATGGAAATTAAAAAAGCCGTGGATGAACTCCCGGCAAAACAAAAATTGGTTTTCACGATGAAATATTATGAAGACTATAAGATCAGAGAGATTTCGGAACTTACGGGTCTGAATGAGGGCACCGTTAAACGGTACCTTTTTGAAGCCACTCTGAAATTGAAAAATGCCTTACGACCCTTTTACGAACAGGTTTGATGATGGAACACAAAGACCTAACTGAACAAATTATGATGCTCGTTTCCGGCGAGCTCAACGAAACGGAATCACGGAAACTACTTGAACACATCGATTCATGTGAACTCTGCGGCAAGGAGTACCGGTTTCAGATACAGATGATGGCTGACTTTCAGTCGGCGAATCCTGAGTTCAATATCGACAAGCTACTTGTTGATTCAAGGCGCGAACTGAGAAGAACCATTCATGCCCTCCCCGACAAGGTGAGTTTTTCTGACCGTATCAAGGCATTCTTCCGCTCGCCTTTCGCGATCCCTTCACTCACCGGGGCGGGCGGTCTCGCGGTTGGCCTCGTGGCCGGCTTCCTCCTTCTTGGCGGCACTTCCAAACATCAGGATTCATTTCTCACCAACGTTTCTGACAAAGGCGACCAGCAAACCCGTATCACTAATGTGATGTTCAACGACCGGGACACAAAAGACGGCAATATTACTTTCACTTTCGACGCTTACAAGCGGATCACTGTTTCAGGTTCACCCGATGATCCCGGGATCCAGAAGCTGCTCACCTACTCTATTCTAAATGAAAAGAACCCAGGAACGAGGCTCAACTCAATTAACCTCGTGAACAACAGATATGACAAAAATCAGCTCACGGGAGTAAAAGAAGCACTGATACTCGCGGCAAAAAACGATGAAAACCCCGGCGTAAGGCTTCAGGCACTGAAAACCCTCGCCGACCTCCCCTTCGATGACGGAATAAAGAAAACCCTGCTGCACGTTCTCGTTAATGATAACACACCCGGCAACAGGATTGAAGCAATTAATACTCTTGTAAAGGCTATTGAGAACGGCTTTAAAGCCGATGATGAAATAAAGACAGTGTTCAAGACCCGTCTTGACCAGGAAGAGAATCCATACATTAAGATACGAGCAAAAACGATACTCGATGCAAAGGAGCTATAAGATGCGATACGTGATGATGATAGTTTTTTTGGTGGCAACGGCAATTACCATATCATATGGAGGCGACCTCGATTTCAGGAAGGTGTACAACGTCTCCCCCGGTGGCACTCTGTACCTCAATTCTGACTACGGAGATCTGAAAATTTCAACTTCAGGAAGAAACGAAGTGGTGCTCGAAGTGAAGGGACTCGAGGAGAAGAACTTCAAGAACCTGACAATTAACCAAGAAGGAAGCTCAATCAGGGTTACTTACCGGAACCGCGGCGGCTGGTCGGATGACATTGAGTTCAATGTTTCAGTCCCCGCACAATACAACCTCGACATTAAAACCTCCGCGGGCAACATCGACCTTTTGGGGAACATCACAGGAAATGTTAAACTGAACACCTCCGGTGGCGATATAGAAACCAAAAGCATCGCCGGGAATCTTGACGCCTATACTTCCGGCGGAAACGTTAAACCGGGTAATGTAACAGGTACGGCAAACATTAGAACCGCGGGGGGTGACATAGTTACGGGCAACATTTCTGGCGACGCCAATTTTTCAACTTCCGGAGGCAATATCAGCACCGGGAACATGGGTGGTACTGTTAAACTTTCGACCGCGGGTGGAGATATTGTCACTGGTACGGTAACCGGAACCGCGAACATTAAAACATCGGGTGGAAACATAAATATTTTGGCACTTAAAGGGAACAGTTCGGTTTCCACTGCCGGCGGCTCAATCTCGGTGGGCTCCACATCCGCGCGTTTAGATGCCAAAACCACGGGTGGCGATCTCTACATCAATAACCTCGGAAGTGACGCCACGCTTAAAACATCAGCCGGTGAAGTAACGGTAAGATTTGCTCCGTCAAACAATGGGAAAGTTTCCGTAAAGAACTCGGCGGGTGATGTAAAACTGGTCTTCCCCGGAGGCGCCAAAGCGACAGTTCAGGCTACAATATCAGCCTTCGGTTGGGATATGGAGGATGATGAAGTAATAAGGTCGGATTTCCCCGGCACTGTTGACCGTCGCGGCGGGAAAGTGATCACTAAAACCGTCGTGAATGGCGGTGGCGGCGCGAACGTTACAGTTGAACTTGACATGGGAACCCTTAGCCTGAAGAAGAACTGATTCCCTACTTGTGCCGGCAGTTCCTTATCACTTCGACCGCCGCATCAAGCTCATCAGTGGTGTTGTAGAAGTGGTGAGAAAGTCTGATAAATCCTTCACGAAGCGAAGAGCTGATCTTCGCTTCTGTTAATTTCTGGTGGATCAGCTTCGCCCTGGGGGATGAAAAACTTACTATACCCGAAAGGTTCTTCATCTTGTACTTCGCCGAGAGGGGTTTTATACCGGTCTCCTGAAGTCTTTCGTTCATATAAAGGGTGTGTTCCAGTATCCTGCTTTCGATCCTCGAAGATCCGACCGCGTGCAACAGATCAAGCGCGCCTATCAAAGCGTTCACGCCAATCATGTTGATCGTGCCGTTCTGCAACGCGTCAGCGCTTTTCTTAAAGGTGAAATTATAGTCGAGAAGTGAAGTTTGATTCTCCATCGATGCCCAACCCACAAATCTCGGGGTTATCTCATGCTGAAGCTCTTCGGTGATGTAAATAAATGAGAGACCCATCAGCCCAAGCAACCACTTCTGTGTGCCGGATGAAAGAAAATCGATTTTGCACTCATTCACGTCCACAGGAAGCGCTCCAAGCGCCTGAATGGCGTCAACGGAAAAGATTATCCCCCTCTCCCTGCAAAATACACCTATCCGTTTAAGGTTCGCGCGGTATCCGCTCAGAAACTGAACGGCACTGAGTGAGATCAGCCTTGTTTCAGGACGGACAGCGGCAATTATATCGTTCGAGTTGACCGCCCCCTTCTTTGAGTGAACAAAATCTATCTCAACGCCGAGGTGCTTAAGGTTAAGGAAAGGGTAAACATTTGAAGGGAACTCAACATCGTTCAGAAGTACACGGTCACCCGGCTTCCAGTCGATACCCTGAGCGAGTATGTTCAAACCGGTTGAAGTGTTGTCGAAGAATGCAAACCTGTCAGCATCACCATTGAGTAGCAATGCAAGTTTCTGCTTCGCTTCCTCCGTGTCTGAGATGTACTGACTCATATCGTCAATATGCGTTTCACTCCTCCTTTTCAGGAACAGGTTCGCCTTGTCGATCACCGGTTGTGGAACAGGCGAAAGCGACGCGTGGTTAAGGTATATCTTTCCCAACTTCAGGTACGGGAACTGATCGCGGACTTCTTCGATTGTCATTTCTACGCTCTTCAAACTATCGTAAAATAAAAATAGCTAACTTTAAACTTAACATTTTTATCCCGATCCTCGATATCCCTGAAGTTTCAGGGGCACTACTTTCCTGCTTTCTCCCTCGCCTCTTTGTTCCTCTGTTCCATTAACTCAAGTTCTTTCTTCGACTGTACACCCGTCGGATGGCCGAGACTGTTCCTCAGTTCAATGTACACCTGATACTCTTCTTTGGTCACCTTGTTCTGCCAGTTTCCGGTTACAATTCCAAGGGCTATAAAGAAGAAGAACGACCCGATCACTAAAGGGGTAACATATTTTTTCTTTACTTTTTTCTTTGTGAAGATGTTTTCAACATATAACGTGTCACGCAACGGACAGGCATCCACGCACTTCATGCACGACGAACACTCGTCTGATATTACGTGGTTGACTTTTTCAACATTGATTCTATTCGGACATGCCAGTGTGCAAAGGTGGCATGAGGTACACTTCTCCGCGTCCCTCTTTATTTTTATAGGACTAAGAAATGACACAACCCCGAGCAAGGCACCGTATGGACAAAGATAGCGGCACCAGAAGTTTCTGATCACGACGGATAGCAGAAATAACACTGCTATTACTGTAAAAGCGAATTGTGAAATATCGGCGAAGAAGTAGTACATCTTCACATCCGAGATCACATTGTATGGACTGTCGAGGAAGGCCTTCAAAGCGACGGCTTCCATCGAGAGGAAGATGGCGTAAACAAAGAACGCCAACAGGAGGTATTTAAGGCTGCGGAGCGGATAGTCGATCCACCGGGGCATCCTTAATTTCCTCTTGAAGAGTTTCATCGAAACTGCGTCACCGAAATCACCGACGGCTTCGGAAATTGAGCCAACGGGGCAGATCCAGCTACAGAACGACTTCCCCAGTGCAAGAGAAAGGCTCACGATCCCGAGAAAGATGAAGAAACCTGCCGGGTGTGCCTTGTGAAGTTCACCCGTTATCGCGAAATAATAGACGCTCATCATCGAGCTTATCGGCAGAAACGCTTCCACCCCGGGAGGACGTGAAAGGCTGCCTTCCGCGCCACCGGTCTCAAAATACCGGGTGAAATAGTGGAACTCAACCCCTATCCAGAGGCATATCAGCAGAAAAGAGATCTGAACCCAAAAACGGGAAGGCTGAAGTTTGCCTTCTCTCTCTTTCTTTATTGGTTTTATTTTTATTTCAGTTATTTTTTCAGTCATTTTCCAAATCAGATAAATTTGTCTGATTAAAAATAAGGGTATTTGACGAATCATGCAAGTGAAATCGCCAAATATTTTTTACATTTGTAAAGTTTAGCTGTGACATGCTTTACAAACTTCCCGGAATCCCTGAATATTAGCTCTATTATTAACTTTTTCCTTGACATTGTCATCATTTAAGAGTATATATCAGCATAGATTTTAATCATTTAGCGAAAGCGAATCATCCATGTTAACCGGATCAAGAATCGTTCGTCTTTGGCTTCTGTTCCTTATCGCCTTCTCTTTTCCCGCTCAGCTTTTTGGTCAGAACTCAATCTTTACAACCCAAGTACCGACAGGGGAGTACTTCGACGGACCTTATGAGCTTGGCACCAAGTTCACAGTCTCTAAAGTTGCCACAATAAAGGCAATAAAATATTACAAAATGCCCGGTGAGACCGGGACGCATGTTGGACGCATTTGGGACTTCTGGGGCCGCCAACTCGGAGCGTTCACTTTCACAAACGAAACGGCCTCCGGCTGGCAGACAGTTAACGTGACCGGCAACTACGAGATATATCCCGAAAACGTCTTCTGGGTCACAGTGAACTCCAACACTTCTTATGCCGCGACTCCTGCCGGACTCGCGAGCCAGATAACAAACGGCATCATTTCGTCAGTTGCTGACGGCGCCAACGGCGTGTATGGTAATCCTGGTGAGTTCCCGACCAACACTTTCAATAACAACAACTACTTCCGTGATGTTGTGGTTGAAGAGATACCAAACCCATGGGTTCCGCCGATCGAGCTTTCTTGGCCAATCAGCGGCGCTCAGATCTACTCAAATTCAGCCCAGTTCTCATGGTACCTCCCATGGGGCATGGGTGCGGGATTCTTCTTCGATCTTCTCGTTTCAACCGATCCCGCCATGGCTACTTATACGCTGTACAGTCCCGGATCAAACCAGAATTACACACTATCAGGTCTTCAGCCCGGAACCACCTATTACTGGCGTGTGAGAGTTCATAATATCGTCGGTTGGGTTTACAATTCATCCGTGATCGAAAGCTTTGTTACACCGCCTGTGGCACCGGCGCCAGTTGCCGTACCTTCATGGCCTGTGGGTAACGCCACTGTTTACACTCTAGCGCCTGCCCTTTCATGGTACCACGACGAGGCAGTATTCGGACTGAATTACGAAGTTGAGGTTAGACAAGGCGGTCCCGGTAACCTCACCGGCACGGCAAACTTCCTGCCAACTGCAAACATGTATCTGCAACTCTCATCCCTGCTCCCCGGCACGCAATATTCATGGGCGGTTCGTTCAGTGGGTGTTGGTGGTCCATCTGCATGGTCAGCCCCGGAATCGTTCACCACTCACAATGTGCCAAATGTTATCATTCCAACTGCTTCTTGGCCTCTCGATGATGCTGAAATTTACACCACTTCCCCATACCTCTACTGGTACCTTGGTGCTGACGGCACGGGCCTGACCTACGAGGTTGAAGTGGTGCAGGGTGCTCTGACACCGTTCACCGGCACGCCGACAGAGATCAATATTCCTTCGCTTTCAACCCAGCTTACCGGGCTTCTGGACGGCACAGTTTACAAATGGAAAGTACGTTCAGTTCGTGGGGCTGAAAGATCAGACTGGTCTGATGCCGCTCAATTCCATACCGTGGCAACTGTCCCCGATCCGGCACCTGTGGTTCCGACAGCGTCGTGGCCAATTGGCGGCGCGACAGTTTACAGCACCTCGGTTTCACTGAGCTGGTGGCTTGGTGTCGCGTCTGATGGTTACACGTATGAAGTCGAACTGAGAGCGGGAGCTCTGACAGGCATTCCGACCGCCATAGATATACCGTACAACAGCCTCGAAATGCCGCTTCTTGTTGCCGGAACGACCTACAACTGGAGCGTAAGGGCAAAGAAGAACGGCGTTTACTCAACATGGTCAACCCCTGAATCATTCACCACGATCTCAGGCACTGTAACCGCTGATGTGCCGGTTCCATCGTGGCCGATCGGAGGCGCGACGGTTTACACGACCGATCAGAATCTTCTCTGGTATATGAATTCAGCGTCTGCGGGGTTAAAATTCAACCTTCGCTACTCGAATTCACCAACCATGGATAATCCGACAGTGGTTACCGGCTTGGCATCGATGTCGTATCCGCTGACAAATCTGCCTCTGGGTACCATCTACTACTGGCAGGTACAGTCATCCAACGGCGTGGTTACGTCAAACTGGTCAACAAGCGCGACATTTGTAACCTGGTCGGGCACATGGGCGGTTGTTCCTGTAACGGGAAGCCCAATTAACGGGGTTCAGTTGAGCACAAACGCGCCTGTGCTTTCATGGTTCATTCCGACAAGCGGAAATATCGCCGGATATGAAGTGCAGTACTCTGACAACCAGGCATTCACCAACCCGGTTACCCAACCAGTCAGCAGCACCCATTTCACAGTGAACTCTTCACTCCAGAACAAACCGTACTATTGGAGAGTCCGCTCGAAGAACGGAAATGGTGATTTCTCAGCTTTCTCTAGCCCGGCATCGTTCGTTCCTGCTTCACCTACATCAGTTGATGAGAATACAATACCGTCCGGATTCGCGCTTTACCAGAATTATCCGAATCCATTCAACCCTGAGACAGTTATCCGTTACGCGTTGCCGGTTGCCGGTAATGTGGTTGTCACGGTTTACAACTCTCTCGGGCAGAAGGTTGCAACCCTTGCTGACGGCATGCAGGAAGCAGGCATTCATCAGGTTTCATTCAACGCGGCAAATCTACCCAGTGGCCTCTACCTTTACAAATTAGAGACCGGGACATTCTCTGCCGTCAAGAAAATGATGCTGCTAAAATAGCGGATCAATTAACCGCAGACAACGCGGAGAACGCAAAGATTTTCAAGGACGCGGATACACGCTGATTACGCAGATTAACACGGATTTAATATATTTCCGCGTCCATCCGTGTAATCCGTGTGCATCCGTGTCCCCCAAAAATGCGTGGAATCTGCGTAACCTTAAATAAAGTTCTTTGCGAACTTTGCGTCCTCTGCGGTTTAAAATTTCACCCTTCACCCCTCACCCTTCACCCTTCACCCTTCACCCTTCACCCTTCACCCCTCACCCTTCACCCTTCACCCCTCACCCTTCACCCTTCGCCCTTCGCCTCACCCTTCAATTTCCCCCACTTTATATCATTTTTTTCATTAACTTTCAACAATATTTATCGTTAATTTGAGACTGAAATGAAAAAGCGAATATTCATTTTTCTTTTAATCGCATTCAGTACAGTCATGTTTCCTCAGAAGAAGGTTTATCTCGTTCTCGGTTCAGATACAGCGATCTGGGATGCGATGAGCACCGGCAAATACAACTGCACTTATAATACCACCCTTTTCACCGATGCGACAAAAACCCCTTACAGGGTAATGCAACCCGGTTTTCGTAACCGGTATGTCGATTCATACGGCACACCGGTTAAGATGACCTGGTGGATGATGGCCGGCAACATCTTCAGACACGCCACGAACAACAACGTCCCCCTGGCAAACACCATGACCCTCTGGCTGATGAAAAAATACTACGGACAGCAGGTGGCGAGGTGGGGCGATGAGCTGACACTTCACTATCATACATTTTGGTGGACCGACTATGACCAGGATGGTATCTGGTACTGGAACCAGGCACTCAACTTCACCGAAACCCGTGAGGATTTCGATGTTACACTCGCTCAGTATCTCCTGGAAGAAGCCGTTTTCCCGGTTTCCTTCAGAAGCGGCTGGCACGCGATGGATAACGAGTGGCAGACTTATCTGAACAAGATACTTCCCTACAGCCTCCACAACGACTACCCTGCCAAGCGCGTTGACCTGACAGAACCATTGGACAACACTTACGACTGGTCGCAAGCCTCCGCTGAGTTCGTCCCCTTCAGACCCCATCCCGATAACTACCAGCTCTCCGGCGGAACGCGCGGATGGAATGTCAGATCGAGATATATGAAGTCGGTAACACAGTCGATGATGAACACGATCTTCCAGAAAGCAAACTCCGGAACCGATCAGCTCGCCTGTTTCTGGTCGCACCTCCCCGAGGATGACTTCCTCGAGCAGGCCGGACACATCGACACCCTCGCTCACAAGGCTGCACTTCTATACCCTGATGTCAATTTTCAGTACTGCACCGCGGTTGAGGCTTATCAGCTTTGGCGCAAAGGCAACGACACCACAAAACCCGAGATAACCCTCACCGATGAGGTTTCGGGTAACAACCTGAAATTTGTGGTTACCTCAAATGAACCAATCTTTCAGGAGCAACCGTTCCTCGCCATTCGCGATCTTTACGACAGATACATGGTTGCTGAAATGGTGCAAACCGGCACAAATACTTGGAAAACCACCGGGTCTTGGGATATAAACCAGCTCGGCAAGGTTGGCGTGGCTCTCACCGACACCATGGGCAATCAGTCGATGGCCTTCATAAAATACCTCCCCGACGAGAAATATATCGACAATCACGACGCGGGATATTCAGAAGTGTCGGGCTCATTCACCACTTCGACCTCCGCGGCATGGGGTACCGACTCAAGGGTTGCATCCTTAAGCCCGGGCGATTCGGCAAAAGTCCGCTGGAACTTCGTCGCTGAGAAATCGGGCTGGCACTCCGCGTACATCCAGTTCCCAAACATTGCCGGACAGGTTGATACACTTCGAATTAAGGTTTTCAAAAACGGTTTCCCCGATGAAACATTCGTTTACGCCAACAACACACCAAGAGACAAATGGTCTTACCTGAAGACCAAACAGCTTGAGGCGGGCTCGATCTACACATTCGAAGTGACGGGGAGGAACACCACCACTTCGCAAAAGCTTTTCGTAGCCGATGTGATGAAACTCTCCGCCTATGTGCGCGACCGGTCACTGATCTGCGAGAAAACCCTGCTCGATCTTGGCGATGTAAGTGAAGAAGATACTCTTGATCTGATAATTCCCGTCAGGAATGACGGCATCGGCACTCTAACCATAAACGCGGTAAGTTCGCAAGCGGGACTTGTAACATTTACGGGTCAACCGCCTGTCAGCATTACAGGAATGGGCACGCGCACACTCCCGCTCAGGTTCATCCCGGAAGCGAGAGGCATTTTCAGCGACACAATTGTTATCACGAGTAACGACCCATTAAATCCCGTTTTGAAGATCCCGTTCCACGCGAAGGTAGTCCCCTATTTCGAGGTGGTTGACGACGCTGACACCTCGGGTTACACGGAAACAGGTGCCTGGTTCAACAGTGTGGCGCAAGCCTATGGCGGAACAAGCCGGTACGCGAACATCAACTCGACTCCCTCGTACCCTTCCGCTACATTCAGCTTCACCCTGAGCAAAACCGGGAATTACCATGTCGCCTACATCGTACCCGTAACCACGAACAGCGCCAACAACGCCCTCTACCTTGTTAAAAGCGGCGGGGTTGTGATCGACTCGATCTACAAAAACCAAAACACCGGGAGCGGACAGTGGGTGGTACTCGGTTCTTACAACTTCACCGAAGGGCAGGAAGTGTCGGTTACCGTCGTCGATTCCCGCCAAAGCACAACGGGTCCCGTGATCCGTGCCGACGCCGTTAAGATATACATACCCGATCCGACAGGCGTGGATGAGACAGCCGGGAACACAACCCCGGGTAACTTCTCGCTGGCACAGAATTATCCGAATCCGTTCAATCCCGTTACCGTTGTTCGTTACGCGTTGCCCGTTGCCGGTTACGCGAAAATTATGATTTATAATTCTCTTGGTCAGAAGGTGACCACCTTGGTTGATGGTTACACTGAAGCAGGCACTCATGATGCAAGCTTCAATGCCGCGGGATTTCCTTCGGGTGTGTATTTTTACACTCTTGAATTCGGAGATAACAGATTGAGCCGTAAAATGATATTGCTGAAGTAGCCGGTGACAAACATCGAACCCATCGGGCACGTCATCGCCCCGTTCAAAGAGAGATATGAAACTCCACACCAGGGGGTTCTGGCGGATGATACCACCTCTGTCATCCGCCTCCTCCCCGGGAAAAACTTTGAGCAGGCACTAAAAGACCTCGAAGGTTTCGACATGATCTGGGTGATCTATCAGTTCCACCTTAACTCCACCTGGAAGCCGATGGTTACACCTCCGAGAAATGGCGGTAAAAAGGTCGGAGTTTTCGCGACCCGCTCACCCCACAGGCCAAACGGAATCGGATTGAGTTGCGTAAAACTTGTAAAAGTTGAGGGGCTTGAGCTTCACATCACCAATTCCGATATTCTTGACGGCTCGCCCGTTCTTGACATCAAGCCGTACATCCCCTACTCCGACTCCTTCCCCGAAGCGGCATCAGGCTGGGTAAAAACGGCGAAAAGGGAGAAGTTTAAAGTTGAGTTCAGCGAAGAATTTGTTGAAGCAGCGAAGAAAATACAGGAAGAAACAGGCAGCAACCTTGCCGGTTACGCGAAGGTGCAGCTCGCATTTGAACCGGGCGACACTTCCAGAAAGCGGATAACTCTCTCCGCCGATGGCAGTTACTGCCTGAGTTACAGAAAGTGGGGGATCAAATACACCATTGACCACACCTTCTTAAAAGTTGTGGTTTACGGGATAAAGTGAGTCTCCTCGAACAATCCAAAATAATTGCCGGGATCTAACCCGGGCGTGGTGATTTGCTCACGCCCGGACATCGAATTTCCTACTTCGTAAGAACTATCCTCTTCACCTTGTAGAGCGTCTCCTGCATTTGGTTCATGGTAACCACGATCGAGTTGAGGTAATCACGAAGATCCCAACCGTTTGTGTAGATAACCATCGTTACATCAGTAACGGGGTCATGAGTCATCTGCGAGAGGTACCCCTCGTGAGCTCCCGTGTGACCGTAACCAAGTAGATTGATATAGTGCACGCCGCAACCATATAAAGTACTCGAACCAGGCTTCGTGGGGATGCCGTTAAGCATGGTATTGTAAACGGTGTTAGCAGTAAGCACCCCCTCACCCCGGATCAGCTTCCTGATGAAAAGCGTGAGATCATCGGGCGTGGTAATAAGATTTCCCTCCGCTACATTCAGCGACATATTTGAAACCGTCACATTCGTGATCCCTTCCGGTGAGTGGACGTATCCTGGTACAAACGGAAGTGGCAGGGTGTTATCCGTTCCGGTCGAAGGCATCGAGGATGACTTCATCCCCATCGGTTTAATTATCTCATCAGTGATAAAATCGCCGTAAGCCTTGCCTGATACCCTCTCTATTATCTTTCCAAGAAGTGTATATCCGGTATTGCTGTAGTGGTACTCCGTGCCGGGCCGGGTGTAATAAAGTCCGCAAGTGGCTACAACTCCCGCAAGTTCGTCAAAAGTAAAAGTGTGGTTCGGGTTTCCGGCTTTCACATACTCGGCATACCACTCCCCTTTGTACGGAACAGGCGCGCTCACCGTGTCGGGAACCGGGTCATTCGCCAGATCGAAGATGCCCGCCCTGTGCTGCAAAAGTTGAATAATTGTGATCTCGCTCTTGAACGGGATAGCGTAATTTTGGTCATCCGGTAGGTATGGCATCGAAGTGCCGGGTATGGTGTCTGTGATCTTGTGGTTGATATTCAGCTTGCCTCGCTGCTGAAGCAGAAGTATCGCCGTGGCCGTAAGGGTCTTTGTGTTGCTCGCGGCTCTGAAGTGAGTGGCGGAAGTGACCCCGTTGGTGAAGCCCGTCTGGTAAAATACCTCACCACCCGGGTAGATGACCTTGATCGCCAGTCCACCCGGAAATATCGGGTCAACCCGTTTAATGGAATCGAGCGCGACATCAACCACCACCTTTATTTGCTCCTGGTAATTCCGGCTCGCCGCCTCCACGCTGTTATCTTCCTTGCATCCGATTGACAACAGGGAAAACAACAACGCGCCAGCTATAAGCAAACCCCTGGACAGGTTCCCTCCAATTCCTCGTGCGGTAAAATTCATCGCCATGATCTCTCCAAAATAATGTGAACAAACAGATACTTCAGCGATTAAATACCGGCTAAAAGGTACCCTAAAAATACACTATTTTATCAAATTATCCTTCACGGGAGAAGAAAATCATTATAATCGTGTGATGATATCACACGGAAAGTTGCTTCGGGAAAATCGTATTTAGATTAATTTGCTCAAGGTACTGATCAAATTTACATTAATTCGTTCAATAAATTAGTAAATTTACTGATTTTTTACGTAAGCTGAACTTTCAAGTGAAAAGACCAAACAGGTGACATGATCACCACCGGAAAAGGAGGGCTCTTCAAAATCTTTTGTGACGGTGAAACCGAAACGCTCAAGAAGGGCTTTTGATCTGATGTTTCCCTTCTCCACAATTGCATCGATCCTGGTGAGGGAGAGGGTTTTGAAACCATATTCCAGAACCGCTTCAAGCGCCTCAGTGGCAAATCCGCGTCCCTGGAACCCGGGCAACAGTTCATACCCCACTTCCGCGGATTTCCTGTCCTCCGAAAAATTCCAAAGGCAGATTGTGCCCAGGAACTCCCCGTCATCGCGGTTACAGACGAGCCAATAATGCCATTTATCCTCCCCGAACCCGGCTATCAGATTGGAGATGAAGGCCTCAGCTTCATTTACTGTTGTTTGTAGTTTGCGGTTCAGATAAACCGCCACTTCCGGATCGGAACGAAGTTTGAAAATTGAAGGAGCATCCGTCGCCACGGGTGGACGAAGAACTAATCTGAGTGTGTTGATCATGTTGTTATGCCAGGTGTTAAATAAAAAAAGACCGCCCCTTTCGAGACGGTCTTTTGAAATATCAGAGCGTGTACGTTTTGAACTCCACACTCCACACTCTACACTAAAACCTACTTGTTCAGGATCATCTTCTTGGAAGATCTGAAGTTTGTACCGTCAACACCGGTGGCGTCGATGGTGTAAACGTAGATACCTGAAGTAAGTGCTGAAGCATCAAAGCCAAGGTTGTGTGAACCGGCAGCAAAAGTCGCGTTTGCAAGAACGCTTACTTCCTGACCAAGAGCGTTGTATACCTTTAGGCTGACTTTTGAGTCAACAGCGAGGTTAAAGCTGATGGTTGTCGCGGGGTTGAAAGGATTCGGGAAGTTCTGAGCAAGTCCGAACTGTGAAGGAGCGGTAACATCCACTTCAACGATGTTCGAGAAAGCGTAGCTTCCGTCATGGTCAATCTGGCGCAGACGGTATGAATTCTGACCAACAGGAACATTCTTGTCAACGAAAGAATATTCGCGTGGTGTCAGTGAAGTTCCGTTTCCGGCAATATATCCAACAATGGTGAATTCACCATTTCCGGATTTTCTCAACACTTCAAAACCCTGGTTGTTTTTTTCAGTGGCAGTTCCCCAGTTAAGGATGACGTCACTTCCGTTGGCTGAAGCGCTGAATGTTGAAAATTCCACAGGAACAACCGAGCCGGGGACCTGGTAGGCAACGAGCGCAAAGTTCTGATAGTTAACAAGAAGCAGTTTCTGTCCGTTAACCACGCAAACTTCAGCACCACCCGCTGTACCGATACTGGTTCCGGTAAGGGTGAACTGATATGCAGCCTCTTCAAGGCCGGTTGCAATGTTATATTTATGCAGCGAGTTTACAGAAGTTGAAAACTGATTCCATACCCACAGGTAAGCCGGTTGTCCGGGAACGCTGTCAAAAGCCATTCCGTATTTGCCGGCCAAAGTGCTGGTGATCTGCTGAACCAACACACCGTTGGTGTCATGCAGGAAAAGGTTTCCGCTGAATCCGGTGTTCCAGAATCCTTTTCTGTTTGAATCCCAGGCGATAGCTCTGGTGTTGCCACCGGTCAGGGTGAAAGTCTTTAAAGTTGCTCCGGTGTTGGGATCGAACTCCAAAATCGCGGTAGCAGCATTACCACCGAACAGTCTTGTTCCGTCAGTCGCGAGGTCACGGATCGCTCCGGCATAGGTAAGTGAATCGAAAACTGTACCTGGTCCGTTACCTGGTCCATCAGGATTGTAACGATAGATCATGGTACCGTTCCAGCGGTTGAAATAGTATTTGCCTTTGAGGAACATTGCGCCAACAGTACCACCGATCATGTTCGGTGAAGTAACAGTAGAGTAATTGAAGTTGAACTGTGTTGGGAAAGGAAAGCCGGCAGGCGGAATGGTATCCATTACAAGACCACCACCTGTTTTTACCGGTGCAAAGTCACTCTGACCGAAGGCAATCGAAACCGCGAAAAAGAAAACAACCACAAAGGAAGCAACTCTCATGTTGATACTCGCTAATTTGTTATGAGGAAAGAATTTAATTATTGGGTACAAGATATCTATTATTTATTAAATCGCAAACGTTTTTTTCGTTTTTAATGTTTTTTTTAGATTAATCACGTTTTTTAGATTTGGTACTGCCTAAATAAGATAAATCACAGTATCATCACTTGACCTGATCGATCGTGATCAAAGCACCCGTGGTTATCGAAACCCGGAAACCTTTCCCTTCCAGGATCGATTTCACCGGATCCCAACCATTGGTCTGTTTCAGGCCTTCATTCATTGCCTGCGACTTTATGTCGTCACACCGGAATTTGTCAGGATTCAGTTCAGAGTATCGAAGTGGTGTCTGCCTGCCATCACCGGTTATATCGAATCGATCTTTTCCCTTCTCATACCTGCCATTGTTCGAACTGTAGCCATCAATTACAAGAATTGCCGATACGACCTCAGGATTGTTGAAACCCAACAAATAGGTGATCCGCTTAAAATTGATTCTGGCCGATCCCTTTCCCGACTGTGAGAATGCCACACCCGTTACCAGGATGATGAACAATAAAAATGTTTTTGCACGCATATTATACCTCGATTAAATTAGATGAAACTAAATTTCCGGTTATTTTAGAAATACTTCGATACGATCATCTGTATAGGCTTTCAAGATATATTTTGAGTCAGACATTTCGAGATAGTCTTTACTCTCTTTGACGATCCCGAGGTTGAGCCTTGAGGCCTCTTCTTTTATCATCATTTTCCTCTCGAGTGTCCAGTTCTCCCGGTAATGCAGATCGGTATTTTTATCGACCCTGATTAACTTGAACGAGTGTCTGCCATTAGAAAATTCGTAGGGGGCGGTGGTTTTATAACCAATTATTAGTGCTTCCATTCTGATAGAATTGTACCTGCCAATCTCCAAAAATTCTATTATTTTGGTAAGAGTGATATCTTTTTTTGAATTCCCATTCTGTGAGAACGCAACACCCGTTACCAGAATAACGAAAAATAAAAATGTTTTAATGCGCATATTATACCTCGATTAAATTGGTTGTTGATTCGATTAAAAACAGTGCCGGGACGCTAACACCTGTTACACTTCCCAAAATTTGAACTTCTAATTATCCTGCGGTTCGCGGGTAAACTGTAATAGAACCACCATCGCCGGCAAGTTCAATAATTACAACAAAACCATCATCGCAGAATACCAACAGATTACTTACCGGCCAGTGAAGATCAGCCATACCGGCACCTATTGCTTCATTCCTGATCCCGGAGATCTTTTCACGGGTCTCACATTTCTCAAAGTAGATTGGAATGTGGATTTCGCTCATTCTGAGTGAAAATGAATTGTTTCCTTTGGTAAATTCCGTTTGCACATCGCTGATCGGGCCTTTTCGCCGATAGCCAAACTCTGTAGCCTTATCTGCCAAAGCGGTCATATCCGGACCGCTCGAAAACAAATTCTTTATCTGCTCGAGGCTCAAACCTTGATACTGTGCAAAACTGACAACATTAAAGAGGAAAAAGAATGCAAAAATCGGAAGAATGCTTTTAGCACGCATATATAACTCGATTAAATGTAATTCGATTAAAGATAAGATTAAATAAACAACTCCTTAAAATAAGAATCTGTTTGTATTATAAACAAGTGAAATAAAAATTTGTTCCCTGATTAAATTGTCACCATCGCTTCAATAGAGGTTAAGCGTGTTTTTGCAACCTCATTAAAGTTGCTGTCTTCAACATTTGTGGATGGGGATTATTAAATAAATGTGGTTCTACAGGAAAAAATCTGGGTAACAAAATTACAAGGCTCAGTTATCCCGATAGTGGGTTTTACATTCGAAAAATGTTACTGTATCATCCTTAAGGGAGTAGACCAACCTATCGCCATGGGAGCTTCTTTTAGATGCTTTTTCAGAATGTTTCAACGCCTCAGTTTTCCCCAAGCCGCCTGTGAATGGGTGTGTTTCTACGTCTTTCATCAGGTCTATTAATTTCTTAAATCTTTCAGCATCGGTACTTTTTAACTCATAAAATTGAGTGCTAAATACATTCGTGAAGATAATTTTATATTTTCTAAAATTGAGGTATTTTACAATTTCTGACTGAGTGATGGTGTTTGACGCCAAATAATTCTTCCCCCATTCGTCAATTTCGACGGACGTCAGATCGGACTCCTTTGACAAGTTGTACACAAAAATTTCAAATTCTTCACCATTCTTCTCAAGTTTCATTTGAATTTTTCGTGCTTCCCAAAACGGGTGTGAACACAAGCTGATAGTGGGGACTTTTTTGATGTATGCGATTGGGAAACCCAGAGGAGTTTCCTGCGAAGGTACATTCTGATCCATAAGCGAATATTTGCCTTCCAGGTATCTCTCAAGTTCCGGGTCATCCAATGAATCCATAAAAGGCTGCTTGAGAATTGCGAGAAGAAGGCTACGAAAAGTTCTGTCGGTCATCGAGTGAACCCACTCATACAGGGTTTTGGTTTTCGTGACCTTCATATCTGAATATCTTTCCGGAAATCTGATATGACTGAACTGATATCTGGTCTTCGATTCCTTAAAAGTATGGATCAACTGCCGGAATCTTGCTTCGACTTCATTATCACTATTTGACGGGGGATTTACAGACAGCTCGTTAAATATTAATTCCATACCCTCTATAACAATTTAAGTAACTGATTTGCCCATTCATCAAGGAAATTAGCAGGATATTCACTCAGTTCACCATTATGATCCACTTTAATATCGGTCAGGATTGTAAACTGCTCTGAGGCAGAGGATTCTTTTGAGAAATATAAAATTTTTACATTGGAAGGATCGATAAGTTCTTCTTTGATCGCTACCCTTGTACCGTTGATAATATGGTCGCTGTGCGTCTCAACGAATAATTGGACACCGGATTTGGTAGCTAAAGCCATAAGTTTTCCCAGTTCAACTTGTCCCCTCGGGTGAATATGGGATTCCGGATTCTCTATAATGATCGTCTTACCCGGTTTAGATGTCAAAAGTGCTACGACTACAGGTAAAACATACGAAAGCCCGAAACCCACATTTTTTGGCTTGAACCGGTTTGTTTTCATTTCTGAAAATTCGAACTGATAGTCGAGTATAAATTTGTTAACCTCAGGAACGTGACGGGTGTTTAGGGAGACACCGGGCGAAACCTCATTTAACCAGGCACCGACTTGATCCAACAGAAAAGGGGATTTGGAGCCGGGATGCAACAAAGCCTCTTCTACCTCAAATTGTGTACCGTAAGTATTTATGAAATTAACCGCGTATTCCCCTAACAATCCAATTTGCAACCTGTCCTCAACCATAACGGTAGATGAGTCGTACAAATCTTTTGGGCCTATTCGATCAGCACTAATATACTGAAATGAGTCCACAAGCCGGTGGAACTCTTTCAAGTCCATCTTTATCCCTGGATCAATAGAGGTAAGCTTGTCCCTCATTGGACTATAGCCAAATACCCATGAATAATTGTGATCATCATTCAGTGTCAATCCAAATGATAGCAAATCTTCTTCCGCGAATTGATAGAGGGCGTCCTTCCCCTGTCCGATCTCCACCAAATTCCCGTTAAGATCGATCTCACCTTGATCAAGTTTTTCACTCTGAATAAGCAAAAGAATCGCCTGGAGAAATGAACTTTTCCCCATCCCATTAATACCAACCAGAAGATTGAATGGCTTGAGTGCTATATCCACCCTCTTGAGAGATTTAAAGTTTTGAATTTGAAGTCGCGTGATCATGAATTTTGTACTTTGTCGATTAACCGTTCAATTGCTGAAAAGCGATTTATTACGCTAGTCTTACTCCCGGTGGAAACTGTGATACTTTCAATAAATTTTGCGTTATTTCGAAGTAGTTCTTTAAACTCCGAAAGGATCATGCTCTTCCTGCTCCTAAGAATTTCCAGCTGATCATCATCAAGCTTGGCAATTAAAACACTCCAGACTTCAAAAAGAGCCCTGTTCAAAGGTTTACGCCTCCCCGAATCGTCAATTTTTCTGAAGGCATCAGCTCCAAAAATATCCCGGCAACAATTCATGGTTTTAATGAATAACTGTTTTAATTCGTGGAGTTCAGATTCTGAGTTCTTCTTAAGATCTTTCATCGCGTTATTCAGAAACAAGTCCAATTCCGGAGAATATCCCCTGTAATCGTGAAAGTAGAATGCGATAAATCTTGTTACAAATTCCCGGTCTAACATTCTCGGACTGTCTTCTGTGAATCCGGTCGCCAACTTAAATTCGTTCAATGATGCCAATTCAGCAACATAATTAGCCGGTATTCCTTGATTTAATGCGTGCCGGATCTCTTGACTGTTAAGTATAAGACCACCGGTATTGATCCTTTTAAAAATGTTGAACTTGACATCTTCAGGAGTTCCGGGGTTGATGATATAGACGATGACTTGCGACTCTTCGATCTGACGCTGGTAGTTTCGAGGTAAGTCGTCGTAACCCATACCTTCCAGCTTGGAAAGAAATTCCAAACCACATAACTTCAGAGTTTTATCGATTATAAAATTTTTCAGTGTACTCAATCTTTGAAGACCATCCACTACAAGCCAGAGATTATTGTTTGACCCATCAAAGTAAAAGGCGGGCAGTGGAAACTTGATCAGTAATGACTCGATCAAACGGCTCTGTTTCTCCTTGTCCCAAAGATTCTCTTTTCGCTGAAATTCAGGTTTTAGGTCTATTTCGGAGGGATTCGAACTCATTCTCTTGATCAATAAATCAATCGTAAGTGTTCTATGTTCAATCCGTATCTCATTAGGATTGAACGGTTTTTCCATTAAAGATTCAGGACCAACAGTCTCCTGCTCAATCTTGACATCGTCGTTAAAATCTAAATCTACTGAATTGTACATACTTAAATGATAATTGTTTGACCCCAAATTTACTTAAAATAATATTTTTATTAGCATCAACCTCCATTCATCCACATCAAAACCTGCTTTAAGAATCTGTTTGTATTATAAACAAGAGAAATAATTTTTTGTTCCCGGGTCACGACACGAAGTGCCGGTAGTTGTTAACCGATATCACCTCAAACACTGCATCAGGATATGCAGCAGGGAATGATCGGGGCAATTTTGCTTTTTCTTTGTTGTATTTGAATTCATAAGCGAATATTTTCCCGCCTCTCTCTTCTATCCAATCGATCTCCTGCTTGTCGTAAGTTCTCCAGAAAAAATTGTTCGAAAGAACACGGTTATATTCCTGAAACTTGATCCTTTCACTGATAATGAAATTTTCCCACAAGCTTCCGGTGTCGTTCCTCATCGCCAGGGGGTTCAGATTCGCGATGAGCGTGTTTCTTATACCGTTATCATAGAAATACCACTTCGCATTTTTTGTGATCTCTTTTCTCAGATTTCTGGAGAAACCCTCAACCTTGAAAATTACAAACACCTTTGAAAGAAGATAAAGATACTTTTCCACAGTGTTCCGGGCAATACCAAGAGTTGAAGAAAGTTCGCTCATCGACACTTCAGACCCACTCTGAAAGGCAACGAGTCTAAGCAGGTTTTTGATGGCACCCGAATTTTTCACTCCCTCATAAGAAAGCAGATCCCTCAACAGATAATCATTTACGAGGTCCTTCAAGTAATCCACTTTTGCTTCTCTCCCGGGAATTGACGTGATCTCAGGATAAGAACCAAAAACAAGTCTCTCCTCCAAAGCAACCCGCTTTTCAGTAATTTCGTATAGCGGATCCAATTCCTGCTCACTCAAGGGGAACAGACGAAATGTCCGGCTCCTTCCCGTCAGGGGTTCGCCAAGTTTTCCCGTAAGATCAAAAGCCGAGGAACCGGTCACAATTATTTTCAACCCGGGGATCGAGTCGATCATTAATTTCAGTATTTTGCCGATCTCAGGTACCTTCTGGGCTTCATCGATCACTAAAAATCTTGAATTGCCGAGGATCATTTCATAGTTGGCAACCGACCTGTTTTCCAACAGCCTCTGTACTTCAATATCCTCACCATTAAAAAATATCGCCGGCTCCGAAACCATCGAAACAATCTTTTTCAGCAGGACGGTCTTCCCGGTTCTCCTTGCTCCCAGCAAAATTACTACCTTTCCCGGCACAAGGGATTCGAGAATCAAAGACTCAATTTTACGGGCAATCATAAATTTCTCCATTCAATTGAACAAATTTAGCTAAATTCTTTCAACAGATTGAATGAATTTATAGTAATTAGTTCAATTGGGTCAATGGACTTTCAATTCTGATTTGATCTAGTGACTGTAGAGATGTGGGGTTTTTGTTCCCGGGATGGATCATTCATGCGAACTATCTCTCCAAGGAAATTTTCCGGGCATTTTGAAGAAAACGTTAAAATCTTTTGCGTATTATGTGGATTCCGAACTAATAAAAGCAATTTCACCACCAATACGCAAAAAATCTTTTCGTATTAACTTTTTCCTCAAATTTTCTCAGGCTTTATTATCTGTCTGGTAACCCGCTAATTTGAAGGTTTGATTGTTTTGACAGCCCAATCTTCTTTTGAAAGATTGAAAAAAGCTGTTGCCCTTTTGCAGAAATTGTATGCTGTTTGGGCGGCCATATTAACCTCGACAAAAAAAGAATCCCGAATCAGCCGGTGCGATCTAAATCTACCGGCATCTTTTGAAAGGTAAGTCGGATTTTTTAATGCGAGTTCCTCAAAATTCACCGGATCAAGATCATAAAGATAATTAAGCGTCTCATGTAAGACGTCCCGCCACGAATTTACCGGGTAGCTCGACCCTTTAATTATCAACTCAGTAGGCCAAAGCCCGGTGACAACATCTTTACTCACCGTATATTCTTTGCCGAAGTACTTCCATCTATCAACTATTAATGCTGCCAGTTTGAGCGACCTTACCCTTACATCTTCCGGCTGCCATGAATCCATAGACTCAAAATACCTGTTGATTTCAAGATGACTTTGAGCATAGACGTCCTTTTTTCTCTCAAAACTCATATTTGAGAGTTCAGAATTATATCCTGTAAGGGTGAGATTCCCGATCACATCAACATAGTCTGCATGCCATTGAACACCTTCTTCACCCAGATGATCTCGCCACCATTCGTTCAAAGTCCGGGGCATGATATGCTCGATTGAAAGATTCTTAAGATCAACTCTTTCTTTATGATTGAAAGATTCCTCTAATGATTCCAAGATGAATTTTGTTTTGGATTGCCTGTCTCCACCACCATACATTTTTCTTTCTACAATATCCCGCTCGATATCTGAATCCTTTGGATACCCTTTAGTAGTCAAGAACTCTGCTGTGATTTTAGCCACATCATCTTCTGATCTGTTAATTATCGCGAGGATAAGTGAAGGGAATATTTTATTTAATTGGTTGGTCGCCAAGCCTGTCAAGAACCGCCGGATGAGATAGTTTTCCAAAATCTCAAGCACACTGATAAGCTGATCTTTAACAATGACCCCATTTTCAAGAAGTTCGTACAACTTGAGTAGAAGCGGGTATGCCGTGGTAACCTCGATCCTGTTTATTCTCCATAGTTTATTTTTCAGTCTGTCATCCGGTTCAAACTCAGGGAAGAGTATCCTCTTGTAACTGTTCCCATATCGTGCCAATTTCACCAAGTATTCTTGCGCATCCTGTTTCCCCAAGGATTCCTTAAACCTGTCGTAAACCTCGCTGCTTTTTACTATTTCACCGTCTTTCATCAAGAAGTGTCTTATGAACTCGGTAAGTTTCTCTCCCAAAGCCTGTTCCATAGGGAACCAGTCGGTATTAAATCTTATCTCCTGTTCATTTTGCTGAATCCTCATAAAGAGATGATTCTTGATAAGATCTGCTTGTGTCAGCGGCTTGCCTTTTGCATTTAAGCTCTCGAAAACCAGATATGGATTATCATCCTGGTCAAGAGTTATACTAACCACATACAGGTAATGTGTAATAATGTTTCTGTATGTAGCGTAGTCTTTATTTCGTTTAATTTTCTCGTAGAAGTATCTGTAGGCATGGAGAAGCAGAGAATCTTCATCTACTTTATTGCATTCAACTAAGTTCTTCAGTGTTTCGCGGTCTTTCTGAGAAGAGAGAAGTTTATAGTGCTCATCGCCTTTCTTGTATTTGTTTACCAAATACAGATCATTTATTTCATTTGCTTTTTCAGAATCCCCCATCTCCCTCGCAATATCACGAATTGAGCATAAAATCAGATAAAGGGTGGTCAGTCGCTGCTGACCATCTATAACGATGTATTTTGCAACCGCGTCCGGGCCTGAATTTATCGGAAGCGTAACGATGGCACCCAAGAAATGACTTTTGTCATGCTTTTTTTCAGCTATGTAGATCAAATCCTCCCATAGCGTTTCCCATTCTTTTTTGGTCCATGTATAATTTCGCTGGAAAAGAGGTAGTTGAAACTGTTTGCTACCGTCAATCAGGAATGATATTATGCTTTTATTGGCTTCCATTGCTCTCGCATTAAAATTATTTCTTCATCATTATACGGCGTAATTTTCTCAGCCTAATTCCTTTGAGATACTCCAGTTTTAGCTCTTAAATGAAGTTGTATCTTTATTAGGTTTAAATGCATCAGAAAAATCCACGTGATATTTTGCTGAAATTTCAGCAAGTGTCCTTATAGTGAAGTTGTGTGTGCCGCTCAACCACGCACTGATCTGTGATTCCTTCTTACCCAACCACCGGGCAAAATCCCGCTTCCCGATCCGATGGATGTCCAGAATATCGAGTATCTTTTCAGAGATCATCATTGAAGAGGCTATGAATCTTTTTCGCTCTATCGGCACGGATTCGTACACAAAGACAGAAGTTTTCTGTTGTTTCATTTTCCTATTTCTTTCACAACAGAGATTCAGCACTACTAAATACTTTTCCCATTAAATCCAACTGATAGGCAATTGTTTTCCGTAATTAATGCAGAATTACTTTAAATTTCACTTTAAACTTAAATTTTCTTCAATTTTTATACAATTTAATTTACCAGCTCTCATTTTATAACCCCTTTGCGTACTTTGCGCCCTCCGCGGTTAATTTTTCACCCCTCACGTTCCAACCAAATTACTCATCACTCATTCCGCCGCGGCGGATCATCACTCATAACTACTTGCGTTCTCCGCGGTTCAATTTTCAGCCTTCAGCCTTCAGCCCTTATGCTTCACCCTTCACCCCTCACACTTCACACTTCCCCCGCTTCATTCACAAAACTCTTCTCATAATCTTCCCGGCTGAGAACGGTATCGTACAGCCCGACCCGTTTTTCGGTGTGGCGGTTGATGCCGGTGTATTCGAGGCTGGAGTCTTCGTAGCGTTTGAACTTGTAAACGGCGTCGTTCATGAGGGGAGAGTTGAAAAGGCCGAGACTAACCAGCAGCTCAAAATCTTTCACGGTTAGGCCGGTAACTTTCTTGAAGAGTGCCGGCTCAAGCTGGGTGATGACATCCTTAAGTGTGCGCTCGCGGTAATCGGTCAGGTAAAGGAACACAGGGATCCTGGTGGCAAACTTGATCAGCTTCTCCTGGATCATCTTCCGCTTCGATTTATACTCCTTCTCCTCCGCGGAAAGTTCTTTTTTCTCCGCCGGGGTCAGAGGCTCCTCATTCGCCTTCTGCTTTAGCTTCTTGATGTTCTCCGACTTGTTGATGATCGTCTCAATATCCTGATTCAAAGTCCTGAATCCCTCGATCTTCTCCAGGGCTTCCATCGCGGCTTTGTTATCCAATAGTCGCTTAAGAGTGAAATTATCAACATTCACCAGCAGCGCGCTTTCCCACCTTCTGGCAAGAAGGGTCGCCGTGGTCCCGCTCATAGCCATATCGAGGATGCCGGCGGCATCAATCTGCTTCATCGAACTTCCGTCGTAGGCAAGAACAGGAAGGAACTTGATGAACTCCTCAACCTTCTTCTCAGCGCTTGAGTCATTAACATCGAGGCGGCAACTGTACTCGGCAATCTGCCTGAGTGCCCTGTCAGGCGCGAAATCGAACACATAACACTCCCGCTTCATAATCTCTTCGGCGTTCGGATCCTGTCCGTCGGGATTCTTGATCACCCATGGTGTCTGAACCCGGAATGCTGCCTGGAAGTAGGTTTCGGGACTTGATGAGTTCCTCAGCATGAAAATACCCGTCCAAGGCTTCACCGAAACGCCCGTTGTCAGCTTTCCGCACGAGAGGGTTATTGTCTTTGTTTTAAGTGGGTTATCCATAGATGTCAATACAGGGGGAAGCGCGTCAACACCAATTCCTGCTCCAGTACCCGCCGCAATAATCACCCGGTACTCATGATAGAACCTGTTCTGCTCCTGCCTTATGAGGTTTGCCATAGCGTGGCACGAGGCCACGCTCGGGAGAAACCAGAATGTGTGCGAAAGCACCCTGAGGAGCCGCACATCAGAGTACGGCATCGGCGGTTTCTGTGCACCGAGCTTCAGGTTATCGACTGTTGTCGCGAGGTAGGCACCCCTGATGAGGTCGAGCCACTTCTGCACTTCATTCTCATAAACGAACTTCGCTTCGCTGAACATCCCCTCGGCGCGGAAGAACTCGTTGAGGTCGAACTCGTCAAACTCCCCTTTCATCGCGATCTCCCTGATCGAGGGCGGCAACTGGTATGTGAGCATCACCATCCTCGGAAGCCCTGCATAGGGGTTCTTCTCCCCTTTCCACTCCTCTTTCGCGCGCTGCTCGTCGGAGTATGTCCAGTTGTAAATCTGCTCCTCAATGAACTCGCCCGAGGCGATCGCCCGGAACGGAGTGCCCGAGAGGTAAAGGTAGTGGTCGGTGGTTATCGGCATTATCTCTTCGTCGAAATACTCCATGCCGTTCCCCTCCGCGTATTTAATTTCCTGCTTCTCCTCCGCTTCAAAAAGGTCTTTCGCGTTCTCCCGCCAGGCGCCGTAGTGGTACTCGTCGAAGATCACGCAGTCCCAGTTGGTCGCGTGCACCCATTCGTTCTTCGCCTTTATACCGCCGGCCTCGTTCTTCCCGAGGAAATCCTGAAATGAGCCGAAACAGACCAATGGTCTCGAAGTGTCGGGCACCTCCATCGTTGAGCCATTGCTCGAAAGGAACTGCCAACCCGCGAAATCGACATGAGAAAGGAGGTCTTCCTCCCACGCCGACTGCACCCCCGGTTTGAATGTGAGCACGAGCAGTTTCTTCCACCCCATCCTCTTGGCAAGCTGATATGCCGCGAATGTCTTGCCGAATCTCATCTTCGCGTTCCAGAGGAAGTGGGGCGTCTTTCCCGGGTTCTCTTCTTTAAAGCTATTGAAGTATTCCATCGTTTTCTCCACCGCGGCTTCCTGCTCCGGTCGCGGTTTGAACGATTGCGACCGGTTCTCTTCGTTCAGCACCCCCGTTTTTACGGAGATTATGGCGGACTTTACCTCCTTTACGGTGCACTCGAACCATTCCCCTTCAGGGTTCTTCACACCTGCTTTACGAAGTTGCCTGTGAACATCATGGTCGCTGAATGTGCTTCCGTCGTTCCTTATCGCGGGTTCTTCAAGTAGTATCCTGTATGGAGGTTCTCCCGGTTTAAGTGTTGGGTATTGTTCCGCCACCCTTGTTTTGGCATCTTTGTTTGTGAACCCTACTTTAAGGAGTCCCTTATACTGGGGGTGGGTGTCTTCGTAAGCGTATATGGTCGGGTTGGCCTCTGGCCTCTGAGGAAAGAAGGTTTTAGACATATCACACCCCTTTATGATATTCTATCATTTATATGTTCCCATTCTGTATCCGTAATTCCCCAAAGTTTTAACAATTTAGAATCAGTGTATGATTCATTATACGGCGATAGATCTGGAATTAGTATGAAATTTTGTTTATTTACATGTTGCGAGATTACAGTTTGCAAAAGTAAAAATCTTACTACTTTGGTGAATAGATAAGATTTGAAGTTTAAGACTTCTTGCTCGCTGTCAAATGCACCTCCAACTAACCACGATTCAGTACAACACTCCCCAGGTTTTGCTACTCTAATATTTCCATCATAATAAAACTTCACTGGCTTTGAAAAATCAGTCTGACCCGCAATCGGAGTTGCAGGGATAAGCAGCTTCCATTTATTGAGTAAGTTTTTCTCGTCAATTATGTCGACCCGATTCGCATACTTTAACCCAATTTTTTGAATAAACCAGCAAGGAATACCGCTATTGGTGGGTTTATAATTTGTTGGTAAGCCAAAAGGTTTTCTGACTGAGACAATATTACTTAGGTTTTTATTTTGTAAATCTGTATGCTCCATGATTTTTTTAAGGATTGGTAATGCCTGGCTATCCCTAATGAAAATCTCAAATTCTGACAAATTGCGTGTAACTGTTAATATCGTATCCCCTCTGTTAGTATTAACTTCACAAATCCCTGGATTATCTCTATCCCACAAGAAATAACAAATACCGCCAGATATATCAACCCCTGGGAAAACATCATTAGAGTTTTCATGGTCAACAATAACTCGAATTCGTTTATCATTTAGCATTTCTTTTCGGAATTGGTCCAATCCTTTTCCTCCAGCAAACCACCTAGCGGGAATAATCATGGAAAGATATCTTGGATTCATTTTTTGCGCTTGCTCGACAAATTTATGATATATCGGCCTTGCGCTTCGTCCAAAGCCTCCATCACTTAGCTGATAAGGTGGATTTCCAATAATTACATCAAACTTCATGTTGAATAATGCTTCCGGATTTTCGGTGTGGATAAATTGGTATGCGTAAGTTTCAAGTTCTTCTCCCCTGTCATATACTTCTTTGTTCGCCCCGCAGAATCTACACTTTCCATCATCCCAATCGTGTTCGAGGCGCGTGTACAGTATGTTTCCACTCTCATCATTAAACCCCGTACAGACTGAATACTCGCCGTTGGAATACTTCGAGCAATAAAGCGTCCTACGCGAGAGAAGCGATGTAAGCTCGGTTATTGCTATGCCGTAGATCTGATTGGTAAGGATGTGGTTAACCCGCTCCTGGAGGTCGGGTATTTCTATCTCGAGTCCCTTTAACAGCCTCTTGGCAATCTCCCGGAGGAATACTCCTGTTTTGCAGACAGGATCGAGGAACTTCGCGTTCCGGTCGCTCCACAACTCCCGCGGCAAAAGGTCGAGAACCCTATTCGCCAGATCGGGTGGGGTAAAGACCTCGTCGTTACTTAGATTCGCGAGACACGAAAGTACATCGGGGTTATATTTCGATTCAAACATCTTCTCCCAGCCTTAAAAAGTGTATTAAAGGATATTCAGCGACAGGATTCGGAAGGAAGGCACGGTCGCCCAGATCAGAAAAGAGATGGTCCCCCTCGAGGGGTTGGCTCTCGAGCAGGTTAGCCATGGTGTAGTCGCGTCGTTTCAGCATGTTGCCGTTAACGGGGCTCCATTCGCTGAAAACTATCGGTTTTGGCGACAATTCAGGGGTTTTAAGTGTGAGGGCATCGCCCCAAAGGATGTTGCGTTCGAGGATGAAACGGACAGAGCGGAGGCACTCATGCCTGCATTCGTTGCTGAAAAGTGAAGAGTAATGTCCGGAGAAAATATTGAAGAGGCGTTCCCTGCATTCAGAAACATTGTCTGGGAGGATATCAATCCCGTAGATTGATGTAACGGCGAGCACCGCGTAGCGTTCCCACTCTACCCTGTGGTTCCTGTAACGGGAGTCAACCACGGCGAGCTTCCTGCGGAGTATCTCCACCAGAAAATTACCCGTACCGCACGCCGGTTCAAGGAAACGGGATTCGATCCTCTCCGTTTCCTGCTTCACCAGATCAAGCATGGCATTCACTTCCCTCTCGGAAGTAAATACCTCACCATGATCCGCCACACGCTGTTTCGATTTTACCTGTTTATTGCTCATTTATGACGCGCAAACCCTGATTAATTGTTATCTGTAAAATATGGGTTTATTCTTAAACCGCAAAGACTGGGATAGAGTCAACTAATTATTGTAAAACTAAGGCAGTGCCGACATGAACAATTTTGCCGCGTAGGCAAAATTGCAATTTTCGCAGTCTTGAATTGCGAAAGTTGCTACGCCAACTACCTCTCCCCGCAAATTTATCACGGGACTTCCTGAATTGCCTTTTGAGATTGCTGCATCAAACTGAATGATTGCCTGGGATGTGCCTTCCTGATCCCGTATTGCAGAGACAATTCCCTTGGTGATAGTAAATTCAAGACCTTGGGGATTTCCAATGATTACCACATCCTCACCAATCGTAGGGGGTGCGACATTCACAGGAATCGGATTAACACCTGGACTAATGTCGACCTCAAGTACCGCGTAATCGTACTCTTTGCTCTTAGCAACCACCCTCTTTACATTATAGAGTTTACCAGTTTTCATTTTCACAACGATCTCTGATCCACCCTCTATTACATGATGATTTGTAATAGCTGTGTTTTCATTAACGAAAAAGCCCGTGCCTAATTTCTGACCTCCCATCGCCGACCCGGAGTAAACAACGACGATTGAGTTCTCGTACATTTTGTAAATCTCAGATGGCGAATAAACCCGGCCATTTTCAATCGGTGCCTGTTCCGCTGCCGGGGGAGTAGAAATCTTGTCGTTACCTCCCGAATATGCTCTATATCGATCCAAACTATCAACCAGATAGTTGGTATTCAAGGTCGATAGTCCATCTTGAAGGATTTCAGAATTAATACACCTACCATCCTTCAAAATCACATAAGCCCAATACTCTGACTGATTTTTGGCCTTCTCCCTCTTCTTGCTAGTATTAAATACTAGTTTGACATCTTTGTTGAGTACATTTTTTTGAAGATAGTCGCTGCTCGCGGGGCTGGGATTGATGCCTATCAATCTAACGGTTATTCCATTGCGTAAAATAAGAGAGTTCCCACCGGAGATTTTATCAACTGAGAAGTATGATGATTCGAGGTTTTTCTTACAAGAAAAAGATACTAATGCAAGAAGTAAGATTAAAAGTGATTTTGCTTTTCTATTCATCGACTGCTGAATTTTGGGATAATATGTAGCAGTATTCGTTGATTTGCTGCATCGTCATTCCCTTCTGGTGGGTACCTGCCATCACCACCAATACCGCTTCCGGCAACCTGAATCTCCCAATCTTTATTAAAATTTAACCCCTTGGTCTTCCATAGATTGATCAATGCTCGTGCTCTATTGTAACTGAGTGGATAGTTAATCTCATCCGGCGCCCCATCGTTTGAGGACATTCCTTCAATTATGATCATAAATCTAATTTTTTGTCCCAGTTCCACTGCCGCATCATTATTTACAGAATCAATCAGAGGTTGCAGTTTACTAATTAAAGACTTTCCCGCATTTAGAAGATAGTCGAAATCACCCGGGTCAATGGTAGCTTCATTAACTTTGAAGTTAATTCTTTTCTTTAGTTCAAATCTTTGATACTGTGCCGAATACTGAAAGTAGTTTGAATCTAGTTCATTGACTGCCCTTTGAATCCGTTTTACTTTTTCCTGGGTTTCCTTTGTCGTTCTATAACTTGAAAAACTTATAACAAAGAGTACCAATGCAATGATGAACAAACTCGTCATCACATCTACATAACTGGGCCAAAAGAAATTACGACCTCCCTTTTTCATTTTGACCTGGTTGAATTATCTTTATTCATCTTAAAAAAATTTCGGATTGCCATTAGCCAAGGACCCGACGAAGTAGGAGGGGGTGGTGGTGGAAGGGGTGGTTGTGGAGGTCGATGTCCACCCGGTACTTGCTCGCGTCTTTCTAGTTTTTTCGAGAGTTCTGTTAATTTTCCTTCAATTCTGCTACCCTGTTTTTGTAATTCAGCAATTACTTCAGAATTAAGCTTTTGTGAATTCTGTTGCGCGTTCACCATCGCAGTTTCATACAGCTTGCTAATTACCTCATACATCTTGTCTATTTGATCAAGTTTTGCCAATTTGCCGGCAGGGATATCTTCCCTTAATTGCTCCATAGCGATGTCAAAATGGCGCAATAGGTCGTCGCGTTTCTCTATAAGCGATAGCTGCTTTTTATCCAAGTCAGTGTTGTAACCTTCAATTAATGAACTTAACCCGTTTTGAAATTTCTCCAAAACCTGATTCATCAATGCATGTTGACTATCGAAGAAATGCGCGGCTTCCTTCAGGGTGGATGAGTTGCTCTTATAGGTTTCTGTAACTGTAAGGAGTGCCTGTACCCCATCACGATAAACACCAAGTTCATCCATAACTGAACGACTTTTCTCAATCAGTGCTTCATAAGCTTTTGCCGAATGATCAAGTTTTTCTGCAATTTTTCCAAAGTTCTCAAATATTTCATTGGCCTTTATTATCCTCTGGACGATCGAATCAATATTTTGAAGGGTGGAGTCGATTCTTAACCTTTCAAAGCGTTGAACGAATTCCAGTTGTTTGGAGATGTTGGCATCCGCTGAATCAAATACAGTTTTAAAGTGTTCAACATTCAGTGTGAAACTTTTATTGAACTTATTTAATGATTTCGCAACTTGATTGAGAATATCACTTACTCCCTTGTTGAGTTTGGGTAGAAGTTCGTACTTTATCTCATTCAAATATTCTGTCTTGTTGTGATCCGCTTCTCTCAAAGCAACTTTAAATATTCTATTTGTACTAATAGAAGTAAGTGCTAACCCGACCAAACTTGCAACCATGGCAGTGACTATATGAGCCAAAAATGGTATAATCGCTGAAAGATTGTTTGTATCTAATTCACCAACACCGATTATCTCGCTTATGCCTAGAATTACTCCAAGGAAAGTCCCCATTAAACCGATGTAAAGCGGACGAGGTAAGCTTAATTCTATATCATTGATTATTTTGTCGTATTCCGATTCAGCAATTTCTTTTATGAGTTCATAATCAACTACATTCCCGGCTGATCTCTCTAAATATCGGTTGGTTTTTCGGATTACTTCTTGAAACAAGGTGTAATCGCTCTCGTCCCCTGCCCCTGCCGGTAAAAACAACTCGGTATATCCGACTTCTTCCTCCACATTTTCTACTTTAATAAACCTCAATTTGGCGAGCGTATCCTTGGATGGGAATAGATACCTTAAGATTTTGGTTTTTTGCAAGCTTCGGAAGAATAATACGAATTGAAATGAAACGATAGTTACCGCTATAACTATTGCGCCCGCTGGTATATTCTGAAACATATCTCTATCCCTCGATGAGCTTTATTTTAATTTTGGTTTTGACCCTGTAATTCGATGAATCCTTAACTATTTCGCCAGGCGCAATTTCTTTAATTGACACATATGCTTTAGAAGGATCAGGTATGAATTCACAGATCGATGTTAAACGATCTGTATTGTTCAAAATCGGATCAAAATTAACCCTACCATCTGTGTTGATACTTATTCGCCCATGATTCCGATCTCGATCGAAACTAATTCTGAAGTACGAGTTATTCTGGGGGGTGGTTTGGAAATCTTCTAGAACATAAAAACCAGGGTCAACATAATCACTGTAGTCAGTCACGAAGACATCGTGATTGACTGCAGTAGGTGATGCTTCTTTGCGCATATTCGTTACTTGTTCGAAGCGTGGCGGGTGCTCAGGAAATTCAACTTCATTACCTTGATAGTCATCAAAATTGCTATCTGGAATCTCCGGGGAGATCTGGCTATTTTTTTGATTGTTGTCTGGAAATGGATAAATTTGAAATCCATCTGATCTGCCTCTAGATCCACTTGCAGTAACTTTGTCTCTTTTTTTGATTAAATGACTTAGGAGCAAAAACAGTGATATCACTAAGGACAAAAAGGAGGCTGCTAGCGCAACTAAAATGGCGGTCTTTAAATCGATTCCTTCCAATGACCGCTCCTCCTTTAAAGCATCCTCGCTGTTCTTATTTTCGGATATAATTTCAGAGTCAAAAGTCATTAATTCTTGAGAAAAAATAAGAATTTTAAACTTTTTGTAAATACCATCGCCATTCCAATTAGGTATCGGAAAACCAAGCGTACTGGTACTTTGGCAATTACCAGTCATAGTAACCAATGCCAAGAATGTAAAGAAAACCGACACATTAAGTTTCATTTAATTCCCACTCGATAAACTTAAAAACAAATCATCTATCAATATCTTTATCGGTTCGAAGAAAATACTATGATTCACTTCAGCATCATATTGTCCATCCAGTGCGTCATACATTATATCAAATAAATCTGACATCTTTGCAGGAGTCACTGCTAACTTCCAGTTCATAGCAGATCGTATGCAGTCAATATCAAATTCTTGTTTGATATTCATTTTGATAGAAATAACATCGAAGAACCTTTCATGAAATTCTAGAACATTCTTGATTATGTCCTGTTTGTGATCTATAAATTTCTTAATCTCCAATGTCTTAGTTGCCTCATATATGTGATCACTTGTGCCAGTTCCAAGATAATATATTGGGCTGAAATCTTGCTGGTCAGTTTTTGTCGATTGCGAATCAAGCCACTCCAATCCACCCCAAGCTGTAATTTCTTTCGAGTTCTCAACAAGGTGAACTTCAATTGGATTAACCGTTGACCCATATAGTGATTTAATTAATTCGCGGGTAAACCGCTCGAGTCCTTTGGGTCGGGCTCCAACCAGAGTTTCAAGAAGTCTAACTACATTACTACCTTTGCCTGTCATATTAATAAATCTGACATTTGCGATGTCATAATTCTTAATCTTAAGAATTTCAAATACATGATATTGAATGGCTGCATAAAAGTAAAGGATGCTAAATTTAAACGCATCGTTCGACTTTAGTACATTGGCAAAAATATTGTCGGAGCCTATTCTTGCAAGATTCTCGTCCGCTGAAAAAATGTAATTAAAGAGTTCATAACCATTCTTTTGGAAAAATACAGGATTTGGGCGCGTACCGAAGAAAGAATTTCCTATAACATTTTGGTAATTTGAATCACTCATAGTTTGGCCATGAGTTGCAAATATATCCCAAAAATACTTACTTAACTCGCAGGAATACAAATCATTACCTGCGAACTTAAGCGATGTTTGCATCTGTAGTTGATTCTTTCGAAAAACTGCGATATCAGTTGATCCCCCGCCAATATCGATTATCAGTGTGGAGTGATCCCCAAACATTCTACCCCCCTGAGCATTACTATTCTTCCAAAGGTAGAATGCTGGTGCTTGCGATTCAGTTATTTGAAATGGGTTATTCCTTGTACTAAAAACTTCCGAAAAAACTGATTGCCATTCTGCCGCAATAGTTCTTGCCATACCTGAGCTCAAACTGGATGGCTTAAATGTTATTAATTCTGATTTTGATGGGTCCCCGCCAGCGGAAATAACTTTAGAACGAGCAAGAATAAGCAGTTCTCTCATAAAGTCCTTTACTCTCACATTATTCAGGACATTACTACTTTTTTCCCACTTGAGATTTGTAAAATATTCATCCGAGTTAAGTTTTGTAGTTTTATAAAATGCGAAATGTGTATTTCGAAACTTGAAAAGACCCGTTTCCGGCTTTGAACAATTTGTACCTTCATAGATCGCCGATCTGATTGGGAAACTTATTAATCCGCCCAGCGTAACTCTTAAGGGGAGCATGTAGGAATACAAGGTATGTCTGAAATTCATTTCTCTGAGACTACCGCGTTGCTCGATTAATTCTTCAAATGATCGGGCAGCGAGGGATTTCATCTCTTGATGATTAAGTGTTACGACAATTTTATCAGATTCTGAAAATTCCAGTGTAGTAGGGCCATCACTAACTTTAAGGGCAAGTGTTGTGTTTGTTGTACCAAAATCAATTGCTATATTGTATCCAGGATCATTATTCGTACCTTTCATCGACCATTTTGGTATGATCATTCCAGACATTTCTATTCCGAACCCGTCGTAGTTTACCCTGACAAAGTCAAATTCGGCATTCAGTTCATAAAAAGTTACTCCTCTCATAGTATCCTTCTTATAACGAATACCTTTCTCAACTCTATTACCTTCAATCAAGTTGAATTTGAGTCCATTCTTTACTATAAAATCAAGTTTAATGTCTGAGGATCGGCGTATGGTATCGTTGTACTCCCCATCCACCAACATTACCGAATAGTAATTATTATAGATTGGATTGATGTATCTGATCAATGGAAAAAATGCCATCCCAAATGATAACTTCTCAATCCTTCCGGCATTTTGGTCCCCCGAAGATATTTTTGTATATCGTCTCTGAAGAGTGACATATCCCCCACTTTGAATCGGGATTTTAACTTCGAATTTGCAGTCTTCTTTATCTCCTGTGAAACTAAGATTATTAGCAAGGTCTTCTTTAGTAAAAAACTTAAAATAAAGAGGTTTGATAGGTAGTAAAAATGAATAATCTGCATTATTGGGGAATCCATTCGGTTTTTCAAAATCCTGTCCAATCGGATAATCTAACATTATCAGGTTGGTTTCAAAGAAATCTCCTGGACATAGGGTAGGGTACAGAATACTTCTCCCTGGAATTGTTCGCTCGGAAAATGGCCTTGAATCGAAAAAGTCATATTTACTATTGTCCTGTTTTCCGGTGATGGGATCGATACCATCCTTTAGGACTAACGGGACAGCAGGGAACTCTGTACCTTGAGTGTAAGCAATCTCTCTTGAGCTATTTATCAAATTTTTCATTCGAATTGCTGATTTTACTTTAACCCTTTGATTCTGATTAAAAAGCTTAACATTGACAGCATTGTTAGTCCTAAGTTCCGAATATTGTGCAAAATCATTTTCTGTAATGGTACGAATTTTAGAGATTAGAGTTGCGTCTATTAAGTGGTGCAATTCCTCATCGAGATAGTTAAAAAAGTTTTTAAGATTGTCATACACAAACCTATCAGTTTGCAAAAAAGCTTTCAGGGCGTAAAGGTAAAAGATAAACTCTTCATCTCGATCCCTAAGACGGACTGGATTATCATTGTCAAAGAATTGTCTTTTGGGGCCTAGAATTGAATCAATCATAAAATTTTTGTCCTCTGGAACAGCCCAAACGGTTAAGGGTGAGGTAATAGCAACTATTTCAGAGTTATACTTGATAATAAATGATTGATGTCGCACATGATTAAAGGGAGAAGACTTAAAATATTTATCCAATACACTTGCTAGTTCTACATGCTCCTTTCTCTGCGTTTGATTCAAGTTGTCGATAAGGTCATTTATGCTTATTGTTTCAATTTTGAGTTGATCATGAGCTTCCTTCAAATATTCAAAGTAAAATACTACTTCAAAAGCATCAAGAGCTTCTGAGACAAGCTTAAAGAATGTATTATTCTTCTCAATAGTTTTCTTTTTGCGTAGAAATTCCGCGAGATATTGGAACGCGATATCGAATATGTGGTAGCGAGCTAATGGAGATGGTACAGCGGTCAATATGTTTGTTGCCACTTCAGCGTTCGGATTTTCAATATTATTTATTATCTCATTCGAAGAAATTGGCCTAGTACGGTCATGCCAACCATCAAGATTCGGGGAAGAATGTGAGTCATTTAATATGCTAAGTTTAGTACCCATGACAAGCTCCTATCTGGAAATCTTAAGTTTATCGATTATTTCAGCACTCGATTTATCGTATAAGCCAATGTAATAAGGAAGACCATTAGATTTGAATTGTTTCCCATTATCATTCATTCGGGAATGGAACAATTCCTGATCAAACTTCCCCTGTAAAAATCGAGGCAAGATCCCAAATCCAGGTTTAAATTTCGGCATATTAACTACCATGTTCTCAAAGTCTGAAGTATCGAGATTAAACGGTTTGAACTTCCTGTCATTTTTACCAACTTCATTTAACCATTCTCTGTATAGTTCAAGGAATGACTTTAAATATTTTCCTTCACCATTCAGGAAGAGATCTGCTGTAAGGTTCTTGTCCGTAAACCAAGGATCATTTTTTTCATAGTATTGAATTTCATGAAGCTTCAACAGGAAAAATAACTTCGTAAGTGGTTTAGCGATGAGGTTCTGAGTGGACTGTCCGAGGTTAAAGAGATTGACATCCCCCCGCTGATTATTGTCATTAAAAAAGTATTCATTAAAACTGTCTGATGTAAGAAACTGGGGCTGTTTGTTCGCAAACTCAAATATAGATGTCGCAGCAATCATTTCAACCAGGTGGGCACAGTTTTTTTGACTTGAACCTCCCTCAGAGTAAGGATGTGCAAAATTACTTTGATCACCGATGTAATAAACATCGTTCACTTTATCCATATTCTTTTCATAGTAGCTAAGGGCCGCCTTGGCTTTGGTTACAAAAAAATTGGAGGAAACATTCCCTTCTTCAGCAACATTGAAATAGGGCAACACAATGGCTGCCCCTATTAAAGCATTTTGCAATGCGTTTGCACCAGCACTGATCACCGGGTTCCTGAATGTTTTAACTAATAATGGAAATCCTGAAGCACCTGTACCACCAAAGACAGACCCAATCAGAAAAATACGATCATCAGTGTTAAAATTTCTGGCGAACAGCTGAAAATCATCACTTTTTTCGAATGTATTGAGAACAGTGACGCCAATATTGGGATTACCGTAGAAACCTTTTTCCAAATCCAATTTCAAATGCCTGTCGGAGAACAGCAATCTTACCAAGTCTCCAGCATCTCTACTCAATGTACTCGATTGGATATGATGTTTGAATGCTGAACCTGCACCATAAAACATTGAGAACTGAAAGTCCCGAAGACCAGTAGAAGATGAAGAATCTGAAAGCAATTCTTTAATATTCTTAATCTTAGGTCCAAATAGCTGCCCATCGTTAAGTGTTCCTGCTATTCCATGGACATCCATATACTTCTTCAGAAGTGTGATGGTCCTTTGTTTGTCTTCATTTGTTTCGTCAGAATCAATGATAATCGGGTAAACTCCTGAATAGTTGCCGATTTTGACCCCTGCGGCGGCCAACATAGTAAAAGCTCTGATTACTCGCGCACCAGTGCCACCGATTCCAATAATAAATAGTTTAGCCATATCGGTTCACCTTAAAATAACTTGAATCTTGTTGGGCAATTACTACCGTTCACAGACCATCGCTTGACGATGAGTGAAAAGAGCAAATAGAATAATGAGAAATACACAGTATTCGTAGCTAAAAACATTAGTACTTCACCGTCAAAGCTTATGAATTCACCTATAGCAAAAGCAACTATGGCCTCGATAATAAGTAACAGCAACAAAAAGACCAATAAGTTCATTAAATATGCTTTTTTACTGTTGAATCTGGCGGACCTTGCATTCAATCCAAAATAAAAAATGTACAAAGATAGTATGATTGCACCTAGTAAGACGATAAAACCAATATTAAAAATCTCATACCAGACACTGGAAGGATTATTCATAATAAACCCGTAGAAGCCGGCAGTAAAGTCACTCATAAAGTACTCCTCAAAAACTAATTGATCTTAATCGTGGCAAGGATTTGATTATTACCACTCTCATATGCTTCCAACATCCCAGTGACGAACTGGGTTAATCCAAAAGTTTTGTTCGATAATTCGTCCTTTTCTGTGTCATCATCAGTTGAAAAAGTACCGAAGTTATTGATGGAGTTGAGAGTTGGGACTAAATTTATAGAATATTTATTAGATTTATCGATATTTGATACTTTAACCAAAAAGAAGTGTTTGAATTCTGTGATACATCCTTTTTCCTTTGTGCTGATATCCCTGTTTTTCAAAATTGTGGATTGATCAAAATAATCAAGTTTCACTTTGGCAATATCACTTTTAACCGACAACATATCTTTAATTCCGGAGTTCGCTGACTTGATTCCTTTTGGGACATCTGATAAATTCAGTGCCAAACAAAAATGAATCGAGTCTTCAATTTGTTTTACGCTGTAACCCAGAACTTTTGAAGAATCTTTCGTATACTCCATTTTTACCGTGCATCCTCTTGCCAATGAATATGTTAGCATGTATGGGGCGGCAATTTCCGGCTTCAACCCCGTGTAAACAGCATCATATTTCAGTTTATCCCATTTTGATTCTATCTTGACCCCAAAATTATTTACCATATCTTTGGGACCTATCACCCAAAAGAAGTAAGGTCTCACCTGATCAATATCGTATGCAACATTTCTTTTCGAGGTGAAATACTTACCGGCATATTTTGCCTCAAACCGGTATATGATTGCTCCCAAATCGTTTTTTTGTGCCTCAAGAAATTTTGTTTTTATTCTTGCCTGTAATGTACTTAGTTCATCTTTGAAATCTAGTGAAGGATCATCGATAATCAGATCTGTCACAAGTATCATCACGGATTTTTCCTTCGCGGCTTTATCGATCAGATTCAGTAAAACTTGATCGAGTGGTGAATCGCCACCGGTCTGGAATCCTGATTTTATTTTTTTTATGGCATCGTCCGGCGTTCCGGCAAACCGTTGCAAATCTGCTGTATTGTTGGAGAGAAGAAAATCTTGCTTGGCGGATATTTCAACGAGTGTGGGAATAAGGTTTGAAAGGTTGGTTTGAAATTCACTGCTTCGGTAATACGGTTCCATCGATGCCGAATTTTCCAATACAAGAGATACTTTTTTGATACTACTGTTTTGTTCTTTGACAACATGAGCTTTAGGAATCTTGCATGTGCAGTCTCCGCCGCAACAGCATCCAGAGAGCATGGAGATAAATAACAGAAGAATCAGTGTGGAAACTTGGAGGGTTCGTCTTGACGAAGTATTGGTCATAATCTGGCTCTTGTCTCTATAATATTAAACAATGCAACATGTTTAAGTAACATTAATGTTTCTAACCGTAAATTAATTATATCATAATTAATAGCAAAAGAAAATTTTAAGTGACGCAATATCATGTTTGAATATTGGAATCACCGGTGCATAATCAGACTTAAAATGATCAAATTTGTATCGACATATCTTAGGTCAACCAGATAGATATCCGACTATGCAATTTCTAACATTTGATAAATTGATTCATCATCAATGGCTACCTTTAAAGCTACACCACCCCACCACCTGCTACTAACCTGATAAGCCCGAGGCCGGCTGCCACGGCGCAGAGCACGATTCCGGCGACTGCTTTGCCTTTGCTTGACTGATCGGTGGAGCTGTTGGCGATGACGCTGATGATAAGTCCGACAGAAGCGAAAGGAATGTTCAACCAGTTGAGACTACCCAAACATGGGAAAAAGGCGATTATCATGCCGATGAGCGCCAGAATACCCCAGATCAATGAAAGTGTTGCCATTTTTAACCTCTTGTTTTTTGTTTTGTGATCGCCATGAAGATTTGAACTGTCGCGTACATGGCATTTGTGACAAATATGGAATAAAGAGCGATTCCTCCCCCGTTGAATTTCCATGCTGAAATTAGATCGAAGTTGGAAATGGCGATAAACGATCTCGTCATCCCGCAAAGGGAACATTCTTCTCCGCTTCGGAGAATGGAAATGCACACGGGAGAGATGTTTAGACTCAGGGAATCGAAAAAGGAGAGTAAAACAATAAGACCGGAGATAACACCGGTGACGATCAGGACAATTCTGATCTCGTTGGAGATACCGCGGACAGCCTGCAAGATATTGCTTGCTGTCATTTTAACACCCGCGTACGGCTTTTCATTTTGTTTTAGTGCTGATGATGGAAGTGTAAAAACATGCTTTCGGAACAGTATTAATACAATAACTCAAATTATGAATAATATTTGTACCAGCAAATTTTTTATCAACATATATTGATTTTTAAATCAATCAGCCGCCCTTCGCCCTAACACATTTATTTTCAACAAGTTATGATTTTCGAGCTGAGTTATCTTATTGAATTAATCAGTAAATTACCAAAATTTTCAAAGAAGTCGGAAGAAAATATTTTTTAAGAAAGGGTGAAAGAAGTGTGAACTGTGATCCGCCGTGGCGGAGTGAAGTATTAGTGTGAAGGGTGAAGTGTAAAGGGTGAAGGGTGAAGGGTGAAGGGTGAGGTTTAAAACCGGAAAGCCCCCGGAGGGGCATAAGGTTAAATACTTCTTCGCGGTCTTCGCGAACTTTGCGGTTCACAAAAAACAGGAAACTTAGTGGAGGTGGCGGGAGTCGAACCCGCGTCCGAAGTTGTGTTTCCATGGAGATACTACGCACATAGTCAGACTTTTGATTTCATTCCGCTCGCTCCATCCGACTGGATCTCGCGGCTAATATCCGGTGTGAATTCGCCTCCCCTACCCGGAGATCGGATCGGCTATCGTATCTAAGCGACGATCATTACAAAACGGATACGAGCATTCTGCATGATCGGCTACCTAATTAAATTAGGCGGCGAGGGCGTAAGATTCGCCAGTTATTTTTTTTACCGCTGTTTAACGTGTCTGCGGGTAACACGGCACGCACTCCAAGGCTCCAAACAACCCCGTCGAAGCCAAATTTCACCCCCATAAAAGGTGTTTTTTAGTTTATTTTTCCCATTTTACATCGTCATGCCCGCTGACCTTGTTCTCAAGGCGGGCAGCCATGAACAGAAAATCGGAAAGTCTGTTCAGAAATATAACAATATTTTGGTTGATCTCCTCTTCACGGCTCAGGTGAACCACGAGTCTTTCAGCCCTTCTGCACACGGTTCTGCAGACGTGCAGCCTCGCGGCACCCCTGCTCCCCCCGGGAAGAATGAAATTTCTCAACTCATCCAATTGATTAGAGTAGTGATCTATCCGTTTTTCCAGGTCACTCGAAAAATTATCTTCAGTTCTGGGGACCCGGAAACCTGTATTTCCCTGATCAAGAGGTGTAGCCAGATCGGAGCCGACTGTAAAAAGCCGGTTTTGGATCAGTTGAAGGTCTTCGGCGACCACTTCACTCTCGAGCTCGGTAAGGGCGAGACCGATGAACGAGTTGAGCTCGTCGATGGTGCCGTAGGCTTCGATGCGGAGGCTGTCTTTACCGACCCTTCTTCCGCCAAAGAGCCCCGTTTCGCCTTTATCGCCGGTTTTGGTATAAATTTTCATCTTAATGTTTGTGCCAA
>CAZVBQ010000025.1:0-44700 GCA_964625575.1 uncultured Ignavibacteriaceae bacterium | reverse complement strand
TTAAATGTTATTTGGGACGCGGATACACACGGATTAGACGGATTGACGCGGAAAAATAAACTTTCTCTGCGTATCTCTGTTAACTCTGTGTGTATCCGCGTACTTTAAAAACCCTTTGCGGTCTCTGCGTGCTTTGCGGTTAATCAAATTCCTCGCTACTCACTACTCACCACCCACTATTACCCCAACTCAAACAACCGGGGAACACTAAGTTCCGGTTCACCTTTTTTGCAGATGAACTCATTGCGGTGGTTGTCGTACTTGTAACCGGGTTCCCACTTGGAGATGTTCTTTCTGATCTCGCTGATGGCTTCGGCGATGAAAGCAACCTCGTCATTCGTCATGGTCGGGTGAAGGGAAACCCTCACCCAGCCCGGTTTTTCAGAAAGATCGCCATGGTTGATCTTGTCGGTTATCCGGTGCGACATGTAAGGATCAACATTAAGGAGGTAGTGCCCGTAAGTACCGGCGCACGAACATCCTCCGCGGACCTGTATGCCGAAGCGGTCGTTGAGGAGTTTGACCACGAGATTGTAGTGGATGTTATCGAAATAGAAAGATACGGCACCAAGTCTGTCGCGGTGGTTTCCGGCAAGGATGTGGAGGTTCGGGATGCGATCCAGCATTTTCATAAAGCCGGGTACCATTTCATGCTCACGCGCTTGAATGGCTTGCGTGGTCATTTCGTTCTTAAGTTGAATCGCGAGAGCGGCTTTTATGGTCTGGATGAAAGGCGGGGTACCGCCGTCTTCCCGTGCTTCAATGTCATCAACGAAGCGGTATTCGCCCCAGGGGTTTGTCCAGTCGACAGTTCCACCGCCTGGGTTATCGGGGACTGTATTATGATAAAGTTCAGAATTGAAGACCAGCACTCCAGGGGTGCCGGGACCACCGAGAAACTTGTGCGGTGAAAAAACTATAGCATCGAGCCTCTCATCGGGGTCTTCGGGGTGCATGTCGATATCGACATAGGGGGCTGAGCAGGCAAAATCGATGAACGCGTACCCGCCCGCCTGATGCATTATTTTTGCCAACCGGTGGTAATTCGTCATGATACCCGTGACATTGGAGCAGGCCGTGAAAGCCCCGATCTTCACTTTTCTTTCGCTGTATCTTTCGATCTCCCTTATAAGGTTCTCCTCCGATACCAATCCGTTCTCAGCAGGAGCCACGACCACCACATCGCAGATCGTTTCAAGCCATGAAGTCTGGTTCGAGTGATGCTCCATGTGAGTAAGAAAAACCACGGGACGTACAATTTCATCCATTTTTACGAACTGCTGCAACAGTTCCGGTATCCGCAGACCAAGAATCCTCTGAAACTTGTTTATCACCCCCGTCATCCCTGAACCCGCGGTGATGATGATATCTTTCGGCCCCGCGTTCACATGCGATTTAATGAGTTTATGCGCGTAGTGGTATGCGCGCGTCATCACCGTTCCGGTGTAGTTTGACTCGGAGTGGGTGTTCCCGACGAGAGGCCCGAAATCGCGGGCGATCTTCTCTTCTATCGGCGCGTAAAGCCTTCCGCTTGCTATCCAGTCGGCATAAACAAGGGGGTGTTTACCAAAAGGAGTTTTTATCACCAGATCGTGACCGGTTGTGTTGTTTCTGAACTGTAAAAAGTGATTTTCAGGTTTTGCCATATTGGAGCAAGTTATTAATTTAGGTTTTCGATCCGTATGTTTATTGTTCGTTTCGCGGAACGGAAGTTTACCAATGAAATGACCATTTTTTCTGTCTAAGGAGCCTTATGCCCGAAAACAATTTTCAGAAATGGGATATTAACAAAGGCGATTACAAAAGAGATTACACCGAGACCAACAGGTATTTAAAGCAACAGGAAAGGAACCGGATGATAAGGCAGACCGTTCTTGTCGCCGTCACCGTAGCTTTACTTTTCAGTGCTTTGTACGGTATCTTTTATGTAATGTCCGATTAAACGCCTTTCAGTCCACATTAAATGCTTCACTTCCCGGATTTAGGAAGCTAAATCAGGAAAAAGCCTGTCACAAAGATAAGAAATTCAATATGCAGTATTACATAGGAATAGATGGTGGTGGCACAAAGACCCACCTTGTTTGTCTCGACCAGGAAAAGAGAACGATTGGAGAGAGTTTCGGGGGGAACTCAAACTTCCTGTTGAATGGAGTCGATAAAGTTTCAGAAACACTTTTTTCCCTGATAAATGGATTTATGGTTGAGAAGGGGCTGTCTTACGATTGCCTTGCGGCCACAGTGCTTGGCACCACGGGCGCGGGGAGGGTTGCCGACGCGCGGCGGCTCGAAGAAGCGGTTAAGGCAAAATTCCTTTCAAACTCAATCGAATTAAATAATTTTACGGTTGTATCCGACGCCAGAATCGCCCTTGAAACGGCATTCCCGGGTGTCAGCGGTTCAATTCTCATCGCGGGTACAGGTTCGATCATGTTCGGGAAAACCGCGGGGGGTGAGGTGCTGCGAGTCGGAGGACTTGGCCGTTTCCTCGGCGACGAGGGAAGCGGTTATAAACTCGGTCAGCGGGGCCTGATCGCGACCGGCAGGGCGATAGACGGCAGGGGAGAAGACACCCTGATCCGCGAAATGGTGGCGGAAAAATTCGGTTTTAAAGAACCCAATGAACTGATCTCCGCAGTGTACACCAACAATTTTGATATCGCTTCCGTGGCACCTTTGGTAGTGGAAGCCGCTGATAAAGGGGATAGAATAGCCAACATCATCCTCGATGAGGAATCCGACGGTTTGATCGATCATATTAAAGCGATGAAGTTCAAATTCGGATCCGAGCAGCTAAAGCTTTCACTCGTTGGCAGCGTGCTTACCAAACCGAACAGATTTTCTGAAATATTCAAGAAAAAACTTGCCGAAAGGCACCCTGATGTCCTCCTTCAGCAAACTGACCTCCCTCCTGTTATGGGGGCGGTGTACCTGGCTATTGAGAACTTGGAAACTTGAGAACCAGAGAACTTGAGAGTCTTAGACCCTGAGACCCAAAGACCCGAAGACCCAAAGTTTTTGAAGTTCTCGAATTCTGGAGTTCTGAAGTTCTCAAATTCTAATTTAACAACGAAAACTGAACGAAATTATGAGTAAAAAAGAAAACAGACACCCTTGGGCATGGATACCGACGTTATATTTCGCGGAAGGTATCCCTTATGTAATAGTTATGACAGTTTCAGTTGTGATGTACAAGGATCTTGGCATATCCAACACTGATATCGCGTTGTTCACAAGCTGGCTGTATCTTCCCTGGGTGGTAAAGCCGTTATGGAGTCCAGTTGTTGACATAGTCAAGACGAAAAGGTTATGGACGGTGGCGATGCAGGGGATTCTGGCTATTGGGTTTGTGGGTGTGGCGTTCACGCTTACGCTTCCGATGGCGGATTTTTTCTGGCCTTCCATCATTTTTCTTGGATTGATGGCGCTCGCTTCCGCCACGCATGACATAGCCGCTGACGGGTTTTACCTTCTGGCGCTCAGCAAAGAAGACCAGTCGTTCTTCGTGGGTATCAGAAGCACATTTTACCGCGCGGCCACCCTTTTCGGTAACGGTGTCCTTGTTTTTCTTGCAGGCTATCTCACCAAAGAATATTTCAAAGGTGATGCCGAACCGGCGTGGATGGTGGTTTTTGGAATTGCTGCCGCTCTCTTCGCCCTTTTCTTTATTTACCACAAGTTCATGTTGCCTTATCCCGCGGATGACGGTCCAAGGGCTGAAGAAGGCAAGAACAAAATAAAAGAATTTTTCCTCGCCTTCGCCGAATTTTTCAAGCAGGAAAAGATCGGACTTATTCTCTTTTTCTTATTGGTTTACCGTTTGCCTGAAGCTCAACTTGTGAAGATGGTTGCGCCATTTCTGAAAGACCCTGTGAATAAAAGTGGCATGGGTTTAAGCAACGAGCAGTTCGCCATTGTTTATGGCACCGCGGGAATCATAGCCCTGACCGTGGGCGGCATTCTCGGCGGAATCGCCATTTCGAAACACGGACTGAAAAAGTGGATCTGGCCGATGCTTTTCGCGATGCACCTTCCGATTGTAGCATTCTGGTACCTCGCGGCTACAGCTCCGCATGCTGTGTTCGATATCGGCATCGTTGTGGTGATCGAGCAGTTCGGTTACGGTTTTGGTTTCGCGGCCTACATGGTTTACATGATGTATGTCTCCGACAACAAATACAAGACGTCATCATACGCCATCTGCACAGGATTCATGGCGCTTGGCATGATGATTCCCGGGATGTGGAGCGGCTGGCTTGAGGAAACCGTGGGGTACGAAAACTTCTTCCTTATTGTGCTTTTAACCGCGATCCCAAGCTTTTTTGCTACATGGCTGATGCCACTTGACAAGGATTACGGAAAAAAATGAAATTGCTGAGGAGGGCCTGCCCGCTCTTTTCGATCACCCTTTTAATTTTTCTTATACAGGGTTGCACCGGCGGGAACAAAACTTCATCTCCGGGGGCAGTTGGAGATGTGGCAGGGGATGAGATCTATGCCGGACTCGAACAAACCACGGATCCCGGGGTTCTGTTCTCAAGTGAGCCTGACCGGTTTATTGATTCCGTGCTAAACAGCATGTCGCTGAACGATAAAGTCGCGCAGATGATGTTCCCCGCGCTTCAGCCGGGTATGCAGACAGAAGACTGGATCGAGAAAAGGCACCTCAAGAAGTACAATCCGGGTGGATTTGTTTTGTTTGGTTCAGGTTTGATGAAAACCGCCAAGGTTATCAGGGAATTGCAGGCAGAGTCAAAGCTTCCGCTCCTGTTCGCGGAAGATTTCGAACGGGGAATGGCGATGCGGATAAACGGCACCAGAACCTACCCTCTGAACATGGCCCTCGCCGCCGCGGAATCACCACTTCTTGTTTATGAGATGGGAAAGAGGATAGCTGCCGACTCCAAAGTTCTGGGGGTACACTGGAACCTCAGTCCCGTGGTTGATGTGAACAACAATCCCGGTAATCCCATTATCAATGTCCGTTCGTTTGGCGAGTCACCGGAGATGGTTGCTGAACTTGGGGTGATGATGTCGAAGGGGTTGCAAGCGGGTGGCATACTCTCTTCACTCAAACATTTTCCCGGGCACGGCAACACGATTGTAGACTCACACTCTGACCTTCCGGTTATTCAGGATGATTCCCTCAGCTTCATGAAGACTGAGATATACCCGTTCAGGAAGGTGATAGAAAAAGGTGCTTATTCAGTGATGGTGGGGCATCTGGGTGTGGAAGCTTTCAATACCGCCGATACGCCTGCGTGTCTTTCCTACAACATAGTAACAAGGCTTCTGAAAGAGGAACTTGGCTTTAAAGGGATCATAAACACCGATGCCCTGACTATGAAGGCGGTTTCCAAATATTACAAGCCGGGGCCGGCGGCACTTCTCGCGGTTAAAGCCGGTGTTGATGTTCTGATGGCATCACCGGAGTCAGGTGTTGCCATTGAGGCTATTGTTTCGGCGGTGAATAAAGGGGAGATAAGCCGGGAGAGGATCGATCACTCGGTGAGGAAAATTCTTCAGGCGAAAAAATGGCTTGGGTTGTTCAACTCAAAACCGGCACCAACTTCGGAAGTTGAAAAACTCTTCAATCAGAGTGAAATTGACGAGGTGTCAAAAGATCTCGCCATCCGTTCGATCACCCTTCTTAAAAATGATCACTCGATCTTCCCCTTGAAGAAGAAACAAAAATACCTGCACATCGTGTTGAGGGATGGCAGGGACTACCCTAATTACAAACGATTCATTGCCGCCATCAGAGAGCGGAATGGTTCGATAGATACCTACGATTTCCCGTTGCAGCCCGATGCCACCGATCTTCAGATATACAAAGAAAAGCTATCGGGTTACAAAGAGGTGATCGTATCGGTTTACTTGCAGACCCGGCAATCATCAGGCAGGATACAACTCGGCAAGGAGTCGATTGAGTTGATAAAATCCATTAAGAAACAAGGGAAGAAAGTGATCCTTCTCGCGCATTGTCACCCATACGTGCTTATGGATGTGCCGGAGGTTGATGTTTTTGCCACCAATTACGGCGCTGAACTCTCGAGTGAACTAGCGTTGGCTGCCGCCATCTTTGGTGAGAATAACATTTCCGGGAAGCTGCCGGTTTCGCTCCCCGGAACCAACTATAAAACCGGTGACGGGATCGACCTTCTTGAGGAGAACGGGAAGGTAATCGGTCAGAGTGAAATCTACAACCGGATCGACGAGTTGGTTGAAAGCGGCATAAAAGATTCAATCTTCCCGGGCGCGGCACTCACAGTAATAAAGGACGGCAAGATTTATTATGAAAACGGATACGGCAGGTACACCTACGATCCCGCTTCCCCCGCTGTAAAAGTTAACTCACTCTTCGATATAGCCTCGCTCACGAAAGTTACCACCACCACGTTCGCGGTGATGAAACTATACGAGGAGGGGAAGATCAATCTCGACTCGAAAGTGGCTGACTACCTCCCCGCTTTCACGGGTAAACCAAGTGTGACGATAAGAAGTATTTTGCTCCACACTTCCGGGCTCCCCGCGTCCAAAATATATTACAAACTCGGCTTGAAGGGGGATGAAATAATCAACGATATTTGTAACACGCCACTTGAGTACCCCACGGGTACAAAAACGGTTTATTCTGACCTTGGAATGATCATCCTCGCGAAGGTGATTGAGGCCGTAACGGGTGAGAAATTTAATGACTATATCAGGCAAAATCTTTGGGTGCCTGCCGGCATGACAATGACGATGTACAATCCCGATGAAATTGATAAGCCATATTGCGTGCCGACTGAAATAGACAACTATTGGCGGAACAAGCTTATACAGGGGAGTGTACACGATGAAAACTGCTTTCTGCTTGGTGGTGTAAGCGGTCATGCCGGGGTGTTCTCAACAGTTCACGATATCTCAAGATATATGATGATCCTTCTGGGAGGGGGCACCCTTGAGGGGCAGCGGTTTCTCAAACCCGAAACGATCTCAATGTTCATAAAACGGGGTGGCGGAACTTCATCCCGTGCCCTCGGATGGGACACAAACTTCAAACATCAGGGTCTGGGCGGTAAAAGTTTTCCCGAATACTCCTTCGGTCACACCGGTTTTACGGGCACTTCCATTTGGGCAGATCCCGTGAAGAAATTCGCGATTGTCCTTTTCACAAACAGAGTTTACCCTTCGCGTGCCAAAGAGGGGATGCGCAACTTCCGTATCCGCATCCACGAGGCTGTTGCTTCACTTCTGCTACATTAATAGTTGATATTCCCGATATTTTTTCAAATATTTGCTTGTTCGATTTTAGAATATTGGAGAAACCTTGCACCATCAGGCAGACATTAATAATGTGAAGCCCCTTTTACAGAGCTACACGCTGGATAGCGATCTGATCCTCTGCATTTTCAAGTGCAGTGTAACGGGTCAGAAGTTTGCCGCGATGTCACACATTCCCACCACCATTAATGAACCCGTTTTCAGGGGAAGTGAGGAAAGTGCTTTCAGCAACATCCGTTACGCGCTGACGAGGGTGTTTCAGAAAGTGATCAACGGGCGGTTCGGCAGCAAGCTTTATGACGATGAGAAATTCTTCGACCATCGCGCGATTATGGAAGATAAAGTTAGCGTGCCCGGTGAAGACGCGATCAATGCCGGAATTGTAGCCGCTTTTTCATCCATTTTGCCTCACTTCCATTGGGATGAGGAGGTGGCGGGTTGGGTGGCACTTCCCGGGAACGCTACCAAGGTCTACGGATTCGAGAAGATACTCGAAGCCGGAAAACCATTAAACGATATTGAAAAGCAGTTCCTCAGCAAGGTATTATTGCTGGTGGCCGGTGCGGATGATACATTAAAGGAGATCGAAAAACTTTTCCTTTTCGACTTTATGTTCCCGGTGCCACAGGATATAAGTGAAATTTCCCTTAATGACAAGCTTACAGGTGAGGAGTGTGACAGGATCACCCGGTTTGAATTCAAGAAAGCGGTGATACTCTTCGCGTGGGCGATCGCCCTCACGGACAGGGAGCTTGACCGCCGGGAGGCCGATTTCATTGTGGAAACGGGGAGGATGCTGAAGCTTGATGAGCTTCTCGTAATGCAACTCTGTGAAACCGCCGGGAGGTTCGTTCTCGTGAAATATCTTGAGCACCTTTCATCAGGTATCTCCGACGTTGAAAGAATAAAATCGAAAGCAGTGGAAATATCTAAAATACTACTTCTAAACGAGAGGGAAGCGGATGAGGTGATCAGCAAGTTTTTTGCCGGTTAACCCTTTTGTCTTCCAAATAAACTGACAATTATAAATTAATGAAATTTTTATCTTCCTACTTTGAGATAGAGAAGCACGGGTCGTCGATAAAGACTGAAGTTCTTGCCGGCATTACCACCTTCTTCACAATTGCCTATATCATAATTGTAAATCCAAAAGTGCTTGCCGTAGCGGGTATTCCCGAGCAGCCGACCATGGTTGCCACCATCCTCGTGGCGTTCACGGGTACATTTCTTATGGGTGTTTATGCCAAGCGCCCTTTCGCGATCGCTCCTTATATGGGGATGAATGCCTTTATCGCCTATACCGTTGTAAAAATAATGGGACATTCATGGCAAACCGCGATCGGCGCGATACTTATCAGCGGGATTCTGCTCGTGATCGCCACGGTTACGGGGATCAGAACTTGGCTCGCGCGATCGATTCCTGAGTCGCTTAAAATCGCCTGCACCGTGGGGATAGGGATGTTTCTTACACTGATCGGATTGGTGAAATCAGGAATAATAGAGGCGGCTCAGAGCCCTCCTGTAAGGATCGGTCACCTTGATCACCTTGATGTGATATTAGCCATCGCGGGATTTGTTCTGATCGCCCTGCTGATGATGAAAAAAGTGAAGGGGGCGATACTTCTGGGCATCCTTGCCATTACAATAGTTGGATTTGTGAGCGGTATGGAAGACATGCCGGAGAGATGGGTGAGCATGCCCCCTGGGCTTGATCCGATCTTCTGGCAGTTCGATTTGATCGGAGCGCTTCAGTGGGGATTCGCGTCCATTATCCTTACAATTGTCGTTATGGATATAGTTGACACCATCGGCACTCTGACCGCCCTTTCGATGGTCGGAGGGATGCTCGATAAAGACGGACACCTCCCCGATATGCACAAGCCAATGCTGAGTGATGCTGTTGCCACAACTCTTGCCGGTATACTTGGCACCACAACGGCGGGAGCCTATATCGACTCTGCAACAGGCATCGAAGCGGGAGGAAGAACGGGGCTTACAGCAGTTGTCACAGCGTTTCTATTTCTCCTCACTCTTTTTATTTCACCTTTCGTTTCGGTGATCCCGGCTTATGCCTACTCGCCCGCGCTTATGGTTGTGGGTCTGTTAATGATCGGGATGGTGACGAAGCTCGATTTCAGCGATTTCAGTGAGGCGGTACCCGTTTTTACCACAATAGTTCTCATGGCTTTTAGTTATAATATCGGCATTGGAATGACGGGCGGATTTATCGTCTATATTATCTTTAAATCAGCAGCGGGAAAGATATCTGAAATCTCCACGGGTATGTGGGCGCTCGGCATTATCTCGCTTCTGCTCTTCATAATTTATCCGTATTGAGGCTGGTATCATGAAAGAAAACGGAAAGGAAAACATCATGACCACAAAGGCCGGATTCGTAACCATACTTGGTGCTCCGAACGCAGGTAAAAGCACGCTGATGAACACCCTGTTGGGTGAAAAGCTTTCGATAACCACTTCAAAACCACAAACAACCCGTAAACGGGTTCTTGGTATTCTCTCCGAAGAAAATTATCAAATCATTTTTCTTGACACCCCGGGTATCCTCGAGCCAAAATACAAACTCCAGGAGAAGATGATGGAGTATGTTAATCTGTCACTTCAGGATGCCGATGTTATTGTCTGGTTGCACGATGCCCACGCCCCGCTTTGGGAGAAAGAAGAGTCGGCAGTGGGGCAGGTGTTCAGACTTGCGAAGAAAATGGAAGTGCCCAAAATTGTCTGCGTGAACAAGATCGACATTGATGAGAAAAAGACCGTTGAGAGTATTGAGTTTTTTGAAGAGAGCAAGAAATTCGATAAAGTGCTCCCAATTTCCGCGCTTGCCAACGTGAATTTGAACCAGCTTAAAGATTTTATAATTGAAAACCTCCCTGAGCACCCTAAATATTACCCCGATGACGATCTCTCCGATGAAACTGAACGATTCTTCGTTTCAGAGATCATCAGGGAGCACATCTTTGAGCTCTACGAAAAAGAGATACCTTACAGTTGCGAAGTGGCAATTGAAGAGTTCAAGGAACGTGAAGGACGCAAGGATTTCATTTACGCCATGATCTATGTCGAGCGTGATACCCAGGCGGGTATAATTATCGGCAAAAAGGGCGCGATGATCAAGAAACTTGGCGAGCAGTCGCGCGCGGCGATCGAGAATTTTCTGGGTCGTGAGGTATTTCTTGATCTCCGTGTGAAAGTCCGTTCAAACTGGCGGAGTGACGAGAAGTACCTTAAGTACTTCGGGTACGCGCGAGACGAAGAGGAATAGCCTGTCGCGATGAATAACGGGAGGCTGAAGGAATTCAAGGCAGAGCTGATCCTTTTGCTCCTCACTGTGTTGTGGGGAGGGACATTCGCGCTGATCAAGAACGCTATTGTTCACGTCTCTCCCTTTATGTTTGTGACTGTCCGGTTCGGATTTGCATCCCTGATCTTTCTTCCATTCGCGTGGAAGCATCTTAAAGGTCTTTCCACTCAGCAGTTGAAAGACGGCTTCTGGATCGGATTTTGGTTCTTCCTCGGTTTTATCTTGCAGACCATCGGACTGCAGTACACAACCGCGTCAAAATCGGCATTTATTACCGGAACATTTGTGGTTTTCACGCCGCTCGCGCAGACCATAATTGAGAGAAGACCCCCTTCTCTCGTAAATGCCACCGGTATCGGAATTGTCGCTGTTGGAATAGTTTTTCTCTCCGGTGGTGACAGGGACATAATCAGCGTGGTGACCGAACTAGGGGAAACTTTCAACTTTGGTGATCTCCTCACGCTCCTCTGCGCGATGTCATTTGGCATTTATATTGTCTGGCTTGACGTGATCTCGAAACGCAACCACTACATGTATACAACCTTTTCACAATTGGCATTCACTGCTGTTACCGCGACAATTCTTATGCCTTTCTTCCACTTCACCGGTGTTGAAACGTTAAGATTCGAGTTCAATTTTGATGTGATCGGCGCGCTTCTCTACACGACGCTTTTCGCCACTCTCTTCAATGTGACGATGATGACGAGATACCAAAAGGAAGTGGTGCCTGTTAAAGCCGCGATCATTTACTCTTTTGAGCCGGTCTTCGCCGCGGTTATCGCTTTCATTCTTCTTGGTGAACACTTCACAAAGATGGGACTGACCGGTGCCGCGATAATCTTTGGCGGACTGGTGTTTACGGAAGTGTTTAAGAAGGGTGAGGGGTGAGGGGTGAAGTCCGCCGCGGCGGATTCGTGTTTGGGATTTGGTTACTAAAAGAGGTGGTGGGTTTTGCCATCGCGTGGGAATGAGTTATGAAGATAAGAGTTGAGATGGTTGTGAAAGGTTTGGTGCAGGGTGTGGGATTCCGTTGGTTCATACTTCGCGAAGCGGAGGAGATTGGCGTGACGGGATTTGTTAGAAACACATGGTCGGGGGATGTGGAGATAGTCGCCGAAGGTGAGGAGTGGCAGATTGAAGCACTTCACGAGAAGGCGAAAATTGGTCCCTCGAGGTCGCGGGTGACCGCAATCAAGGTGATCAGGGAAGAAGCAAGAAATGAGTTCAATAAATTTGAGATTAGACATTGAAATTTAGAATTGGTAATGGTTACGATGTGCATAAACTTGCCGAAAGGCGCAAACTTATTCTGGGCGGGGTTGAAATTCCGGCTGAAAAAGGGCTGCTTGGCCACTCGGACGCGGATGTGCTGCTCCACGCTATTATGGATGCAATGCTTGGAGCCCTCGCGCTCGGTGATATCGGGAAGCACTTCCCTGACACAAGCGCCGCCTTCAAGGATATTGACAGCAAGATTCTGCTAAAGAAGGCGTATGAACTCGTTAAGGAGCGAGGATACGCGATCGGGAATATCGATTCTGTTGTCGTCCTCGAAAAACCGAAGATCGCCAAGTACATCCCTGAAATGCAGAGCGTGATCTCTGGAATCCTGGAGTGTGAACCCGGCGATATTTCAATTAAAGCCACCACTTCAGAAAAACTCGGCTTCATTGGCAGGGAAGAGGGTGCAGTGGCGTACGCGGTAGCGCTACTAAGAACTGCAGCACTTTAGAACTTCAGTACTTCAGTAATCCTTCGATCCTGGAGTACCACACCACTGATGTACCGAAGTACCGAAGTACTGAAGTACTTTTATTGAGAGATTATGAATATATTCAAAAGAATTCCTAAAACGCCTGATGAGCGTGCAAAATTGAAGAGTGACCGGTATCTCCTGATAATAGCAGGGGTATTGATGGGTTTTGCCTATCCGCCGGTGCCTTTGCCGGTTACCGCCTTCATCGCGCTTGTACCGTTGTTAATCGTTCTTGAGCGACGTGAGAAACTAATCGACCTTAACAGGGCGGTTTACCTCTTCGCTTTTGTTACCGGGGTGGTGGCTCTCTATTGGGTAGGCGCTTACACAGTCGCGAAAGACCGGTTCCTGATGATAGGTGGTGGACTGATGCTCTTCGCCAATCCGGTTTCCTTTCTTATTCCCGTTACACTTTATTATGGAGTAATCAGGTCAGGCTTCATGAAAAAGGAGAATGCCATTTGGCTCATCCCTCCTTTTTGGGCGGCGTATGAATATTTTTATATGAATGTCGACGTGAATTTCCCGTGGATCACGATTTCCAACACGCTTGCAGACTTTCAGTTGTTTTACAAGTTCAGTGATGTGGTGGGTCCATTGGGAATGACCATGATACTGATCTGGATCAATATCGCGATTTACAAATTGTGGAAGACGTGGCAGTCGGATAAAAAGCCTGATCGCGTCGCTCTCCGCGTCCTCACTGTTCTGGTATTGCTACCCGTCTTTTACAGTTTGATCACCACCGATGACAAACCCGCCGATGAGACATTGAGAGTTGGACTTGTACAACCGGACCTCGATCCCTACCAAAAATGGTCGGGAGGACCGTTGGAGCAGATACTCGATAAATATCTGAAATTGAGTGACAAGGCTGTAAAAGAAGGGGCAAAATTGGTTATCTGGCCCGAGACCGCGCTCCCTGTTTTCATACTTAACGGGCAGTATCCGGAGATTGTTGAGCGATTACACAAGTACGTTGACAGCACGGGTGTTCCTATTCTGACCGGGATGCCGCACGTCAAATTTTTTCAGCCGGGTGAGCCATACCCCTCTGACGCGAAGCGTTTCCCGGATGGTGAAATACGGTTCGCGACCTACAATTCCGTTCTACTGTTCACTCCCGGCGATCCGGTTGTTCAGCAATACGGTAAACACAAACTTGTGCCCTTCGGCGAACGCACCCCATACATCGATCAGATCCCCTTTCTTGGAGACATGCTGAAGTGGGGCGTGGGGATAAGCAGTTGGAACGTGGGAGAAGGGGAGTACGTTTTTCCCGTAAAAACCACCACTTCAAAAGGGAAGCGGGAAGTGAAGGTGGGGGCGCTGGTCTGCTTTGAGTCGGTATTTCCTTATTACGCGGCTGAGTTCACGCTGGGTGGTGCCGAATTTCTGGCCGTTGTTACAAATGACAGTTGGTACGGCAACACTTCGGGACCTCATCAGCACAAGGAATTTTCGAATCTGCGCGCGATTGAGAACCACCGCGCCGTGGTCAGGGCGGCGAACGGCGGAGTGTCATGCCTCATAGATCAGTCGGGACACACGGTTAAAGAGACAAAAATGTTTGAGGAGAACGTGCTTACGGTGGATGTACCGCTTCAAAAAAGAGATACGATATTTTTACGATCCGCGATGGCGGTTCCATACGCTGTTCAGGGGCTCGCTTTGATCGCGGTGATATTATGGATCACCGGGGTTTTAAGGGAGAGATTTCACAAAAACGGGAAATGAGGAAGTTATGAAAACGAAAATGTTCTTTTCGGTACTTTTGGTGGCGGTCGCGGTTCTTCTGAGCGGGTGCAAGGATATCCCATCCGGATCGCAGTATGATGAGCAATACGACAAAGTAAAGGCTTCAGTGAAGGAATTGCTGGGGGTCGAATACGAGGCAGTCAATTTCAGGGTGACGAAGGAAGGCTACACGACCGACGACAAAAAGACATACGAAGTCAATTTTATGTTCGACCTGAACAAACCTTACACAGTTCTTGGGGCAACTATTGCCGACAAAGAGATTCCGGGGAGCATGAAATTTGAGAAACAATCAACAGGGTGGGTCTGCACTTCAAACACGGGTGACCTTTCGGCTATATTGAAATTTCTTAAATAGGTGGTTTTATGTTGAAAAAATTCATTCTGGTCCTGCTGTTTTTTCCGGCAGGACTTTACGCGCAGGGCGGGCTGTTTGGTGACATAGCCGGTACGATCAACGATCTTACCAAGACGACTCTGAATATTGTTGAGATCAACGAGGCGGAAGAAAATCAGATCGGCGACGCGCTCGAAACTGAAGTTCAAAAAACCATCAGGAACGGCTCGAGTAAAAAGTGGAATATCACCGGCATTTTCAACAAATTAATTAAAAATGTGACCCGTAAGAAGATCGACTACCGCTTCAAAGTGGTCGCCGACAACGAGATAAACGCCTTCGCCATCGCGGGCGGAATGATCTACCTTAACACGGGTATCCTCGATTTTGTAAAGTCGGAGGATGAACTGGCTTTCATTATCGCGCATGAGCTCGCCCATATCGACCGGAAACACTGCATCAATAAAATCAAACTGACGTATATTGCCGGAAAATTCGACGCCAACCTTGCAACGCTCGCCGACGCGCTGATGACCGTTTACGACATTCCGTTCAGTAAATATGACGAATTTGAAGCGGATGAATACGGCGTTAAACTTTTGCAGAAAGCCGGTTACAAGAAAAAGGCGGCTGTCGACTTTTTCTATCGTCTCGCGAAGCAAAGTCAGGAGGCGCCTCGCGATCCGGTAAATGATTTTATTTCATCTCACCCCCTTTCGACCGAAAGGGCAAAAAGCATCGAAAAAATGAAGTAAACCGATGAAAAAGAGATCGATCGTCATTCTCTCCTCTCTGATCTTGATCATCGCGGTTGACGCGGGCGGATATTTTTACTTCAAGAGCGCGGTCAAATACGAGGGTTTCCGCTCAGTGAAGGTCACCTCCGTCGATGACTCGCTTCTTCACGCTAAAGTGATGATCGCTCTCCGGAACGGGTCATTCACTTCACTTGATCTGAAACTCCTCGAAGCAAAAATTCTCGGTTCCGGCAGGAGCATCGGTAATGTGACCGTTGATTCGATGGTTCAACTCCCCTCCGGCACTGTTCAGGAGGTTGTTCTAAAGATAACCTTACGTGTGAAAGAGTCGATGAAGTTCTTCAAACAGGCCGGCGACACTGTTAATATCTCCGTGAAGGGGAGGGCTATCGCCGGTATTTCCATTATTTCCGTTCCGGTAAACATCGATTTCGCGATCCCCATCGACCTTAACAAGCAATTGTTCAACGGCGGAAACGGAGCCGCGGACGGGATATTCTCGGTGAAGGGGGTCGAAAATATCCGGCTCGATGGCGACTCACTCAAGTTTGACCTCGTGTCGGAAATCAACAACCCTTTCGATATCGAGCTTACCGTGGTTTCGCTTGACAGCGGAAAGGTGTTAACCAAGGGAAGTACAACCGGCAAGTTCTATCTGCCCGAGCCGTTCACAGTCGGGAAGAAAGTAAAAGGTGCAACGGGCACGATCAGTGCTTCGTGTTATGTGGGCGACATGCTTAAAGCGGGTCCCGGGGCGCTATTTGGTTTTATCGTTTCGGGAGGAAGACTTGATTATGAAGTCCGGGGGCAGTTAATATTCGAGGTCGCCGGCGAGAGGGCGACACTTCCATTAAAATATAATGATTCATTAAGTATTGGTGAGTTGATAAATAGATGAAAAATTGCGACAAATGTGGGAGCGCGAACAATGAAGGCGCTAAATTTTGTGTCGATTGTGGAGCACCATTAGTTTCCGGATCACGTGAACGGCGGGTGATCAGCGTCGGCAGACATTCTCAGAACGATATTGTCATCCCGGCTTCGGGAGTTTCGAACAGGCATTGCGACCTTCTAGTGGAGGGTGATTCTGTAACGATCCGTGATCAGGCTTCCACTAACGGGGTCTATGTTAACGGTGTCAGGGTATCTGAAAAACTTCTGAAAAACGGTGACACCGTCATGCTTGGACAGCAATATAAATTTGACTGGCTGGCTGCCGCGCGTGGAGGAGAAGTCCGGGGTCCGGTATCCCGGGATCAGTCGGTTGCGCGTGGAGAGTATATCATAGGACGTGCTCCCGAGTGCGACAGGGTGATCGATAACTTCAAGGTCAGCCGGAAGCACTGCAAACTCTTCAGGGAGGGAAGCACGTGGTACGTTCAAGACCTTGGAAGCAGCAACGGCACCTTCGTGAACGGAAAGAGGGTTACCAAGGCAGCAGTCAGCCCTCAAGATATTATCACGGTTGGCGGCACTCCGTTCACTCTTGAGCAGTTAATGTCGGGGAGCAAACTTTCACTTGAAGGTTTGACGATCGAGGCGCAACACCTGACTTACCTTAGCAATGAAGGGAAGAAACTTATAGATGATATCAGTCTGACCATCGGTCCCGGGCAGTTTATCGGCTTGATCGGTCCTTCCGGTGCCGGCAAAACCACCCTGATGTATCTTTTGTGCGGAATAAACAGACCTTCACACGGTGATGTGAAGATTAATAATGAGTCGATCTTCAGTAATCCCGAAAATTTTAAGGGAGTTTTCGGCTATGTTCCTCAGGATGATATTCTTCACAGGGAATTGGAGGTTACCGAGTCACTTATGTACACCGGAAGGTTGAGGCTTGGGCACCAGTTCGATACCTCTGTGATCAGCGAGAGGGCGACAAATGTGATCCACAAACTTCACCTTGAAGAAGCGAGAAATGTGCGGATCGGTTCACCCGAGCGGAAGGGTATCAGCGGCGGGCAGCGAAAGAAAGTGAACCTCGGGCAGGAACTTATGACTGATCCCAATATTCTCGTGCTCGACGAACCGACTTCGGGACTCGACCCCAAATCAGACAAGGAAGTGATGACGATTCTCAGAAATATCGCCGACGCGGGACGAACTGTGCTTCTGACAACGCACAACATTTCCGAATCAAATTTCCGGTTCCTTACTCATGTGATCGTGCTGGCAAAGAACGGGAAGCTTGCTTACTACGGTCCCGCTTCGGAGGCTGCTGCCTGGTTCGGAGTGGATGATGTGGTGGATATTTTTGACAGCCTTGCCCAAAAAACGCCGGATGAATGGAAGGCGAAATACCGGGGATCACAATATTACTCCAATTATGCAACACTCGACGCGACTTCAACCAAAAACACACCTTCATCGGTGATAAAAAAGGTGACGATCAATCCGTTGAACCAATTCATTACTCTGACTTCGAGGTATTTCACTATTAAACTGCGTGACACTTGGAATCTTGCCTTCCTCCTGATTCAGGCACCCCTGATCGGGTTGATGATCAATATTCTTTTTAAAGAGGATGGTCTGAATATCGGCCCTCTTTTTATACTGGTTATTTCCACAATATGGTTGGGTACTTCAAACGCGGTAAGGGAGATAGTGAATGAAAGGAGCATCTTCAAGAGGGAGAGGATGGTAAACCTTTCGATAACATCCTATATCCTCTCAAAATTTGCAGTTCTGTTCCTTTTCTCGATCATGCAAACAATGATCATCGTCGCGATTGCGAACTCAAAATTCAATTTTGATAATGAGATGACTCTGTTTGGCGCGTTGGTGATCACCTCTTTCACAGCCACGGTTATGGGCCTGCTGATCTCTGCATACTCTGAAACAGAGGCTTTCGCTTTAACCGTACTTCCCCTTGTGCTGATCCCTGCGGTAATGTTCGGCGGACTTGTTCAGCCATTCAACCAAATGGCGGGAGAGGTGAAAGATTTTGCCTCTATCTGGCTAAGCAGATGGGCATTCGAACTCTCTGTTAGAATTTCAACTGATGGAGGCGCCGGTCCTTTTGAGGTCGAGGATAAATCGGAACTTGCTCTTACGATAATTGGACTGATGTTTATGATATTTCTTGCCGGGCTGGCATTCAAGCTTGCCAAGGGGAAGGGGAAGTGAGTTTTTAGTGGTTAGAGGTCAGTGGTCAGAGGTTAGTGTTTTATCCCGGAGTATGGTGCAGTTTGAAAATCTTTAATTACTGACAATATTGTTATATTCCTGTAATGATTAAGATAAATTTCCGGTTCGAGAAATGAAGAAGAGAATACCGTCGCTATCATCAAATTTTGCAACGCTTTCTGGAGAAGGTGCCTACTTTGTTGATAAAACAAATTTTATCAAGAAACTCGAGGGCATTAACTTCAAGAATACCTTCTTCCTTCGTCCCCGCAGGTTTGGAAAGTCTCTGACTATCTCAATGCTTGAATACTATTACGGTATCCAGCACGAGTCCCGGTTTGATGAACTCTTTGGGCAGTATTTCATTGGTAAACCGGAAAATACCACCCCACTGAGGAACAGTTATTACATACTTAAGCTCAACTTCAGCGGGATCAGGACTGATGTACCTGACGAAATTATGACGCATTTCACCACTGAGGTGAGGAATGCCGTTGATGTGTTTCTACGGATTTACAAGGTACTCCCCGATAACGAAAGGGAAGCCATCTACGCCCTTCCGGACGCGAACAGTATCTTGCGCAGTTTCATGTCAAAAGTGCAATCCGTTAATGACTCTCTGAAAATTTACCTTCTGATCGATGAATACGACCACTTTACGAATGAGTTATTCTCATTCAATCCCGGACATTTTAAAGAGATCGTTTCCCGCAATGGCTGGGTTAGAAAGTTCTACGAAGTGATCAAACAGTTTATGGGCGAAGGAATCATCGACCGCTTCTTCGCGACCGGTGTTACTCCCGTTACCCTTGACAGCATGACCAGCGGATTTAACGTGGCACAGAATCTTACGCTTCACCCGGATTTCCACAATATGGCCGGATTCACGGAGGAAGAGCTTCTTGGGATGATACGAGGTACTATTTATGAAGAAGGGAAATTCGATATTGACAATGTCGTCAAAGATATGCGTGCGTGGTACAATGGGAGCAGATTCTCGAAGGAAGCCGGGGAAAGACTATATAATCCTCAGATGGTGATAACTTTCCTTTCGAGCTTCAGCAGGGACTTTAAATATCCCAGTGAAATGGCGGATATAAACGTAACATCCGACTACAAGAAGATCGCGAACATACTTAAACCTCTGCCAGATGCAACCTCTGATGAAATAGTTCAGGAGGTTCTTGAGACTACAAAGATAACTGAGAAATTGACGATCCAATACAATTTTGAACTTCCATATACCAAAACAGAAGCTGTATCTTTACTATTCTATAACGGACTTCTAACAATTGAACAAGAGATGTTGGGCCAGTTCACATTCGTCATTCCGAACTATGTGATAAAACAGATGTATTGGGAGTATTTCCGTTATCTGTTCACAATGTCAAAGAACTTGACGTACGACAATTCAAAGATCAACGAGGGAATAATTGAAATGGCGCTTCAGGGCAGGATTGACAAACTCGTTGCCTATGTCCATTCGATACTGAAAAACCTTTCGAACCGTGACCTCCAAAAATTCAGCGAGAAGAACATAAAGATGATCTTTATGACGCTGCTGATGGGAAGCAACGCTTACTACGTGAAGAGTGAGCATGAGAACAGGGAAGGTTATGCCGATCTTCTTCTGCTGCCGACGAAGATCAACCCGGGGAAGGATAACTTCCTTCTCGAACTGAAATACCTGAAGAAAAGCAGCAAGGAAGCCCTCGAATCCGAAAAAGTAAAGGCAATTGAACAGGTAAGGAAATACAAGAACGAACTCGAAGCGGAAGGAACTGCATGCAAAACCTACGCCATCCTGATCGTCGGAAAATCAACCTACGAGGTTGCAGAAGTTATTTAGAAATTAAAAAGGCTGCCAGTTTCCAAGCAGCCTTTTGAAATTATATTATCGTGAAGTTGCAATTCGGCGGATCATTTCACTTAGAGTAAATGAAATGAAAATCCGTGGAATCCGCGTTAAATCCATTAAATCCGTGTAACTTTTTCCACAGTTCACACTTCGAAATCACCCTCTGATAAGCCCCAGCAACTCAGCAGTTTTGGCTTTCATCAGTTCGATGTCGCCGGCGGTTTCCACATTGAGGCGGATGATCGGTTCGGTGTTAGACATTCTGAGGTTGAAGCGCCAGTTGCCGTAATCGACAGAGACGCCATCAGTGTAGTCAAACTCTCCATCCGAATATTTTGCCTTGATCTCTTCGAGTTTTGCGGGGGCATCCGCGATCTTTGAGTTTATCTCGCCTGAACAGGGGTATTTCTCGATCATCTCGTTCACGAGCTGTGAAAGCGATTTTCCCTCTTCCGACATCAACTGTATGACGAGGAGGAATGGGATAAGACCGGAGTCGGAGTAAGCATTATCACGGAAGTAGTGGTGCGCCGACATTTCTCCGCCGTAGATCGCGTTTACTTCTCTCATTTTCTCTTTGATGAAAGCATGTCCGCTCTTGGACTGCACGGCTTCGCCACCGTTCTCTTTGCAAACTTCAATGGTGTTCCAAACGAGACGCGGATCGTGGATGATCTTCTCACCCGGATTCATCTTCAGGATCGACTTGGCCAGCATTCCAACAATGTAATAGCCCTCAATGAACTCACCCGACTCATCGAAAAAGAAGCAGCGGTCGTAGTCGCCATCCCAAGCCACACCGAGATCGGCATTGTACTCTTTGATGGCTTTAATGGTGGGGAGGCGGTTATCTTCGATCATAGGGTTTGGCACGCCGTTGGGGAATGATGAATCAGGTTCGTTGAACAGTTTTATCATCTCGACCGGGAGGATCTTCTCGAGTCTGTCGAGCATCGGGCCGACACATCCATTACCTGCGTTAACAACAACCTTCATCTTCTTCACTTTGGAAACATCGTAGAATGTGCCGAGATGCGTTACGAACTCATCGGAAATGTCGCGTTGGGTGTAATTTCCTTTAGCGGCGGGAAATGGTTCAAAGTCACCATTCGAGATGATCTCTTCGATCGTGTTCAGGCCGGAGTCGTAGCTGATCGGGATTGAGCGCTCGCGGACGAACTTCATTCCGTTGTACTCGGGCGGGTTGTGCGAAGCAGTTATCATGATGCCACCATCGGCTTTCAAATATGAAGTGCCGAAATACACCATCTCCGTGCCGCAAAGTCCGATATCTATAACATCAACACCTGAATCGAGGAAGCCTTTTACGAGCGAATCGCTCAATTCAGCGGAGCTGGTTCTGATATCGCGGCCGATAACCACCGATTTGCATCCTGTAAATTTTCTGTACCCGCGCGCGATGTTGTAGGCGAGTTCCACATTAAGTTCAGAAGGCACCACACCCCTGATGTCATAAGCCTTAAAGCAAGCTATTTTAGCCATTGAGTTCTCCGTAAGCAAAAAATAAAAAGATTAAAAATTCATACCCAATTTAATGAAAGGAATTTGACCTGGAAAACCCGCTAATCACCAATTAATTGCAGTAGTTTCAATGGGTACAAAAAGATAGTTTGGAGGCAAGCACAAAAAGGAGGTACAGGTATTAATTTTTATATATCTTTTTGTGTGACAAAAATCTTAAGTTGAGTTATCGAAAAATGATGGAGGAGCTATCGCAAAAAAAGGTACTATTGCTAAACATTTTGCCAAGTGTAATAATGTAAAATGTGGAAGCTTCTTCGTGCTTGAGCCCGGCTTGCAAGACGAAGAACTCGGTTATCTCTGTCCGGAGTGTTATTCCAGAGCGCACCGGTATCATATAGTTCAATGCTCAAGTTGCAAGACGATACTCAATTTTATTGGCGCGTCCGACAAAGAAGAGAAATTCGTTTTTACAGTGGAGAAATGCAGCCACTGTTACGGCACCGAAGAGGATGAACATATGATCCATCCGTTCTACGCGGGAGAACACTTTATTTAAATGTTTCCAGGGCTGTCTTTTATGGGCAGCCTTTCTTTTCAGTAGTGAGTTATGAGTAGCGAGTAGTGAGGGGAACGTTGCCCGGTTTGCGTTGCCCGTTGCGCGTTGTCCGTTACCTGTTGCGCGTTGTCCGTTACCCGTTGCGCGTTGTCCGTTGCGCGTTGCCCGTTGTCCGTCGCCCGTTACCCATTGCAATGAACCACTAATCACTGACCTCTAACCACTGACCACTGAATTACTCTCCAAACACGCTGGCCATAACGCCTCCATCCACCGCGATTGTCTGACCGCTGATGTAAGATGAAATATCCATGGCCAGAAATGCCACCAGGGCTGACACTTCGTCGGGTGTACCGACCCGGTTCAGAGGAGTTCTTCTGACGATCCTCTCATATCTCTCTTCATCCGCAAGGTAGCCTTCGGTCAACGGGGTTTTTATAAACCAGGGAAGCACGGCATTAACACGTATTTTGTACTTGCCCCACTCGGCCGCGAGAGATTTGGAAAACTGGTTCATGGCAGATTTCGCGGAACCGTATGGGAAGCCGGTGCCGACATCGAGCACGGACGCGATCGAGCTGATGTTTACAATCGAGGCTCCCGGAGAAAGCCTTAACAGAGGAAGAAGACCGCGGCAGAAATCGACCGTGGCAAAATAATTAAGTTCAAAAAGCTGGCGTATCTCTTCGTCAGAGTATTCGAATGATTTTTTTCTGATATTTGTTCCGGCATTGTTAACCAGAATATCGAGCCGTTGCAGTTTCTTCCCAAGTATTTTTATAACTTCCTGTCGTGATTCCTTCACTGACACATCGCATACAAACGCGTCAAGATTTTCACCTTTGAAGCGCTCAAGAATAAGTGCCACGTTATCCTCACTTCTGGAGATTGTTATCACGGAAGCACCAAGTTTCAGAAAATCCGAGACTATTTCAAGGCCGATGCCTTTTGTGCCGCCGGTTATGAAAGCTGTTTTGCCTTTAAGGCTCCATTTCTTCATATTAATTCACCGGAAATTTATTTATGTTTTGAGGTAAAATATTAATTTCATTTGTAAATTTCTCCAATTTTTAGGAAAGATACGGGATCAGATGAAAAAACTTCTGTTAATTGTTTTCGCCTTTGTTTTTATGGCGAATGCTCAGCAGGCTGAAAAGCCTAAATTGGTGGTAGGAATTGTAGTCGACCAAATGAGATACGACTACATCTACCGTTTTTGGGATCTTCTTGGGGAGGGAGGATTTAAAGAACTTGTAACGAACGGGTACAGTTGTACCAACACCCATTACACATACGTGCCGACCTTTACAGGTCCCGGCCACACATCGATTTATACCGGGACAGCTCCCTGGATGCACGGGATTGCAGGCAACAACTGGTTTGACCGTGAACTCGGCAGGGCTGTGTACTGCGCGGAAGACAAAACCGTTACCGCGGTTGGTGGCACTCCGGAGCAGGGGGAATACTCACCCCGCCGGCTTCTTGTGAATACCATTGCTGACGAGATGAGGACATCCAACTCATTCAAATCGAAAGTGATAAGCATCGCCATTAAAGAGAGAAGCTCCATTCTTCCCGGTGGTCACTCTGCTAACGGTGCCTTCTGGTTCGATGAAGTTTTGGGTAACTGGATCACAAGCACTTACTACATGAATGAGTTGCCGAAGTGGGCTTCCGGCTTCAATGCCAAAAAGAGGTCGGCGGAACTTCTTTCACAAAAATGGGAGACAAGTTACCCCTTGGTGAAGTACTCAATGTGCGGTCCTGATGATTCCGATCACGAAGGACTCTTCAAGGGGGAGACAAAACCGGTGTTCCCGCATGACATCCCCGCGATCACAAAGGCATTGGGAAATTTCAGCGCTATTGAAGGTACACCAATGGGAAGCACCCTGACGAGGGAATTCGCGATTGAAGCGATCAAAGGAGAAAACCTTGGGGAAGGTGAGTTCACTGATCTCCTCGCTATCAGTTTTTCATCGCCCGACTACATCGGTCACAGGTACGGGCCTCAGGCAATTGAGACCGCTGATTGTTACATAAAGCTTGACAAGGAACTGAAGGAGTTGCTGAGTTTCCTTAAATCCCGGTTCCCAAAAGGTGATTATCTTGTGTTTCTTACCGCGGATCATGGCGCTGCCGAAGTGCCGGGATTCGTGCGTCAGAACCACATCGACTGCGGGTTGATCGATTTTTCAGCATTTACGAACGCGGCTGAGTCAGCACTTCGAACATACTTCAACGCGGGGGATGAGGTGAAATTCATCCTTAACACCAACAATTATCAATTCTACTTCGACTATGTTGTGGCAAAAAAATACAAAACCACAATAGAGGAGATGGTTTCGATCATAAAACCCGCGCTTATGAAATTCCCTGAGCTCAGGGATGTGCTGCCCGTTTCAGAGCTCGAGAAGGGAGCGAACTCACTTGATCCGGTAAGATCAAAGCTGTTCTTTGGCACAAACAAGAAAAGAAGCGGCGATGCCTGGATGGTTCACAACCCGGGATGGTTGAGCCATGACACCAAGGGTACTTCACACGGTTCCCCGTTTGAATATGATACACACGTGCCTCTCTTCTTTTACGGGATGAACGTGAACAAGGGAGAATACCGCGGAAGAGTGGAGATAACAGATATAGCACCGACGGTGGCTAATCATCTTAAGATAATGTTCCCTAACGGAAGTTTTGGAAATGTTATCGAAGGTGTCTTCAAAAAGTAGTGTGCTCCTTCTAATTTCGTAATTTTGAAACCTGAATGTTTTAGATAAAGCATTCAGGTTTCTTTTTTTTTCGCAAGATGGTCAGCTAATGGACAACCGGAAACTCACAAACATTGCATTTTTTTCACTTCTATTATTCGCGGCAACCCTGACAAATGCCCTTTTCTTCAACCAGTTGGGGTATTACGTGGCACTCGTTCTGCTGGGGGTTGCCTGGTTCAGAGGTGAGAATGAGCTATTCAAAAAGTCCGGGCTGGAGCCTGGGATGCTTCTGTTCGTGGCCGCGGAACTGTTCTCGATAATTTTTTCGGAAAACAAACCGCAGGCGATTGAATTCGGATTCAAGCGGGTGATCCTTCTTCCAATTATCTACACCATTGCCTCCGGGATCAGGGACGGGAAGCAACTCAGGATTTTCTTTTTCACATACCTTCTCTTTGCCCTGGCATCCGACCTGATGTATATTGGGTTTTCGGTCGAGTATTTCATCAAAGACCTTTACAAGTACACCTCTGAAGGCCCCAGCGTTCTGCTCCATCCGATCACAACCGGCGAATTGACATCCTTTACTGCCATCTTTCTATTCTCACTCTTCCTCAATGAAGAGAGATTGAAGTGGAAGACCGGTTGGCTGATACTTTCGCTGATTTCATTCGCTTCCCTTCTTGCCACATTCAAACGTACCGCGTGGATCGGGTTGGGGCTTGGCCTGCTCGTACTCCTGTTCATGAACAGGAATTACATTCTAATAACCGCCGGAGCTGTGGCGGCAATAATCATTATTCTGATGGCGGGCAATGAGTCGCGCGTCTTCATCTATGATCTGAACGGGAAACAGATCAGGCAGTTCGAAACCAATGGACTTGCTTACAACGTGCAGCCTCTCGGAGAGGAACTTATAGTTTCCGACTATAATGACGGACTCAAAGTCTACCGGGGGGACTCGCTCGTCAGTCACCTTGAAACACCCGCGCCTGTATATGAGATTGTGAAGTGGGGCCACAAATACGCGGCCTTCCTGAACGACTACAGGATACTTGTGCTGAACAAGAACGGATCACACTTCACCATTGAGAAAGAATTTACCTCACCGGGGTATCTTGGCAGGATAGCCGCTAACAAGGGCATGCTTTACGCGGTCGACTCCGACAGCGGAATAACGGTTTACAGGGATCACAATTCGATAGATAAACCTGTAAGGTTTCCCCGCTTTTCTGGCGGGCTCGGAATCGTGACAGATTCAAACTACCTCAACATCGCCAATATCAGCTATTATACCTATACAACTGTCAGGCTCGATTCCAACGGATTTCCCGTTGATACAGTGGCCTATGAACGCGATATCCCCCAGGGTTCGAGGTTTCTGGGATTCAGGGGAGGTAAGCTACTCTTCTACTTTGAAAAGGGCTTTAGGCTTGCAGATCCTGTTACCGGTAAGATCAAGCACCTTCCGCCAAACACCGATTGTCAGGGTGTGGCCTGGAGCGCTATAGCAAGCGGCTCCGACTCCCTCTACTTAGTGGGAATGGATAAAAACCTTTACAGCCTGAAGATTGAGGGCGACAGCAGTGTTTACCTGAGTCTGATTGCTCCCGCCGGAAGATACCCGTTCTCACTTACCGCGTCAGATAAATACATCTGCATGACAGATATAAAAAGGAGCAGGGTACTCAGTTTCTTCGACATGACCGGTGAAAGCAACCGAAACCGGCTTACGATGTGGAGGATAGGATGGGAGATATTCCTTGATCATCCACTTTTCGGGGTTGGAGATATCGATCTCGCGAAGATATTCAAACAGTATAACCGTCCCTACGAAAAAGAAATAAAAGGGCATCTTCACAATAATTTCTTCCATATACTCGCCACGCTTGGAGGATTTGGAATAATTTCGGTGATCGCGTTGTTTGTAATGATCATAAGGAAGAATCTGCAAGTGTTCAGAAAAACGCCGAAAAAGAGTTTCGAGAGGGCTTTAGTGATGGGCGCCATGGCGAGCTTTGCCTCATTTATCGGGGCGGGGCTGACCGAGTTCAACTTCGGTGACCATGAGATCATCACAATGGTCTGGTTCTCTGCCGGCCTTACATTTGCGGTTCAAAGACTGTTACAAACAAAAGAGAGTGATTGAACCGGATGACCATAAGCGTGACAAGAAGATTACTGTTATTTTTTATTTTTCTCCCTTTATATATTGTTTCAGCCCAGCAGGTTTCGATAAAAGGCACGATTGTCGACGAAAAAGACGGTGTACCGCTTCCTTTCGCCACAATCAGGGTTGTGGGATCGAAGGAAGGCGCCACATCCAACAAGGAAGGTGAATTTGAGCTTCAGATCAAAAAAGGGAAGCACAAACTCACCGCTTCATTCGTCGGCTACGTGACAAAAACAATAGAAGTGGATGCTTCACAAAACCTGGAGAACGTGAATTTTTCCTTGGAGTCTTCCCAGGTTGAGCTGAAAGAGATAACAGTTTTCCCAGGTGAGAACCCCGCGGTTGGTATTATCCGCGGCGCTATTGAACGGAAAAAGCAGAGGGGTGAATACCTTAAAAGCTATAAGTTCGGGGCGTACACCAAGATAACCGTTCAAACTGTTCAAGAGCTTCTGAACAAGGGAGGTGGTGCCGGAACCGTGCTTTCAGTTGGAACCGCTGCCGACACAGGCGCCCTTAAAATAACCGGAATTATCGAGAATGTTTCGGAGTCATACTACAGGGCTCCCTCCGACTACAAAGAACTGATCCTCGCCCGCAGGCAAACTGCCAACATACCACAGATCGCCAACATCATTTCGGGTGGCAGGTTCATCTCAAATTTCTACGAAGACAGGATCATCTTCTTCGCGAATAATAATTTCGTTGGTCCGATCGCTGATAACGCCTTGTCTTACTATTATTATTACATTGAAGACACCCTCTCGATCGATCACAAGAACGTTTTCAAGATACACATGGAGCCCGACGACCCCGCTGATCCGGGATTTAAAGGGAATCTCTACATCCTTGATAAAACGTTCGATCTCATTAAAGTTGAGCTCTCTGCCAACCGGGTAGGGACTGTCGCCGATTTCTTTGATACCCTGAGTTTTGAGCAGCAGTACTTCGAGTATGGAGACGAAAAGATATACATGCCCTCTGATTTCAGGGTAAACGGAAAAATAAACTACCTTGGTCTCTTCAAGGGCGGGATCGACCTTAGCACTTCCTTGAACAGTTATGAAATAAACCTTCCACTGAGTGACGATGTTTTCAGCGGGGCGGTAGTGAAAGTGGTGCCGGATGCCGACACAAAAGACTCAACATTCTGGCAGACGTATCAAGGGATTCCAAACACGGCTGAAGAACTGGCGGCCTACACAAGAATTGACTCGCTTCAAAACAAGCCCGATGGATTCTGGGATGATTTTTCACTTCTTTCAGAGAGATTCCGGTTTGGTCAGAACTTCTCCACGAGCGCGCCACTTTCGATGTACCACTTCAACCCGGTTGAAGGGCACGCAATCGATTTCAGAGTATCAGCTTCGAACCTTGATAACAGCCGGTTAAACGCTGAGTTGAATCTAAGTTATGGCTTCGCCGATGAGAAATTCAAGCCCTCTGTCATTGTCTCGTACCTTTTGGGCGAATACAGAACCCACCGGGTGGCATTCAGGGCGTTCGATGAAATTGATGTGCTGTTCAAAAGCAACAGGGAGTACGGGAAGATTTTTTCAACTCTCGCGACACTTCTATCGAAATCGGATTTTAACGACTATTATTATTCGAAAGGCTTCCGGTTCGATTATTCAGGTGAGATCTTCCCTCAGATCTCGCTTGATCTTGGGTTTCAGAACCGGGCGGACAATTCCGCGACGGTCAATTCAAATGCCTCAATTCTGAACGGTGACAAATCATATCGCCCCAATTCACCTGTTACAGAAATGAGGCTTAATGAATTTTCAGCAGGTATCACATTAGATCCCCGGGATTATATCGAAAACGGTCTGAACCGGAGAAGGCTTTGGGGAAATTTCCACATCACAGGCGGGTTCGATTTCAAATATGCCCCTGCTTCGATGAGCAGCGGGGTTGAATACAAAAGCTACGGCCTGAACGCGCGGATGTTCCTGAGAACTTCTCTGAACACAACAATGACCGTGAGGGCTTTTGGCTTCACAACGGAGGGTGGGATGCCGCTCCAGATGCTTTATTCGCTTCCGGGAAACATTAATGGTACCGCTCAGAACCAGACTTTCAGAACCCTTGACCTCGGTGAGTACAATGGCGACAGGGGATGGATGGTTTTCGTTGACCAGAATCTCGGCAACCTTCCCTTCACACTTTTGGGTATTTCAGCCCTGAAAAAACTGAATGTTCAGTTTAACGCGTTTGTGAACGCGGGAATGATCGAATACAATCAGGAGACTTCAAATCTTTACTCCCGGGGGATAAGACGTCTTACATCGCCCCTCTACGAGGCCGGTTTTGGAGTATCAACCCAGCTTATCCCCATACGGTTCGACTTTGGCTGGCGAGTAACCCATGCTGAGGAAAGGCCATTCAGAATAGGACTTAACACAGTTATAATTTTATAGGAATAAACATGTCAACTCTTGAAATTAAGACCCGTAAAGGCACTTTTCACCCCGGAAAGGTTCTTTGCGTAGGCAGAAACTATGAAGAACACGCTAAAGAGCTCGGTAATGAAGTGCCGGAGTTTCCGATCTTCTTCATGAAACCCACATCCAATCTGGCTTGGTCGGGCGCCGAAATTGAAGTGCCTCCTTATTCAGACAACATGCATTACGAGACCGAATTGGTGCTCTTGATCGGTAAAAACCTGAAAAATGCTTCAGTAGAAGAGGCGGAAGAGGCAATTATTGCATACGCTACCGGTCTTGACATGACGCTTCGCGATCAGCAGGACCTCTTGAAAGGGAAGGGACACCCGTGGGAGAAAGCAAAATGCTTCGATAACGCGGCAATTCTCTCAGAGTTCATCCTAAAAGAAGATGCCAACCTCACACTCGAAAAGAAGATAATCCTTCATGTGAACGGCGAGTTGAAACAGAACGGACCTTTGAATGACATGATCTTCAAACCGGCGCCGATTGTCGCCGAACTCTCGAAGATGATGACCATCGAAAAGGGAGACCTGGTATTCACCGGTACACCCGCGGGGGTCGGCAGGGTAACCTCAGGTGATGTTCTGGAGGGATATGTTGAAGGCATTCCGGTTGTAAAGGCAACCGTTAAGTAACGGTTAGCCTGTAAGTTTTTTCAGTGCCTGTTTAACGATCTCATCGACCGAAGCCGCCGGGTTTTCAGTCGTAATGGTGTCAACAACTTTCTCGGCAGATTTGGCGTTGAATCCAAGAGTTACAAGAGCGGTGAGGGCATCTGCCCTTGCCCCTCTCTGTGAAAATGCCGAAGTGCTGCCCGTCTGAATGCTTGATACTTTCCCCTTTAACTCCAGAATAAGTCTTTCCGCGGTTTTCTTTCCAATGCCGGGCGCGGCGTGTATCCTGTGGGTGTCACCCGTTTCAATAGCGAATCTCAGTTCATCAACTCGTATGCCCGAAAGGAGAGCGAGCGCGGTTTTGGGGCCAACCCCGGAGACTGAAACAAGCAACCGGAACATCTCTCTTTCATCCTCACTTATGAATCCATAAAGTGAAATGGCATCCTGACTGACATTCGTGTGAATGAAGAGGGAAGCCTCAGTGGCGTCACCAATTTTTTCAAATGTCATAAGCGATATTGAAACTTCGTATCCCACGCCGTTAACATCTATCAGAAGTTGCGTGGGTTTTTTTATAAGGAGTGTGCCTTTGAGGAAACCTATCATATCAGTGGTCAGTGGTCAGTGGCGAGAGGTTAGTGAAAACTGAGTTAAGCATGGTGGATTTATATTATTTTTTCAGGGTTCTTTTTGACGAATTCTTCCCATGAATTGGGGTGTTTTTCTGATTCTTCCGGTTTGAATGACGCGCAAAGTGCAATTGCCAATGCATCTGAGGCATCAAGGGGTATCTCTTTGTTGCCGAGGTTGAGCAAGGTTTTCACCATAAAGTTAACCTGCTCTTTTGAGGCAGATCCTTTTCCGGTTACAGATTTCTTCACTTCCTTGGGTGAGAATTCGGAAATTTTCAGTCCGCCACGTACAGCCGCAATTATAGCCGTGCCTCTCGCGTATCCCAATTTTAGTGCCGACTGTATGTTCTTTCCGTAAAACGCTGTTTCAACCGCGCATTCAGCAGGTTGATACTGCCTGATGATATTTTCAATTTCGTTGTAGATATACGCGAGTTTGTCCGGCATCCCCAGCTTCCCCGGCACATGGATTATCCCGTAACCAAGTGCTTCCTGCCTGTTCCCGTTCTTTCTTACAATGCCATATCCGCACTTTATCGTGCCAGGGTCAATTCCGAGGATGATCATATCGGATCGAGTTTTTCAGTTTTTAGAAGGACACAAGCATCCTTCGAGGAAAGAACCTTTATTTCGCTAAGTTTAAAGTCTTTTACATTTCTCGTGATTATAGCGTCTACATTAGCTGATTTAGCGGTATAATATTGAATCGCGTCTTCTATATCACTGAATTTTGATGAGAAGGCAGCATTTACGATCCAGGAATCGACCGGTATGACATCAATTTTGGTGAGAAGGGCGATTATGGCTTTTTTCGCTTTTATTCTGCCAACCAATTTTGTGAGCAGGTAGTGGACATTTGAAATGATCAAAGGGGAAGTACACAAAGACAACTTCCCAGACTCAGCTTGCGCGAAAATAAAACCCGCATATTCCGCGAAAGCCGGCCGGTTAGCCAAGACATCCATTATGACATCACTATCAATAAAGTACTTAGTCATGCAGGATTTTTCTCTTTAAGTATTCCAGCCTTTCTTTATCGGGATCAAAATCATCCGGGATAGTCACAATACCCATTAAAGCCCTTACGGATGGAGTTATATCCGAATCTTTAATCTCAATATCATCGACAGGATACTCTCTAACCAAGTCAGTGATGAAATCTGACAGGCTTTTATTCCTTCTTTTAGCAATCAGTTTTGCTTTTCTAGCAACCTGCTCGTCAAACTTGATTGTTACAGTAACTTGCATAATTCTCTAATCTTTTTCCCTAAATATAGTGATAACTGAAAATTTTTGAAGTGAATTTCCCATCACCTCAGCAGGAGCATCTTCCGGGTGGAAGTGAAGTCCCCAGCGTTCAGGCGGTAGAGATAGACACCCGATGGAAGTGTCGCCGCGTCAAACCTGACTGAATGTTTTCCCGCGGTGAGGGTTGAATTCACGAGCGTTCGGATCTTTTCACCTGCGGTGTTGAAAATCACCAGCGTTGTGAACCCTTCCTTTTTCAACGAGAAATCGATCACAGTCTCAGGATTGAAGGGGTTCGGGAAATTTTGTTCGAGAGCGTACTCAAGCGGCTCCACTTCATTTTCCACCGATTGAGGGAGTTCCCATTTGATGAATACCATTGAAACAGGTTTTAACGGATCGTTCGAATGAATGAAAAGCGTATCGTCGAAAACCGGTGGTGCTTCGGTAACGGGTATCATCAGTTCAACATATACCATCGCGGAATCACCGGGCAGTATCAACTGCCGGTTTGGTGGATCAATCATCAGGTAGAAATCCAGCCATCCGGAGGCAAAGATAGTATCTACTGAAAGTGTATCAAAGCCGGTGTTCTTCACATAAAACGAATCGCGTGTGAACCATCCCGTTGAGTATTGTAGGAACATCGAATCCCTGGAAACCGAGATGGCAGGTCTGTCTACCCCGTATCCTCGCATAATTACAGAGACAACAGAATCAACAGGGTCATTCGACCTGATATAAAGTGTGTCCAATTTAGGGCCCGGTGTAGAAGGGTGAAAAACGAAAACCGCAAGATCACTGTCATGAGCCGCGATATACTCCGGATAGTCGAGCCGGATCGCAAAATCGATTGAATTCCAATTGAAACTTGAAACATGTAGCGTTGTATCACCATTGTTCTTGATCCAAAGGTTCAGTTCCCTCTGATCGTTCAGACTTACGGGACCGAAATCCATAACAGAATCCTTCACCAGGATATCCGGTTCTTTGAAGAGTTTTCCTTTCATGAAGAGGATATCGCAAATAACAAGACTGTTCCTTACCAGAGCAGGTGAGAAGGTCATTGCCACTTCACCGTTTCCGCGGGCAACAATGGCACTTGTGTTGCGGGTAACATAAGGGGACCCTGCCGCGAACACCAGCATAGTATCGGAGAAAACGCCATCCTTCCCGTGGATCAGGTAAAAACCTTTCCCGGAAGCCGACTGCGATGACTGATAGATAACATAGATCCGGTCGTTGTTATCGATCGCGATGTTAGAGTATCCCGCGGGCATCTGTCCGGCAGGTGAAAATATCACGGGAGAAGAGAAAACTCCCGAAACATTGTTAATGTAATTAAGCCGGTCGGTGGTATCGTTTCTGAAAACGATATGCACCTTGTTGTTGCTGTCGATCACCAGCCGCGCGTTCGCGACATTAACCGACACACCCGTCGGCACTTCCTGAAGGGTGCCGGAGATATCGTTAAAATATTTTAACTGTCCCGTAAAAACTCCACCTGCCTTAACCAGTATATGGAGTTTACCGTTTCCGTCAAACATCAGTTGTGCGTCGAGATCGCCCGAGGTTTCACCGTCGGCGAGGTATGTCTCGGTCGTCAAACTCGAATCTGCCGGGTTGAATATGCGGTAAAAGATCTTATCGGCGTTACTGGTGTAAGTAAAATAAACGAAGTGTACCCTTCCGTCGGGCCCCACTACTGAGGCCGGGGTTGCCTTGTTGTCACCACCGGTGGTTATTGATACAGGAGGAAAGAAAGAGCCGGAAATGTTGTTTGTGTACTTGACCTGATAATTCGATGTCTGTGCGTCATATCCGATCATTCCGACATGGATCTTACCCGCGTTATCTATTGATATGGTCGGGTAGTTCTGATCGAGGTTATCCGTTGTGATCCGTGAAGTTTCGAACTCACCGGTTCCTCTTTCCATTGCGTAAAATATTTCGCGGGTGGAACTTGTTGAGCCCTGGCTGCCCGAATAGACTACATGTAGCACACCGTTTTGGTCGAGTATCATTGTCTGACGGTTATTAAAAAGATCATTTGCGGCAACCGTATCGAGGGGGAAGGAGATCGATTGTGAAAAAAATTTTACAGAGATGACAAAAAGTGTAACAAATGTTTTCATTTTGTGCACAACTTTTAATAATTTTAAAGTCAGGAAAATAACATAACCATTCCATCCACAATTGTCAAGTAATAAATAGATAACACACATGCGACTGAAGATCAAAGTCCCCAACACCCTGGTACTGTTAACGGTTTTATTGATTATAACTGCAGCGCTCACTCTGGTGATTCCCGCGGGAGAATACGCGAGAGTGGAAAAGTTGATAAACGGACAGAAGGTGGCCCTGGTTGATCCCTCGTCTTTTACCGAGATTGAATCATCCCCGCAATTCAACCTGAACATTCTGATGGCACCGATCAAAGGTTTTATGGCAGCTTCAGAGATAATTGTGTTTATTCTTTTCGTTGGTGGAGCGTTCTATGTTTTTCAGAGAACCGAGGCGATCGACGCGGGTATCAAGGCACTCGCGAAGGCGCACAAAAGTTCAGAATTCATCCGCCGGGCGATGATCCCGATCTTCATGATCATCTTTTCACTCGCGGGGGCGTCATTTGGCATGAGCGAGGAGACGATCCCGTTCATCATGATCTTCATACCACTTGCTCTTGTGCTTGGTTACGATACTGTGACGGGCGTGGCAATACCATTTGTAGCGGCTTCGACAGGCTTCGCGGCAGCATTTCTTAATCCATTCACGATCGGAGTCGCTCAGGGAATTGCAGGCTTGCCTCCCATGTCGGGAATTGAGTACCGCCTCGTGATCTGGGTGATCTGCACTTCGGTTTCCATCTGGTGGGTTATGCGCTACGCCGCGAAGATAAAGAAAGATCCCAAACTCAGCATGACATACGAACTTGATCTGGAGAGAAGAAAAGACCTTCACATGTCGGATCTTGACGATTTCAAGGGGATGGATACAAAGCACAAATTTGTTCTGTTAACCTTCCTCAGTGGTATCGTTGTCGTGGTTTTCGGAGTATTATATTATGGATGGTACATCAAAGAGATCTGTGCCGTGTTCCTCGCCACCGGTATTATCACCGGAATTGTTGGCAGACTTAAAGCCAATGAGATCGCTGAATCTTTCGTTGCCGGCGCAAAAGATCTTATTTCAACCGCGTTCGTGGTTGCCCTTTCAAAGGCGCTCCTTATCATAGCATCCGATGGCAAGATCATTGATACAATTCTTCACGCTTTTTCTTCACCGCTCAATGGCCTCCATCCTATCGGCTCATCATGGATCATGCTATTTGTTCAGAAGATCATCGTGTTATTCGTACCTTCAGGCTCAGGACAAGCGGCCCTCACCATGCCTGTAATGGCACCTTTGAGTGACATATTGGGTGTTTCAAGGCAGACAGCGGTTCTCGCTTTCCAGTTCGGTGAAGGTTTCGCGAACATGATCATCCCGACCTCCGCGGTTACCATGGGTATTCTTACCCTTGCCAAGATACCGTATGAAAAATGGGCGATCTGGGTACTCCCGCTTGAAATTATTTTTATCGTACTCGCGCTTATCTTAATGATTCCTCCATATTTCATCTGGCAATAAAATGAACCACAAAGAACTCGCCTTTCAGGCACGTGAAGCACAAAAAGGAAGCTACTCACCTTACTCAAAATTCCGGGTTGGAGCAGCGCTCCTGACGAAGGATGGGGAAGTGGTGCACGGGGCAAACGTTGAGAATGCCTCTTACGGTCTCACTATATGCGCCGAGAGAGCAGCATTCTTCAAAGCAGTTACAGCAGGAAAAAAAGGCTTTAAAGCCATCTCCATCGTCGGCGACATGGACGATTTCTGCACCCCCTGCGGGGCATGCCGGCAGGTTATGGCAGAATTTTGCGGCCACGATTTCGAAATAGTTTTGATAAATTCGAAAGACGAGATTAAAGTTTTTTCAATTGACGAACTCCTTCCCCACTCGTTTGGGGGAGAACATCTTCAATAGAACTGCGGTACTGCAGTACTTCAGAACTTCCGTGGAACCATAGTACTGAAGTACCGAAGTGCCGAAGTACTGAAGTGCCGAAGTACCATTCAAGAATGCAATTTTTATGATGAACGAATTCCCCCATTTGCAGCCGAGAGGATCGGGCTGGATCGAAGTGGTTGTTGGCTGCATGTTCAGCGGCAAGACAGAAGAGTTGATAAGGCGTCTGCGCCGCGCGAAGATCGCCAAACAAAAGGTGATCGTGTTCAAGCCGGTCATCGACAACAGATACGCCGTCGATTCGGTAGTTTCACACAGCGAACTTTCTATAGAGTCGGTGAACATTAGCGATATCAACGAAGTGTTCGATCATGTCGGTGAAGCACAGGTTGTCGGTATTGATGAAGCCCAGTTCTTCTCGGGCGACCTGATCGCTGTCTGCACCGAACTCGCGAATGAAGGCAGGAGAGTAGTGGTTGCCGGTCTTGATCAAGACTACAAAGGCGTGCCGTTCGATCCGATGCCGGAACTGATGGCAATAGCCGAATTTGTTACTAAAACCCTCGCCATTTGTGTGGTCTGCGGGAGGCCTGCTTCACGCACCCAAAGGAAGACAGCTTCGGGTGACCGTGTTCTGATCGGTGCATCCGACAGTTACGAGGCCCGCTGCCGTAGTTGCCACTACATCCCTGGGGAAGAGGAAGACCCCGCACTTTTCTGATTCAATGACCCGCTCCCGGTATCTCGCGGTAACTCTGAGCGTTTTTCTCCTCGGTGTGGTACTGTTTAACATGCTTGGTACACCCTTGATGTTCTACCTTATCCAAAGAGGGATAAAGAAGGAGATGAAGCGCCTTGTACTCGCGCAGATCCCGAATGAAAAGTTGACCGTTATCGATATGCCTGCAGGGCTTTCGGACCAGACAAGAGCGGGATTTGTTTGGATAGAACCCCATGAATTTACATACAAGGGGAAAATGTACGATATCGTTAGGTCGGTCAGTTCTGGTGACTCAGTACGGTATTTTTGTGTGAACGACACAGACGAAGAAAAACTGATCGAAACTTACGCCAAGCAGACCAAGCAAAAGAAACCGGCATCAACACCAGCGACTTCAATTTTAATATCGATATTCGTCAGCTCTTTTGGAATAAATGAGTTGAAATGTTTTTGTTCTGATGAGCTGATCGGAACTGTGACTCACAATTTCCAAACGTTACCCGGAGAGACAGATCCTCCGGAACCTCCGCCTCGATACTCCTTCTGAAACCCGCTAACAACCAAATTTAATAAGGAGATTTTATGAAAAAATTAACGGCATTTTTGTTTATAATGCTCGTAACGGTGGGGTATGCCCAGGACACAAAAGATTCCATCGTTAAAACATATAACCTGGGAGAAATTGCCATAACCGGTTTCAAGATCGAGGAACTTTCTGTTCCGCAGATTACGAAGATCGATTTTATGGAGCTGCGGAAAGCCGACGCTCTCGATCTGTCACAATTACAGAAGAACATCCCTTCGGGGAGGATCCGCACCAACTCGAGAGGGGAGTCGATACTCTTCCTTCGTGGAGCAGGTGAGAGGCAACTCGGTCTCTTTTTCGATGGCGTTCCGTACAATGTTCCATGGGATAACAGGTTCGACCTCACTTTTCTTCCGCTCAATGTGGTTGGTGAAGTGGCGGTGAGCCAGAACGCCAATTCAGTTCTCTATGGTCCAAATGTCCTCGGCGGAGCCGTGAATGTGAACACATACGAAAGAGGAAGTGACGGGAGCAACGGTTCACTCTCTTTCAGCGGTTCGAACGCTGAAACTTATTCAGCTTCCGCCTCATATGACCTGAGAAAAGGGATGTTCAACTTCATTGCTTCCGGTTCATGGCTCGACTCAAAAGGGAGCACAATGCCTGCGGGCGCCCCTTTGGGTATCAGAAATCAGGACCCCGGGGCGAAATACATAACCAACTCAGACCGCAAGAGGATGTCCCTCTTCACCCGGGGTGAATGGCATTTCGGCGACGACGCTAAAACGGGACTCTCGGTAAACTTCGTATCAGGCTCGAAAGGTGTTTCTCCCGAAACGCACATTCCGACGGCTGACGCGAGGCTTTGGAGATACCCCGAATGGCACCGTCTGATGATATCTTCAAACTCGAAATTCAGGCTTTCAGCTAAAACAGACCTGACGGCAGTACTTTGGTTCGATAATTTCGGACAGAAGATCGATACCTATCCTGGTCTCGACTATGCCACAGTGAGTGAGTCACAGAAGGACAAAGATGTAACTTTCGGAGGAAGGCTGTCTTCATCGTACAGGATAAATGATCAGCATGCCCTCACCGGTGTGTTCAACTTCCAGACAACATCGCACAATGAAGGCCTCTTTAATGCAGGGAACACTCAAACCTCAGATCTCGACTATACCGGTTCGCTCCTCAGCGCCGGAGTTGAATATTCTTTCAGAGTGGATGGCTTTTCGATTGTGGCCGGTGGTCTTTACGACCTCGATATGAAGGGAAAGACGGGTGCATTCACCCAGTATGAAAACACAAACACATCTGCTCCCGGGCTGTTCGCTTCCGCGTCGTACATTCTCTCTGAGAATTGGGAAGTGTTTGGTGGCCTGACCTACCGTAACCGTTTCCCATCTCTCCGCGAGCAATTTTCGGGTGCTCTCAACAGATTCAAGGCTAACCCTGATCTCAAGCCCGAGAAAGGCACGCTCACCGATATCGGCTTCATTTACGGCAATGGCGCCCTGCGATTAAAACTTTCAGGATTCTACAATACCTACACAGATCTGATAACTCAGATCCGCCTGACAGCCGCGCAAGACCCTCAACGGAGAAGAATGCGCGTCAATCTTGCCGATGCCCGCATAATCGGTACTGAAGCTGTCTTAAGCTGGAAGCCATCCCGCTTCTTCGCTCTCGAGGGAAACATTACCTGGATGGACGCGAAAGGGAAGACGGATGGCGTTACCGAAGACAAGATCGACAACAGACCTGAATTGCTGGGTGGAATATCATTCGAAGTGAAGCCCATCAGTCATCTTGGGATCAGTCTTGAATCAGAGTTCACCGGCTTGCAGGTTGAAACCAATCCTTCAGTGCCTGCACAGAAACTTGAGATCGCGGGTTCAACCGTGTTCAACACGAGAGTCGCGTACTCCCTGGTAACGACAACATGGTCAGCTGACCTTTTCCTAAGGGCTAACAACATTTTCGATCACTATCGCGAGTATCAATTGGGAATCATCGAACCGGGCAGGAGTGTGGTCGCGGGAGTTTCGTTCCGACTTTAAAAATTGAGAATTACTTTATCATTTTTAGGAAGAATTCTTAAAATTGAAAATAAAGGGAACCGAAAAGGTTCCCTTTTTTGCTTTTAGGGTGTAAAGTATCGTGCATTTTAAGCGGTTTTTAGGGGATTTGGGGCGAAGTGGCATCAATTCACCGGTTGGCACGAATATTGCTACTATTATTCCGATTGGTTTTGGATTGATTAGAAAAGAACTTTATCACTTATTGAAATAAAATAAAACAAAGGAATTAGATCATGGCAGTAGTAATAACTGATGATTGTATTTCATGCCAGGCATGCGAAGTTGAATGTCCAAATAACGCCATCTATGCAGCAGGTGACGAGTGGACACTCGGCGGCGAATCACATCCCGCCCTCAGCGACGAACACACTTATATAGCTTTCGACAAATGCACAGAGTGCGTTGGATTCCACGACGAACCACAGTGCATCCCTGCTTGTCCGTCAGACGCGATCACTCCTGATCCTGACCACCAGGAATCAAAGGACGCGCTTCTTGCCAAAAAAGCAAAACTCGACGAGATCGGCAGATAATATATTCTCTGAAGTTGATGAATTGCCACTCCTCTGTAAAAAGGGGGGTGGCTTTTTTTTGTTTCAGTAGTGAGTGGCGAGTAGCGAGTGGTGAGGGTTCGTTGCCGGTTGCCCGTTGCCCGCTTGCCCCTTTGGGGTAGCCCGGATTGTTAGTGAGTCGCGAGTGGTGAGTAGTGAGAGATGTTTTACTATTTTTGTTTAGAGATTTAAACAATTTATGGCATTGGAATGAAAAGATACTTCTTGATGGCAGTGATGCTGTTTACTGCTGTGGCTTTCGCGCAAAACAATTCTTCAACGGTGGTGTTTCAGGATCCTAAAAGCGGGTTCTGGGATACGATTCAAAAGGGGATAGACTCGTATCTTGCTTCGGTTGATCCGATGCAGAAAAGAAAAGTGCTGAAGGCGGATTTTTCGAATATCAAGGCCCCGGCCGGTCCACAGGATTTCAAATATGCATGGCACAACAAGCCGCAGTCGCAGGGGAGGACGGGCACTTGCTGGTCGTTTTCCACCACTTCGTTTTTTGAGTCGGAAGTAAAACGCCTCACGGGTAAGGAAGTGGAGCTTTCAGAGCTTTACACCGTTTACTGGGAGTACATCGAGAAAGCAAAACGCTTCGCTGCTGAAAGAGGAAACTCAACCCTTGGTGAGGGTTCACAGGGGAACGCTCTGATCAAAAATTTCAAAAAGTATGGTATCGTACCTTATTCGGCGTATTCAGGGATGCTCCCGGGTCAGAAGTTCTTCGATCATGAAAAGCTTTTCGATGAGTTCCGCACATTCCTTATGAAAGCGAAAGAGAACGGTACTTTCGCCGAGGGTTTCATTCAAAATAACGTGATGGCGATCCTCGACAAATACATGGGCACACCACCTGAAAAGTTCGAGTATGACGGCAAAATCTGGACCCCGGAGACATTTCTGAAGGATTATCTTAAACTCAATCCCGATGATTACGTCCCCGTTCTCTCGATCAAGAACCAACCCTACCACACCAATGTGATCTACGATGTGCCCGACAACTGGTGGAGGAACAGTGACTACTGGAACATCCCCCTCGATGAGATGACGCAGACCCTTAAAGATGCCATGAAAAACGGCTACACCGTCGCGCTTTTCGGCGATGTTTCCGAACCCGGAATTGACGGCTTCGCCGGAATGGGGATCATTCCCGATTTCGACATAAAACCGTCAGACATCACCGAGGACGCGCGCGTTTTCCGCTTCGTTAACGGACAGACCACTGACGACCACGGTATCCACTGCGTCGGTTCGACCGAAAAAGAGGGTTACACCTGGTTCCTCATCAGGGAGTCGGCATCGGGCTCATTCAACTCACCCAATCCCGGTTACATGATGTACCGTGAAGATTATGTGAAGCTAAAAATGATGGGCTACCTCATCCACAAAAGCGCTTTGAAGGGTTCGAAGTAGTTGAAGATCAACTCTTCGGTTGTTATCTCCTTCTACAAGAACCTGAAGTATCTTGAATTGGTGCTTGCCGGGTTCGAGCGACAGGACAGAAAAGATTTTGAGATCATCATCGCTGATGACGGATCTCCCGCGGAAGTGGTTGCAGAGGTTGAAAAACTTCTCACCAACCACTCTTTCCCCTCGCTGCACGTCTGGCACCCCGACAAAGGATTCAGAAAGAACAAAATACTCAACAAGTCGATTGTCGCCGCGCGGTCTGAATACATCATTTTCATTGATGGCGACTGTATCCCTCACAGGAAGTTTGTCTCCGGCCACTTCGAGTGCGCCGAAAAAGGCGTTTCGCTCACGGGAAGGAGGGTCAACCTTTCGGGGAAGATCACTTCAATACTAACCCCTGAAAATGTACGGGAAGGATGGCTTGAGAAGAATTTCGGAACAGTGATCTTCGATGGTCTATTCGGTGAGTCGTTTGATGTTGAGAAGGGCTTTTTTACAGAGAATAAAGCGATCCGGAGGTTCTTCAACAAGAAAAAGAGAGGGATCGTCGGATGTAATTTTTCACTTCACAAAGAAGATCTTCTACGAGTTAACGGTTTCGATGAGCGGTACGAAGCCGCCTCGGTGGGTGAAGATTCCGATATCCAGTACCGCCTGGAGCTTCTCGGGGTCAAGATACGTTCCCTCAACCATATCGCAGTTCAGTACCACCTCGATCACAAGCTCCAACCCAGACCACAGGGAAACCTCGACCTTTTCGAGCAGGTTAAGCGGGAGGGGAAAGCTTTTACAGAGTTTGGCATTCACAGGAGTTGATAAATAAGTCCGCGGATTTGCGCGGATCAAGGGGATTTTGATCAAATTGCATAAAAATAATTTCGATTAACCTAAATTATTTTGGTGAAAATGTAATTATGTCTATATATTTAAGGTAATCTTTTTAGAAATTCCTTAAATAGTAAAGCAATCATGTCCCACAACCTTGACGATATTGATATAAAAGCCTTGAACATCCTTCAGGAGAATGCCAAAACGAGCCGTAGCCAGTTGGCGGAGGTGTTCGGCATGTCTATCCCCTCGATCAGCGACAGGCTCCACAAACTTGAAGACAAGGGGATTATTGAAGGTTACTATACAAAGATCGACCGTAAAAAGTTCGGCTACGACATAATGGTTTTCATAACTGTTATATCGGAGTCGTCATCCCAGTATGAACATTTAGTCGAAAACGCGATGGCGCACCCGCACATCCTCGAGTGCCACTCGATTCTCGGGGAAGGGAGCCACATCCTTAAAGCCGTTGTTAAAAATTCACTCGCGCTCGAGAAGCTGCTTGCCGAAGTGCAGCAGTGGCCCGGCGTACTCTCTACCCGCACCTCATTCGTTCTCTCAACACTGAAAGAGACAACGAAGATCAGTCTATAACTTTTTTATTTAATCAAAAACAGGTACAGTTACTATGAGCGACAGATCAGCACAGATCGAGAAGATCCTTTCCTTCGGGAAAGAGAACCATATAGAGTTCGTTGACTTAAAATTCATGGATTTCCCGGGGCAGTGGCAGCATGTCACCATTCCGTTTCAGGAGTTCGATGCCAAATCGTTTGAAAACGGTTTTGGATTCGACGGGTCATCACTAAGAGGCTGGAAGAGAATTAACGAGTCGGATATGCTCATTCTGCCCGATCCGGCAACCATGTTCCTTGATCCTTTCATTAAAGCACCGACGATCAGTCTGATCTGCGATGTTTACGAGCCCGCCACCCGCGAGAAATACTCCCGCTGCCCACGCTACATCGCGAACAAGGCGGTTGATTTCCTTAAATCGACAGGCATAGCTGATACAGCTTTTTACGGACCGGAAGCCGAGTTCTTCGTTTTCGATGATGTAAGGTTCGATGTCGGCAGCAATTTCAGCTATTTCGAAGTTGACTCAATCGAAGGTAAATGGAACTCCGGCAGGGATGAAGGTCCAAACCTCGCTTACAAAACCCGTTACAAGGAAGGATATTTCCCTGTACCACCAACCGACAAGCTGATGGACCTCAGAAATGAAATGGTGCAAAACCTGATCAAAGTGGGTATCGAGGTGGAAGCCCAGCACCACGAGGTAGCCAGTGGCGGTCAATGCGAGATCGATATGAAGTTCAAACCCCTGCTCAAAGCTGCCGATCAGCTCCTCCTTTTCAAGTATGTGGTTAAAAACACCGCGACTGCCAACAACAAAACCGTTACCTACATGCCGAAGCCGATCTATGGCGACAACGGTAGTGGTATGCATGTGCATGTCAGCCTTTGGAAAAACAACGAACCCCTCTTCGCGGGTAACGGCTACGCCGGTCTGAGTGAAATGGCGCTTTACTTTATCGGCGGTTTGCTGAAGCACGCCCCTTCACTTCTTGCATTCACCAATCCGACCACCAACAGCTACAAGCGACTCGTGCCCGGTTTTGAAGCTCCCGTTAACCTCGCCTATTCACAGAGGAACAGAAGTGCTTCGATCAGGATACCAATGTACAACATGTCACCAAAGGCAAAAAGGGTTGAGTTCAGATGTCCCGATCCTTCCGGGAACCCCTACCTCGGATTTGCCGCTATTCTTATGGCAGGCCTCGATGGTATCCTCAACAGGATCGATCCGGGTGAACCGCTTGATAAAGACATTTACGACATGTCACCAGAAGAACTGAAGGATGTGCCTTCAACCCCGGGCTCACTCGAGGCGGCACTTCAAGCCCTTGCCGAGGATCATGATTACCTCACCCGCGGCGATGTCTTCACCAAGGATGTGATCGAAACATGGATAAACTACAAGATGGACAGGGAAGTGAAGCCAATGGCTCTCAGACCCCATCCGTACGAGTATGATATGTACTATGACTGTTAGTAAATGTTAAATGTTAGGTGTTAAATGTTATTGGGGCAAGGCTGACACCATGCCCCTTTTTTTATGCTAACCTTTTTCCTTTTTTCAAACTTTCTTTTTTCAAACTTTCTTTTTTCAAACCTCTCACCCCTTTAAATCCGGATTCACCCTGTAGGGGTGAAATGTCGGTAGATTGCGCGAACAAATGAAAAATGCTCCCCGTAGGGGTGCTACCCTTTTTTCGAAACTTTATATTTTTTTTCGAACCACTCCCCCCTTAGTCCCCCCTCGCCTTAGCCAAGGCGAAGGGGGAAACGGCTAAACAAAAAGCGCTGAATTCCCGGAGTCTCCGCTAAAGGGAAAATAACTCGCTTCGCTCAAACAGATTTTCCCTTTGACGCTACGACCGCCGGTAATTCTTCCTCGCGCTTTTTCTTAGGCCGATTTGCTTCCGGCCTTCTTATTAATAACTGACAT
>CAZVBQ010000024.1:0-45599 GCA_964625575.1 uncultured Ignavibacteriaceae bacterium | reverse complement strand
CAACGAAGTGCCGGAGGATTAAAATAAGATATATGTTATTTCTATTTCAACAGTGTCAGTTTCTTTGTTGAAACAAGGTTTCCTGATGTAAGTTTATAGAGATAAACCCCGGTCGAAAGATTTGAAGCATCAAATGTCACCTGGTGACGTCCGGCTTCAAGCTCACCGTTGATAAGTGATGCAACTTTGGCACCGGTCAGATCGAATACGTCGAGTGTAACCATTCCTTTCACAGGGATCGTGAAACTGATCAAGGTTGAAGGATTGAAAGGATTCGGGTAGTTCTGATCGAGCGCGAATGAGATCGTTCCAAGGTCAACTTCCACTTCGTCAGAGAGAGCGAACGTTCCGTCGTGATCGAACTGTTTCAGCCTGTAATATGCCTTCTGACCTGATACATTTTTGTCAATGTAAGAATAGCTTACAGGCGAAGTTACTGTTCCGTTTCCATTAACAAAAGCGATCTCTTGCCATGTGCCGGAGATCTTCTTTTCAACGCTGAATCCTTTGTTGTTGGTCTCTGTGGCGGTTCTCCATTTAAGCACCACATTTCCTTCTGAAGCCTCAGCGGTGAATGATACAAGTTCAACCGGCACGATATCCCTCGATACTTTGAATACCAAACCACCCGAAGCAGCAACCACCATTTCGGTGTTACTGATCTTCTGCGCGGCCAGGAAATCGATGTAATTGTAATTTGTATCAACGAAAGTGGTATTAAGCACTCGACGCATTACCAAACCCGCGCGCCCGAACGCCCACACGTCGTTATCACCAAAGATCACGATATCGTGCAGCACTTTTCCCTGAAGCGCGACGGTATCGGAAAGAAGAGTCACTGTCTGGAAACCGTCTGTGGTTTTATAAAATGCCCCATTCTCGCCGCAGACATAACCGGTATTTTCATCGATCATGGCAATGCCCGTTAACTGTACGGCAGGAACCGCCATTGTACCATGGCTGAAATTGATTCCGTCGGTTGTTTTGTATATCCTGTCGCCCGATCCAACCGCGTATCCAACGGTGGGTGAGAGCATTTTTATATCATAAAATATGGTCGAGGGGACGGTGGTATTAGCGGTTCAGTTTGTACCCTGGTTCGTTGTGTACATGATGCCGCCTTCGTTGTTCACCATGTATCCTGTATTGGAGTTAAAAAAGTTTAGCTTGTAGTTGCGGGTTGTAGCCGTTCCATTCGATCTGTCGATCCAGCTGCTCCCGTTATCAGTGGATACAAAGAAACCACCAACACGTCCACAAGTGTAAATGAGTGAGCCCGAGGTCCAAGCGTCATAGAGGAAATCACCAATCATGAACGCGGATTTGCGCCAGGTCAGTCCACCATCAGTTGTTTGATGCAGTTCTCCCCTGTCACCGACAACTGTGTATTTCTGATTGTTTTCCGCGTAAACACCATAGAAGTCACGGGTAGTGGAACCCGTGGTATTCCAGGTCACTCCTGCATCGGTTGAAATACCGATATTTGCTTTGTAACCTCCGGCGAGGATTGTATTTCCCATCTTCAATGAAGTCTTGATCACCTCCGTTGAAAAGAGAGGAGCAAGAGTCCAGTTGGTGCCGCCATTTGTAGCGCGGAGCACCACACCGTTGGAACCGAGAATAACACCGGTGTTGGCATCATAAAATTCTGCCGTATAGAGGGCGACGGAAGTGGAAGTGGTAACGGCAACGAATGTACCGCCGCTGTTGGTGCTTTTGAACAACCTGCCCGAAGTTCCCACTACATAAAATGTGGTGGCGTCAGCCTGTCTGACCTTGTAAAGAGTTGTCGAAGTGCCGGGCATCGTTCCGGCGGTCCAGCTTGCGCCACCATCGGTGGTGGTCATGTACTGGCTACTGCTTCCAACAACAATACCTTCACTCTGATTCAGCCATAAAACGTCGTAAAGTGTTCTCGTGGGGATCGGGTTTGTGACAAACGACCATGTTGCTCCGCCATCGGTGGTTTTGATCAGGTTACCACCGGTCGCGGCTCCACCTCCGACAAAACCGGTTGCGGCATTGAAGAAATGGATGAAATTAATACCACTGTTGTAAGAGGCAGTACCTGTTGAAACCCAGTTGGTGCCTCCATCGGTGGTTTTGTAGATAACGCCATTTGCTCCACCAACGTAACCGGTCTGTTCGTCAACGAAGAAGACCGCGTTAAGATTGTCAGCCGCGGGGAACGCCCCCGAAAGCACCTGCCAGTTTATACCACCGTCGGTCGATTTACAAACGCTGCTTCTGATCCCAAGATCGTACGTAACGGCGAAAATCGAGTTACCGGCCTTGCTGAAAGCCCTGAAGTCGCTTGGTACCGCGGGCTTCTTGATCACTTGAAAAGAGGTTGAAAGAGGCTGCGCCGCAACCCCGGCCATGAAGAGTATCGCCAGAACTGATACCCGGAAAAATACTTTCATGGTTGCTCCTAATTGTTTTCTGAGCCGGTATGAAATTTAATCAAAAATATTCAGAAAATAATTGAATTAAAATAAAACCGGACTGAATGGCATCACGGTCATTACTCCATTAAATCTGCTGACGCGTTCTATCTCTTTAACGAAGGGATCAACCATTTTTGCTGTATTTTCACCAAAGAGAAGCACGCTGACCCTTGTTTCAAGGTTACGCATCAATTTCTTGAAGAACGATTCCGAAGTGCTGCTGTAGGTTATGGAGTAATTCTTGATCTTTGCCTTCGCGGCAGCAATCTTGATCGCGTCATAAAGTCCGCCGAGTGTATCAACCAGCCCGTTCTTTTTCGCGTCGGGCGCGAACCAGATCCTTCCCTGCGCGATCTCATGAACCTGATCTTTTTTCATCTTCCTGTCTTTGGCGACCAATCCGATGAATGTATCGTAAGTTGTATCAACACTCATCTGCATTACGGAAAGTTCATAGGTGCTCATCGGTCGGACGCCTGAGAAAAAGTCGGCATAGCGGTTTGTTTTAACTGTGTCGAAGTTAACCCCGAGTTTATCCCGCATCAACTTTTGGGTGCTGAACACCAACCCGAACACTCCGATCGACCCTGTAAGGGTGTTCGGAGCAGAAACGATCACATCCGCGGGAGATGAGATGTAGTAGCCACCTGAAGCCGCGTAATTCCCCTGAGATACAATCAAAGGCTTTTTTGCTTTAAGGAGTTCGAGCTGGTGGTACATAATGTCGCTCGCGAGGGCACTCCCTCCGGGTGAGTCGATCCGTAAAACGACAGCCTTTACCGAGGCATCATCCATCGCATCTTTCACTGCCTTCACAAATGTTTCACTTCCCACGCTTTCTTCTGTGCTTTTACCGGTAACTATATCGCCTTGAGCGTAAATTATTCTAACTTCATCACTTGTCTCAAAGCTGAAGTTGCCCGCGCCCGTTTTCAGATATTTATCGAAAGCGAGATATTTTGGTTTTCCGGTCTGTTTAACCTCTTTCATGAGGAGGGAATCGAGTTGGTGGTGATAAACAAGTCCGTCAACCAGTCCGTTCTTGAGGGCGAGTGAGGGATCATAAGCGGAAAGGGAGTCAGCAATTGAATTCAGCCTTGCCGGATCAAGTTTGGTCTTCTCCGACATCTTTGTGAGCACCGAGCTCCAGAGTCCGCCAATGTAGGCTTTTAGCTGCTCCTTGTTATCCTGACTCATATTTTGCATCACAAACGGTTCAATGGCACTTTTATACTTGCCGACCCTGATCACCTGGGGCTCGACACCGATCGACCGCAGAAGGTCGCTAAACATGGGGGTCTCGGCTGCAAGCCCTTTGAACATGATGTTACCTCGCGGATTCAACCAGATCTTATCGGCCACCGAAGCGATGTACATTCCGCGAAGTGAGTAGAAATCGGAGTAGGCGACAATCTTTTTCCCCTTCTTTTTGAAGCCAAGCAAGGCATTTCTGATCTCTTCAAGGATGACAAGGTTGCTTTGCGGATCACTGATGTCAAGAAATATCGCTGAGATGTTTTCATCATCCGCCGCCCTGTTTATAGCGTTAACATATTGCTGAAGACTCTTTTTGCCTCCGCCTTCTTCCTGAAATATCGCGGCAAACGGATCTTCCTCGTCGCGGGGTGAATCGATGATCTCCTGCTTCATCGTTATTCTGAGTATCGATCCCTTTTCTACTGTCACCGTCTCTGAACCTGCCAAGGTGCCTATGATCAAAAAGAAAATACCTCCAAATATCAACATCAGCGCCAAGTTAGCGAGGATGAACCCCGTCATGGAAGCAAACAGCATCAAAAAGAATTCCTTTACGCTGCTTCGCTGCGGCGGATAATAAGAATTGGGGGGATATTGGCCTGACTCTATCATAATACTCGGGCTTTCTCTTTATTATTCGAAAATAAATAGCTAATATATCAAATTAAAAAAAGTTTTTTTTACCCTTGAGACTTGAAAATTGTACCAAAAATGCCTTTCAAAATAAATATTTACAAATAAATTATTCGCGGGGATGATATGAAAATATACTTTATCGACGGTAATAACCTGATGGGCAAGATGCCCGCGTTGAAGTCGAGGATGAAAACCGATAAAACCGGTGTAAGAGAAGAAATCGCTTTCAAACTCGACAGGGTTTTCATCGGGACGAACAACAAAGTGGTACTTTTCCTCGATGGTTTTCAATCTGATATAATTAAGACCAATAAAACTTCGATTATATATTCCGACTCAAAACCGGCCGACATAATCATCAAAAGTGAAATTGACCGGTCAAAAAATCCGAGGAATATAGTGGTTGTTTCTTCCGACCATGAAGTGTTCAACTATGGTAAAAAGTGCTCGTGTGAGGCAATGAAATCAGAAGACTTTATTACAAAATTTTTCAGGGCAGCAGAGGAAAAAGAAGAGACGGAGAGGATCCAATCACTCGAACGTCAAAAAGATGAGTTCAAGAAAATATTCGGAATCAAATAATGCACAATATATATAGATCACTTTTCCTGTTGGTACTCGTTTTTCAGGTGTATGCCCAGGATAATTTCTCAATTCACAAATATCACAAAGAACTTTATGGCAAGGAGACCTCCCGCGGCACGATAGTTGAGCCAACTGAAATTATTCCTCTGCAGTTCGACAGGGCTGCCGCCACCGGGAAATCAGTCTTTGGATTCCTCCCCTACTGGGAGTACCCGGCGGCATTGGATAATGTTCACTGGGATCTGATGACCCACATTGCTGCCTTCGATTTTCAGGTGGATTCAATGGGCAACATTTCGAATCCCTCGGGTTGGCCATGGACCACACTGATAAATACAGCCCATACCAACGGTGTAAAGGTGATAATGACCGCGGTTAATTTTACCGCCTCGCAGATTCACAATATTATAACCAATCAGACCGCTAAACAAAATTTCTTCTCGAAAGTAAGCTCGAAGATAAACACTTACCAGCTTGACGGTATAAATATCGATTTCGAAGGTTTGAACACTGCCGATCGTGGAAGCGTGATAAATAACTTTATGTCTGAGCTTACGAATTACGTTCACACGAATCATCCGGGTAAGGAAGTTTCGTTCGCCGGTCCGGCCGTTAACTGGAGCAGTTGGGTGTTAACGGGTCTTGCCGCCTCGTGCGATTATATTTTTATAATGGGATATGATTTTGCCGGTTCATGGAGCACAACCACTGCCCCACCCGCGCCACTTGCAGGTGGCACCTATAATATCACCAATACCGTGACATCACAGTATAACGGATGCCCGCCTGAAAAACTGATACTTGGGGTGCCATACTACGGGGCGGAATGGGTTGCCAACACGAACCAGCCGGGAGCCACTATTTCAAGTTTTGTCGGAAGTGTCCGTGTTTACGCCGCGATCGATCAGTCGCAATATTATACCCTGACCTGGCATACGCCTTCACAGACAAGTTATTATGTGATACCGGTAAACAACAAATATAATCAGGTATGGTTCGATGAACCGCGTGCCACCGGTCTGAAGTTCGCCCTCGCGAAACAGAACAACCTGAAAGGGATCGGAATGTGGGCGATGAACTATGACCGTACGAGGCCTGAACTCTGGGCGGAGATATCAAAATACCTGAACCCTTCTTCAGTCGAGGATGACGGCAAAGTTCCTTTATCGTTTGAAATCAGTGCATACCCAAACCCGTTCAACCCTTCGACCACTGCCCAATTTTCACTCGTAAAAAGTGGAATTGTTCGGCTTTCTGTTTATGATATCACCGGAACAAGAGTCTGGACGAGTGAAGCAGAAGAATTGCAGGCCGGCAGACATACAAGATCAATCGACCTTGGCAGGGCTTCTTCGGGTACATATTTTCTTAGAATAGAGATCAGCGATCAGGAGGGCGTGAAGAGTGAGAGTATTAAATTGCAGCTTTTGAAGTGACAAACAAAGAGTGACTTCGCTTCCGGCAGGGAGCGAAGTCACATTCATAAAAATATTATTCCGCCCTGAGTATCTCGTCGTATTTCGCGAGCCTCGGAGGATCAACCGCTTTTAGTATCTTGAAGATCGACTTTTCAGGATAGTCTTTCAGGTACTCAATTATCTCCCCGCCTTTCGCGTCAAAGAAAACTTTCAGATAAACGCTTCTGATATCGATCTTCGATTTCATTCCGTCGAGCACTTTTATCATTTTAACGATCAGTTCCTGACCCTTTGCCTTGTTCTTCGCGAAGATATCGATACCCCTGTGATATTCAGAAGTGGCGTCTCTGAACGCGCGGTATTTATCATCCATAATGTTCTGGATCAGATCGGTTTTGTTGTAACTCGGACCTGACTCCCACCCTGTCGCCCTCTTTCCGGCAGCAAGATTCACGACATCGAATGCCTTCTGGAAGAAAGGAGTGCCGGCACCCTTTTCCCATGAATCATTTTCAAGTCCGATGATCAGATAGGCGTAGTAGTCAAGAAATGAAGTTAAACCGTTAAAAAAGTTGGGGTCATAGAAGATACCCTGATTTTTCTCATAAGAGAAAGTCCAGGTTGGGTCATTAACGAGAAGCATAGGCGAGAATTTATCGCTTTGATACACCCTGCGCATGCTGGTAACAACCACCTGCGCGGTGTAGTTCGACTCCTCGGAAGCCGAATTAAAAAAGATATTAAAGCTGCATTTGATCTTTTCGTACTCCCACGGATTGCCGGAGAACTTGGTGGTATTCAGATACGTCTGAACCATCGGCGCGAAATCCATGAGAAATTCGCGGTACTTGATCGTGAGCTTTTCGGTGTTTATCTTCACAGTCGCGTCAAGCTCCTGGGAAAATGTCAGGCTCGAGGCGATGAACAGCAAGAATAACAGCTTTTTCATTTGTTTTCCAAATTTTGATTTTCCTTACTGCAATTTATTGCTTAAAGGTTTTACTTTCAAATTAAAGTATGGTTCCGGGCAGGATAAATAAATGTTTGGAACGGTGTGCCGGCTGATTGCACACCGCCCAAACGGAGGTATTTGTGTGTGTAGAAACCAATTAATCCATTATATTACGGAGAAAGGCTGCACTCTTGTCTTCTTCTTCATCTTTGGAGACTGAGTGCGGATTGCTTTTGAATTTGAGATCCGTGATCGTGTCTTTTCGTGATTCCGTTATGTTAAAGGTCTTCTGTTCCGGTATGTCAGCAGTTCTACCCTGTTGCTGCAGGATTTGTTCCCTCAGAATCGCGGGGATGCTCTGATCATTCACGTCAACTGCCGAGAGATCCTGATGCAGTTTGGGATGGAAGAAATCGTTACCCGTCTGAACAGGTGCCTGAGGCGCCGGCGCGGTTTCAGCAACCATAACAGGTACCTGCGGGATGATTATCTGTTCTCCTCTTACCGCGTTCTTCCTGGCATTTCCTTCAATTCCTGTGGCAATCACAGTGAATGAAAGGTAGTCGTTCATCTCTTCCTTTTTAACAAGTCCGAAAATGATGTTAACATCCTCGCCGGCCGCTTCCTGAATTGCCATCATTCCGTCTTCAACCTCCTGCATTGTGAGATTGGAAGAAGCCGTGATGTTTACAAGCATCGCCTTGGCACCGCGGATATCGATGCCTTCAAGAAGTGGTGAATTGATTGCTTTTTGGGCGGCTTCTATCGCGCGGTTTTCACCTGCCGCGGTTCCTGTACCCATAAGCGCCATGCCGCTTGATTCCATTACTGTTTTCACGTCGGCGAAGTCAACGTTTATTTCACCTTCGCTGGTTATTATCTCGGCAATACCTTTGGTTGCCTCGTAAAGAATCTCGTTCGGTTTGTCATAGCCTGAGAAAGCAGGGAGATTTTTGTCGAGCAGTTCGTGCAGTTTAGCATTTCTGATCACGATAATTGAATCAACAAATTTTCTTATCTCCAGAATACCGGCTTCGGCATTCTTGCTTCTCTGCGGACCTTCATATCTGAAGGGTTTTGTAACAATAGCAACCACGAGTGCGCCTTGTGTTTTCGCGATCTGAGCCACGATGGGACCGGCACCCGTTCCTGTACCGCCACCCATGCCAACGGTAATGAAAACCATGTCAGCACCCGCGAGTGCTTCCTCTATCTTGGTTCTGTCCTCCTCCGCGGCAGCACGTCCAACTTCAGGATTTGCTCCCGCGCCGAGACCTTTTGTGATCTTGGTGCCTATTGTGATCTTCTTTTGTGACAGGTTAGAGTCGAGACTCTGAGCGTCGGTGTTGATCGCGATGAATTCAACTCCCTGGATTCCTTGCCTGATCATTGAGTTGAGGGCGTTGCAGCCTCCTCCACCGACTCCGACCACTTTCAGGTTCGCGCGAAGTACGACTTCATGTTTTTCGAGTGTTGCAAATGGCATAAATACCTCCGGATTACTTTAATTTTTTTTCAGCCTGTTTAAAACTTTTTACCAGCGAATTGATCACTTCAATGAGTAATTCATCCCTGGAATCCTCCTCATTTGCCTGGAGGGAGAATTCACTTTTTATTCTATCAATTATGTATAGTCTGTACCTGTTTTTCAGAAAATATTTCAGATTTTCTTCCGTTACACGGATGTCTTCATCTTCTGTCTTCACTCCGATGAAACTTGTCTGGATCTTGAGTTCATCCGCTTCCTGAGCGATCATCGGAGAGACCGCGAGTGAAAGCGGATCACCGGTCATGAATACCACATACACCGCTTTATGCCCGGTAAGAAGATAACGTATCGCCAGCTTCAGATCATCAAATTCCTTCTGATTGATGAAGAGTATCGAGTCGTCGACATAAAAGTCACGTATACCTTCATTTACTATCAGCTTTTTCCCCGCGGTGTAGTTTTTAAGGTCAACCTCGTCGGTTCCCGCGAAAATAATATTAATTTTATCCCCGGTTTCGCCCCCCATTTCATTAAAATGAAGGGAAAGTTCTCTTCCGATAACAAAGAGAATGTTTTTCTTAGAGCTCATCAAACCGGTTTTTCACTCCTTTAAGAAAATCGCCGAATTTGCCTTTTCGCTTTTCAGTAGAGCTCTTTTTTTCTTTCTTCGCGTCGCTTCTGTTCCAGAAACTTCCCGTTTTTTTCGTTTTTTCTTCTTCCTCATCATCACCGGCGATGAAATCCTCTTCGATCGGCAGCAGCAAACCAAGGAGTGAAGAATATTCCGGTTGCGCGAGTGTGCCGGGCTCACCTTCATAATAATCTTCGATAGGCAGACCTATTCGTGCCGGCATTCCGAACACCTGTTCAGCAAGATCGGTCACGCCTTTTAATAACGCACCGCCACCGGTAAGTACAACACCGGTTCTGATCTTCCCCTTCACGTCCGCTTTTTCAAGTTCGGTATTGATCATCTTGAAAAGCTCTGAGAGCCTGCTTTTGATGATCTGTGTAAGAAGACTGGTCGGTATCTTGGTGCTTGGTCTGGGACCCACCCCTTTTATAGGGATTAGATCATCCCTGACTATTGCCGACTCGGTGGCATAGCCATATTCAACCTTCAGCTTTTCAGCATCCTCTGCCACTACACTTAAGAATTCCTTGATATCAAGTGACACTCTCTGTCCGCCAATTCCAAACACCCGCGAAAATCTTATGGCGTTGCTTTGGTATGTAAGCACATTTGTTGTACCGGAACCGAGATCGATCAACAGAACACCGAGATCTTTCTCGGCGGGGTCGAGCACGGCCGCCGCTGAAGCGAGTGATTGCAGTTTGAGATCACTTACATCGTATCCCGCTTTTTTAACAGCTTTCCTGATGTTTTGTATCGAATTTGTAGCCGCCATTATGATGTAGTTTGCCGCTTCAAGGCGTGAACATGCCACACCAAGCGGTTTTGTAACACTTCCCTGACGGTCAACGAAGAACTCCTCATGAAGAATGTGGAGTATCATCATGTCTTTTGAGAATGAAATATTCTTCAGATCAGCTTTCAGTCTTTTAAGATCATCAACCGTGACCACACCATCTTCATTGTTGATGTTCACGTAGTTTCTTGATCTGATGCTGTTCGTGTTCTCACCGGAGACACCGGTAACAATATTTTCAGCTTCAACTCCCGCTACACTTTCAGCTTCTTTGAGTGCCTGCTTGATCGACTCCGATGTGGAGACGATGTTGACAACTTCGCCTTTCATTAGCCCGTCGCAAGGAGCCTCGCCTGAACCAAGCAAACGATACTTCTTGCTGTCGAGCCTTTCGGCGATAACGGCACGAACCCTGGTGGAACCGATGTCAAGCCCTGTTATTATCTCTTTTTTCATCTTTCTTTTCCAATTTCCTGGCGTTGCCTAAAAAAACCTTACCCGAATACCTTAAGTCGATGTATTCAACACCATCATCAAGCGAGAACTGCTTTCCCGCTTCCCTGATCTGTTTTAAGGTGAGGATCTGCTCCGCGATCGCCTTCCTGTTACAAATTACAGGTGGCCTCATGTCTGAAAATATCAGTATTATGTCACCACCTCTTCTCAGGTCGATCTCGGAGAGATTTGCAGCCAAAGCCCCACCGGCAAGTTTGCAAGCTCTCGCGATCTTGTATCCCGGGAGAATGGTTGAATCGGCAAAAACCTTGAAGTAGTTCACTTTGTCAAGCCGGGTGTTTCTTATCACCGGCCAGTCAAAGGTTTTAAGCTCCTTCATAAGCGGGAGCACTTCAAGTTCCCTGGAGAGAAGAACAAGTTTGTCGCCGATATACACCGAAGCAGCAATCTCCTTTTCCTCTATCTCTATCTTGACCTTTCCCCCGTCACCAAGCTTCATTTCCAGCTTATTGATGTAAGGGTGGTTCAACAGACGGTCATAAAATATATTCAGGTCAGGGTATTCACCCTTCGCGGGCACCGCTTTGGCGAATGCCACATATTCATCGGGAGTAAGCATCTTCGCGCCCGTAAGTTCATATCCTGTAACCTTCTGCGAAATCTCTTTCTTGAAAAAGAGACCCGGAAGCGCCGTGGCTCCGGCAGCCAGAAGTACAAGAAGAACAAGCGCGGGGATTACCCTCCCTTTTTTCATTTCTGCTTGTTTTCTTTATAAAGCTGGACAAATTTTTCGCCATACTTCCATATATCACCGGCGCCAAGTGTTACCACTATGTCACCCGGTTGAGATAATTTCATAAGTATGGATGGCACCTCTTCCTTGTTCTCAACGTAGATCACGTTTTTATGCCCCATCTTGCGCGCTGCTTCTGCAACCAACTGCCCGGTGACACCCTCAATGGGTTCTTCGCGCGCGGGATAGACATCCGTACAAATGAATACATCTGAATTAAGGAACGAACGGCCAAACTCCTGATAGAAATCCCTGGTCCTCGAGAAAAGATGGGGTTGGAACACTGATACCAGTCTCCTCTGCCATCCTGCCCTGATGCCCGAAAGGGTGGCTGTTGTTTCTGTCGGGTGATGACCATAGTCATCAACCACCATGATATCTTCGTCGTATTTTACTTCAAATCTTCTGTAAACACCACTGAATTTCTCAAGCGCGGTTTTAATGGTCTCGAATGGTACTTCAAGCTCAAGCGCTATTGTGACCGCGACCAATGAGTTCTTCACGTTGTGCAGCCCCGGAACCTTTAAGGTTATATCGCCGAGGGTTTCATTGTTATACACAACGGTGTACTTCGTTTTATACCCTTCATGGGTGATGTTCACGGCCCTCAGATCCGCCTGCGGCGTGATACCATAGGTGATCACCTTCTTGTTTATCGAAGGTCTGATATCCAGAAGTGCCGGCTCATCCATGCAAAGAACCACAAAACCGTAAAAAGGTACTTTATTCGCGAACTCGATGAATGCTCCCTTGATGTCGTCAAGATCCCTGTATGTGTCAAGGTGCTCCCGCTCAAGGGTTGTTATCGCGGCTATCGCCGGCATCAGTTTCAGAAATGTCCTGTCGAACTCATCGGCTTCAACCACGATGAAGTCGCCTGCTCCGAGCCTCGCGTTCGTGCCACCAAGACCCGAAAGTTTTCCACCAACTATAATCGTGGGGTCAATTCCTGCTTCAGTAAGAACGAGCCCCGTCATGGAAGTGGTGGTCGTTTTACCGTGCGTGCCGGCGATTCCGATACCGTATTTCTGCATTCTCATCGTTTCAGCGAGCATCTCTGAACGCTTTATTACCGGAATGTTCCTCTCGATCGCTGCCTTCACTTCGGGATTTGACTCCGCTACGGCAGATGAGTATACCAGAACATCGACATCTTTTACATTTTCTGCAGCGTGACCTTCATAAATTGCCGCGCCGATCGACTCAAGCCTGTCAGTTATGTCACTTTTTGCCCGGTCAGACCCTGAAACGGTGAATCCTCTCGAGATCAGAATCTCGGCGATCGAACTCATTCCGATGCCACCAATTCCGACAAAATGTACTTTTGTAAACTTTGAAAACATTTGATCCTCTAACTAAAACTTCCGTACCTGCAAGCGTTTAAAACCCTGCGGGCAATTTTCTCCGCGGCATCCTTGCCGCCGAGTTCTTTAAGACTGTTTATCATTTTCTCCCTTTTTTCCCCGTCATTCAGAAGGGATGTCACCGCGGGAACGAGTTCGCTTTTCAAATTCTTCTCCTCAACCATAACCGCGGCTCCCGCGTCAACCATCGACTTGGCGTTTCTGAACTGGTGGTTCTCAGCGGCATTAGGCAGCGGAACCAGAATTGAGGGCTTATTTAAATACGCAAGTTCCGCAATCGTGGTTGCCCCCGCTCTCGCGAGCACCAGATCGGCTGCCGCGTAAACCTCATTCATGTTATCAATGAAAGGATAAACCTTAACTTTGCCGGAGCCGTACGATTTATAGTCACCGTAAGTTCCTTTACCGGTCTGCCAGATAATTGAGATGCCGGCTTCTGCCAATTGATCCAAAGCTTCTGCAACGGCGTTGTTTACCCCTCTTGCTCCAAGACTTCCCCCGACAACGAATAGAACCTTCTCATCATCACCAATACCGAGTGATCTTCTCGCTTCCGAACGGTCTGTTTCAGCGAGGCTCTTCCTCACAGGATCACCGGTGATAAAAATACGGTCTTTCACGCGGAGAAACTCAACGGCATCTTTAAACATCAGATGGATCTCCTCCGCCCGGGTTTCGAGTAGCCTCGTCGTGATCCCGGGGTAACTGTTCGGTTCGATCAGTAAAACTTTTGCCCCCATAACCCGTGCTCCGATTACAGAAGGTCCGGATACATATCCCCCGGTTGCTACTATCACTTTCGGCTTGAATTTCATGCAGATCGCGATCGCCTGAAATGTGCTTACGATCAGTTTGAGCGGAAAGAGAATGTTCTCTTTCATGCTGCCTCTTGAGAAGCCGGAGATCCAAAGGCTTTTAAATTCAAATCCTGCAGCGGGAACGGCAGTAGCCTCTATTTTCCCCTTTGTGCCTGTAAATAGTATTTCCGAGTCCGGCTCCGCGTCCCTTATCCGTTCGGCAACCGCTATCGCGGGGAAAACGTGACCACCGGTGCCACCACCGGCAAGAAGCACTCTTATACCGGTTGTTCCTGCCACGACTTCGCCTCTTTATCGACAGTTGATTTAACTTCCTTTGGTTTGGCACTCAGGCCGATATTCAACAATATCCCGAGGGAAGCACAAACTATCACTATCGCGGTTCCACCATGACTAATAAGTGGAAGTGGCAGCCCGGTTACGGGAAACACCCCAATTGCCACCGCGGAGTTAACAAAAGCATATATGGCGATCGAGAATGAGATTCCGAAAGCCAGAAGTTTACCAAATTTGTCTTTCGCGTTCTTCGCTATCAGCAGGCCGAAAACAAAGATCGAACTGTAAAGTACGAGCACCCCTATGGTACCCACAAGCCCGGCCTCTTCACCAACGATCGCGAATATAAAATCGCCGTAGGCTTCCGGGAGGAACAGGTTTCTCTGCGCGCTGTGCCCAAGCCCTACTCCAAAAACACCGCCACTTCCAAGTCCATAAAGTGACTGCTGCACCTGTGGGTGAAAATCGCCATTTCCGAACACAGCCCCGATATGCGTGGCTATTCTTTTGAACGAGTGGGGTTTAATGAGCGCGTAAATAAGGGCTAAAGCCCCGCCCGAGCCGGCAAATGCAAGGAAGTGCCGCCTGTCAATACCGGCGACGAAAAGTATCGCGATTCCGGTAACTAAAATCAGAACGCCATTGCTCACATTCGGCTGCAGGAAAACGAGTCCGGCAACCGCTCCAATCCAGATCATCGGGTTGATCACCCCAAGCCGCAGATCGGTTATGTCGTCTCCCGTTTTCTCAAGCAACGCTGCAAGATGAATGAAAAGGAAAAGTTTAACCAGTTCCACCGGCTGGAAAGAAAGACCACCGAATGAAAGAACACGCATCGAACCCTTGATACTGGGCGCGAAAAAGAAAACCATTAACAGAAGCATGATGCCAAGGAGCATCAACCACTTGCTGTATTTTTTGTAATAATGATAATCGATGAACGCGAGACCGATCATTAGCGCGACACCGAAAACAGCCTTCCAAACGTGGCTTCCAAAAAGGTACTCGGCGTTATCAAACTTCACAGTTGAGAATGTACTGCTGGCACTGAGCACCAAAAGTGACCCAAAGATCACAAGCAACACGGCACTGATGAAGATCATGCTCGAGTAAAGCCTCATCCGGCTATCTCCCTGACCGCTTCTTTGAACACCTGTCCACGGTGCTCAAAACTGTTGAACATATCGAAACTCGCGCAGGCGGGTGAAAGCAGAACTACCTCGCCGGGTTTGGCTTCTGTGTGACCGCGCTCGACACACTCGCGAAGTGATCCGGGTCGTTCAACCGGAAGAAGCCCGGAGAAATATTTAACAATTTTGTCCGCTGATTCACCGATCGCGTAAATCTTTTTAACATTTTTAAGTACCAGATCTTTGATCAGGTCGTAATTATTGCCTTTATCTATTCCGCCAAGCACAAGGTAAATGGGAGTACTGAAACTCCGGAGCGCGTAGATCACGGAGTCGACATTGGTTGCTTTCGAGTCGTTAATGTAGATAATACCATCTTTCGAAGGAACCGGCTCAAGTCTGTGCTCCACTGCCTCGAAAGTGCTCAACCCTTCCGCTATCACTTCAGCCGGCACCCCTGCTCCAAGCGCGAGGGTGATTGCCGCGGCAGCGTTGGCATGGTTGTGCTCGCCTCTTATCCGTAAATTGTTCACGTCGAATGAAAATATCTTTTCGCCACCGGAGACGGAAATTAGTTCGTTCCCTTTCAGGTATGTGCCGTCAGAGACCTCTGATGTGGTCGAGAAATACTGAATCGTGGCACCTTTGTATCCGTGCTCCCGGGTAACGGGATCATCAAAATTATAAACGGACAGATCACTCCCCGACTGATTCATGAATATCCGGTATTTCGCGGCTATATAGTTTTCGAACTTGTAGCCGTACCGGTTAAGATGATCGGGCGTGATGTTAAGAAGTGCCGCCCCTTTCGGTTTGAAGTGCCTGATCAGATCGAGCTGAAAACTTGAAACTTCAAGTGCTATAAGGGTGTCTTCGTCACATCCGGAAACAATATCAGAAAAGGCAATGCCAATGTTTCCGGCGGTGAAAGCCTTTTTTCCGGACAATTTAAATATGTGATATAACAGTGATGTCGTGGTTGTTTTTCCGTTTGTGCCGGTGATCGCGAAGATCTGTCCCATGCAGAGTGACGCCGCGAACTCTATCTCACTTATCATGCGGATTCCACGATCGGCGGCATCCACCAACACTTTTGCCTCCATCGGAACACCCGGTGAAACAATCATCAGATCACAATCGAAAGCCTTGTCAGAATTGGCACCTGCCTCGAATTCAATCCCGGCATTTGCAAGACGTCCGGCCACTTCCCGGAGCTTTTCGGGAGCACCGCTGTCACTTACAAAAGGAACAGCGCCCGCTTTTTTAGCGAGATACGCGGCCGCTTCACCACTTCTGGCAGCGCCTATGATCGTGATCCGGAGGTTTTCGTAATTGGTCACTGTGTTATCTGATCTTGAATGATGTTAAACTGATGATCGCGAGAATGATACCGATAATGTAAAATCGCACAACGATCTTTGGCTCAGCCCAACCGGCCATCTCGAAATGATGGTGAATTGGTGCCATTTTGAAATATCTTTTCCCTTCACCATATTTCTTTTTTGTGTATTTGAAGTATGATGTCTGGATTATCACTGATATTGTTTCAAAAAAGAAAACCCCCGCGAGAATTGGCAGCAAGAGCTCTTTTCTTACCATTACTGAGATTATTCCAAGCGCTCCGCCAAGGGCAAGACTTCCGGTATCTCCCATAAAAACCTGCGCGGGGAAGAAGTTGTACCACAAAAACCCAAGGCCAGCCCCGATCAACGCGGCTATGAATACTGTCAACTCACCCGAGCCCTGAAGATAAATGATGTTCAAATAGTCGGAGTAGATCATATTGCCCGATACATAACTGATTATGCCCAGGGCGAGCATCGCGATTATCGTGAGACCTATGGCCAGTCCGTCAAGTCCATCCGTCAAATTAACCGCATTCGAAGTGGCGGTGATAATAAAAATTACCGCCGGTATGTAAAGATATTCCAGATCAAGATTCAGATCTTTGAAAAATGGAATTGTGGTCAATCCCTGCACATCTGAAAATTCTGGTGAAAAATAGAGCACAGCGCCGACTATGAGCCCCACACCTACTTGACCAATAAGTTTGTAGCGCGCTATGAGTCCGTTTCTCATCTTTTTAACCACCTTAAGGTAGTCATCAAGGAATCCCACACCGCCAAGCAACATTGTACCCAACAGCAGCAACCATACGTAGGTGCTTTTCAGATCTCCCCAAAGAAGAACAGGTATGAAAACACAAACAAGAATGATCAAACCACCCATCGTCGGGGTTCCTGCCTTGCTGAAGTGGGATTTTGGACCGAAATCCTTGATCTTCTCACCGATCTGGTGCTCCTGCAACTTCATGATGATCCTCGGACCGAAATAAAATGCCATGAAGAGACCGGTTATTGCCGCGACTGCCGACCGGAATGTAAGGTATTTCACCATGTCGAGACCGGGAGGATTAAAAGTCTTGTTCAAATATTCAAGCAGATAATAGAGCATCTATTTCCCTCTCTCCTTAAGATATTCAACAACCACTTCCATTTTCATACCCCTTGAACCTTTTACGAGTACGAGGGAATCTGCAAGATCAAGCCCGGAGAGGTGATCAATGATCGCCTCTTTTGATTTGAAGTGAATTGTGTTCACACCGGCAAGTTTCAGCGCTTTGTGAAGTTCTCTCATGTCTTTTCCTGTCAACAGTGCCTGATTGATCTTAGCGAGCTTGACGAACTTTGCAAGACCCGCGTGAAGCGCGGGAGAGTCTTTACCGAGCTCAAACATGTCGCCGAGGATCACCATTCTGCGCTGATGGACCAGGTCGCGGCGCATCGCGTCAAAAGCGCTTTTCATACTTTCGGGGTTGGCATTGTAAGTATCATCTATCAAACTGAAACCGTGCAATGGCATACGGTTCATTCTTCCCTTGGGAGCTTTCACTTTAGCGAAGGCTTTCCCTATTTCCTCCATGCTCATGCCACACTCATGAGCGATGGCAGCAGCAATAAGGGCGTTATCGCAATTTTTCTTGCCATACAGCCCCAATTCAAATTTTACGGATTCACTCCCCTTTTCAATTTTCATTACAGGAAGTCCGGCTTCAGAGTAATTGAGCACTTTACCGTTGTACATGGCACCACCTTTCATCGAGAGGGTGATTGCACCGGGATATCTGCCATGCATCCTCTTAAGATACAGATCGTCGATATAGAGGTAAACCTTGCCGCCCCTTTCGTGGGTGACGGCCAACAAAGGCTCTTTTTCTTTTCTTACACCGCTGCGGTTAATGAGAAACTCAATATGCGAATCTCCAATATTTGTGATCGTGGCGTGATCCGGGGTGGCTATCGCTGATGAGTATGCTATCTCGCCGAAATGGTTCGTGCCTATTTCACAGACAACAAACTCTGTACCGGGACCTGCCTCAAGCAAGGTAAGCGGTACTCCTATGTGGTTGTTGTTATTGGCTGAAGTGGATACAGTATTATATTTTGAGCTTAAAAGTGTCGCAAGAATATCCTTGGTGGTGGTCTTGCCATTGCTTCCTGTAATACCGATAACGGGAGCATTCAGCTTGCTTCGCCATGCTCCGCCTATACTCCCAAATGCTTCCACTGTATCGGGAGCACCGATAACGGGAGCACCGCTTTCAGTAAATTGCTCAAATTTGCGGTTTTTTACCACTACAGCCGCTGCTCCGGCTTTCAGGACTTCCGGAATAAAATCGTGCCCGTCGAACCTCTCGCCTTTTATAGCGACGAACAAGGCTCCGGGTGTAACTTTTCTTGAATCGATAACCACTGATGGAAAAGGAGTATTTTCATCAAGATTCGCGACCTTGAATTTGTTATCAGTAATTGCAAGAATGTCTTTTAATGTGATCATGTAGTTTTAATACCTAATACCTGATACCTGATACCTGATAACTAACACTTGGAAAGGTATTTTTCGGCAACTTCCCTGTCTGAGAAGTGCGATTTCACACCTTTTACTATTTGATAAGTTTCATGTCCTTTGCCGGCAACAAGAATTATCGCGTTGTCCGGACTTTCAAGAATCGCTTTTTTAATCGCTTCTTCACGGTCGGCTTCAACAATGTAGTTGTCTTTCTCAATACCGGCAACCACTTCGCTTATTATCTCGTGAGGGTCTTCATCCCTGGGATTATCACTCGTGATCACGGCCTTTGTCGACATTTCGGAAGCTATTTTGCCCATGACAGGCCTTTTCATTTTATCCCTGTTGCCGCCACATCCAACAACGGTATAAACGGGGGAATCACCCGCGAGTTGGTTGATGCTGATGAGCACCTGTTCCAATGCACCGGGGCTGTGAGCGTAGTCAATGATCACTTTCTTGGTCCCCTTTTTTATCAGTTCAAATCTTCCGTCAACCTGGGGTGTCTCAGCTATGGCTTCGGCAACAAGTTCTTTGTCGTAGCCTGATTCTACCATAAGAGCGTAAACCGCGGCCGCGTTGTATGCGTTGAACTCGCCGGTGAGATTGGTTTTAAGATCTGTCTTCACTCCACCGTGATCTATCGTAAAAGTTGTTCCGGTGAAATCAAACGAAATGTTTTCGATCCGGTAATTGCCGCCAAGTTTTCCAATACTGACTTTTCTACCCTCAGTGTCTTTCACCATGAAACAGCCGTATTCATCATCGGCGTTGTAAACCGCGGGGGCTCCATGCTTCAGGCCATCGAAAAGAATTTTCTTGGCTGAAGCATAATCATCCATTGTTTCGTGGAAATCACGGTGCTCACTGGAGAGATTTGTGAAGATCGCCCCGTCAAAATCGAGTCCATAAGTCCTTTTCAGAAAAAGGGAATGTGACGATGCTTCCATAACGGCAGCGGTACAACCTTCGTCAACCATTCTCGCGAAGAGGGCATTAAGTTCAACTGATTCAGGGGTGGTAAGATCAGTCGGTATGCTTTCATCGCCGATCATATTCGCGATAGTGCCGATCAAACCGGTTTTGTGCCCGGCTTTCTCCAAAACCTTTTTAATAAAATACGTTGTTGTGGTTTTTCCTTTCGTTCCGGTCACCCCGTAGAGACGGAGTTTCTTCGAAGGAAATCCGTAATAAGCAGCCGAGAGAGTGGCAAGGGCCTTTCTGGTATCGGCAACTACTATCTTCGCCTGACCGCTCCTCCTGAATATCTCATCGGGTATCGAATACAGGTCTTCCACCACGACTGCGGCGGCACCTTTGCTGTAAGCGTCAAGCGCGTAGAGATGTCCATCGGTTTTGTACCCTTTTATGGCTACAAAAATTGAATCTTTGGTTACCTTGTTCGAATTATGGAAAATACCGGTGATCTCTTTCGCGAAGAAATCGCCGGTAAGTTGAATAACTGTTAAATTGTCAAGTATTTCGTTAAGTCTCATCGCTAATAAATGTTTGTTCCTGTGATCGCACGATCCTGCAATTTCAGGTGGATATTTGTTCCCTTGGCAGGTTTGCTGCCCGGTTTAATGCTTTGTTCAACAACCCTTCCCGTGCCCGACCACGTCAGTTTCAGGTCAAATTTTCGTATCACCGCTATCGCGTCTTTCAGTGAAAGTCCTTTCAGATCAGGAATTCTGTCACTCTGAAGTGCAGCCGCTTCCATCGTTTTAATTTTTACTGTGGTGTTGTTCCCCTTTTCACCGGTTGATTCTTCAGCAACCTCGTCTTCTGACTTTATCACTTCAATGTCTTCATTCTCGCCGGATCTACTGTTTTTATTCCCTTTTACCGATTTGGGGTCTTTGCCAAGCAGCCGCGCGGCCACATTTCTGAAAACGGGAGCAGCCACTTCACCACCTGTGATACCGATACTTTTCGGTGAGTTAACCAATATCAGGCAGATGTATTTGGGAGCATCAGCGGGAAAGAAACCCATGAATGATGAGTTGTAACTCTGTTTTGAATATTCTCCATTTACTATTCTCCTTGAGGTTCCCGTCTTTCCTCCGATCTTCACCCCTTCGATCGCGGCTTTTTTACCCGTTCCGTTCTCAACCACATCGATCATCAGGGTCCTCATCAATTCAGATGTCTTGGAAGTGATAACATCCCTGACTTTTACCGGTTCGTTCGTAATTATCGAAGCACCTTTGGCATCCTTGATCTCTTTAACGATGAATGGTTTGTAAAGAACGCCTCCATTAATAAGTGCCGAGTACGCCGTTATAAGCTGAATGGGCGTTACGGATATTCCGTATCCGTATGCCATTGAACCTTTTGTGGTTCCCGACCATTCGGATGGGAGCAGCAATTTTCCCTTTACCTCACCGGGAAGTCCCGCGTAGGTGTAATTCCCGAAGCCGAAACTCCGCAGGTATTGATAGAAGTCTTCTTTATCGATCTTCTGCGAAAGTTTTACCATCCCGATATTGCTTGAGTGCCTCAAAACCTCTTTTACGGTCATCGAAGCCGCCGTGTAATGATCTTTTATCTCCTTCCCCATGAAGTCGTACCTGCCGTTTTCGGTGTTCACCACGGTTGAGAGTGTCGCCAAACCCTTATCCAGAATGCCTGCCATCGCGATCCCTTTAAAAGTGGAACCGGGCTCGTAGACATCTGAAATCGCCTTATTTCGCCTCACTTCATCTGTGAAATTCATGTACTTGCCCGGATCATAAGCCGGATAGTTGGCAAGTGCCAGTATCTCTCCCGTGTTCGGATCCATGATGATCCCGGTGGCGTTCTCTGCCCTCGCGGCTTTAACGCCTGCCTCAAGTTCTTTTTCGAGAATCGACTGTATACCCCTGTCGATCGTTAAAATAATGTTTTGACCGGGTTCGGCATCTTTGTAGTTTTCTTCGAGCACCGATATAACCGAGCCCCTGCCGTCTTTCAGCACGAACCTGCTGCCTGACTTTCCCTTCAACTCACTCTGAAAAGAGGATTCAATTCCGTCGGTCCCCTTCCCTTCATAATTGATAAAGCCGGTGATATGAGAAGCAAGATTGTTGTACTCATACACCCGGGTAGGGTCTTCACGGTAGATCAGCCCGTCAGCCACAAAGCTCTTCAACTTGTGAGCAAGTTTTGCGTCAACCCTCTTTAAAATGCAGAAAGTTTTCTCCGCGGAATCAATTTTCGCCTTCAGTTCACTGTAAGAGTATCCAAGAGAATCCGAGAGTACCTTGGCAATCAGTGAATCCTTTTTGAACTTCCGGGCCAGCTTGGGGTCGACATCGAACGACACCTCATCCTTGCTGTAAACGAGAATCGTGCCGTTACGGTCGAATATTGAGCCTCTTGAAGGTTCAAGTGGTTCGATCGCCATTTGCTGTTTCTTCGCGATATATGCAAGGTCATCCGCCTTCACAACCTGAATGAACACTAATCTGGATATGAGAACCAAAAGAAAAACCGACATTCCGGCAATTACTATGAGAAGTCTGTTCGTGCTCATTCCGAGAGTGTGTTAATTTTTTCTTCAAATTTCCTGACCTCTTCCCCCGAGAGGATCAATGGAGGCAAGGAGTCGACTGCAACCTTGAGGTTAAATTTTTGGGCCGCGAGTGGCACCAGATATTCCTTCGAAACAAGCTTGTCGAGCACCGCCCTGTTCGAGTTAATTACCGATCTTTCAAGTTTTATCTCCTGTTTCAGATCATCTATTACACGGGAGAGACGATTTGCCTCGATGCTCATGCTTATATAATAGTAAAGCATCAGCCCTGTTACCGAGGCGAACACAAGAAAACCGGCAAGAGTCTTTTTGTACGATTTCTTCATCTGATCAGGTCTTTTCAGCCGCTCTTAGCTTCCCGCTCCTCGCCCTTCTGTTCGTTGCCACTTCCGCGGCAGAGGGAGAAACAGGCTTTTTAGTGAGGATCTTAAGCGTTGAGATCTTGTTACAAACACACACGGGGAAGTGCGGCGGACAGATGCAACCTTTCTCCTCCTCCTTGAAAAACTCTTTAACAATTCTGTCTTCCAGCGAGTGGTAGGTAAGAATTACCAGCCTGCCGCCGGGCTTCAAAAGGGTTACCGATTCCTTTAAGAACTCTTTAAGAGAGTCAAGCTCCCCGTTCACCTCTATACGGAGAGCCTGAAAAACTCTCGATAACCGTTTAAATAGATATTTTTGAGGAGTGACAGATTCAAGCAATTCCGCCAGATCAGTAGTGGTTTTAAAAGGTTTTACCTGACGGTACTTCACTATCAGATTGGCGATGAAACTGCTCTGTATCTCTTCTCCATACTCCCTGAATATTCTTGCGAGCTCCCGCGCTTCGAGATTGTTCAACAACCAGGAGGCAGGCTTGCCTTCAGCCTTGCTCATCCTAAGATCGAGCGGGGCCTTGACACGATATGAAAATCCTTCTTCTTCAGCATCAAGCTGGTATGATGAAACCCCCAGATCGGCAAAAATACCGCTAAAACCGTCGATCTGCTCCAACTTCGTTGCAATTCCGATCTTGGTGAAATTGAAGTTGTAGAGCCTGACCCGGCTGTCGGTTGAAAATTCTTCTTGAGATCTTGTGAAGACGATCTGATCAAGATCTGTTCCAATCAATAACGCTTCCTCGTCAAGCTCCTGTAGGAAACGCCGGGAGTGCCCGCCAAAGCCGAATGTACCGTCGAAGTATGCCCCGTTCTTCTCTGTGATGAGATATTCAACGGACTCCTTCAGGAGCACCGGGCTATGAAATTGGTCCATTTATTTGCATTACGCTTTCGGCAATGTTTTCAAAGCTCTCCAAAGAAGCCTTTTCATATTGCTCGTAGATCGCCGGATTCCAGAACTCTATCTTGTTTAGCGATCCGAGAATAAGAACGTCTTTCTCGATCTTCGCGTATTCAAGCAGATGTGGCGGAATTATTACCCTCGACTGCCCGTCCATGGTCTGCTCCTCGGCGCTGTGCAGGAATGTCCTGATGAAACGCGCGTGGTTTTTGTTGTACGGGTTAAGCTTCGAGAGATTTTCCTCGATCGTTGCAAATAAATCTTTGGGATACAGATCTACACAGTGGCCCACCTCCTCCAGACCCACACCCTTCGTTAGAACGAGGGTGTTCTCAGCAGCCGGACTGATAAAACGCTTCAACTTCGCGGGGATGCTGATGCGATTTTTTGAATCCAGAGTATGTAAAAAGTGTCCTTTGAACACCTGGGTGGTCCTTTTGTTTGTTTTTGAGTTTTTTTGTGGGCATTTTACCCACTTTTCCACACTTCACCCCAAAACTTATGAATATTTTGGCAAATAGTCAAGCTATTTTGAAAAAAACTGTAAAAAAAATTTTACAGCGATCGCGTTTAATTGTAGATTTTGAAAAGAGTTAGCGGAATTGGCGAAAAATTTTGTAAATATGCGTGGATTTTGGGGAATAGTGGGGGAATTCTCCCCCGTAGGAAGTTGTGAATTGTGATTACAAACGGGTAAGTTAAAGATTAATTGTCGCCCGCAATCAGGTCTTAATTGCTTTGATAATTCTTGCCATATAAAAGCCGTCGAAACCTGATTCCGCCGGTGAAACAGTAATTTCCTCTTCGAGAACGAATCCGGGATGGTCTTTCAGGAATTTGGCCACCTGATCCCCGTTCTCCGAAGGAAGTATGCTGCATGTAGCGTAAACCAGTGTGCCACCCGGTTTTACCATTATGGAATACACCGAAAGTATCTCTGCCTGGATTTTGACCAGCTCTTCAATTCTTTCCTTTTTTAGCTTCCATTTGGCATCAGGATTTCTGCGGATCACGCCAAGCCCTGAACAGGGTACATCGAGCAGTACAAGGTCGGCGCTTCCCTCAAGTCTTTTTATAACCTTCCTACCGTCGATGAGCCTGGTTTCTATAATCGAGACTCCGTTTCGGCGTGCCCTGCGTTTCAGTTCATCAAGTTTGTCCTGCTCAACATCAAGCGCGAGTATCTTCCCCTTGTTTTGCATCACGGAGGCAAGATGAAGCGACTTTCCCCCGGCACCCGCGCACGCGTCGATAACCCGCATACCCGGTCTGACTTTCGAGAAATACGCGATCTTTTGCGAAGTGGCATCCTGTACTTCGAAATACCCTTTTTTGAACTCATCGAGAGTAAAGATGTTTTTCCTCTCTTCGAGCACGAGGGCGTCAGGGTAGTTGTTCAGCTCTGATGTTTTAACCCCGCTCTCCGACAACGATGAAGCGAGCCTTCTTTTATCCGTTTTAAGCGTGTTCACTCGAAGCACAACTTTGGCGATCTCATTCAGAGCCGTGATCTCCTGCTCCCATCGTGCTCCTAGCTCTTTTTGTCCCAGGTCGTCCAGCCAGTCAGGTACCGACTCCCGGATACGCCTCGTCAGTTTTCCCTCCTCATACCTGCGGAGAAGATTAGCCTTATCAAGCCCGTAACTTTGAAGTGTCGCCTCATCTGAAATCCGGTTCAGGAACAGCCAGGCTATCACGATCTTCTCGATATCCTGACGGGTTGCCGTTCCGACTCCCGCGGCGTACGAGATAAGCCGCAGATTCCTGATGATCTCATATGCCCCTTCCGCAATGAACTTCCTGTCGCGCGCGCCCCATTTTGGATTGCTCTTCAGAATATAGTTGACCGCTGAATCGGCATACCTGTTTTCCAGAACAGTTGAGTGAACGGTTTTTATTACGGCTTCTATAAGGTTTTTATGTATCTTGAACATCAGCTGATCCGGGTGACAATAAATAATTTAACAAAACAGGGACAAATAAATTAAATTTGACCGGTCAAATTTAACAGATTAACCGCAAGAAACTTCAATTATGAAAAAACCCGGAAGATTTATAGGAATCACTCTCCTCATGGGTGTGATACTCTCAATGTATCTGATGAAGAAAGTGTTCGACTCAATTTTTTCTGCAGTCATAATCATCGGCATCGCTTTGGCTGTCGGTGTTTACCTCGAGTACAAGATGTTCGGAAGCAAGCGCAAATGAGTCCGGTTCTTCTTCTCACTATCGTAATGGCACTTTTTCCTGCCGGCTTCGAACAGAATCCCATCGTATCACCACTTAAGGAACAGGTGTCAGTATCCTCTCCGGTTGACACGGCGAATTTTCTGGCATCCGAGCTGGAATCGATGATAAAGCTGAAACTTATCACAGGTAAACAGGCGAAAAAACTTTCTGAGATACTCTCTGCCGTCGAAGTGGACTACCTTTCCCCCGAAGGAAAGATGAAAAAAGGAGTCCTGATAGTTCACAAGAAGGTAGCGGGACAGATCAGGAAAATCTTCCGTGAACTCGTTGATTCAGGATTCGTGATCGAAAGGATCGAGCCAATGAGCAAATATGGCTGGTCAGACGAAAGATCGATGAACGCGAACAACACATCAGCTTTCAATTACCGGCTCGTGGCAGGAACCCGGAGCATCAGCAAACATGCCAACGGTCTCGCGCTGGATATTAACCCCCTTTGGAATCCCTTCGTCTCAGGGAAACATATTTCACCCAAAGGCGCGGTTTATGATAAAAAAAGACCGGGAACCATACATACTGGTTCACCGGCTTATAAAATATTCAAAAAACAAGGCTGGAAGTGGGGAGGTGAATGGATCCCCTATCAGGACTATCAGCACTTCTTTTTTGACAAGATCACGGTAAAAAGTTTTTAATTTTTATTTAAAGTTTTACACAAAGCGGAGCATCTTAATAAATAATTTAAACTGATAATTAACCGGGGTTTTTAAAAGCGATACTTTAAATAAATTTTTAAATTTTTATATCTTCATTCTCACACTTACGGCGCCGCGAAGATCACCCGGTTTAAAGTTTCTTGCCTTGTCATCAGGATACTTTTTTGCCAATATTTTTTTGATACCTTCCGGGATCTGTTCGTCACTCCCGTGGCAGACAACACATTCTTCGGCAAGGATGACAGGTTTAACAAGGTGGAGCATCCGGTCTCTGCCGCTCTTTTCCACTCTGAACAATACTGTGTCTTTGTTGAAATGCCCATCCTTCATCATGTTCTCGAATTCCTTCAGCCACATGATCTCAGACTGATCAGGCATGTTGGCTTCATTCCTGTTCATGAATGATACACGGCGTATCTGCATCTTTTTTGTGTCAGAATACTGTTTTGTGAACTTTTGTGCCGTGTCAGCGCAGACGTTTATGGCACCTTCCGGTCCATTCTTCTGCATTTCCGCGACAAGTATCGATTTAAGCTCCTTCATATATGCTCCGGCGGCGGCTGTTGCTTCCTTCTTTGCTTTCTCAAGCGCGGCATCCTTCTTCGGTTCAACTTTTTTGACACAGCCGGTGAGCATGAACGCGACCGCAGCCAGCGACAACAAGAGTGCTTTTCCCATAACTTCTCCTTTTTTTTCAATATTGGATGTTTAAAATAAAAAGAGGTTGCTTTTAATCAAATAAAAACAACCTCTCTGCAATAAGTACGACTTATACTATGAATTTACCACGCTTTGTGTAGTGGGTGTGGAGCAACTCATGCGACTTGTGACTGCACGGACCTTCAGGGATGAACTTCTGATAGAACTCGGTAATGTGAGAGTTCTCATGAGATTTCCTTACCGGAAGCGTCTCCTCTTCAGCGTACAGCGCCTTCGCGCGGGCTTTCCTGATCTTCTCATTGGTCGGAACAGGCTGACCGCCGCCGCCAAGACATCCACCCGGGCAGGCCATGATCTCTATGAAATGAACATCATAAAGCTCACCGGCTTTAAGCATCTCCATCACTTTCTTGGCATTCGCCGTGCCGTGGGCAACGATGAATTTCAGCGTTACACCTTCAAGGAACGACCAGTCGGGTACACAACCTTCCAGCCTTATAGAAGACTGCTTTACGCCTTCAAAGCCTCTTACAGCCTCAATCCGCAGGTGTTCAAAAGGTACTTCCCTACCGGTCACGAGCTCGTATACCGTTCTAAGGGCAGCTTCCATAACACCTCCGGTTGCACCAAAGATGAGTCCGGCGCCTGATCCGAGACCAAATGGATTGTCAAAGTCGGATGGTGGCAGTTTCTGTACCTTCATTCCGGCTTCCTTGATCATGGTTGCCATTTCGCGGGCAGTGAGACCGTAGTCGACATCCTTGTAACCGGATGAGCTCATCTCAGGCCGGTTGCACTCGAACTTCTTCGCGGAGCACGGCATGAGGGCAACGCTTACCACGTTGGCAGGGTCGATCCCCATTTCTTCCGCGTAGAAGGTTTTGATAATGGCACCGAACATCTGTTGTGGTGATTTCGCCGATGAAAGATGATCAAGATATTCGGGATAGAAATGCTCGATGTACTTAACCCAGCCGGGGGAACATGACGTGAACTGCGGCAGTTTTACATCTTTGTCGCCCTCGACTACAGCTTTCTTTATCCTGGTAAGAAGTTCAGTGCCTTCTTCCATGATCGTGAGATCTGCCGTAAAGTTGGTGTCGAATACCTTGTCGAATCCCAACCGGTGAAGAGCGGTATTCAGCTCACGGGTAACTGAGTGCCCTGGTTCGAGCCCGAACTCCTCACCTATTGCTGCCCTTGGTGAGGGGGCCGTCTGAATCACAACGTGCTTGGTTGGATCTTCGATCGCCTTCCATATCTCATCTGATGGATCATTAGCGTATAGTGCTCCCGTTGGGCAGCGGTTGATGCACTGACCGCAGTTGATGCACACCACTTCGGCAAGAGGTTTGCCCATGAAAGTATCGATGCGGGTTTCGGCACCCTTGCCGATGGCGTCAAGACATCCGACCTCCTGAAGGTCGATACATGTTCTGACACAACGGCGGCAGTTGATACATTTGTCCATGTCGCGGATGACTGAATATGACGACCTGTCAACGGGGAATTTGCTTACAGTTTCATGTCCGAAAGTGAACTGGTCAACACCCATTTCGCGTGCCATGGTCTGAAGCTCGCAATTTCCGTTCTTAACGCAGGCATAGCAATCACCAACATGCTCACTCAGGAGCAGTTCCATGATGTGTTTGCGTGCTTTTCTGACAGCAATGGTGGAGGTTTTAACCTTGATCGGCGCGGTAATCGGATAGGCACATGATGCCTGAAGTGTACGCATTCCTTCAACATCAACAAGACACAAACGGCAGTGACCGCCGATCCCGAGGTCTTCATGCGCGCAAAGTGTCGGAATGTAGATGTCAGCCATCCGGCAAGCTTCGAGAATCGTGGTACCAAATGGAACTGTAACAGTTTTCGAATTGATCTGAACCGTCACGGTTCCGCCGATTGTTTCCAGATCCTCGGGTGGCTTTGGAACATAAGCCTTCTGGCTAACGGGCGTGCGGGATGTTTTCAGATGTTTCATTTTACACCTCCATTGGATTTGCTGAGAAATATCTCATCCTTGAAATCCTCGAGGATTGAAAGGAATGGATTCGGACTGCTCTGACCCAGACCACATTTTGAAGCTACCTTCATGGTCTGTGCCAGCTCTTTCAGATTGTTTATGTGCGTGAAGGTGTAGTCTTTGTGTTCGATCATTTCAATTCCCTCGAGCAGTTTCTGATTGCCAAGCCTGCAAGGGGTGCACTGTCCGCATGACTCTTCAACAAAAAACTCCATGAAGTTTTTAAGCACATGGAGCATGCTCCGTGACTCATTAAAGATCATGATCGAGCCACCGGTGGCGGCATCCTCAAACGCGAGAGTGCGGTCAAATTTCGATTTCGGTACGCAAACACCTGATGCTCCGCCAACCTGAACTGCCTTGGTATTGCGTGCCCCCACTTTCTGAAGGAGTTCATTGATGGTGATGCCCCAGTTGAGTTCATAAACACCCGGCCTGTCACAGTCACCTGACACTGAGAAGAGCTTTGATCCCGTTGATCCGGCCGTTCCTTTTTCGGCGTATTTCTCTCCTCCCATCAGAATGATGTGTGGCACAGTGGCAAGTGTTTCAACATTGTTAACGGTTGTGGGAGCACCGCAAAGTCCTGTATTTACAGGATATGGCGGTCTGTTTCTTGGCTCTCCGCGCTGCCCTTCGAGTGACTCGATCAATGCCGTTTCTTCTCCACAAACGTATGCTCCGGCACCCATTACTATAGAGATGTCGAAGTTGAATCCTTCCTTGCCGAGTATGTTGTCACCGAGCCTGTTGTTGTCGCGCATCTCTTGGAGGCATTCCTCAAGGTACTCCTTCATGTACACATACTCGCCACGGAGGTAGATGTATCCATGTTGTGCTCCTATAGTGTAACCACCGATAACCATTCCATCGAAAACCAGGAACGGATAGTTCATCAGGAGCACCCTGTCTTTAAATGTACCGGGTTCTCCTTCATCAGCATTGCAGATGATGAATTTATCTTCACCCTTGGCAGCTGCCACGAGCATCCACTTGGTAGAAGTGGGGAATCCGGCACCGCCTCTTCCTTTAAGTTTTGAAGCTTTCAGTTCGAACAGAATGTCTTCCCTCGACATGGCGAGGGCTGCCTTAAGCCCCTTTCCCGCTTCGTAATCCGAGAAAAGGAGACTGGCTTCATGAATTGTGTTGCTAATATCGTTGTGTGTCATTTCATCCTCCTCACTTTATCTCCCTGACAATGGCACAGGCTTTTTCAGGATCGAGATGCGTATAAACACGGTCGTTCACGATCATCGCGGGCCCCTGGTCGCACATCCCAAGGCAATTGGTGAATTCGAGGGTTATTTTCATGTCGATGCTTGTTTCACCGAACTTCATTCCAAGCTCTCTTTCAATGGCTTTCTCTATGGCACATTTGCCACCCATGTCACATACTATGGTTTTGCAGAGCCTTACGATGTTTCTGCCTTTTGGCTGTTCGTTAAGGAATGAGTAAAATGAAACAACACCATAAACTTCCACCGGGTGAATATCGAGCACCCGCGCCACTTCCTGCTGAGCAAAATCAGGGATGTGGTGGTATTTGCCCTGAATATACTCAAGAAGAGGCATCAGCGCGGTTCTGTTGTTCTCATAAGCCAGGGCGAACTCTTCAATTTCCCTGGTTAGATTGTTCTTTTCAAGTTCCAGCATTTCATCACCTCTCTCTACTTGTTGAGGAGTTTTTGAACTTTGTCAAGCAGCACATCCGCCGAAACAGGCTTCTCGACAAAATCGTCGACCGGCACCATGTCGCTCTTTCCAAACTCAAAACCGAGGGCCTTGGAAACAGATGTGTACATGATAATTGGGGTTTTAATACCATCGCGGCGGAGTTTTTGCGCGAGAAAGAAACCGTCATCCGGCTCTGTCATCATCACATCAAGTATGATGAGGTCGGGGGTGCGTTCTTTTACAAGAGTGTATCCGTCGGCAGGATTGTTGGCAGTAGCCACGGTGTAGCCGTTTGCCATAAGAACTAATGATGTGGCGTCGATAATATCCGGGTCGTCGTCAATTATTGCTATGAGTGACATACTCATCCTTTACAATTTATTTGCTTTTTGCACTATTTCAAAGCATTCCGGATCAAAAGTGAACCGGAAGAACGGAGAGACTTCTCCCGAATGGAACCCTCTTGAATTGCTGAATTGGTTCCGCAGTTATGTGATCTGTGCCCGTGAGAGCACGCCCGGTACTATAAAAAAATCATGTTTTGGCGGCTTTTTCAGGCAGATAAACCCTGAAGGTTGTACCTTTGCCGTACTCACTTTCAGTTTCAATCTTGCCTGAGTACCAGTCGATCGTCTTCTTCACGATCGAGAGCCCAAGCCCTGTGCCGTGTATCCCCTTGGTCATTTCGTTTTTTGCCCTGAAAAACTCGGAGAACAGCCTCTCTTTCTCCTCCGGTTTCATCCCTATTCCTGTATCCCTGATCTCGAACAATACATAAGGTCCCTTCTTCTGAAGTGTGACGAAAACCTCACCCCCATCCCGGTTGTATTTGATCGAGTTACTGAGGAGGTTTGTTACAACCCTTTCGATCTCAAGTTTATCCGCCTCGATCGTGTATGCCGAGTCCCCCTTCGTAAAGGAAATGGATATGTTCCTTTTCCCGGCTTCAAATTCCATCATCTGGATCGAATCGGCAAGAAGTGGTGCCAGGTCAAGTTTTACTATCTCACGTTTAACGGTATTAAGTTCAATCCTGGAGATATCAAGAAGGTCGTTAACCATAGTCAGAAGACTCTTCAAGCGGCTGGTGCTCCGGGTGAGGAAGTCGCTCCGCTGCTCTTCCGTGAGGTTCATTTTCGGGTTGTTCAGTATGTCGAGGAAGCCAATGGTCGCCGCTACCGGTGCTTTGAGTTCGTGGGAAACCATCGAAACAAACTGCGATTTCAGGTTTTCGATCTGCTTGTATTGGGTGATATCTTTGGCTACCACCACTATTCCGGCGGTTTTTTTCTTGTCGTTATCGGGAATTGGCGAGCATGTTACTTCAACAAACATCTCCTGTGTTCCGGCTATTTTGAACTGCACCGACTGCCCCACATCCTCGAAGGTTTCCTTGCCGAGCATCCCTGTGGCTATCTCCCTCACTTCCTGAGGCAGCACTTCGAGTATTCTTTCAGCAAGCAGAATTTCATCAAGGTCGAGCAACCGGAGGGCGGCGGGGTTATAGTAAACCATCTCGCCATACTGGTTCATCACCAGTACGCCATCGGCAAGCAGGTTGATTATGGTATTAAGCCGGCTTCTTTCGAATGCAAGCTCAAGGAGGCGGGCTTCACGTTCAAGGCGCAGCCGCTCGGCTTCAAGTATCAGCCGTCGCTTCTGCATCCCTTTTTCGATGTTGTGGATCAGTTCATCGGGGGTAAAGGGTTTCAGAATATACCCTTCAGCCCCCAGTTTGGTTGCCTCAACGGCGGTTTCATAGCTCGCGTACGCGGTTGCCATGAAACAGATGGTGTTGGGTCTGACCTCCCGGATATGGCGCAAAACTTCGATGCCGCTCATGTCGGGCATTTTAAGATCGAGAAGCGCGATATCAAAATCGGACTCGGTGCCTTTTTTAATACCTTCGCCACCGTTTTCAGCGGTATCCACTTCAAATCCCTCGATCTGAAGAATTCTTTTTACGCCGTTCCTTAAATAGTCTTCGTCGTCAACTAAAAGGATCCTGGCGGGTTGGTCAGACTCTTCCACCCCGGGTACTCCGGATCAACTGGTTTGTTTTTCGTAAAAGTCGGAGATCCTTGATATGATCTCTTCGAGCACTACCGGCTTGTTCAAAACGTCGTCGGCGTGTATCCATTCCTGTTCTTCAGGTGTCATCGAATCGAATTGCATCCCCGTCTGACTCGCGACAGCCGTAACGATGTAAACGGGTATCTTTTTACCCATCGGATGCTTTTTGATCTTGTGAGCAAGCACGAAACCTGAGTCGTACTCTTCCATCATAAGATCGATCACCGCGCAAGCGGGCTTGAATTCGAGGAATTTCTCATAACCGTCGTCACTGGTTTCTGCTATTGCAACCTCGAATCCTTCAGATTCAAACAATATCTTGTTCTGTTCAAGTATATCTATATCGTCATCAACAAGTAATATTTTTTTCTCGTAGTTCATTTTATAACCTTCATATATTTAAGAACTGCTTCTTCGGAAGCCGGATGAAAAATTCCGTCCCTTTCCCCGGTTCACTCACAAAGCCAATATCACCTTTGTGCATCTTCATGATGCCGTAGGCGATCGCCAGACCGAGGCCTGTGCCTCTGCCCGCTTCCTTGGTTGTAAAGAACGGAGTGAAAAGTTTTCCGTAATTCTCCTTTTCAATTCCTTCTCCCGTGTCAGCGATAAAAACCTTGATGCTGTCGCCGAGATCGTCGCAACTGAGGCTTATAACCTTGTTCTCCGATTTCGCCAAAGCGTCAGCGGCGTTCACTAACAGGTTTGCAATAACCTGTTCTATCTGGTCCCTGTCACCCTGCATCATCCCCGTTTTAGGAAGATTGTCTATAATTTTAATACCTGTAAACTTCCCCGTCACGTCCAATTTTTTAACTATGTTTCTGGTCTCTGCAAATATATCAAAAGTTGAGATATTTAGCTTCCCCTGTCTCGCGAAATTAAGCAGGTTTGCAACTATTGCCTTGCACCTGTTCGCCTCACCCATGATCATATCCAGATCATAGCTGATATCCTCAACTATTTTGTGTTTGTCGACAAGCTTCTTGAGCAGCCCCGCGTATACCATGATGGTACCGAGCGGGTTGTTGATCTCATGTGCCACGCCCGCGGCGAGCTGCCCGATCGAAGCCAGCTTTTCAGCAGAGTGAAGCGCTGCCTCGGTCTCATGAAGATTGTCGTATGCCTCCCTGATCTCATCGAGGAGGTGGGGCAGACACATCTCTTTCTCACTTAATCCCTTCGCTATCGCGATCGCGAACTCGCGGCAACTTACGTAACCGCACGCGCCGCAGTTAAGCTCGTCTTTCTTCTCCCTGATACCGATGGTGGCGAGTATCTCTTTGATCGCCGGATCGGGTGGAACAGGTTTTCTTTGGCTTTCTTTAACGAAATCGCGGTAGAAGTCGATATCACGGCTGTTGAAGATGTTCGTTTTCCAGACCTTTTTATCCACCTGTTTCAGGTCTTTTTTAATAAATTCGATCACTTTTTCCCGTTTTGAGTAGTAGTTCAGTCCCGATTCAACCCCGGGACCCGAGATACACCCTTCGCAGAAAAGAATATCCACAAACCTCGCGTTGATATTGTGATCGGCTATCTCATCAATAATTTCAAGAACTTTTTTCCTCCCTTCAACCACAATTATCTCTTCATCCAGAACATCCCCGGGGAGATCCGTCGACTTCAACAAACCACCCGCCAACGGGAATGCCTTTCCCATCGCGGCGCGGGGTGGATCGAAAGGAACTGTCTCAAGATCTTGCAGCGCGATATTCTCTTCAAGCAGCATTTCCTTCAACTCACCAAATGTGAGAACGGAGTCAATCACCCCTTCAACGGCTGAATCGGTGAATTCCTCCTTTTTTGCCACGCATGGCCCGACAAAAACTATTTTGGTCTTCTCCCCTTTTTCCTTCTTCAGATACCTTCCGAGCGCGATCATGGGGGATACGATCCTCGCGAGGTTCGGCACCAATTCGTGATGATATTTCTGAATGTAGTTCGCGACCGCGGGGCAAGCCGTGCTAATCACGGGCCTCACGTCCGCATTCATCACCGCTTCAATATAGTCGCTGCCTATAAGATCGGCTCCGAACGCCACTTCAATTATGGTATCGAACCCCAGTCGTTTAAGAGCCGCCGGAATTTTTTCGTAACTATCGGGAAATGCAGCCGCGAATGACGGCGCGACCATCGCGATCCGTTCAGATTCGATATCGGGAAGAACGTCGTAACGGGTCTGGTCGATGTTGCTGATGATGCTTTTCGCGTGCTGGGAACATACGATCACACAATTTCCGCAGCTTATGCAGCGGTCTTGTATGATGAGCGCCTGACCGTTAACCACTCTGATGGCCTGTGCCGGACACTCACGGATGCATGAGTAACACCTCTTGCATCTGTCTGGTACTGTAAATATCACACCGGACATTAATTGTATTCCGCAATAATCTCATATTAGCATACATATAATGTGCCAAACAGGAAGTTGGGTTTAATGAACCTAAAGCCAATTTCTGTCAACTTGGCGGTGTGGCGTTTCTCATATTCGGTAAAAATGTCTCTTATTTGTTAGAAGTGGGGGTATGCGTTGTGCGTTGCGCGTTGTGCGTTGCCCGGTACCCGGAGAAAGCCTGCCCCTTGGGGATTGCCGGTTGCGCGTTGCGCGTTGTGCGTTGCCCGCCTGCCCCTTGGAGGTTGCGGGTTGCGCGGAGGTGCTGCCAGTTGCGTGCTTGCCCCTTGGGGGTTGCTGTGACATTCCGGATTCACACGGGATGTGGATCACCCCTACTCAAATTTGTGAAAATTTCTTGAATCGCAATGATGTAAATTGCATCAAAGATTAAAAAAAATTAAGAGACATGACAAAGAAGACCTACCCTGTGCTCAACATGACATGTGCCGCGTGCGCGACCCGGGTGCAGAAAACCCTGGCAAAGCAACCAGGTGTAACATCGGCCATGGTTAATTATGCGAACGCGACGGTACAACTTGAGTTTGACCCCAAACTTGTAACCCCCGAAAGCCTGAGAACCTCTGTTCAGAACTTCGGTTATGACCTCGTCACCGATGAAGGAAACACCGACGTTGATGAACTCCACCGGAAAGCATCCGAAAAGTTGCGCCATGAGACCACCGGTGCTATCGTGCTTGCACTGCCGGTGGTGATAATCGGGATGTTCTTTATGCACATGCCTTTTGCAAATTACATCATGTGGGCACTTTCAACCCCCGTGGTGCTATGGTTCGGAAGCCGGTTCTTCACGGGCGCGTGGAAACAGTTGAAGAACAAGTCATCAAACATGGATACCCTCGTCGCGCTCAGCACGGGTGTGGCGTATGTTTTCAGTGTATTTAACACACTTTACCCTCAATTCTGGACATCAAGGGGGCTTGAGGCACATGTTTATTTCGAGGCCGCTGCCGTGGTTATCGCCTTCATCCTTCTCGGGAAAATGCTCGAAGATCGCGCCAAGGGCCACACTTCCTCCGCCATTAAAAAGCTGATCGGCCTTCAGCCTAAAACCGTTACGGTTGTTTTCGCGGGGGTTCAGAAGGAAGTGCCGCTCGCCAATGTTCGCGTTGGTGATGAAATTGTTGTTAAACCGGGTGAGAAGATCGCGGTGGATGGCACTGTGGTTTCAGGCACCTCCTTCGTTGATGAAAGTATGATCAGCGGCGAACCACTTCCTGTTGAAAAAACTGAAGGAAGCAAGGTTTTTGCAGGCACCATCAATCAGAAAGGGAGTTTCAACTTCACCGCTGAAAAGGTTGGGGGTGACACGCTCCTCGCGCACATTATTCAAATGGTTCAAGAGGCACAGGGGAGCCGTGCTCCCGTGCAGCAACTTGTTGACAAGATCGCGGCAGTGTTCGTTCCGGTTGTGATCGCCATCGCTGTGGTTTCCCTGGTCGTCTGGGTAATCGCCGGTGGACCTGGCCAGTTTACGCATGGCCTGCTGGCGATGGTCACGGTGCTCGTGATCGCCTGTCCTTGCGCGTTGGGACTCGCGACACCAACCGCCATAATGGTCGGGATCGGCAAGGGAGCTGAACAGGGAATATTGATAAAAGACGCTGAAAGCCTCGAATTGGCAAAAAAAATGAACGCGATAGTGCTTGACAAAACCGGAACCATAACAGAAGGTAAACCGGTGGTAACGGCAATTGAATGGCTCGAAGGTGAAACCCCTTTGCTTGATGTACTTTCGGCAATTGAAGCAAGATCGGAACATCCGCTCGCCTCCGCGGTGATCGATTTTACGGGAGTAACGTCACCAAAAGAGTGCACAGGGTTCACCAGTCTTACAGGCATGGGTGCTTTCGGTACCGTGGATGGCGAAAGGTATTACGTTGGAAATCTTAAACTGCTGGCGCAATATGGAATATCAGTTCCTGCCTCCCTCAAATCACTCGCGGATAAATGGACGGATGAAGCCAAAACGGTGATCTGGTTCGCGGGTCAAACCAAGGCACTCGCCGTGATAGCGATCGAAGACAAGATAAAGGAGTCGTCAGTTGAGGCCATTAGAGTGTTGAAACAGGCCGGAATTGAAGTGCACATGTTAACGGGTGATAACCCCGCGACCGCCGGGAGGATTGCCGCGAAGGCGGGCATCGACCACTTCAAGGCTGAGATGCTCCCTGCCGGCAAGGCAAATTTTGTGAAAGAGCTACAAAAAGCGGGTAAAACCGTGGGAATGGCGGGTGACGGAATAAACGACAGCAATGCCCTCGCTCAGGCGGATATAAGCATCGCCATGGGAACAGGCAGCGACATTGCAATTGACGTGGCGAAAATGACGATTATTTCAGCGGACCTGACACGAATAGCAAAAGCGATCGAACTCTCGAAGGCTACAGTTCAGACTATCAGAATGAACCTCTTCTGGGCATTTATCTATAATATCATAGGGATTCCGGTTGCGGCGGGCGTACTCTTTCCAATCAACGGATTCCTGCTCGATCCCATGATCGCGGGCGCGGCAATGGCGATGAGCTCGGTATCTGTTGTTACGAACAGCTTGCTCCTTAAAAAAAGAGCGAGCCACCTGCCGGATTCGAACCGGCGACCTAATCATTACGAATGATTTGCTCTACCAGCTGAGCTAAGGTGGCTTCTTAAAAGAGAGTGGGAAAGAGGACTATCTTACTCTTTTTTTATGTCTGTTTTTTCTCAGTCTTTTTTTCCGCTTGTGCGTCGACATTTTATGTCTTTTGCGTTTTTTTCCGCAGGGCATCTAAAATCTCCGTTTTATTTGTTTTTGTTTTTTTCAAGAATATTTTTGGCTTGTCCGGCCGCATTGGAACCAGGATCGATGGCTATTGCTTTGTTCAGCCATTCGGTCGCTTCATCCGTTTTATTTTCTGTCAGTTTTATAACACCCATGTTCAGATGCGCAATCTGATGCTTGGGGTTAATACCGATCGCTTTCTTAAAATTTTCTTCCGCGTTTTTCAAATCCTGAATGTTAAAATAACAAACTCCAAGATCAGTTATAACATCCGGTTCACCGGGTTTTTTCTCGAGATACTTTTTGTAGAGCGGAATCGCCTTCTCGAACATTCCCGTGTCAAAATATTTGTGCGCCAAATTCAACGTCAGATCAAGGTTATCAGGAGTTGCAGCCAATTGCTTCTCCATATCAAGTATCTGGGGGTCGATCTGCATGTTCCCGCCTGCCATCGGATTGGTCTGTCCGTGCCCTTCACCCGGCGCGTGATTGTGCCCGGCGTGGGGGTCGCCCGCTTTAGGCGAATCAAACACACCTGATGAGACAAGTATTACCAATGCCACTACAAGGAGAACACCTAATGCAATACCGGCCGTTTTCGCGGGAGAGAGCCCGGGTGAAGATTTTTTTGAACCTTTACCCTGACCTTCGCCCTTTGCCCGCATCTGCTTCTTCTTTGATGGATCCAGCAGGGCACCACAGTCGTTGCAGAAAGCTGAACCGGCAGGGTTCGCGGTTCCGCAAACAGGACATTTCATTGTTTCTTTATTCTCAGCCATGGTCACCTGTTGTTTGAGGGGATGATCAATTGTTTTTCAGACCGTTGTCGACCTGATTCTTAAAATCTTTTGAGAACTTGAAAACCGGGATAAAGTGCTCCGGGACAAAAACTTTTTCCCCGTTCTTTGGGTTTCTCGCGTAACGGGCGGCTTTCTTCTTAACCTTGAAAGTACCGAAACCTCTGATCTCGATCCCTTTGCCCGCGCTTAATGCTTCAATTACACTCTTGAAAAAACCTTCAACAACGGCTTCGGTTTCAAGCTTGGTAAGGCCTGTACCCTCTGCAACAATATCCACGATGTCGGCTTTTGTCATTCTTTTCGATCTCCGGGTAAAAAATTTTCAAATGGAACCTCTAATTTATCACGATCCGGTGAAAAATGCAAACTTTGAACCATTTAAGCTTCCGGTTCATGGCAATATTTCACCCATTTATCCGAATAATCTTCACTACAACTGAAAAATTTATTACATTTATTATTGAATTTGGATTTATTTCAGACTTTTGAACCTGAAATTTGTGGTTTGTCTTTGCAGTACAAACACTTAGCTTTGAAATGATCTTTTTTAACCCGCACATTCAGCAAGAGATCACGCGTTAGATGGACACCGGTGTAATTCCTTTAGTAAAACAGGTGGTGATCATATTCACGATCATCATAGTTACTTTTATCGCGATATCGTTCGGCTATGCCAAGCTTAAAGCCCTGATCACGGGTAAAAAGCCGCCCAAAACCGGACCGGAGCTTTATGCCATGCAGCTCGCGATGCAGAAGAATCCGAACAAGCATACCCAGGTTAAAAAAGCCCGTATTCCCTCCGGTGAACAGAGGAAAGAAGAACACAGGCCACAACCCGAAGAGGCAATCACTCCCGACACCGCGAGATTAAAGGCCCCCGCCCCACCGGTAAGAAGAAACGATGAAGCACGCCGTTCCCGCTCACAAAGCCGGGTTCAGATGAACATGGTCCAACAATCACTTCCAAAAAGGAATATCTTCGAAGTGGTGAACAACCAGCAGGCGAGTTTCCGGGGTGTTCAGATGGGGTCAATAACTTATACTCCTGCAAATTCCACCGTCACGTCACAGGCGAACATGCGTAACCAGACTTTAAACTGGAGTGGCCCCGCCACCACAGGAACGGGACCTCGCAAAATTAACGTTAACTTTAAGTGATCTTAAAGCAACTCCTCCATTTCGTCCAATATACCTGACATTTTTTCTATTACTGCTTTTACTGCTTCGGGTTTGGTCATGTCAACCCCGGCTTCCTTTAGTATGTCGATGGAATATTTCGATTTGCCGGCTTTAAGAAATCCGAGATAGCGATCCACGGCCGGCTGCCCTTCCTCTTTAACCAAGCGCGCGAGTGCCTCGGATGCCGCCATTCCGGTGGCGTATTGATAGACGTAGAAATTGTAGTAGAAGTGAGGTATGCGCGCCCATGTGTACTCTTCCTCTTCATCGACGTGCATCGCGGGTCCCCAATATTTTAAGTACATTTCTTTGTAGAGCACTCTTAGTTCGGTGGCTGTCAGCGGTTCACCGGCCTCAACCCTGTTGTAGGCGATCTTCTCAAACTCGGCGAACATTGTCTGCCTGTAGAATGTGGCGGTGACACTGTTCAGATATTTTTCCATAAGCATCAGCTTTTCTTCACGGGTTGTACTTATCCTGATCAGATGTTCAAGCAGCAGTGACTCATTGAAAGTTGACGCCACTTCTGCAAGAAAGATCGAGTAACCGGCATAGACAAATGGCTGGTTCTGCCCCGTGAACCATGAGTGCATGTTGTGCCCCATCTCGTGAGCAAGGGTAAACACGTCGTTCAACAGTCCTGTAAAATTCATGAGGACAAAGGGGTGGGTTCCATAGGTACATCCGGATGAGTATGCCCCCGAACGCTTTCCGGCGGTCTCATACACGTCGATCCAGCGGTTGTCAAACGCGTGATTCAGCGCGCCAAGATACTCATCACCCATCAGTTGAAGCGAATCGTTCACGAGTGCAACGGCTTCTTCCCAAGTGTATCTCTTCACTTCCGCGTTGTCAAAAATGGTGACGTACGAGTCATACGGGTGGATGTTTTCTTTCTTCAGCACACGGCGTTTTATCTCCGCCCAGCGGTGCATTGGGGCCAGATTCGCGGTAACGGTATCGATCAAATTGTCATAAACCGCCACGGGGATATTGTTTGAGTGAAGTGCAGCCTCAAGCGAGCTGCCGAAATTCCTCGCCCTCGCGTTGAATATCTTACCCTTCAAATTGTTGTTAAATATCACTGAAAAAGTGTTCGCGTAGTCAATAAAAGGCTTGTAAAATGCTTTGTACGCCCTCTCCCTGAAAGCATCATCCTTTGAGTATAACGCGGCGTAGAACCTGCCGTGCGACATCTCCGTTTGCTCGCCGTCTTCCCCTTCAACAGAAGGGAATATAATATCGGCATCCGAAAAAATTGAAAATATCTCATACGCGCCACCCGTGACGTTCGACGAAAGAGCCATCAACATCTCTTCCCGTTCTGAAAGCGTGTGAGCCTTCCTACGCGCAATGTCTTCAAAAAAGTGTTCATAACCGGAAAGTCCATGGGACGTGATCGCCTCCTCAATAATTTCCCGGGGGGTGTTGTTTATCTCCGGAAGAATGAATGACGCTTTCGAGCCGGCAACAGTGTAAAGGTTCTTTATCCGGTCGTTCATCCCCTGGTAAAGGTTATCCCGCAGGTCACCGTCCTTGTTAAGCATTACGTATAGATAAAGTTTTTCGACCGAAATGGAGATGTCCTCATCAAACTTGATACACTCCACGAGGCTTTTCGCGCTTTTTGATATCTCACCCTTGAACCTGTCGTATTCACCGGTCAACCCCTGAACCCGGGCGAACTCTTTCTCCCAGGCTTCGTTGCTCTCAAAAATATCGGAGACCTTCCATTTGTATTTCTCTTCAATCGAGGCCCTCTCCGGGAGCGAGCCTGCTTCAGCGGCGTGCAGTTTATGCATCAGTCTGTCTTCTGTTAACATCTTGTTTTTTCCGTGGTTATGGTTTCGTAAATGGAAATGGCGATAAAATCAACGCAAAATTAAGAAATCTGTTATTTTTTTCAATTTATTAGTGTGGTGCACACCCAAATAAGTTGATTTTTTAAGGAGTTAGAGGTAAATTGCCTGTCTGAATTTTTTTTCATATTAAACAATCGAGTTAAGCTAACTTATGGAAAAGTACCTATACAGGATCCTGGTCACTGTTGCATTGGTAGCCCTGTCGGTTTACTTCCTGTATCCGACATATCAGGACTACGTTAAAACCGCAGAGATAAAAGAAAAAGTTTCTTCACAGGAGAAATTCTTAAAGGAGAAAAACCCGAAGCTCGGGAAAGAGGAACTTGCCTCACTTCTTAAGAACTTTGAAGACAGTCTTAAATCCGCTGACGAAAGTTATGCAAAAGCAAGAGCCAAAAGGTTGAAACTTGGTCTCGACCTTCAGGGAGGCATGCGTGTTGTTCTTGAAGTGAACACGTCTGAACTCCTCAAGAAACTGGCCAATGACCCCGATCCCGCTTTCCTCCAGATCCTCGATCAGGCCACGAAAGAAGCGGCCGCCAATGACGAGTCGGTGGTGGATCTGCTGATTGCCAAACTTAAAGCAAAAAATATCCGCCTCAGCAGATACTTCGGAAACGTTGATGACGATGACGCGAAGATCACTTCACAGCTTAAAGATCAGGCGATCGATGCCGTAACACGTGCCGAACAGATCCTGAGAAACAGAATTGACCAGTACGGTGTTTCCGAACCGACCATTCAGAAACAGGGACAGAACCGCGTGGTTGTTGAACTCCCCGGTATCGCGAATGAGGAAGAAGCCCGACAGCTCATCCAGAGCACCGCGCTCCTCGAGTTCAAAATGGTAAGGGATGCCAAATATGCTTTCTCCGTTCTCCAAAAGCTTAACACCGCACTCGCCGGTGGCAAGGTTGAAGAAGAAAAGAAACCAGTTGACTCAACCAAAGTTGATACCACAGCGGTAGCTAAAAAAGATGCTGTTAAAACCGATTCAAACGCGGTGGCAAAAACCGATTCCGGTAAGAAAACCGACACTTCGGCAAAAGCAAAAACAGCAAAAACCGATACAGCCCAGAAATCACCTGAGCAGCTCGCCAAGGAAAATCCGATTTTCGCTCTTATCTCACCAAGTGAGCAGACAGGCGAAATTTTCGTTCCCGCGGCCAACAGGGAGAAACTTCAGAAACTGCTTAATTCTCCAATCGCTCAGGCGATCCTCGGCGAAAATGATGAACTTCTCTTCAATAACAACCCTTTCGTGGTTGAAGGTGGTCAGAAGATTTACACCCTCCTCTGCGTTAACAAAAAACCGGAACTCACCGGTGGTGTTATCACAGAGGCAGTCGGAACCCCCGATCCTTCGGGTGGTGCCGGAGCCGTTGTTTCGATGACCATGAACTCGGAAGGTTCGGTTGAGTGGGCAAGGATCACCGGTGCAAACGTTGATAAAAGATGTGCCATCGTTCTTGATGGAGTGGTTTACTCGTCACCAGTGATCAAAAACAAGATCACCGGCGGAAGAAGCCAGATCGACGGTATGAAAGACCTCAACGAAGCAAAGCTTCTCGCCAACATCCTTAACGCCGGCGCGTTTGCTGCTCCTGTTAATATCATCGAAGAAAGATCCGTTGGTCCATCACTCGGTGAAGACTCGATCACCGCCGGTTTTCAGTCGGTTCTCTTCGGCTTCCTTCTCGTTGCCCTCTTCATGATCGTTTATTATCAGGGCGCGGGTGGTATTGCATCGTTCGCTCTTGTATTCGTAATTTTCCTTATCATAGGTACTCTTGCAGCATTTGGTGCAACTCTTACACTCCCCGGTATCGCCGGTATCGTGTTAACCATCGGTATGGCGGTTGACTCGAACGTGCTTATTTACGAGAGAATCAGGGAGGAAATGGCGCTCGGAAAAACAATGAAAGCTTCTGTTGAAGGCGGCTTTGCCAAAGCCGGCGCGGCTATCTGGGACTCCAACATTACGACCCTGATCACCAGCGTTATCCTCTACCAGTTCGGTACAGGTCCTGTACAGGGCTTCGCGCTCACCCTAATGATCGGTATTCTTACCTCTCTGTTTGGCGCGCTCGTTATAGCCAAGGTAATTTTCGAATATTTCACCGACAAGGGTCACCCTGTCTCGCTCGGTTAATCTGACAAGGAATCAAGGAGTTTACTAATAATGCGTATTTTTCATAATCTAAACGTTGATTTTCTCGGTAAAAGGAAGTATTTCTACATCCTTTCAACCTCCATCATCGTCCTCGGGTTTATAAGTATTCTCACCCGTGGACTTCAGTTCGGTATCGACTTCAAGGGCGGTACCGAAGTAGTGCTCGAGTTCGAAAAGCCGATCGACATCACCAATGTCAGAGACATGCTTGAAACCTCGGGACTCGGAAACATCGAAGTGAAAACCTTCGGTGCTGAAACGGGTGCCCTGATCAGAACGGAAGCACAACACATACCCGCCGCCCTGAGACCGCAGATCCTCTCGAAGATTGATGGTCTTATAGGCAGTGCTTATAAAGATATAAAGATCACAAAAGCTGAAGACACTACAGCCGGATCGGTTACTTACAATTTTGCCGGACCGGACACTGCCAACAAAGTTACCCAGCTTCTCTTCGAGAACGGCTATCAGGCTTCACGTGTTTCTTTTGAGGCAACCAATTCGGAAGTTATCGTCCGTACCGGTGTTTCTGATGTTATCAAAGAAAACCTGAAAGAAAAGATCAAAGGCAACAACTTTAAAGTGCTTCGCGAAGACAGGATCGGACCCAAAGTTGGTAACGAGCTTAAAAGAGACGCGATCATAGCAGTTGTTCTTTCACTTCTCGGTATTCTTGTTTACCTCGCTTTCAGGTTTAAGTTCGTTTTCGCGTCCACGGCGGTACTTGCCCTGTTCCATGACGTGCTTTTGACCATAGGTCTATTCTCCCTGTTCTACGGCGTCATCCCGGGTCTTAACCTCGAGATTGATCTGACAATTGTGGCCGCGTTCCTTACCCTTATCGGTTATTCGATAAACGATACCGTAATTGTGTTCGACAGGGTCAGGGAAACGATGCAGATACACAAAGGTGGCAACCTGGCCGATCTGATGAATGAAGCCGTTAACAAAACCATGAGCCGTACCATCCTCACCGGTGGTACCACAATTCTTGGTGTTATCATCCTTCTTATTTTCGGCGGTGAAGTAATCAGGGCTTTCGCCTTCACACTCTTCTTCGGTATCATCGTTGGTACATACTCCTCGATCTTCGTAGCGAGTGCCCTCGCCCTCGACTATACCGAGAGATACAAGAAGAAAATCGAATTCTAAGAAGTTAAAATTCCCCATTAAAAAAGCCGCCCTTGTTGAAGGAGCGGCTTTTTTTGTAGTGGTCAGTGGTCAGGCGCGGGGAATCAAACCTCATCCCGCCACAGGCGGTTCATACTTCATACTTCATCCCGCCGCAGGCGGATCATACTTCAGACAATTTTCATCCTTCTGTCAAGTCCTAAAAAAAGTTTACACATTTTATTTAACATTTACCACTGA
>CAZVBQ010000023.1:38066-46225 GCA_964625575.1 uncultured Ignavibacteriaceae bacterium | reverse complement strand
CTAACACCTAATACCGGTCCAACTTAAACTTCTCGCCAAGATACATTTTCTTTACTTCTTCGTCTTCGGCGAGTTCCAAGGCACCGCCGGAACGGAAGATGACACCCGAGATAAGAATGTATGCTTTATCCACGATGCTGAGGGTTTCGTGGACATTATGGTCGGTTATGAGAACACCAATACCACGGTTTTTCAGTCCCGCTACAATGTTCATAATATCCTCAACCGCGATGGGATCAACACCCGCGAACGGCTCATCCAACAGGATGAAACCGGGATCCGTGCAAAGTGCGCGCGCGATCTCTGTTCTTCTTCGCTCACCGCCGCTGAGCTGGTAACCGAGGCTCTTACGGATGTGGGTGATGCGGAAATCTTCGAGCAGTTGTTCAAGTTTTTCTTTTCTCTGGGCGTTGGTCATGGGTAGCATCTGGAGGATCGACTTGATATTATCCTCAACCGAGAGTTTCCTGAAAATGGATGCTTCCTGTGGCAGATAGCCTATCCCCAGCCTCGCCCGTTTGTACATCGGGAGTGATGATATTTCCGTATCATCAAGGAATACCTTGCCGCCGTCGGGCTTGATCATACCTACCATCATGTAGAATGTTGTGGTCTTCCCCGCCCCGTTGGGACCGAGCAGCCCCACGATCTCACCTCTTGACACAGAGATAGAAACCTTGTTAACAACGGTTCTTTTCTTGTAAACCTTTACTAAATTTTCACTACTCAGTTTTTCGGGCATAAAATGGATGCTCTGTTTCTCTGATCTTTATCAAAAATTTGTCAAAATTCTCCGTTTTACCGGGAGGTTTTCCGTAATCCCTGTAGGTCGGTAGGAAATACTTTTTCTCGTTCCCTGTTACGAGGTTTTCAGGGTAATATTCGCTGATCGGGTCACCGTAAAGCCGCACATCCTCAACCTTGCTGCTGTCGAAAGTAATCACGGCGTTATTGGAACTGGAGCGTATGAGTCCGTTCGGCTCGCCGTCATCATAAACATAGTAAAAGCTTAGGACATTCCCGTAAATATTGGTCTGCTTCAGGTTTCCGTTCACAAAATCCATCACGACATTCGTTCCCGAAACCTGATCAAATCTGAACTGTCCGTTCTTCGAAATTATCAGACTGTTATTGTTGATCAAAACCTTGTCAGCCTTTTTCTTTTTTATGTGAAGTGTAACCGTATCCCCTGAAAGTTGTGAATTGTCATACCAAAGCACCGGTGGATCGGCATCGCCATCATTTTTGTAAGTGTAGATAGTTTCGGGAGTTTTCGTGTACTCGGTGTACGAGTTCTTGGAAGCGAAACCACCCCGGAGAATCACCACTGAATCCGTGGCTACAAGTTTTGAGCTATCCTGAGTGTTGAATGACTCCAGCACGACCGCCTTCACCATAAGAGTATCGGCTGCTCCGCCGGCTGTATCTATCTGCATAATGAACGGCTCGCCTTCAACCCGGGTGTGCTTTATTGCTCGCAGGTCGTTCACATGATTGCCGAGGATGATGGTGTTGTCGGAAAAATTCTTTATTTGAACACTTCCCCAAGCGTCTGTCACCTTGTTCGTCTGGTCATAAATAACGCTGTCGCAGAGAACCACGTTTGTTGAATCAACTATCTTCACGTTACGGTAGGCGTTCGTAACCCTCGTGATACGGTTGTGAACCAGACTGTCGGCATCAAGCGAGCTCGACTCGTCCCATAGTTTCACGCCACCAAAGGCGTAGGCTATTTGAGAGTTCCTGAAGTATATCAGTTCGCTTGATGTCATCGTGCCTGTGGCGTCGTAAAGTCTGACGTTTTTCACGAAACGTGCTTTTGTGGAATCGAACAGGTATTCGCCCGATTCTGCTTTAAGGAAGACTTTCTTGTCGTCGAGCTCAACGGGAGTTGAAGCCCATGCTTTTTTCAGATTTCCGTTGTAAAATCCCCGATCGGTTTTAATGGTCAGCGTGTCCTGTGTGATGACTACACTTCCTATTAATTCAGCTTCATTACGGTCGACGAAATGAACGGCGGAGTCACAAGTGATCTTCACATTCAGATGCGTGATCACAACATCGCCACCGAAGCCACGTATCTTTTGGGTGTCATCCTCCTTGCCGGTCATCCGCTCGCCGGTGATTACGATCTTCGACTGTGAAAAAAGAAGTACCGCCGGCAAAAATAACAGAAGCAGCAGAAAATATAATTTATTCATTCTTCAGTCCGCCGCCATCGGTGATAAGGGTGACTTTGAAAACGGTATAGTTCCGGAGCGACTGATCCGACTCAAATCCATACCCCTCAATCTCTTCAGTGGGGGTTTTGATTTTCACGAACTCATCAGTCCATATCTTTTGGTCGCTGTTCCGCCACATCAGTTTTTCGGTGGTGAGCACCAGCCCACTGTCACTCTTAACAACTACATTTTCGTAAATATGGATATCCTTTGTAGCATCATCAACTTTTCCACGCTCACCGGTGAGAACAGCTTCAATCTGTCCTTTTTTATTGTAAAAATCCACTTTTACCTTGTTCTCAAGGAGGGTGTAGTTCCGGGCATAGAAAACCTTGATCACTCCTGACTGAAGTATCGCCATCACTTTACCCGAATCGGTAAAACTCACCGTCGAGTTGAAGCTCTGCTGATCGGGGATTTCCCCCTTCAGACCCTTCTGGGCAGGACTGATCTTCTCCTGCTCACCACATCCGACGAGTAGAACAACGAAAATAAGTAAAACTAATAACTTAAAATTTCTGTACAATATTGATTTCTATTTGTTCATTCTGAATGAATTCAGAAAAATTACCTTAGCTTATGGTTGTATATCCACAGGAAGAATAAAAGCATAAAAGGGATAAAAGAGAAGTGTTAGAATTCTCCCCTTCTGTACCTTCTATTCTTCGGTTCTTCCTGTAAAAAAATTCTCTGTGCTCTCTGTGTGCCCTGTGGTGAATCAAAATCGATCATCGGATACGAAGACCCAAATTCACCAGATCATGAAGGTGGACAATCCCCACCGGTTTCTCATCATTATCGATAACAGGAAGACAGGTTATCTTGAAGCTCTCCATCTTTTGCAGGGCGTACGAAGCGAGTTGGTCGGGTTTGATCCTTTTTGGGTTCTGAGTCATCATTTCACGGGCGGTGAGGACACCAAGATCTGTCGTCCGCTCGAGGAGCCTTCGAAGGTCACCATCGGTGATAACACCCAGGAGTTTACCGGCATCATCAACCACGCAGGTAACGCCGAGACGTTTTGATGTGATCTCAAGGATCGAATCTTTAAATGAAGTGGATTCATGCACCACGGGGATCGAGTCGCCCGTGTACATTATTTCCGAGATCTTCAGAGAAAGCCTTTTGCCGAGTGAACCTCCCGGGTGAAGCATCGCGAAATCCTCCTCGGTGAAGCCGCGAAGTTTCAGGAGTGCAACAGACAGCGCGTCACCCATTGCAAGTGTGGCAGTGGTTGAGGCAGTGGGAGCGAGATCATAAGGACAAGCTTCCTCGCTGACACTGACATCAAGAATGATATCCATCTGCCGCGCCATTTTTGAATCGGAATTGCCAAGCATCCCGATGAGGCTGACCTCGAGACGTTTCAGCATCGGAATTAGCATAAGAAGTTCTTCAGTGGCGCCCGATTTCGAGAGGAGAATCACCACATCCTCATGCCTCACCATTCCAAGATCACCGTGGAGGGCATCGGTGGGATGAAGGTAGATCGCTGGTGTACCGGTAGAGTTCATCGTTGCAACGATCTTCCGGGCGATCAAACCCGATTTCCCAACACCGGTGAGCACTACTCTTCCCTCACAACTCATGATAAGTTGCACAGCTTTCGCGAATCCGTCGCCCAGTTTGTTGATAAGTCCGTTTACCGACTCCGCTTCTATCCTGATCACCTCCCTGCCAATATCAATTATCTGGGAGAGAGCTGGCTTAAAATTGTTTTTTCCCTCCTGCATGATCACCCTTTCACGGCTTCTTCGAGGCGTTTGATGCCAATGAGGAATTCTTCGAGCTGGTCGAGCGGGAATTGGCTTGCCGCGTCGCTTTTCGCGTTCTTCGGATCGGGGTGAACTTCAAGGAAGAGGGCATCGATTCCAACGGCAACTGCCGCCCTGGCAAGAGGTTTGATGAACTCGGGCTGTCCGCCGCTCTCATTCCCTTTTGAAGGGAGCTGAACCGAGTGGGTGGCATCCATCACGACAGGATAGCCTGTTTTCCGCATTATCACGAGAGAGCGCATGTCAACCACGAGATTGTGGTAACCGAAGGTTGTTCCGCGTTCGGTGAGGAGAATTCTCTTGTTCCCTGTGGAAGCCACTTTTGCCGCGGCGTGCTCCATATCCTCGGGAGCGAGGAACTGCCCTTTTTTAATATTCACCACCTTGCCTGATCGCCCCGCGGCAAGGAGGAGATCAGTCTGACGGCAGAGAAATGCTGGGATCTGCAGCACATCGGCTGAATTACCCACTAATTCCACATCCTCGGGAGAGTGGATATCGGTCAGGACGGAGAGACCCAAAGTGCTTTTCACGCTAGAAAGAATCTTCAGGGCTTTTTCATCACCCGGTCCGGTAAAAGATCCGACACTGGTTCTGTTGGCTTTCTTAAAACTTGATTTAAAGATGTAGGGTATGCCGAGCCTGCCGGTGATCTCTTTTATTTTGGTCGCGGTGGCGAAAACAATATCCGAACTCTCGACAACGCATGGTCCCGCGATAAGGACGAGCGGATTGCCGCCGCCAATTTTAATTCCGTTAACTTCTGTCATTCTTCCTCATTAAAGAGAGAGCCCGCTTCTCTTCTGAATGGTTTCTTAAAATGTTTGTAAGCAAATTCTGTTGCCACCCTGCCCCTCGGGGTTCTTTGGAGGAATCCCCTTTGGAGCAGGAACGGCTCGTAAACTTCTTCAATGGTGTCTTTTTCTTCACCCACCGCCACGGCTATTGTGGTGAGTCCAACAGGCCCACCGCTGTATTTTTCGATGATGGAGAGGATGATCTCCTTGTCCATTTCATCGAGCCCGAACTTGTCAACGTCGAGAGCCTGAAGTGCCGTCTGCGCCACTTCCATCGTTATACCGTCGCTCTCAAGATGGTCGGCGAAATCGCGCGTTCTTTTAAGTAAACGGTTCGCTATCCTGGGAGTTCCACGCGATCTACCGGCTATTTCGAGGGCTGCCTCGGGATTAATTTTAACTCCGAGAATTGCCGCGGAGCGTTCTATTATACCTTTGAGGGTATTGTCATCATAGTAATCGAGCCGGAAATTGATGCCGAACCTGTCACGAAGCGGTGATGTAAGCATCCCCGCGCGGGTAGTTGCTCCGACCAGTGTGAACTTCGGCAGACTTATCTGTACCGTTCTCGCCGCGGGACCACTCTCGATCATGATGTCGATCCTGAAATCCTCCATCGCGGAATAAAGATACTCCTCAACCACGGGTGAAAGGCGGTGGATCTCATCGATAAAGAGAACGCTCCTTTCCTCAAGCCCTGTAAGGATGCCCGCGAGGTCACCCGGTTTTTCAAGCACGGGTCCCGAAGTAAGCTTTATCGGCACCTTCAGTTCGTTGGCGATAATATTCGAAAGGGTGGTTTTACCAAGCCCGGGAGGACCTGTCAGCAGGGTGTGATCGAGTGATTCACCCCTTTTGTTCGCCGCGCCGATGAAAACCTTAAGGTTATCGACGATCTTTCCCTGTCCCTGAAATCCTGAAAAAGAGGAAGGTCTAAGATTACGCTCCAGTTCCTTTTCTTCACCGGTAAGAGCGGGGTCGAGTGTTTTATTCAACTATCCACCTCTCATCATCGAGAAATTCTTAAACTCCAGTTTGTTATACACGATAACAAAAACCACCATGAAGGCCGTCATCCCGGCAGCCATTATCAGTGACTCCAAGGGTGAATAGATGTTCATGAAATAGTGCCGAAGTGGGGTTCTCTCTATCAGAATCACATTTACAACGTAAAGCAGGAGCGTGTTCCTCGCGAGCAAAATGAACACCTTGGGATTTTCCTTTAACTTGATCGCGAAGTGGATAACGGCGATAATTCCAAGAATGATCAAGCCTGATTTTCTAAAGACTTTTATCACGATCTTCTGCGCTATCTTGTCATCAATCCCGATCGTGTTTATGATCAATTCCCCTAATAGTGAGGCAGCGATCAGTCCAACTCCGGCAACAAGCAGCATTTTTGCGTTGTTAATTGAATCGAAAGCAGTGGGATTGTTGTAAATATAACATCCGGTGCAGTTTCCGACCAGGAAATAAAATCCGAAGTGGAAAAGCGGATACTTCGATCCGCCCACCTGTGTGAACCAGGCTTGAAGCGCGGGAGGAAGTTCATGAGAAAGACCTGAATGCTCAAAGATCAACCCACTTGCCAGCAAAACGAGACCCGCGATCGAAAAAGTCTGCCAGTTCTTCATCTTTAACTTCTCGGTGATATACAGGAGCAAAACCATCAATAGCATTGAAATTCCAAGTACCTGCAATATCTCCACATAATAAAACGCTTCCCAGCCGGCAGGTACAAAATCCCTGCCAACAGAAATCCACCGGTACCAGGGAAGTTGTAACGCGTAACCAATAACAAGCAGTGTAAAACCCCTTTTCAATCCCCTCTTCACCATGTCATTCTCGCGGAAAGGGCGCTCCTGGGTTTTATACAAGTACATGAAAAGGGTTCCGGACGTAAAAATAAAAAACGGAATTGTAACCGAATTTAAATACACCCAGGCCTGGAGTATCACGCTCCCACCCTGACGGTTTTCAGGAGCAAGCGTATGTTCATAGTTCACTGTGAACAATAGAAGAAGTATCGCAGCTGCCCTGAGCAGGTCGAGAAATATTACGCGGTTCTTGTTGAGGCTCTCTGACATGATTACTCTTTTATCAACGCGATCATTTCGATCTCAACAGGTGAATCGAGCGGCAAACCACTGACTCCGACAGCACTTCTGGCGTGCTTTCCTTTGTCACCGAAGATCTCAACCAGCAGTTCAGAAGCCCCGTTGGCAATCTTTGGTTGATTTGGGTAACCTTCAACACAGTTAACGAAAACTGTCAGTTTAACTATCTGTTCAATCCTTTCGAGGTCGCCGAGGTATTTCTTGGCCACTCCGAGACAGTTAAGCACGCAGACCCTCGCGGCGGCAATTCCATCTTCTTCACTAAGTCCGGCGCCAACTCTTCCCTTGTAAGCGAGTGAGCCGTTCTGAAGCGCGACCTGACCGGAAGTGTAAAAATAGTTTCCGATCACCTGTCCCGGTACGTAGGCCGCGAGAGGTGTTGGGGCTTCGGGTATGGTGATGCCAAGCTGGGCTAGTTTTTCGTTAATCATTTTAATTCTCTAATTTTGAAGGATATTTTCTTAATTGTTCTTAATTCACATTATTCCGGAAATCAAGTATGACAGAGTTTAAATTTAAGGAATTTATTGATATAATGAGACGGCTCCGGAAGGAATGCCCCTGGGATCGCGAGCAGACAAACGACTCGATAAAGATGGCAACGATCGAAGAAGCCTATGAAACACTTGACGCGATAAACGATAAAAACTGGCAGCACCTGAAGGAAGAACTGGGCGATCTCCTGCTGCACGTCGCGTTTCACTCCGTTATTGCTGAAGAGGATGGACATTTCACGCTTGACGATGTAATCCAGGGCATTTCTGAAAAGCTGGTCCGCCGTCACCCCCATGTTTTCGGAGATACAGAAGTGGCGGATACGGGCGAAGTGATGAAGAATTGGGAAGCGATAAAGCTTACCGAGGGGAAGAAATCAGTGCTCTCCGGAATTCCTGTGGCGATGCCCGCTCTTCACCGTGCCGCCCGCATGCAGGAAAAAGCCGCAAAAACAGGCTTCGAATGGCAAACAATGGATGATGTTAAGAATAAAATGGTTGAAGAGCGCGCTGAACTCGAAGAAGCCGAGGCTTCCGGTGATCTCACCCGCCTCGAAGAGGAATTTGGCGACTACCTTTTCGCCCTCACGAACTATGCCCGATTCAAAAAGATCAATCCCGAAAACGCCCTCAATCTCGCTAACAAAAAATTCGAAAAACGATTCAACTACATTGAATCAGAACTCGCCAAAACCAACCGCGCCACCACTGATGCCTCCCTCGAAGAGATGCTGGATCTGTGGGAGAAAGCGAA
>CAZVBQ010000023.1:0-37966 GCA_964625575.1 uncultured Ignavibacteriaceae bacterium | reverse complement strand
ATATCTCCCTCCCTCCCAACTTGTCAATAATGAACCTGACATAGGGGTCGGTTTCGGGTTTGTCAGATTCGGGGAGTGGATTTTTCTTTGAAAGGGATGCGAAAAACTTCTTTTCTGTAAATGACGGAACAGGGTCATGAACAGCGCTTTCCGGCTCATACGAAGGGATTTCGTCGTCGAATGTGTGGTCGAGCTCCGGCATTATGTCAGGCTCGTCAAATGGCCCGGGCGGGGTAAATTGATCAACTCCGGGCTCTGGAAAAGGATCATCCGTGTCCTGTTCGATCACCTCTGCCGTTTCCGGGGTGGGAATTACAGAAATTTCTACCGGTAAAATAGCTTTCGCCGCCTCCGGTTCCGGAACCGAAACAGGGGGCAAAGGCATGGTTACGTTTGGTTCAGACTTTTTTTTTTCGTCCTCCACGGGAGGAATTGGTGAGTGCAACACTTCTCTTTCAATCTTTATCGTCTCGCCGGCATTACTTTTTGCCAAAATCCCGATCAGATTCGAGATCGTCTCCGACGTCTCAAAACCCGTCAACTGGCTTAATGCCAATTCACTCCGGAGCTTGTGATTTTGTGAAAACCGCAATTCCGAAAGAAGTTTGCTCAAATAATTCATGATCCTGAGCAGGTCACCTTCCGAAAAGCTTTTCGCCAATTGTTTGTATTGCTCAAAATAGACGGCCGCGCTCTCGAGAAGTGATGTGTCCTTGGTGGCAGCCACGGAGAGGATATTTCTGAAGTGCTCCAGCAATCCATTGAAGAAGTCGATAAAACTCCAGCCATTCTTATAAACACGATCACATACAGCGAAAGGCATCTTAAAATCTTTTTTCAAAAGACCGTCCGTCACTTCGAAATAGATATCTTCATCGATAAAGTTGAAAACCTTTATCACTGATGAGTACTCTATCTTGTCGCCTGAAAACGCCGTTGCCTGATCGAAGAAACTTTCAGCGTCGCGCATACCGCCATCAGCTTTTTTCGCGATGAGCGTGAGGGTTTTGTCGTCTATCGAAATATTTTCTTTGTCGGCAATCTCGCGCAATCCTGCTTTGATAATTTCAAGGGGGATCCTGCGGAAGTCGTACCGCTGGCATCTCGAAATAATGGTGATCGGCACTTTGTGAACATCGGTGGTCGCGAATATGAAGATCGTGTGCTCGGGTGGTTCTTCAAGGGTTTTCAGGAAGGCGTTGAACGACTCCTTCGTGAGCATGTGAACCTCATCGATGATGTACACTTTGTACTTCATGTCAACCGGTGAGTAGCGCACCGACTCTGTAAGCGACCGCACTTCATCAATTCCGCGGTTGGAAGCGGCATCTATCTCAATAAAATCTATCGACTGCCCCGCGGTTATCGCTTTACAGTTGGCACACTGGTTGCATGGTTCAGCATCCTGCGGATCGAGACAATTGATCGATTTTGCAATAATTCTCGCGGTAGTGGTCTTACCCACCCCTCTCGGACCCGTCAGTAGGTACGCGTGCGCTATTCTCTCGCGCATTATCGCGTTTTTAAGCGTAACGGTTACATGCTCCTGTCCGAGCACAGTCTCAAAACTTTGCGGTCTGTATTTTCTTGCTGAAACCTGAAAACTCATTTTACCTTCTATAATTCAGGAATTAATGTAACTTCCAAAAGGAGGGCAACCAGCCTCTCGAGATATTCTTTGTCTGTTTCGTCGAATGACCCGAACCCGTAGCTGTCGAGGTCGAGCACACCAATAAGTTCCCCGTTTTTTATTAACGGAACCACAATTTCGGAATTGCTGCCCGAATCACAAGCGATGTGCCCCGGAAATTCGTGCACATTCTCAACTATTTCTGTTTCACGGGTTACGGCAACCTTTCCGCAGACCCCCTTTCCGGGGGCGATAACTGTGCACGCTATTTTGCCCTGAAACGGTCCGAGTACCAGCTTGCCATTTGACATGAAATAGAACCCCACCCAGCTTGTCACAGGGAATGCCTCTTTGAATACTGCGGTAAAGTTCGAGAGACTCGAGAGCCAGTGGTCTTCAGCCAGAAAGAGGTGTTCCGCTTGCTGAAGCAGTAATTCATACCTTTCAGCCTTCCCCGCCCCGGGGGAGAATTTCAGTTCGGAGCTCATTTCAGTTAAGGTCCTGCAGTGGAGTTCTCCGCTTTCTCCCCGGTCCCGCCGGTTCTTCCGCGGCTTTGGCTTTTCTGAGTGCAACAGCCTCTTTCCAACCGGGGAAAACCCAGTCGAGCGCTTCTTCAACGGTTTCAACGGGTACAATAGTAAGATCCTGTGTGATGGTGTCCCTTATTTCAGCCACATCGGCAGTGTTGTCGTTGGGAATCAGCACTGTTTTGTAACCGTTTCTTCTGGCCGCGAGGAGTTTTTCGTTCAGACCACCGATGGGGAGCACTTCACCCCGCAGGGTAATTTCTCCTGTCATCGCGACCGAATCACTCGCCGGAAGCTCAAGAAAAGCGGAAAGCATCGCCATTATCATAGTGATACCTGCCGATGGTCCATCCTTGGGGATGGCGCCTTCCGGTAGATGTATGTGTATCTCTTTGTTGAGCATGAAATCGGGCTTCAGTCCGAATTTGTGCGCGTTCGAGCGAATATAGCTGAGACCCGCCTGCGCTGATTCTTTCATGACGTTACCCAACTGACCGGTAAGCGTGAGCCGCTCCTTCCCGTGCATCACGGTAACATCAACTTTAAGGATGTCACCGCCAACACTGGTCCAGGCCAAACCGGTAACGCTTCCGATCCTCGCGCCTTTTTCGTAAATATGCTTTTTATACCTGGGGGCGCCAAGGTATTTTTCGACGAGTTGGGGAGTCACCACAACCTGTTTTTTTGAGCCTTTTTCCTTCGATTGGATCCGGCTGACCACATCCTTTGCCACCTTACGTAGCACGGCAGTAATTTCACGCTCCATGCTTCTCACGCCTGACTCGCGTGTATAATTCCCGATTATCTCGAGTATGGCGTCATCTTCAAACTTCACTCTCGATCTGCTGAGACCGTGCAATTTTATCTGCTTCGGTATGATGTGCCGCTTGGCGATCTCCAGTTTATCCACTTCAAGATAGCTTGAAAGTTCAATTATCTCCATCCTGTCCTGAAGCGGCAGGGGGATATTGTACCTTACATTCGCGGTGGTAATGAACAGCACCTGCGAGAGGTCATAGTCAACTTCAAGATAATGATCGTTAAACGAGAAATTCTGCTCGGGGTCAAGCACTTCAAGCATCGCCGATGATGGATCTCCCCGGAAATCTGAACTGAGTTTATCAATTTCATCAAGAAGGATCACAGGGTTAACGGTACCAGCCCTCTTCATTGCCTGAACTATTTTTCCGGGCATTGAGCCGATGTAGGTTTTTCTGTGTCCGCGGATCTCGGCTTCATCACGAACACCTCCAAGGCTGATCCTGACGAACTGCCTGCCCAGGGCTCTCGCGATCGAGCGGCCAAGTGAGGTCTTTCCGACTCCGGGAGGTCCCACAAGACAGAGTATCTGACCGCGCATGTTCTTTACAAGATTAAGCACCGCGATATGCTCAATTATCCTCTCTTTTGGCTTTTCGAGGCCGAAATGGTCTTCGTCAAGAATTTTCTGAACATGTTCGATATCTAATTTATCTTTAGTCTGCTTCTTCCATGGAACAGCTATGAGCCAGTCAAGGTAGTTCCTTATAACAGTGTACTCGGGTGACATCGGGGGAATTTTTGAGAGCTTGTTATACTCCTCTATCGCCTTGTCTTCCACCGCTTCGGGCATGCCGGCAGTTTCGATCTGTTCAAGAAGTTTAGCCTCTTCTGAAAGGGCGTCGTCTTCACCGAGTTCTTCCTGAAGTATCTTTATCTGCTCTTGAATAATAAATTTTCTTTGCGTGCGGGCGATATTCTCCTGCACTTTGTGGTCGATCTCTTTTTCGACTTTCAGAATTTCGATCTCGCCACGAAGAAGTTTTATCAGTTCGTAATACTGATCCTTCAGTCTCCCCTTCTTCATTATTTTCATTTTACCTTCGATCGCCTGATTGATGTTGGCGGCGGCAAAATACAGTTTTCTGTCGGGCTCGGTAATGTTTTCGAACGATACCAGGGTCTCGGCATTGATGTTCTTATTGAGAGAGGCATACTCTTTAAAGGCTATTTCAGCCTGTCGCACGAGGGCGGTTATCTCGGCATCATTAGATGACTGCACTTCCCTGAGCTGTATCTGAGCTTCAAAATACTCAGTCTCACCCGTGAAATTCCGTATCTTCCCCATTACCAGACCGTCGACCACGAGCTTAAGGAGGCCATTGGGAAGTTTCATCGTCTGAATTATCTTCGCTATGGTACCTTCCCGGTACAGCTCATCAGTACCCGGTTCATCAATGTTCGAGTTCTTTTGAGCAGCAAGAAAGATCAGCCGGTGATTGTTCAGAGCGAAATTCGCGGCATTTATTGAGAGGTCCCTGCCAACAAGGACCGGGGATATCATATATGGAAAAATTACCAGATCCCTTAGGGGAAGAACGGGGATTATCTCCGGAATCTCTACCGTAAGGCTCTGTTCTTCCGTTTCATTATTCAACTTCGACATTAGTCTCTTAATTTTTTTAAAATAACCTTCAAAAATACCATATAACCACCGGTTATTCAAGTCACTCTTTTTAGCGTGTAAATTAACTCTTTTTTTGTATTATTACACTTGATTTTTTAGTGGCTCTATTTAATACATTTTGATCACCGGTTTTCTCAAAATAATACACATTCCGGTCAATTTAGTTGTTATTTAGCAAGTTTTTAACGGCATGATTTTTGAACGCCTAACAAGATGAACCTTGATTTTTTAATACAAACAAAAAATGGACTCAACATGAGACATTTATTCAAACTATCGTTATTTCTCATGATCCTGTTCTGGGTGCCATCAAATGCCCAGACACAGACGAAGGTGGGTGACTACTTCATCTCACTCAATGGTCTGACTTACGACTACGGCAACAACAACACAACCTTCACGTATGTTGTTCGAGGCGATGGAAACGGGAAAGACCTTTCACACTGGGTTATTGCCCTGTGTAACAATCATTCCGGCCCCTCCGGGTCACCAAATCCCAACTCTGTTGGTGTTGACCCTACCCTTAATTTCTATGGTTTCAAGTGGGATGTGTCGGTTAAGATCAGTCAAACAAAAACTTTTACACTCACACTCCCCGGACTTTGGGATACGGCAGGTGTTAAGGTTGGCGTGAAGGCCGGTCAGAACCTCTCATACAGTACCATTGCCGGTCCTGCCTGCACGAATATCAACCCAAAGGCTTCGATCGGAGATAAAGTCTGGTTCGATACCAATGGAAACGGTATTCAGGATTCAGGCGAAAATGGGGTTCAGGGAGTAACAGTAAAACTTTATAAGTGCGACAATACCCTGGTATCCTCGACGACCACAAACGCGAGTGGTAACTACAGTTTTACAGACCTTACCCCCGGTGACTACTACCTTAAGTTTGAGCCTGCTTCAAATTATGTTTTCACCGCGCAGGATCAGAGTGAAGACGAATCACAGGATTCCGATCCCAACACTTCAACAGGTAAAACGGGCTGCACCACCCTCTCACCAGGCGAAAATGACATGTCATGGGATGCCGGCCTGAAAAACAAACCACTCCCGACAGGTGAGATTGGAGACAAGGTCTGGGTGGACGCCAATTTTAACGGAATTCAGGACGCGGGCGAAGCAGGATTCGCCGGTGTAACGGTTAAACTTTACACCTGCGACAACTCACTGGTTAACACTACAACCACTGACGCCCAGGGAAACTACTTCTTCAAGAACCTCTCACCGGGTTCTTATTATGTCGAGTTCACCCTCCCTTCCGGATATGTTTTTACTGTTAAGGATGCCGGTTCGGATGACGGAGTTGATTCTGATCCCGATAGAACCACCGGCAAAACGGCCTGCATCGATATAGATGATGCCGGAAACAAGATCAACTATAAAGTTGATGCCGGTATTTACGATCCGCTTACAATGAAAGCCTCGATCGGTAACTATTTCTGGAACGACCTTAACGCCAATGGCCTTCAGGATCAGAACGAGTCAGGAATTGCCGGCGCGACCGTAAAACTGCTGAATTGCAGTCTGGTACAAATAGCCAGCACAACCACCAACTCAAACGGTTTATACTCATTCACAAACCTCACCCCGGGTGACTACGTGATTGAGTTCGTACTGCCCGCAAATTATATCTTCTCGCCCTACAATCAGGGTGCGGATGATGGAAAAGACTCAGACGTCGACCCCAACACCGGGCGCACAGTCTGCGTGAACCTTTCCCCCGGTGAAAATGACATGACCTGGGACGCGGGTGCTTTCATCCCTGTAACATGCGCGACCGATTTCACGGGAACACTAGGGCCTGATTCAGCTATCTGCGTGGTTGACGCCAAGTGGATCACTGTCGGTGGCAAAGTTAATTTGTTGCCACATGGGACAAGAGCACAACTTCAGTTGAACTGGAAGGTTCTGAAACCAAACAATATTTCGAACTGCCCTCCGGGATTCGACCCCTGCACAGGTGATCACATCGCCACAAAATACATTTATGGCGATACCACATTCACAATGCAGGCTTGGTGGCCGGGTATTACACCTTCGAGCACCGACGTTCAGATCCAGTACACGATGACGATCCTTGATTGCGACGGAAACGTGGTTGGAAGCCCCGTTACCAGAAAACTTTTCTGGAACCGTGACGTTTGTCCTCCGCCAAACGAGCCAAATGCCGACCTGAGTCTGATCAAATCGGTGTCCAACCCGAATCCGCAGAACGGTGAGAGCATTCAGTACACCATCGTTCTCAATAACGCGGGTCCCGGCACTGCTGAAAACATCAAAGTAAGCGATGTGCTGCCTGCCGGTATGGTTTATGTCAGCTCCGCTCCGACCGTCGGCACTTTTGACAAGTTGACCGATCTTTGGACCGTTCCTGTTCTCGCAGCAAACGCGAGTGCCACCCTTGTTATTACAGCAAGAGTTGATGTCGCGCTTATGAACACTGTTTCATTCGATCTCGGTCCCGCGAAGGATTACAATCTTTTCGTGCTTAAAGACTACACCGCGCCATCATCCGATACTGAAGGCAAAGTGGCGGTGGGCAACGATTGCAACATTTCGAACTACAGCGTTGGCGACAAACTCCCCAACTCGAATGGTACGGAAGATGTGCTCGTGGTTGGTCACAACCTTTACTTCGAGTCGGGACGCGTCTTTAACGGAAACGTTGTTTACGGTAATTATGCCCAACTGACCCCGTTCGTCGCTTCGATTGATGAGGGCACGCTCAGAAAAGATTCAGTGATCAATTTCAACGCCGCCGCGGCCTACCTGCTCGGCTTGAACAGCCAGCTCGCTCAGTATGGTGTTAACGGTGCCTCCGGCATGCAGTTCGGCAAACTTTCACTGATCGGTTCTGACCCGACACTGAACGTATTCAAGATATGGTGCGACACCCTTACCATGGCTAACGATCTCGAGATCAGCGTGCCTAACGGTGCTTCTGTTCTCGTAAATATCTACGGCAATAATGCTTACTGGAACGGCGGACTGAACGTTTACGGAACCCCGTACACAAACGTTCTCTACAACTTTGTAGAAGCCGATTCGATCACAATAGCCAGCATCGACGTCAGAGGTTCAATCCTCGCTCCGAGAACAAGTGTTAACTTTATCTCGGGTGTTCAGAACGGTCAGATGGTCGCCAAAAACGCTTACGGAACAGGACAGTACAACAACATACTGTTCAGAGGGAACATCCCTGTTGACAGTACTGTGGTTAACGTGGCTGAGGTTGTAAGCGTCGTACAGAATGACCCTGACTCACACCCCGGTAATCACCTCGCCGGTGAAGATGATATTGCCTCCGTTTCCGTTGTTATCAACAAACAGATCAACAACACTTCGGGTGGTACTTACAACTGGCAGCAGATATCGAACGTTGGTTTCAACCAGATCATCCTTACGATCATCCACGACCAGAATGGAAACCTCCTCGCCGGTACATTCGGTGGCGGTATCTACCGCTCAACCAATGGCGGTGCTGATTGGGAGCAGATCAACAGCAACATGCTCTCTGTTTACATTTGGTCACTTATCACGGCACCTGGCGGAAATATCTATGCCGGTACCGAAAGAGGCATTTATGCTTCTACAGATAATGGCAGCTCGTGGTTTCTTGCCGGTCTCAGCGACGGTGATGTAAGAGCCCTTATACTTGGAGACAACGGACGTATCTTCGCCGGTGTCTGGGGCAGAGGTGTTTATTATACCAACGATCATGGAGCAAGCTGGACAGAATTCAACACCGGTCTCACCGATCTCTCGGTTCAGGCTTTCGCGAAGAACAGCAATGGTGACATTTACGTTGGCACAATGGGTGGTGGAGTTCACAAACTCACCATCAATAGCGGTGGCTGGTTCCATCTAAACTCGAACCCTGTTAGCAGGTACATCTGGTCACTCACCGTTAACGGTAACGGAGACGTGTTCGCCGGTACTTATGGTGACGGAGTGATCAAGAGCAGCGACGGTGGTGCCACGTGGGTCAGATTAAACCAGGGACTCACAGCAACACACATCTACGCTATAAGTCACGATGATGCCGGTAACATCTTTGCCTCCGCCTGGGGGTCAGGTGTCTACGTGTTGCCGTCTGTGATAACTGACAGATTCCCTGATTTCTGGACTGATTTCGGCCTTAAAGGTACCAATATCTCCTCCATTTCTGTTAACACAGCCACACATCAGGTGGTAGCGGGAACCGAGTCGGGAGATATCTACAGAACCGATATTGTCCTCTCTGTAAAAGAGAACACCACTGTACCGGCAGAGTTTAAGCTCTATCAGAACTACCCGAACCCGTTCAACCCTGCAACGGTTATCGAGTTCGCTCTCCCGTCAGCTCAGAATGTTAAACTTTCCGTTTACAACATTCTCGGTCAGGAGATCAAGGTTCTCAACGACGGTCCGCTTACTGCCGGTTACCATAAATTCACATTCGACGGCAAGAACCTCGCCAGCGGCATCTACTTCTACAGAGTTGTAGCCGGCAAGTTCTCCGAAGTGAAGAAGATGGTTCTTACGAAGTAAGCGATGAGTTATGAGTTATGAGCGATGAGTGATCTGCCATAACCCAAACCCAATTCTTAAGAGGCTGCTCACCCGGGCAGCCTTTTTTTATTTTCAGCCATCAGCTTTTATCTCCCCGGAATTAATTCCGGGGCTATTGGCGTCCAGCCATGGGGGGAATTTCAGCCATGCCTCATACTTCAAAAGTCATACTTCATACTTTGCTCACCCTTCAACTCATCCTTCTTTTCGTCCATTCGTGTGTTAAAACATTATTTATTTTGTGAATCAGTATTATATTTACGACGCAAAATTTTACAATTTGGTAACATAGGGAACTATTTGTCCCTGTTTATCATTTGTATATATGCATAATGGATTTTTTTATCCACTAAACATTCCACAATCAGGAGTTACTATAATGAAAAAGTTGTTTGCATTGGTTCTTGTTGTTGCATTTATGGCAACTGCAGTTAACGCCCAGTCAGGACTCGTTCCGAAGGAAAAAAGCGGCGGTTACGCCAGAGTTCAGGCAATGGGCGGTGAAGGTGGCTCGAATCCATTCTTCGTGGATCCTTTTAATATGACCCTCAATCCGGCTTTTGCCAAATACTATGGCAACTTCCTTTGGGGTGATATTGGTGCCTCTGCTGCAGCCGTCAATGATGGCGACGGACAGTTTGCAGGTTTCAACTTCCAGCTCGACAATAAACTCACCCTTGGTGCTATACTTTCAAGAAATGACTACAAAGGAATGGGAATCTCCAGCGTAGGCGGTACAAATAACCTTGTTACCATCCTCAATGGTCTCCCAGGAACCACAAGAAATGCAGTTGCTCTCGATAACAACTTCCAGGTTCTCGGTGCTTATGCACTTTCAGATGCCACTGTTCTCGGACTTGGTGTTTCTTATGCTTCAACCCAGAATGATCTTACACCTGCTTCAGGAACTGCTGACAAATCATCAGCTTCACAGCTCGGTCTTAACCTCGGTCTTATCCAGCACTTCAGCAAAGACAACGGCCTCGATCTGAACTTCGCTTTCATTTCACACGGCGCGAAAAATGAAGCTGCCAAGACCAACAAAGTTTCTGCTTCAACCATCAACGTTGGTGCAAGATACTTCCACAACATTGGTAAAGGCTTCTCCTTTGTTCCTGTTGCTTCGTTCACAACCGTTAGCGGTACTGTTGACGTAGCCGGTACAAGCACTGACCTTGATGCATACACAATGCTCGGCCTCGGTGCCGGTCTTAACTACACTTCAGGCGACCTTTTCCTCGCCGGTGGTGTTAGCTTCGCTACTGAATCATGGACAACCAAATCAACCGCTGCTAATCCAGAACTCACCAGAAATCACCTCTGGTTCCCTGTTTGGAACCTCGGTGCCGAGTTCAAAGTTACTGAATGGATGAAAGCAAGACTTGGTTATGTTGCTTCAACCATCAAAGACAAACAGGAATTCGCTGCTACAGCAACCACAAAGAACGAAGTTGTTACAACCAACTTTGGTCGCCAGGGTGTTACCCTCGGTCTCGGCTTCAAGTTCGGTAACTTCAACCTCGATGCTACCGTTAACGACGAAGTCTTAAGACAGGGCCTCAGAAACATCGGTACCGGTGCTGTTAACACATTCGGACACATCTCAGCAAGCTACGCTTTCTAAGATATCCCTTTTTTGTTTCTTAAAGGGCTGCCTGAAAAGGTGGCCCTTTTTTTATGTATATTTCGCTTCAACTTTTCCCGTTTCAATGAAGAATTACAAGATAACGATCCAATACGACGGCGCTCCCTTTTTCGGTTGGCAGATCCAAGCGAAGGGGAAAACCGTTCAGGGTGAAATTACCCGCGCGCTTGAGACCCTGCTGAAACATCAAGTAACGCTTACAGGCGCGGGAAGAACCGATAGCGGCGTGCACGCGCTTGGGCAGGTGGCCAACTTCAAGACAGAAAAGGAAATTGAGTCCAGAAGGTTTCTTCATTCTCTTAACTCACTGCTCCCCTTTTCGATAAGGATAAGGGATATTTCAGAGGTGCCGGTGAATTTCAACTCCCGGTTTGACGCAATCTCAAGATCATACCTCTATTTCATTTCGAAACGCCCGACCCCGTTCGACTATCAACACGTATGGGCTTACCATTACGACCTCAATGTTAACAGGTTGAATGAGATCTCCGCCCCGTTAAAGGGAGCGCACAATTTTGCATCTTTCACTAAACTGGCTAAGGAACGTGACAAATATGACTGCAATATCACAGCCCTGAAATGGAACGGGATTAAAGACCGGATCGTCCTCTATATCGAAGCTGACAGGTTCCTGCACGGAATGGTCAGGGCGATAACAGGTACCGCGATATCCATCCATCAGGAGGGAGGCGACGCCGAAAAGATGCTTGCCGTGCTCGAAGCACGCGACCGGAAAGCCGCGGCGATGTCAGCCCCCGCGAATGGTCTCTTGCTTTACAAGGTCCGCTACCCCGAAGGATTATAATGTTCAAGATCAGAAAGTCTGTTGATATCAAGTGTAACCGCGAAGAACTTTTCCGGTTCCACCTTAACACAAATAACATCACGGTTATCTCTCCCCCGTTCCCCGTTGTTTCGGATATTAAAATGAGCAGCAACCCCCTGGTAAAAGGCTCAACTGTTAATCTTACCATAAGTTTTATACTCATTAAAATGAAGTGGTTCCTTGAGGTTAGTGAGGTTATTGGGAGCTCATTGGTGCGCGACTCGCAGTTAAAAGGTCCATTCAAGTATTGGGTGCACGATCACATTTTCGAAGAAATACCGGGAGGAACTCGCATGACCGACGAGGTCAGGTTCATTCCCCCGTTTGGAATTCTTGGCTTACTTGCGCTTCCTTTCGTATATTTACAACTTCATTTAATGTTTTCTGACAGACACCGTAGAACCAAAAAATATTTCGAAAGGTAAACGAGGATTGGAATTTCTCGCAACACTTCACCCGAAAGCAGTGCATTACCCGATCGCTCTTTTAAGCATTTATCCGGTATTGATACTGATCTACAACTTTTACAGGAACGAAACCCTCTCAAAAGTCTCCCTTTTACTACTCGCGGGAGGTGTCGCCGGTGTGATAATGGCTCTTCTGACCGGAAACAGCGCTTTTCAGGAATTTGTAGCCCTTAATCAACAACACCCGCAGATCAAAATGGTATCAGAACTTATAGAGGTTCATGAAGACTTTGCCACTGCTCTGATCGTCGTTTTTGGCGCGGGCTTCGTTCTGCACTTCATATATTTTGTGAAAAAGTATATCAGAAAAGACACGCTTTCAAAGTTTTTCATGAACATGCCCAGAATACTCCTCGCTCTCACGCTTCTTGGTATCTACTTCCTTTATAAAACAGGCGAGATCGGCGGAAAACTTGTGTTTGAGTACGGTGTCGGCACCAAAAACTTTCAGGTCCACTGATGCGTAAAATTCTGTTTCTCACCCTCCTGCTCCTGTCCCACGCGGTTTTTGCCGGTGACCCGGGTGAAAGCAAGGCGAGGGGGTTTTTCTTCGGTGTCGGCGTCGGACCGAGAATCCCGTTCGGAAATTTCTCATCAAAAACCACACTCGGCTACGGCTTCAATGCCGAAATATCATACGTAGACAACAAGATAATGCCCTACTTCCTCTTCGGCAGGATCGGCTTCGAGCAGTTCCCCGGCAGTCAGGACTACTACCAAGACACCGAATTTTCACACTATAGCATTCAGTATCTCCCCGTGACTTTTGGCGTGAGGCACTACTTCCCCCCTATACTGAAAAATGTATTCCTCCTTACACCGATCGTTGAAGTTTCGGCATCAATGGTAGTTTTCCAGGAATTGCAGGACTTCAAACCGGGCGTGAACAGAAACAGCTTTCTGGAAGACGGTGTCAAGCTCGGCGGAAGTGTAGGCTTCGGTATTTCTGCTTTCGTTCTTGAAATGATGGCAAACTACAATGTTTATAATGAAAATCACTTCGTCTCCTTCGATCTGCGGGTGAGACTTCCACTTTACGTGTCATTTTAAGAAGGATTAATAATATGGATATTCAATATCTTCTCTTCTCAACTGAAGAAAACATCGCGACAATCACCATCAACAGACCCGATAAACTTAACGCCCTTAACGGCGCCCTGCTCGATGAACTTGAGGTTGTGATCGATTCGGTTAAATCAGATCCTTCCGTCAAAGTGGTGATAATCACGGGTGCCGGTGAAAAATCTTTTGTCGCGGGCGCGGACATTTCCGAGCTCGCCAAACTTTCTGTTACAGAGGCGAAAACGTTTGCTCTGAAGGGTCAGAGGATATTCTCGAAGATCGAAGACCTTGGAAAGCCCGTGATAGCCGCGGTTAACGGTTTTGCACTCGGCGGCGGTTGCGAGCTCGCGCTTGCCTGCCACATGAGGTTTGCATCAACCAACGCTTTCTTCGGACAACCGGAAGTAAACCTCGGCACTATCCCAGGTTACGGCGGCACACAAAGGCTGACCCGTCTGGTTAACACCGGAAGGGCGCTTGAGCTGATCCTCGGAGGTGACAGGATCTCAGCCCAGGAGGCGCTCTCGATCGGTCTCGCCAACAAGGTTTATGAAAAAGAGGAACTTCTTTTCAGAACTGTTGAATTCGCCAAAAAGATCGCCTCGAAACCGACTATGGCACTTGGTTACGCGCTTGAAGCAGTGCTTGCCGCTGACGACCTTAACCTTGATGCCGGCCTTGATTTTGAAGCTTCCCTCTTCGCGCTTTGTGCCGGAACGGGTGACTTTAAAGAAGGTACTTCGGCTTTCCTTGAAAAAAGAAAACCTGAATTTAAAGGAAACTAAGAACGGCAGGAATGTTCGTAAAATTTAAGATTGCCCTGATCATTCTTCTCGCCGGAGCCTCGGTGGTGCTTTTTGTTATGCAGCACGATACACCCGCTCCCAAAAAAGAAGGGCCTCCGCCTGACTCATTAGTAGTGAAAAGAAGCATGACCCGGGCTACAATAGATTCTATTCTTGGAGAGGTGCAAAGGGAATACTCAATTCCCGATTCCTTCTATGTAATAACCAGGAAAAAGAAAAAGCTCAACAAATATCTGGTGCCTGAAGACCTGCCACTTCCCACGGTTCAGACCGCCCTCTGGAGTAAATTCACGGTTTACAGTAACAAAGTAACCGCAGGTTATAACAAAATGGAAAAAGGAACCGAATTCAAGATCGCTCTCGGAGATTCCCTGTTTTCTTTTGTCTTGGGGGTGAAAAAGGGTTACAAACGCTCCACTTCCCACATTTCAATCGTTATCAGCGGATACGAGGAGGCCGGTGAAGATGAAAAAAAATATTTGAGGGAGTACCCCGAGCCATACGTGATGCTTCTGAAACCAACCCAAAAAGTTCAGGTGCTTTCACGGGATTTCGACGATCAGAATATTCCCTACGCCATTCTGGTTGGCAGCACAAGCGCGGATCTTGAGTTCAGGATTGAAGAAGGTCACCCCAAAAGGAGGATTGAGAACACTGTCGCGGGGATGGTTTCCGCTTTTCCAAACGCGGCTTTCTTTTTTACCGATATACAGTCATCTTTCGCCGGAAGCGTGATCTTCCCTTTTGTAAGGGATAAATTTCAAGCGAAAAAGAAGAAACTGATCAAGTCGAACGTATTCATTCCGGTGGAGGGCACTGACTCTTCAACTGTTGTCTTTTCTTTCAGGGAGCTATACAGCAAAAACAGAAGCCGGGATGAACTTGTTTTCATTCTTTCACCTGAATCTGTCAGGTGGATCGAAGGTGAGATAAAGAACTTGAGGAAAAGAGGCGTGAAGATCTCCGGCGACCTTGAGATCGCCGGTATTAAAAAAACGGAAACTACTGCTCCCTGACCAAAACCATGCCGCGATCGTTGATCTCAACCACACCGCGAAGAAGCGGTTGTGGCATCGATTTTATGATCTCATCCTTGTCACCGACGAGGACAAACTGGAGATTCTCCATCAGCAAATAGCGATTTGCGGCAGTAATAGCGTCTTCAAGGGTTACGAGCCCGAGCTCATTTTTAACGGTTTCAAAATGGTCAAGTTTTAGTCCGCGCTCAACAATTTTACCAAGGAGCGCTGAGATCATGTCGTAAGTTTCGAAGCTGAACCCCATTCCCCTGATTATCTGGTTTCTTGAAAATTCGAGTTCTTCTTCGGAGATTTTTTTCCTCACTTCATTCATCTCTTTCAGCATCTCAAGTATCGCGGGTCCTGTATTCGCGGTGTCAACGGAAGTATTAAGCAGAAACTTGCCTGATTCCTTCATCATTTCAGCCGCGGAACCCACGCCATAAGTGTATCCCTTCTCCTCCCGCAGGTTCTTCATCAATCTGCTGTTGAAGTGGCCGCCATAAACACCATTCACAAGCTTGAATGCCTGGTCGATCCGGTTTGTCTCGAGGCATTCCATCGGGAAACCACCCTGTATCTCAGTCTGGGGTGAGTCTTTTCTGTCGAGAATAAAAAATCTCAGATCGCGGTACTGAAAAGCAGTATCAACTTTTTCCGGCTCATGAATTCCCATTTTCCCTGAAAAATGCGAATGAAGGGCTTTCTCCACTTCCTCATACGCAAGATCGGATACAACAGTGAAAACAGGTTTAAGGGGCTCGATCCTTTCGGCATGAAAGAAAGTTACATCTGAAAGGGTTATCTCCTCAATTGATTCTTCAGTGGCGATCGAATGAGCATAGGCGTTGGGTCTTCCCTGGATTATTTTATCAAGCAGTATCCACGCCATCGCCTGGGGGTGCTGTTTGAATTGTTTTATCCGGTTCCTTACACGATCACGCTCCCTCTCGAAATCTTCACTCCGCAAGTGGGGGTCGTAAATTACATCCGACATGATCTTCATCATCAGATCGATGTTATCAGAAAGTCCGCTGATCCTGACCTGAAAGTGGTCGTAGGTGGCAAAGATTGAGAGATTCAATCCCTTGCTTTCAAGCAGCGCGCTAAGCGCGAGTGAATCGAGCTCACCTGCCCCCTCATCCAGAAGTTGAGCGGTAAGATTTGCAAGCCCTTCACCTCCCTGAGGATCAAATTTTGAACCGGCTTCTACGATGAAGGTGACCACCGAGATCGGCAATCCGGGTTTGTGATGAAACACCACCCTTGACCCGTTCTGCAAGAATCTTTCTTCAAACTTTGGGAACACGAATTCCCTTCCCTCTGAAGGCAAGGGAGCGGATGATCTGTTCAAGTTGGTCATTTTTCACCTCCCGGCGCGATCAAAAGCCGGCTGTAATTTTCAGTGGTGTACTTCCTTATCGTGGATAACATCTCTTCAGGTGTGATAGAGTCGATGGTTTCAAGTATGGCGTTCATATGATCAGGGTCACCGGTATAGAAATTGAATTCATTCATCCGGGAAGCGATCCCGTTTACACTCTGCAAGCTGTAAATTGCCTGCACCTTGTAATTGTACCTGATCCGTTCCATTTCTTCGGGCAGCACCTCACTGTTAATCGCTTTGTGAAGTGTGTCGATAATTTCTTTTTCCATCTCATCCGGCTCAAACCCCGGTTTCAATGTAGCCTGAAGCAGATTCATACCGTGATATTTACCGGTATAGTTCGAGAATGAAATTGTCTGAAGCGACTCATCCGTGAACACGAATTTCTTGTGAAGTCTCGAGTTTTTTGATGAGGTAAGGAAATCACCCGCCAAAGCGAGGGCTATATCCTCCCGGGTAAATGCCGTTACTGAGGGCCAGGCGAAAATAAGTTTCGGGAGGTAAACCTTGTCGGTGTATACCTCCTTCACAGTTTCTGTGAGAAAGTACGGTTCAACCACTGCCGGTGGCTCGGGCTTCGGAGAGCTTTTTATTTCCCCAAAGTATTTGTTTATCAGATCTTTGGCTTTTGCTTTATCGATGTCACCATACACCACAAGCGTTGCATTGGAAGGAGTATAAAAAGTCGTAAAAAACTCTTTAACATCGTCAAGTCCGGTTGAAAGAATGTCTTTCATGTGACCGATCACCGGATCACGGTACGGGTGACCTTCAGGGTAAACGAGTCTTGTTATCTTCTCAAAACCGAGACCATAAGGGGCGTTATCGTATCTTTCAAGTCTCTCGTTTTTAACAACATCTATCTGGTTTGAAAGCGTTTCCTGCACGAGCGCGGGGAGAAACCACCCCATCCTGTCTGACTCAAGCCAAAGCCCGAGCTCAAGGTGTGAGGCCGGCAGTTTGTCGTAATATACAGTCCGGTCGTAAGTGGTGTTCGCGTTCAGGTTCCCGCCGGTCTCCTGAACATACTGGAAGTGCATCCCCTTCGGGACGTTTACGGAGCCCTGGAACATCATGTGTTCAAAAAGGTGGGCAAGTCCTGTTTTACGGTGACCCTCGTTGGCACTTCCCACATGATAAAGCAGGTTGATAGCCACGATGGGATTCTGGTCATCTTTCCCGAGAATTACCTCAAGTCCGTTCTCGAGAAAGAATCTTTCATGATCTGATTTAATCATAATTCCTTCATTAATGAAGTATTTTGAGAATTCTGTCTCCTCTAATTGAACCGAGCAATCGGAAAAGATCGCTGAAAGGGATGGCATTGTCCCAGGAAAAAAGCACGAATATCGCTTCGCCCACGATCATTTTTCTTGATACGGGTCCCCAAAACCTGGAGTCGGAACTGTCGTCACGGTTGTCACCCATCATGAAGAAATAGTCTTCCTGAAAAGTGTATTCAGTTGCAGCCTTGCCATCGATGTATACCACACCGTTCTCAACTTTCACCACTTCCTTTTCAAATTCCCTGTTTATGAAGTGCTGCCAGCCGAGTGCAGTTTTTGGGTCAAGCTTTATTTTTGCCCCTTTTTTCGGAACCACGAAAGGACCGAAATTGTCCGGGTTCCAGTTCTCGATCCCCGGAAACATGTAGGGCGAGATCCGTGGATCATTCTGTGATGCTCCATATTGAATGTGTGCCGGAAGTGGTGCAGGTTTGCCGTTAACAAAAACCACCTTGTTGCGGACGGTTATGGTGTCGCCGGGCATACCGATACATCTTTTTACATACTGAATGTTAGCCGGATTGGGTGTAAATTCCCCCTTTTCACCGGGGAAATCAAAAACAACAATATCACCCCTCTCGGGATCAGCGAAAATATCCCAACGGAAATGGGGGATCTTGATCTCGGTGTAAGGGATGAACTTGGGGGAGTTTATACCATAGATGAACTTGTTAACCACCACAAAATCACCCACAAGAATTGTGCTCTCCATCGAAGGAGTAGGGATGCGGGTGTTCTGAAAGAAAAATGATATTATAAAAAGCGCGGCTATAAAGGCTTGAAGAAGCGACTTCAGCTCTTTTTTAACATTCAAGTTCTGTCTCCAAATTAAAATTTAAATTTACGAAATCGGGAGCTATTGAGAGGTTTAAAGAATTTTGACCTAGGGTCTCAGCCCCTTTTCTTCAACGATGCAAGCAGTATGGTATTCACAGTGCCGGGGTTTGCCTTCCCCTTGGTTTCGCGCATTACCTTTCCGACGAAAAATCCGAGTACTTTATCCTTGCCGGAGAGGTACTCTGCCACCTGAATTGGATTTTCATCAAGCAATTTCTCTATGAGTTTTTCAATCTCCGCTGTATCGGAAATCTGAGTGAGTCCTTCGCGGGCAACGATATCCGCGGGTGAAGTCTTTTCATCAAGCATCCTCGCGAACACGTCTTTCGCGATCTTGCCCGAAATTACCCCCGAAGAGATAAGTTCAACAAGCTGAGCGAGCCTTTCCGGTTCTATTGTAAATTCCGAAACCGCTATTTTCTGCTCGTTAACCACCCCCATTACGTCGGTCATTATCCTGTTGCTAAGCTCTTTCCATGCTTTGGTTTTACCGGCGGCAGCCTCGAAATACTCCGCAATTTCAGGTTGCTGGGTCAGAACCGAGGCGTCGTAGTGAGGGAGTCCATACTCCGCCGTGTATCTTGCCTTTTTCGCCGCCGGGAGCTCCGGCATCGAAGCCTTCACGTCAGAGAGCCAGCGAGCATCAATATCAAGCGGCCTGAGATCAGGATCAGGGAAATATCTGTAGTCGTGGGAATCCTCTTTCGATCTCATCGGTACTGCCACCCCTTTATCAGCGTTCCAGAGAAGTGTCTGCTGAACCACTTCCTCACCGTCTTCAAGAAGATCGATCTGGCGGGATATTTCAAAATTGATCGCCCGCTCCACATTTCTGAAGGAGTTCATATTCTTCACTTCAGTTTTAGTGCCGAGCTTTCGCTCTCCTCTTAATCTTACTGAAATATTCGCGTCGCAACGGAGTGAGCCCTCTTCCATGTTACCGTCACATATATCAAGGTAGAGCAGAATCTGACGGAGGGTTTTCAGGTAAGCTGCTGCTTCTGCACCACTTCGCATATCTGGATGGCTCACGATCTCAAGAAGTGGCACCCCGCACCTGTTGGCATCCACCAGAGTGTATGGACCCCGGTCGTGGATCGACTTTCCGGCATCTTCTTCAAGGTGCGCGCGGGTCACCCCGATCAATTTCTCCGTGCCGTCTTCCAGCTCTATCGCAAGTGTTCCCTCCCCCACCACGGGAAAACTGAACTGACTGATCTGATAACCTTTTGGAAGGTCCGGGTAGAAATAGTTCTTTCGCGCGAAGATCGATCTGGTGTTTATCCTTGCGTTCAGGGCAAAGCCAAGTTTTATAGCAAACTCCACTGCCTTTCTGTTGAGAACGGGCAAAACCCCGGGATGCCCAAGACAAACGGGGCAGACATTACTGTTGGGACCCGCCGAAAAATTCGCGGGACATGAACAGAATATCTTTGTTTGGGTCTTTAATTGTGCGTGTACTTCGAGCCCTATCACGGGTTCGTACTTTTCGAGAAGCGGGGGAACTGCCATCAATCAGTTTTTAGTGTAAATAGCATAACCGTAAGGTGAAAGTTTTATCCGGGCGTTGTCGGTAAGTACTTCTTCCCTGCCCGAAAATGCTTCAGTGTAGTTGCCTGAGTAATCACCCAGCGCCAGTTCTATCGTTTTCTCTTCCCCTGATAAATTGAAGCAGGCAAGAATGTGGTTTGGCTCCACTTCCCTTATGAAGGCAATAACTTTTCCGTCAAGATTCTCATCCAATCTGACAAGATCCCCGCCTTTTATTCCATCGTATATCTCCGGATTTACTTTTTGCAGGCGCGAAAGCGTCTTGTAAAGTTCCGTCATCTGAATTCACTCCAAAATTTATCTTCATGATCTTTAAACATGTTAAATCGAATCATTGTTCCTGAAAAGGAACTATAGCCGCCTGTATGATGTTGAATATCTTTAGGTTGCTAATAAGCCGTAAATAACTTGCTAATTTACGATTATATGATCTCTAAAAAAAATGTAAAATGACGTTTATTTTAGACTTAGAGTAATAATTATTTTGCAATTAGTAAGATATTTATATCTTTAAACCCGGGAATTATAAAAATAGTATAACATTTCGATTAATAATAAAAACCTTTATTCAGATGAAGATATATTTTAGAGAAAACCAGCTTGCGTACTTGAACCAGATTGCTGCCAACACAGTTGGACACTCCAATTTTACCCTTCTCGTCGGTAAAAGAAAAGTTGGAAAAACCACACTGATCAAGCAGTTTCTGAGAGCGAATGCAGGTGCTTATTTCACCATAAGCAACAAATCGTCGTTCCTGCAACTTCAGGATATTTCAGAGTATCTCAAATCATACACTTTTCCTGACAGTTTTATCCCAAATTTCCAAAGCTGGGGAAATTTCTTTGAGTTCCTTTTCTACATCGCCCGGAACAGACCTGTTAATATAGTAATCGACGAATTTCACAATTTCGAACTTATTGAATCAGAAGCTTTCGACGAACTCAGAAGAGCTTGGGATACGCACTCGAAAAGCTCGATGCTGAATCTTATCGTGGTTACATCCAACATTGATTTTATGAAAAGGCGCTTTGAATCACCCGAAAGCCCCCTGTTCAGGATCAATAACCATTTCATTAAATTAAACCCGTTCAGACTTTCCGAGGTTATCGTCATCTTCAGAATGAACAATTCGAAGTTGACCACAAACCAGATCATCGAACTTTACACAATTTTCGGAGGTCTTCCAAAATACTATTTCCTGATCGAAAGACACAGACTTTGGAACAAGGACCTGGAGACCATCTTAAAAGAACTTGTTTTCGTCGATTTCGCGCCCCTCGCTTACGAATTGAAGGAATTGCTGATCAACGACTTTACCCGTGGCAACAAGATCTATCTTTCGATCTTGCAAGCCATTGCGGCCGGATTTACTAAAATGTCGGATATTGCCAAGACGGTTAACATTCCGGTGACAAACCTCACCAAGTATCTCTTCGAACTTGAAAAGAAGAAGAGACTTATTGAGCGCCAGCTCCCCGTTAACACGAGTGATGACACGAAATCGAAGTTCGGCAGATATTTCATCAGAAATTACTTTGAAAACTTCTGGTTCAGATTCATTCAGCCCGATATCATCAACTTTGAGATGGGCGAATATGACAAAATGCTCGTCACCATTTCCGATAAACTCGGAGAGTACGTGAACAGCCGCCTCGGTATCTTTATCAGAGAGATATTCCAAGACTACCAGAAGAGCCCTTACATCCAGTACCTCTTCCCATTCGAAATAACAAAGGTTGGCTCGGTATGGAACAGAAGGGATACAATCGAGATAGTCGTTGTGAGCGAACCCGCCAGAGCGGTACTCTACGCGAACCTCGTGCTTCAGGATGAGCCTTTGAACAAGTATGATGTAAACATGGCATCAACCCAGTTCTTCAAATTCAAAAACCTTTATGCCAACTATTCGAAGAGATACCTTATTATCTCCAAGAACGGGCTTGATGAAGGTGCTGAAGCCTTCTGCAAACAGAAAAATCTGACCACCATCGATATCAATGTCTTCTTCGACGCGCTCGTAAGCGACACCGTTGACGCGGACGCTCAGATGATCGAAGTGGAAGTCTGATTAAAAAATAAAAATCGATTTGAAAAGCTGCTTCCTCAAGGGGGCAGCTTTTTTTATGCCATAACCAGCGCGATTATGTCCGCCAGGTTTATTCCCGTGTTTCCCGTGTGGATCGCGCTTCCCGTAAACTCGCACCAGGAACCCGAATCACTGTTGGCAAGCATACGGGCGTGATCGAGCCCAAGCCCCATCCCCTTTTGAAAACTTTTACCATCCACCAGCGCCCCCGCGTTTGAGGTTGTACCATCAACCCCATCGGTTCCGGCAGTCAGAAGGTACCAATTCCTCCCAGTAAGAAGTGGTGCCGCCCGCGTTGCGAACTCGCTGTTACGCCCGCCAACACCCGTACCTCTGACCACAACACCTGTTTCGGCCCCCGCGATCAGCATCAAAGGCCGGTCATCCGAATGTTGCAGACCCCAAGCACAACTGATAAATTGTTCAACAGCTTTATCCGATTCACCGGTAACCGCTTGCGGCAAAACTATTGTCTTGTATCCCCGCTTTGAAGCGAGTGCCGCGAAATCATCCACAAAATGCCTGTTTGAGTCGATGGTGTAATTGGCAACCCCACGCTCGATATCATGCACGGGTGAAGGGGCATTTTTAGCCATGAGGATACATTTTTTGATGATTTCGCAATCATACGGTTCGCCGAATTTCAGAAGTACATCAACCACCCGACGGGGATCAATGAGTCGTGGTATCAACATCCCTGATCCGATAACTGACAGGTCGTTGTCAAGCACGTCGGAAATTATGAGATTAACAACTTTAGAAGATTTTATGTACCGGAGCAGTCCCCCGCCTTTAATGCCGGAGAAAAAACTCCGAACAAGATTAAGATCGTGTATCTCTATTCCATTTTTCATCAGAGTTGATGAGAGTTCGCTCTTTTCCCGAAGTGTTATCCCCCTCGCCGGCAAAGATACCATCGAGGAGGTGCCACCTGATGTACAAAATAACAAAAACGTGCCATCATCTGATCTTGAAACGAAATCGATGAGTGATTTTGCCGCTGCCACGCTTCGCTCATCCGGTACCGGGTGGGATGACATTTGGTACTCAAAATCATCCGGCAGGTCTGGCTCGAAGTGATTTGATATTACCAATCCCCTTTTAACATGAGTTCCTAAAAACTGTACCGCTCCCTTCGTCATCCCCGGAGCGCACTTGCCCGAGGCGGCCACATCAAATTTATTTTCCGGAGCTAAAATATCAGGATTATCGCTGAGGAATTGCTGCACCACATCCGTGGGATCGTGCATTCGGAGCACTTCCCTGAAAATGGATTCCAAATTCGACCGGTGATCATCCATCGCTGCCGAGCTTCTTCAGCATTATAGAAAGCACTTCTTTGATATCCCCGGAGGCCGAAGAGGTGAGTTCCATTATCTTTTTCAGCAGGATAAGTTCGGCTCTAAGATCGGGGTCGGCGTTTAGAAGGTCGTTGTGAAACTTGTCCATCAGCGGGATAACTTTTTTCAGGCCGACATACGCGAGTGTGGGCTTGAGTTTGTGGCAGTTATCCCTGCAAGTTTTGATATCACCGATGGAGAGACTGAAATTGATGTTTGCCAACAGTTTTGAATTGGTATCGAGAAAACTTTGGAGGATGTCAGCGGCAAATTGCAGATCACCGCGCGAGACCTCACGGAGATAGGTAAGATCGATGTTTCCGTTCACCACGAATGAGTCCTTCTCGAGATCTGCCGGCAGTTTATGGTGGCGGTCAGAAATGAAGGGATCGATCGCTTCAAGCAATTCCTTCATCTTCACAGGTTTTGCGACGTAACCGTCCATACCGGAGGCATAGACCCGGTCTTTCATTTCATTAAAGGCTGAGGCAGTCAGCGCGAGTACCGGAACATTTCTGTAAGGTTCAGGCAACTCGTTCTTTATTTTACCTGTGGCTTCAAATCCATCCATTACAGGCATTGCCAGATCCATGAGTATAAGTGAATAATCGTTCTCTCCGGCTCTCTCGAATCCTTCTTGGCCATTCTCCGCGACATCCACTTCAAGATCCAGTTTCCGGAGCATACCCGTCACCACCACTCTTGCACTTTCGTTATCCTCAACCACGAGAACTCTTTTCTTTTTCCCTTCAACAGTCACAGCGGCCGGCTTTTCATTACCATTTTCTGCCTGGGGTGCAAGATCAGCTATCATCACTCCCCTGTACCGGTCGTTATCAATGGTAAGGATCAACACTTCAAACAAGGTACCTTGGATGGTTTCTGTAAACCGGAGGTTTCCCATTGAAAGCTCCCGATTTACAAGTACCGGGAAGATCTCACGGATTATCTCCACTGATTCCGCGGGAAGTGGCAGCTCATCCTCAAACTTTAATTCTGATTTGGGGCGGTGATACGAAAAACGGGCAACTGAATAGTTTGAAGGCATTTTGAAAGGTATTTTTGGAACTGAAACTTTTTGAAGGCAAATATAAAAAAAAGGCTGCTAAAAAGCAGCCTTTTGGGGGGAGTAATGTAACATTAAACACTAGCAGGGATCGTGTTTAATGACATGCGAAACTTAAGGTATTTTGAAACGGTTCTCATAATGATTCGACGAACTGGCATTTTTACTCGACGAACTGGCATTTTTACTCGACGAATCCCCTATATATAAACCCGGAGAGTTGTTCTGAAATTGCGTCCCGCTTCAGGCATCACTGATTTTACTCTTGAGAGGTGGTTTCTGTACTCGATATCGAAGATATTGTCTACCGAAGCCGAGATCAATCCGGCAAGTTTAGAGAGTGTGAAATTCCGGTAAAGGCCCGCGTTTATCACTATATAGCCGGCGGTTGGAGCTTCAAATATGTCAGTCCGTTCCTGCGCGGAGGCAATCTCCGCGGAGAGTTCCAGGGATGTACCGGGAAAGAACTTGTAAGATGTCTCAAGCAACAGCTTAAGCGGAGGTATCTGCGGGAGAGCCCCGCCTGATTTAAACGTTCCCGAAGTGTAACTCATCCTCGCGGAAAACTTCAGCTCTTTAGCGGGTTCGTATTCTGTCGCAAATTCTACTCCTGCAAGCGTGGCATCCTCGCCCGAAGTCGCGTATACCGGCAAGAATGTCTGATAATTGATTCTTCCTGTATTTCGAGGCACAATAAAACCATTGATATCATAATAATAAACATTCAGAAGTGCGTAAAAACCGTTTGACTTCCAATAAGTGAAGACTTCGTATCCCAAACCTGTCTCCGCGCCCAGCTCCGGGTTTCCGGTTTCGTATGAGTAAGCTGCAAGATGCGGACCCCCGGAGAACAACTCTTCGATTGTCGGCACTCTGGATGATCGACTCAGATTAAGCCCCGCGTAAAATTTCTCCGTGATCCCATAAATCATCGACGCGGAAAATGACCATGTAAGAAAATCCCTCTCACGGATCATCCCGATTGCGGCTTGCTTTTCGGTTACAGGTTTTATCATGTCCCCGTTTATCCTTCCTCCGAATTCAAAGCTGAATCCGTCATAATTGAATGGCTGCCAAAAGTAGAGCGACAGGTTTTTCGAATTGGAGACCGGAGTGTAAACGAATCCTCCCACCTCAAAATCGCGTATCTGGCCCGAGAGCCCGATTATCCCATCCTGGTTGAACCCGAAGAGGTGGTGCTCGGCGTTCAGATAAGCCGAATTGTCAAGAATTCTGAATTCCGCCCCGATCAGGTCATTTCTTTCAAACTCCTTGTGCCGGTAGAATGATCGCGTGTAATGCAGGGTAACATTGTGAAACAGGCCTCCGTTTATATTCAATGAACCCTTAACAGCGTAGGCGTTTCTGAAAACAGATATCCTTACTCCGTTCGGGTGAGACCCCACAAATCCACCCGGGATCCCGTATTCCATTTCGATGCTCCGGTATGAATAACCCGTGTAACCGGCCTCCCCGGTGTACGAGCCACCCGCTGAAAGACCTGTTATCGATGAAAGTGAATTTTTAAGCTCTCCGTTGGGTGTTCGAAGGTCACCCGCGGAACGGGAAGTAAAACTTCCTTGAAATACCAACGGGCCCGTGCCATACTCACCCCGTGCTCCGTACAGAAAACCATTGTTCGCGCTTTCATAATATGAACCTGCACTCACCGATACTCCGTCAAAAGACTCAACGGGGATATCATGCCTGACAACATTCACCACACCGCCAAGTGTGACGGGAGAAAATATCAAAGTTTTCGGCCCACGGATGATATCCGCTCTGGTGATCGAAAAGGGTTCTATCGTTAGCGCGTGATCAGGCGAAGTGCTGCTTAGATCAGCGGTTTTGGCTCCGTCTTCAGTGAAGAGTATCCTGTCGCCACCCAACCCCCTGATCACGGGACGAGCGGGCGCCGGTCCCATCGATCTGATGGAAAGCCCGGTCTCGTTTTTCAACGTCGCGGCAAGAGTCAGTCCCAGGTTCTTCTGAAGTTCAACCCCGTCAACCGCCCCTTTTATGTTATCAATCTCCTCAAACTTCGAGTGAGCGTGGTTACCAGTGATCAGAACTGTTTGCAGACTTAGATCTTTTGGAATAAAATACACTACAAGATCGAAAGGTGCGGCAGCATCGGGGATAAACGTGAATGAATAGGCGTAATAACCCACGTGAGTCACATGTATGGTAACCCTCTTCCCGGCCGGGAGCATGAGCGAAAAATCACCATTTTGATCAGATATGGCACCTTGCCCGGTACCTGATATGGTCACCGTGGCAGCAGCCACCTCGTTCTTTGTGTAAGAATCGTAAACCTTGCCGTGTATCAAAACCTGGCCTTTCAACTGCGCCTGCACTGCTGTTGTCACGATGAAAAAGATGACGGGTACGAAATATTTTAAAACCGGATTTCTCATAAAATTGACCGGAAGTTTATCAAATTATTATTAAAGCATCACTTTAGTTTAATTTGATAAACTTCCTTTTTTAACTGATTATTAAGTCTTTATTATTGAACTAACACTTTAAGATTTCCTGAGCGAAAATCATTGTGTCCTTCGTGAGTAATGTAAAACTCGACGGTGGTCAATCCGGGCTTCTTTCCACGGAAATGTATCTCATATTCTTCATCGTGTCGCCAGATTTCAACCAAGCTGGTATCCGCGATGTTCCAAGTAAGTTTCTTGTTCACATCTGTTGGAGGGTTAATAATGTTACGGTTGGCATCAAAAAAACGCACGTTCATATGATCCGTTGAATTACCAAGCGGAACCTTAACCGTATCGGTTGATTCACCGCGAAAAATAGCTGCCACGGGTATGCCCGATGATGAAAGATAAACACCTTCAGCGGCAAAATGCTCTTCTTGTGGAACAACAACGTTATCTTCCTTTTTACAGCCCGTGATCCACACCGCACAAATTAAAATTGATACAAATAATGCCTTTTTCATCTAAAAACTCCTTTTATCCATGATGAACCAAAATAAACAGCACCCGTCCGGAGCACCGGAAAGGGTGTACCGGACGATTAAACCGTACTAAATTCGCGTAATTCACCCGTTTTCCTGTTGCACGGAACGGGATTTGGTCAGATCAGATGGTTCAGATGGCCGGGGGACCCCGGAGTGGATTTGTGCTTGTGAGAGAGAGTTGTATTTCCCCTGTGCTCTCGAAAGAAGGAATAATGACCTTTTCGATGTAAGCACCGGCGAAAAACCAGCTCAACTCGAGGGAAGAGGTGCCCGCGAACGCGACGATGTAGCACGCGGAGTAAATTGTTGTTGAATGGTGCGCTGAATCAGTAGCGCACGGGGCAGTAAACTTTGGATCAGCAAGAGGGTTGTACTCTGACCCGTGAACGTGCATGGCACTCCCCACCAAAACAGCAATGTAAAGAGACATCACAACCATGTGAATCTTTTTACGAGTTAAAGTGGTGAGATGCAACATTTTAGTTATTCTCCTCTAACCACATCATAGCTCCAACCGATGATACCGCCATCGAGATTGAAGACTTTTTTGAAACCTTGCTGAGCCATGAATAATCCGGCGTGAAAACTCCTGCTCCCGCTACGACAATAAACATAGTAACTCTTGCTTTTATCAAGACCTGTTATTTCAGCCTGAAAATCATGAGAATAGATATCAATATTTATCGCGCCTTCAATTCTTTTTTCCGAAAATTCCTCCGGTGTTCTCACATCAAGAATTACGGATTCAGGATCATTCTGAAAACCCGCAAGAAATTTCGAGGGAGACAGATTTTCAACTCCGGTCATAGAAACTCACTTTATTTGAAAAATTATAATGTAATACAATTGCAACGTGTCAGAGGGGCGTATAGTTCCTTTCCGCCACGGTGATCAGTTCATTTGTCATGAGCTGGAATTTCTTGTATGAGTCGTATATTTTTTTGTTCAGAGGATCCGCGGATATTATTTCCTGCAAGACTTCCGCAGACTTTTCTCTCAACTTTTCGAGCACTGGATCAGGGAATTTCATCAGTTTCACTGCTTTATCCTTCTTTATGATCTCGAGATATTCAGCGTTTCTGGCAAAAATTTCGGTCGTTATCACCAATTCCACCCATGCCATTGCACCCTTCAATATCTCACGAAGATCCTCCGGTAAAGCCTCAAAAGCCTTTTTATTCACGATAAATTCAGTTGAACTGCCGGGCTCCTGCCAGCCGGGATAGTAGTAAAATGGGGCGATCCGGTGAAAACCCATTTTGTAATCGTGATATGGCCCAACCCACTCAAGCGCGTCAAGCACCCCCCGCTCGAGATTGGTGTAAAGTTCACCTCCGGGGAAAAGAAGGGCGTTAGCGCCGAGTTTTGCCATCACTTTGCCGCCAAAACCGGGAATACGCATTTTCAAACCGTTAAAGTCGGAGATATCCTTTATTTCTTTTCTAAACCAGCCCCCCATCTGACCTCCGGTGTTACCACCGGGGAAACCGAGAAGTCCGTGCCGGTTATACAGATCATCCCAAAGCTGTTGACCACCTCCATAACGGAACCATGCTTCTGTTTGCGTTGCATTCATGCCGAATGGAATCCCCGAGAAGAAGATGGCAGCAGGTTCCTTTCCTGCCCAATAGTAACTCGCGCTGTGAACCATTTCGACGTTCCCCTGCTTCACCGCGTCAAAACTTTCCATCGCGGGGACGAGCTCCCCGCCTCCGTAAACCTTGATATCAAGCCTTCCACCGGACATCGCCGAGACCATTTTAGAAAAATCAAGCATCTGCTCCCCGAATACCGGAAAGTTAGGCGGCCAGGTTGTTACCATCTTCCACTTGATCTTCCTTCCTGAATATGCTCCCGCTTTCCCTTCCTTCCTCATACATGAGGAGAGTACTCCCGGGAGCACGGCAGCAGTTGAAACAAGCGCGGCTTTCTTTAGAAAATCTCTTCTTTTGTCCATTTTTATGCCGTTTTAATCTTTTTAATTACCATTAATGTGGCATCATCTTCCCATTTTGCGCCCCCGCCGAAGCGGTCGGCCTCCTCGAAAATTAGTTCAATCAATTCGGATGCTCCCAAATCTTCGTGCTCCCGAACCAGTGATTTCACATTGTTTATTGAGTAAAACTCCTCGTTCGCGTTCTGTCTTTCAATTATACCGTCACTGTATAGCAGCAGGATATCTCCCTCATCCATGTGGGCGAATGATCTCTTGATGCTTATGTCAGGGAATGCTCCGAAGATAAGTCCGGTAGGCTGCAACTCCACAATAGAATTCTTTTTGAAAATAAGGGGAGCAGGATGCCCTCCATTCGCGTAGAACAGGTTTCCGTTGTTCTCAAACTCCGCGAAGAAAAGGGATATGAAACTGGTTGAATAAGATCCCCTGTAAATAACTTCGTTCAATTTTTTAAGGGTGTAAACCATCTTCATGTGCTTCTCAACCCCCATTCTTAATCCGGTTACAACGTCACGAACCATCAGTGCCGCGGGCAGACCGTGACCGCTGGCATCGCCGAAGCAAATACCGAAATCCTCTGCTTCGAAGCGGAAATAGTCGTAAAGATCGCCCCCTACCAACTCTGCGGGTTTCGATCGTGCCGCTATGTCCCATCCGGGGATCGATGGTGGCACTGAAGCGAGAAGGGACTGCTGGATCCTTGCCGCCTGCTGCATTTCACCTATCACCGCCTCTGAGAACAGTCGGTAGTTAACCGCCCGTCGAACCGCGTTAAGGCAGAACTCGATCTCTTCCCTCACCCAACCGCTCATAAGCTCAAACACAAAGATATATTTCTGATCGGGACTGTTCACAACGAACGCTGCGGGAACTGAATACTCATATCCCGGGAAGTTTTTGAATGGCGTTGATGCTCCGGGGTTGTCGAAAATATACAAACGTGACTTGAGGATCAGCTGTATTTCTTGCATTTCAGAGGGGATACGGTCAGTGTACCCGATCACGCCCTGCTCAAGCGGGTAAATAAGTTCGAAGTTTGCCGCCACTTCCTGATAAATCCTGCCACGCCTTATCTGAAGGTCTGAGCCAAAACTGTCCTGAAGTTTTATAAGGATGTTAAAAAGGAAATCCTGCCCTGTTTTTTCTTTGCCGATACTTGCGAGAAGGGAGTCTAACTTTCTGTAAAAATATTTAGGTTCTAACATTTCTTTTCTAGTCTATTATTTAATAGGGATTTTTCCCATGATAAATATAGTTAACAGCGGTGTAATTTTAATCCCGTTCATCCCTTATTTACGATACTTTGCACAAAATTTCTTAGATTGACGGGTTAATTTTATGTTATTTTCCACGAATAAGAATCGAATTGGCGCGCGAATCTTCATTAGATCAAATCCGTAAATTTTTTGACATCATCGGAGCACTGTCGCTCTTCACGCACAGGTTCTTCATGAATGTTATTAAGCCTCCCTACGAGTTCGCGGAGATCGCCAAGCACATGTATGAGCTCGGGGTTAAGACGTTCCCGATCGTGAGCGTGACAGGTGTCATTATAGGAGTGGTGCTTACACTCCAGTCACAACCGATCATGGTGAAGTTCGGAGCTGAAGCTTTTTTACCTTACATGGTAACTCTTTCCGTGATCCGGGAACTGGGGCCCGTTCTCACAGCGTTGATCTTCGCGGGGCGTGTCTCCAGCGGAATTGGTGCTGAACTCGGCTCAATGAGGGTTACTGAGCAGATCGACGCGATGGAAGTTTCCGCGATAGAACCGTTTCGTTTCTTAGTGATAACCCGCGTGCTTGCGTGTACGATAATGATGCCTGTTTTGACGGTTTATGTTGATTTTCTGGCGATAGGAGGCGGTTTTGCCGCGTCTCACTTGCTCAGCGGCACCACTTTCGACCTGTACGTCTCCCAGGTGATCGAGGTTGTGAAATTCGGGGATATCATCCCGGGTGTCGGAAAAACGGTATTTTTTGGATTCATTGTGGGCATCACCGGGTCATTTCTCGGGTATAACGCAGACAAAGGCACCGAGGGTGTCGGTAAGGCCTCCACCACTTCCGTGGTTTACTCTTCACTTTTAATCCTGATCTTTGACATGATCCTGGTACAGATCACTCTATGGATATGGCCCGTAAGTTAGTAGAGATAAACGATCTTTACAAGAGTTTTGGTGATCAGACCGTTCTCGCGGGGGTCTCACTCGACGTGTACGAGTCGGAGAACCTTGTGGTCTTCGGGAAGTCGGGCACGGGTAAATCGGTGCTCCTGAAGTGCCTTGTAGGGCTTCTGGTTCCGGATAGCGGAAGTGTAACCATAAACGGTGTTGACGTGCTCCACCTCCCACTTAAGGAGATGAACGAGCTCCGCAAAAACATCAGTTTTCTGTTTCAGAGTGCTGCCCTTTATGATTCAATGTCGGTTCGCGAGAATCTTGCTTTTCCGCTTATACGGAATTTTAGCTTCACGCAGAAGGAGATTACCCACAAAGTCGAACGGGCGCTAGAGATGGTATCTCTTTCCCACGCCATAGACAAGATGCCGAGTGAACTCTCAGGCGGCATGCGAAAGCGCGTAGGACTTGCCCGGGCGATAATTACTGAACCGATGCTTATGCTCTATGATGAGCCGACCACGGGACTTGACCCGATAACAACCAAAGAGATCAGTAAACTGATACGTGATCTGCAAAGAGAACTTAAAATGACTTCCATAGCCGTAACACACGATCTGATCTGCGCCGAAATAATCGCCGACCGTGCGATCGTGCTTAACGAGGGACATATCCTGTATGAAGGCGCTCTCGACGCGCTTACGGCTCTTGACGATCCATTTATGAAAAACTTTTTTAGCCCTGAATTATTAGAGGATTAAAATGGGTGAACCGCACAAATTTTTAAGACTTGGTATCTTCGTAACAATTGGACTGCTCCTCTTTATCGTTGGAATCTTCTATATAGGGAGCAAGCAGTCACTTTTCGAATCAACTTATACGGTGAAAGCATACTTCAAGAATATTGAGGGACTTAGGGTCGGTGCTCCCGTCCGCCTCGCCGGTATTAACGTGGGAGCGGTCTCCCAGATTTTTCTTGCTCCCGACACTTCGGGACAGGTCATGGTTGTAATGAACCTCGAAAAGGAAGTGAAGCGATTCATCAGAAAGAACACCCAGGCTTTTGTTGAAACTGAAGGACTCGTGGGTAACAAGGTTGTGAACCTGCAGAAGGGCACGGTTGATATGCCTGAAGTGGAGGATGGCGGTTTCATTGTAGGTATGAATCCGCTCGGACTTGGTGCCATTCTCAACGAAATCACCGCGATACTCGGGTCAACGAAATCAATGACCACTGATCTTGCCGGTATTATGAAGAAGGTTAACTCAGGCGAGGGTACCATCGGCAAACTTCTAACGGATGACAGAATTTATGAAAACGCCAACGTTATCCTTCTGACCGCGAACCGTGGACTCGAAGAAGCGGTTTCGAAATATGATACTCTCGCTTCAATCATCACCGAGCTCGGGAAGAACATCAATTCGGTTGTGAAGAATGCCGACGGCGTTCTCTTCACCATGGATACCCTTATGGCGCATGTTGACGGTGTGGTAAAGGATGTTAAAAGCGGAAAGGGCGTGATCGGCAAACTCCTGAAAGACGGCAGTGAAACAGATCTGACCGTTAAGGAAATGCTTGGTGAACTCCTCGGAATTACAAAGGAAGTGCGGGTTGGCGCGGGTCGTTTCGCCGAAAACATGGAAGCCCTGAAGCGCAACTGGTTGTTCTCAACCTACTTCGAAGAACGCGGTTATTACGACAAATCAGGCTACGAAGTAAAACTCGAAGACTACATCGAGCAGATCAATAACAAGATCAAAGATCTCGACGAGCGCATCAAAACCTTAAAAGAACTCGAGAAAAAACAGGTTAGCAAGAAATAAAAGTATCCGCGGCAACCCGTAAAATCCGCGTGTATCCGCGTGCTGATATAGATTAATCCGTGATTAATCCGTGATTAATCCGTGAAATCCTTCTTTAAACCTTTTGCGGACTTTGCGTTCTTTACAGTTTAAAATACAAAAGGCTTCCCTCTCACGAAGGAAGCCTTTTCTGTTAATCCTTGTTTCTAATTACGAAGCGAGCGAGGGGATCTTATTCTTCGCCAGTTCGAAAGCTCCGAACATTACTCCGGCGTAGAAGAGATCACCGAGAACGCTGTACTGGTAGAATGGAATCGCCGCTACATAGCACTGAACCAATCCGGCGAGATCCATCGAGTAGAACCCGCCTGCAAGCCATACCGCAAAATTTGTGACCACGAAGAAGAGAACGCTGGAGGCAACGGCCGCGCCGGCGGTTTTGAGAACCGTGTTCTTCTCCCTTAAAAACATTCCGATGGTTACAATCGCGGCAAAGCTGAGGTAAACTGCCCACATTGTGTTATGGATACCGAGTACAAGATCGGAAAGCAGCATAGCGATGAACGGCACCGCGTATGCAAGTCTCTTGTTGCTGATGTAAGCGCCGCCAAAAAGTGCCATGGCAGTTACAGGGGTGAAGTTAGGCATGTGGGGCACAATTCTCATGATCGCTGCCAAAACTATCATGCCTGCCACTAACATAAACTGGTTCTTCTGTTCGATTTTCATAATATCTCCGGTTCTCCGCAAAATCTTTTATAGTAAAGCGAAATTTAACTTAATTTTCTTAAAAATAAAACAAGGTTCGTGTTTCAATAGTTTACTATTGCGATACAACCCGGGTTCAGCCCCGTGTTGAAGCGCCGCACTTCGTTACCCTGAAGGTCATAAACCGCCACTTCCCCACTCTGCATGAAATCCTTTGGATTGCCGATGTATAGCAATCTGTCAACAGGATCATATGATAACGCATAGGATATACCATAAAACGAGTTGATGTTCATCCCGGAGATCACCAATTCGGGTACCGGAGCCACTTTGTTCAGGTCAAGTTTCATGATCCCAAGGTTGTTAACGAAGTAAGCCATGTTTTCCTGAGTTACGACCACATCCTGAGGGTTTTGGGTGATAATGATCGAATCGGTAACAGTAAAAGCGTTAGGATCAATCTTGTAGAAAGCACCGCCAATATCACTTGAATCGTAACGCCCCGTGCAGATAGCATAGATGAAGTTATTTCTGTCCTTTACCATGTTTATTGGGTTTGTGCCGACGGTTATGGTTTTCACAACGGTTTCTGTCGCGAGATCGATCACCGTCACCGAATTGCCGCCACCGAGGCCCGAATTGGCTACAAGCAACTTGCCGTTGTGCTCAATTATTCCCTCGGGGTAGTTTCCGACCGCGATTTCCTTCTCCACGCTCAGTGTTGAAGCGTTTATCCTGTACACTTTCCCGGAAAACCCTGTGACATAAGCTGTCACCGAATCCTTCGCCCACACTCTTCTCGGGCCTGAAAAAGCACCGAGATCGATGCTGCCCTTCGATCTGAAAGTGTTCATATCGATTATCTCGACCTTGTTTGAAACGTTAACCGTGATGAATCCGGTCTTCCCTGAAACTACAAGTTCATTACCGGTGTCGCCGAGCGATCTTCCGTTGGCAGCTTCAAACACGTTCTGAGTGGCTGTTTTTGTAGCCAGATCAAAGTAAGTGATCGACGAATTGTTCTGGCTGTAAAGTCCTTCATTCAGCACGTAAACCCCTTTGTTCGCCTGAACAGCTGGTGCTGCAGGCCCCACAGGATTCTCAGTGCAACCTCCTGTCAGAAGGATGAGGAGGAGGAAAGGTAACAGTGACAGCAAAATTCTTTTCATTATTTACTCCATAATTTGGTGGTTAGTGAAATTACAAACGTTCTTAAAGGCATCGGATACGACTGAATAACCTTGTAGTTCTCGTTGAACAAATTGAAAACGGAGAGGCTCAGAGTGTTCGTTGACTTAAGAAGTGTTACAAAACAACTCACGTGGAGGTCGAAAACATTGTTCGCTCCCAGATAAAAAAGAGGGTCATTGTCCGCGGTGAAGTAAGAAAGCCCGGTGAACCTGTGATCGAGTATGATCTTGAAGAGGTCACTTTTCCACGAGAGGGAAGAGTTGATCCGCTCCTTGGGCGTGTAAACAAGCTGCTTGCCATGGCTTCCGTCGGCACTTCCGAAGGGGGAGATATTGCTCGCCTCAAGTCTCGAATATGTAAAGAGAAGTGACAGTCCGGCTGACTTTACAGCTGCCTCAACCGAGACATCAAATCCGCGCGATCCAGTACTGCTGACGTTCCGTGGTATTTGCAAACCGATAATGGAGGGTACCCAGATTATCTTGTCATCGGTGGATATGTCATAATATGAAATGCTGACCATCTCAATGAAAAGCCCCGGTTTTTGCACGCTGATGCCTGCCTCAAATCCCTTGAATGATTCAGGTTTAAGGTTTCCCGCCGAAAAAAGTGATGAATAGTAATATTCGTTGTAAGTGGGTACCCTCTTCCCCGAGAAAATATTGGCACGGAGTGAGAGTTTTTCATAAAAGCCGGGTATCAAAGCGAGACCCGCGCTCCACGAAAGGGGGTTTTCCGATCTTTCACCAATACCTTTTTGGTCGAAAATAGTGGCGTTAAGTCCCGCGGTAAATCCGATTGACTTAAGGGTGGCTGAATTAACCTCGACTACCTTCTCCGCTTTCAGAATGAACCTGTGAGTTGTCCGCGAAACTGAAGACTCCCTCCTCTGGTTCGAGAGAACCGTTTTAATGTCACTCAAGTCCCCTTTTTCGAAGCTGTAGCCTAGTGTAAAATCCGAATTAAAGACCGGAAAAACGGCAGAAGTGTTGATGCTGAAACTGTTCAGGGTTGATTTTTCCGTACCATATTCCCTGTACCTGGCTGTATTCGGGTCATCAAGCCCTGCGCGCTGGTGGTTGTACCCCGCGGAAAGTTCGAGACTGACACCCTGCTTTGTCATACCGCGAAGCCTGATGATGTTCAGCGACCCTTCCGTGTTGCTAACCGCTTCTGAAGAGGAAGTGTTGTTTGAAACCACGAATCCGGGCACACCCGCGCTAAAAAATGTATAGTTGGAATAGATGTCAGCAGAGAAATTTTTATAAGCCTGACCCGCCGCCACGGAAACAAATGTCCGGTTGAAATGGGCATTCTCCCTCGCCCTGACTTTCCCCTCAAACTCGTAACTGAACCGGTTCGGCGACCATGCCCTTTCACCACTGACAGCGAGAGAGAATCCCCCTTCTCGCACTGTACCGTTTCCGGCAAATGAGAACATTCCGGTATTGTCCATCCGCCCGGCCAGCGTCACTCCACTCCGGGGCGCGGGACCCGTTCCCAAAGAAAGAACGCCACCCGGCGAAATCTCCCCTCCCTCTGAAACCAGCGAAGCAAATCCAGCCGTTGACAGATCACCGGTTGAAACCATTGAAAGATCATAGCCACCCGACCGGATGTCGTTCACCCTGATACCATTGAAGAGCACGAGGCTGTTTTCGGGACTTAACCCCCTGTATGATGCCTGCTTCAGCGAGCCCGCCCCTCCGTATTCCTTCACAAAAAGTGAAAAATTGCGCTTCACGAGCTCCGGGAGACCCGCGTACCCCTCCCCTTCCAAAATGCTGAGATCAACTTTTTTATCGAAAACCGATATCCCAGGGGAAGTGGTGCCCTTGATCAGCACTTCACCTTTCTCGTCAGCAAGGGGCAAGAGGCGCACCGCGGAAATGACCGCGCTTTTCCACTCGATCTTCAGACTGTGATACCCTTCCGCCGTCACAAGTAGTATTCCGCCGGGGTTGAGAGTGGAGATATCAGCACTGCCGGAAGACGCGGTTATGACAGAATGGATTCCATCGGAGATCACAGCCCCGGCAATTGGATGACCACTTGAGGAATCAACCACAGTGATAACCGGCTGGGCGATCAGCAGAGGAAAATATAAAATGGTAATTAAGAGATACTTCAATTTTTCCGTGGGTGGAACGGGGAGAGGTAAGAGGTGTAAATACGCAGGAGCCCGCCGTGGATAGAATAAGGCACGGCGATTGGACAACAGCCTTTTACGCGAAGGCTGATTCCTGAATATTTACGGCAGGTCTCCTGGCTACGAGGTTTCAGCCTTGCCTTCCCAATTGTATTTGGTGGCGTTAGCAGGCTAACCGCCTTGGCGGTTCCTCTCACAGTTGCGCGACAGCGCCGGATTTACACCGGCTTCCCTATTCTTTCTGCTCCCGGCAGAACACCGTAAATGTTTTTAAGAATAAAACAAATGTACGATCTTTTTCTTAGAAAGCAAAAGGAAGAAGTGTGAACTGTGACTCGCCGCGGCGAGGTGAACTGTGAAGTAACAGGCTGATGGGTGAAGGATGAGGGGTGAAGGATGAGGGGTGAAGGATGAGGGCGAAAACATTCCGCGAAAAGTTTAGATCAAGCCGCGTTTTAATGGGGATGGATAAGCGCAGGGAGTGTAAGTAGTTTTGTGTAATTGGTAGGAAGGATGTTTCGGGAGGGAATCC
>CAZVBQ010000022.1:0-51698 GCA_964625575.1 uncultured Ignavibacteriaceae bacterium | reverse complement strand
CCTACAACCTTCGGGTTATGAGCCCGACGAGCTACCAATTGCTCCACCCCGCGATCATAATATTATTTTTTACAAACTGTCTTTAAGAACTCCCTACCAATTCCATTCTTTAACCAATGTTCTCTTTTCATAGCTTCTGATTTATTCTTAAACTCTTCGCTATAAATTAATTTCCGGTCTTTGCTGGGGCAGTCCGCCGTGGCGGATTGAACCTACAACCTTCGGGTTATGAGCCCGACGAGCTACCAATTGCTCCACCCCGCGGTGTTTAATTTCTTAAAATCAGTTTTTAAATATACATTTTTTTCGGGAATAAACAAAATTATTTCGGAAGTTTAACAATAAATCCTGTCCCCATGCCGGGTTTGCTCTCCACTTCAATTGTCCCTTTATGTTTGGCGACAAACTCAAAACAGAGGCTTAGACCAAGTCCGCTCCCCTTCTCGTTCGAGGTTCCGGGAGTTGAGGTGATCTCGTGTTCAAGGAAAAGCCTGGCCTTTTGTTCTTCCGACATTCCGATACCGTGATCCCTCACAGTTATAAAAACATTGTCATCTTCTCCGGTGATCGATATTTCAACTTTGCCTCCCGGGAAACTGAACTTCATGGCGTTCGAAAGTAAATTCTGGAATAGCGAACGCAACATCGAAATATCACCATTTATCATGATTCCAGGAGAAGAATCGATGAACACATCAATTTTCTTGGATTGAAATCCCAGTTTTAGCGAATTGACAGATTCCTTCATTAAAAAATGGAGATCAACTCTTGCAGGGTTAAACCTGAGCGCGCCTGCCTGAACACGTGTCCACTTCAACAGGTTTTCAAGCAGATTCATCACTTTTTCCGCTGATCTATGAATATCGCTCGCAAATTTCTTTATTTCTTCCCCGGAAAGGACATCGAGATCTGTCATCAGAATGTCTGTCATGTTTAGTATCGGGTGGAAGGGACTTCTGAGATCATGCGAGATTACGGAAAGAAGCTTGTTTCTTGTGTTATTAGCAAGCTGAAGTTCTGTATTTTTCTGTTTAAGTTCATTCTCCATCTTGAGATTTTGCGTTATGTTTCGAGTTACACCAATAACACGCAGGTTACCATCAAGATCTTTTAACAGGCTGCTTACCACCTCGGTCCAAACCGTTCCCCCTCCTTTTACGGGCTGCTCTATTCTCACCATCGTTTCATAGAACTCTCCGGTGGCGAAATACTTCTGCAATCCTTCTGTCAGAACCCGTTTGATCAGCTCTGCTGATTCCGGTGTTACAACTTCTTCCATTGTTTGAGCCATCACTTCTTCAGCAGTGAAGCCACGTAATTTTTCAACAGATGGACTGAGATAAGTGAACTTGAAAGTAAGAGGGTCCATAATCCATATAACATCAGTCATGTTCTCTGTGATGAAACGGTAGTTTTCCCTGCTTCTTTTCAGCTCCGCTTCAGCTTCAACCCAATCGGTAACATCCCGTGCCACCGCGTAGACATGATTACCACCGAGAAACGCACGCCACTCAAGATGAACAGGTTTACCTTCTTTTTTCATGTAGCGGTTGGTAAAACCTTCAACACCTCCTTCAGAATAGATACTCTGAAGTGTCTCCATTGTGCGTTCCCTGTCTTCAGGATGAACAAAATTCATGAAATTGTTATCCTCAATTTCATCATGTCTATAGCCGAGGATTCTCTCCCAGGCATTATTAAACTTCAGTATACGACCTTCACCATCGGTAACAAGAAAAAGATCCACCGCAAGGTCAAAGAACTTCCGAAAAACTTCATCGTCCAGTAAATGGATGTGAGATTTAGTCATAAAGGTCTAACATTTTGTTATTTATCATTCATCCGGTTGACGTGGGAAGTCAATCCTATTTCCCCAATAATTCAAAAGGGATATCCATAATATCAAAATTTTTCCAGTCGTGAAAATCATAATGCCACCATTCAGATTCGAGCACCATGAAACCGTGTTTGGTCATCACGCTCCGGAGCAGAGCCCTGTTCACTCTTACGTCAAGAGGAATATCCATGAAATCATGCCATGCATTGGTGGTAAAATCGTCGAAGATGGTTGGCATGTCAAGCAGTTTACCAGTTTTCAGGTCATAGAGCCCCAAATCAATCGCGCATCCACGATTGTGCCTGCTTCCTGTTTTAGGGCTCGCGGCATAATTATCATCCAGAACATATTCCCAGATCTTTTTAGTTACCGTATAAGGTCTGTAACCATCATAGACCACAAGACCAATACCATTAAGTGCAAGCTCTTCAGCCACCTTTCCCAGTGCCCTTGCCGCCGGAAGTCTTAAAAAGGTACCCGGGGCTGCATAGAGCACGTGTTTGGTTACATTGTCAGTAGTTGCATACTTAACATCTTTTTTCAAGTGAGGGACGGTATGTTCAAGATCAACAATGGCATTATTGCTGTCGAGCAGCACCAATTTATTGTAAGTTGAAATATCGGTAACAACTTTAAGTCCATATTCGTTAACAGGGATATCATGCTGTCCCAACACGGTACCGGAAAAGAATGACAGAATAAGAAGTAACGTGCTGCAGGTTTTCCGGATCATTCCACCACCCTCAAGATTGGATAGACACAATATTTTTTGTCAAAATAGGGCGACCTTCTGTACAACCACGAAAGTCTTTCATCCGGGTTATTCCTGAATTTTTCATCTGAAGCCACTTTTTTCTCAAATTCAGCTTTCAAAGCGGGATCCTTCTCAAACATCTCAAGCGCGACCCGTTCCATAACGTAATCCTCGTAGTACTCCTTCATTTCAAATATCTGATTGAAATAGCCCCACGACACGTATGAATCGTCCGACTTCGGTTCAAGAAGTGTCGCGATCAGCTTAAAAGTTCTCTGCCTGCTTTCCACATAGAAGGAACCGGCCGGAACCGTCATTTCCCTGGTTTCGGTGTCGTACTTGTAAGACACTCTCGTTCTCCCCTCGAAGGGCCGTTCAGCAAACTTAAAATCACGGAACGTAATAACTTCAGCCTTAACTTTTTCATCCCGCTTCACTTCTTCCACTTTTATTCCGTGGAGGGCAAGTTTATCTGCAATATTTTTGTATTCAGCCGGGATGATATAACCTGCGGGCAGCAGAACAGAATCTGAAACGTACACGTCATCGTAATGAGGAATCTCCATTTCGATCTTTTTTCCGGTATAAACTGTTTTTTCAGCCCCGGAGACCGGGCTTTTTTCAATGATTGCCTCGAAGCCCTTAAAAAGGAATTTTTTCGTGGTACTGTCTCTCAAAGTAAACTTTAGAGGTACCCATCTTGCGTTCGCGCCAGTATATTCTTTCACTGATCTGTCGGCGTTTATATTTTCCTCAATCACTTCCTTGCCGTGTAGCGCGAGGAACTGAGAGGCCGCTTTGATGCACTCATAAGTGCCAAAGACCCTGTCTTTGTATGGTTTCATCATATGTGTCTCAACGAGGAAACTGATCCGGTTTCTCGAAGCGGAGTAGCCGTTCGTGAACCGGGGTGATGATGCCCACTCGATGATCCCGTCTGATACCTTGTTGTTCTTAAATGAGACGTAGGGCGACATAAGCCAACCTGCTCCTTCAACCTTCTCGTAAAGAAAGGGCAAAAAACTTTTTTTTATCAATTTGACCAGATTGGGGGAAAGACTCGGAAAGTATTCAAGACCGTATGAAACGGTGTACTGATAGTCGGCTCCGTTCGTGGTATGATTGTCCATCACCAAATCAGGATCCCAGGAACTATAAAGCTTCAACATGGCCTGCATTTCAGGTGCCTCGGCCTTGGTCCAGTCGCGGTTCAGATTCAGATTTTGTGCCGTCACCCTCCAGCCCATGTTTTCCGGTCCATTTTGGTTGATCCTGTTGAAAGGTGATGATCTTTCATGTCCGTCAACGCTGAAAATCGGGACGAGAACAATATTTACATTCTCAAAAATCTCACGGTGTTTCCCTTCAACCAGCATTTCCCTCAGGAAGATCATTGAGGCATCCTTCCCTTCAATCTCACCCGAATGAATTCCGTTGATAATGAAGAGCACGGGTTTGCCTGATCTTTTTGCGGCTTCGGGTGTGAAGGCTGTGTCTTTGGACACAATAAAAACTTTCAGGTCCCTCCCCTGTGGGGAAATGCCAAAAGTTTCATATTTTACCGCGTCGGAAATTTTCGATAAGCGGAAGAAATACTCGTCAGTCTGCGCGTAAGTGGCAGTAGCCTTGTAACCGGACCGTTCAAAAACAGTCTCCCAACCGGTCTGGGCGAAAGATACTGAAGCAAAAAGAAAAAACAGAAAGGAATACCAGAAGATCAACATCTTTAATACTATTTTTTAATAAGAAAACAACGTTAAATTTACCCAATTACGTCGAAATGAAAAAATCAATTTACATGTCAGACCATTTAATAGACTTGAAGATAGCAACTTTTTTCATTATGTTTAACTTTCATTTTAACACATAATGATATGGGAGATCAAACCGTGCTTACGACACTCGACAAAAGCAACTACCTGAAAGGGATGCTGATAGTTGCGAGATTAGACTATAAATTAATCGAACGTGAAAAAGAAATAATAAGAGATGTAGCCACCCGCCTGGGTTTCAGTCGCGATTTTTACGAAGATGTTCTCAAAAATCTGATGATAAACGAGAATATCAGCGACAGCCCTTTGATGTTTTCCTCACCCGCGATCACCCGGATATTTTTGGGCGAAGCGCTAAAACTTGCCTGTATCGATTCGGAACTGGCGCCCGCCGAGATCGACTGGTTGCGTAAAACCGCTGCTTTGAACCACATCGACCAAGATGAATTCGAGAAATACATTGATGACTTCCTCATGAGAAAGAAGGAGGAAGCTGCTTAGAAAGTGGTCAGTGGTTAGAGGTCAGTGGTCAATTTTAAGAATTTCAAAGTTTTAATATCATAAGGCTGATATTATGGGAACACTAATCTCTTACCACTGACCTCTGACCTCTCTTATTGACCTCCGACCTCTTCTACTGACCACTAACCACTGACCACTTACCACTAATATCCGCCATTTCTCATAATTGAACGCTTTGAATGAAAATTTATTCATAGTTTTAGATTATCATTGTTCAATCAAAACGGAAGAAAATATGAGAAAAATGCTGTTTTTCCTCTCCCTTCTTTTCGGGGTAACAGTAGTGCAAGCTCAGGAAGCACGCCTTCTAAGGTTCCCGAATATAAATGGCGACAAGATCGTTTTCAGTTACGCTGGTGATCTTTACGTTGTTAATTCAAACGGCGGAACTGCCCGGAAAATCACCACACATAATGGCTATGAATCATTCGCCAAGTTTTCACCGGATGGCAAAAATATTGCTTTTACGGGACAATACGACGGTAATACCGAAGTGTATCTCATCCCGGCTGAAGGTGGTGTGCCAAAGCGACTCACCTTTACTGCCACTCTTGACAGGGATGATGTTTCCGACCGTATGGGTCCCAACAATATAGTAATGGCTTGGCGCGACAACGAGACTGTAATGTTCCGCAGCAGGTGGATAGAACCGAACGACTGGAAAGGGCAGCTCTTCTTCACAAATATTAACGGAGGAATGGCTGAACAACTGCCGCTTCCCCGTGGTGGTTTCGGTACCTTCTCACCCGACGGCAAAAAACTTGCCTATAACAGGGTTTTTCGCGAGTTCAGAACCTGGAAAAGATACCGTGGCGGTCAGGCTGATGACGTCTGGATATATGATTTTGATTCCAAAAAGACAACCCGGCTTCTGGAGAATCCCGCTCAGGATATCTTCCCAATGTGGGCAGGCAACAAAATATATTTCGCCTCCGACAGAACCGGCACCATGAACATCTTCTCTTACGACCTTGCCGCAAAAACCGAGAAGCAGATAACCTTCTTCAAAGATTTTGATGTTAAATTCCCCTCAATTGGCGGCAATTCGATAGTTTTTGAGAACGGCGGATACATCTGGAAACTTGATGTGGCTACTGATAAGTATGAAAAAGTTGACATCAAGATCCAGGACGATTTTGCCACAGGTCGCGATAAAATGACCGAGGTTGGCAGGGCGATTGCAGGATGGGACATCTCACCCGATGGAAACAGGGCGGTTTTCACTGCACGTGGTGATATCTTCACCGTTCCTGCTAAAAACGGAGCCACGCGCAATCTTACAATGAGCCCGGGCGCGCATGACCGTCAGCCACGCTGGTCACCCGACGGCAAATACATCGCGTACATTTCCGATAAATCGGGCGAAGATGAAATATACATCATGCCACAGGATGGAAAGGGCGCCGAAACACGGATTACAAAGGGCGGGAACGTGTACAAGTTCTCGATCGCCTGGTCACCAGACAGCAAAAAAATACTCTGGAACGACCAGAATTACACCCTGAACTACGTGGATATCGATTCAAAAGAAGTAGTGCAGGTGGCAAAGTCAGATGTTTCCCAGATCGGAGGATATGACTGGTCACATGACAGCCGTTTCATCGCGTTCAACCTGTCTGAAGACAACATCGTGAACAGGATACACATCTACTCCCTTGATACGAAAAAGAGTGTGCCGGTAACCGATTCCTTTTTCGATGTGGGACAACCTGCATTTTCGAAGGATGGAAAGTATCTGTTCTTCACCTCAGAGAGAAATTTCAATCCGACCTATGGCTGGACCGAGTGGAACCATATCTACACCGACATGACCAACCTCTACATGATCACTCTCCAGTCATCCACGAAATCACCATTTGAACCAAAAAGTGACGAAGTGGCAATAAAAGAGGAGAAAAAAGATGAAAAAAAGGATGAGAAACCGAACAGTGAGAAGAAAGAAGAAAAGTTACTCCCCATCGACTTTGACGGGATCGTAAACCGGATTGCGGAGATCCCAACTCCAGCGGGAAGTTATGCCGGACTTTCAACCACGGCTGATAAGATCTTCTATTTCAGACGCGGACCAAAGGATGAGAAGTTTAACCTTTACTCATACAATTTGAAAGACCTCGAAGAGACCTCTCTTGGTGAAGTTTCTGGCTATACTATCTCCGAGGATCAGAAAAAAATGCTCGTGAGAGCAGGACAGTCTTACGGAATTGTACCACTTCCATCTGCTCCCGTAAAAATAAAGGAACCTCTTGATCTAAGTGACATGAAGGTTACCATCGATCGGAAAGCGGAATGGGCACAAATATTTAACGAAGCATGGCGCCAAATGCGCGATTTCTTCTACGCGAAGAATATGCACGGAGTAGACTGGAAAGCTGTCAGGGAACAATACTCCCAACTGGTCCCATACGTTAACCATCGTGCCGACCTTACCTACATCATCGCCGAGATGATTGGTGAGCTTAACATCGGTCATGCTTACGTTGGTGGCGGCGACTACCCACAGGCGGCACGTGTCGCCCTCGGCCTGCTCGGCGCGCAACTTGAAAAAGATGCTTCCGGTTTCGTGAAAGTAAAAAAGATCCTCAAAGGCCACAATTGGGAAAAAGATCTCCGCTCACCACTCACTGAGATTGGCGTGAATGTTAAGGAGGGCGACTACATAATCGCCATCAACGGACGCTCCGTTAAAGAAATGCAGAACATCTACGAAGCTTTGGTTGACAGGGCAGGCAAACAGGTGGTTCTTACTGTTAATTCAACACCAAGCGAGAGCGGTGCCCGGGATGTAACAGTTGTTCCCGTTGCAGACGAGCAGAATCTTTACTACCTCGAGTGGGTTGAAGGAAACATCGAAAAAGTATCAAAAGCCACGAACGGCAAGGTAGGATATATCCACATCCCTGACATGGGTGTTAACGGCTTGAACTGGTTCGCCAAATACTACTATCCCCAGCTCAACAAGGAAGCACTCATAATTGATGACCGTGGAAATGGCGGCGGAAACGTTTCACCTCAGATAATGGAAAGACTCGCCAGAACCCCCGTAATGATGAACTACAGAAGAAACTCGATAAACACCTTCAACCCAACCGGTATGCACGTGGGTCCCAAGATACTGCTGATGGATGAATTCTCCGCCTCCGATGGAGATATCTTCCCTTACAGATTCAGGGCTAACAAACTCGGGTTGCTTGTTGGAAAAAGATCATGGGGTGGAGTTGTAGGCATAGCCGGTTCCCTCCCATTCGTTGACGGCGGGTACCTGAATAAACCTGAATTCGGTCCTTACGATCTGGAAGGTAAAAACTGGATAATGGAGGGACACGGAGTCGATCCTGATGTGGTGGTGGATAACGATCCGGCACTCGAGTTTTCGGGTACCGACGAACAGCTTAATAAAGCCATCGACCTCATTTTGAAGGAACTGGAAAAGAATCCGGTGAAGAAAAACCCGGTTCCCCCATTCCCCGATAAAAGTAAATAATTAAACAAAAAAAAGGCTGCCTGAACTCAGGCAGCCTTTTTTTATTGAAATACAGGATAAACTTATTTCTTGGGAGCGGGAATCGCCTTGAGGTTATCCTTCGCTGCCTGATTGTTAGGATCGAGCACGAGGATTGCTTCATAAGCTTTTCTGGCATTATCTGCCCAGATGTCTTTGAACTCAGGTTTATCAGAATTTACCATGAAATAGTAACCAAGATAGTCGTAGGAAACTATCAACTGTGACTTGAACTTGTCCGGTGTTGGTGAGGCAAGTTCGATAAACTTTTCGTAGGTCGGTTTGGCAATTCCAAGTTTTGTGCTGTCTACAGTTTCAATCTGAGCCTGGCAGTTGCCTTTCCAGTAGTAACCCATGGCAAAATCTGCTTTCTGGCTCAGCAGGCTGTCGAAAGCTACAATTCCCTCTTCGTACTTTTTACCGAAGTAATAGGCACGACCGAGAGCATAGTATTCAACCTGTGAGAGACCCTTCTCGATTTTCTCTTTTTTCTTGTAAGCAGCGGCGCAAGCCTCCCAGTCTTTTTTCTTGAAGTAGTATCCTGCTACGTCAGTAAGAAGGATCGACTTGGTGGAATCGAGATCAACAGCTTTCAGGTAAGAAATGGTGGCTATTGAGTCCTGTCCGAGTTTTTTCTGGTTATTGCCATAAAGCTCGAAATCATAGGCTTTTGTTTTCGTGGGATCAACCGAAGCAAAATACTTGTCGAATGTGGCAACAGCGCTCAGTGAGTCACCCATATTGTTATAGGCGTATGCCTGAAGCTGCAGCATATTTGAATTTTTAGGGTCAACTGTCAGGAACTCATTTATCGTCGAAATAGTGCCTTTGTAATCCAAACCGTTGTATTGTATGATCGCGAAACGGCGGAGATTAATCAGTGTTTTCTCTGATCTTGAAAGATAATCTTTGTAGAACTGGATCGCTTTTGGATAGTCACCGATCTCATTGTTCATCTCAGCAATTTCCCTGTAAGCGGGAGCATAGTCCGGATCGATTTTAAGCGCGTCCTGGAATTTGATCTCCGCTGAGCCATACTGTTTGATAAGTCTGTAAACCTGACCGTATCCAACGTGCGCGGCGGGGCGGTTGCTCTGAATATCGAGGGCAGCCTTATAATATTTGAGGGCATTGGTACCGTCGGGGACTGTATAGTAGATTTTACCGGCAGCAATCAGGAGATCGTAATTCTTAGGATCCTTTGCAAGGGTCTTCAGAATCGCGTCAATCGCGAGTTCGCAAACCGCCTTGTCGCCATTTCCGCTGTAAATGGCATCAGCCATATCGATCAGAAACTGGGTGTCATAAACAGTTGCGCCCTTCTTTTCGGAGGAAACCTTGCTGAGTGCCTGTGTAAGCAGATCGAGACCGTTTGAACTATTCGCGTCTCTGAAACCGGCGGATGCAACTCCAAGCAGGTAGTAAGGATCACCTGCATGAGTGGCGGAATACTTCTCGAGAACAAGTTTGGCGCTGTCTTTTTTATCTATGTGCAGGTAACCATGGGCCAGGAAGTAGCCATACTGTATGTTAGCGGGATCACTTTTCACGAGATCGTTGTACATGATCAGCGCGTTCGTGTAGCTTTCGTTTTCTAAAAGTTTGTTGGCTTCTTTCAGGCTCTGGGCGTTGGTTTGAGTTGCGCCGAGTATAAATGCGCCAACAACAACAAAGAGGGAAAGCAAGATTGTCTTTTTCATATATCTTCCGGCTTTACTTGATTTGAATATTTTCATTTGTTATTTGTACTATTCTTAAAGGCATTCTCGCGGGTACGAGTCCGAATCTGAGCACTGTCCTTTGCCCCAATTCTCCCGCCACGTAAGCGGTGAAACCCTGTCCCAAACCTGCCCTGCCTTCATAGTTGATCGAATTAAGTGTTCTGACCAATGAATAGAGCGGGGGTTGTTTCTGTACATTTTCTGCCGGATCATATCTGAACGCGACGTAATATTGCCAGGGACCAACCGCCTTTTCTGTTGAATTAAGGGAATCAGGCACTTCCATATCCAATACCTTCACATCCTTGATGAAGGTGGTGTGGGAAGTGTCGGCATCATCATAAACATAGATCGATGAGAGGAACCCGATAGCATCCGTGTTGTTTGACACGTAGTCAATAAGTTCTTTCGGCGACTTGGCATCAAACACATTTTTCGCCGAAGTAAAACCTTGTCCGAACTTTCCGGCAAAGTAGCTGACCGTTCCGGCGAGTGAATTCTCGAAAACGAGTGAAAAATTCTGCTTTGGCAGGTCATCCTGCAGTTCATCGAATGAAAGGGCTTTGCCTGAGAAAATCCTTTGAAGGGCGTCCTGGGTCATCACCTTCATTTTGTTGTTTTTGTTAACAACCATGGCAACGCCGTCATAAGCAACCCCAGTGGTTCTCTGCGCTATACCACGTTTTTCGATCACTGCTTTTTCAGCAGCCGTGAGATCACGCGCGATAAAGATTATTTGAACTGAATCTTTCAAAAGAAGGTCGACCACCTGTGATTCAGGCGCGTAGACGATGGTAAGGTGCGCGTTGGGATATAAACTTTCAAACTGCTTTTCGAGCTCTTCAAAAACCGGTTTGAAGGTTTCATCAACCGCGATCTTCTTCTTCCCCATGGTGGGTTCATCCACGTCCCCGGTAGCGAGTTTGTTCTCACACCCGGTGAGCATGAAAATGGTAAGAATAAAGAGAATTGCGATAAGATTTTTATTGTTCTTCATTTTGATCTTCCTCCCGGCTCTCCTTTATTTTTTTATACGAGCGATAGATACGGTAGGTTCCATAAACTACAAGTCCACCCGAGATCAGGTAAAGTTCGGCGTTGGACAAATTCTCAAACATAGGAATGTAGCCAAGGAAAACAATTATACCCGCTCCTATATAAAAGAGCGCCATAAACATTTCAAAATATTGAAGTATCTGTGAGAACAATACAGATGCCTGTGTTAAATGCTTGATTCAGGGCCCGCTCCACGGGGAGGGACCATCCATATAAAAACGTTAAAGTAGAAAATAAATATAAGTAGAACCGTAAAAATATTTATCCTAAATAACAAGTCCTTTACTCTATAGACCGTTTGAACCTGGATTTATCCCCTATTCACTTTTTTTTCGTATCTTTATTGTTGGGCTTTTATTTTAATATACCGGTTTTATCATGATCAAAAAACTTCTTTTTTCCTCCCTGTTACTGATATTTATCATCCAAGCACAGCCGAAAGATGTGAAGGTGAACAACTTTCTTGTCCTCGGTCCTGTGGCTGCGGTGCCTTCCGTCCTCGCGGCGGGAAAAGACACCGACATTAAAACACTTTTTGCCGATGGCGATAACATTTCCCCGGTCATAACCCTGCTCGATGACATGGATAAATGGGATGTGCTGCCTGCTGTCTTCCCTGAGAAAGGGAGCAGGGAGAAAGACGCTTTTTACTACGCCGCTTTTATGATAAAAACCTCCGGATTTATCAGCACAGAGATGAAGGTCTCTTCCAGATTGCCTTACAGGGTATACCTTGGAAGTGAAGCCTCAAAATCAAATCTTGATCCCGTTGATACCGACACCAATACCACCAGAACTGTTACCGTTCCACTGAAACTGGAAGCGGGTAAACATCTGGTGATAATCAAACTCCTGAGCATCGGAAAAGCCACTGGTGACAGGGAACTTAACGTGACCGTAAAGTACCCGGAAGGTTCAAAAGCCTTGCTTGAAGTAACCACCGATCCTGAAACTGCCACTTCTTTTGAACGGCTTCTCGACGACCCCAAAATACAGACGGTATCACTCTCGAAAGATGGTAAATACGCGGCTGTTTCCCTTTCGTCCAGAAGCACATCGCGCGGCACTTTCGATAGAAAAACTCTTATATATGAAACCTCTTCCGGCAAAACAGTCAAAGACCTGCAAGTTTCCGGATTTGAGTGGGTCGTGGGTGATAACTACGCGTATTCCGTTACCACCGGCAAGAAAACCACGCTTTACACCGGTTCCGCCTCAAATGGCGAGTCTGAAGTGATACTTGATGGAATCGAAAATTTCTCGGGCTCCACCTTCAGTGCCGACGGCTCGAAGATAATCTATACCGTCTCGAAAGAAGTACCTGAATTCGATGGAGGAATGAAAAGACACACCGGGATTCAGGACAGATGGCCCGGAAACAGGGATAAAACAAAGATCATGCTGTTCGACCGTAAAACCGGGATAACCTCGGTTATATCAAATTTTGACGATGGTTTTGCCTTTGGCGATATCTCCATCGACAACAACCTGCTCTTGCTCACCAAATCTGATTACGATCTCAAGACTCGCCCCTACTCGTACACTGACCATTTTATTTATGATCTCAGGTCAGGAAAACTCGACTCTCTTTTCAGAGGATATTATAGCGGTGGTGCCGTTTTCTCGAAAGACGGTAAAAGCCTTCTTCTGACCGGTGGTCCCGGTCTCTTTGGGGAGATTGGAATCACCACTCCACCGGAGATGATCCCCAACGATTATAACACCCTTCTCTACAGCTATGATATCAAGGGCAGAAAGGCATCGTGCTTAACCAGGGATTTTGATCCAGCGATCTCATCTTTCTTTGAGAACGCCAACACCGGGGATATCTGGCTGGTAACCACCGATAGAAGCTACTTCAATGTCTGGATCAGGAGTGCTGAAGGAAAATTCAGAAAGCTGAATGCTCCCGTAAAATCGGTTGAAAGAATTGATATCGATCCCGAATTTAAAACGGCAGTGATTTATGGTTCCGACCCTGACTACCCGGGAAGGGCATTCCTCCTTGATCCCGGATCGGGTAAATCGAAATTACTGCTTGATCCGAACGAAAAGACATATAAAAATGTTAAAACGGGTAAGTATGAAGAATTTACCTTCACTTCCGCAGAGGGAAGAACCATTGAAGCGGCGGTTTTCTTTCCTCCGGATTACGATCCCGCAAAGAAATATCCGTGCATAGTGAATTATTACGGCGGAACAACTCCGGTTACAAACATGTTTGAAGGCCGTTACCCCAAAAACATCTGGACCGCGAACGGGTACATTGTATTTATTCTTCAGCCTTCGGGAGCGATTGGATACGGACAAAAATTTGCCGCCTACCATGTGAACGACTGGGGCACTTCAGTGGCACAGGAAATTATAACAGGCACACAGGAACTGCTGAAAAGGTACCCGGCCGTCGACGGAAAACGCCTCGGATGTATCGGTGCTTCTTACGGTGGTTTTATGACTATGTCTTTAGTGACCAAAACCGGTATTTTCGCGGCTGCCATTTCCCATGCAGGAATAAGCACTCTTTCGAGTTATTGGGGTGAAGGTTTTTGGGGTCTCGTTTATTCAGCGGTGGCAACAGCTAACAGTTTCCCATGGAACCGTAAGGACATTTACGTCGATAAAAGTCCTTTGTTCTCGGCGGATAAAGTTACCACTCCCATCCTGCTGCTTCACGGAAATGAGGATACCAACGTACCTAAAGGAGAAAGCATCCAGTTTTACACTGCCCTCAAACTGTTGGGGAAGGAAGTTGAGTATATAGAAGTGGACGGACAGAACCACCACATCCTCGAGTACGATAAAAGAAAGAGGTGGTCGAAGACGATACTGGCATGGTTCGACAAGTATCTTAAAGGTGATTCAGCCTGGTGGGATGAACTTTACCCGCTAAATTGATACAATTTTTAAATATTATGAGGTTATTGTGCCCGCTTACAAGTCTGTTGCGTTATTTACGGATAATCCCGGAACAATAGAAATCTACTCGGAATTCGCGCGGATCGGAAATCACGATCTACTCCATCTCGCGAAGAATATTCAGAACATCAGGGAGCTCGCAACCCGGAAATTCGATCTGATCATAATTGAGATATCCAACCCTTCCATGACAGAGATAGAATTTGTGGATCAGGTGCACTCAGCGAGTGAGGCGGCACCGGTGATAGTGGTTTCATCCTTTTTTTATGAAACCCGTGAAATAGTTTTTGGCAGCAAGATCAGCGGTTTCATTCAGAATCCCCTCTCGGTTCAGAAACTTGAAAGTATGACCTCGGGCCTCTTCAAGGAAGAGGTGCCTGAACCGGTAAACACGGAGCAGGAGAACAAGGTTGACAGGTTGCTTCAGTTGAACAAGAGGCTTACCGTTCTTCTTGAGCTTAACCGCTCACTTACCTCGATCACCGATCTTGATGAGTTGCTTTCTCACACCGTCAAGATGACCCCGGAAGTGCTGGCTGCCGAACGCGCAACGGTTTTTATTCATGACAGTTCGAAGAAAGAACTTTGGTCACGCACCGGTACAGGGCTTAAAGCTGCCGATATCCGCTTCCCCGACAATCAGGGAATAGCCGGCGAGATATTCACCACCGGTATGCCATCGATAATTTCAGATCCGTACAGTCACCCAAAGTTCAACAAGGAGTTCGATCTGAAATCGGGCTTCAGAACAACGAACATTCTTTGCCACCCCCTGAAGAACATTAACGGGGAGACCATCGGAGTGATCCAGGTTTTGAATAAAAGGAATGGTGACTTCGACGCGGATGACGAGTCATACCTCGGAGCCCTCGCCTCCGGTATTGGTATTGTGCTCGAGAATGCCCTGCTGCGCGAGAACATCAAGAAACAGCTCGAAGAGGTTCAGCAGGCTTATGTTGAGCTTGATATTGCTCAGAATACGATTCTTAAAGAGACAAAAACTGCAACAATTTTCGAATTGCAGGGTATAATAAAGGCTGCTCTTGAAGAAGGCAGGCCTTTGGAAGCCATAGTGAATATGAAAAACGACTACCTTTACGATACGAAACTTGTGAAACAACTTGAGGCGATCGAGTCAGCGATAAGAAAAGTGTTTAGAGATACCGATGAATTTGTGAGACAAAACGTTCAATGAGAATGAATTTCAGCCTTTCAGGAATAAAGAATATATTCGCAATTTTTGCGGTCATTCTGGCGACATTTCCCGTCTCAGGATGCAGTAAAGAATCTAACAAAACGAACAGAATTGGAGAAAAAATGTCATTCGACAGTACAAAATACTCTGTGGCAACTTTCGGAGCCGGATGTTTTTGGTGCGTTGAGGCTGTTTTCGAGAGGTTTAAAGGAGTTGAAAAGGTTATCTCCGGCTATTCCGGTGGAACGGTCCCAAACCCGACCTACAAGCAGGTTTGCGAAGGCAACACGGGCCACGCGGAAGTTTGCAGGATATATTATGATCCCAATGTGGTAACCTATGATGAGCTTCTTGAGGTTTTCTGGAAGACACATGATCCCACCACCCTTAACCGTCAGGGGAACGACGTGGGAACACAGTACCGCTCCGTTATTTTTTATCACGATCAAAAACAGAAAGAACTCGCGGAGTTCTACAAACAAAAATTGGATGAAGAGAAGGTCTTCAAAGACCCTGTGGTCACTGAAATAGTACCGGAAACTGATTTCTATGTGGCTGAAGACTATCACCAGAATTATTATGACGAGAATGGCATGCAGCCATACTGCGCTTTCGTGATAAAACCAAAAGTTGAGAAATTTCAAAAAGTGTTCAAAGATAAACTTAAATAATCACCAATTTAATAGGAGAATAGTATGAGATCTCACGAGATCGATTATCAGATACTTGGTTCAGACCTTCAAATGGTTGAAGTGGAGTTGGATCCTGGCGAAACAGTGATCGCCGAAGCCGGTGCCATGTGCTACATGGAGAGCGGAATAGAGTTTGAAGCCAAGATGGGCGACGGCTCCGATACCAATTCAGGCTTTTTCGGCAAGATGCTTTCAGCCGGTAAAAGGGTGCTCGCCGGTGAATCACTCTTCATGACACACTTCACAAACCGTGGCAGCGGCAAGAAAAGGGTTTCATTCGCCGCGGCTTACCCGGGAAAGATCATCCCTGTAGATCTCGCTGAAATGGGTGGCTCGATCCTCTGCCAGTCTGACGCGTTTCTCTGCGCCGCTATGGGTACAAAAGTAAGTATAGCCTTTACTAAAAGACTTGGAGCCGGTTTCTTTGGTGGTGACGGATTCATCCTCGAGAAACTTCAGGGTGACGGAAAAGCATTCATACACAGTGGTGGTACCATAATTAAAAAAGAGCTTGTTAATGACGTCATACGCATCGATACAGGTTGCCTTGTTGCTTTCACTGAGGGACTCGACTATGACATCGAAAAGTCAGGTAATCTGAAAACCATGCTCTTCGGCGGTGAAGGTATCTTCCTTGCAACCATAAGAGGTACCGGAACGGTTTACATCCAGAGCCTTCCATTCTCAAGACTTGCTGACAAGATCATTGCCCGTGTACCAAAACCATCGTCGGGCATTAACATCACCTCGAGTTCAGACGATTAAAATTAAATTTACGGTAAAATAATTAAAGAGGCTGTCTTCATCGGACAGCCTCTTTTTTTTATTAAAACTCAACTTTCACGCCCATGGTCGGAAGTATCTGAAATCCTTTCTTAACAACCGTCCCGTCTCTGTAGATGAATCGTTCTTCGTTTACGTTCAATCTGCTGTAAACATTTGAAATGTCAAGAAATGTAACCAGGGCTATTTTTCCGAACTGTTTCCTGTAGTCAACACGGATATTAAGTGTGTGAAAATCATCATACCTTAAGGCGTTATTGCCGGTAATTTCTTTCGAGTAACGGACCACATCCGGATTATTGAGAACATTTTCATGAATGGTATATGCATCCTTCGGTCTTCCCGTGGCATATTTCCATTTTGCTGAGATCGCCCATTCCTCGTCGAATTGGTAACCTATCAGGATGTTGAAGATATTCGGCTGACTGAAGTCAGAATTGTACCATCCCTCACCAAGATCATCATTTCTCTTGCTCTGCGAGTACGAGTAGTTTATCTGTCCATACCAGTTATTGCTTAGCCTTTTAACCAATGAAATGTCAAGACCGGCAGCCCATCCTTTTCCTCCATTCACCCGCGCGGAAGAGGTGCGGTCAGGTCTCACGATGAGATCGCTGAAATCTTTATAGTATGTTTCAAGCGTTATTTTATACTCATCGGAAAGATATCCTGTTACTCCTCCGATGAGATGAACTGATCTTTCATTTTTCAGCGATTTATTCAGGGGAGACTCCGTTAGGAGCAACATGTCAGGTGCCTGAAAGTAAACACCCGATGCAAAGTTGAACCTGATGTCAGGATTGGCGTACCAGGAAATACTTAATCTTGGTGAGAAATATGATGTTTCACTGAATCCAGCATACTCAAATCTACCTCCCGCGTTAAAGGAAAGACTTGATACAGGGTTCGCTGTCACCTCTAAAAACGCGTTTGCTGAGTTTGCCGCGTCATCAAATTTTGTATTCAATCCGGCCGGTGTGGCTACAATATAATACTTCGCCGGATCCGGACGATAGTCAGTTTGTTTAAATGTAAAAATTGTGTCCGGCATCGAGAGAGTCCACTCATAATTCGCTGAGAACCTTTTCATCTCACCACCGGCAACAAGGGAGAGATCCTTGGAAAGTTGGAGATTGTATTCCAGTTTCAGCCCCATTTCCTCCTCAAATCCAAAATTGCGGTATTTGTCAGCAATAACCCGCGCGTTACTCTTTTGCGGTCTTACGCCATTCACCGGGTCATTGTTTACCTGACCCAGGGTGATAGCTACATCCTTGTTTTTGTAGTATGCTGTTGTGAGCAGGTACATGTTATTGCCGAGCAACGCCCGCCAGTTTATTCCCGCTACCCTTTTGTTCTCTGACTGCCTGATCAGATCTGTATCATAGGCATTTTCACTTTCGTAAACATGATCGATGTTTCTGTCGAACAGCTCAGGCGAAAATATGCCAAGAAAAGATATCTTGTGATTTCTCCCAATTGATGTGGTGGTCTTTAAAAGGATGTCCATGAACGAGGGATCGCCAAGGTCTTTCTGTCCTGTCCAGCTCAGAATATTCTTAAAATCCTGTTTTCGGGCTGAAAAAAGCACCGAGGTCGATTCACTTATATACGAAGGTCCGTCATAGTTCAGTTCCCAGCCAATGATATCATACGTACCATTTACGGTCAGGTCATTCCGGTTTCCTTCCTTAACTTTAAGTGAAACAATACTGGAGTTTTTACCACCGAACTTTGCGGAAAATCCACCCGCCTGAAAAGTTGCCGCGTCGATAACCCCGGGTGTAAAGATCGAGAATCTGCCTCCCTGCACTTCTTGATCCTCGTTCCCGCGGTCAAAGTGGGCTATTCTGTCGAACGGAATGTTATCGATCAAAATAATATTATCCTTCGGGCTACCGCCTCTTACCGAAAAGGCAGTAAATTCGCCTCCGGCGCTACTTACACCGGGGAGCGTCTCAATAGCACGGAAAATGTCACCACCAGTGCCGGGTGCCCTCAATATCTCATCCCTGTTATAACTGAACGTGTTGATCGTTTTATCACGGTCATCTTCAAAAAGACCGGCTTTTATCACCACTTCTTTATTTTGGACAGATTGAACCGTCAACTCAACATCGCGTACTCTGGTGGTTTTTCCTCTGATCACCCTGACGTCTTTTTCGATATGCACGCCGTATCCGATGAATGAAAATTCCATCTGGTAAATTCCCTCTTCAATATCGTTCAGATGAAACTCACCATTGTTATCACTGATTGTCCCCTTCACGGTGCCTGTTAACCGGACGGTAACGCCGGGAAGTGGTTGTTTGGTTTCGCCATCCAATATGGAACCGGAGATGTTACCGGTTAACTGTGCAAACCCGAGAGTTGACAGAAGCGAGAAGAATATCAGATATTTCATTGATGTCTCAATTAATGATTAAATAACGTTGTTTGTATTATTAACAGTGTTTAGTATATGGTTAAAAAAAGGGAGTTCTTAAAAGAACCCCTTTACGAAGTTGTCAAAAACCTTTATCACTTTATCGGCTTTCCCTTCCTGTTCCCCCATATCGATCCGTCCCCTGTTAACGAGCGAGACCAAGCCATGAACCATTGACCAGAGACCGCTCGCGACGGCAGTGGCATCGCTTTCGGTAAATTTATCGTTGTCGATCGCGAACTGAGCGGTTCGAAAGAGAACCAGGTAACTTTCGATACCATCCTTCCAGTCTTTCGGACCGTCCACTTTCTTCATCGGTGACCTTGAAATAAACATGAGATCGTAGTATTCAGGATTCTCGATCCCGAACCGGATGTACCGGTGACCAAGATCGATCACCCTTTCCATGGGATCTTCCACTGCCTCAGACCGGGATAGAGCCTCAAGGAATATTTTAAATCCCTCTTGCTGCAAGTTGTGATAAATTTCGTCTTTATCCCGGAAATAGAGGTATATCGTCGCGGGTGAGTACTCGATCTTCTCGGCAATTTTTCTTATGGATACATTTTCGTATCCTTCATCAATGAAGAGTTGCATAGCCGTATCGAGTATTAACCTGCGTTTTTCGTGCTTCTCCCTCTCTTTTCTTTCATGGATACCCATATCAACCCGGGGTTTACTGAACAGTGTTTATTTTATATGCAAAGTTAAGCTTTCTTTCATATATAAGTCAAGAATAGGTGGATTTTTTTTGGATGACCGGCATATTGCCGCGACGAATGGCGATGGAGGGTATTAATATCACCTCGAGTTCAGACGATTAAAATTGAAGTTACAACGAATTAATTTTAGAGGCTGCCTGAATAAGGCGGCTTTTTTTATGTTCTATTTTTTCAAGCGGTCAAACATTACAAGTCATTTCGCTACAAAATGTCAGATGCATCACCCAAAATTGATTTATTAACTTGCAGGTTAATCGACACAACAAACAAATTAGCATTGTTAATTAATTCGAGAACATCTTGCTTCATTACAACAACAACTTCACCTTTTTTATTTTTCCCATTTCGATGAACAAGATCGTGACGGATAATAATAGCTTGTAATGCTTCAAGTGGAAACGGAATTTCATAAATTTGTTTAATGTACAAAACAAAAAAGGAGATTCCTTTCATGCCGACGAAAAAGAGATTCACACTCGAACAAAAAGTCATCATTCTCAGAGAGCTTCTGGAGAATAAACTCTCCATCAGCCAGGTCGCCGAGAAGTACGGTATCCATGTCAATGATATCTACTCATGGAAAAAGAAACTCTTCGAAAATGCCACAGCGATCTTTGCCAACACCACAGGCAAACCTGCTAAATCCGATGAGAGCTCAACCAAGGTAGCACAACTCGAAGAGAAACTCCGGAAGCGGGATGAGGCCATTTCCTTCCTTCTGAGAGAGAACATAGAAATAAAAAAAAGTATCGGTGGGGATGTCTGAATGGGCTCTGGGTTGAACCTGATATTCGAGACTCAATCATTGGGTTTATTCAGATGATAAGTCCAATGACCGACTACACTGTTAAATCACTACTCTCCCTGATCGGTATTAGTACCGCGAAGTTTCATGATTGGAAGAAACGCTCCGGTATGATCAACAGGCATAACGGTAAGATACCAAAGGGTGGTTATCTCCTGAATTGGGAGAGGAACGCCATCGTTAATTATGCTCGTGAACACCCCGGTGAAGGGTACAGACGACTGACTTATATGATGCTTGATGCCGATGTTGTTGCCGTAAGTCCTTCTACTACTTACCGTGTCCTCAAATCTGCCGGACTCCTTAACCGTTGGATTGATATAAAAATTGTAGTTCAATGAACTTTGCCGCATTCCTCAGGTTTGCCGGACTTGAACACATCAGAACCTCTGTAGGTTATCCACAGGCTAATGGCAAGATCGAACGGTATCATGGAACCATCCAGAGAGAGTGCATTGCAAGAATTTCAATGGTTGATCTTGATGATGCCAGAAAACAGGTGGGAAAGTTTATCGACTATTACAATGCCGAACGACTACACTCTTCCTTGTTCTTCTTAACTCCGGAAGACTTTTTATTTAACCGCGTTGATGCTAAATTGAAGGAGAGAAACAAAAAACTTCTTAACGCTAAATCCCTTAGAATGAAGGTGCACGAAAATGTCTGACCTTCTACATTATTTTCAGCTATCTAAATTCCGCTTTCCGCTGAACCAGTACAGTATGATTTAACGATTTTGTAGTGACAAATAACTGGCCCATATAGATCGTCAAATCAATCTGATTGACAGTTGTATATTTGTCAGGGTTGTTATTTTGAACAAACTGCGATGTATAATACGAAATTGTTGCTGTCGACGATTTGGGATTGTCAGAGTTAAAATAATCTATAGCTGAGGCAAAGAAAAATTCTAATTTCTCATCAGGCGCAAGCACCGGAAGAGATTTAAAGACACTAAGTTCACTAATCATCCCTGCACGGTATGGCAGATCTGGTGAAAGTATTGTCGAGATATTATACGCAGGACTTTTCCCTGTGTTTTGAATAACAATGTTCAATATATTTGGTTCGGTAATTGTTGGGACAATCTTAATAGAAATGGCGGGCATCTGTTGCTGCTGTATCTCTTTTAATTGTGCCGCCATATTATCAACCATCTTTCTTGTTAATCGAACATTCAATCCTGCTGCAATGAATGCTAGCACACCAACTATGACAAGAAAGAATGTTGAAAGAGAATTCAGTTTGTTTAATGATTTAGAACCATCGTTGATATTATCAAATGCAATTGAAAACCCAACAAAAATAACAATTAAACATGCCACCGACACAGTAATGTAATCCCTTAACATTATATATCTTTCTTATATTCGTAATTTTATCATGTATTAAAGTCGAAAACAACCATAGCCATTTAATCTTTAAGTCAACTGAGTGTGAAATCCTAATAGTCTATTTTCTAATATTCTAACTATATTCATCATACCGAGTCTCTCCGAAAAACAGATTTTTTAGTTTCATCGAATAATATAGTGTATCAATTCTATGAATCCTAGTTAATTTGTTTCTAGTAAGTTTCCGAATTTTTAATAGTGTTGGTTAATAAATAATTGAAATGGTAAAACATGGTTAGCAATTTCAAATGATACTCCACAGAAATTGTAACAGATATGTAACAGGAGTATAATAATTCAAGCGTTTAGCTTGTATGGATGCTTCTTGGGGAAGGGTTGGTACCCCCGGCAGGAATCGAACCTGCGCACATGGCTCCGGAAACCACTGCTCTATCCACTGAGCTACGGAGGCATCAAATAATTGCTTATTTATAACACAAATTTACGAAAAAAAACGTTACCCGCATTAAAAAAGCCCCGGGGTTGCCGGGGCTTAAAAGATTCCATTGTGCTCTGTTAATTATTGCAGCTGGAAGCGGATAGGAACGGTAACCTGTACGTTAACAGGCTGACCATTCTGTTTTCCGGGGTTCCAACGAGGCATCATCATGACCACGCGAAGAGCTTCTTCGTCGCAACCACCACCAATACCTCTGGCAACTCTTGGGCTCGAGATCTGACCGGTTTTCGAAACCGTGAAGGTAACGATAACCTGTCCTTCAACACCGGCTCTTTTGGCAATCTCAGGATACGCGATATTCTGAGCAAGGAAACCATAAAGAGCTCCGTCACCGCCGGGGAATGAAGGCATTTCTTCAGCGAAAGTAAACACTTCCTCTTTAACCTGCTTGTTCACATCCTCTTTGGAGACATCGGGTTTCTTGTCGTCGAGACCCTCGGTCATTTCGACGTCTGCATCACCTCTGAAGTCACCGCCTTCAACACCCTGACGGGTAACGGTTCCAACGTTTTTGTTCTGCAGTTCTTCAACTGTCGGAGGGGCTTCCTCTTTCACCTGATCGTCGGGCTTGATAACAGGAGGAGTAAATTTAACGGACGCTCTTTCGGGAGCTTTCTTTTCCTGCTCCTTGAAGACGGTCTCCCGTTTCTCTTTTTCCTTTTGTTTTTTCATCGCCTGAAGCTGAGCCTTAACATCCATTGTTACCTGCTTGTTCTCTTTAGCGGTGCTTTTCTCAATGGCGCTGATGATCATCGGCATCGAGATGGCAGTGCTAAAAAACACGGCGGTAAGAATGAGAGCTATGGATAAGAACTTTCCGTATAGTTTACGAAGAACGTAGGCTCCATAATCCTTGTTCTTCAGCGCAAAAACTATATCAGTCAAATCAACTTTTGCCATTTTTTACTCTCACTTTTTACGGTTATTGTAAATGCTCAAGTCAGACTCCGCAACGTCAACTATGGCGTACTTCTTTACTTCGGTATAATTCATCATATCGAGCACATCAACCAGATTTTGATACGATGATTTATCCATTGGTTTGATCACTACGAAGAGGTTAACCTTCTTCGTTTTCGGATCGTCATCATTTTCAAGCTCATTCTGTTTGTCAGTAATGGCTTTTCGAATTTTTTCGTAAGCCCCTTTATTAGCGGGCTTGAATTCAGGGATCGAGTTCAATTTATTTGTATCGAGACCGAAATAATAAACAAGTGTGTCACCACCTCCGATTATTACAGTCATTGCCTCGCTCTGCCTGAGTTCTGTCTGGTTGATCTGTTGCTGCTCCTGTTGTTCTTTATCTTTAACAGGCATCACAATGTCCATTACTTGCGGCTTGCTGAAGGTAGTGGTAAGCATGAAGAAAGTAACCAGAAGGAACGCGAGATCCACCATGGGTGTAAGATCGATACGCGTCGATTGCTTCTTGGGGCCTTTCCTCCCGCCTTTACCGTGTCCCCCCTTCGCCGAGGTATCCAGTTCAGCCATTTAAATTTCCTTCTCTAATTTTTAGCCTTAAGCTCTGTGACAAACTTAAACTTGTTAACATTCTCAGCCTGTAAGATTGCGATGATACGCTTGATTACAGGGTAACTGGCGTTCTTATGACCTTTTATGGCGACACTGGGCTGTTTCTTGGTGTTAACCCCTTGCATGATATACCATGCATCAAGGCTGTTGGTCACCCATTTTCCAAGCTCGTTGTTCGCGGTGTCAATCGGTATGCCACCCATGAATTTCTTGTCCCGTCGCGCGGATGGCTCCGCGTTCAACAGTTCTTTGAAATTGCTGAGCGAAGTTCCGAAACTGCCTATTTTTCCGAAGTTGTTTACTTCCTCCGGAGTAAGCCCGAGGCTGTATGCATCGTTCATCGCGCCCATTACGGTCTTTTTAAGACCTTCATGATTGTAGATGCCGAAATAGGCACGCCCGGCTGAATCGATGCTGATGGTGAAAACGTCGACATCAGGAAGTTTCGATTTTGAGATCGAACCCGGAGTCTGCACGGTCACCGCCTCATCAGGCTTGAACTGGGTGGTCAAAATGAAAAATGTAAGGAGCAGGAACGACACGTCGCACATGGCGGTCATGTCAACTAACGTGCTCTTACGTGGTATTTTTACCTTTGGCATTTCTTAACTCACAATTTCTTATTTGTGTTTTGCAATGAACTGCTGGGTAATAGCAACACCGGCTTCATCGATGCTGTAGGTCATCTTGTCGATCTTGGTTGTAAAATAGTTATAGAAAACGATAGCGAACGCTGATGAACCGATACCAAACGCTGTATTGATAAGCGCTTCGGAGATACCTGTCGCAAGAGCTGACGCGTCGGGAGCACCGGCATTGGCGAGAGCGGCGAACGCCCTGATCATACCAAGTACTGTACCGAGAAGACCGATAAGGGTCGAAAGGTTCGCGAGTGTTGAAAGAATTACAAGGTTCTGCTCGAGAACAGGGAGTTCGAGTGAAGTGGCTTCTTCGAATTCCTGTTTGATGGCAACAACCTTCTGATCTTTGGTAAGATCTTTTTCGCCAAGCATTTCTTTGTACTTGAGAAGACCGGCTTTTACCACGTTGGCAACTGACCCTCTCTGTTTATCGCATTCTTCAATAGCGAGCTCAAGATCCGATTCCTTGCCGGAAAGCAGGGTATAAACCTTAGCGATGAAATTGGCAACATTGCCTTTTCCTTTTGCTTTTCTAAGAACAATGAATCTTTCTACAGCAAAAGTCCATACGCTGAGGAACGCGGTCATAAGCACAGGCACGATGAACCCGCCTTTGTAGACCATTCCGAGATAGTTTCCGACTTTTGGATCTTTTGTTGGATCGTTACCCTGAAAATTCGCAGGATCACCCATAACAAAAAGATAGATCACTATTGCAATTACAAAAAGCACCGGAATGGCAACAGCTGCAAATCCTGAAAAGAATGCTTTGAGTGGCGATTGTTTGCTCACAGTTAACTCCTATTTATGGTTAATTATACTTGTTGATTTCAGTAAATGTTTCAAACAAAAATGTTTTATTCATACGAAGCGAAAATTAAGAAATTTTGCGTTAACGAAAAAAACATTTATTTGTTAATCGATTATTAATTGAAAGAAAGTTATCAATAGCCGGATAATATGATCACCGGAAAAGTATCGGGATTAGCGTTATATACAGACCCGCTATGATCGCCGAAGTGATCACACCGCTTATATTGGCACCGATTGCTTCCGGCAGGATTATTGCCTGCGGATTCACTTCGTGAACCGATTTCTGAGCCACTTTCGCGGTGGTCGGAACGCAGCTTACGCCCGCGATCCCGATAACAGGATTGAACTTCCCGCCGGTGATGAAATACATTATATAGCCACCGATCAGACCACCGACAGCCGAAAGAATAAGGGCAATGATCCCCAGTATGAGAAGAAGAAGTATCTCCGGATCAAGTATCAGCGAAGCGTCGCAGAGAACCCCCAAGAGCAACCCGAGCAGAAATGTTGAGCCGTAAAGCAGGGGGCCGCCAATGAACTCGATCAGGTGCGTAAGCCCGGCTTCCCTTACCGCGACACCGACAAAGAGTGACATGAACAAGGGTGCCGCAACAGGGAAAAGCAGACAGAGCACAATGCACGCGATCACGGCAAAGTAGAGTTTTTCAGCCGAACTGATCTGCCTGATCTTTTTCTTGGGCGGCATCTTGATCGCCCTTAACCTCTTTGGAACAAGAAGTTTAATGAGATAGGGGTAACCCCCGTATGTCAAACCGAGATAGAGGTATGCCACCACTGTAATGGCCACGAACAGCTTCGGTGAAAGTTTAAGCGAGGTGAAGAGAACCATCGGTCCGTCAGCCCCGCCGATCATCGCGACTGACGCGGCATCTTTCTCGTTAAGACCCATCGCCATCGCTATCGGGAGTGTAAGAAACGTGCCAAGCTCGGCACACACCGCCAGAAACATGCTTAGAAAAGGTCTGGCGAGCAAGAAACCAACATCGAGCAAAACACCGATACCCATAAATACGAAGCAGGCTATCAAACCGTTACTGAATGTAAGGGTGTAGATCGGCTGGAGAAAATTGATCTGAAGAACATCAATAAGCTTTGAAGGTTCGTTGACCATGGGATCAAGAAACAGGTTTCCCGTCTGTCCGGGCCCCATAATGAGAACACCCGCGTTCACGGCAGCCATTCCGATACCCATGGGGATCATGAGCAAGGGTTCGAGCACCTGCTTTTTGCCAAGGTAGACAAGAAGAAGCCCGAGAAACATAAGAAAGACCCTTCCCAATGAAATGGTAAGATCCGCGCTGAAGAGGGTTGATATTCCGGGGAATATCTCCTGAAGAATTTGCGAGTCCATCAATACCTCCTCGGATGCTGTCTTAGCCCGTAAATTTTCGAGCTCCAGGGTGAATACGGTTTTACAACTTTTTGTATCGTCATTACGGTTTTTTCATAGTCATGCATGTCTTCGAGATAGAGCTGAAGTGCCAGGCCAATGGCGGCCACCACTTCGAGATCACTCTCCTGCCCGGCGGCCTCTGACTGTATCTCCGGAAGGTCTTCAATCATGTTTGCCTGCTGCTCTTTCTGCAGACGCAAATAGTTTATTGCCAGTGAGATAAGTTTTATGAGTCCCGCGACAAGAAAGGAAATAAAGAATGTTGCGAGGAAAATGATTCCTATTGCGGTTATAGCTTTCATGTTTGGATTAGTTTATTCGGTGACTTTTTTCATCCTACTAATAATAAAAAAAGTTATGTAACAAACTTAACGAAACCACCATTCATAAAAAAAATAAAAAATGCCTCCGGATGTAAAAACAGTGACTTAAATCATTTCCAAGGATAAAGTTATTGTTAAATTTGAACAAATTAAAAAAAGAATTTAGGTTGAACAGCCTCTCTATGTCAACGAAGAATTTATCCCTGTTTCTGATCTGTTTATCCTTCACCACCGCGCGCGCCCAGGAAGGGTATCTTCTTCCCCAAACCGGTCACTCAGGCACCATCACATCAGTTAATTACACCCCCGACGGCAGGTATGTTCTCACCGCCTCGGAAGACAACACGATCATTCTTTGGGATGCAAGAAGCCTTGAGCAACTGAACGTGTTCGGCGGGCACGTATCGGCTGTTACCTGGGTGGGAACACTTGACGATTCAGCCTCTGTTGTCAGCACTTCTGATGAAGGGACGTATCTTGTTACCGACTACTTGTCGGGCGAGCTCGTGGCGGCGGGTGAAGTGCCGGGAGGTGCCGGTTCATCCACTTTTATCGCGGGCGATGGCGAAACTTTCATTTTTGTCACCCCTGAAGGTGAGATATTCGTGGTGGATGGCCCGGGTAGCGAACCTGTGGCAACCGGGAAGTTGCCGGTAAATCTCTTCACCGCGATCGATTTCAACAGAAAAACCGGGCTTTTCGCGGTAGCGGACACTTCCGGCGAAGTGGAGATTATTGACGCGTCTGATCTGAACATAACTTCGCGACTGAACAGGAGCTCACCCGCTGCCATAAAGAAGCTCCTCTTCTCTCCGGACGGGCGTTACATCGCCGGAATTGGCACCAATGAAGTGATGTACGTTTGGGACACTAAATCCCGTTCGATAATCTTCAGCGCTAAAAGCGGCTCCGGGTATTCAGAGCAGATCAAATTTTTCAACAACTCAAAGGCGATCCTCTATTTTCTTGATGATATCAGAATTGTCGCGTATGATCTGGTGAACAAGAATGAACTTTTTGCTTACAAACCTTTCGGTGAAATAACCACGCTCGCGATCGCCCCTGACGACAGGGGTGTCACCACGGCGTACTTCGACCGCTCAATGATACAATGGCAGATACCCGGCAGGGAGATTCTTAACAAATTCGAACCGGCGGCCGACAAGGTAAAAAAAATCAGCATCGACTCGAAAGGAAACACCCTTCTCTTTACTACTGTTTCATCGTCATTCCATATCTGGCAGAAAGACCAGCCGGATTCAAAAAAATTCCTTCAGACCTGGGACGGGCTCGTTCTCAGCAGCGACATTTCCCCGTCAGGACGCTTCTTCGGTTACGGTGGACCGGATGACAACATCAAAATTTTCGATGCCAACGACGCGACTGAACTGAAAACCCTCGGTGGCGAAAAGTTTGGGTTCGTGAACGCGATGAAGTGGTGCTTCAACGAGGATATTATCGCGTCCGAATCGTCTGATCATTCAATTGTTCTCAGAAATGTAAAAACCGGCAAGAGCGAGAAAACCTTCACAGGGCCAACTTCAGTTGTTACTTCCATAGCCGTTCAGCCGGACAAAGGGATGATAACGGCCGGAACAATTCTTGGCGAGGTCTTCGTCTGGAAAATTGATGATGCCTCTCTGATCACAAGCTCTAACGAGCCGGGCGCGCCCGTGATCTCAATTGCCTTCACCGGAAACGGAAACAAGATAGCGGCTGCCGCGGAGAATGGATCGATTTTCATAATTGATCCTTCTTCAATGAAGGTGGAAAAAACCGATCTTCACGGCATATATGGCGTTACCGCGATGGCAGTATCAGCCAAACAGGATCTGATGGCAGTGGCCGGCGAACAGAATGAAATTAATATTTTTGGGCTCACTGATACGAGCTTCAAACGTGCAATTACCGTTTCTTTCGGTCCGGCGGACTGGCTCGCGTTCTCGAGTGACTCCCGCTATCTTATGGCTTCGTCAACTGACAGGTCAGTTTACATTATTGACGTGAATTCAGGGAACCATACCGGCACACTCACATTTTTTTCTCAGGGTGAATGGGTTCTGGTTACACCTGATAACGAGTTCTACTGCTCGGAAGGGGGCGCGGAACACCTCCGTTTTATCGAAAACAACAAAGCGAACAGGGTTCAACCCGGTACTTCGATGCAATTCAGGAAAGGACTTGCCGAAAAAATTCTTTTTTAGTCGAAAGTATTAAGATGAATATTGACACTCGATATTTTATTTAGTATATTGTCCACCGGGAAAAAGTTTATAAAGCGCGATAGGACAGGAGGTTTAAATGGACCAGATCGGATCAGGGGTGTTTTTACTGTTCCTGTTGGTTTTGGCAGCAGGTGGCGTTGTACTTGCCGTTGTTGTTGTGAATCAGATCATATCGAAAAAGAAAGTCGATCACACTGTTGAACAGTCTTCCGCCGGAGTTGTTATTGAAGACCCCGAAACTATTGAAAAGAAATTGATGCTCGAAGACAAGATCGAACCTTTGGTGCCACATAACAAAGAGCATCCGGATCGCAAACCAGACATCAAGTTCAGATAAAAACATCTTATTGGAAGCCCCGTCACGGGGCTTTTATTTTTTTTGGGAAAATTTTATATATTGCAACATTCATTACGGATTTTGCATGCGGTACTCTAGAGAAATTAAAGCTCTGACTGTTGATCAGAGATATCAAACAGCGCGGGAAATACTTGACTCCCTAAAACGTGGCATCATACCATCAAACCGCCTGCTTTCAACCCTTTACGGACCTGAACTTTCGGGAATTGCCTTCTCTGATATAGAAATATATATCGCGAACCACCTCCCCCAAGGGAAGAAACTACGCGAGCATCTTTACAACGCGCCAACTGATATTTCAGACGCGAGATCAAGAGTAGAGATCATGCCCGCCTACCAAAAACTGCACGGCAGGCTTTTAACAGGAGATCTCCCGGATATAGCCGGGGTAAAAGAAATTTATGGTGAATACTCCGGTTTCGCGATGAGTGTCTTCGAGAATTTCAAGAAATACGGGCTCTACCGGAAGTGCGGCCTCCCCTCTGCCGCCCACGTTAACCGTGTGGGAGCCATTTCCACCGAGATAAACATCAATGATCCGGGTACCAAATTCTATTCCGCGATAGCCGTCGGGCATGATTTCATTGAAGACCTTTTGTATAAGGCAGTGGATGATCATGGAAGATCGTATGATTTTGAAAGGTACGATGAGTTCGTCGAGAAATTTATTCCGGCCGGACTGAGGGATGGTATCTCGGTTCTAACTAATCACTACGATATCATTATAAGATACGTGATCGAGTTCCTTGACGATCTCGGCAGAGGTATCAACCCGGGATCCATAACTTACGCGCTTGAAAGCCTTATCCAAAGCAAAAAAGAGATGGGGATCAAAAAATACGCGGTTAAAACCCTTGATCTTATCTCCACCCTTCCCGCGGATGGAGCAAAACTTGAAGACATCAGGTGGGCTTGCTACAAGGATCTTTACCTGAAAGACCTCGCCGGGCTCTCTAAACAGGCCGATAATTTCAGATTTTATGAAATAAAATCGTTCGATCTCTCAGATAACGGACACGGCATCGGCTCCCTGAGCATGGAGGCCAGGATCAAAAATCTTCTGAAACAGGAAGCCTGGGCGAGAGAAGGTTATCTGTTCAAAACGGCGTGGGAACCGATAAACAGAAGGATCATGGAATTGAATGAGGATATTCTCGTTTTTGCCGACCACTTCGTGCTTAAAGACCTCCTCGAACTACAGTCGGTACAAGATTTTCTTATTTCCGCCCTTTACAAGATAAAAAGGCTGGAAAAGATATTTTACACTGACTAACCTGTGATAAGTTTATAGCCGATTCCATGCACTGTGAGGATTATCTTTGGATGATTGGGGTCGATCTCTACTTTTTGCCTCAGTTTTAGAATAAAATTGTCAACCGTTCTTGTGGTAGGGCTCTCTTCATAACCCCAAATATCGTTCAGCAGGCTGTCGCGACTGACGGTGTTGTTTTTATTCTGCCAAAGATATTTCAATATTTCATACTCTTTGTGCGACATCTGCACCTGCGAGCCTGCCACTATTGCCGTGTAAGTTTTAAAGTTGACGTGCAGCCTGCCTATCACTGCCTCATCTTCGTTTTCCACTTCGGCAACACCTCTTCTCAACACTGCTTTTATTCTTGCCAGCAATTCCCGCACACTAAAAGGCTTTGTAACGTAGTCATCCGCGCCGAGCTCAAGTCCGAGAACCTTGTCGATCTCTTCACCCTTGGCGGTAATAAGGATTATAGGGGTCATTATCCCTTTAGCCCGGGTTTGTTTGCAAATCTCGAAACCGGAGATCTTCGGCAGCATAACGTCAAGGAGAATAAGATTATACTTTTCGCCAGTGGCTTTTATTAACCCCTCTTCGCCATCCACCGCGATATCGACTTCGTACCCTTCGAACTCAAGATTGTCAATGAGGCCCATACGCATGTTGGGTTCATCCTCAACTATCAGTATTCTTGCCATGTTCTTCGCCGTTTCTTAGTAAATTTTGCAGTCTTTGGTTGTTTTTCAGTGGAAAGAGAAGTCTGAACATGCTGCCCCTTCCATACGTGCTGAAAAGTTCTATCTTCCCTTTGTGATCTTCCATGATATGTTTTACAAGACTCAATCCAAGCCCCGCGCCCTTGGTATTGTGAACGGGTCCAGTGTTTTCCCTGTAAAATTTCTCAAAAATTCTTGTCTGGTGTTTTTCTTTAATCCCGATCCCCTGATCCCGGACTTCGATGTAGACACCTGAATCGTTATAACCTGTGTGAAGTTCAATATTTTTTCTGTCCCTGCTATACTTGGCAGCGTTGTCAATAAGATTTATGACCGCCTCGGCAATTGCTTCATAATCGGCGATGACAACGGGAATATCCTTTCCCTCAACATATTTGAAACTGAAACCATTGTTCTCAAGATGAAACTTGTATGTTTCGTAAACTTTCAGGCAAACATCATTCATGTCAACGTATTCGAAGTGGTACTTCCGCTTTCCTGCTTCCGTCTGCGAGAAATTCAAAAGCCTGTTAACAATCTTGGAAAGGCGCTGTGCCTCCTGGCTGATTATCTTGTAGTACTCGTTCCTTCTGCTCTCGTTTCGTACACGCCCCAACTCCAGGGTTTCAGAAAACATACTGATCAGCGCAAGGGGTGTTCTTAGTTCGTGGGATACATTTGAGACGAAATCACTCTTCAACTGCACCAGTTCAAGTGCCTTTCTGATGTTTCTAAACACAACCAAAACGCCGATCACGATCACAAGGTTCAGAACGAAGATCAGGGCATAACTTCTCCAAGCCCTTTCATACACCACCTCATCGATGCTTTTACCTTTTGGACTGATACCGATGTAGTAGCCGGGAAGAAACCACAACTCTTTTCTTATCGAAAACTGGGAGGCAAGAAGAGAGTCGGGCCCCGCGACAATAGAGTCTTTTACTCCGTTGATAACCGGAATTGTAAAATCTTTGCCCGCCACCTGCTGGATCTTGTTCTTCAGGATATCCCTGACGAAATTTTCAGGCTGGATCAAAACGCCGTAAAGCAGATTGCTCCCGTTCAGGGTGTCAGGAACAAAATAGAGTGACACCAAGGGTGTATCCAACGGAATGTAAAAAGGCTCAAGCTTCGCGTAACCCTGTTTCAGAAACACCTTTAACCGGTCGAGCTTTGGTCTCCGGAGCTGGATCACCGAGTCAAGATGCCTGTAAAGAGAATCACTGGGTGAAGGGGGATAAATATAATTTGATGTACCTGAGATGATACTTATGTACTTAACAGGAGGTTTGTCTTTCAGAAAGTCATTAAGAGTCAGGTTGATCTCCTCGGTGCTTCTGCTCGAGAGGGCATTCCTCAATTTAACGGCCCAACTTGTAAGCACATCCTCTGAATACTGATTGATCGAAAAAAGCACTGCCTCGAGCTGACTGTTATATATCTGAGTGATCTGTTCCTCACTCTGATTCAGCTTGGTAAATTCGTAGGCGGAATATACTATCGAGGGAAGAAGAATCGCCACAAAAAGAATTATGGCAAATCGCTTCTCGGCTGCTTTCATATTAATAGATCCGGTAAAAACTAAAATTTTTCAACATCACCACACAAAAATAGGAATAAAAAAAAGCCGGACATAACTGACCGGCTTTTTTGAAATGATCTTTGCTGTTTTTACTGGAGCTGCCAGGTGAAGTCGGGCTTGTCATCCTTGTAAGATTTCAGGTTGATCTCACCTTGCCAGTAGAAGTAAGTGTCTTCTCCTGAGTTCGGATCCTTGACATAGTCGGTTTCAGCATAAAGCTTTGTTGTACCTGAACCCACTTCTACGAACTTGAGGTAGTATCCCGGTTCAACTGAACCCATGTATACATCGTCTACATAGATGTGGATCTTGTACTGTGAGTAGTTTTCGATCTGGAGCGAGCACTCTTTTGCGCCAGGACCTCTTAAACCTTTTGACTTGTCAGCTTTAGCCTGAGCAGCAGCTTTTGCAAGTTCGGTTGATTTTGCGGCATCGTTGCCGAGTGTTTTGGCACCCCAGGCATCAGAGCAAGCGAGAAGAGCCTGGTAGTCTTTCTGTGTCTTTGCTTTTTCAGTGGCTTCATTCAGAAGTTCCTTACCGGTGATCGCGGCTTTCTTTCCGGTCGCGTTCTCTTCGAGGAAGAGGATCATGGCGGCTGAAACAAGAGCTTTAACGTCGCCATCTCTTCTGCCGTCGCTGATGAGCTCACCCAGTTTTGAGAGGGCGCTGTTTGACGAACCGAACTCGGTTTTGAAGTCGATCTTGTTGACGTTAACTACATTTGCAGCCATTTTCGAGGGGGATTTTATAACCTCGGTTTTGGTCTGGGCGAGACCGGTGAAGCTTGTTAAAAGCAAAGCTGCGAAAACAAAAGCGAAAAATCTGTTTGCGATTTTCATTGTTATTCCTTTGTTGATGATGGTTGATTGTGAATAATAGTGTTAAATGATTATTGATTCTGTGGCTTTAACTTCACTACCGGAGGTGATGTTCCTGCCCGCCGGTTCTAAATTCGATTCGTGTGACCTGTTTCACATTGGTAAAAGATCACGGAACAAAAAGGCAAATTTGCCAAATGATATAAGTCCCACCTTAAATTATCATTTTTTTCTTTAACATCAAAGGAGATTCTATTCATCATATGTCAGTTCGAAGGCATATTTCTGATCATTCCCGAACGCGGGGTCGTCCCAATAGAGGGCAACCAGCTTTATGAGGTCTCTGCTCTTGGAACGAAGTGCCAGCTCTGTAGCCTCTTTCAGAAGTGAAAGCCCCGTGATGGAAGCTTTTTCACCTGTGGTTTTTTCTTCGAGAAAAAGGATGAGCGAGGCACTGAGAAGTGTCTGCACGTTCTTTTTCTTTCTGCCTGATTCGATCAGGGAGGCAACTTTTTTCAGGGCATCATTTGAACTTGAGTAAGCCGATTGAAAATCTGTTTTATACGGTGAAACCACCCCTGCCAAGTTCCGGCTTGAAGTCAGTACTTCCTGCCCGAGGGCTGTGTGTGCCAGCATTACTCCGAAACAGAGAATCATTCCGGTTTTGAGCATAATTATCCTTTATTTGTTATCAATGAAGGTTTTACTCATCCCGGCGGGATCAGGTTCCAAAAATTCTGTTCCGTTCCTGAGAATTGATGTAAACACCATGCTCCATGATTGTTTCGGCAAGACGTTTATAGTGAAGCGAGGTTTTAAGCACGGGAAGTGAACCAAGCATGATGAACTGCTCTTTTGCCCGGCTTATAACAACGTTAAGTTTTCTGTCAACTTCCACCTCTATCTCCACATCTTTGTTTGAACCTATTGAAGAAAGTTTCTGAACGTGGTAAGAAGTTGAAACCGAGGTTGAGTAGATGATCACCCTGTTCTCACTCCCTTGGAAGCGCTCAACGGTGTCAACGGGAATTCCGGTGATACCCGCTGCTTCAAGTTGCTGGTTGATCGCCGCGATCTGCGCGCGCCAAGGGGTGATCACACCAATATCATCCACTGTGGCACCTGAAGAGATCATCGCCTCTACAAGCCGGGAGACAGCAGTGGCTTCACCTTCATTCAGTTTGCCGGTTTTCACCAGTGGCGTTTCGATGAAGATAAGCCGCGATGAGGTCAGCAGACTCTGAAGAGGAGAATCAGATCTGACCGGATAAAGAAGCTCCAACGGCATTTTTGAACTTTCTGCGCAACTCAATCTTCCGTGATAATAATGATTGATGAGATCCATTATGCTTCTGTCCATCCTGAATTGCTCGCGCAACGTACCATACGCGTGCTCCCATCGCATTGAAACAGCACGATTGAACATCCTCTCGAACAGTGACATTTTCATATCACTAAAACCGAGTTCATTTAATTCCGGAATTTTAACGGTTGAAGTTGATTCACTTTGAACAGTAACCGCGGGGAGCTGGTTCTGATCTCCTATAAGGATGAATTTTTTGAATTTTACAAGAATGCCCGCCAGCGATGGCTCCAGCAATTGGCTCGCCTCATCAACTATAAGTGTGTCAAAATCAAATAATGGTTTTAATTGCTCCGCGTTTTTAACGAAGGATGCCACGGTTGACGTGACAACCCTGAGTGACTTGACATACCCGCCAAAGCTTTCAAGATTGTGATGCCTTACAAGATTCCTGAGTGAGGCGTGGTCTTCATCTCGCGAACTGTTGAAAAGATAGTCGATCCCGGCAGCTTTCAACCTTCTGTTCACGTCCATTATCGCTTTGTTGGTGAACGCAAGTATTGTAACCGTTCCGTTGGAAGGTTTAGATAGAATATTCAGTACGATGGTCATCAGTACTTTTGAGGTCTTCCCGGTGCCGGGAGGGCCCTGCAGCAGAAAATAGTCACGAGCGTTCAGCGCTTTTTCAACTGCTTCACGCTGACTCGGTTCAAGACCTCCGACCATTGGCGAAGGAAATTCTTTAACAGCCGGTTCGCGCATCCCAAGCAACAATTCCTTTTTCTCTTTTACAGCCTCAAGGAAGTCGAACGTTGATTTTACAATATTGATAATGTTTGAATCCCTGAAATCGGGTTCTATCGCGAAATATTTCTCCCTCGTGAAGATTGAAGGATCCAGTTTTTCATTGTATAGTTCAAGTGCTATATACTGGTTGCTTATTGAGCGTATGGCGCCTTTCAAAATTTCCCGTTTCAGGGGTTCAAGGGTTTCAGTATAAGGATAGAGAATTATTTGATCACCCTCACGGAACCGCGCGGTTTTCAGTATCTTTCTGCTGAATATGAACTGACCACTTTCTTCATCCACGCGTTCAAATTCAAGCCCTCTGATAAGACTATAGAAAAATTCTTCCTTGATTGTGGGCTGCTGCCTCCAGAGAGCGGCAAAACTTCCATCCGATCCTTCACTGTCATTAGCGGAGATCTTACTTTCAAACAGTTCCTTGATCATGAAAGAAACGCATTCACGATAGTATTTTCGTTCTATTTCAGTCGCGGAATTGTAGGCATTCTTGAACCGGGTTACATTCTTAAGTTTGTAAGCCGGGAAGTGATCAGGAGCAAATTTTGAAAGCTTTTTAAATATCCGGTCATCATTATCCCTTGTCAGTTTAAGCACAAGAAATATCTCATTACGCCCGATCAGAAACTCAATATTCTTTTTTGACATTACAGGGACGTTGCGGAAATTCTGTCCGTGCTGCGCGGAACTGTAGAAAACCGAACTGTCACCGCGCCTGTCATTGCCATATACTGAATTAAGGAGCATATTATAAGCTGTGACCTGCATCTCCTCATTCTTCCAGACACCTGATCCGGGTGCAACACCCGATTTCAACTCGATGACGTTTTTCCTGTTGGGATCTTTCCCCGATATTTGAAGAACGTCAAGTCTACCGGTCACCCCAAATTCGCTCGAGTAAAATGTTGGTTCTGTAAGTACAGAACAGTTCTCTTCTTCACCGGTTATCTTTTTTAAGTTGCTTTTTATTTTTGGCAGGTGGTCGGTCATTACCTTCTCTTTGATCACCGGAAGTTGTGCCCGCAGGGTGTAAGAGGTTATCAGATCAGAGTTTACGATATTATCAAAAGTTTCGTCCGGATCAAGATTTGGGTCGGTGATAAATTTATCGAGAAGATTATTTATGACGTTGCCACGGAACATTGCGGCGGTTGACTCAACGGGCAGAAGTTTTTCAATCAGATAGTAGTAAGGCTGAGTCCCCTCGTTGTCGAAGATTGATCCCGTTTCTTTCGCTTCGAGCAAAAAATCAGGTTCCAGAACTATCATCGATTTATCATAATCGAGAGAGTACCACGAAGGATTTTTAGGATCCCTCAGCAGATTAAAGAAATTAACTCTCGTGTAATCCGGTATGAACGGAGCCCAATGGTACAAACTGCGCGGAGGCTTGCGCCATCCCTCGGGAGTGGGGCTGGTTTTATAGATACGGACACTGAAGTCTCCCTCATCATCAGATCTGCAAATCAGATCAATATGATCGGGTACTACACCATTTACTTTTTTCCATTTTGTGTGAACTATTACCGCGGAGATCTTTCCCGTAATCTCCTTTTGTTGAACTGCCCTGTGTCTGAGATCTACGATGCTCTGACCAAGATACAGTTTCAGCACCCTTTGAGGAATTACGGTGTCTGTGAAATTACAGCAAACCTGCGCGAGCACCCTGATGGCAGAGTGAAGTTCAGGTAATGATACCTCATACGGAAGTGTATGGGCAGCTAGATTAGCAATACGAAAAAATCCTTTGAAATCGTCCTCGTATTTTTTTGACTCAGGATATTTATCAAACAGAAAAGCGATCATCGCGGGGTTGCCGGAGATCTTCGCCCCGTACTCCCGGACAAGTCGCTTCAGCATTTCTTCCGCGACAATTCTGAGTTTCCTCATTCTGTCATCGTTAGCAGAAGTGCTGTTATAAATCTGATCGATCATCTCATAAACGTAGCTGCCCAATTCTTCCATCAAAATTCTCCCGGGTTAATTTTATTTTTTTTAGTAAGGTACTTTAACAGATGACTACAGTTCCTCTATCACATCAAGCCCTGAGGGCATGGGGAGATAGAACTGGACCTTCTGCACTGTGCCGTCTTTTCTTTCCTGACGGATGATCCGTTTTTTTATGATCACGCTGTGCTCTACGTGAACATCGTCTTCGATGATGGAGCCAAATATGTAGCTGGTTCCCTTTACAAGGACGTTCTTCCCGATCACAAGGGGGTGCTCGTCACTCCCTGTCATGTTCACACTCGACTCAATTACGGAGTTCTCACCTATTGTGATGTTACCTTTTATGATATCACCCCAAAGTATCTCAACGCCATCGCCGATGTTGAATGTTTGATGAGGGAAGGTGGAGAGATAGGCGTTTTCGTAAATTTTCACGTTCTTTCCGAAGATCACGTTACCTGACACGTGCACGTTCCGGCTGATGTGAACACCATAGTTCAGTTTCACTCCTTTGCCGATGTGAACACCTTTCTCAACTGTGATGTCAAGGGGCGTGCCAAGTTTATCAAGATCGAGTATCTCCTTAACAACGCTTTCATCTATGAAGAAATCATCGGGGTCTTGAATCTCGATTATGTTCTTAAGTTTATCGTAAACTATCTTTTTGTAAAGCTGCTTCATCTCTTCGAGAACGGATTTGTCGTTGAAGCCCATCACAACGTACTCGTTCTTTGGACTTACGGCGTCAACCGAGTAACCCGCTTTATTGAACAGCGCGATCAGGTCGGTGATGTATATTTCGTTCTGAGCGTTATTACTCGAGATGTTCTCAACCTGCTCGATAAGTTTTTTGTGGTCGAAGGCATATACACCCGAGTTGTATTCCCGGTTCTCGATCAATTCTTGTTTTGTGTATGAGTATTTTCTTCCGTTGTATCCAGTTACGTAAGGTACATCTGCTTTAAGGGCGAGAATGTCTTTGTGTTCGATGATCTCGATAACCTTGTTCTGATCCTTCCCGGAGGGGTTGCCTTCAACATCAAATTCCTTTACCCTTACGATCCTGCCGTATTGATTGGCTTCAATTTTTCCTTCGTAGATACCGGTAAGCACCATCATATCAGCACCGGAAGATTTGAACGATTCACGGAACATGCTCACGGTTTCGTTATCTATAAGCCCCATATCCCCCGGGAAGACGTAAACAATTCCGGAGAATTCCTTGGCCTCAACCTTCTCGAGCCCTACCTGAACCGCGTGTCCTGTACCGTTTTGAAACTCCTGATACGCGAAAGCAACATTATCCCTTTTACCAAAGACATCGATAACGTCAAGCGCCTTGATACCTACCACAATAACCGTGTTCATAGATGAAAACCCGTTGTTACAGGCGTTATAAACACGCACAACGGTTGGTATTCCCCAAATGGTATGAAGCATTTTGGAACGTTGCGATTTGATTCTTTTACCGTGACCCGCCGCGAGGATCACCGCCACTTCGTTCTTTGTATAGTCGAGCGATGAGCTGAATTCATCCACTTTTTCGTAAACTTCCTGAGCGTAGGTTTTTTCCATTTTAACTCCAAGGGTTAGGTATGTTATTTGCTTTCATCAATCCACTTCTTCCAAACATCAGGGGCGTAGCCGACCGTGCATTTCGAGCCGTTTCGTACCACCGGAGTTTTTAGAAGCAATGAGTCATCAAGCAATTTGTCAAATTTATTAAAAGTCATGTATTGCAGATTCAGTTTCTTGAATCTGTCACCGTTTTCATCGAAAATTTCATCAATGTCGAGAGCACGGGTTATGTTTTCGAGCTCACCTTTCGCGAGTCCTTTCTCATTGAGGTCCCTGAAATGGAACTGAATTCTCCTCTCTTTGAAGAACCGCTCTGCTTTCTGGGTTTCTTTACACTTTTTGGTGCCGATAACTATCAGATTCATTTAATTTCTCAACTTTTTCCAATTTTTATGATGTGGCGGCTATTTATCATATTTCTTTTTCCCCTGCCAAAGTGAGGCAAGCCTCTCTTTCACTGATTTTTCATTCCCGTTTTCAGAAGGCAGATAATACTGCCTCCCCTTCAGCTCTGGAGGGAGATATTCTTCCTGCAGGAAGTGGCCGGGATAGCTGTGCGGGTACCTGTAATTTGTACCGTAGCCAATGTTTTTCATGTAACCGGTCGGGGCATTTCTAAGGTGTAGTGGTACCGCGAAAAGGGGGTTAGCCTCCACTTCCGCAAGGGCTTTATCAATTGCCTGATACGCCGCATTACTTTTTGGAGCGGACGCGAGATAAGTGGCACACTGCGAAAGGATTATTCTGGCCTCCGGCATTCCGACTTTCTCAACCGCCGAAAAAGTGGCTTCAGCGAGCAAAAGAGCGTTGGGAGAAGCGTTACCGATATCCTCGGCAGCGAGGACAAGCATCCTTCTGGCGATAAAAACGGGATCTTCACCTCCCGAAAGCATTCGAGCCATCCAGTAAACCGCCGCGTCAGGGTCGGAACCTCTAATGCTCTTTATGAAGGCAGAGATGATGTTATAATGCTCTTCACCGGCCTTGTCGTAAATGATGTTCTTTTTCTGGATCACATTCTCGATCTCATCATTCCCGATCACCACGGAATTGGTGCCGGAGGATGAGAGCACCACCGACTCAACTATGTTCAGTGCCGAGCGGGCATCCCCACCGGATACAATGTAAAGATAGTCGAAGGAGGTCGCTTCAATATCAACCTTTGCTTTTGAAAGCACAGGATCACTCCGGAGGGCAGAGGTGACTATGGCAGTGATATCTTTTTCAGAGAGTTCGTTCAGTTTGAATATTCGCATCCGTGAACGGAGAGCAGGGATGACCTCAAATGATGGATTTTCAGTGGTGGCACCAATGAGAGTGATGACACCTTGTTCCACCGGGCCGAGAAGGGCATCCTGCTGGCCTTTGTTGAAACGGTGTATCTCATCGATGAAAAGGATTGTCTTGTGCCCCGATTCCCTCTCAGAGGAGGCAAGGGAAATAATTTCGCGTACCTCTTTAACTCCCGATGAAACCGCGTTTATCTGGTGAAACCTTGCCCCGGTTGAATTTGCCAGAAGTTTGGCGATCGTGGTCTTCCCTGAACCAGGGGGCCCCCAGAGGAGAAAGGAGGAGATAAAACCGGAGTCGAGCATGTTTCTGAGAGGCTTCCCCCTACCGAGAAGGTGCTCCTGCCCCATGAAATCTTCAAACTTAACCGGTCTGCACCGTTCAGCGAGTGGCGCGGAGAGATCAGGAACGGTCATTTTTTCTCGATCCTGATCATTTTTTCATCCTCTTTTTTCATGTTATGCTGCTCACGGGCAACCTGCTCAATTTTCGCGTCGTATTGCTTTTGTAGCGAGTCGATCTGCTCTTTCAGGCGCCTGTTCTGCGTTCTGAGCGTGTCGAGTTCGAGCCGCAATTCCTCTATTTTCCCTTTCAATTCGGAGTGTTTAAAGTATCCGTTGCTGTTGAAAAGGATGTACAACCCCAGCAGCACCACAAGGAGTGAGAATCCGTAAAGGATGAGCCGGGGCTTTCTGTTTTCTGCCATCAGAGGGAGATCCTGACGATGGTGTCAACCAATTCTTCATAACTGATCCCCTTTTGCTTTGCCATTTTGGGCATAAGACTTGTCGGCGTCATGCCGGGAAGGGTGTTGACTTCGAGGCAGTAAGGCCTGTTTTCGGGTGAGAGACGGAAGTCGACCCTAGCATACCCTTTGCATCCGATAGAGTGATAAGCGAGAAGTGACTGCTCCTGAATAAACGCGGAGAGATCATCATCTATGGGGGCGGGTACGATGTACTCACTCATTCCCGTGGTATATTTGCACTCGTAATCATATAGCCCGTGCCTTGGGCGGATCTCAAGCACCGGGAGCGCCGTTCCATCGAGTACTCCCACTGTAAGTTCGCGACCGGGTATGTACTCTTCTAAAAGCACGTTGTTTGAATACATGAAAGCGAAACGGAATGCTTCTTCGAGCTGCCCTTCCCTTTCCACCAGGGTAAGCCCGAAAGTGGAGCCTTCATCGTTTGGTTTCACGATAACGGGGAAACCAAAATCACGTATCACCCAGTCTTTATCGATCTGATAGTCGAAAGATTCACGCATTACATTAAACCCGTTGGGCACTATTACACCACTGTTACGGAAGATTATCTTTGCCTTCCCTTTGTTCATTGCCAGGGCGCAGGCAAGAACCCCTGGACCGGTGTATTTCAATCCGCGGAGTTGCAGGAGCGACTGTATCTGTCCGTCTTCCCCCCACCTTCCATGCAAGCCAAGAAAGACGAGGTCGGCATCGTTAAAAACAGGAAGACTGACGGCATCAATGTAGTTCAGATATGAAACATCCCTGCCATCGTCGGGTTTGAAATATTTTTCAACCTCTTCATGCTGATCCTTGCCCAGCGCCGGATCGATCACTGTTACCTTGTAACCAAGGGTGGTGAGTGCTTTGTATATGCCCGCGGAGGAGCTTTTTGAAACTTCCCTTTCGGAGGCAGCGCCCCCGGCAAGAAGTATTATTTTAGTATCGTTTTTTTCTTTCATTTCAATTTCCGGTAATGCCAGAACGGCAATAACTAAAATCTGTTCTTTGGATGGATTGACAATCCGTAAGAAGTACCTGCCAACCGGTATAATTCATCAATTTTGTGCCTGGGAAGTGGTTTTATCCCCCCTGAGCGTGAAGCTTCAACAACCACCTTCGCGGTATGTTCAAGTTTGTCAGTTCTGTAAAATGCCTCTTTAAGGCTTTTACCCGTTGCCACGGCCCCGTGATTTTCGAGTAAAAACACAGACGCGTATTCAAGATATGGATCAAGTGAAAGGTGCAGCGCGTCAGTGGATGGGGTGGCATACCTGCAAACCGGGATTCTCCCAAGAGTGAGTATCACCTCGGGGAAAAGGGGCCTGTCAATTTCAATGTTTGATGAGGCGCAAACAAGCGCGTAAACGGGGTGGGTGTGAACCACTGCGTTAACATCATGACGGTTTCTGTAGATGTGCAGGTGAAGTTTGTACTCGGTACTGACTTTTCTTGTTCCGGACACTTTGTTTCCGTTAAGATCAATCTCAACCAGATCATCAACAGTAACTTCACCTTTTGAAACCGAAGAACCCGTTATCAGAATGTTTCCGTTAGCGAGTCTGACGGAGAGATTGCCGTCAGTTGCAGCGAGAAAACCCTTCTCATACACCAAACGGGAATATTTTACTATTTCCTCAGTTTCTCGCATTTTTTTCAAGTTCTTCCATCAAGCGGATATTCTCATATCCGTCGAAAGATGTGATGGGGGGTTGTATCTTTTTGATAAAACATGTGTTTACATCTTTAAGGAGCCGGTAAAGCTTATTGGCACGTTTTCTGAAGACCTTGCGCGCTTCCCCATCCATGGTAATTGTCAGTTTTGCTGACGCGTACCGGGAACCGACGAGGTCATCGATCCTGATCGAACCTTTATGCCCGGTGATCACGATGGAGTTGATCCCCTTTTTCGCGGCGTAAGAGCAATTGAAGGTACCATAACTACCGTTTTCAAACTTTACCATTGCAGAGACAAAATCTTCCACATCCGCTTTGTAAACCAGGTTATCCATGTAGCCGGATATCTCTGCAATTTCACCCATTAGATATCTGAAAAGATCGATCAAGTGGGTGCCAAGATCGCGCAGGGCACCACCTCCCGCTTCAGCCTTGTTGTAACGGAAGTTGGTACCGGGCACCAGATCGACATTAAAATTAGCCTGAACCACCAGTATCTTTCCAAGTTTCTGATTCTCGATCAGCTCCCTGGCTTTCTGAATGAAAGGGTGATAACGGTAAGTGTAGTTAACGGAGAAGAGCCGCCCCTCTGCTTGCGCGAGCCGGTGGATCTCAGATGCTTCTTCCACTGTATTGGTTACAGGTTTTTCGCAAAGAACATATTTCCCCGCGAGCAGTGCTTTTTTTGCCTGTTCGTAGTGAGAAGCGTTTGTGCCTGCTATATAGACTGCATCGATACCGGATTGTAGAAACGCGTCGTAATTGTCAGAATAGTCGTGTATTCCAAATTTTTCCGCAAATGCCTTTGCCCGGTGAATATCATGACTGAAGACAGAGTGAAGTTTGGCGGCGGGTATAAGATTTACTGCCGGCATGAAAGCGTGCTCCGCAAAATTACCGAGACCCGCGATTCCCCACTGAATCTTCTTTCTCTTGATCGTCTTCGGAAGTTTAAGCATATTATTCCCTTCCCGGAAAGAATTGATTAAATTTTAAGTTTCTGCATCAGCATGTTAACCGGTTTGGGGTTCTGCATGATGTAAAAGTGAAGGCAGGGCACACCCGAATTGATCAACTCTTCTGCCTGCTTTACCGCCCAGTTAACGCCGATTTCCATTACGTGTTCCGGTTTTGCCTCAAGTATTTCACCTGTAAGTTCTTCAGGAATGTTGATGTAAAAGTTTTTCGGAATTCCGGTTAAATGCGCTTTTGAGGTCATTATTTTGAGTCCCGGAAGTATCGGCACGTTGATCCCCATCTCTGTGGCAAGATTGCGGTACTTAAAGAACGCCTGATTCTCGAAGAACATCTGTGTGACAATATATTCAGCGCCTGAGTCAACCTTCTGCTTTGTGAAGTGCATATCGGTCTTAAGATTAGGTGCTTCATAATGCTTTTCGGGATATCCTGAAACCCCGATGCAAAAATTAGAGGGTTTCGCGTCGAGCAGGTCTTCTTCGAGGTATACCCCCTTGTTCATATCATTGATCTGCTTTACAAGGTCGATCGCGAATTTATTCACGGTTCTTCCCTCAGAGACTTCCTTTTCGAAACCTTTGTCATCACCCTGAATGGCGAGCACGTTGTTCACCCCAAGATAACCAAGTTCGATGAGGAAATCTTCAGTCTCTTCCTTGGTGAAATTCTTGCAGAGGATGTGGGGCACGGCTTCAATTCCGTATTTGTTCTGTATAAGGGCGCAAATGCCAAGGGTTCCGGGGCGCTTGCGGATCACTTTTTTTCTTATGCCTTTTGGTGTTTCTTCATAGGTAACTTCAGCCGCGTGGCTGGTGATATCAATGAACGGTGGCCTGTACTTGGCGATGTTCTCAATCGTGTTCAGAAGGCTTCCAATGTCACCACCCCGTTTCGGTGGAATTATCTCAAAACTTATCAGTGGCTTGTTCGCGTTCGCAAGTACTTCAGTAACTTTCATCTGGTCTCAGTGTTCGTTGAATTTGTTTGATTATAATAACTTAAATCGAATCCGTAAATTTAAACTATAATTGTGAAAAATTATCCGGAATACGTCAACTTTATTGGTTTATCCCCTAAAATGATAATTTATACTTTCTGAAAGTTATTTTGAATTTTTGAAATGAAAACAGCACTTCTTCTCTCCGGAGGCGTTGACAGTTCGGTGGCACTCGCGCTGCTTAAAGAGCAGGGACACGATGTGACCGCCTTCTATCTTAAGATCTGGCTCCAGGATGAGTTCACTTCCCTCGGCGATTGCCCGTGGGAAGATGATATTAAATATTGTGAAGCAGTTACCCAAAAACTCGGTGTTCCGTTCGAGGTTATCTCGATGCAGAATGAGTATTGGGACGCCGTGGTAACTTATACGATCGATGAAATAAAAGCAGGAAGAACCCCGAATCCCGATATTTTCTGCAACAGTTTGATCAAATTCGGCAAATTCTTTGATAAGATCGATGGTTCCTATGAGAAAGTCGCCACGGGTCACTACGCCGGAGTGGAGGAAATAAACGGCAGGTATGTTCTGAAGGTGACCCCAGATCCGGTTAAAGACCAGACATATTTTCTCTCGTATCTGAACCAGGAACAGCTTTTACGGGCAATGTTTCCAATAAGCTCACTTAAGAAAAGTGAAGTGAGGGCCGTTGCAGCGCGACATCAACTCGCCACCCAAGATAAGAAAGACAGTCAGGGTATCTGCTTCCTCGGACAGATAAAGTTCAAGGATTTTATAAAGTTCCACCTCGGTGAGCACCCCGGCGATATGGTTGATTTCGAGACCGGCAAGGTGATGGGCAAACACAGCGGATACTATTATTACACCATCGGTCAGCGCTCAGGCCTCGGCCTCAGCGGTGGTCCATGGTACGTTGTACAAAAGGATATTGAAGATAATGTTATATACATTTCGCGTGAGTACAGCTCAATCGACAAGGAACGCGATAAATTCCGTGTAACAAACTTCAACTGGTTCAAAGGCGTGCCGCCTGAAGGCACAGAGGGACTTAAAGTAAAGGTTCGTCACGGGCCAAATTATTACAACTGCGACCTGAAGATTGAGCATGATGTTTCAGGCCTCGTAACCATCGATAAACCCGACAAAGGCATCGCCCCCGGGCAGTTTGCCGTTTTCTATCAGGATGGGTATTGTTTGGGTGGAAGCTTGATTTTTGGGATTTGAGCAGATGTTAAATGTGAAATATTAAATGTGATTGCGGTTAGCAATAATTTGTATATTTGTTTTCAATTAATTTAACCCATTGGTGCTTAGCGTAAACAATATGAACATCATAGACCTTGATGAACTCTCAAAAAGAGAGAGTGAAAGAGTTGAATGGAAAGAAAATGTCGCCGATGTCGAGGATGTCGTAAAGACCGCGGTGGCATTTGCAAATGACTATTCAAATCTTGGCGGTGGTTACATTGTTTGCGGAGCAGCGGAAACCACTGATGAATTTGGTTTCCAAAAGGTTGAATTGAAGGGACTTAATGCCACCCGACTCAAAGAGATCGAAGGAAAAGTGACCACTCTCCTTCGTGAACGTGTATCTCCTCCGATCGTTCCTATAGTTGAGGAAATCCCGGTCAGCAACGAATCACGAATTCTTGTTTTTATGATCGTCTCCAGCCAAAAAGCTCATTCTTTCCGTAGCGTTAGAACAAATGAAACCGTGTATTATATTCGCACGGGAAGACAGACCCGTGAGGCACGAAACGGTCTGATGATGGATCTATTTAGAATGAAGGGAGTTCAACCGGCTTGGGATAAGCAGTTGAACAGAAGTTCAAAGACGACGGACATAGACCTGATAATTCTTCGCAACTACCTTCAGGAAATGAGGTTGTGGGATGAGAAGAAAAGTGTCGATGATTATCTTTCGAGCACCAATTCGATCTCTGCTTATATCCCCTCACTTCTGGGAACTGAAGGAATCGACAACATCGCCCGACCAAGGAATTTCTCCCTCCTGCTATTTACGAAAGAACCGGTTAAATATTTCAAAGGTGCTTTCGCCTACTTCTCAATTTATCAAGGTACCGACAGAAGTGTGCCATTTGGTATAAGACATGAGATTACGGGTGACATTGTCCAACAGTCAAGAAAATTGATCGACCTGCTTGGCAGGGAAACGCCGACAGTTTTTGAGAAAAACTCTTCCGTGCCTAACAGGGTCAAGTACCCAATCAGGGCGCTGCAGGAAGCGGTTGTCAATTGCATCGTTCATCGGGATTATGAAGTGGATCAACCAGTCAGGATCACCGTTTTCAGTGACAGGATAGAGTTCTTCTCGCCGGGTAAACTACCCAGACAGATCGACAGAGAAGCTTTTCTGGCAGGAAGATCCGCACCTTTTTGGCGAAACCAGACACTTGCCTATTTTTTCAACAAGTTACAACTCGCTCAAGGTGAGGGACAAGGCATCCCAACTATTCTGCGGACCCTCGCTGAGGCAGGCTGCCCCGCACCAAAATTCGAGTTCGGTGAAGAATCGGTAACTACGATTATATATCCTGTTATAGTGTAGATCAGATTATGGTTCACAACAACAACTTTTTTTGAAAGAAGTTAAGAACTCATCACTCATCACTCATTCCGCCGCGTCGGATTATCGCTCATAACCCCTTACCACCTCCATATAAAAAGTGACGACCTTTCGGGTTGAATCGAAAAGGGTATAGTCTTTTTCCAGGTCGTACCGCGCGGGGTTGTGGGGGCGTGTGGTGATCAGCGTTTCATGAACGCACCACTTCGCGTCGGGGTTACAACCCGAGCCTTTGGCTTCGTACTTGTACAGAATGGTGTTCGGAAATTTGTCTTTTACTTTTATAGCCTCGTGAGCCATGCCGGAAAGCGTTTTGGTGTCGGAATCGAGAGCATAAAACGAGAATAGATTCTTCAGGTTCGCCACCATTTCCCCGTTCAAAGTGTAACCCCGTGGTATCCCCAACTCACCATCGAGCATGATGTAGTTGATCCTGTTCTTCGTGATCCCTTTAGGATCGAGAACCTCAAGTTTCCGCATCTTCATCCGTTTGTTGTTGGGGTCATTCCCGCCGAGCCAGAGGTGATCGAACATCTCATGAGCCGGGAAAACACCGCTTGAGTGAACAATAAGGTAAGTTTCACCCAGATCATACTTCCGGTATTCTTCCACAAATCTTTTTGTCATATGCTTGATCTCAATCTCACGGGAGTCATAATATTCCTCCTTCGGACCCTTAACAGCGATCACCAGACCGATATTAAACTCCTTTAATTTCGCCGCGTAAAGCTCTTCGGTCCACTTCTGAACCCACTCGAGTTTCGCCCCCATCCCTCCCATCATGATAAGAACATTCTTCCCTTTCAAGTCTTCCTTTGGAGAAGTCCAGGCGAGGGCAATCTGGTTTTTGTTGATGTATTCGGACCAGTTGAGGGTGGGGGTATTGGCGTTCGCCCTGTCAGAAACTTTAACTGGATTATCTTTCTTAACGCTCCCATTCAACACATTATGCGGTTTTTCGGTATAACGCATTATACCGGTTATTAACACGGTCAAACCGGCAATTATTGCCAAAACAAAAGGTATTCTTCTATTAAGCTTCATTTCAAAATTTTTTTCATTTTAGTCCGCATATTAGGACATTGTACCAAATAATCAATGTAGTGTCCAAGTTCCCAAATATTTTTAACCTTTTATCGTAAATTACTCTTCAAATTTCAACAAATTCAAGTTCACCATTGATCAAATTCAAAAGCCTTACAAAGAAGTTCGGCAGTTTCACGGCAGTTAATTCGATCGACCTGCATATCAACAAAGGGTCCCTCTTCGGCTTCCTCGGTCCGAATGGCGCGGGGAAATCGACAACGATTAAGATGCTGACAGGTATCTATTCCCTCTCCGCCGGTGATATTGAAGTGGCGGGAATGAGCATCCTGAACGACGCGCAGAAAATTAAAATGATAACCGGGTACATCCCCGATCAGCCGTTTTTGTATGACAGACTGACCGGACTCGAGTTCCTCTATTTCTGCGGAGGACTTTATAACCTCGATCGTGCCACACTGCGCGCCCGAGTCGATGAGATGATCGAAACCCTGAAACTCGGCGACTGGCTTAATAAACGCACCGAGGAGTACTCCCAAGGGATGAAACAGCGTGTAGCAATTGCTTCAGCCTTTTTGCACCATCCTGAATTGATCATTCTTGATGAACCGATGGTTGGACTCGATCCCCAATCCGCGGTTGATGTTAAAAACTTCCTGAAGAAAAGGGCGGATGAAGGGACGACGGTCTTCATGTCGACTCACAGCCTTAACGTGGTCGAGGAGATATGCTCCGATGTCGGGATCATCAATAAAGGGAAGATCATATTTTCGGGCGGACTTTCAGAGCTTCTCTCGATGAAAAAAGAACTTTCACATAATTTTGAGCAGCTTTTTATCGAACTTACTTCGAGCAGCGACGAGAAGTAGATGACGCAGATTCTGCACATAATTTTCTACAAAGTGCTTGCTTTCATGAAGTTTGAGATGGATTTCTCCCCGCGCGGTTTAGTGAAAAGTGTAGGGAGCACGCTTGTTTATGGTGGTTTTGCCATTGGAGCATACATTTTTGCCCTTCGCGCCCTCGATTTTCTGCTGATCGAGCAACGGATAGGACTTTTCCTCCTTCACCGGTTTATTTCGATAATATTGTTCATATTCTTCTTATCGGTGAATATCGGCAATATTGTGGTGTCGTATTCCACACTGTTCCGCTCACCTGAAATATCGTTTTTACTGACGAAACCGGTGAATCCCGTCAGGATTTTCGTGATAAAGTTTTTCGATAACTTCTTCTACTCCTCCGGTACCCTTATCATGGTGATGGTGGCACTGCTTGTTGGCTTCACCTGGTATTTCAAAGTGGATGTGTGGCAGGGAGTTCTTCTTTTCATCTTCAATTTCCTTCCATTCATGCTCTCAGCGGGCCTTATCGGAGTGCTCCTTCTTTTGTTATTGATGAATATCGCGGGACGTATCGGATTCAGAAATACGGTCGGAATTCTTGCAATCGGATATGTCGCGCTGGTCGTGGCATTCTTTAAGATATCCTCCCCTGCCGCCACGGTTGAAGGCGTGATGAGATACTTTCCGAATGTTGACGGTTATTTTGCCTCGCTGATACCCGCCTACATCAAATTCCTTCCGAGCAACTGGCTTGCCGAGGCAATGTTTTGGACAGCGAAAGGAAATGCTGCGGAAGCACTTCCCTATTACGCGCTTCAAATGCTCCTGACCGCGTTTTTGCTGATCGTAGTGTATTTTGCGGGGTATCGCAGTTACCTGAAAACGTGGCACCGTTCAATAGATTTCAGGGAAAATTCTGCTAAAAAAGCTGAAAAACCGGGGTTTTTCGCATTCGGGCGGTCTTCAGTTTTAAGTGATCCAGTCACAGAGTCGATCTTCAAACGGGATTTTCACATGTTCAAACGGGAGCCCGCGCAGGTAATTCATATCGTCGTACTCCTGTTTTTGATGATACTTTTTGTGACAAGCATGCCCTCTGTTGCTATTTTAGCATCAAAAAGGGCAATGTTGTTCACGACAATTTTCCTTGCGGTCTACGTTTTCAATCTTTTTTTCGTGATCACTTTGGCGTTGCGGTATGTTTTTCCGCTGATAAGTTTGGAGGGAAACGTGATCTGGAAGATTAAATCAGCTCCCCTCTCCACCTGGGAATTATTACGAAAACGACTTGCATTCCCGCTTTGGTCGATAGTGTTAATTTCGCAGGCAATGTCATTTTTTGTCGTTTTGAAATTTTTCCATGAGCTTGTCCTCCCCTTCGCGTTGATCTCATTTTCAGCCTCCTGGTTTTTGGTCATGCTGAATTTCGGGATGGGAGGGCTTTTCATCAATCTGAAAGAGAAGAACCCCGTAAGGCTATCATCTTCACAGGGAGCATCAATCTCATTTTTGTTCAGTGTGATCTATCTTGTGGTTTTGATCTCGGCGCTTTTCCTGCCACTATTTGATATCTTTTTCGTTGTTGTCAGAACCGGAACTCCGCCTCTCGGTATGCTCTACAAGGTTACAGCTTTTATTTTGGTTGGGTCTCTTGCCGGTGGGTACTTCTTCTACCGGATGGGAGTAAAGTCGTTGGAGAAGGATG
>CAZVBQ010000021.1:0-52881 GCA_964625575.1 uncultured Ignavibacteriaceae bacterium | reverse complement strand
AACTGGTGACCCCGTCCTTACCAAGGACGTGCTCTACCGACTGAGCTACGTGGGCGCGCATCGCGTGCCTTTCCTGGAGCGGGAGACGGGGCTCGAACCCGCGACCAACAGCTTGGAAGGCTGTGACTCTACCACTGAGTTACTCCCGCATTTCTCCAGTTCTTTTGTGGGTGGCGAGGGATTCGAACCCCCAAAGGCGTAAGCCAACGGATTTACAGTCCGCCCCGACTCTCCAACTTCGGCGTCCACCCGGACTTTGTTTCCCATTCGCAGAAAATTTCTGAAAGGGATTTCTAATGTAAGCTTTTAAACGTTTAAAAACAAGAACCAAGCAAAAAAAAAATTTACTTTGGGTACTTCAGTACTTCAGTACTTCAGTACTTCGGTACTTCGGTGATGTTAAACACTGAAGTACGGTAGTTCTGCAGTTCTGTAGTTCTATTTAAGAAGAACCATCTTCCTCACCGCCGAGAATCCACCGGCGGTTATACGGTACATGTATACCCCGCTGGGGAGTGAACCCGCGTCAAACTTCACTTCGTGATCGCCGGCAGGTATTGCCCCGTTAACCAAAGTTCTTACAAGCTCGCCCAGTGTGTTGTACACAGAAATATTAACTTTACCGGCAACCGGCAACGCGAAACGCACAACGGTTACCGGATTGAACGGATTAGGGTAATTCTGATAGAGACTGTAAGCATCAGGTATCACGCCCGGCACTTCCCTTATCCCGGTGGGATAATAGTGATATTTCGCTCCCATCCGTGCGAAGATCGTGTCAATCGCCTCCCTTGTAACTGTGATAGAGTTCAACTCATCAGTCCCCCTGCCGATCGCGATCATTGTGTGGAAGGTTACAGGCTCACCACTGTTCAGATTGAAAGGACCCGCATTCGCCATCCCCCTCTGATCCGTCGATGTGTTGTTAAGCCAACCGGTATGTGTCACCGGATCACCCGAATAAGGGAAAAAGCCTCTGACCGAAATGCAGGTGTCATTATAAACCTGTCCGTAAGGCCACGTGCACGGGTTGATCACTTGACCGCCTTTCTGTCTCCCCTGCTGGTAGTTTCTCAACTCTGAAACATAATTGGGATCCCCGTGAGTAGGGTGCGAAGCCATATAATGCTGGCTTGATGTCATCCCGAGGTTCATTGCTCCCGGAAGGATCACATCACTGAAAGGCTTGCCCATCGGTATCTTCGCCGTATCCAACGCGATATCAATACCCGGGTCGTAAACGCCATTATTGTTCACGTCAGTGTAAGAAGTGCCGGCGACATAGACCGGTTGACCGAAAATGATCGAATGGAACACCGCGGGTGGATTCAACCCGTAAGTTCCATCGGCGCCTTCATTATATATGTAAATACTGTTCCGGATTGTATCTGCTCCAAACAGATCGTCGGTGAATTCGCCCAGATCAGTGTCGCTCCACATCGAAAAGTATGCTTCTGTTAAAGATGGTGCAACTGTTCCTTTGTTAACGATCTCATACCGGATGAAAACCGCGTTTTTTAATTCAGGACTCGCGGAACCCGGGTAAGCATAAACGGTCTGCCGTACTTCGATACCGGTGGGATCAAACGGATATCTACGCGAGGCTTTTGGTACACCATCGTTGTAAACACACCAGTAAGAAACCTCACCAAGTATCTCGGGCATGTCTTCATTTATGTCCCAGCTACCGTTGTTGTTAAGATCAACAGGGTCGTAGATTCCGTTGTGATTTCCGTCCCAGTATCTTGCTCCCGCGTCAACGGCGTGCTTCCATACCTGCCATGATCTTCCGAATACAGAATCCGACAAGGCAACCTTGTAAATTCCGTTCTTGGGATCAACGATCTCAGAACCGATGGCACCTGTTACAAAATCCTCGATCCTCGATGCCGACATTACCCCGGCACCCCACAATTCTCCATTCCTCAGAGCAGAAATAGAGAATCCATTCGAGAATATCACGTTTATCGAATCATACTTTAGACCGGATTGACCTCCGCTCAATGCGTCGGCTATCACTCCCGCCCTGTCGAATGGAACCCATATCCTCCCGGTGGAGAACGCCGCCACAGGCAGAATGTCTTCGTATAGTATCGACCAGAAAAAAGTCTCAGAGGTGATGTAATTTCCACTTCCCCTCATCTCTGCATATAATTTCGCGAAATCGCCACGGACTGCCACTTTCACCGGTCCCCTGTAGATGCCGTCACCCGCTGTCGAGTCATTGTGAAGTCCGTCATCATATAATGGGTACTCAACATTCACGCCGTTAAGGGTTCCTTTTATCGAACCCGCCAGCCCGCTCTTGTGATAACCCGCGTAAACTGAAATATATACGGAATCCCCGGCGGAGGGAGTTGCCGGTATGATTTTCGTTGAATAGAGTGCCGGAGGCGCGTCATCATCGGTAACCGACTTGAAGTCAGCCCACCAGAGTTGTACTTTTCGGGTTGGAATTTGACGGTGACTCGCGAAGATCACCAAAGGCACTTCAGACTGTGGATTGACATTTGGATTTGTATCCTCACCGGTGAATTTAGTCAACTGAACAGGCAAGCTCCACGTCACACCTCCATCAAGACTCGAGACCCTGAAAAGATCGGAGTTCCTGAAACCGCCGATGGTGTACTTGATCCTCTTATAAATTATGTTAATGACGCCGTTCGCCTCCCTGTACATTTTCGGGTTGCGCACCAAGTCGCTGCCGCTTAGCACGACAGTTGTGTCATGCCAAAGCCCTGTAGCGGAAGTGTACCTGAGCAGGAGCAGTTTAGTGTTATTCACGTTCTTTTCCTGAACTGCCATCAGCAGGTCACCACCCCCCATTGAAAGAAGTGAAGGATTGGTGATGCCGCCATTCACCATCATTGAGTACTGCGTGAAGGTGGCACCGTTGTCGGTGCTTTTTGAGAAGCCTGTTGAATTCTGGCTCTGCGCCACTCCCAGCACTATGTTACCGTTACCGGTATAAACAGCCGACGTGATCTTCATGGCAGTTTCCGCGGAATTGCTCCAGAGAACGAGATTCTTTGTGGGTGACCAGGTGACTCCGTTGTTATCCGACCATTTATATCTGTATTGGCTGGTACCGGGTCTGAAGATCGCGATCAAGCGGTTGTTGTTTACCCGCAGCAGATATGGCGCGGAAAGACTGTCTTCAATCGCGAGTGTGGTGAGTGTTGTGTCGAAAATTGTGGTTTGGGTACCCCAGGTGGTCCCCGCGTCTGTGCTCCGGGCGAACACGTAACTGACCTTCCCGACCCCGTTGTTCTTCGTCATCAGAGCAAGATACTCCGTGCTGCTGACTGCTAATATTTCACCCGAGTGATGATTCAGGGAATCATTCGATGGGCGGAATGGGACCGGCATGCTCTGGCAAAACAGGGTTGCCGTTGTTATTACCAACAAAACAATCAATTTTTTCATTGATCTCCTCCTGTTTTTAATCGCGGGGCCTCGTGCCCCGCATTGAAAATACAATTCTACTTTACATCTACAATCTCAATCGCGAAATTAAGCACTTCACCGGCGTAATCGTGATTGGCATCGAGAACAACGAGTTCGTCAGTCAGTTCGACTACCGTCATAATTATGTTTTCGCCATTCTCGCCTTCCAGTTCAAGTCTTTCACCGAGTTCAATCTCAAGGTCTCCGAGTCTCTCTCTTTCGACTTCAACGACCAGTTCTTCCCTGTATTCTCCATAACCAAGTTCCGGGGGAACCGCCACATCCTTTTTCTCTCCAATTTCCATCCCGATAACTGCAAGATCAAGGCCCGGGATAATTTCTCCACTACCAACCCTGAACACGAGCGGGTCACTCCCGTAGGATGACTCGAACACCTCACCATCATCGGCAAAACTGCCGGTGTAATGCATCGTGACCAGGGAACCTTTTGTAATTGCAGCCATTTTATTCTCTTCTTTCTTTTTTTATTTTTTCCACGCTGAATATTTGTTTATAGGACTATAAATATACTAAACGATTCCCAATCTGCCTACCTGAATTAATTTCCTGTTTTGCTCGTATGTAACTCCCGCGGGAGCCTCCCTCCAAATAATCTCAAAATTTTCTGATTTTTATCTTATTTTGATCAAAAGCACACAAATAATGTATTTTAAAATATATTATTTGTATATTTGAGGTGCTATGAACAAAAATATTCGCTTTAATCTCGTCTCGGAAGAGTTGATTATTCAACGACTTCAATTTGAAAATCCGTGGTGGACCTCCGGGCAGCCTGCTGATTTTTTTATCCCTTTCGAAAAAAGACTTCAGTTTTCAGGTTTCCAAGAACTCGTGGAGGAAACCACAATCAGAAGAGCTGTCATTCTTATGGGACCAAGACGCGTGGGGAAAACTGTTCTGATGCACCAGTCAATCGGGAATCTGTTAAACCAGAATGTATCACCCAATCGAATCTTCTATATAAGCATCGAAAATCCGATATATAATTACCGTGGACTCGAAGAACTTTTCCGGATGTCCCTTAAAGCAAGTGGCAACAATGACCCGAAAGGATGTTTTCTCTTTTTTGACGAGATACAATACCTAAAAGATTGGGAGATCCATCTTAAATCATTAGTTGACAGCTACCCCTATACCAAATTTATAGTATCAGGTTCAGCTTCTGCTGCCTTGAAACTTAAAAGTATGGAAAGTGGTGCCGGGAGGTTTACTGACTTTAAGCTTCCACCCCTTTCGTTCAGAGAGTATCTGACTCTGCTCAAACTTGATCACTTGGTGGAACAGGTTAATAACGCGAATCCCGTTTTTCCTGTTGCCGGGTTCTCATCCTCTAACATAAAGGAGTTGAACAATCAATTCATCAACTACATCAATTTGGGTGGCTATCCGGAAGTTATCTTTAACAAAACGATTCAATCTGATCCGGGACGTTACATAAAAAGTGACATCATCGACAAAGTACTGCTGCGCGATCTTCCCGGCTTGTATGGCATAAGGGATGTGCAGGAACTTAATTCCTTCTTCACAACACTCGCTTATAATTCCGGCAATGAATTATCTTTGGAGAGTTTAAGTTCTACCAGTGGTGTCGATAAAAATCTATTAAAGCGCTATCTCGAATATCTTGAGGCGGCATTTCTGATCAGAATTTTGAACAGGGTGGACGATTCTGGGAAAAAATTCAGAAGGGCGACATTCTATAAAATTTACCTTACAAATCCATCCTTGAGAAGTGCTCTTTTTACGCCTGCTTCTCCGTTGGATGACTCTTTTGGAAACATGGTCGAAACCGCGATCATGTCCCAGTTGTTCAACAAAGATGAGATAAAACCATATTATGCCAGATGGAGCCAAGGCAAGAGTAATGGAGAGGTTGACCTGGTGTTGCTCGATGATCTTAAACTAAAACCAAAATACGCAGTGGAGATCAAGTGGAGTAACCGTTATTTTGAGAAACCCATAGAACTTAAAAGTCTCACTTATTTCTGCAAAAAGAATAACATCCGGTCTGCACTCGTTACAACAATCGATAAGACCGGCACCAAAGAATCAGGCGATATAGCAATTAACTTCATTCCAGCCTCTCTATTTGCGTATGCTGCCGGGGTCTAAAATATCAGCTTCCTGGTTCAAATAATCTCAAAAATTCGTGATTTTTATCTTATTTTGATCAAAAGCATACAAATAATGTATTTTAAAATATACTATTTGAACAAATCTGTAAAAACAGTGTATTTTAAAACTGCTTATTTATACTTACCACCCCTCCGGGAATTTTAACAAAGCCCCTTTAAACGCGAAAAACGCGAAGAAGAATATTGATACCTCTTCGCGTTCTTCGAGCTCTCCGCTGTGAATTTTTCAGCATTCACACCGGGCAAAGACCCTCGCTACTCGCTACTCGCCACCCCACGGGCAACGGGCAACTAATCCTAAATATCCACCTCATGGTGAGCGACGATCACCTCGGTATCGAGGGCGATAACGAGCTCTTCATTGGTCGGGATCCTGAACACATGGACGGTTGAACCCTCTGAGGAGAGGTCTTCATCCTTGTTGTTGTTCTTTTCAGGGTCGAGTTTGATGCCCATAAACTCAAGGTTGCGGCAAACTTCTTCACGGACATCGGGAGAGTTTTCGCCGATTCCACCGGTGAAGACGAGAGCGTCTATTCCACCCATCGCGGCTGCATAAGCACCGATATACTTCGTGATCCGGTAGCAGAACACCTCAAAAGCGTAGCGACTCCGTTTGTGGCCCTCCTTCATGGCGGAAATAATTTCGCGCATGTCAGATGACTCACCGCTTATGCCGACAAGTCCACTATGCTTGTTAAGCAGCGTGTTTGCTTCTGAAAGCTGCAAGCCTTCCTTGCCCATGATGTGAAGGATTATCGAAGTGTCGATATCACCACATCTGGTGCCCATAAGTAAACCTTCAAGCGGGGTGAAGCCCATCGAAGTATCTATCGAAGTACCACGGTCGATCGCCGCCATGCTGCACCCGTTTCCGAGATGCGCGGTAACTATCTTAAGGTCTTCTTTGTGCTTTCCGAGCTTTTTGGCAGCAATTCCGGCTACATATCTGTGTGAGGTACCGTGGAATCCGTAACGTCTGATCTGGTGTGTTTTGTAAAGTTCGTATGGGATGCCATAGAGATACGCTTTCGGCTTCATGTTCGAGTGAAAAGCGGTATCGAAAACGCCAACCTGGGGGATCCCCGGAAGCACACGCGTGACAGCCTGAATACCTTTAATGTTGGGTGGATTGTGCAGCGGCGCGAGACCAACGTTATCCTGAAGAACTTTAACCACTTCGGGAGTGATCAGAACCGAACCTGTGAAGGTTTCACCACCGTGAACAACACGGTGACCCACGGCATCAATTTCACTTTTGTCTTCAATAACACCATGATTCTTCGAAAGAAGCACGGCCAGAACATACTCGATACCTATGGCGTGATCGAGGATTTCACCAACAATATTGATCTTGTCTCCGTCAAACCTGGTGTGGGTGAGCACGGCTCCTGACATTCCTATTCTGTCAACAAGACCTTTAGCGAGGGCAACCCTTTGTACCGTGTCATAGAACTGGTACTTTATCGAAGAGCTGCCGCAATTCAATACTAATACTTTCATTATCGCCTACGAGATTATTTTACCATTTGAGTCATACGTGTAGAAACCCTGCCCTGTCTTGCGGCCAAGCTTCTGTTCACGAACCAGTTTTCTGAGGATCGGACATGCCCTGTATCTCGGTTCACCGAGTGTTTTCCAAAGAGTGTCCATCCAGGCGAGCACTTCGTCGAGCCCCATCATGTCGGCCATTTCGAGCGGACCCTGCTGGAAGTTAAAGCCTATCTTCATGGCTGTGTCGATATCCTTGGCCGAGGCTATTCCCTCGAGGAGGATGTGCATGGCTTCATTCAGAAGTGGCACTATCGATCTTGTGGTAACATAACCGGGGTATTCATACACCTCGATCGAGGTTTTACCCAAACGGTTGGCGAATTCTTTAATTGTCTTAAGTGTGGTTGACGAAGTGTGAAGGCACTTTATCACCTCTACCAGCGGCCGTTTCGGCACCGGGTTCAGAAAGTGCATCCCTATCACCTTATCAGGCCTGCCGGTTGCTTCGGCAAGCTTGGTCAGACTCAGTGTGGAGGTGTTCGAAACAAAGATCGTCTCTTTCTTCGCTATCTTGTCGATTTCGATAAAGATGTTCTTTTTAAGCTCAAAATCTTCATCCACAGCCTCAATTATCAGGTCACAACCGGCGACAAGTTTGATATCAGTCACCCAACTGATTCGGCTCATGATAGCCTTTTTTTCAGAGGCGGTCATTGCCCATCTTTTGATTTCGATATCAATATTGTCGGCGAGATTTCCCTTGGCATACTCTATCCTGTCTGTCGAGCGTTCAACAATGATCACTTCAATTCCGTTGGCTGCAACAGCATGAGCAATGCCCTGACCCATTACACCGGCACCGATAATTCCGACCCTGCTGAGCGCGTCAACAGATGCGGAGAGTACCGAGCGTTTCAGTATTTCGTCAATATTTATATTATCTTCTTGCATCAGTCATTTCCTTAAAAGTCATTTAGCTGCTTTTATTAAGCAATAATAGTGCCAAATAAAACAGCTTAATGCAAGCCGGAAATGGCACCTTTAATGATCTTTTTTCTCAAAAACAATAATTGTTAAGCCGAAAACGGTAAAAATAAACAAGATGGTGCTCAATACAAGCTTTAAAATATGCCCCTCCGGTGACGGCTGTGAACTCATGTAAAATGGATTCGCGAGCTCCGCGCTCTTAGGCAGCAACCAGTAAGCGGTGTTTACAGTTTCTCTTAACCACGCGTTCTCTGAGTTTAATGTTACTTCCCTGGCAACATACAACACTGAAGAAACCACCACGGAGTAAGTTATTGCCACCAGCAAACCGGCTATCGGCGACCGGAATCCGAACGAGAAAAGCAACACCAGATGGAACATCACTACAAAGCCGAGAAGATTCATCAAACCCCAATGGAGATTCTCACCATAATAGATACCGAAAACCGAGGAGTGAATAAACCATGAACCGGTTATTACGATGGCGAGAACAGCCAGTTCGAAAAGTATGCCGGCTATAAATGCACCGGTAAGCAACTCCCACCTTCTTACAGGAAGTGAAAGAACAAGCTCGAGAACCCCCTTTTTAACAACCGAGTTTACATTTATTGCCACAGCGAAGAGCCCGATATAGACCATCAACTGAGCCATGCTGTTAAGCAGGTTCACGGAGGTCATATCGTAACTGGCCATAATTTTTGCTTCCTTGATCCCCGGGGGGAGGTTATTGTAAACCGAAGCCGAGATCCCCCAGGTAAGCAAAAACATGACAACAATTCCAACGGCGGTTATCCAGAACGACTTGCCACGGTAGATATGTTTGAAGAAAAAGATCATCGACTGTGTTATTCCCTTCATTTCTTCCCTCCATCATCAGAAGTAATGGTTTTGATAAATAGATCTTCAAGATTTGAGCGTTTCAGCACCACTTCCTGAATAAGGATATCAAGAATCCTGACCTTATCGATAATTCTATTCAGTGCTTCAATGTCAGAACCATGATACCTGTAGGTGTTCTCCCCCGATTTTTCAAGATAAATTATCGAGTTTTCTTCTTCCATGGTCAGGGCACGGGATAGCTTCAGCTCATAACCGGAGGTCTCCGAAGTGAGATCTTCGATCGAACCTGTTCTAAGAAGTTTGCCTTTGTGAAGTATGGCAACCGAATCAGTTACCATCTCCACCTCGGAGAGAATATGACTATTGAGGAAAATTGTCTTGCCCCGTGAGCGAAGATCCTGAAGAATGGTTCTGATCTCTTTTCTCCCGACCGGGTCGATACCGTCAGTCGGCTCATCCAGAATGATCAGATCGGGATCGTGCAGCAGTGCCCGGGCAATTCCCAGTCGTTGGTTCTGCCCCTTGGAGAAGGTTTTGGTCCTTCTGTTCGCGAGCTTCGTCAAACCCAGCATTTCGAAAAGTTCACCCGTCCTTTTCCGGGTAAGCTCTTTATCCATCCCGTAAAAACCCGCGAAAGCCTCCATGTTCTGAGTGGCCGTGAAGACCTCAGGGAAACTCACATTTTCAGGGAGATATCCAACCTTTGTTTTCACAAGGTGACTTGGAAATTCTGAGCCAAAAAGGGAATAACTTCCAGAAGTGTGGCTGATAATTCCAAGCAAAATCTTGATAAAAGTGGTTTTGCCCGCGCCGTTCTGGCCAAGCAGACCAAAAATCTGCCCCGGCTGCACGGATATTGAAAAATCGTCGAGGGCTTTAACCTTTGCCCTGCCGGAATATATCTTGGTGAGGTTCCGGCTGCCTGCTATTTCTGGCATATAAACTCTTTGTTTGTGAATTTCAAAATAGAGGAACTACCGAAGTGCCGGTAAGCGACCACCTCCGGTATGCAAACTCTGCGTTTGTGAATTTCAAAATATAGGGAAATCTTTCGGTGGGAGCATCAAAATAAAGTTAAACGGGATTTTTCCCGTTTAGACGGACTAATTAATCTTCAAAACCTTCCCTGCACACCAAAAACTCATCACTCATTCCGCCGCCGTGGATCATCACTCATTCCGCCGCCGCGGTTCATCACTCATCACTAACCTCTGACCACTCACCACTAACCACTTACACCCGGTACTCCTCTTTCCTGTCCCGGGTCATGAGGTCATGGATCGCCTGGGCAGGGTCTTTATCTTCAAAGAGGATGCGGTATACCTCAGTGGTGATCGGAACTTCTATACCATACTTAAGGGCGAGCTGCATCGCGGAGTTTGAAGTTTCCACGCCTTCCGCCACAGCGGTCATCTGCGCCAGCACATCCTTTAGCTTCATGCCGCTGCCGATCTTTTCACCGACGTAACGGTTACGGCTGTGCCGGCTCATGCAGGTAACAATCAGATCGCCCATTCCGGAAAGACCGGAAAATGTATGTGAATGTGCCCCCATGGCGAGTCCAAGACGGGTGATCTCGGCTGTTCCACGGGTCATTATCGCGGCTTTTGTGTTATCTCCCATGCCCATTCCGTCAAGTATTCCGGCGCCAATGGCGATCACGTTCTTAAAGGCTCCGCCCAACTCAACTCCAATAACATCAGTGGATGAATAAACCCGGAAATAGCGGTTGATGAAGGCATCCTGTATCAATTTTGAAGTGTCGTGGTCCTTGCAGGCTGCAACAACGGTGGTGGGTATTTTTTTACTTACTTCTTCGGCATGGCTTGGACCTGAAAGCACGCCAACCTGGTGCTCCGTGAGTTCAGGGAAAACATCCCTGTAAATCTGGCTTACAGTAAGAAGATGGTGTTTTTCGATACCTTTTGAAACAGATACAAGAACCGTGTCGCGGATCTTATCATAACTGATCTTCTGCAGTGCATTTCGGGTGAATTGTGTCGGGATGGCAGTAACAATTATATCCTTGCCGGTCGCCGCCTGATCAAGATCATTTGATATCTTTAGTGACTTTGGGAACGGAATACCGGGAAGATAGATTATATTCTCCCGTTTTTCCTCAAGCATGTTGGCGTACGTGTCGTTATATTCCCAAAGCGTAACATCGTGACCGTTATCGCTAAGGAGAATAGCGAGGGTTGTGCCCCAGGCACCTGCTCCCAATACCGAAATGTTCATTTGTTGGGTTACTTCTTTTTACCGAACGAGATTTTGTTCTCGTTCCCTTTAAGCAACCTTTGAATATTGGTTCTGTGCATGTAAATCAGCAGGAAAGAGACCGCCAATACAAAAGGAAGAAGTGTTCCGTAACCCTGCACTTCCGCGTGAAAAACATTCTGGCGGATGAAGAGAGTCAATGGAACAGTGATGGCAGCCATGATGGAGCCAAGGGAAACATATTTGAAGGCACCCACCACAATAATAAAAATTCCGAGCGCGATAAGCATGTCGACCGTGGTGATTGAAAGCATCATCCCGAGGGCGGTGGCAACGCCTTTGCCGCCTTTAAATGATGCAAAAACGCTCCAGATATGTCCGATTATCGCGAAGATACCGGCCATTATCCGGATGATGGTGATGTCTTGAAAGGGTGTCTGGTTGTTCAGTACGACAGGATCTATATAATAGAGCTGTGAGACAGCAACAACCGCAATCACGCCTTTAAGAGCATCGAGCACTACAACAGAAAGTCCATATTTCGGTCCCAGGGTGCGGAAAACATTCGTACCACCGGTATTACCGCTGCCATGCGCTTTTATATCGATCCCCTTGCCCTTGGCAACTATAACGCCGAAAGGAATTGAGCCAATAAGATATGACAAAAGTAATATTGCAGCAAGTGCTAACATTCCAGATTCCTGTATTTGTGATGGTTTGTTCCGTTCGGCCGCCGTTTTTGCAGCCCGGCAGGCAGAAATTGCAGTGATTGAGAGTGTAAAATAATGTCTTTTCAGTTAATAAAAAAATATCTTCGAAGGGGATAATTCAGTGTACTTCCATGATTTGGCGGCACGACACCAAGGGCTTCAGCTCAACACAATCATGACGTGCCGGCCCCTTAAAAAGGGAGGCCGTCAGGTATGAGCTTGTTAAAAATTGTGAGGTCTTCTTTGGTGGTTACTTTGAAGTTTAGAGCTGAACCTTCGGAAATATTCACGGTGTAGCCGGCCCGTCGCATGAGGGATGATTCATCCGTTCCGTACCAACCATCCGCGTAAGCCTTGTTGAAGGCATCCATCAACTCACCGTATTTGAATATCTGAGGCGTCTGTACAATATACACTTTGTTTCTGTCAATATAATCGAGTCCGGAGTGATCAAGGAAGCCGATTGTATCACGGGCTTTCATGCAAACCAGGGCACTCCCTTTTTCACGGGCGGCTCTGATTGCGTCGTCAAGCACGGCGGGTGGTAAAAGAGCCCTTGCCGCGTCATGAACCGCGGCAAGGTCATCAAAAGAGAGATCAATTGTCTTTAGGGCGTTGAATACAGAGTCCTGCCTTTCCTTCCCGCCTTCGACTATCTTCGTGATCTTCGTAAAGCCTTCACGCTTTCTGATCGAGTCGATCAGTTCATGCCCGTTTCCCGAGGTGGCAATAACTATCTCATCCACAAGTGGAGAGTTCTGAAAAACCTCGAGAGTATACGCTATCAGTTCCCTGTCGTTGAACTTCATGAACTGCTTCGGTACCTCACCTCCGATTCTGGAACCGGAGCCGGCAGCGGGAATTATGGCGACAGTTCTCATAAGATCATCATCGCGTCGCCGTAACTGAGGAACTTATAATCTTCTTTAACCGCGGTCTTATAGGCCTTCATCACAAGTTCTGTCTCAGCGAAAGCGGAGACCAGCATAATGAGTGTGGACTGCGGCATGTGGAAGTTGGTGATCATCTGCTTTACAATTCTGAACCCGTATGAAGGATAAATGAACTTGTCGGTCCACCCCTTCTGTGCCCTGATGAATCCCTCCGCGGTAACACTCGACTCCAAAGCCCGCACGGTACTCGTTCCAACAGCAGTGAGCTTTCCGCCTGCCTGAAGAGCCTTGTTGATCTGCTCTGCAGCAGTTGAGGTTATCTCGTAGAATTCTGAATCCATTCTGTGCTTTGTAAGATCCTCAACTTCAACCTGCCTGAAAGTACCAAGACCGATATGCAAAATAATAGGCACGACGATCACACCCTTTTTCTTAAGCGCGTCCATAAGTTCAGGGGTGAAGTGAAGCCCGGCAGTGGGAGCGGCAACAGATCCGTCAACGCGCGCGTATACGGTCTGATAGTACTCCTTGTCCTGGGGCTCAGCGTTCCTCTTGATATATGGGGGAAGTGGTGTAAGCCCGATATTCTCAACAGCGCGGTAAATATTTCCAACCTGATTAAACTTCACGGTTCTTCCGCGTGAAGTGGTGTTATCAATAACTTCACACCAGAGATCGTCAGAGAAATAGATTTTATTACCGATCCTTACCTTACGTGCGGGATCAACAATAACGTCCCAGATGGCTTCTTTTGAGTTCAATTCCCTCAGAAGGAAAACCTCGATCTTCGCCTGGGTCTTCTCCTTGTTTCCGATCAGTCTTGCCTGGAAAACCCTTGACTCGTTTACAACAAGGATGTCACCCTTGTTCAAGATGTCAACCACATCCTTGAACTGCTTGTGCTCAATCCCTTTTGTCTCCCTGTTCAGTACCATCAACCTTGCTTCATCCCTTTTCTGGTATGGATATTTGGCGATCTGTCCTTTGGGGAGATTGTAATTGAAATCGGATAATTTCATTTAATTTTTACCTCATGTCATTTTAGATAGCTTAATTAATACTGCCCGCGGCGGCACCCCCGCCGCGGACATGAATAATCACGCTCCGGCCGTTCTGACAAAACGGCCATGGTTGTTATTTGGATTTTTTCTTCTCTTTTTTCTTGGCGTCTTTCGCGAGTTTCTCACGGAGCGCTGCCTGAGCGGCGGCAAGTCTCGCGATCGGAACTCTGAACGGCGAGCAGCTTACATAGTTAAGACCGGTTCTGTAGCAGAATTCCACTGAAGCAGGTTCACCACCATGCTCACCGCAGATTCCCACTTTAAGTTTGGGTCTTGTGCTTCTGCCTCTTTCAACACCGATCTCTACGAGCTGGCCAACGCCTTCCTGATCGATAGTCTCGAATGGATCCGCCGGGAGGATCTCTTTGGCCACGTAGTTCGGGAGGAACTTGCCGGCATCATCTCTTGAGAGACCGAAGGTTGTCTGGGTAAGATCATTGGTACCAAAGCTGAAGAACTCGGCAACAGTGGCGATCTTGTCAGCCACGAGGGCGGCTCTTGGGAGCTCGATCATTGTACCGACAAGGTAGTCAACTCTAACACCTGACTCAGCGAATACATCTTCGGCGGTCTTTCTTACGAGAGCTTCCTGTGCCTTTAACTCGTTAACATGTCCAACCAACGGGATCATGATCTCAGGATTAACTTCAAATCCTTCTTTCTTGACCTGAACTGCTGCCTCAAGAATGGCGCGGGCCTGCATTTCGGTGATCTCAGGGTACTCAACACCAAGACGGCAGCCTCTGAAACCAAGCATCGGGTTCTCTTCGTGCAGGCTGGCGATCTTGTCTTTGATTGCTTTTACCGGAACACCGATATCGGTTGCCAGTTCTTTGATCTCTGATTCTTTTTTAGGCAGGAACTCGTGAAGTGGTGGATCAAGAGTTCTTACGGTTACAGGGAAACCTTTCATCGCTTTGAAGATGCCCGCGAAATCTTCCCTCTGAAGCGGAAGGAGCTCAGCGAGAGCAGCTTTTCTTTCTGCTTCGGTATCAGCGAGGATCATTTTTCTCATCGATTTGATCTTGTTCTCACCGAAGAACATGTGCTCTGTACGGCAAAGACCGATACCCTCGGCACCGAACTGAATGGCGTTCGAAGCCTGATCAGGCTGATCGGCGTTGGTTCTGATGTTCATTTTTCTGAACTCGTCAGCCCAGGTCATAAGGGTGTTATAGATCTGGAACATCGGTGAATCTTCAGGTTTTCTGGTCTTGTTGATCAGAACCTCTATAACTTCAGAAGGTCTGGTCTCGATCTTTCCGAGGATCACTTCGCCGGTTGTACCATCGATCGAAATGAAGTCGCCTTCTTTAACGAGGAACTCAGGTCTTCCGTCAACTTTCATTGTACCGGCATTGTAATCGATAAGAAGTTTACCGCAACCAGCGACGCAAACCTTACCCATCTGGCGGGCAACGAGAGCAGCGTGTGAGGTCATACCGCCACGCGCGGTGAGGATACCTTCAGCGGCGTTCATACCCTTAATGTCTTCCGGTGAAGTTTCAATTCTCACGAGGATTACAGGATCACCTGTTTTAGCCATTTCTTCAGCATCGTGAGCGGAGAAAGCCACTTTACCTGTCGCGGCACCAGGACCGGCGTTAAGGCCTTTGGTCATGAGCTTGCCTTCAGCAATTGCTTTTCTCTTCTCTTCGAGATCGAAGATAGGTCTTAAGAGCTGATTAAGCTGGTTGGGTTCAACGCGCATGAGGGCGGTCTTCTTGTCGATGAGGCCTTCATTGAACATTTCAACAGCGTTTCTTACAGCAGCGAGACCGGTTCTCTTACCAACGCGGCACTGGAGCATCCAAAGTTTGCCCTGTTGAATTGTGAATTCAACATCGAGCATGTCTTTGTACTCTTTTTCGAGTTTGTGACGGATAGCATCGAGTTCTTTGTACATTTTTGGAGCTTCTTCAGCCAGCTTGCTGATCGGGTGCGGGGTTCTGATACCGGCAACCACGTCCTCGCCCTGAGCATTGAAGAGGTACTCCCCATAGAAAATGTTCTCGCCTGTTGCAGGGTCACGGGTGAAGGCAACACCGGTACCTGAGTCGTCGCCCATGTTACCGAATACCATCGCCTGTACGTTAACGGCTGTTCCCCACTCTTCAGGGATATTGTTAAGTTTCCTGTAAACAATGGCTCTTTCGTTCATCCATGAGTTGAACACGGCGCCAACTGATCCCCAAAGCTGCTCTTCAGGATCATCCGGGAAGTCGTGACCGGTCTGCTCTTTGATGGCAGCTTTGAACTCGCCAACGAGCTCTTTAAGGTCTTCTGCTGTGAGGTCGGTATCGAACTCAACACCTTTTGCTTTTTTCTTGGCATCGATGATAACTTCGAACGGATCGTGGTCTTTTTTGTTCTTTGGTTTCAGATCAAGCACCACATCGCCATACATCTGAACAAATCTTCTGTATGAGTCATAAACGAATCTTGGGTTGCCTGTTGCAGCAACAAGGGCTTCAGCAGCTTTGTCATTGAGACCGAGGTTAAGAACTGTATCCATCATACCCGGCATCGAAGCTCTTGCTCCGGAGCGGACTGAAAGAAGAAGGGGATCTTTTGGATCGCCGAATTTCTTGCCCATGACTGCTTCCATCTGTTTGATGGCATCTTTTACTTGTTTGGCAAGCTGTTTTGGATATTGTCTTCCATTAGCGTAAAAGTATGTGCACACTTCAGTTGTGATGGTGAAACCCGCGGGAACCGGGAGCCCCATATTAACCATCTCAGCGAGGTTCGCGCCTTTACCGCCAAGAAGGTTTTTCATTTTAGCATCTCCTTCGGCTTTTTTGCCACCGAAGAAATAGACATATTTTATGTCTTTTTTAGCCATTTCTGATCCTCCTGTTTTAGGATTTTTTTTTGTTTGTCGCTTTTATCTTGTCCAGAATAAACTGTTCAAATTCCTTCTCTTCGTCAAGCCTCAAGCGTATCTTCAGATAGTAGATATCAATGTCGTCGAGCTCACGCGAAAATTTAGCGAGCTTTACGGCATCTTTTTGTGTAGTTACGACCGAGAAAGCGTTGGTTGAATAGAAGAATTTTCTGATCTTCTCAACCTCTTTAACAGTGTACGCTTTATGGTCTATAAATATCATTTTGTTGTCAGTGTTTATCTTCAACTGCTGCAAGGCGCTGAAGAACGAGTACGGGTTTGCTATACCGCTCACGCACAGACTTTTCTGCCCCGTGAAATCTGCCGGATCATAATGCTTTCCGTTCTTTATATCAACAAAGTAAAGCGGTTCGTACCACGCGTTAAAAATCTTTTTACCCCGGAAGTGTCGCAGAAGCCTTTCCGGTATTTCCTTCTTTTCGGTGAATTTTCTGTTAATGATAACAGCATCCGCCCTCTCAGCCCTTTTGAAGGGTTCACGAAGGTTCCCTGTGGGGAAGAGAGTTCTTCGCAGCGGATTTTCATCCACAAGAAAGCGCTGGGCAATGATCAGAAGGTTAACATCCCGCCCGATCCAGCGGTGTTGATATGCATCATCGAGTATCACGCACCCGACACCTGTTTCATTTATGATCCCTGAAACCGCTTCAACCCTTTTTTCACCAACCGCGGCGGGAATCGCGCACTCAACGGCGGTCTGGTAAATCTCGTCTCCACTCTCCTCCGGTGTTCGCAGTACGCCCGAATTGTCGGCAACCAAAAGGTAGCCTTTGGTGGTTCTTCCGTACCCCCTGCTCACAACGCCCGGATGAAGTCCTGCTTTTTTGAAAAGTTCCGCGAGGAAGATCACTAACGGTGTTTTCCCCGATCCGCCTACAGTAAGGTTCCCCACGGAAACCACCGGACGGTTAACTTCGGTGCTTTTGAATATTCCCTTGTCAAAAAGCATATTCCTCACCCAGGTAACCAGCGCGTATACCGGCACAAATGGAAGCAATAACACTCTTATCAGATCAAGGGATTTCATTTATTCCTTTTTTGGTGGTGAGTAGCGAGTAGTTAGTGGTGAGGATTTTAATCCACTACTATTCTCTCGTTAGTCCCGACCACCTTTCATTATCAATTTCTCGCTACTCACTACTCACCTCTCACTACTGAAGAAAGGTTTCTCCGCCAACGCCTGAACCTTTTCGAACTCTTTTTGGATATCAGGTATCCGGGCGGCTAATTCCTCTTTCGTCATACCGGGATCCAGATATATTGGATCGGAATAAGCTATCTTTATAAAACTGAACGGGTGAGGAATCTCAAACCTGTCCCAGCTTTTCAAACGGGATTTTCTTTTGTAACTGATCCCCATCAGGATCAATGGCACTCCCGCTTTTTTTGCCGCCACCGCGGCTCCTGCTTTCATCTCCTGCGAGGGACCCTTCGGTCCGTCAGGGGTGATGCAAACGCTTCTCCCGGTTGTGATCGTGTCAACAATTTCATTCAAAGCCTCACTTCCCCCTTTTGAACTGGAACCCCTGACAACTTTATAGCCCCACTTCCCTAAAACAGCAGCCAGAATGTCACCATCCTTGCTCTGGCTTGTCAGCCCTGCGAATCCACGGTTTCTGAACCGGTACCAGCCGAAAAGCATTTTACCGTGCCAGAATGCAACAACGAACTTCTTCCCTTCCCTTTCAAGTGATTCAAGGGCTTCCTTGTTTATCACTTTTTTGATCAGCGATCCGCAAACAAAGGTGAGAACGGGATTCAACACCTTGATGCCGAGGCTCCGCAAGCGTGTTTTATTCTTTTCGCTAAGCTTCATTCAGTATCACCTTCGCGGCTGTCGCTGAAGCAGCGTGTCTCCCAAGATTCTCCCTGATCCTCGCGAAACCATCCCTCTGCTTATTCAAAAGTGAGGGATCATACAGGATACCTGAAACAGTGGATGAAATTTTTTCGCCGGTTACTTCATCCTGTATCAATTCAGGGGCGATGTTCTCTTCGGCAATTATATTCACCATTCCAAGGTTTCCGATCTTGATAAGGCGCTTCCCTATGTTATATGTCAGGGCGGATGTCTTGTAAATTATCACCAAAGGCATATCGAGCAATGCCGCCTCCATGGTTGACGTGCCCGACTTTACAATGCCGAATCCGGCGTATTTTTTAATCTCGAACTGATATCCCTTTATCAGTTTGTAACCACCCGGTTTGATTTCGCTGATAAATTCTTCATCTATGGTGTCAGCGCAGCCCACAATGGTTTGAAACCCAAATTCCTTCTCAAGTTTTTCTGCCGCCTCAAGTGCCGGTTTCAGAAGGAGTTCGACTTCATGTTTTCTGCTGCCCGGAAGTACAGCGAGTATCTTCTTATCCGGATCGAGTCCGAACTTCTGTCTGAACTCAGCTTCAGGCATAAAGTTGTACCCGGCGATCCTCTCAGCGAGGGGATTGCCAACGAACCGGACATTAACCCCGTGCTCTTTGAAAAATTTCTCCTCAAAAGGGAAAACTGAAAGAACGATATCGGTTCTTTCTTTTAATTTCTTGACCCTCCCCTGCCCCCAAGCCCAGATCTGAGGCGCGATGTAGTAAACAACCCTTATCCCAAGCCGTTTGAACTTCTTCGCGATGTTCAGGTTGAAACCGGGATAGTCGATCAGAACAACGGTTTTTACTCCCCTTTTAACTGCCTCATTTATCAATATTTTCTGCACATTAAGGATGTGCGGAAGATGTTTCAACACCTCGACAAAACCGAGAAATGCCATCTGATTGATGTGAAACAAGGCTTCAAAACCTTCCGCCTTCATCTTCTCGCCGCCAACTCCGAACAGCACCAAACCGGGATTTTGTGCCTTCAGAGCCCGCACGAGTGAAGACCCGTGAAGGTCGCCGCTGGCTTCACCGGCAATGATCATTATTTTATCTGAGTATCTGTCAGTCATTTTTGTGAAAGCCCCTAACCCTGCATATAGAGTTTTTTCCGTAACAATTCTGCCTGATGCCTCTTTTTAAGCCGCTTCTTTCCGAGCAATTCAGTTACGCGGATCTGCACATCCCTGAAGTTCTTGAACGGATAGTATGATACCCGGTTGAGTTCGCAATACTTCAAGAGACTCTCTTTCGCGAAGATATAATCACAATGAAGTGCCGCGCAAACGTCTGAATTTCCGTTTCCGATGAATATCGAGTACTCATGGTCGCCGCTAAGTGAAACCACTTGGTTCCGCTTGCAGTTGGCGCACTTTGTACAATGCTCATCGGTATGCGGGTATACCAGTTCCACCTTGCCACCGTGAAATTTCAGATCATTTGAGAAATAAGGGGCTTCTATCCCCTCCCGCTTAAATATGGATTCGATATAAAACCGGAATCCATCGCTTATCACATAATATTCTATTTTATTCTCATCGAGAAATTCAAGAAAAGCCTTGAAATGATCGTCGATCTCGAACCCCTGAACATACTGCCTGATCTCTTCTTCTACCGGGTTCTTAAGGGTTTTCAGCAGTTCATCCCATGTCTCAGTGGCTGTATACTTACCATCACTGAACCCGCAAATGATCTCGCAGGCCCGTTCCCTGTCACCAAATTCAAGAAAGATATTTGCACCAATATCTTGCTTTGTTATTGTACCGTCAAAGTCGATGAAGACTTTTATTAGTGGTGAGTGGTTAATGGTTAGTGGTGAGTGATCTTCCATCAACATCCAGCCAATTCTCCAACCGGCAACCGTTTGAAATTCGACGTATTAACCACTGACCTCTAACCTCTGACCACTATAAAATAGCCATTTTCTTCACTTCAACGTATGTTCCATACGTGAAACGGTAGAAATAGATGCCGGCTTTTAGCCCTTCCGACTTGAACGTGTAAGTATACTTCCCTTCTTTGGCGATCTTTATTATTTCCTGTTTGATCTGCTTGAAGGCGGAGTCAAAAAACTCTAATTTAACTGATCCGGGTCCTGAAACGTTGTATGAAATTACGGTTTCACCCGAAAAAGGGTTCGGCACATTCTGCGCGACGAACACTTTCTGTGTCGACTTTCTGGTAAACTTCCCCTGCACCATTTTCTGTCCGACAACTTTGTTGTCCTTCGATATCTGAGTGATCCTGTAAACCACGTTTCCGTCGTTGTCAGGAGAGTCAAAAGTGTAATACGCGCCATTTGCTGCCGGGTGCGCCACCACGTTGTCTATTTCAGTCCAAGCGGTATCTTTTCCCCTTGGTTCCATTCTATGGATAAAGTAGCTTATAACATTTTTTTCATTTGTGCCTGTCCAATTGATCTTTACTTCATCATCGGTGTAAGTAAGCCAGGCTTCCACAATTCCCTGTGGTTTGGGTCTCGCGCCGGCGAGTCGGAGTCCGTAAATACCTTCACCTGACTTGCTCTTCTCTTTGAAAACCAGAACAGCGCCGTCTTTTCCGTCGAATGTCAGTTGGAGATAGCTCTTTTCGGGATTTTGTGAATTGGAAATGGCAACCCCGTCATCATCCCATTCAGCTTTACCGGAGGCATTAAACTTTTGCGCGAAGATCTCGGTTTTGTTGTCACGTCTGTCGAGCCAGGCAACGTAAACAGCTCCATTGTTGTCACCGTCGAGAACCTGTGAGAATTGTCTTCCTTTAATTTTGCCGATGGTTGACCCGCTGATCCCCCATTGGGCGTTCCCTTTTTCATCAAACTTCTGCACGAAGATATTTTCATCCCCTCCCGCTTCATTGATCCAGCCAAGTATGATATCGCCATCACCGCTCTCGGCAAGAACGGGAGTTGTATTGATCCCGGAGTTTGAAACAGCTTTCTTCCCGCCCTTGCTCCACTTCGCGTTCCCACGGGGTGAGATAACCTGGTGGAAAATATCTTTATTTCTGCCCGCTGTCTCCCATACGAGATAATGGTCGCCACCTGTAAGCGTTATTGATGTAAGAGACCTTACAAGACCATCAACTGTGGAAATAACATCAGGTTCAGAGGCGCGGCCAGATGAATCTACAAGTGAAAATTTGATCAGGCTGTTTCCGCCCTGAACATCAATCCACACGACAACCGCGCCGTAATTCGGTGCGGATAATACTTGCAGGTTCGATTTTTGAGATGTCCCTTCATCAACAGTGACGGCTTCCTGTTCGCCGGGGTTACCGTCTTTGTCCACCCTGTTCAATTTGATGGTGTGCTTTGAACCTTCCCCTTTTTCGATCCAGCCGATGTTGGTGTTGTTTTTTGCATCAAGCGAAACGGCATATTCAGTTATGGTTCCTTCAGGCGTGGCAATATTCACGCCTCCGGGCTGTGAGGTCCATGAGAAATTTACCCTTGAATTAGCCTGCTGCACAAAAAGCGATTTCTTCCCCGGCCCGGCTTCTTCGACCCAGGCAAATGAAATTTTACCGCCGACGGCTTGTGAAACTTTCGGGATCGACTGCGAGCGGAAGTACCCTTCCACCTCAACACCGTTTGAGTTCCTCGCCACTTCCCCCCTCATGTTGTAGTGGTTCAGCAGTATCCTGCCGCGGCCGCCGGGAGCTTTATCTTCCCACACGAGAAAGAAACCTTCATTTCCGTTCCTAACGAGCATTATTTCCTGCGGGGAAGTGGAGGCAGTAACAACTTGCTTGGGCGAATTGGGGTCCGGGTTCCATTGGGCGAACAATTGCAGCGGGAGCAGAAGTGCCCCCAGTAAAAAAATCTTTGATGCTAAACGCATTTCAGTCATCTCCTATGCTACGATGTTGAAATCTTCATTGAATCTGACGCTCACTAATTTTGAGACGCCCTCCTCCTGCATCGTTACGCCGTACATTGTATCGGCTGCTTCCATCGTTCGCTTGTTGTGAGTGACCACAATAAATTGAGTGTTCTCGCTGAATTCACGCACTATTTTTGTGAATCTGTCGATGTTCGCATCATCAAGAGGAGCATCAATCTCATCCAGGATGCAGAACGGCGATGGTTTCACAAGGTAGATCGCGAAAAGCAGCGCGATAGCGGTCAGTGTCTTCTCTCCTCCCGAAAGAAGTTCGATCGATGTCGGCCTTTTTCCCCTTGGTTTCGCTATAATTTCGATCCTCGCTTCAAGTGGGTCGACACCCTCTTCAAGTTTCAGATCAGCTTCATCTTCCTGCCTGAAAAGGCTGCGGAAGATCCTCTGAAAGTTTTCCCTTATTGCCTCAAATGTCTCAAAAAAGAGATTCTGGGCAGTTGTGTTAATTTCATCTATGGTCTTTATAAGATCTTTTTCTGACTGAATGAGATCGCTTCTCTGTCCGGCAAAGAAGTCGAACCTTTTCTTCTCTTCATCATATTCCTCGAACGCGAGGAGATTCACGGGCCCCATCTGATGGAGCTGGTGCTCAATCTCCCTAACCTCTTTTCGCCATCCGTCAAGTTTTTCCAGTTCCTCTTCGTCCGGTTGTACCGGTTCGAGGTCTGTCTCGTATTTTTCCGTGATCCTCTTTTTCAGGTTGCGGATGTTTATGGTGTATTCGTTGAATTTAAGCTCCGAACGGTGAAGTTCCTCGCTGATTGTATCACGTTTCTTTCTGAGGCTTGTCTTTTCCTTGTCGAGGTTGTCAAGCTCTTCACGCTCCTGAAGGTAAACGGTTTCGATCTCTTTTTCCTTCCCACGGAGGCCATCTCGAACGCTTTTCTGCTCTTCAAGATCAAATTCATTGTCTTCGATGGTTCCGGTAAGAATTTCTATCTCGGTACGGGCATTCGTGATATCCTTTTCCCTTCTTTCAATCGAGTTCCTGAGTGACACGAGCGTCTGCTGCATCCTCTCGATCGAGTTCTGGATATTCTTTTTCTCCCCTTTTATCCTCTCAAGTCCGAGCGTGGCGGTATTGTATTCCTTCGAAATTCCTGAAAAATCAGCTTCTGCTTCCGCGGCTGTGGCTTCGAGTGCCGACTGTTTTGCGGAGGTTTCGGCGCGGTGTTTTTCATCCTCTTCGATTTCGCCTTTAAGCGCGGAAATGTCGCCTTCAAGCTGTTCACCCTGGTTTTTTAATATTTCTTCTTCTTTGGAGAGTGTGTCTTTCTCTTCGGTGGCTTTTTTAATCTCGAACTCGATCTGCGCCCTTTGCTTTTCAAGCTGAAGAAGGTCGTTCTGATAGATCTTTATCACGTCACCCATGTCTTTCAGGTCGATCAGATGAAGCTCGTATTCCTTCTGATAGACTGTCTGTTTCATGGCGGCAAGCTGATCTTCAAGCGGTTTAATTCCGGATTTCAACGATTCAAGCTGCGCCTTTTTACCAAAGAGGGTGTCTTCATCTTTAAGCCTTGAGCCCGCTTCAACCGCTCCGTTGTCTCCCACTGTGTCACCATCAATGGTGATAAACCTGTACCCCGCGTATCTTCCGGCAAGCTTTATGGCTGTCTTCAGATCGCTTACCACGGCTACATTTCCGAGGAGGGAGGTAAAAAACTCTTCGTAACCGGCCGGGACTTTTACAAGCTCATGAGCGAATTTTATGAAACCGGGTTCAGCAGAAAGTTTTTTTGCGATCCTTTTCACCGCGAATCCGGCCACTTTATTAATGAATGACCGCGATCTCTCACCGGTATCAAGTTTTACGATGAAAGAGGCCTTGCCACTGTTGGTTGAGAGCAGCAGATCAATTCCCGAGATAACCTCATCGACTTCTTTAACAACAAAGCTGTTGAAATTTTCCTTCAGCGCGGCTTCCACGGCGAATTTGAATTCATCAACCGGTTCTCCGAGCCCTGAGACAACTTTTTTCTCACCTTTGTGCCAGTTCACATCTTCCATCAGGCGCTTGGAAGCGAGTGAAAATCCTTCAAGATTACTGATAAGATCGGCAAGAAAATCGATCCGGGTGCGGAGGTCATTCAGCGATGACTTGAGTTCGAATTCGCTATCACGCAGTCCATCCAGCTCCTTCTCGAGGTTTTCCTTTTTCAAGGTGGTATCATTGAATACCTGTTCGGCATTCAGGAGATTCGCGGATGTTTCTGCAATATCACTGTTCACTTCGAGTAAAAGAGCGGAATTACGCGTGATAGCCTCTTGAAGTGTCGCGATTCTTGCCGTGGTTTTCCCTGTTTCTTTTAAGGTTCTTTCAAGGCTTTTCTCAAGATTCGCGAGCTCGTTCTTCCGCCTCGCGGAACCTTGCACCCGTGAAAGCACCGATCCCGAAAAAACCTTGATCTCTTCCCTCGCGGATGAAAGCCTCGTCCTTTTTTCATCGAGAACTGATGCAATTTCAGCTATTCTTTTTGAGAGCTTTTCTTCTTCCACGGTTTTTTCATCGAGATCAAAACCGAGGTCTTCAAGGTTACCTTCCGATTCTTCAATCTGGTTTTTGAACTCGTCAAGTTCCGACTCAAACCTTTTGATATTGCTTTCGAGGGATCTCCTTGATTCTTGCGCAACCGAAATTGTCCTCTCACTTTTGTAAATGAGATCAGTCTGCGCGGTGATCTTTTTCCTGATCTCTTTAAGCTCATTTTCGGTGATGTAGGTTTTCTCACGGATACCCGCGTACACTTCGTCTAAGCGACTGAGATTTATCTCAACCTCGTTCTTCTGAATTGTAGCGTCGAAGTGCTGCTGTTGCCATACAGCCTGCTCGTTGATCATAATGTAAAGATCGCAGGCAGCGGAACGGAGGTCGATCTCTGTTAATCTGTCCGCCAGTTCTTTGTATTTTTCGGCTTTTTTAGCCTGTCTCTCGAGCGAATTGACCTTCTTTTCGATCTCAGAGATCAGATCATTTGCACGCGCGAGATCGGCTTTTACTTCTTCAAGCTTCTTGAGTGTGAGTTTACGCCTGATCTTGTATTTGTTTACACCGGCAGCTTCCTCAAACATGGCTCGCCGCTCGTCAGCTTTGTTGCTGAGGATCGACTCAACCATCTTGAGCTCAATAACCGAGTATGCGTTCGCGCCCATCCCTGTATCCATGAAGAGGCTGGTGATATCCTTAAGACGGGCGATGTTCTTGTTAAGGAGGTACTCGCTTTCACCCGACCGGAAGATACGGCGGGTGATTATCACCTCGGAGTAATCGACCGGGAGAACACCCCTGTCGTTTTCGATGGTAAGCGACACTTCCGACATTCCAAGCGGCTTCCTCTTCGAGGTACCGTTGAAGATAACGTTCTCCATCTTGTCGGAGCGGAGAACGGATGATTTCTGCTCGCCGATGCACCACCTCAAAGCATCAACAATATTCGTCTTGCCACACCCGTTTGGACCCACGATGGCTGTGATGCCCTTGTTGAAATGGATCACTGTTTTCTGGGCAAATGACTTGAAACCGAATATTTCGAGCTTTGAAAGATACACTCGCTAACCGGCCTTGCTCTCCAGATAGATCTGGATTATCTGCTCAACCGTGAAGTGCGCCATCTGATGGTAAAACATGTAGGCTGCCACTGAAATGAGCACAATTAATGTGGTAAAAAGATAAACTTTGAACGCCGGCACATCGTAAACCACGTACATTCCCTTAAGGAGACGGTGAAGATTCCAGAGTAGTACCAATACGAGAATTATATATACCGCCCCATTTGCCATCCCCGAGTTAAGTATTCTGTACATCAGAATTGCTCCCGGAAGTATTACTATATAGGGAAGTGACGCCCATACTACTATGAGATAGCTCTTTAAAAAAGTAACGCGGTTTACCACAAACATCGCCCCGAACCTTACCAACAACGTAAAAGCCAGTGCCATCCCGAAGTATGCCACGGTAAGAATAAACAGCGACTCCGTCGGGTTCCAGCTCAGATAACTGATAAGGGCAAGTATCTTTTCAAAGCCGAAACTTAGAAGAATCCGCTCGAGGAGGATATCATATCTCCAGTAAAAGAGTAGACTTGTTGAAAGAAGCGCCATCACAGCGCAGATGAGCAGTCCAATGTAAGTAGTGAGATAAGGCGATATCTGATTGTAGTCCCTGACATCCTGAAAGAAGTTGTATGGCCTCAACATGGCCCTTAAAGCATCTTCCTTGAATTTTTTACCTGTGTTAAGCAGCATAGCGGAGAGAAGTGCGAGACCGAGCCCAAAAAGTATCAGGATCATCGGCGCGTCATCTTCGTCGAAACCGAGAGAGATGGTTACTTTTTCCCTGCCGTTCAGAAGTGCATCAACCACTTTGTATGAAAGACGGCCGCCACTTCTGTCTTCTGGCATCAGACCGAGGTTTACGATGTTACCTTCGGCAGCGCCTGAAATGATCGATTGGTAATTGCTCCGGTAGTCGAACATCGTCGAGAAGAAGAAGGAAAAACCCGGGTTGGCGTTTGAGAACATCAGTAGGTCTTCAAAGAATTTTGCCTGCGCCTCGGTTGAGTGCTTGCTGCCGGTTCGCGATCTTTCAGGATCAATAATATATCCGGCGCCCGCGACCATAACCCTGCCCGTGCCGAGCGTTGAGGCAGCTTTCTGGTAAATTTTTACCACATCTTCCGATGAGCGGTTGATGAACTCAAGTCCGTAAAAATCAAGTCCCTCGACAGGTGCTGAAGGAATTGTTGAGAAAGAGGCGTAAACCATCTTTCCTGAAACTCTTTTAACCTCGCTCGCAAGCTTCTTCAAAAGTTCAATGCTGTTTGAGGCCGTACCGAGATAACCCGAACCGAGTCCAAAACCGGCAATCGCTGAAAAATTCCTGTAACCTTTAAGGTAAAGTTTCGAAAAACTTATCAGATTTGAGCTTAAAAGCGGATCATCTGCAAATGATGAAGGGAGGTTTGAGATTGGTGCTTCAATAAAAGCGAGCAACCCTTCGGTCGCGCAAAGATGCAAAAGGTACGGATGCGGTATATTCTTCTCGAACCGCACGGCATTGAAACCCGCGGACTTAATCAACCTGATATCGCGCGCCATCTCCTCGTAAGAAAGCATGCTTCCCTTGGCGGAAACCGAGGGAATGTAAGTTACACCATGTAGTGAAAACTTGCCGTTGTTCAGATTGAAGGTGTTGTCACCGGGTCTGAAAAGAAAGAAACCAACAGGAATTATAGCTTCATCTATCAGTTCGTTTCCCGCGTAAAGCGCGAAACTTACGTCGTACATATGAGGGGAAGCCGGCGACCAAAGACGCGGATCGTTAATATTGATCGCGAGGTTCAGCTCTTGATCCTTGCCCGGTTCTATTGTAAATTTCTGATCGGCAGATCCCGGTTTACCCTCTTCAGAGTCGCTTCCCTTAACGGAGATCCTGAGGTCAAACTTGTTGCCGATGCTGTCATTCGCTGACTTGCTGAATCGGCGGTTGCTGATACCGGCGGTTAATGACAGTTCAACCCTGTTTCCATTCGGAGAAACCTTGTAATTCACCGCGTATTCGCCAATAAATATGTTCGGCAGTTCTTGAACAAACACTTCCCTGAAAATCCCCTTGTTATTGTAAGGGTACAGGAAGCTCATTTTAAATGGAAATGTCTCCTTCTTATCCAGGTTCCCGTTAACCTTTACAGAAAGGACATTCGCGCCGGAGGTCTTCAACAGATCGCGGGGCAAAAGGAATGAGAACGGGAAAGTACCGCCAAGATGCCTGTAGATCATTCTTCCGTTGAGCATGATCTCAGCTTTGTTAGATACTCCGAGAAAAGTAAGCTTGTAATTCTTTCCACTTGATGGAGTGAAAGGAAGGGTCTTTTCGAAAATCAGTTCTGATTCTGATTCAAAAGTAGAGGGTACACTTACCTGCTTTGCCGAAGAAGCAGGCTCATCGGCAAAACGGACGTTCCACCCACCCGCGAGGGAAATGGTTGTTCTCGTATCCGATCTCTCAAGATAATCGAGGTCTCCATCGCGCGTGGCGAGTCCTTCTGCAGTGGTAAATTTTGCCTGACCATTTACTCCCCATACAAACAGCATAAATGTCAGCGAGATTATAGATAGCGATCTTCTCAAACTATACATCCCAAGTCAAAAAAATAAAAAATCAAGACCTTGAATATACGTTATCGAACAGGGGGAAAGCAAGTTCATTAAAAGACCCAAAGACCCAGAGTCACGAAGTAACAGAGTCACAGAGTAGCGGAGTCACATTCCTGGATTCAGCCAAACCCTAAACCCCAATCCGCCACAGCGGACCAAACACTAAACACCAAACACTAAAAATATTTGCACATCAACATTCAAACCCTTATATTTGCAGACTGAAATTGATTTAACTATAAAACCAAAAAGATCACAGTTTACTATGGCAAATCACAAATCGGCTGAAAAGAGAATCAGACAGAGCGCGAGGAAACGCGATATCAACAAGGCATCACTCTCGAAGATGAAAACACTTGTTAAAAAGGTTCTCACTACAACCACACTTGAAGAAGCTACAACTTACTACAAAGAAGCTGTCGCGCATCTCGACAGGATCAGCGTTAAAGGGAGAATCCACAAAAACAACGCTTCCCGTAAAAAATCGAGACTTACTCGTCACCTGAACAGTCTTACAAAACAAGCTTAATGCCGTTTGAACTTCCGTGTCGTGGCACGGAAGTTCTTCCGGTAACCTACTAAAACACTCCTCTTATCGTCCCTGAATTCATCAGGATCTCTCATGAGTTATGCCTAATCGCTACAATAGTAAGATCATCTGAAGGATTTCCGAATTTTTCAACCTCCTCCGTGATTTTCTCAACTATGGTTGCGGCGGATTCTTCATAGTTGTCCTGAATCAACCTTTTAACCTCTTCAATTCCAAATTGCTGTTTCTGCTTTGAAAAAGTTTCAGTCACCCCATCCGTCAGCATGATCACGATATCACCCTCCTGAAAAGTGGTAGTTTCTTCGGCGAAAACGAACTCTTTTTTCACACCGACCGGAATCTGTTTTATCGTAAGTTCTTCGACCGTGTTTTTATCCTTACGAAAGATGAGTATTGGCAGATGTCCGGCTACACTGTATACTATTTCGTCACCTGAAATCTTCAATGAGGCAGCGGTTAGAAACATCCTTCTTTCTTTTAGTTCGTGCAGGATCCTATTAACCAATGTAAAGCTCTCACCTGTTCTATCACCGTGGGAGAGTGAAGTCCTCAACGCGCTTTTAAACATCCCCATGAAAACACCGGCACTCACACCATGACCGGAAACATCTGCAACTGTTATCGTGACTATACCGGCTCCATGGTAATAAATGTCAGCGAGATCTCCTCCAACTTCACCCACAGGTTTCGAAATGCCATAAACCTCAAATGTTTCGTTTTTATAATTGATCACAGGGACAAGAATTGAATGTAATTGCTTCGCGAGATCTATCTCCGTCTTTAGTCTAAAATGTTGTAACCCTTGCTTTCCGATGAATCTGATAAACAAAACATAACTAAAAACCAGTAAAAACAATATACCCAAGGCGTGAAATTGTAGATACTCCCGCGCGGAATCGGCGATAAACGATGTCCCATCATTTAAGGGGATGCCTACGGATAACCAAATATGAAGCGGGATCACTAAAAAGAGAGTTCTTTTATCTCTCATGAAAGAATGAGCATATAACGCACCGGTCAATCCGGAGAATCCGCATGCCATAACAATGCTCAGGTATCCCATTTTACCTGGACCTAAAAGGCTGGAAACAAAACCTATCATCGCGAAAAGAAAAAACACACCACCTAAAAAAACGAGATAAGAACCCCATGGGAGAGTCTGGAAAAATTTCATTTCATTATTGGACGAAAAGATTTTACTGCTGAACTTCATAGAATCCTTGGATTGTGTTCCCCAAATTTAAATGGAACACGATTGGTACACTATACTTTTCTCCCCGGTTTTTACCGCTCATCATTTTTTCGCGCGCGACTATTGACATTGATTCATCGATTTCCGATATTTTGACTGTAACTTTTTGATATTATTTTGATATCATTTTCTAATCACCGGAGTCAACAATGATCAAAGAAAAACCGATCAAAACGAGTAACGGTCTCGCTTATCTTCTGTTCTACCTGCTTTTGATCCTCGCGGCAATTGGCGTTCTCATCACCAGAGGGATAAATGCCTCTAACGACTATGTGGACGCGTTTTTCATCGTTCCCTGTATCCTGACGATAGTTGTGTCAGCGATCATGCTGGGCGGTCTTTACACGATCGAACCCAACGCCGCGGTCGCACTTCTTCTTTTCGGGGAATACAAGGGTACAGATCGCGCTGAAGGATTTCACTGGGCAAACCCTTTCTACTCGAAGAAGAAACTCTCACTTCGCACGAATAACTTCGACAGTCAGAAATTGAAAGTTAACGACAAGAAAGGTAACCCTATAGAGATCTCCGCCGTTGTCGTATGGAGAGTCAACGAAACTGCCGAAGCACTCTTCGCGGTTGAGGATTTCAAGACCTACACGATCGTTCAGTCAGAATCAGCGATCAGGCACATCGCCACGATCTATCCTTATGACTCAACCGATGATGAACCGGTCAGCCTCCGCTCATCTATCGACGAGATATCACAGGCCCTTGGCAAAGAGATACAGGAACGCGTTGTGAACGCGGGAATTATTATCGAGGAAGCAAGGATCAACCACCTCGCCTATGCCCCCGAGATTGCTCACGCGATGCTTCAGAGACAACAGGCAGAAGCTGTTATCGCCGCCAGAACGAAGATCGTTGACGGAGCGGTCGGAATGGTTGAAATGGCTCTTAAACGTCTCAGCGAAGAGAATGTTATCGAACTCGACGAGGAAAGAAAAGCCGCAATGGTTGGCAATCTGATGGTAGTGCTCTGCTCAGACAGGGCTGCACAACCGATCGTAAACTCTGGATCCCTCTACTAAGATGGCTGAGAAGAAACCCGTCATCCTTCGGATCGATCCGAAACTTTGGGACGCGCTTAATGAGTGGGCGAAGGACGAACTTCGCTCACTTAATGCCCAAATCGAGTACATCCTGCGCGAACAGGTCCGGAAAAGAGGAAAAAAGTCTGTTTAGTGGTCAGAGGTTAGAGGTGAGTGGTTAATTTTGGATTTGTAGTAACAGAGTCACAGAGTAGCGAAATCCGCCGAAGGCGGTTCATACCTCATACATCTGACCTCATACAAACAACCCCACACTAAAAATTTCACCCCTCACCCTTCACCCTTCAAAAAACAGGATACAGCTTCAAAAACCTTCTTTCGCGGGTGCCGGAATTTTCGACAAACTGAAAGATGAGTATCCCCTGTTCCGATGAGGAGCAGAAGACCTCATCAGCCATCGACTTGTTTTCATTCTTCCATGTAACTTTGTAAAAATCCTTCTTGCCGGTTTTTGTCAGCTCACCTTTGAACTCGCCATCCTGCCAGTCGGCTTTGAAGATAGCGCCGGCGAAATAGTAGATGCGGTAGTTCATGTCACTCAGTTTTTCGATACCGATCCTTAGTTTCTGTACCAGCCCGCTTTCCCCCGGTTCTTTCATCAGTTCGTAAATGCCCTCGATATCCTTCGCGCCGTTTTTGTCGAGCTTGCTCTTGAAAGCAGCCTCATTTGGTCCCGCGGACCCCTTGAAAAGCTGCGGCGCCCGTGCCGGATCGTATTTCGACCTCTTGTGGTTCAGCAGTTTCCGCCACTCAATCAGCAGTGTTCTTTCGAGGGAGTAATCAATTTTCGCGACGCCGGGTCTTTCAAAAAAGAACATCGTGCCGTTACAATCACTCACGTGGATCGATATCCCCGACACTTCAAAACCGTCGCCTTTCCAGGTGAATCTGAAATCCGCGTTATTGCACGAAGTGGTGGCTTTTTTCACCGTCTCCAATTTCTCGGAAGTGGTGATGAACGCCAGATCAAAACCCTGTTCGGAGAGGTATTTCCGGATGGTTTTCAGCAATTCATCCCCGTCAGGCTGGTCTATCAACTGCTGCGCCGCCCCGTCGAGTTCAACCCAGGCCTGCTTGAACCCCGTGATAAAATCTTCATAAAGCAATTTCGGGTTACTGCTCGAGGTGGGTTTTACTTTTTGTGGAACAGCGGGTAAACTGAATAACACAATCAGTAAGAAAACGGTTTTTAGTCTGAAAAAATTTGGTACTGTCATCTTCCGGTTCCAAAAAGAGTAATAAACTTCACAAAATTTATCCAATTTTTACGAAATTTCACGCATTCAAAACAAAAATTGTGGAAGTGTTATGTTCGGAAATTTAGTGACAGAAGCCCTGAACAAGGGAGTGCGGATCATACTTCAAAGCTACGTGGAGCCTTATGGCGAGATTAAAAACCTCTCGATTGACGACTCATTGAAAGAAATTAAGGCAACACTTCTATTAAGGGGCGAACTCCACACCCTGGATGTCAGAATTATCGGCTACAATTTCACCCGCTTAGAAAACAAAGGCTACATGACATTCCTCCACGTCTCCACATCCCGGGAGTGGATCGACAAATTAATGGAAACCCATCCCCCGAAAGAACTTAAGAGCAAAAGGATCGAAATTCCCCCTGCCGCGGCGGTGATCATGAAGCTGCTGTTTTGACTTTTGGTTTTTGGTCGAAAAGATATTTTCAACTTGAACTCTTCTTGACATCCTTCCCTCAATTCATTATTTTATAAACTAATTAAATATTTTTGAGAACAATTTTCTTGAACAGCCTGACATGATCGAAAATCAAAAGCCCCGGAAAAGGATTAAAATCGGTACAATCCTCGATGAGGATGTTGTGAAGATTTTAAAGGAACGAGCCTACCGCGAAGGTAAAACCATTAGTTATGTAGTTCAGGAGGCGGTACTTTCTTACAACCGGACTGAACCCATACGAGCAAAACTAAGAGTTGAAGCTGCCAAACGACTGCTCTCTTCACCTTTCAAAGTTTCGATCCAACAACTCCGGAAGGATATCAAAGAGGATTATTACGATCAATGAAACCGGTCAAAAACGCACCCACCTTATAGAAAGGCTCTCCATCTTACCACAATGGTCGTCAAACTGAATGCCTGACCCCACCCCCTGCCGCTTCATACCTCAAACCTCATATTTCATACAATTCAGCCTTCATCCCTCATCCCTAATTTTCATCCCCCAAACACCAAACACCAAACCCTCCACACTAACCGTATAGGTACCAACCCCTACTCTTCCCGGGGAAAATGAGGAGTGGCTCCCATTGTGGAGGGTTGGCGGTATGCGTAATTTTGCTACAGATAAAGATTGGATTATTCACCGTGCGGGACTGAGTCCCCAAGAGGACGGTGAAAGCGGGAAGTGAGCTGACCGCTCCGGCGGAATGATGGATGAGTGTGAATAACTTCCCAAAGGTCTTTGTTTTTTAATCGAATTTAATCTTTTTATTTAATCGTTTCATTTAATCGAAGTGGCGGGTTCTGATCCCACCCGTCCGGAGAGAGGCAAAAGCGGTTAACCGCTTCAGACCGGTCTCAAACAAACTGCAACCGCGGCGAGGGCTGGATGGCATCAAGGATGTGCCAGCCCGAAACTGCGACGCGGCCCGCGGCAGCACATCAGATTTGTGCTGCTTTTTTCTTATTTTGCCCTTTTGTTAACAAGAATTCATAAAAACCGGGATCAAGTTTTTTGCGGAGTCCGCGATAGTTTCATCGTTTAAAAACCTCATCGTTGCCGCGGTAATTGTACTTTCAGGCACCACTTCCCTGCTTCAGGCTCAAGACCCTGTCGACAGTCTTGAAATGTACGATCCGTTCTCACAAATTGATGACCTCCGCCGGATAATAAAATCGGATTTTACCATTCTTGGAAAGAAGAGTCAGGAACGGATTGCCGCGCTGGAGAAAGAAGCTACAGATCTGTACGATAAACGGCCGGGCGACGCGGGACAGGCTTTGCTGAAAACGGGTGATATTTACTTCCGTTCTGGCATTTATAACCTGGCACTTGAGTCGTACTTCAAAGCCCTCGAACGGTTCGAACGCGCGGGTGATATGCCCCGCATCGCGATATCGCACATGAAGCTTGGCAGAACCTACTACTTCGCGGATCTTCCCTCCCCTGTTAACCATCTTCTGATCGCGAAGGAGTTCTTTGAAAAGATTGGTGACCCCAAGTATCAGGCATATTATTTCTATTTGACGGCGAGCACCACCGGGAATGAAAATGAACGGGCACGCTACATAAAAAAAGCCCTGAACGCTCAGAGAACGATCATTAACGAAGGGGGTACAGATGAAACCAACCTCTCGCTCTTCGCCTCCTTGCTGAACGCCGACGGGAAGTTTGAGGAGGGGATAAGGGTCGCTGAAAACCTTCCTGACAAATGGCTTCTCGTTCTGATACTTAATAATTACGGGCAAAAACTTGCCTTCGAAAAAAAAACCGATAATGCTCTTTCCATTTTCAGGCGCTCGCTTGAGCTGTGTAAAAAGGAGCGGTACAAAACCCTTCTGAGAAACACTTACGAGAACATCGCGATGGTTTACCGGCTTAAAAACGACTGGAAAAATGCCGCCCTCTTCATGCAGCTTTTTAAGGTGGTTTCAGAGTCACTTTATCTTGAGCAACACTCGTATCAGGTGTCTGAAATGGAGGTAAAATATGAAACCAGGCGCAAAGCAATTGAAAATGATTTCCTTAAAAAAGAGAAGGAAGTGCTTGCCCAGAGTGCCGCGACACAGCGCGGACTGAACATCCTCCTTTTCGTGAGTATCGTGGGAGTTTCACTTTTTACCCTGGTGCTCGTGCTTGGCAACAGAAAACTGAAAAAGGTGAACGCGCTGCTCGACTCGCAGAATAACGAGATCAGAAGGAACCAGGAGGAACTCCAGATACTTAACGAAGTGCTGCGCCGGAATGAAAAGAACCTGAACGAAGCACAGTCGATAGCCCACCTCGCGAACTGGGAAATGGAGCCCGACTCGGGAGCGCTTCAATTCTCATCCCAGTTCCCAGTCATCATGGGAATGCCTCCTGAAAAGCTTGCCGCGGAGGGTTTTCAAGCCGTTATAAATGAGGTCTGTCACCCTGATCATACTGAAATGCTCGCATCGTTTCTTGGTTTCAGAGGTCCTGTCAGTCCTGAGAATGTGCTTGAGTTCAGGTTGGTTGTTGATGAAGAAACCCGCTGGATCAGGATAAAAAAGAAGGAAATTGCCGACTCAAAAGGTCTGATCATCCGCTTCTCCGGTACTGTGCAGAATATTACCGACGCGAAGGAAGAGGAATCGATAAGAATTAAAATTGCCGAGCAGCGTGCCTTCACCAAAAAATTGATCTCGTACCAGGAAGAAGAGAGGAAGCGCGTGGCTGGTGAACTTCATGACGGGCTGGGTCAGGACCTCCTCCTCATTAAAAATCTTGCCCTGCTCGGCTTACAGAATCCCGATGCTGATCCCGTCACTTCGGGGCATTTGGATCAGATCAGCAGCACCGTTTCATCCCTGCTCGATTCGATCCGCCGGCTTTCTTTTGAACTTCGTCCGGCACACCTTGAGAGGCTTGGTCTCTCTGAAGTTTTAGTTTCAGCGATCGAAAGATTGAAGGCTTTTTCTTCGATCCGCTTTACTCACAATATCGAAAGTGTGGAGGGCCTCTTGAGCAACACCAACGCCATCCATCTTTTCAGGATCGTGCAGGAGTCGCTTAACAACGCGGTGAAGCACTCCGGAGCGACCGGGATCATAGTGGAATTAAGCCACAAGGGGAGCGAGATAGTTTTAACCGTCAGCGATAACGGAAAGGGTTTTGACCCCGCGGAAATGATGGCTTCATCAACAGGATTCGGACTCAGGAACATCATCAGCCGGCTCGAGATCGCCAAGGGACAGAGTGAGATAGTCTCAAAACCCGGCGAGGGAACCACAATTAAAGTTTTAATTCCGGTGGAAGAAAATGGATAAGATAATTACAGTAATTCTCGCTGACGATCATCCGATCATCAGGCAGGGTGTCAGTCAGATACTTCAGGCGAACATGTACATCAAAGTGGTGGGTGAAGCAGATAACGGCAGGCAGGCAGTGGAAATGGTGCGTGACCTTAAGCCCGACATTGCCATTCTTGACATCCAGATGCCTGAGCTCGATGGATTTGAGGCGGCGAAAATAATAATGAAAGATCACCCCTCCACCAAAGTGATCTTTCTTACCATGTTCAAGGAACCGGCACTGATCAGAAAGGTCTTCGATCTCGGTATCAAAGGGTACATCCTTAAAGAAAGCGCCGTGCTCGATATCGTTAAAAGCGTGGAAGCTGTCTCTGAAGACAACCTCTATTTGAGTCCCCAGGTTTCGCAGGTGTTGCTCGAAACCACACCCAAACCCGCGCAAGATGACAATCTTACCCCTACAGAGCGAACAATTCTCTACCACATCAGCAAAGGGAAAAGCAGCGATGAAATTTCACGCGAGATGTTCGTGGCGAGAAAGACAATTGAAAATCACCGGAGCAATATCTGCAAGAAACTGGGGATAACCGGCAACTCCGCCCTGCTGAAATACGCCCTGAGAATATTTAACGAAAGTTGAAAGTGTAACTCCCTTCAACCGACCCGCCTGAGCAAAAATTATCCCAAAAAATATTTACGGATAATATCACAAATCATACAGTTTTACCTTAATTTTATTTATTTTTTGGTTAAACTTATTCGGTTTAAATGCTCAACTTTAGCGACATCAAAGAAGAACTCCGCAGACAGACCGGAATCAAGGAAATTTGCATCGAAGACGACCGTCTGGCATCTTTTCTCAGGTCGAGAATTTCTCACAACAAGTTGAGAACTTCGCAGGACTATATCAACCTCCTCAAAAGCGGAACCCCCACTGCCGACGCGGAAATGGCAGCTATTGTTGAGATGATCTCCAACACCGAATCATTCTTCTTCCGTGACCACGGACAGATGCAACTCCTCCGCTCGAGAATTCTTCCTGAACTGATCTTAAAAAAGAAACCGGGTGAGACGCTTCGCGTACTTTCCGCGGCTTGTTCAACCGGCGAGGAGCTTTACTCGATCTGCATAATGCTGCGGGATCTAACGGCGGGAAGCCAACTCAAACTCGATCTCATCGGTGTAGATATCAATCATGATGCTCTGAAGAGGGCACGTGAAGGGCTCTACTCACCCTGGTCATTCAGGGGCGTCCCAAACTCCACCCTCGAAAAGTATTTCACCATGGAAAGAGGCAAGCTGCGTATTTCAAAAGATATCCGTTCGATGGCAACTTTCAAATATTTCAATCTTGTTGAGGGCGCGGCTGGTTTTCCGGCGGAACACCGTGGGGAGAAATTTGATCTCATTATATGCAGGAACGTTTTCATCTATTTTGATGATACGGCTATCGAGCGAGCTGTAAACGGATTGCTTGATCTTTTGAATGAAGAGGGGTACCTGCTGACGGGTCACTCTGAGCTCGCGAACCGCCACTTCCCCCGTCTTGTAACCGTGCAGTTTCCTGAATCGTTCATCGGGAAAAAGGTTACGGGAAGTCATGCCAAAGTGAAATATTTCGCAGTGCCGGAAACTACCCTGCCCTCAGTGAAGCCGGTCGCCGAAAATAAGACCAATAGGAAACCGGTTCAAAGAATCAATATCGAACCGGGGACTGAGGAACCAACCTCTGCCAGCGACGGCGACCTCCTCCAACAGGCTAGGAGGGCGGCTGATCTTGGCAACAACGATCTCGCGAAGCAGCTCTGCGACCGGCTGATCGAAAAAGAACCGTTCAACCACCTCGCTTATTTTACACTCGCGCAGATCGCCAATGAGGAAGGTGAGATTGAAGAGGCAGTGATGCTGCTGAATAAGGTGATCTATCTTGAGAAAAGCTTCTTCCCTGCTTACATCGAACTTGCGACCATAAACAACTACCTCGGGAACCATAAAACGGCTGAAAAACTCCGGCTGAACGCGATCAACGAACTTAAAATGCTTGATCCTGCCTCCCGCCCCGAAATATACAACGGGGCAACTGTCGGGGAGATAATTGCAGGGCTCGGAGCGAAAGAGTAAATTTTGGAAACGGTTAATGAAACACGAATACTGAAATGGAACCTGTGAATCATCTGATATTTGAATTGGAGTCGGTACGATACGCGATACCCGCGGAGAGAGTGCTTGAAATTATTCCGCTCCCCGGGCTGACCCCCGTTCTCGAACTCCCTCAACAGATCAGGGGTGTTTTTGATCTTCGAGGCAGTTTTGTAGTGGTTACAGACGCGGTATTTATGCTCACGGGGCGGCATCACAAATGCAGCGTGAACGATAAAATTATTGTTCTTACCGGCAACGGATATATCCCCGGTCTTTTGGTTTCTGGTGTTTTCGATGTGCTTGGCATCGATCCCGGTGAAATAGCTCCTGTCACTTCAGTTCTTCCGGAGGCAGGAGCAATGAGCGTGAAATTAACCAAAGGAATGGTCTCAACACCCGATGGGATAGTTTTCATTCTCTCACTTGATCAGGTGCTTGATGCGGGAAAGATCGAGATTGAAGATCTGGTTCCGGATCAAACGGCAATTGAGGGCACCGGTACCGATCCCCTCGCCGGGAATGCCGACTGCTATTTTGCTCCCGAAGTGCCGGCTGATGAAAAGGAGATATTCAGGGAAAGGGCCTCCGCTCTCAGGGGTAAAAAGGAAGAGGAGGAGTTCTCTGAAAAGGAATCATATGCCCTCTTCACGCTTGACGGTGAGTTGTTCGGTATTAAAACCGTAAATGTTTCAGGCTTTCACGAGATCCGCAACTTCACCCCTGTGCCATGCTGCCCGCCTCATATTACCGGGCAGACCAATTTTCACGGTAATATTCTCACACTCGTTGATATCAGTCCCGTGGTGAAAACATCGGGCGTGGGAGCAAAAAACATTTTAAAGGTAATCATTATAGAAACAGGTGAAGGGAAAGCCGGTATCCGGGTGGATGATGTAAATGATGTGGTCTATCTGCAGGAGAAGGATATTATGCCACTCCCTTCAGCATCACGATTTGTCAATGAATCGTTCCAAAAAGGGGCGGCATATTATCATGGCAGAATGCTGACAATTATAGATATTGAGAAAATACTTCTTCAGGGCGGCCTTGTTGTCGATGAAGAGTTTTGAAAACAACCAACCAAGGAATCCAAAAATGTTCAACTGGTTCAACAAATTAAGACTAAGCACAAAAGTCGGACTTGGCTACGCGTCTGTCGTTTTATTGATGGTGATCATAACCATGGTCAACCATATGAACAACGAACACGTTTCTGCGCTTGTTGAAGAGACAAAGAATTTCAACGAGATGATATTTCAAACAGATCAAACTGCTACCGCCTACCTGGAAATGGAATCCGCGCACCTCCAGTATTTGGTCGGATTGCGGGATGAGTCGCTGCAAAGATATTATACCGCCGAAAAGCGTTTCAGTGAAGACTTGCAGCATCTGATAACGCAACACTCCGGCTCACCGGAGAATCAGGCATCGCTTAAAGAGATCAAGCGGTTAACAGATGCACAGTTGATCCTTAACCAGGCATCAATTGAAATACTTAAGAAAAACCGTGACCAGCAAGCGGCAATTAAAACCGAACAGGAAAGTATCGCGAAAAATTTCGCTGCTGAAACAAATATCCTGTTCGATAAAATCACAGAGGCTAATGCAAAGGAGATCGAACAACTCAGGGTTGAGAGAGCCTCGGTAGTTAAAAACACTGTAATGTTCAATATTTTCGGCCCCCTCGCGGCAATCATTCTTGCAGTTATTCTCGCGTTAACCACAATTAAAAATGTTGTTAAAACCGTAACTGAAGCTGTAAACGCGATATCTACAACTTCACAGGAAATGGCCGCTACAATCGGTGAACACGAAAGGGTTGCCTCGCAACAGGCTGCCGCGGTTAACGAAACCACATCCACAATGAACGAACTTGATGTTACCTTTGGTCAAACAGCCGGAAAGGTGAGCGAAACAGCCGCATCTGCCAACAAGGCATCAGATGTCGCCGAAAACGGCGCGAAGACCGTTGTTTTAACAATGGAGACAATGAATGTATTGAAAGAAAAGGTTTCATCCGTGGCCGATCAGATACTTCATCTAAGCGAGCAAACCAACCAGATAAGCTCGATCACGGGACTTGTATCCGACCTTGCCAATCAGACTAACCTTCTCGCCCTGAATGCCGCGGTTGAAGCCGCGAGAGCAGGTGAGCACGGGAAAGGTTTTGCCGTGGTTGCCTCCGAGATCAGAAAATTGGCTGACCAAAGCAAGAAATCTGCGGAGAAGATCAACACCCTCGTCTCTGACATTCAACGCGCCACCAATTCAACTGTGATGGCAACTGAGGAGGGGACTAAAAATGTTGAGCTAAGCATCGGCGCTGCAAGAAAAACCGCGGAGGCCTTCAATGAACTTGCCGACTTTATCAACACAACTTATGAAGTCTCGCAGCAAACCGTGTTTACTGTGAAGCAGCAAGTGGCTGCCGTTAAACAGGTTGTTGAAGCAATGAACGCCATTAACGCGGGCGTGAAGGAAACAGCTTCAGGACTCTCCCAGACCAAAGTGGGTGTTCAAAAACTGAATCAGACCGCGGAATCCCTGAAACAGATAGTGTAACTAAAAAGAGAGCACATTTTGATCCCCGATCCTGAACTACGTGAACTCTTTAAGACCGAGTTTGAAGAAAACATCCAGGTTCTTAACAGTGAACTTCTGAGGCTTGAACAGAACAATGCCGACAGTGACGCCATGACAAAATTAATGCGGGTGGCTCACACAATGAAGGGAAGTGCCAGGATGATCGGACTTACCGGTGTGGTAACTCTCGCCCATTTCTTCGAAGACATGCTCGGCGCGGTGAAAGGGGGAAACGCGGCTCTTTCAAGAACCGGCTTCGACAGGATGTACAGGGCGCTCGATATTATTAAAGATCTCGTGCAGGAGGCTGTGGCCGGCACACCCCTGCCTTATGATCTTGAGGCCGAATGTAACAAGATCATCAATCCTCCGGATGATAAAGAAGTGGAGGCACCCGGATCCGGTGATACGAATCAGATACATGAACCTGATTCAAACATCGATCAGGAGAGCCAGCTTCAACAAACTGCTGATGACTTAACAGAAGAGACACCCGGTACAGGACAAAAGCAGCAATCGCAAAACTCAACCATCGAATCGATCAGAGTACCCGCCTCCAGGCTTGACACCCTTATGAATCTTTCAGCCGAACTGACTATTTCAAAGATCCAGCTCGCGCTGCGGGTAAGAGCCATTGAGGCCCTGAACGGAATGCTTGAAGACTCGATCAGGGATGTCAGAGAGATGGAATCACTTCTGCGTTCACTCGAAAGAACAGAAGAAATATCCCTCACCAATCAGTTCGCCGCCACTTCCCGCCTCCTCGCAAGATTTGATGAAGCCCTTGGCGAGATGACGAGGATACAAGATAACTTTACCGAAGACACCTCAAGACTCGGTTTTGTATCGAACCAATTTGAGGATGTGGTGAAAAACATGCGAATGTTGCACCTTTCGAACATCTTCAATCTCTATCCCCGCATGGTAAGGGATATCTCCGCCGCGATGGGAAAAGAGGTGGAGTTCGTGATCCAAGGCGGTAACATTACCGCGGACAAGAAAATACTTGAAGAGATGCGTGACCCCTTGATGCACATGATAAGGAACTCTATAGATCACGGTATCGAATCCCCCGGGGAAAGGGAGGCTGCCGGAAAGCCCCGCGCGGGGAAAATAACCCTTTCGGCGCGCCAATCAGCATCCAATATCCGGATCATCCTTGAGGATGACGGAAAAGGTCTCGATGAATCCACTATCAAGTCAGTGGCAATAAGGAAGGGGATAATCAACGCTTCGGAAGCTGAAAAATTGACCGCTCAGCAGGTGCATAAACTCATCTTCGCCCCGGGGTTTTCAACTTCAAAAATGATCACCGATGTCTCGGGAAGGGGTGTCGGAATGGAAGTGGTGCAGGCTAATGTTGAAAAGCTGAAAGGCAAGATCAATATTGAGTCAGAAGCCGGAGCAGGAACCCGGTTTATAATCGATCTCCCTTTAAGTCTCGCGACTCTCCGTGTAATGATCGCCTCCATCGATGGATTCCTGTGCGCGGTCCCGGCTGATTTCATTGAAACCACACTTCTTGTCGACCGTGATTCAATCTTTACGATGGAAGGGAGGGACACGATATTTTATTCCGGAGAACCGCTTTCGATCGTTAAACTGGCCTCCGTGCTCGAACTTGAAGGGCAGTCGCCGGTTCATGATAAAGCCCGGCGAAGACAGGTTGAGTGCATAATTGTTTCATCACAAGGCGAAAAAGTGGCATTCATGGTTGATAACCTCATCGACGAACAGGAAGTGCTGGTTAAGCCACTCGGGATGATGCTCAAAAAGGTTAGAAATGTATCCGGTTCCACAATACTGGGAACTGGTGACGTGTGCATTATTCTCAATCCGAATGAATTGGTTCGCTCTGTTAGCGCGCGGTCGTATGGGAAGTTATCAACACTTCTTGAGGAAAATGAAGTGACGGTGAAAAAACGGATACTTCTCGTTGAAGATTCAATCACAACCCGTACGCAGGAAAAGAGGATACTTGAGGCAAACGGCTATGAAGTTGTTACCGCGGTAGACGGGTTGGAAGGGTATCAGAAGCTCCTCAAGGGGGAGTTCGACGCCGTTGTTTCTGACGTCGAGATGCCCAACATGGATGGACTTACTTTGGCTGAAAACATCAGAAAAGAGAAAAAATACGCGTTGCTCCCCATTGTACTGGTTACGTCACTCTCAACAGATGAACAGAGGAAGAGGGGGCTTGATGCCGGCGCGAACGCGTATATCACCAAATCGGGTTTCGATCAGACCATTCTGATCGAAACTCTTGACCGGTTGATTTGATCAACACATAAAAAGGAACAGGAAATCCCGCATGGCTGCAAATCAGAAACCGGTAAAGATCATCATGGTAGACGACTCCCCGGTTGTCCTCCACATCTACAGGAAACTGCTGGCAGCGTTTCCCGAAATTGAGGTGCTCGCCACCTTCACTTCCGCCACTGACGCGCTTGAGGCTATTCCCGTACTGAAACCCGATGTGATCACAACCGATTTTCACATGCCAAAAATGAACGGTCTTGAGTTTATTAACGAGATAATGGACAGGTTCCCGAAGCCCGTGCTTGTTATCTCCTCTTCCGTTCAACAAACTGGTGACGAAGATACTATCTTCGCTCTGCTTGAAGCAGGAGCGGTGGATGTGTTTCCCAAACCAATGATCCAAGTGGAAGATGAATTCAGGAAGACCGGAACAGCTTTGGCCAAGAAAATATCACTTATTTCAGGCGTGCTGACCTTAAGAAGGCGGAAGAAAACCCAGAGTCTTGTACCCCAAACGGTCGAACCGTTTCCGGGATTTTTGTCAATTCCATTGGGCATTAAAATGGTCTCGATCGGTGCCTCCACCGGGGGACCCCAGGTGCTCACTTCCATTTTCCAGAATATCAAGGGTGACTTCCCGCTTCCTGTTGCATGCGTGCAGCACATCAGCGAAGGATTTATCCCGGGACTGGTTGAGTGGCTGGACAACAATTCTCCTCTGAGAGTAAAATTTGCCGACGATGGTGAGTTTCCGGAGAAGGGGACGATCTATTTCCCCCCCGAAGACACGCACTTAAAATTTTCTCAGGGAGGTAAATTTCTCCTCGAGCAGACACCACCGAGAAATGGTCACCGCCCTTCAGTTGACGAAACTTTCCACTCGGCCGCCACAGTTTTTGGTAACAAAAACATCGCGGTACTGCTTACCGGAATGGGAAGTGATGGTGCCGAAGGGATGAAAGCAATACGCAGCAAGGGTGGCTTCACCATCGCGCAGGAAGAGCAGAGTTGCACAGTCTATGGTATGCCCAGAGTGGCAGTGGAAACGGGGGGAGCCGACATTTCCCTTGATCCCAAGGGAATAATTGAATTTCTCAACAACCTCAAACCTTAACGCAAACGGAAATTTCAGATGACTGAAGAAAAATTAAAGATATTGCTTGTTGAAGACAGCGCGATTGCAGCCCGGCTTATCACACTCCTTCTTAAAGAAGGGATGCCTGAAGAGAGTTACGAACTCTTCCAAAGCACCACTCTCACTGATGCAATCGAAGTGACGGCACGTGAGAATATCCAGATAGTCTTGCTCGATCTCGGACTTCCGGAAAGTCAGGGACTTGACACCTTTAAGCGCTTTTTCGGAATTTACCAGCACATTCCGGTGATCGTGCTGACCGGGAATGAGGATAAATCCCTCGCCCTGAAAGCGGTAAGGGAAGGAGCACAAGACTACCTTGTTAAAGGTGAGGTTTACAGTGCCCTTCTCGCGAGATCGATATTTTACGCGGTTGAGAGGGGAAGACTTCAGTACGAAAAGATGCTTCATCAGGAGGAACTGCGCAGATATTCCGAACAGCTCGAAGTGCTGAATGCGACTAAGGACAAATTTTTCTCGATCATCGCCCACGACCTGAAAAGCCCCTTCAATTCTTTCCTTGGGAACACGGAAGTGCTGGCTGAAGATCTTGACATCATGTCGAAAGAAGAGATAAGGGAATTCGTGGATGACCTTCGGAAGTCGGCGAACAATCTTTTTAAACTTCTTGAAAATCTTCTCACTTGGGCTCAGGTTCAGAGGGGCACGCTGGTTTTCCATCCTGAAGTTCTCGATCTGAACCATATGATCGAGGATGTTTTCGCGCTTTATGGCGACAACGCCAATTCAAAAGGCATTTCGCTTGTCAACCGTGTGCAGGAGGGGAAGCGGATACTCGCCGACCATAATATGCTTTTTATGGTGCTTAGAAACCTCGTTTACAATTCGATCAAATTCACCAATAAAGGGGGAATGATCGAAGTAGGGATCAACGAACTGCCGGGATTTTCCGAATTGTTCGTAAGGGATAACGGCGTGGGCATCACTGAACAGGTGATGGCGAAACTTTTCAAGATCGACAAACAGAACACCACACTCGGGACCGACAAAGAGAAAGGAACCGGTCTCGGTCTAGTGCTCATCAAGGAAATGGTGGAGAAGAACGGCGGAACCGTAAGAGTTGAGTCGGAAGCCGGGAAAGGCACAACCTTCTTTTTTACCGTGCCATCACCGGAAGTGCAGTAGTACAGTTAACAGTGTAACAAAAGCGAAGAAGATTGCTTTAAAATAAAAAAAGACCCAAGTAAAAACTCAGGTCTTTTTCAATTGGCGGAGAGCCAGGGATTCGAACCCCGGATACCCGTGAGGATATAACGGTTTTCAAGACCGCCGCATTCAACCGCTCTGCCAGCTCTCCAAAATATCTAATTTCAGACTGTAAATTTACGATTTTCTGCAATATCAACAAAATTGATTTTTGTTGTATAATCATTAAATTTCGTCAGTCAAAAGAAAGCATTTTCATGAACTCAGGTTACTTCAAAACAGTTGATCAAACATTTCTTCATTACTCCTACTCCGGTTCCGGCCCCATGGACATTATCATTCTGCATGGCGGATTGGGGGACAGCCGGGAGATGACCTCCATCGTAAACAGTCTCGATCCCGCCCAGTTCCGGGTGATCCAGATCGATTTCAGAGGTCACGGCTTGTCGTATCACGGCCCCTCAGAATTGTCCTACGATCTCTATGCTTCAGATGTTTTCTGCCTGATGGACGAACTCGGAGTCAAAAAAGCATGCGTTGTCGGGTACAGTGACGGAGCGGTCACAGGCCTTGTAATGGCATATACCCAACCTGACCGTGTAAAATGCGTCGCTGCAATCTCACCTGATTCAGGAAGTGCCGGCTGGGTGGGAAACACCAACCTTGACGCCACATTCAGTGAGATCGCTCAAAGTGAAGAAATGAGGGCTGACTATGATGAAATTTCACCTGAACCCGCAAAGTTTGATCTTCTTCTTTCAAGAGTGAAAGCCTTATGGGGTTCGGAAAAGCACCTCGAGCTCAAAAAGCTTGCTGAAATCAAAGCATTCTGCTGGATCGTGGGAAGTGAAAGTGACGAGTATATAAAAAAAGAGGATCTCGATCTTATAAAGAACGAGATCCCAAACTCAGATACCTATTTCTATTTTGATCTGAAGCACGGTGAACTCATTACCGCGGTCGCGGGACTTTCAATAGGTAATGATCACGTACTTACTTCGATCTTGAAAAGTTAGATCACTGCCCTGTACCGAAGTTCTTTTTGTGCAAGTCTTCGATAGCGGCTATAAGGTTATTGACTTTTTTCAATTCCTCTTTCGCCCAACTGTTCGAGGGGTCAAGCTTAATTACGGCTTCCAGCTCCTTTTGAGCCGCGTAGTAATCTTTTTTGTCAATCAGTTCCTTCGCCGAATTAATATGCCCTCCAATTGTCTGGGCATCCTGTCCCGGCAGTTTCTTTATTTTCAACTTGTTTCCGGATTCCTGGACTATCTGCTTTTTGAAAGAATCGGGATATCCGATGTTCACCGTTTTGAAGTGCTCGTTCTTCTTCACGCCATCCATATAGCGCAACAGAAGATCCTCGTTCAGCTTCTTCCATGTGGTGTAAACTGTTTTACCGGCATCTTTGGTATAATTGGTGAGGTAAGCCAGTGCTTCCGCCCTTGAAGAAGAGAGAAGCTTTACGGCTTTCTCCTCCACTTCCTTTTGTCTCATCAGGAACTGCCCTTCAAGCTGATTCTGCACTGTCTTGATATCATCGATCACCACATCATAACGTGGATAAGCAAAATTCGCCACCGCGTTGAAAACCCAGAATGCCGACTCCCAAGTGAACTGTGAAAGCGAGCCCAAACCTTTTCTATAGTTTTCAGGTACGTCAGTAACCGCGGCATATACCGGAAACCAGACCGTGGTGTAGGTATCGTCAAGGCCAAACCAGAGAAGGCCACCCACTTCATCAGGCATGTTGCTTCTCGACTGGCTTATGAACGACCATCCTGTCTGTGGAGTCGAGATCGGTCTTTCATTGAAATATTCTTCACCTTCGTATTTCCAGGTGAGGGGTCTTGCTCTCATCGGGTTCCCGTAGGGACCTGCACCAACTCCTGTTGTCATGTCGAGTTCGGTACCGTTATAATGGTCACGCATGAGCCCCATGACATCGTGAACAGAAAGCTTCTTGTCGGGTTTCACGTAGAGAGGCATTCTTTCAAGGTTTTCACCACGGATGTATGAAAGATATTTGTCCATGCCGGAGGAGCAGCGTCTGAAAAGTGACCATACCCTCCCGTCACAAAAGCGGATGGCACCAAAATCAAGCGGAGCGTAAGCCGCTGCAAAATCGAAGTCCTGATCCTTACCGGAGAAATAACCTTTCTGTCGGGCGAATGATATGACATCTTTAGAATACAGGCAATTGTCGGGGTCGTTAAGAGGGAACCTGGTTATGCGTGCCTGATTGGCGTGTCCCGAGACATATCCGTCGGGGATCCTTACGGCAACCCAGTTCGCGCCTTTAACGCCGGGTCCCTTGCCGATCATTTCGAGTATCCACGCCTCATTTGGGTCAGCTATCGAGAACGATTCACCTGAACTGTAGTAGCCGTATTCCTCCACCAGTTCAGTCATCACTTTGATCGCTTCGCGGGCTGTTTTTGCCCTTTGAAGGGTGATGTAGATCAGACTTCCGTAGTCAATTATCCCTTCGGGGTTAACAAGTTCGTCCCTCCCACCGAAGGTTGTTTCACCAATGGTGAGCTGGTGCTCATTCATGTTACCGGTAACGTTGAAAGTTTGACGTGCCTGCTTGATCTTCCCAAGCAATTTCCCCGAATCCCACTCGTAAACATCAAGCATCGTGCCCTCCGGGTACTTTGCCGCGGGGAAATGGTACAGCTCGCCATACATCATGTATGAATCGGCGGTGTAAGTTATCATTGTAGAGCCGTCAACCGATGCACCTTTGGTCACTATAAAATTTGTGCAAGCGTAAGAAACGACTGTCATGGAAAGAAAAACTGTCAGAAGTGCTGATATCCTCTTCATCCGGTCTCCGTTAAGTTAAATAATTATCAGGCAAGATAATAATTTTATCTCTTTGAATTGAGGAAAAACCAAATCACCCCCAGGCACTCAGGCAAAAAAGTATCGTAAAAATAATAATACACTTTGTTATTTGTGAGAGGTTATTTAAGTTTCATGTCTGAATTGAACGCGTTCTTTATAAAATCAGGAGCCAAAATGAAAACCACAAAGCAGGAGGCTTTGGACTACCACAGCACCGGTAGAAAAGGGAAGATAGAAGTCATCCCGACCAAACCCTGCATTACTCAGAGGGATCTTTCCCTCGCGTACACACCCGGGGTAGCCCAACCGTGCCTCGAGATTGAAAAAGAGCCCATGCTCGCCTATGAATATACTGCCAAGGGAAACCTCGTGGCGGTGGTAAGTAACGGTACTGCCGTTCTCGGGCTGGGTGATATCGGTGCCGTTGCCGGAAAACCGGTTATGGAAGGCAAAGGAGTTCTGTTCAAAAGATTTGCCGATATCGATGTATTTGACATTGAACTTAACAGCCACGACCCCGAAGAGGTGATCAGAGCAGTGCAACTGCTCGAGCCCACTTTTGGCGGAATCAACCTCGAAGATATCAAAGCCCCTGAGTGCTTTTATATCGAAGAGAAACTAAAAGCTACAATGAACATTCCGGTATTTCACGACGATCAGCACGGAACCGCCATTATCAGCGGGGCAGCACTTCTTAACGCCGTGGAGATATCCGGAAAGAAACTTTCTGAAGTAAAAATAGTGGTAAACGGAGCAGGTGCTTCAGCGATCTCATGCTCAAGACTTTACGTAAAACTTGGCGCCACTCTTGAGAATATCACCCTCTGCGATTCAAAAGGCGTGATCTACAAAGGCAGAACAGAAGGAATGAACGAATTCAAACAGGAATTCGCCCATGAAACTGATGCCAGAACACTCGCCGACGCGATGAAAGGCGCCGATGTTTTCGTCGGTCTTTCAAAAGGAAATGTAGTCTCAAAAGAAATGGTTGCAAGCATGGCACCCAACTGCGTGGTGTTCGCCATGGCAAATCCCGATCCCGAGATCACCTATGAAGATGCCACTTCCGTAAGAGAAGATATCATTATGGCAACGGGAAGATCCGATTATCCCAATCAGATCAATAACGTGCTCGGCTTCCCCTTTATCTTCCGCGGAGCGCTTGATGTGCGGGCCACCGCTATCAACGACGATATGAAACTCGCGGCTTCTTACGCTCTCGCGGCCCTCGCTAAAGAGGAAGTGCCGGACAGCGTAAGACGCGTGTACGAAGGTCAGGATCTGACTTACGGCAGGGATTATATCGTTCCGAAGCCTTTCGATACACGTGTTCTTACATGGGTTGCCCCCGCGGTTGCAAAAGCAGCCATCGAAACCGGTGTCGCGCGCAAAATAATCGAAAATTTCGACTCTTACAAGGAGCAGTTGCTCGATCGTCTCGGCGTTTCGCATGAAATCGTCAGAAACACGATCCATATCGCCCAGCGCCTGAAAAGCGGGAAAGTTGTCTTCTCTGAAGGAAACAATATCAAGATCCAAAGGGCAGCACAGCTTGTCCGGGAAATGGATATTGCCAATCCTGTACTGATAGGCAACCCGGAGGAAATTCTCCCCATGATGGAAGATCACAATATCGATTCCACAGGTATCGAAATTGTCTCTCCAGCCAATTGGGAAAAGTCGGAGTTCTATGTTGATGAGTTCTACAAAATTCGTCAGCGCAAAGGCGTTACGCGTGAAGAAGCAGCCAGACTGCTCACCCGCCACCGTCATAAAAACTACTTTGCAGCGATGATGGTAAGAATGGGCGATGCCGATGCCATGATCGCGGGCCTCACATCCCACTATCCCGAAACCATTCGCCCCGCCCTCGAGGTTCTCGACCTGCAGCCCGGCGTGAAAAGAGTTTCAGGAATGTACATCATGATCATCAAAGGCAAGGTTTACTTCTTCGCTGATACCACGGTTAATGTTGACCCGACGGCTGAAGAACTTGCCGAGATCGCTATTCTTTCAGCCAACGCGGTTAAACGCTTCGGCATCGAGCCACGCGTCGCGATGCTTTCTTTCAGCAACTTCGGAAGCGCGCCCTACGCTTCAAGCATCAAGGTGAGAAAGGCAACCGAGCTTGTAAAACAGCTCGCGCCTGAACTTCTGGTTGATGGCGAAATGCAGGCTGATACGGCGGTTGTGCCTTCAATTCTGAATGAACTTTACCCCTTCTCGAAACTGCAGAGCAGGGCAAACGTACTGATCTTCCCGAACCTCGACTCAGGCAACATAGCCTACAAGCTGTTGCAGAGGATCGGGGGTGCTGACGTTGTCGGACCAATACTCAACGGAATAAGCAAACCCGTTTACGTATTGCAGAGAAACTCTGAGGTTGACGACGTGGTTAACATGGCAGCTTTTGCCATGGTTGAAGCCAGACAGAAAAGCAAATAATATATCCGGAGTGGTCGTCGTTAAACGGGCGATCACTTCCTTTTTTCTCCCTCCTTCTCCTCTAATACCCTCTTTTTTGGTAAATTTCGGTTTGATATTTTTTGAATTAATCTTTCGTACAGGAAACCATGTGGAATAATATCGTTGATGAACTTGAATGGCGCGGACTGATTTATCAGTCGACCCCCCTTGATCAATTAAAAGAAAGGCTTAAAGAGGGTCCGATAACCCTCTACTGCGGGTTTGACCCTACCGCCGATTCCCTTCATATCGGGCACCTTATCCCAATCCTTGGACTGCGACGTTTTCAGCAGGCAGGTCATAATGTGATCGCCGTGGTCGGTGGAGCCACCGCGCTTCTCGGCGACCCTTCCGGAAAGATGGCTGAACGCGATCTTAACCCCGAAGAGCTGGTTAAAGACTGGGCAGTGCTGATAAAGGGACAGCTTTCGCAGTACCTCGATTTCGCCGGTGAGAGACCCGCGCGCATGGTTAACAACTATGAGTGGATCAGCGCAATTTCTGCTTTTGAGTACCTGCGTGACATTGGTAAAAAATTCTCCGTGAACGTGATGGTCACGAAAGAGTCGGTAAAAAGAAGGCTGCAAGACCCCGATAGCGGCATTTCATACACAGAGTTCAGCTATATGATAATGCAGGCTTTCGATTATTTCACCCTGAACGACCGTTTTGAATGCGAATTGCAGATTGGCGGCAGCGACCAGTGGGGCAACATCACCGCCGGTATGGACCTGATCTGGAAGAAAAAGAATAAAAAGGTTCACTGCATGACCTTCCCTCTCATTTCGACCGCGGACGGGAAGAAGATCGGTAAAACCGAAGCAGGCACAATCTGGCTTGATAAAAAGAGAACCTCACCATACGAACTTTATCAGTACTGGTTAAACGTTGATGACCGTGACGTGGTGAAATTCCTGAAATTCTATACCTTCCTCTCGAAGGAAGAGATCGAGGAACTGGAAGCAGCACACAATTCCGATCCCGGAAAGAGGGTTGCTCACAGAAAACTGGCTGAAGAGGTCACCACACTCATCCACGGCAAGGAAGAGATGCTCGGCGCTGTCGCGGCTTCAAAAGCGCTGTTCGGTGAAGGTGAAATTACCGATATAAACGAGGCAACCTTCGAGTCGCTGATCGCCACGACTCCGTATGTTGAGCTTTCTTCTTCAGAGGCGATACCTCAACTTGTTGACATCCTCGTTCTCTCCGGACTCTACCCCAGCAAGGGGCAGGCAAGGAAGGATATGACCGGTGGCGGCATCTACTTCAACAACAGAAGAATTACAGAGCCCGACTTTACCCCCTCGAAGGAAGACCTCATACACGGCAGGTTCTTCGTTCTGAGAAAAGGGAAAAAGAACTTCAAACCCGGTCTCTACAAATAAATATTGCGGGTTCACCGTGGGTACACTCGAAACCGGTAAACTGGGAGAGAAAATTGCAGCCGAATTCCTTACAGGTAAAGGCTTTAAGATTCTCGACCGGAACTGGCGGGAGAGCCACGGTGAACTCGATATTGTCGCGCTCGACAATGCCACCCTCGTTTTCATCGAAGTGAAGTATCGCAGCGATGAAAACTTCACCGATATTCAGCACGCGATCTCTTATCCCAAGGTAAGAGCCCTCAAAAAGTACGCATCAAAATACATGTACAAAACGGATGTCTTCTATGAAGAGATCAGATTCGATTTCATCGGCATCCTCCCCAACCCCGACGGTACCTACAGGATCGAGTACGCTCCGGATTATATTGGGTGGAGTAGTTGAATTAAGAGTTGTGCGTTGTGGGTGGCGAGTAGTGAGTAGTGAGTAGCGAG
>CAZVBQ010000020.1:0-55754 GCA_964625575.1 uncultured Ignavibacteriaceae bacterium | reverse complement strand
GGATTCCCTCCCGAAACATCCTTCCTACCAATTACACAAAACTACTTACACTCCCAAACTTATTGATGAGTCGACGTCTTTTTATGTATTTTTAAATCCTCTTAAGTGAATTATTTTTAACAGTATTTTGTTATAAATTATATATTTCCCTGCCCAACCGGCGAATGTTAAAATTTTACTAAAATTTTACACGCGATTATATAAAAATCAGTATTTGATATTGAAAAATTTCATATCTTTGTTAGGGATTTTAAGATGAAAAGGAAGACGGGATCCTCGTCTCTTTTGTTGGGATCTTTTAAATTACCGTAAGCTTACTGATTAATTTTGAATCGAGCCTTTGCTACAAAGGTCTTTCGGAAACTTAATGCGAATACTTGTTACCGGTGGACTGGGTGCTGTTGGAAGTGCCTTGGTTCACGAACTTGAGAAAAACGGACATGATGTCTTTGTGATAGACATTGATCCCCACCATTACCGTTCCAATTATGCAAGAATCGATGTTAGCGAATTTCGCCAGCTTGAAAAATTGTGGACCGGTGGAGGGTGGGAGAGGGGACACTTCAATACCCCCCGCAAGTTTGATGTGGTCTATCACTTGGCTGCCGAATTCGGCAGGTGGAATGGTGAAGACTATTATGAGACTTTATGGAAGACAAATGCCATTGGCACAAAAAACATCCTGAAAATGCAGGAAAAAGAAGGCTTTAAGGCCATCTATTTCAGCACTTCGGAGGTTTATGGTGATTACAACGACGTAATGCTGGAAAGTGTAATGGACAGCTACGAAGTAAAGCAGATGAATGATTATGCCCTGACGAAATGGGTTAATGAACAACAGGTGCTGAATTCAGCCTCCATGACCGGAACAGAAAGCGTGAGGGTAAGACTTTTTAATTCATACGGACCCGGCGAGCACTACAGTCCTTATCGTTCAGTTATTTGTCTCTTTGCCTACAGGGCATTGCACGATCTCCCCTACGTTGTTTACAAAAATCACTCGCGTACAAGCATTTACATCTCCGATGTAGTTAGATCACTCGCCAACATTTCCGGTAATTTCAAGCCGGGTGAGGTGTATAACATCGGCGGCATCGATTTCCACGATATCGAAACGGTGTCAAACATGGTGCTCGGTTATCTCGGCAAGAGTGACAAGTTGGTCACTTATGATGATTCTGAAATAATGACTACGAAACAAAAAAGAGTTGATTCCACTAAAGCTCAAAAAGATCTTGATCACAAGATCACGGTGGGTCTTGAAGAAGGTATTGCAAACACCATCGAATGGATGAAAGAAGTTTATAGAGCAGGATAAACATGTGAAGGTGTACCTTCGGGTAGCTTTCGTAAAGGCAAGGTTAGGTTAGGTGAATAAGGTTTAGATATATCTTTATCCACAATAGGGTTAAATCAGCTCAGCTGGAATCTTCATTTTAATATACTTATCTCTTACAACAAGCCCTCATTCCGCACAACTCCCCCCTTTAAAATTGTTTTTCTCGCTTAAAAATATTATATTTGTAGTCTTTCAAAAAACTTAACTTGTAGTTGGAGGATTAGCTTTGAAACAAGAGAAAATGACCCCATGGTACAGCACCACTGACGTCGAAAAGAAGTGGTATGTCGTGGATGCTTCGGGCAAAGTGTTAGGCAGATTGGCCACCGAAGTAGCGAGTATCATACGGGGAAAAAGAAAACCGGAGTACAGCCCAAATGCTGATACCGGTGATTTTGTCGTAGTGATCAATGCTGATAAAGTGATCGTCACCGGCAAGCGTGCCGAGTTGAAGGTTTACAAACATCACAGTGGTTACCCGGGTGGACTTAAAACCAAAATGTATAATGATATGATCAAGGTTAAACCTGAGTTTGTTATTGAGCATGCCGTAAGAGGAATGCTTCCTAAAACAAGGCTTGGCAAGAAGATCTTTCATCATTTGAAGGTTTACAGAGGCGCTGAGCACCCGCATGCTGCCCAGAAACCTGAAGCACTAAGCATATAATGGAGAATTAATGTCAGACACTTTATTTGTTGGAAGAAGAAAAACCGCAGTTGCCAGGGTGGCTTTACGCCCGGGACAGGGCAATGTGACCGTCAACGGAAAGGAATTGAAGGTCTACTTTGCTCAGAAGACGCAACAGGATGACGTTGTAGCCCCGTTCGAGAAACTCGAGCTCCAGGGTCGTTACGATGTTTTCGCGAATGTTCAGGGTGGTGGCCCTGCCGGACAGGCAGAAGCCGTTCGCCTCGCCATTTCAAGAGCACTTACCGCTGAGAACGAAGAATACAAATCGCCGTTGAAACAGGAAGGCTACTTGAGAAGAGACCCGAGAATGGTTGAACGCAAGAAATACGGCAGACCCAAAGCCCGTAAAAGATTCCAGTTCTCGAAGAGATAATTTTTTTCACAAATCTACATTCTCTCTGATTTACCGCCTGTGCCTCGCGGCTTAAGGTAAAGTGGAAGAGGGAAAAAGTACAACAGGAGTTTAGATGTACGATGTCGAATTAACACAATTGATCGAAGCGGGTGCGCATTTCGGTCATTTAACCCGCCGTTGGAACCCGAAGATGAAACCATACATCTTCATGGAGAAGAACGGTATTCATATTATCGACCTTAACAAAACCAAAAAGATGGTAACTGAAGCAGCGGTTGCTTTAAGTGAAGTGGTTGCCGTAGGCGACAAGGTTTTGTTCATAGGTACCAAAAAGCAAGCCAAAAACATCATCGAAACAGAAGCAAAGAACTGCGGGATGAACTGGGTTACTGAAAGGTGGCTCGGAGGCATGCTTACAAACTTTTCAACAATCAGAAGAAGTGTCAAGAGACTCCAACAGATCGAACGGCAGGAGACAGACGGTACTTTCGAAAAGATCACAAAGAAAGAGCGTCTCTATCTTACCCGTGAGAAAGACAAGTTAAGAAAAATACTGGAAGGCGTTGAGTCGATGAACAAGCTCCCCGGAGCCGTGTTTGTCGTTGACGTAAAGAAAGAGTCGATCGCTGTAAAAGAAGCCAAAAGGCTGAACATCCCTGTGTTCGCCATGGTTGATACGAACTGCGATCCAGATCTGATAGATTATGTGATTCCTGCCAATGACGATGCTGTTAAAACCATTGAACTTGTTATCAAGACCATGGTTGAAGCCGTTAAAGAAGGTTCAGTGAAATCGAAAGAGAAAAAAGCTGAAGCTGCTGCTGAAGGTGAAAGAACCAGAAAAGAGCAGGACAAGACCGATCAGGAAACAAAAGACTAAATAAGGATCAGACAAATAATGAGCATTACAGCTGCCCAAGTTAATGAATTAAGGAACAGAACCGGTGCCGGTATCCTTGATTGCAAGAAGGCCCTTACTGAGTCGAACGGCGATATGGAAGCCGCTATCGATTTTCTCAGGAAAAAAGGTGCCGCCCTTGCAGCCAAAAGAGCCGACAGGGCCGCGAACGAGGGAATCGTTTCGGCAATGGTTTCTGATGACAAGAAATACGGTGTATTAGTTGAAGTTAATTGTGAAACCGACTTCGTAGCGAAGTCAGACGATTTTGTTGCGTTCTCCAAAAAAGTTACTGAGCTTGCTTTCGCAAAGAAGGCAAATGATGCAGCAGCTTTTGTTGAATCAACCCCTGAGATCACCACCATGCTGAATGAAATGACGGCAAAAATTGGTGAAAAACTTCAGGTCGGAAGAGTTGCCTGCCTTGAATCAACTGATGGCGTAGTGGATTTTTACATCCACTATGGTGACAGACTTGGTTCGCTCGTTGCCTTCAAAAATCTGGAAGCCGGTAAAGTTGACGCGGTGGCTTCAGCATTGAAAGATGTTGCCAAGCAGATCGCGGCTATGAGCCCTGTGGCTGTTTCGAGAGAAGAAGTTCCTGCCGAGTTCATCGAGAAGGAGCTTGAGATATATAAAGAGCAGTTCAGAAAAGAAGGCAAGCCGGAAGATAAACTTGATTTCATTGCCAAGAACAAACTCGGAAAGTACTTCGAAGAAGTTGCCCTTCTCGAGCAGTCATTCTTCCGTGAAGACAAGAAAACTGTCGGCGCGTGGCTTGAAGAAGTTAACAAAGCCAATGGCATAAAGATGTCAGTTGCATCCTTTAAAAGATTCAACCTTGGTGAAGGTTCCAAGTAGGCATTGTGTGATAATTTGTAAAAGGTCTTAAGTTTCTTAAGACCTTTTTTTATATCAGAGAGGAGAGGCAGAGATGTCTTCAGCAAAATTTCGCAGAATATTATTAAAACTTAGCGGTGAATCTCTAATGGGTAAAAAGGGCTTCGGGATCGATCCTGACATGCTCGACTTTTTTGCCGAAGAGATAAAAACTGTTCACAACGTTGGCGTGCAGGTCGGTATTGTAATTGGTGGTGGAAACATTTTCCGGGGGCTTGCAGCCGAGGGGCAGGGGATCGACAGGGTAACCGGCGACCTTATGGGGATGCTTGCTACCACGATCAACTCGCTGGCACTTCAGAACGCGATAGAAAAATCGGGAGTGTTCTCACGACTGATGTCGGCGATCAAGATGGATGAAGTTGCCGAACCTTATATCAGAAGGAGGGCGATACGTCACCTTGAAAAGGGGAGAGTGGTGATATTCTCTGCCGGGACAGGTCACCCCTATTTCAGCACAGATACAGCGGCTGCACTTCGTGCCGTTGAGATCGGGGCTGATGTGATAATAAAAGGTACCCGGGTTGATGGCGTTTATGACTCGGATCCCGAGAAAAATCCTGACGCAAAGCAGTTTGAGGGGATCAGCTATCTCGACGTGCTTAACAAGAACCTTAGAGTTATGGATCTGACCGCGATAAGCCTGTGTCAGGAGAATGATCTTCCGCTTAAGGTGTTTAACATGAATGTCCCCGGAAACCTCCTAAAGGTTGTTATGGGAGAAAACATCGGAACATTTGTAAATCATACAGGTTAAAACTAAATTTACGGTTCAAAAATCAGTAATTTTTACGGGCTTGAAATGGAACACATAATTAAAGATGCCGGACAGAAGATGAACAAGTCTATCGAAGCTTTCAGAAATGAGCTTTCGAAGATCCGTACCGGCAAGGCTACCACTGTCATCCTTGATGGAATAAAGGTGGATTATTACGGAACCCCCACGCCATTGAAACAAATGGCAAATGTAAGTGTGCTTGACGCGCATACTCTTACAGTCGCTCCTTGGGACAGAAGCACCATATCCGCGATAGATAAGGCCATACTTCAGGCGGATCTTGGCTTAAACCCGGTAAATGACGGTACAACCATTAAGGTGCCGATCCCGCCGCTCACGGAAGAGAGAAGAAGAGAGTTCGTTAAACTTGTAAAGAAATTTGGCGAAGACGCAAAGGTTGCGATCAGGAACATCCGTCGTGATGCCAATGAACATCTCAAGAAAAAACAAAAAGACGACAAACTCTCCGAAGACCTTCTGAAAGATGCAGAGTCAAAGGTTCAGAAAGTGACCAACGATCATATCGTAGAGATCGATCAGATCCTCGCGCACAAAGAAAAAGAGATAATGGAAGTTTAACCCGGCTGGGTTGAACAAAAGGAACCGTTCCGGTGGTGCATACCCCTGCCGGAACGGCTCTCTGCACACAAAACAAATTCCCTCCCGGAGACCTAATTGAAGTTCGGACTATTTTTCCTCTTATTAATTATTCTTCTAAATTTACGATTGGTGGCGCAAGACGACCTTCGGTTTGAGTTGAAGAATATCAAATTTGAGGGTAACAGTTCTATCCCCGGGCAAGTTTTGGCATCGATCATACGTTCGAAGGAATCGCCGAACAAAATTTTCCAGTTTATCCATTCGTTCTCCTCACTTGGAGCCCCGGCGGCATTTCTCGATCTTACCCTGATTCCTGAAGACATAGACAACCTGACAAGGTTCTATTACACCAACGGGTTTTTCAAGGCGCAGATTGAAGACTACTATTCACTTGACTCCGCGGAGTTAACCGCTGATCTTACGTTCATTGTGAACGAGGGCCCCCAGGCGATCTTCGGAAAGATCAAACTCCACGGACTCGATTCATATCCACGGTCAGAATATTGGCAGATCAATGAGCGGGTTACCATTAGGGAGGGGCAGCGTTACTCGCAGGAGGGGGTGCTTCAGTCGATAAATGGCGTGCTTAACTACCTTAAATCTCAGGGTTACATGCTATCGAAGTACGACAGCACCATAGTGGTGAAAGATACACTTATCGACAGGGCGTACGTTGATATTTACTTCAATCTTGGCGGGAAGTATTACATCGATTCGGTGGATGTGTTGCTTGGAGGAGAGGGGAAGGAGCAGGTCGAACCGGCCATGATCCGTGAGATCACGGGTATAAAAAACAAGGAAATATTTGATGTAAACCGGATCACCCAGGCACAGATAAGGTTGTACCGTACCGGACTTTTCAGTTACGTCAGGTTGTTCCCGGCGATAGAAGAGATAAAAGACACCATGGTTCCGGTAAAGATTGATGGCAACATTACACGAATGAACGATCTCAACCCTGAACTCGTGATGAACAACATACAGAACGCGTTCAACTTCGGTGTGGGCCTCGAGTACAACAGAAAGAACTTCCTTGGGGGCGCTCGCAGATTTACTTCCCGCGCTCAGATATACTATCAGGATGTGCTGGCTCTCAATTTTGACCGGATATTCTCACTAATCTCACTTTCGGACACAATTACAACAGGCACAACGGAGTTTAAAGCCAGAATAGAGGAGCCATATTTCCTGGGCCAGCCGATCTTTGGCAGTCTGGAACTTTCTACTTTGATTTCAAAAGTGCAATATCTTCAGGTTTCGAATTACAAGGGGAAGGTAAACTTTGAGTTCGAGCTTCCAAAATTTACTTTTATCAACGGCATGAACCTGTTCTACGCGATAGAGTACAACCGGCAAACACTGATAAGCACAAAATTTGGAAATCCCTGGGTCGATCTGATGTCGGCGGGGCTGGGAGGTCTCTTCCTTTCTTCTCATGTTGACGATGTGATTTTCCCTTCTGATGGTTCCAACTACAGTTTCTATTTGGAAGAGGGAAACCTCTTCCCTTACCTTTTCTCCAAATTATTCACCGGGGACTATAGATCGTTACTATTTTTAAAATCGCAGGCAACGGCAAGTTTTTATTTCCCGTTGAACGAGGTGAATGATCTGGTGTTTGCCACGAAAATATCGGGCGGGTATATAGCCACGTTGTCGGGTAATAAAGAAGATATCCCGTATATCAAAGAGTTTTTCGTCGGAGGTTCCAACTCAGTGCGTGGCTGGGGTGCCAGAGCCTTCCCCGAGCAGCGGTCGAGTGACCTTAACAGCAACGAAAGCAACATTCCCGGCGGACGTGTAATGATGGAAGGTTCTTTTGAAGTCAGGAAGAAAATTGGAGGATATCTTGGCACGGCTGTATTCCTTGATTGGGGGAATTCATGGAAGGAAGTGTCGCATGTAAAAATTAGTGAGATCTCGGTTGCGGCAGGGTTTGGATTCAGATTTTACACGCAAATTGCCGCGTTCAGACTTGATTTCGGGTTCAAGATTTATGATCCTTATGACAGGACACCCATCCCGGACAGAAGATTTTTTGATCTTATGCAGTTCCACTTCGGAATAGGCGAGGCCTTTTAACCGGCCAATCCAATTGATTAACTTGCCGTAATTCCGTATATTTACGATTTTAAATTCCGGATTTTATGATACTCAGCATGACAGGCTTCGGCAAGGCACTTTCCACTTACAAAGGTTACGCCTTTGAAGCGGAGGTAAAGAGCCTTAACAGCCGCTACCTCGAGATCACCATTAAACTCCCCTCCATGTTGCAGAACAAGGAGTATGAGATAAGGGAAGCCCTTAAGAATCTCATACGCAGGGGGAAAATATATATAACCCTTTCAATTCGGCCGGAGGAGAATGAGAATGAAACATTCTTCCTTAATGAAACCAAATTGAAAGAATTGCTCGGCGTTTTCGCAAAGATCCGCGCTAATTACGGAATTGATGGCGAAATCAAGCTTGATCATATCATCAACTTCAGGGATATTTTCACCCCTGAACTTGAAGAAATGGATGGGGATCACATAGAGCACCTTAAAAAGGTGGTGGTTGAGGCCGTTACACAGTTGAATGTCATGCGTGAGGCAGAAGGTTCAGCTCTCGCCGCCGACCTTGGTGAGAGGATCAGGCTCATCGGAGGCTACCTCTCAGAGGTTGAGCAAGAATACAGGGGTGAGGTGGCGAATTATTTCAATGAGCTTAAAACCCGTGTTATCGAGATCATCGGCAATAACAATATTAATCCCGAGCGGATAGAGTATGAGATCGCCATGCTCGCCGATAAAGCAGACATCACCGAAGAGTGTGTCAGACTCAGGAGCCATCTTAATTTCTTTATGGATGCCCTCCAGAAGGAAAATGAAGCGGGAAAGAAACTTAACTTTATCTGTCAGGAGATGCACCGCGAAGCCAATACCCTCGCTTCAAAAGCACTTTCAACCACAGCGATCCATCGTTCAGTGCTGATCCGTGATGAGATCGAGAGAATCAGGGAACAGGTTCAGAACATTGAGTAACGGTGTTGTAAAAGGTGGAATTTACGTTATCTCGGCGCCGAGTGGAACGGGAAAAACCACCATTATAAAAAGGATCAAGGAGCTGCGTCCCGGGATCCGTTTTTCGATCTCGGCAGCCACAAGGAAACCCAGGGGAATTGAGGAGAACGGAAAAGACTACTACTTCATCTCCCGCGAAGAGTTCCAAAAGAAAATTGACGCGGGTGAATTTGTTGAGTGGGAAGAAGTTTTCGGCAACCTTTACGGCACATTGAAAAGTGAACTTGTTGACACCGTTTCAAAAGGTGAAGACGTTATCCTTGAGATAGATGTGAAAGGGGCGCTTAGTGTTAAAGCGCAGTTTCCGGAAGCGATACTGATATTTTTAATGCCTCCCAGTTTTGATGAGCTGGTGGCAAGACTCACCGGGAGAAACACTGAAGGTCCCGAGGAGTTAAAAAGGCGCATATCAAGGGCTGAACTTGAGTTTTCGTTCAGCGACAAGTTCGATCACCGTGTGGTGAACAACGAGCTCGATAAATGCGTGGCAGAAGTTTTAGAGTTATTAGAACAACCCAAAACCATTGGAGGAAACCAATAATGGGAATAACACCTGTTGATCTCAGAGAGATCGATAAAAACGCGGCAAATGTTTATGAAGCCATAGTGATAGCAGCAAAGCGCTCACGAATCATGAACGATGCCCAGAGAATTGAGTTCAAGCAAGCCCTCTCGTCACTTCCTGAGAATAATTCAGAAGACGGCGAGGATCTCGATAATCCCGATCAGTTGAAGATCTCACTTGAGTTCGAGAAGAGGGACAAGCCACACATCCAGGCCCTCAATCAGCTTCTCGAAGGGAAGATCCACGCGGAATACAGAAAGAAAGACTAAACTAAATGGCAGCGTCCCGGCTTCTCGAAGGGAAGAAGATCATTCTTGGAGTTACCGGGTGCATAGCAGCCTACAAGGCATGTAATTTAGTCCGCGAACTTATAAAATCAGGCGCCGAAGTCAGAGTGGTGCTCACTCCTTCGGCGCAGGCTTTTGTATCCCCTCTTACACTCTCCACACTCTCGAAAAACCGGGTTATTCAGCAGATATTTCCTGATGATCTCTCCGGAAATGTCGCGGTTGACCCTTGGCACATCGAGTACGGAATCTGGGCAGACCTGATGCTTATAGCACCCTGCTCTGTTAATACCCTTGCCAAAATAGCGCACGGATTCGCCGATAATGCCCTTACCACGCTCATAACCGCCAGAAGATCTCCGATGATAATCTGCCCTGCTGCCGATCATGACATGTACGCGTATGAGATCACCCGGGATAACATTGCCTCACTTCGCGCGAGGGGTGTTTATGTTCTTGAGGCGGAGCATGGTGAACTGGCGAGCGGACTTACAGGGATGGGGCGTTTCCCTGAGATCACCAAGATCGTTGACTCGGTATTTGCTGTACTTTCCGGTAGAGGCACCGACCTTCATGGAAGAAAGATCACTGTAACCGCCGGACCAACTTATGAAGACATCGACCCCGTAAGGTATATTGGTAACCGTTCCTCGGGTAAAATGGGATATGAGATAGCCAAAGCGGCATATTTAAGAGGTGCCGGGGTCACATTGATCTCGGGGCCTTCGTCAGAGTATGTTTACCCCGAGATAAAGCTCGTAAAAGCACGCGGTGCCGCGGATATGTTAGCAGCCGTTGAAGAAAATATTGACTCTGACACCGCGCTCATCATGTCAGCCGCGGTTGCCGATTTTACCCCCGTGAAAGTATCCGAAACCAAGATCAAGAAGGAAGCGAAAGGACTTTCATCGATCGAATTGGTGAATACCCGGGATATTCTCCTTACTGTTAAGAAGAAGGCCGGATACGTAATAGGCTTCGCGCTTGAGACTGATAACGAACTTGAAAACGCCCTCTCGAAGATGGAGCGTAAAGGGCTCGACGCGATAGTGCTTAACTCGCTTCGCGATCCCGGCAGCGGCTTTGAGCACGATACAAATTCAATCACGCTTATCAGTAAAAACGGATCTGCCGTGAAGCACTCGCTTCGCAGTAAAAAAGAGATAGCGCACATCATCCTCGATACTCTTGCCGGTGTAAAATGAACCTGAAAGAAGAGATCATTAAATCGCTCCGGCTGCAGCAAGAGCAGTTCGGTGATGAACTTTATGCTGAACTTCACATCCCAAAGTTTGAAGACAGGGGTCATCCCGTTCAAGAGAAGATATTTACCCCACAGGCACCTCCAGTGAAAGCGGCAGCACCTTCAAAACCCTCCGGAGTGCAGTATCCAACCCCCGGTGTGGTCGCGGGCTCATCCACTCTGGAAGAACTTAGAGCAAATATTTGCAATTGTTTGAAGTGCCAGTTGGGCCCCGGAAGAAAGAATTTTGTTTTTGGTGAAGGGAACCCCAACGCTAAGGTGATGGTGATCGGCGAGGGCCCCGGAGCGGATGAGGATCTTCAGGGAAGACCATTTGTCGGGCGCGCGGGTCAGTTGCTTACCGATATACTGAAGGCGATAAAATTCAGCCGTGAAGAAGTTTACATAGCCAACATAGTGAAGTGCAGGCCGCCGGCAAACCGCACCCCGTTGGATTCCGAAATAGCCGAATGCCGTCCATTCCTTGTCAGGCAGATCGAACTGATAAAGCCGTCATTCATCTTATGTCTTGGCAGCACGGCGGTGCAGGCGATGTTGGAGAAAAAAGGCACCCTCGGCAGCTTCAGAAAAAAAGTGTTCGAAATTTACGGCGCCAAAATGATGGTGACATTCCATCCGGCCGCTCTTCTGCGCAATCCGGGGTGGAAGCGCGATACCTGGGAGGATGTGCAGGCCTTCCGCAAATTGTACGACGACAAATTCCCTTCCTGACCTTTCCAACCCCCAACGTAATACAATAATTTCCCGGGCGGACCCGGCGACAGTTCGAAAATCCGGCCACAATTCATTTCCCAGAATCGCTCCAATTTCTTAATTTAGAGAGCTCAATAACGGATAATAAAAATGTACTCATCTTTCAGAAAAGCCGGGTTGGCTGTTACATTCTCTCCAAACGGAAAAATGCTGCTTAGTGAAACAGCTCGACTTCAGGCACTCTTTGGGTTCAAACTGTATCTTCTTCATGTTGGAGAGCAGGATGATATCACGAGGCAGCGTCTGCAGCACCTGATCGAAGAAAATGTTTTCGCCAGGGAGGTGGAAGTGGTGTGGCTCGATGGTGAGCCCGCCAAAGCGATCATCAAAAAAGCGAAGGAGCTCGAACTTGATCTCCTCATCATCGGCGCTCTGGAGAAAGAGAAGGGATTGAAGAACCTCATGGGCTCCGTGGCGAGGAACATCATGAGGAACTGTCACTGTCCGCTACTGATCTTCACCAAGCCCGAAGCAGAGAGGTTTGGGTTCAACAATATTGTGGTTTCAGTTTGTTATGATACCAAAGGGGAAGATGCTTCCCGTGTGGCGATCGAGATCGCGCGGCATGATCACCCTGAAAAGTTTACGTTCATAAAAGAGATTAACATTCCCGGTTTACCGAGCGTGGTGTTCGATTCCGGATCCACAAATGAGACTGACAGTATGAGGAAGGAACTGATAAGTCTCGAGAAACAGAAGATTAAGTTTTTCGGACTCGAACTCGGGCTTCATGAAGATGAATTCCATAACGATGTTTTATACGGCATTGAAGGGTGGGAGTGCCTGAACTATGCCAGTGAAACAGGCGCTGATCTTCTCGTGATAACAATGGGAGAAAGGAAATTAAGTTTTATCGACCGTATATTCGCGCACGATCTCGAATTTCTTTTCGAGAGAATTCCAACCAATACCCTTCTGTATAAATGAGTCACAGTGAGATAGTCACATTTCTCGTCGCGATCAGCATCATGCTGTTCTTCGCCAGGTTTCTGGGCGAGGTTTTCAGCAAACTGAAGCAGCCCGCGATCATAGGGGAGATTGTGGCGGGAATTCTCCTGGGGCCGACCGTTTTCGGTAATCTTATGCCGGAGCTTCAGGGCACGCTCTTCCCACAGTCGGGAAATGTCGCCCTGGTTCTGAACGGTATCGTGCAACTTGCCGTAATAATGCTTCTGATAGTTTCCGGTCTTGAGGTAAACCTCGCGCTTATCGCGAAACAGGGGAAAACGGCAGTTCTAACCAGCACACTCGGAATGATCATACCTTTCGTCCTCGGGTTTATTCCGTTTTATTTTTATTCCCAGGCTTTTGGTGCCCACGATGGTGACAACCTGATCTTCGCCTTGTTCATGGGAACAGCTCTTTCGATCTCCGCCCTCCCTGTAATAGCCAGAACATTAATGGATATGAATCTCCTTAAATCGGAGTTAGGAGTCATAATTATCGCTTCGGCAATTGTGAATGATCTTTTCGGCTGGATCTTTTTCTCAATCATCATTGGAATGATCAGCAGTGGTGAAAGTTCAGGTTACCTCAAGCAGATCGGCGGGATTTTCCTGTTCCTTGGAGTGCTGTTCATCGCCGGCAAGCCGGTCTTCGACCGCTTGATCCCCCGTATACAAAACAATTATTCTCATCCGGGGAGCATCCTCAGTTTTATATTCATAGCCGGAATTACAGCCGCGGCCATCACTGAAGCTGCCGGGGTTCACGCGATATTCGGTGCCTTTATGGTGGGTGTTGTGGTTGGTGATAACAGTCATCTTAAAGAAGAAACGCGGGAAATAATCCACCAGTTCGTCACTAATATTTTCGCGCCACTCTTCTTTATCTCCATCGGATTGCGGGTGGACTTTGTAGCGAGCTTCAACCCATTGCTTGTTTCAATTGTACTTGTTCTGGCTATCGCCGGTAAAGTTACAGGAAGTGGACTCGGAGCCAAACTTGGCGGAATGAGCAATGTTGAAGCGATGACGGTGGGGTTTGGGATGAACTCCCGTGGAGCCATGGAAATCATTCTTGGCATTCTCGCGTTGCAAGCAGGCATCATCAACGAGGAAGTGTTTGTCGCGCTTGTAGTAATGGCTCTTGTTACATCATTAGTTAGCGCGCCAATGATGGGTTATTTCCTTTCAAAACGGAAAAATTACGAGAATCTTTCCGAGATCCTTGATCCCAAGCTGATTCTATTTACGCGCAGCGCGGAGAAAAACGATGTGATCAGGGAGTTAGTGAACAGTGTTTCAAGCGCTGCATCGCTGAATAGTGGCAAGACCTTTGATGAAGTGCTTAAGAGGGAGGCAGCGTTCGCGCCGGTTCTTCTTCCGGGTTTGGCACTGCCCCATGCCAAACTCGATGTCAAACGTCCGTGGTTGGCTGTTTCAGTCAATAAAGAGGGGTATAGATACAATGATGAAACCGGTGACCCGGTTCACGTTACAATTCTTCTTATTTCCCCGAAAGATAAACCGGAGCTTCATCTCAATCTGTTGGCAGAGATCGTCTCCAAATTCGGTGGTGACGGGGTCATCGAAATGACCAGAACACTATCCGATAGAACCGCCATAGCATCACTTCTGACGGAACGGACATAAAAAAAGCTGCCACCGTTGCCGGTGACAGCTTCAAAAGATCCGTTTTTTCTATTGGCCCAGAATGATCAGGAAGTACATCTCGCCGTCGGAATCAGTCTCGTAAGAGATCAGTTCGACCACTCCATCCTCAGAAGTCATTTTCCATGAATTATCCCCGGTCTTCTCCGCTGACTGCGAAAGCATCTCCATCACTGCATCTTTGATCTGGTCATTTGCAGGGTAAAGGGCGTTAATATTGCAGATATCGGCATCGTTGAAAAAGAGGAAAATCTTGCCAAACTCAGCAACTTCCGCGAAGAGAAAAGGCACTCCGTCGTCGGTGGTCAGAGATTTGAACTCGATGTCGGTCGCGTTGGCAAGTATCTCGGATTTCGATTTACCGAGGAAATCCTGCTGGGCGAATGCAGATCCAAAAAGAAATGTAATAAAGAATAAAAGAGGACTTTTCTCATTATTTGACCTTTGATTAAGTTGACAACAATTAAATAAACTCATAAGGTTATACATTGGCAGGAGGATAAAGTTCCTGAATCCTGATCCCGGTTACGGGGTGAATTCTCCGGGGGAAATTAAAAATTACCACTGCAATATAGCAAAATCCCTTTTACCGCTAATCCTGAACTTGCCGTTCATCACACTTTAATACCTGCAAAGTATAGTAAGTTTCGCTCGTGGAAACAAGAAAGATAGTGCCGGCGGGATGAGTTAAGTTTCACCAAGAGTTTATAAGATTTCGCAAAACATCGATCAACTCTCAAAATTCAGATCTATTACCCTCCAAACCACAGGAGGAGCTTTGCAGCAGCTCCTCCTGTTGTCCTTTTAAACCTAATTTTCGTCGGTCACAAACATTGTGAGAGTCGCGGCAACTATCATTGAAATGCCACCAATTACCAGGGCGTAGATCGGATCGTCTCCAAAAACGTTCTTCACAATAAAGCCTATCACCGTAGCAGCCACGATCTGCGGGATCACGATGAAGAAATTAAATATCCCCATGTAAACTCCCATTCGCTCTTGCGGGAGCGCGCCGGAAAGGATGGCATACGGCATTGAAAGAATGGATGCCCAGGCAAGTCCGATCAGAACCATCGGTACCAGTAACATTTGAGGTGACGGGATGAATAAAAATGAGATGAAAGCCACACCTCCCATTGTGAGGGAGAAAGAATGTGCTGCCTTCCGTGAGAATTTTGCGGCGAGCACCGGCAGAAGGAACGCGGCGAAAGCCGAGACACCGTTGTAAACTGAGAAAAGAACTCCAACCCAGTCAGCACCCTCATTATACGCCTTTGAGGCTGTATCAGTGGTTTGATAAATGTGCTTGGTAACTGCCGGAGTGGTATATATCCACATGCAGAAAAGCGCGAACCAACTGAAGAACTGGACGAAAGCGAGTTGGATCATGGTCTTCGGCATTCTAACAAAAGCGTCAAAAATATCTTTTGTACCTTGGAGGAATCCGGCTTTTTCTTTTTTGTGGGCGAGAAAGACCTCCATATTTTCGGGAGGGTACTCCTTTGTACGGAATACCGTCCAGGCAACAGCCCCAAAGAAAGCAATCGCGCCCAAATAGAATGAGTAGATCACAGATGGAGGTATTTCCCCTTTTGGAGCGGTGTTGCTTATTCCGAGCCAATTGGTCAGCATGTAAGGTAGAAGTGATGCCACGACGGCGCCAATTCCGATAAAAAAGCTTTGGACGGCAAACCCTGTTGTTCTTTGCTCTGAGGGGAGAAGATCGGCAACGAGCGCGCGGAAAGGCTCCATACTGATATTTATGGATGCATCCATTATCCAGAGCATTCCAGCGGCCACCCATAGGGCCGGAGAATTAGGCATAATTATTAACGCGATCGAGGCAAGTATCGCCCCGGTGAGGAAGTAAGGCCTGCGTCTCCCGAGTTTGCCCCAGGTACGGTCGCTCAGGTGCCCGACAATCGGTTGAACTATCAGCCCTGTGACGGGAGCGGCGATCCAGAGAATCGGTATCTTGTCGATCTCCGCGCCGAGAGTTTGAAATATCCTGCTGGTATTGGCATTCTGAAGGGCAAATCCGAACTGAATTCCGAGGAAACCGAAGCTCATGTTCCAGATCTGCCAGAAGTTAAGTTTTGGTCTCATTTGATTAACTTTCCGGTAAAAATCGCATCTTTAAATTTACGAATGTTTGATTGATTTTTTGTGGATTTTCACAGGTGAGCGGATGTGGAGAAAAGAAGGGGCGGTCAGATCAGCCGCCCCTTCTAAAAAAGATCATTTTCCTGAGTATTTCATCAGACTCGAACTGCCACCGGCCCAAAACGTTTTCGAGTTGAGGAAGAACATGTGCTGCCCAAAAGCGCTGAGCTCCCATTTCTTGTTCCAGGTTTTCCCGCCATCCGTCGTGTTATAGATAAATGATCCGCAATCGGGGCATGGAAGAGTAAAATAGAGATATCCGTTGTTCTTATCGGTGAAGTGTAAGGAATTTACAATATACACTTCATCTTTGAACTTTGAAGCGGTCCAGGTTTTCCCGCCATCGTTTGTGGTGTAAATGAAGGGGACGTTAGTGAAACTTTCAGAAAGCGAGATGCAGCCGTTCTTTTTGTCCGCGAAAAATATTTTCTGTTCTTGAGCGTAGCCCTGTTTTCTGAGTTGTTCAGTCCAGGTTTTCCCGCCATCGGAAGTGAAGCGGATAAAATGTGAGTCCAACTGGGGTTTTTCGATATCGCCGACAAACTTCTGACCCGAAACCCAACCGGTATTCTCGTCAACAAAAAAGGCAGCGAGAACGTTTTCAGACTCGTCTTTTCCGGTAACAAGTTCAGTCCAGGTTTTTCCGCCGTCGACCGATTTCACAATCCCCTTCGATTCAATATCACCCTTCAGGCCGTATGCCACGAGCGGAGTGATGAAGGTTACGTTAGTCAGCGCCGGGCTGTTGTTATCAGCCACGAGGTTCCATGTTTCTCCTGCATCCGAAGTGGTGAAAATAACGCCGTTTCCGTATCCGGGGCCATACTGATCCTCAAAAGCACCACCGGCCACACCATTCTTTGAATCGAAAAACTTGTAGTAATTCAAAGAAAGTTTTTCCGGAGTTTTAACCCTGTACCAGGTCGCGCCTCCGTCTTTTGTCTTAACCGGACCCTGATCGTTACTCGCGAAACCTGTCTGTTCGTCTATGAAGTAGAAATTATAAAAGTTCAAATTCATCCCGGATGTCACCTGTGTGAGGGTCTTGCCGCCGTCAGTTGTACGTTGCAAAACGGGGGACATCGTCATCGGGCTGCGGGCAAGGATTCCTGTGTTTTTGTCAAAAAATCCAATAAAACCATAGAAATCGCTTTCGCTTTTAGAAATAGTGGTCCAGGATTTACCCCCGTCATATGTGGCGCGGAGTTCACCGGCGGAGCGGTCATTATCGATCATAAAAGTGGACATCCAGCCATTCATTTCGTCGAAGAAACTAACTGCCTCAACGCTGCCGTTCTTTTCGGCAAGATACCCAAATGCGTTGTAGTTGAAATCCCAATTTTTACCGCCGTCAAACGTGGTGGCCGAAATGAAAGTTTCAGTAAGTTTGCCACCCACGATGGGGTGTTTGGCGATCACAAAACCGTGATTGCCTTTGAATGAAAACTGAACAACAGAGGTACCCTGAAACTCCATCACCGGATCCCATTTCTTTCCGCCATCGGTTGACTTCCAAAAACCCGTGCCATTATATAATGTGCCTTCGGCACTCCACAAGGTATTGGCATCAGTGGCGATCAAATTATCCGGGCTGAAAGGGAGGTCCTTCTTCACTGTTTCCCATTTCTTTCCGCCATCCTTGGTTTTCAGAAGGTCGTAATGAACCGCCATATCCACACCCTCACCGGACACCCTGAAACCGAGGAGAATCCCGTTTTTTGAGTCGAAGAACTGAATCTTTCTGATGGTGTTAACCGTTTTGATGGTTTGGTTTTTCCAAGTTTTACCGCCATCAACAGTTGAATATAGAACGTTGGAACTTCCGGAACACCAGATCTCGTTGGCGTTCAGCGCGAAGGAGGCCAGATTGGTGGATGCACCGGTATTGAGTAACGAGATCCAGGTTTTGCCGGCATCCGTGGTTTTCATCACAGACGCAGTGAAAAGTCCGATGCCGGTATTCTGATCAACCGCTGTCAATTCGAGCAATCTTTCACCCGTTGGAACGGGCTGCACCCACTTCCATTCACCTTGTGCAAAGCCGACAAAATTGATGAGGATGAGAGAAAGAAGTGTAAGAGATTTTAAATATCTCATGATATCTCCGATTAAAAATTGATTAAAGAATTGTAACGCCGCAAACAGCATTTCTTCGGGCGAAAGATACGAATTAGTACCATGATATCAAACCAAAATTCAGTGTGTTGCAAAATTACCGGAACTTGTACGCGGGTTAGGGGGTGTTTGGGTAAATTTCAATCGGTTATTAGCTCTAAATTTCTTAATTTTCCCGTTTGATGTAAATAAGTTATCTATCGAAAATAATATTTAATCCGGAGATAAAAAATGCTTCAGATGCAAAAGAAACTGAGCAATCTTTTCTACACTATCCTTCCTTTGCCGGCTACAGCAATGGGTTTCGCGTTGTCGATCCAGATCGCCGCGTTAAGCTGGTTAATGAACACCAAGTACCACCTCAACCTTGAAGAAATAGGATTTGTCTGGGCGGCCGGACCCGCGGCCGGTATCATCGGTCAGGTGCTTGTCGGTATGATCAGCGATAATGTCTGGTTTTGGGGCGGTCGTCGCCGGCCATTCGTCCTTATAGGAGGTGTAACCGCCGCTATCATGCTGCTCGCGTTACCGAACATTGACGCGGTAAGCAGTTTCCTTGGAATCGGGGAGATCCTCATCGTTGCCACCGGTGTGGCACTTTCTCTTGATCTGGCGATCAACATAAGTTTTAACCCCACGCGTTCGATAATTGCGGACGTGACACCCGAAGGAGAAGCCAGAACCAAGGGTTACACCTGGATGCAGACTATCTCAGGATTTTTCGGAGTTGTAGCATACCTTATCAGTGTTTTGCTCGATAACTATGTGCTCATTTATTTTGGTGTTTTCTTCGTGTTGATCTTTTCGGTGTTGCCGATGTTCTTCATCACAGAACCACGCCAATTGAGCCACACGTCTGATGATGCTGAAGAAATAACACATGACACCAACACCGCCGAGCTGATGAAAATATATGTTGCGCACGCATTTTCATGGATCGGTGTTCAGACCATGTTCGTCTACATTTTCGGTTTTATTAAACAGGTGTTCTACAACCATGAGATTTCGGCAAAGATTTCTGATGAAGCGAACAAACTGATCGGCGACAACATCTCGATCTCATTCGCGGTACTTAATACCGTTGGTTTTATAGTACCGGCGCTGGTCCTGGCAAATATTGCCAAGAAAATAGGACGCGTTAAAACTCACATCGCGGCTCTCGCTTTGATGAGTCTTGGCTATTTTGCAATCGCTTTCGTGGTAAGAGACGCGGTGTCGCTCTATGTTGTAATGGCGGTTTGTGGACTCGGTTGGGGGTCGATCGTAAGTTTGCCGTTCGCGGTCATGTCAGAGAATGTAAAGAAGGAGAAGATGGGACTTTTCATGGGTATCTTCAATTTGTCCGTGGTTCTGCCCCAATTGCTGGTCTCTGTACTCGTTGGCGGAATAGTTGAATCGTATCCCGACAAAACATTGATCTTCATCATCAGTGGTGTCTCTCTCGCGATTTCTGCCGTGCTTTGGTTGCTCGTAAAAGAGAGCAAGCCCGGTACCTCAAGTGGAAGTGTACAGGGTGGTGGAGGACACTGATTGGCAGAGACGATTGAATTAAAGAATATTGAGCTTAAAAAAGTGGAAGAGGCAGACCTGCCTCTTCTGCTTTGGTTTATAAAGCATATAGCAGAGTATGAGAAACTGTCGCATGAAGTAACTGCGACCATCGAAACCTTGAAAGTTTCATTCTTTGGCCCCCGGGCGAACGTGGAGGCATATATCGGGTACCTCGCCGGTGAACCGGTTGCTTATGCCATCTATTTCTACAATTTCTCCTCTTTTCTCGGCAAGAAAGGGATGTATCTTGAAGATCTGTTTGTACTGCCTGAGTACAGGGGGAAAGGTATCGGCAAAGAGATACTGATATTTCTCGCCGGGAAGGCAAATTCTGAAGGATGTGGAAGGTTTGAGTGGGCAGTGCTCGACTGGAACACTCCGGCCATCGATTTCTACAAATCGCTCGGCGCGGTTCCCATGGATGAGTGGACAATATTCCGGCTTTCAGGGAAAGAGCTTGAGAAGTATGCCAGAAAATCCGGGGTATAATGACCCGTCGAGTAACCAACAAGGACTACACCTCCCTTCTTGAAATCCTTGAGACAGTCGAAAAAACCCCCGACAGCGCGTTTTTCCTGAATCCGCCGCAACTCACGGAGAAACCTTCACTACTTTTCCTGAACGCTGTAGAAAAATTCACCCTGAACGTTTTCAACCTGAATGAGTTTTTCGAAAAAGTTGAGGATGCCCAAAGCTCAGGTTTTCGAGTGGTGATGATGCTTGAATACGAAGCAGGGTACCTTTTTTCTGAAAAATTTTCCCGTTTCCGCGATGAACTGAAGGGTAAGAATCTTGGACTCGCCATGATCTTCAAGAAAGAGCCTGTTCAAATTGAACTTAGCGGACTGAAGCCGGGACATGAACCGGTGGGTGAGGCGATGATCTCGCCGCTTGCACTGGATCAGAGTAAAGACGCGTTCATCGCGAATATCTTCGAGATAAAAAACCGGATAAAGGCAGGCGACACTTACCAGATAAACCATACTTTGCTCGGGAAATTCCGCTATACCCAATCACCCGCCAAGATATTTGCATCCGTTCTTTTCAACCAGACCACTCTTTATTCGGCATTTATAAATACAGGCGAGCGGGCAATTCTTTCATTTTCCCCGGAATTGTTTTTCAGTCTGTCTTTCGGATTGCTGTCTGTCAGACCGATGAAAGGCACGATCAAGCGCAGGCTTTTAAAAGCCGAGAGGGGAATCAGAAATTCTCCTCTGCCCGGAATCGAAAAGCAGAGGGCGGAAAATCTGATGATCGCGGATCTGCTCAGAAATGATTTACACAAAATATGCAATATCCCGCTCACACGCGTGAGTTTGTTCCGGACGGAAAAATATGAGTCTGTTGAGCAGATGGTTTCGTTGGTCAGAGGGGCACTTAAGCCCGGTATAACCACGTTTGACCTGTTCAAAGCCATGTATCCCTGTGGATCCATAACCGGCGCGCCCAAGATCAGTTCGATGAATATTATTCGCGAGAGGGAGAAAAGGGAAAGGGGACTCTATACCGGTACCATCGGCTTCATCAATCAGCAGAAAATGAGGTTTAATGTTGCTATCAGAACCCTCGTGCTTCACAAAAAACGCCGTGAAGGTACCGTGGGTCTTGGGGCGGGAATTGTATGGGATTCCGACCCCGAATCTGAATATGAGGAATGCATGTTAAAGGGGGAATTCTTCACCAAGCCGGTAAGATATTTCAGAATATTCGAAACGATGCTTCTTGATAATGGCAAGATCCCACTTTTTGAGCATCATGTCGAAAGAATAGAAAGAAGCGCCAAGGAACTCCTTTTTCATTTCGATAAAAACCGCTTTACAGGTGAACTTCTGAAAGCGATTTACGAAACAGAAAAGGGGAAGACGTACCGCCTGAAATTATTGATCGGGAAGTATGGAGACGTTGAGCGGGTGATTGAAGAGTTAAAACCGCTTCCGGAAGAGATTGCCGTGGCGTTCTCGGCTACCCGGACCAACTCTGACGACAATTCCCTTTATAATAAGACCACAATCAGGGATATTTACGATTCTGAAAGGACGATCGTAAATGAGCGCGGGCTCTTCGACCTGATATATATGAATGAAAGAGATGAGGTTACAGAGGGTGGAATAACGAATATTTTTATCCGTAAAGGTAATGATTGGCTTACCCCTCACCCGGACTGCGGGCTGCTTGAAGGGATCGGCAGGAAGTTGTTCATGCAAAAGTACAGGGTGGTTGAGTCGGTAATAAACAGAGAGCAGGTTTTATCTGCTGATGAGATTGTGCTTACCAATGCCCTTAGGGGTGAGATAAAAGTTGATAAAATAACAGATTAACAGGACCTCATGGCAATAATTGACTACATTATCGTTGCGGCCTATCTTCTCGGCATACTTATCATCGGGATGTGGTTTGAGAGAAGGGCGTCAAAAAGTATTGATTCTTTTTTCCTTGGTGACCGGAGTCTGAAGTGGTGGGCACTTGGAGCTTCGGGTATGGCGTCAAACATCGATGTAAGCGGAACCATGATCAATGTCGCCCTGATCTATGCCCTGGGCGCGCAGGGATATTTTATCGAGATCAGGGGCGGAATTGTGCTGATCATGGCATTCATGATGGTATTCATGGGTAAGTGGAACCGGAGGGCGCACGTTATGACGCTTGCCGAGTGGATGGTATTCAGATTTGGTGACAGCCGTCAAGGAAAACTCGCGAGGCTGGTTTGCGCTGTCGCCGTGTTAATGAGCACGATAGCCATCACCGGGTATTTTGCCATAGGCTCCGGCAAGTTCATCGGTGAGTTCCTCGACCTGCCGGAAATTTTCGGGATGAAGCCCGATTTTGTGGCCTCCGTGATCATGGTTGCCATTTCGTTGGTTTATACGGCCGCGAGTGGTTTGTATGGTGTCGTCTGGACCGATGTTGTACAGGGGGTTTTAATTCTGATCTCAATATTTGTGGTTATTTACATATCGATGACACAATATTTTCTGCCCGATACATTTGTCATCTCCACCCCCGCGATCGATGGCGGGTTCATATCGCGAACCGTGACTAAAGATGCATGGACAAATCTGATCCCGCAGTGGGAGTTGAATTTCCCCTCGGAATCCAAGTATGCCATCTACAATCTGTTCGGTGTTTCCATTCTCTTCTACCTTGCCAAGACGGTGATTGAAGGAAGTGGCGGTACAGGGGGCTACATGATCCAGAGATATTACGCTGCCCGAAGTGACCGTGACGCGGGGTTACTTTCACTTTTCTGGACTGTTCTGCTGACTTGCAGATGGCCCTTCACAGTAGCTGTGGCGATAATGGCAATAGTTTACGGAAACAGTACCGGAAATATTGTTCAGGATCCCGAACTCGCCCTGCCGACAGTGATAGATAAACTCATACCGGTTGGATTCAAGGGTTTGATCATCGCAGGTTTGATGTCGGCGGCAATGTCAACCTTCGTCTCCATCGTAAATGCCGGAGCGTCTTATTGGGTGAATGATATTTACGGAAGTTTTATTAACAAAAACGCCTCTGAAAAAACGTTGGTGAACCAGAGCCGGCTTGCATCGGTGCTCGTTGTTGCCGGTGGATTGATACTTACTCTATTTATTACGAGCATTAATCAGATCTGGGGCTGGCTAACCATGTCGATGGGAGCCGGACTGATCGTCCCTCTTATTATCAGGTGGTACTGGTGGAGGCTGAACGGTTATGGTTTTACCGCGGGTATTTTTATGGGGATGGCCACCGCGATAGTGCAGGGATTGCTCTTCCCCGATGTACCTGAGTATGTTTCGTTTCTCGCTGTTAGTCTGATGTCATTTGCCGGTACGGTGGTGGTCACACTTCTTACAGCACCGACTGAGCGTGAAACGCTTGAGAAATTCTTTTTACGCACGAGACCTTTCGGATTTTGGGGACCTGTCACTGCAGCAATTCCTGAGGAGAAGAGGGAATCAATCAGGAAAGAGAACCGGAGGGATATTATCTCTGCTCTGATCGCGGTGCCATGGCAGTTGCTCCTTTTCGCCACGGCAATGCTCGTTGTACTGCGGGAGAGTGAAATGCTGGCTTACGCGGTGGCGATTCTTGTGGTTTTAAGCTATCTGCTCTATAAAATTTGGTTTAAAAATCTGGAGACAGAAGGAGAGAAAAGATGAAAGGAAAGTGCATCATTCATAATTTATTGGCATTTTTTGCGGCAATACTCATGATATCAGGAGGAGAGATCATGGCACAGAGTACCCGGGTTCATAACCTCATGCCCGTACCCGCCAAAGTGGAGTTCGGCAGTGGGAATTTCAGGTTGACCACAGGTTTCATTTTCAAGGTTGACGGCACCACTTCAACCAGGCTAAATGCCTACGCCACCCGCGTTCTTCGCCGTCTTTCAGGCAGAACAGGGCTGTTCATACTACAGGATAATGTTTCAAATTCAGACACCCTGAAAGCGCCTCAAATGCGAATATCCTTTAAAAGGGAAGGCGCGTTAAAAGTTGGTGAGGATGAAAGCTATACACTTGAAGTGACCGGTTCAGGTGTCCGGTTGAATGCCGTGACCGATTTTGGAGCCATGAGAGGTCTGGAGACACTTCTCCAGCTTATCGAGAAAGACGGGGAAGGTTACTTTCTTCCATTGGTAAAAATTGATGACAAGCCCTTCTACAAATGGCGCGGACTTATGATCGATCCCTGCCGGCACTGGATGCCCATGGACGTGGTGCTGAGGAATATCGACGGTATGGCAGCCATGAAAATGAACGTGCTGCACTTCCACCTTTCTGAAGATCAGGGCTTCAGGATCGAGAGCAAGGTCTTCCCCAAGCTTCATGAAATGGGTTCCGATGGCAATTATTTCACCCAAGAGCAGATAAAGGAGATCATAAAATATGCCGGAGACAGGGGAATAAGGGTGTATCCTGAGTTCGACGTGCCCGGGCACACCACAGCGTGGTTTGTGGGACATCCTGAGCTTGCGAGCCAACCCGGACCGTACAAGATCGAAAGGAATTGGGGAGTTTTTGGGCCCGTAATGGATCCGACAAAAGAGTCGACCTACCAATTCCTCGACAAGTTTTTTACCGAGATGGCAGGCCTCTTCCCCGATGAATACTTCCACATCGGTGGTGATGAAGTCAAGCCCGATCACTGGAAGAATAATCCTGATATTCAAAAGTTCATGAAGGATCACAATATTAATAATGAGCATGAACTTCAGGCATATTTTAACAAACGGGTACTGAAAATTCTTCAGAAGAACCACAAGAAGATGGTCGGTTGGGACGAGATTCTCCAGCCCGATATGCCAAAAGAGATAGTTATTCACTCATGGAGGGGTAAAAAAGCCCTTTTACAGGCCTCCAAAGATGGATTTCAAGTTATCCTCTCAAACGGGTATTACATCGATCTGAACCAATCGACGGAGTTTCATTACACCAATCATCCCGTTGCTCCTGATACGGTTCTCCCCGTTGATCAGATGGCGAATATCCTCGGTGGTGAAGCAACAATGTGGGCGGAAATGGTGACTCCTGAGACTGTTGACTCAAGGATCTGGCCCCGGACTGCCGCGATAGCAGAGCGTTTCTGGTCGCCAAACACCGTGAATGATGTTAAAGACATGTATAGAAGGATCGACCGGATCAGCCTCCAGCTTGAGGAAGTGGGGCTGTTACACGAAAAGAACCACCTAATGCTCCTCAGAAGATTGACCGGTGGAGAGGATATCAAACCATTGAAAATGCTCGCCGATATACTTGAACCACTGAAGGGGTACGAGCGCCATCGTCACGGTGTAAAATATACGCAGTTTTCACCTTACACGCGTATGGTTGATGCGTGCCGTGCCGACGCGAAAATGGCAAGAAACTTTAATGAGACGGTTGACCTTTTCCTTGGATCCAAAGACAGGAAGGCCGCCACAGAATTGCTCAATCAAACCGGTTACTGGAAGTCAGGACTTCAGGAACTTGAAGGCGTGATCTCAAGAAATCCGGTACTCTTCGAAATAAAACCTCACGCGGAAACCTTGGCAGCCATTACGGGCATGATACCGGAGTTTATAGGCGCCATAAAGGAAGGTAAACATCTCTCTCAAGATAAAATTGAGAAAGCGAACGACCTTCTTAAGACTGTAAAGCCATGGGGTCAGCTTGAGATGCCGGTTCTGAAGGGCTTTGAGAAACTTCTGAAAGGATGTGCTCCTTAACCCGGCAGAGTCCCTTGTATTCACAGTAAACGCACACTTTTTTATCCCTGGCGGGGTCACCCGTCAGGGGAAACTTTCCTTCGAAAATCCCGAGTACAAACTTTTTAATGTTCTCCTCTGTCAGCGCGAGTACCTTGTCCCATTGTGATTTTGCAAGTTCAGGAGAGTCAATTTTGCTATTGGAGGAAGGTATTTGTATGTTTTTCGGTCCGAATGCCCCTTCGTCATACTTCAGCGAGAAAATTTGCGGGAAAAGATAGGAATGATCTTCCGGAAGTTTGGAAACACACCCTTTCACCGTTGCCATCAAATAGACGGGTATCTGAAGTTTGCTGCCTTTTATGACCTCATCATCAGGATAGATACTCTTGCCTGATTTATAGTCGATCACTTTGTAAAGTTTGTTCACGGGGTCGATATCAATCCTGTCGATCGTGCCATGCAGTGAGATCTGATATGGGGCAGTGATTTTTTCACTGTTAAGTCCGGTAAGTTTAAGATCACTGAAGTGGTTCTCGAACAGGGCAGGTTCAAGTCCGGTAGCATTACTCCGTGCACGCAGGAGGTACTGCCAGAGGATCGACATTGTCTGATCGCCCGCAATTCCGAGTATTTTTTCAGCCATGATGAAAGATTCGGTGTCGAGCAGTTCTTTAAGTTCAACCCTCGAATTCGCACCCGCGATCTCGATCATCTCTTTCAGGTAGTCTCTAAGTTGGTCATCGGAGCAATCCCGCAGGGTTTTGTTTTGTTCATTGAGCCTGGTGTGAAAATTCCGCAGAATTTCATGGAGCAGGGTTCCAAACTCTCTCGCGTCAAGTTCCTCGCTGTGGTCTTCCGCGGGCTCCACCTTAAGAATGTGTTTAACAAAAAACTTGTAGGGGCAAGAGCCGTAACTTTCAAGCGCGGTGGGTGAGAAGGGCCGGTTCACTTTGCTGATCACGGGGAGTCCGGGACCGGTTTCATCATAAGGATCAAAGTCGATACATCCGGCAAAAGGATTCTCTTTTTCATCTTCAAGCAGGTTCGACTGGGCGTGATTCTCATTGATCCGCCTCATGACCTCTTCTTTTTCCCGCGCGCCGGCCAGGTCTTTCCAGGTGCCCTTTCCCCAAATTTCGCGATCGTTGAATACAAGATCTTCAAACTTCTCGGGTTCAATGTTGGTGATGGTGAAAAGAGCCTTCATTTCCCTTTTAAAGAAAGATTCGACATTCTCTTTATTGGAGGTTAATCTGCTGTTGGTGAGGTAGAGGCGACAGTTCTTTTCAGCTTTCCATGAGGAAAGGGCCTGATAGAATAGCAGCCTTTCACCGGCTGAATGGCGTTTTATCTGTTCAGCAGCGCCGTCATATTTAAAAATTTCAGGTTTGTAGCGGGTGGGGAAGTCACCCTCGTTCAGCGCGCAGATGAAGAGGTGTTTGAACTTCAATCCCCGGATCTCATCGGGTGTGGTTATCATAACCCCGGTTTCAGGTTGTTCAACCAGGTTAAATCGCGTCTCCTGCGAGAGATCTACAAGAATATTGAAATACTCATCGAAGTCGCGGATCCGGTTGTCATAATCCTGCAACACGTCGAAGAGGCGTGTTGCTGATCGAATAAAAGAGGAAAGTGCCCTGATATTGTAGAGGGCACCACCATCTTTTCCATCGAGGAAGTGGGGCAGGTATCCCGTTTTGGCGATCAGATCCCGCAGGTTATTGAAAAATATGCCCGGTTCCTGCGGTTCACCGAGAGGCGCAAGATCATCGTGTAACTTTTGAACCGTTACAAGTGCCGATATCAGCGATGTTCTGATGTCAGAATCACCGGGTTCCTCCTCATCACCATTCTCATTCATAGAGGCGGGTAGGGAATTCAAGGCTTCCTGCAAAAGCCGTGTCAGTTTGTGGTAACCGCTACCGACTTTTATGTATGAACACGCGCGTTTGAAGTGTACGGGATCGCCATAAGTGGAGCTGAAAAGCCGGTTTGAGAGCACTCGCACTATATCATCGTGCCCGAATCGTGACTTGTGAACAGTGAGCAGATCGATCAGCCCTGAAACGGAGGCAAAATCACCCGTTTTATAACGGTCGGTTATGTTCACGGGAATCCCGTAAGAGTCGAAAATTGCCCGTATCCAGGGAGTGAACCCCGTTATCCTGTGGAAGAGTACACAGACCTCATTGGCGTTCAAAGCCTTCTCATTAAGGAGAAGTGATTTTATCTCTTTGGCGACAATAGTCACCTCATCGTAGAGGTCATTTCCTTCGATCTCGAAGATGTTGTCAGCTTTCAGGGGCTGATGCTTAAACGGCTTGAAAAGATTTTCTTTGATATGTTTCTGAATATCAGGAGCAAGGTCTTCGGTTTTTGAGGAGAAACTTTTGAATCCCGCGGTAGTCAGACGGGTGTGGATATTCTCGATCTTTTCAAAAAGGTTGTGATTGCCGGTATTGTAGTCGAAGTCGAGATATATCCTGTTTTTAACTGCCGTGGCAATTCCCTCAATAATTTCCACTTCGGGTTGGGTGAGTTCGATAAAGTTTTGCATGAAAATTTCGGAAATACCGGGAAAAGCGGAGTTGAAAGCCCCGGGAAGTCCGGTTTTTCTTGCCTGTATGTGGAGGTAGACATCCCCGATCTCCTTCATTCCCGCTGCCCGGAGTTTTTCATCGAGTTTAGCCCAAACCCGGGTAAGAAATGCTGCTTTTTCAGTGCTTACCGGGTTCAGACGGGCAATTTCAGCCAGCAGGTTCTGGAGGTTGGTACCATTCTCTTTGAACTCCGAGATCGTGTTCTTGATTAGTTTAACGGTTCCGCGCGTCAGTGGAGGCACCACTTCGGTTTTTTTAAGCTCATCGATAACGTTGAGCACAAATATTTCGAGAATCTCATCGGGTACGATCCTGAAGCCTGGATCAAGCTGCCTTGCTATTTTTAACGCGAGTGAGCGAATTGTAGCCGTTGAAATTTTTGTACCGGGGTATGAGACCGCGAGAACCTTTTTAAACTCGCGCATTCTTCTGTTCGTCGGGAAGACAACGAGCAACCCGTTATCCGGGGGTGATGTTACAAGCTCCGCGAGCCTGCGGTCGAGGTCGAAATCTTTGAAGTTTTGAAGTGGAGTCAGGATCATGTTCTAAACCCTTTTGAGAAAACAGATGTTAATAAAACGTGAATACCTGAGAGCGATGATCGATCCACCCCTGATAAAGGAGGAGAGAAAAATGGGGAGCACGACGGATAACCTTGACTGCAATCAGGAAATATCATTAACTTAAATCCGGAATTTTAATTTTAAGCCCAACATAAAAATAAGAAAAAAATGAAAAAGATCGTATTAGTTTTTCTTCTTTATTCATCGTGCATCTTCGCCCAGAAGCTGGGGGATATAGCGCCTCCTGAACCACCGAAGAAGTTTCCTCCAAACACATTGGGCCTCGATCTTATGATAGGTGAAGGCGGATTCGGACTCGGCGGTTTTTACAGAAAAGACCTCTCTGATGATCTGACCTGGTTTGTCGATCTTTCATTCAGTGAAGTAAAAGACGACCGTGAGTTCGAGTACATCGACTATTGGGGTCGCGTGATAGTTGTCGGCAAGAAAAACAGGGTGTTTCAACTCCCGTTATACACAGGGCTTCAGTACAGGCTGTTCAAAGAGAGTCTCACCGAAAATTTGAGACCTTACCTTACCATAGGAGTGGGACCCGATTTTATAGTTACCACTCCGTTCGAAACTGAATTCTTCAGCGCTTTTGGTTCGGCTCAGGCAAAAGTTGCCATGGGTGGTTACGCGGGTGTGGGCGCGAACTTCGGGATAAACACTAAAAGCCTTCTGGGTCTTAACATAAGATACTATTATGCCCACCTTTTCGACGGAGGGGTTGAAGGAATGCAGGGTGTACTGAGGGAAAATCTCACCGGAATCTACCTTACAATAACACTGGGGACGATGTTCTGACAGTACCCCGGCGCATGGAGATGGAACCGGCACTTAATGCACTTTTTGATAATCACGGGTCGTTCATTGAGCGTCTCCCGCGTGAGCGATATTATAACCACGCGGATTTTATTTCATGTATCAAGAAGCATGAGGATGAACCGCTGTTTGAGATTTCAAATGCCGGTAGTTCTATTGAAGGGAGGGAGATAAAATTAATAAAAACAGGGAAGGGAAGCCGGCGCGTTTTCATGTGGGCACAGATGCACGGCGACGAGCCCACTGCAAACTCGGCCCTGCTCGATCTGCTCAATTTTCTGAGGAACCCGCGCGAATTCAAAAACCTGCGTGACACCATTCTGGATGGCGTAACCCTTTGGATAATGCCCCTTGTGAATCCCGATGGCGCGGAACGGTTTACACGGGAGAATGCTAGAAAGACTGATCTGAACAGGGATGCCCTTGATCTGTCATCACCAGAGTCGCGCCTGCTAATGAGTACCTTCAAAAAAATAAAGCCCCACTTCGCCTTTAACCTGCACGACCAAGGGAGGTCACACGCCGTGGGGGAAACCGGACGACCGGCGGCGATTTCCTTCCTCGCGCCACCTCCTGACGAAAGAAGAACCATCACTCCTAACCGGTTAAAAGCGATGAAACTCATCTCAGGGCTTGTTGAGGTGCTTGAGGAGGTGATCCCCGGCCATACCGGGCGTTACAGTGATGAATTTGAGCCACGGGCGTTTGGTGATACCTTTCAGGCAATGGGGGCAGCCACTATTCTGATCGAAAGTGGTGGCTGGATGTCTGACTACAACCGGAGTTTTCAGAGAGAGCTAAATTTCCTCCTTTTCGTTGCCGGGCTTAATTCGATAGCCCGTGGAGACTACAAAAAACAGAGCACCGAAAAGTATGATACCTTGCCCGAAAACCGCAAACTTCTTTACGATACACTTCTTACGGGTGGAACCCTCGAAGGGAATAAACGGAACATCGGGATAAATCTGATTGAAAAGATGTCTTATCCCGGCAGGGAAACATGGTTTGAAGGGTTGATCAAGGCTGTGGGTGACCTTAGGGGGAGGGCAGGTTACCATGAATTTTCAGTGAACGGTTACGAAGTGTTGCCCGGACGCACCCTTTCACCGGATGACAAACTTTACCCCGGGGGGAACAGGCTACTTTCAGAGCTTGAATTGTTCCGGTTGATAGACAGGGAAAACTTTTACCGTTACGTATCGGAAGGTTACACCAATATCAAAGTCACGGGGGAGGGAAGCCACCGAAGGTTCACCTCGCTCCCTCTGAACATTGTCAGTGAGCGGGGCACCAAGCACTCATCGCGCCCTGTTGCAGCCGGGCAACCGGCAAATATTCTCTTTCTCAAAGAGGGTAAAGTGGCATGTGCCGTAATAAATGGATTTTATATAAATTTGATATCAAAACACTCTTTCCCCGCCAACGCGCTTCATTTAAGGTAAAAAAACTCCCCCGCATACCGCCTGAACAACCGTTCAAATAAAAATGACCTTTATTTTTTGTGTTTTACAGATTAAATCTTCATATTAAAGAACGAGATTATATACTTTTTAAAAGATAGAATGAGTAAGAACTACGACGGCGACCTGTACGCCGACTTTGAACGGGAAGCCGTTCCCCATATGGATGCACTGTTTAATTTTGCCCTGAGAATGACGGGTGACTCTGACGAGGCGAGTGATCTCGTTCAGGACACCTACATGCGCGCGTTCCGGTTTTTCGACAAGTTCGAGAAAGGAACCAACTGTAAGGCATGGTTGTTCAGAATAATGAAGAACACCTACATAAATACCTATCGTAAAAAGACCAAAGAACCCGAAAAGTTTGATTACGAAGAGGTTGAGAACTTCTACGAAAATGTGAAACCCTCCTCCACTGAAGATGCTCACCTCGAGAAGGAAATATTCGATAATTTGCTCGATGACCAGGTGGCCTCTGCTATTTCATCACTTCCGGAAGATTTTAGAACCGTGGTTATCCTTGCAGATATTGAAGGATATACTTATGAAGAGATCGCCGATTTTATAGATTGTCCCGTTGGAACGGTCAGATCAAGACTGCACAGAGCCAGAAAAATGCTCTATGCCAAGCTTTATGATTATGCAGGTTCCAAAGGTTATGTTAAGAATTAGAGATTATGATACACGATAAGAACAGACAAGAATACGCCGAACTTATTGCTGCATTAGTAGATAATGAAATAAAAGACTCCCGTTTACGTGCTGAGCTTGAGGGTCTTAGAGCATCTGATCCCGATCTGATGATCGAGTTCGAGATCCAGGCAATGGTTAAATCCACGGTAACAAGGAAGTGCAGCCACTCACGATGTCCCGCCGTGCTGAAAAACAGGATACTGGCTGATATAAAGAAGGGTCAACTTGCTTCCAGAAGCAATGGTGAATCCAAAGTGTTCACTCTTCGCCCGTACGCCTATGCTGCCGCTATCGCGGTGGTGTTCATCACCCTGTTTATATTCAAATATACCGACAGCGGCAACATTACCAACCTCCCCGTGGTTAAGTCATCCTTGTTGTCGTTCGATAAAATGGCAATGAAGAATTTCCGGGCGATTCTTGACTCGAAACTTGCGCCTCAGATCGCTTCGAGCGACACCAACACGCTAAAATCGTTTTTCACCTCAAAGGGGCTCGACTACGATATGCACATGATCTGTCCACAGGGATGGGAATATGTAGGCGCTGTTGTCTCCACAGATAACGGGAAGAAATTCGGTCATGTTGTTCTGAAAGACACCAAGGGAAAATTGATCTACATCTTCGAGGTGGACAAAAAATATCTGACAAACGACAAAAAACTTGATCTTGACGACAAAATAATGTCTCAGGTAATGTCAGGCTCGTGCTACATGCAGGATCAAGACGATATGGGCATTCTGATAAACAAGACGGGTGACAACGTGAGGGCTATAGTCACCAACGACAAGTGTGAAAAGCTTAAATCACTTTTTTGTGGACTTTAACAGAGGATACAATGGCAAACCTGGCAGAGGTCAAAAATATTTTATTCCCTACAGATTTCAGCAAATACTCAATGTCTGCTGCTGAATACGCGGTTGAAAGAGCCCGGAAATACAACGCGACTGTTCACGTTCTTCACGTGATCGAAGACTTTAAGCCAATTCTGGCTATCAGGACCTTTGACCTCACACAGGAGAAGATCGAGACAGAAATGGCAAGTCAGGCAGAAGAAGAGCTTGACAAATGTATCGCGGAAATGTCGCAAAAATTCGGAGAGGCTGATTTCAAAAAAGCGATCAAATTTGGCGTAAGTCACGCTGAAATAGTGAAATATGCCACAGAGAACGATATTGATCTGATTGTTATCGCCACGCAGGGGAAAACCGGACTGCTCCACACCCTCCTTGGAAGTGTTGCTGAAAAGGTTATCAGGCACTCTGATTGCCCGGTGCTGGTTATAACACCCAAAAGGGAAGTGTGAACTGTGAACTATGAACTGTGAAGTTTTTAGGCAGAAGACACAATGTATGAAGTATGATCCGCCTTCGGCTATATGATGTATGAAATCCGCCTTCGGCGCGCATACTACTTACTACCAATTTCTCGCCACTCACTACTGACTACCAGTTTCTCGCTACTCGCCACTCACTACTCGTTACGGGTCCTAACCACTGACCACTGACCTCTGACCACTTAAAATTGGGCTCCGCCCAAATTTTTTTATAGTGTAAAATATTCGTAAATTTAAAGATGGAAAATTGATCTTTCCGGAAACTGGCCTGTAAGAGCGGCAATTGGTGTTTAAATCTCACCTTTTATTGATCACCGGATCACCCCTGAAAAATCAAATCCTTAAATTACAGAAAATATATCACCTTGATGCATGACCATACCGGTATATGTATGTCGTGAAATAGTATTCTGCAAACATTAAAGATAACACAAACAAGAGACAGGCGCGCGGCGCAGACCGGTGCCAAAAGGAAAACATGTTCAAAGAAATTGGAATAGACGAGAATATTATTAAAGCTATCACCGAGATGGGATTTGAAGAACCGACCCCGGTACAGGAAAAGGTGATACCACTTCTGCTGGAGAACAGCGGCAGGGATATAATAGCACTCGCGCAAACAGGTACCGGCAAGACCGCGGCATTTGGAATACCGGTAATACAGAATCTTGACGTTAACAAGAAAAAAGTTCAAGCAATAATTCTTAGTCCTACAAGAGAGCTCTGCCTTCAGATCGCTGACGATCTCGCAAGCTATTCAAAGTATAAAGAGGGCATTAAAACAGCGGCAGTGTTCGGCGGCGCGAGCATGGAACGCCAGATAAAGATTGTTAAGAGCGGCGCCCAGATCATTTCCGCGACTCCTGGCAGACTTCTCGATCTTATCAACAGGCGTGAGATCAACATCTCCGAAGTTGAGACCGTGGTTCTTGACGAAGCCGACGAAATGCTTAACATGGGTTTCAGGGATGACCTGGTTGCCATTCTTTCCGAGATACCCGAAGACAGGAACATGCTTCTTTTCTCGGCCACCATGCCTTCCGAGATAACCGGTATCGTTAAAAATTATATGGAAAACCCGGTTGAAATAACCATCGGGAAGAAAAACTCAGGTGCCGAAAACGTTGAACACGTTTGCTACATGGTATACGCGAAAGACAGATACCTCGCCCTTAAAAGGATCGTTGATCTTCATCCTGAAATTTACGGCATTGTATTCTGCAGAACACGCAAGGAGACCCAGGAAGTGGCTGATCTTCTGATGAGAGACGGATATAATGCCGACGCGCTGCACGGCGATCTCAGTCAGGCACAGCGTGATCAGGTAATGGGCAAATTCAGAATTAAACACCTTCAGATCCTCGTAGCCACTGACGTGGCAGCAAGGGGTCTTGACGTTGACAACCTGACACACATCATCAATTATAGCCTCCCTGAAGAGATCGAGCTTTACACCCACAGAAGTGGCAGAACCGGCCGCGCCGGAAGAAAAGGCACTTCGATCGTTATCTCGAACAGCAAGGAAAAACACCTCATCAACAAGATTGAGAAACAGATCAACAAGAAATTCACTTATGGTGAAATTCCTTCAGGAAAAGAGATCTGCGAGAAACAGCTTTTCCATCTGATCGACAGAATGGAAAAGGTTGAAGTTGATTACACCCAGATCGAATCGTTCCTTCCAGAGATCTACAGAAAGCTTGAATGGCTCGACAGGGAAGAACTTATCATGAAGTTCGTTTCGGTTGAGTTCAATCGCTTCCTCGACTATTATAAAAACACCCCTGAGCTCGCGGTTCCTAAAGAAGGAAAGACCACCGGTAAAACCTCAAGAGATGATGTTGATTTTACAAGATTCTTCATCAACCTCGGAAAGACCGACAATCTTAAGCCCGGAAGCCTTATGGGTCTGATAAACGACTATACAGGTTTCTCCGACATTCAGATCGGTGACATTGAACTCCAGAGAAATTTCTCTTTCTTTGAAGCTGACTCGGAATTTAAAGACATAATTCTAGCTGCCTTTGAAAACAAGGAATACAGGGGTCGCAAAGTCGCCCTCGAAGTTTCCGATACCAAACCATCAGCCGACAGGCGTCACGGTTCGTTCAGGGAAGACCGTAAAAAACGCTTCAGCGGAAGTGGTAGCAGCGGATCAGGATCCGGTGGCGGTTACCGTGGACGCAGTGGTTCCGGTGGCAGTGGCGGTTACCGTGGACGCGGCGGTAGTTCCGAGGGTGGCTACGGTTCAGGAAAACCGAGACGCTTTCAGGAGTTTAACTCCCGTGAAAGGTCATCTGATGCTCCGAAAAGGGGTAAAAGAGACAAAAAAAGTTATTAAAAAAATGTAATTCCCCTTTGCGCTTGAAAAAGGGGAATTTTTTCCGTATATTTTAAAGCTAAATTTTAAATTGTATGGCACGATTAACAAAGAACATAGAAGCATACTGCAGAACCTGCGCGAGTGTAACCAAAATGGAGATTGCCACTCCTGCCGGTGAGGCATTTGGTGAAGATCACTATTGGGCACTCTGCAAGAAGTGCAAGAACAAATCTGTAATTTCACTTGATGATATCATCAGGGATGACAAGATTTCAGTAAAAGACATCGACATGGGTGAAGCTGTTGATTATTCACCCGACAAAGATTACGAAGTAGGAATGGTTCTCTACCACAAAGGCTGGCAAGATTTCGGTGTGGTAAAGGCAAAAACCAGGCTTTCATCCGTGAAAGTACGTCTTACTGTTGAGTTTCAGAGTAAAGGTATAAAAGAGTTATTAGCTTCCACCAATTAAGAAAGGCATTCGCTTGATAGGCATTACTGTACAAGAGAACGAATCAATCGATAAAGCATTAAAGCGCTTCAAAAAGAAGTATGAGCGTTCGGGAATTTTGAAAGAATTCAAAAAGAGAACTTTCTTCGTTAAACCTTCCATCAAGAAAAGAATGGAAAGGATCAAAGCGGAGAGAAGAGCTCACAGAACTGATAACAGAGACTAGTTATACCCCGCTTATTCTGAGTTTTTACGGGTTTGTGCCTGAAGTATCCTGAATACTTGTGGCACAATCCCTTTTTTATTCGGTACCCACAAAAAAAAGCCTGTCATAGCGACAGGCTCCAATTCGAATAATCAGACGTGCAACTTGGTTTCAAGGTAGCTCTTCAACGAGTTGAAGGCTTCTTCAGGTGTGTTGTGCACTTCAAATATGTTCACATCGTTAGGTGAAATGGTACCGAGGTCGATCAGCTTGTCAAAATTGATCAGGTCGTTCCAGAAATCACTTCCGTATAATATTATCTTCATATCCTTTGTCATTTTCTTCGTCTGAAGCAGTGTAAGTATCTCGAACATTTCGTCGAGAGTGCCGAACCCGCCCGGGAAGATGATAACAGCTTTGGCAAGATAGGCGAACCAGAATTTACGCATGAAGAAGTAATGAAACTCGAAACCGAGTTCATCAATTACGTAATCATTCATGCTCTCCTCTTTCGGAAGGCTTATAGTCAGCCCAACGGATTTACAGCCTGAGAGGGTGGCTCCTTTGTTTGCAGCTTCCATTATACCGGGGCCCCCGCCGGTAACTATGGCATAGCCTTTATCTTCCGTGGTTTTGGAAAGGAGGTATTCACCCGTCAGACGGGCGAGTTCAACCGCTTCCTCGTAATACTTTGAAGACTCAAGTTCCCGGTGTAGCTGGATCAGCTCTTTTTCACCCGCGTTGTTGTCATTCTTGAATGCTTCAATTTCAGCTATCACCTGATCTTTCGGTTTTATCCTCGCGGAACCGAAAAAAGCGATGGTGTTTGTTATATTATTTCTTTTGAACTTTGCCGCGGGATCAAGGTACTCGGAGAGTATTCTCACGGTTCTTGCCTCGGGAGAGTTCAGAAAGTCTTCATTTTTGTAGGATTTTGGGGGTCTTCTTTTATGATCCATCAATTCCTCTTATTTTGGTTTTTCAATAAAATCGATAATTCCTATTTTTAAAGTTAATATAATTGACTTTGTAAATAATTCCATCCATTCATTTTTCACCGGGTTTAATGAAAAAAGGTTTACTTTTTCTTTTTTTTGACAGTTCTTATGCTGAGCGCGAGAGGACAATACCAGGGTGTGCGGGCAGGTATAAATGGAATACTTGGCAATGTACCCGCCGGCACCTCCTGGTCAGTTCTGATAATCGACGCGGAGACTTCCGACACTGTGTACACCTACGGACACCGTAACCTTCTTATCCCTGCTTCAAACACGAAAGTGGTTTCAAGCGCGGCAGCACTTCACCTGCTGGGGGGTGACTATGAACTGTCAACCGAGTTAAGATACAGCGGAAGTGTTGATGCTTCCGGCACGCTCAGGGGTGATCTCTACCTGAGGGCACTCGGGAATCCGTTGATGACCGTAAAAGACCTTGAGAAGTTCGTAACGATGGTAAAGGCCATCGGGATAACCGCGGTGGGGGGAGATATAATAGGTGATGACACGATGTTCGACACCCTTTATTTCAGATCTCAATATGTCGGTAACGGTGAACTCGATTATGAGACATATCCCTTGTCAGCGCTCGTGCTCGATCATAACACGGGTCTGGCAGGGAACAGGTTCACCACCGCGCCTGTCTACATTTCGCAGACATTTAAAACAATGCTCTTAAACTCCGGCGTACAGGTAACCGGGAGCACCCACGCCGGCAAAACCCCCTCCGGCACAAACCTTGTAACTGCGGTCACGGTGAAACTTTCCGATCTCTTGAAGATCGTAAACAAACGCAGTGATAACTTCCTCGCCGAGTACACGGTTAAATTGATTAGTGCCGTGGTTAACGGGGAGAGAGGCAACACAAAGAGCGGTCTGAAGCTCTGCATGGGTTTCCTTCAAGAGAGCGGTGCCTACATGAAAGGGATGCAGATGGCAGATGGCAGCGGGCTTTCAAGAAGAAACCTGATTCCCACAGGTGTTATAATAAACATTTACAAATACATCTATGCCAACCAGATATTCAGGAGCCAGTTCTTCTCAACGCTGAGTATATCAGGGGTTGACGGAACGCTTCGTTCGCGCATGAAGGAGCGCGAAGGTGACAATAATCTGAAAGGGAAGACAGGCACACTCAACGGTGTTATCACCCTGAGCGGATATTTCAAGACAAGAACAGGCAGGGATATGATGGGAGCGGTATTTTTCAACTATTCCGCTTATGATCCCGATTTTTATCGAGGATTACAGGATCAGATATTCAATCTGGTGATCAACTCACTTTAAAAGAGAAAAGCCGTGTCGGGCTGACACGGCTTTTACTCAAACCAATCAACAATTATTTGGCGGGTTTATTTCCACCGGGGTTCGCGGGAGCCTGCTGGGTCTGTCCGCCTTTTTGAATAATACTTTCCTGACTGCTACCCGTAGGGAGGAAGAAGCCATTCACCAGAATGGTAAGAATGGCTACAGCAGCCGCGAGAACCCAAGTGGCTTTCGCGAGAAAGTCAGCGGTACGGCGGGTACCAAACATGCTTCCAACGTTACCGCCTCCGAAAGTGCCTGTGAGGCCGCTGCCTTTCGACTGCTGCGTGAGCACTACAACGATAACGAGGACCGCAAGTAAAATAATAACGATACTGAAAAATGTAAACATTTTTTCTCCAAAAATAGACTGGTAGCGGGGGAGGGACTCGAACCCCCGACACGTGGATTATGATTCCACTGCTCTAACCTGCTGAGCTACCCCGCCTTGAATTTAAAAAAGTCAAGAAACAAATCTACGAATGATCCGGTAAATAAGCAAGAAAAAGTTTAATTTTCTTCATTATCCGGAGGAGTTTCATTGATCTTTTTGATAAGATCCTTCAATTCCTCATGATCCGCGGGTGGTTGTATCTTGATATCGGGTTCAGCCGGCGTATTCTCTTCATTCATGAGAGCGGCAGTCAGGTTCTCAAGTTCCTTGTTGATCGATTCGCTTTCAAAATCCTTGAGCTCGGAGGCGAGAAAACCGAGGAGTTCCTTGTCGATTCCACTATAACCATACGGAGGGATTACGGGGTGTTCTTCCTCTTCTTCCCGTCCAACACGTGGAAGAAGGGGTTCGGTCTCCGGCGCGGCGGTGATTCCGGCTGAGGCTTCGATCAGAGCGTCAGCGGGACCCGATTCAAGTTTTGATCTTATTTCTAGCAATTTGGATATCTCTCTGGCGAGCATATCTTTTTCCGCGGCGAGCTTTTCGGTTTCTTGTGAGAAGCCCGAAATGCTTCTTTCAGACCGCTGGGATTCAATTTTTATAAGGGCAAGCCGTTGCTCGAGCGAGTTATATTCATTCAGTGCCTCATCCCTTGCGTTTTTAAGGGATTCCATCTCATCCTTAAGGTTTTGCATCACTTTAAGGAGGCTCTCCTCGGTTTCGTGTGATCTTTCACCGGCCTTTTCCAGCTCTATCAGCATGCGTGCGTGAGAGTTCTCAAGTTTAACTTTTTCGGCCCCGAGGTCACTGATGTCATTTTGTAACTTTGTTTTTCTCGCCGCGAGCGACAGTATTTCTTCATTGGCAATGTTCAGCTTGTAGTTCAAAGTTCTGAGTTCAAGCTCGAGATTGACAATAATTTTCTCTTTCCTCGATATTTCCTCCATCTTTTTGAAGAGGGCGAGCTCTTTGTCGATGAGTCTTTTTGAGGTGTCTCTCAATCGAATTTTAAGATCATTCAGCTCGGTACGCTGCGAGTTTGCCATCGCGATGAAATTCTCCTCGGCCTTTATAGCCTGCGATTCAATTTCATAGCGGTTTTCTTCGAGCGATCTGAGGTGCTTCTTGAGCCTTTCGACCTTCTCTTTAAGTCCGTTCTCCTTTATCAGCGCGTTCTTGATGTTGCTGAATATCTCATTCTTAAGAGTCTCATAGTTCTTGATCCTTGATTCAAGATCGGCAACCTGATGCTGCGCGTTGAAAAGAGAGTTTTCGTAAGACTCGATCTGAAGTTTCTTGATCTCCAGATCACGGTTTGCCATCTCGAACCGGTTGGAGATGTGGAACAGGCGTTCCTCGGTCAGTTCTATTTCCTGCAAGAGCCTGTTGAATTCGCCTTCCTTCGTCATCACTGCTTCTTCAAGCCGGGGAAGGTACTCCTCGATAGAGGACAACATTCTTGAGCGGTTTGATTGTTCGGCAATCAATTCAATGAGCCGTGCCTCGTTGGTCGCAACTTTTTCGTTCAGTTCGGCATTTTTCTCTTCGAGAGTGGTTTTCTCTTTCTTCAGGGCATCAAGCTCTGAAGTGAGTATTTCCTTCTCCTTCGAAAAGATGGTACGGAAGCTGCTGAGCCTTGAGGTTTCCTTGGTTTCAAGATCAATAAGGTTCTGCTGCAGAATCCTGATCTTTTCAGTCAGCCTTGCTTCTTCATTTTGAAGTTTGCCGATCTCTATCTTTTTAAGATCGAGTGCTTCGTCAGAACTGTTCATTTCTGGATATTCGTTCATTAAGGCAGCCGTAATTAGATTCCGGATGTTGAATCACTGGCATCATTTTCGATCTTTTTAAGTCGTTCGATGCTGTTAACAAGTTCACTCTTCTGAAGTTCAAGACTGTGTAGTTCTGCTTTCAGACGGTCGAGCATCAATCCGGAGTTCTCGATGCTCTCCTGGGTTGAAGTCAGTTCGGTCTGCCGTGCTTTAATTGATGACTCAAGTTCAGCTCTTCTGGTTTCAAGTTCATTATGCCGTTTGGTGAAATTATTGAACATTGAGGTGAGTTTTCTCTCAAGCTCATCGTTTTCTTCTTTCAGGCTGTCCCGGTTCTTTTTAAGCTCCTGAACGATAAGGTTAACCCGTTTTTCAGTATCCTTCATTTCGAACAGGTTCCGGTTAAGTGTTTCTTTCTCGTCTCTCAGGCTTTGGATGTGCTGCCGGATGTTCGCGAGATCTTTTTCCGCGATCTTGATCTCTGAACGTAGCTCACCAAGCTCAAGGTCAAGTTTCTCAATTTCGGCTTCTTTAAGCGATTTTGCTTTTTCTTTTTCAACTATGGAAGCACGGATCTTCGACTCTTGTTCGCGCAGCGATGCCACTTCCTGATTGAAAGATTTAAGAGCCTCAAGCACCAGTTCCTCGGTTCTGATCTGCTTTTCTTCGAGCACTTTTGAAGTTGCCTCCAGATCGTTCACGGTGCCTGTAAGACCGTCGACACTCGATTTTAGAGAGTTGCGTGATTCTTCAAGTCCGGTAAGTTCTTTGGTGAGCAATGCCCGTTTTTCTTCAAGCTGCTGTATGTTTAGCAAGGCTTCGGAGCGTTTCGCGTCGAGAGCGGCGAACTCCTCATTAGCCCTCGCCAAACCCTCAGATTGCTCTTTAGCCAAAGCCGTGAGGCGTTCAACCTCTTTGCGGAGTGAGATCACTTCGGTGCTGAGGCCATCCCGTTTTTCGAGATACGTAGTAAGAGCTGCTTCTTTCTCATCGAATGACTGTGATGCAGGTACTTCTTCACCGGTGTCAACCGGCACAGTAGTATTGGCCTTTACAGCCTCGAGCTCCTCGAGCAGTGCATCCACCTCGTTATTAAGTCGCTCATTCTCAAGGAGAACTGTATCGAGTTGCTTGTTGAGATCGATCAGCGAGGATTCACTTTCGGCGAGACGGTTTAGGAGTCCCTCTTTCTCAGCTTTCAAGGCTTCATGCTCAGCCGAAAGCTGCCGGAGGTTTTCAATTTCAGATTCGAACTGCTGCATGAGGGAAGTCTGCTTTTCCCCGGGGTTTATCTCACCGGTGCCGGGTATATGCAGCGGGAGGTCATCCGCGGTTATTTCAGGCATGGCGGTTAACGCTTCACCTGCCTCATTGGTATTAGCACCGGAATTGGCTTGTGCTTCAGCTATTTGCTCGTGAAGGTTCTGAATTTCGATATTAAGGTTGGCAATTGTCTCCTGAAGGTTCTCGATCTGCATCTCTTTTTCAGTGAGCAGGTCATCAATTTCACGGCGATCGAATGACGATTCATCCGGAACGCTCACGTCAGGTCCGGAGGTTAACCCGGGTGTTGTTGACTCATCACCCGTCAACCATGCCGGAAGTGGCTCAGTTTCTGGTTGTGATGATATTGTAATACCCTCCATGCCGAGAGCGGACATCTGGCGTGACTTGTCTTCAAGCTGTGTACGGAGCGAGCTTATTTCAAGGTTTTTATCGGCGAGTTCCTCATTCAGGCGCTGGCCAAGTGTAAACAGTTCCGATTCTTTTTCTGCAAGCAGAGCCCTGAGGTGTTGAACTTCCTCTGTATCTGAAGCCGGGGTTGCCGCGGTGCCGAATGAGGCAAAGGGATCGAAGTGGGGCATCTCAGAAGATTCCGCCCTTTCACTCCGGAGAGCGGCGATCTCGGTCGCAAGTTCATTTTTCTGACGACGGAGCTCGAGTATTATCTCTTGCAGGCTTTCTTGTTCAGCGGTCATTTCAGCAAGGTCACCAACAAGTTGTGGTGGTTGTGGCATCTGATTCAGGGCTGCTTGCTCAAGCAGGTCGAACTGAGCTTTAAGCTTTTCAAGATAGGCTTCTTTGGTGGCGATCTCTTTTTCGAGCGCGAACTTTCTTTCTTCAAGTTGTTCGATCTCGGAACGGAGGTGAACAGGCACTTCATCATATGAAATACCGGCCTGCACCGGTGAAGTTGACGCGGATTCAAGTTCTGTTATTTGATGTTTAAGTTCTTCGGCTCTTTTCTCAAGTTCTTCAACATCCACATATTTTTCCATGAAGGTGTTGAGTTGCGAACGCAGAGTTTCAATGTCGATCAACAGATTGCTTTTCTCCATTCTGAGGTCGCCATTTTCCCGGTTAAGTTTGTCATGAAGCTGTTTAAGCTTCGCCACTTCCTTGGTTAGTCTTTCGTTATCCTGAGTCAGCTTTTCAACTTTTTTGCCACCTGTAAAAAGTGCCATTTTTTGCTCCTGGTTAAATGCAATTGCTAAACTATGAAATATAAGAAAAAAAGAAGAATTAATCGAGATGTATAATAAAAAAGGCCGCTCTCAAGAGAGAGAAGCGGCCCTTTGAAATCTCAGGACGGCTGCTTAGTCGAGCTCGCCGTTTTTAAGTTCGTTGGCAAGACGTGTGGCCTTGTAGAGGTTTTTGATCGCCTCATAGATTCCCCATGAGTGAACAGAAACTGTTCTGTTGGCGGTTTCATCGAAGATGAATTGACCGGGAAGGCTCTCGATATTACCATCGAAGGCGAGTCCCACGATCTCGGCGTTCTTGTTGATGAGAGGTGAACCGGAGTTTCCACCGATGATATCATTGGTTGAAACAAAGTTGAACGGAACGCTCAGATCAAACTCTGCCGGTGGGTTCTGCCATCTTTCAGGGAGGCTCCATGGGAACTGTTTTCCGTTGCTGAAGTACCTGTCATAAAGTCCGTAGAACGTTGTGAATGCGGGAGCGGTGGTACCGTTATAGTCATACCCTTTTACAACACCGTCAGAAATTCTGAGGGAGAAAGTTGCATCGGGTGGAATTGTGGTGCCATACACTTCAAACACGGCGCGGCCAAGTTTGTCGAGGTAGACAGCTTCTTCGGTCTGTACCTGTTTAACAATATCACTGTAGTTTTTAACTTTTTCAGTGGCAAGAACCATGTATTGAATAAAAGGATCGTCAGACTTCAGGATATCCTCAGGTGATTGCTCAAGAAACTCGCTTACTTTTTCTTTGGAAGTGAGTTTGCTTTTTCCAAGGAGGTATTTAACAGCTTCGTCGCCTTCACGTCCGCCGGTAAGGGCGATAAAAGCGGGGTGATCTTTGCCGAGAAGACCCTCGATGTAGCCAATGTTCTCTTTTAAGAGAAGGTCTGACATTAATTTATCGAAATCATCAGGGAAGACTGTGAGTTCAGGTTTGTTACCCTTTTTCGCGGCGCCAACAATTGCTGATGCTGAAAGGAAATACTGCGAGAAGATCATCGGACGCACTCTGAAAGCGTTGAGTTCGTTGAACACGCTGTGCATTTTTTTACGACCATCGGCAATTTTATCCCAGATATTACCGTACTCGGCAGCGAGTTTTGGATTGGCAAGAACAGCGGCTCTGAATTTCGCTTCCCAATCCTGTTTCTTCTTCATGAAGAGGGCATTGTTCAAACCCTCATATATGCCCTGGCTGGCTTTAAGGCTGTTTGAGAAACTGAAGAGCTGGTCATTCATCTGATAAGCTTTGTCAGGATTTGCTGCCAGGTAAGCAGTGTATACATTTACAAGGCTTTTGAGGAAGCCAAGCTGCACCTTCATGGTGTAGTCACGCTGTGACTCGAGCATTGATACTGTAAAAAGTCTGTTTGTTGTACCAGGGTTACCCACTACGAAAACGGGCTCTCCGAGTGATGGTCCGTTAGTCGACCATTTGAAAAAGTGGTCGGTTTTAAGTGGTTTGCCGTTCTCATCGTAAACACGGAAGAAGGTAACGTCGAGGTTGTATCTTGGGTAAGTGAAGTTATCAGGATCACCGCCAAAGAAGCCGAGCTGATCTTCGGGGGCGAATACGAGTCTTACATCATTGTATCTTTTAAATCCGTAGAGTGAATATTTTCCGCCGTTGAAGAAAGTGACAACCTGCCCTTTAAGGCCTTTGTCTTTAGAAAGCGCGGCAACAAGTTCTTTCTTTTTGGCGTCACGGTTTTTAACTTTGTCTTCATCAGTGGCACCGTTGTCCATCGCTTCCCTGATCTTCGTTGTCACATCTTCGATGTAAACGAGCTGCTCAACGAAAAGTCCTTCAACTTTTCTTTCGTCAGCGAGGGTTTTAGCCCAGAAGCCGGATTTATGAAGGTCTTCGCCTTCTTTTGAAACTTCAGTGATGCTTTCACGACCGCAGTGGTGATTGGTCATGACCAGACCATCGCCCGAAACAAAAGAGGCGGAGCAATAGTCAGCGAATCTAAGTGCTGACATTCTGACGTTGTTGTACCAGTCATCGTCAGGTGAAAAATTGTAGGTCGACTTGAAATGGTCGGTCGGCGGGAAGTCGAATGTCCACATCCTTCCGGTATCGAATTTCCCTGCTTTAACAGTATCAAGGTTAACGCCCGCGTACTGGGCTGAAACCTGGAACGAAAGAGAGAATATTGCCAGAAGAAGTATAGCCAATGGCTTTCCGGCAATTCTGAGGGATTTGTTTTGCATATGTCTCCTGATGGGAAATGAAATCACAAAAAATAGGGCAAACAAGTTATTAAAAAGCGGGTGACTGTTCAATACTGAAAAATCGTCACCTTGGAAAAACAGGGACGAAAAATAAAACTAATTTTCATGAACGGTGGTGGAAATCTGACAGACTGCCATTTAATTTGATAAGTGGCAAGAGTTGTGCCCGATCAGGCTCTAATTGTACAGGAGCTGCAGTATCTGGTATTAAGCACATGTGCAGTGATCAGCGAGATGCCACCGGCGATAACAAGTATAAGGTGAAGGCTCAGCTCGAAGCCTGAATGATCATGTTCGTGCGAATGGCCCAGGAAAAGGGATGAAAAGACGATCAGCGCGGTGCCAACGGTTAACAATGTGATTACGAGCGGGTCACGATGGGAGCGCCAGGCTTTGTAAACCGCGTAACCGGAAACGGGCACCACTATCAGGGCGAGGAGATCATGAAGAATGCCACCGATATTGCTTATCGCGAGCGCTGTAAGAATTACCGGACGGAGGGTGCACTCGATCAAACAAAGAGTGGAGACTGTGATGCCTGTTTTATCGATATTGTGCAACTTGTTGTGCTCGAGTTTGTCAAATTTCAATTTGGTTTGTCCGGATTTTTGTTTTTTTGATCTTCAAATATAAAATACCGGGAAGATATTTGCAACATTGTTGCAAAAATAAATTTTAAAAGTTAAATTTACATCTCAATAAATAAAGATTATATGTCAAGACCCGAAGAACTGTTAAAGAATCACGGAGTGAGGATCACCGGAATCCGCAAAGATATAGTTTCTGTTGTGCTTGAAAGCGGGAGTGCCATCTCTTGCAAGGAGATCAAGGAACGGCTGGGGGATAACTTTGACCGTGTGACCGTGTACCGTACCCTGAATACTTTTGTAGATGAGGGGATAATGCACATGGTAACTACACCCGATGGTGTGCAGAGGTATGCGTTGTGTGCATCGGGAGCATGCGAAAACCACCACCATGAAGACCGCCACATCCACTTCCTTTGTTCGAAGTGTGGCCGCACCTACTGTTTGAACTACCATGAAGAGCCGAAGATCGATATCCCTAAAGGTTACATGGTCACTTCTTATGAGATATCCGCGTCAGGAATTTGCGCGGAATGTGCCTGATGAAGGCGTTAACCTTTTGTATGTTGAAAAGATTTCCTATTTTGCTACCAGGAAGCGGTAAAATTTTCAAGGAATTTTTAGTCCCCTCTTTCTGCCGTCTTCCCTCGTCAAATACCATCTGACGAAACGATTTATATTGTTTTAAGCATCGGGTGCCCGGCAATGTTCAGGGTGCCGGCGAAGCGAGGAGATAATGAAAAGGCAGCAAAACCAGTTACTGATCGCGCTTCTCGGCGTGATAATAGTTCTTCTGATAGTTATTGTAATAATTTTCGCGACTCAGAAAAAAGTTACTGAAGCACCACCTCAGGCAACAAAAGACACGGTTTATGTTCCTGAAACAAGAACCGCGGCACCACGTCCACCCGATTCCACCCGGGTCACCGACCCCGTAAAATTAAGCGCGATCCAAAACTTCTTCGAGAGGTACAGCGCTGCGAACAAAAATGAACTCGTTGATGAATTGACTGATCTTTATGTATATCCTGCCATCTACAGTACAAAGGTATTCGACAGGGATAAAATGAGAAAGACCATCACCCGATTCTTCGCCACCACCGAAGCCGTTGATCACTATTTTTCAGATATATACTTGTGGGAGTACCAGAACGGTGAAATAACCGCTTACGCAAATGAACACCACTTCACCATTGATCCGAAGACAGGGAAGGAGTCGAAGATTACGGTGTATAAGAACTATCACCTCATCCCGACGGAATCAGGCTACATGTGCAGGGAGCAGCATAATATTAATATCTCCCGGGGTGATTGATAAAGAAATAACCCCGGGTATAGGTTTGTTTTCCATCCGGTGAAAATAAATTTGTTATTTTGCTTTATCAAGTATGATTGTTAACAAAAATTAATTATATTTCATGTGGTCATTTAAAGATTAAGTATCCTGCGGGAGGGATGCATGAAAAATTATTTATTTATTGTTATCAGCTTAATATTCTTCCGGGTTTCGTTCACAGTAGAGGCACAGGACTCACTTTTCTTCCCACTGTACCCCGGGCAGAAATATATTTTTACCGAGTATGATATCCGTGTTGGCGGCGGAGGTGGCCAATGGAACTACGCGTACCTCGGTGAAGTGACGCCCTATGGTGTGATCAACGGGAACCAATACTTCAACCACCCCTTTCTTAAGTATCCGGTACTCTTGAAGGGCACCAAGCTTTACTGGCTACAAAACGGAACGCAGGAGATATTTCTTACCGATTTTTCTTACAACAGTGGCACAAATTATCAGGGCTCCATACCCTCTTCTCCCAACATCAATCTAACTGTCTCCAAGTCGAGTACCACATTCAAACTGACCGGTGCCAATGATGAACTTTACTTCGAAATTAACAAAGGGCCATACCATAAACGGTGGTGGTTTGAGCAAGGAATGCCACTTCCGATTTATATGTCGAGTACTACCACTCTGAAAGAACTCGGGTACCAAAACCCTGACGGGAGTTTTTATTATTTCCGCTCCCCTTTCACTGTATATCCTGACGTTACGGTCGATGACACAGTTGAAACCGCGGCGGTCAAGGTGGTAATCAGGGCATATCACCCATATACTCGAGCTTTAAACTCCCCGGACGATTTTTGGGCTTCAGTAAAGGGATATGTAGTCTATAAAAAACCGGGTTACGATTCGGTAACGGTTCCCGCCACCCTCTCAAAAACTTACCAGGATAACTACTCCGGGAACCTGACACTCGACACTCTCCTTATGCTTAACGGCTACACCGCCGGGTTCGCTGCCGAGTTGACGGATAAATGTCTCATCCCCAACACATTCAGATTTCCCGCGTCAGGGTACTACAGCATCAAATATGTGATGGTGCCGAAGGATTTTTACACCCGTCTTCCGGATCTGAGAAACACTTACCAAAGGTGGGTGATAACAGGGAGTGACACAACCTTCACCGGTGAAGTTGAACAGAAATTTCTCACCGATCAGACGATCAATTCGATCACTTACATGAGAGAAGAACTCTTCGGCGACACCCTCTTCTTCAAGCAGGGAAATGTTGCCAACTCCTACAAATTTTACCGTAAACAGGGGAGTGTGCTGACTGAGATAATGACGGAAGGACTTTTCTTTTCAGCCACTGATTCTGTGACGTCCCATTACTTCGACCCCGCCTCCAAGCTACTTTTAGTATCATTTGTTGCAGATACCACAGGTGGATATGTGAGCAGGCTTTTCAGTTTAAAGGGAGGGTTTAACGGCGAGGAGGAGTTGAAGTTCAAAGCAAGAGTCGGGCCCGTCAGGATAGTCCGGTTCGAATCTGATGGCTCGGGCGGCAAGCAAAAAGTGCTTTACAATCTGATCAGGATGAACAATCAGGGAATCGCCACCTCCTATGATGAGGCAGGGGTTACTCCCGTTGCCTACACGGTCAGCGACAACTACCCGAATCCGTTTAATCCTTTAACCACCGTACGGATATCGGTGAGCGAAAGTGCAGTTCTGAAATACACACTTTTCAACAGTAGTGGTGAACGAATATCTGCTTTTTCCAGAGAATACCCCTCAGCAGGTGAGTACCATGAGCGATTTGACTTGACGGGCTACCCTTCGGGAGTATGGTTCCTCACAGTAACTGACGCGAATGGAGTCAGGATAAAGATGCTGAAACTGGCACTTCTGAAATAATGGAATTCCCCCAACCGGGAGTTCAATGGAGAGAAGAAATGAAATATCGAATTTATTTAATGGTAATCATATTCTGTGGAATGGCAGTCACCTCACCACTCGCGCAGGATTCGCTTTATTTTTTTCAGATACCGGGACAGAAGTATCTTGTGTTTTCAGCGACCACACAGTGGGGTGGAGGTGGTGGATTTGGACAGCATGTCAGAATTGGTGAAGTAACTCCTTATGCCTTGCTGAATGGAAGGCAGTATTACTTCAATCCTTATTTTAACGTGCCCATGGCGTACGACCAGGGCAAGATATATTGGCTTGGTACCGGCAACGTCGAAAATCTTTTTACCGATTTTACCTTACCCTCGGGCACCAGTTACACCGGAGCCATCCCTTTGAAACCCGCCGGAACTCTTACAATAACCAAATCATCTCAATCTTACAGGGTGTACAATGATGATTATTCTTTCTATTTTAAAAAGGATTTCGGAATAAATAACCACTACTACTCCTATTCATGGGGTGGACCGCTTCCAGGTTCTTTCAGCGAAGACTGTTCGGTAAAGGAGATGAAGTATCCTAAACCTGATGGATCATATTTCGTTTTTCTTACACCATTCACTCCCCGGACAACCATCGCTTTCGATGACACAATAACAACCCCTCAGACATTCGCGCAGTTGACATCGCCACATCAGTACTCACAGGGGTACCCCACAGCCATAGATTTCTGGGAAAAGGCCGAAGCCAATATTGTTTATTCAAAGGAAGGCTCCGGCTCTGTTTACCGGAGCGTGATGATTCCCAGAAGATATAAAGAGGATTTTCAGGATACACTTCGTTTTGATGAATCATTGTTAAGGGCCGGTTACAGTCTAAGTGTCAACTTTGTTCTTACTGACAAGGGAGTTCTCCCAAACACCTTCAGATATCCCACGACGGGATACTACACGATCAAATATTTCAGAAATGCAGCTGATTTTTACACTTCAACGCCCGGTTTCAGGAATTACTACGGCAAATATCTGATCACGCCTGATAATTCTGACACTATTTTTGTGGGTGAGGTTCAGCAGGAATTCGCGGGAGACACCCTGATTGGGGCCAAAGTTTTCAAGCGTGAGCGGCTTTTTGGCAAGGAATATTATTTTACCAGGGGAACCGATAATCTCACCGCTGTTTTTAGCTATCTTAATCAACAGGGAGAACCTGTTCCATTTGCCTGGGACACACTCGCTTTTTGTGCCGGGGAAGCAAGGCCGATCCACTACCTCGACGCGGGAGAAAAATTGAGGTACATGGGTGACCATCCCGATTCAATGGCAGGGATTCAAAGTACCGTGTACCACCTCAAAGGCGGTATTAACGGCGATGAAGAGTTGGTTTACAAAGCCAGAACGGGTCCGGTTCTCATTGTAAGGTATGAACCGGATGAGATTGGGGTTTTAAACAAGTTTATGTACCTGCTTACCCGGGTTAATAACAACGGGGTAACAACCCGTATTAATTCGCGTTCAAAGGGCAGGAACGAAACTGAGCTGCCGGCTTCGATAATGATCAGTGAAAATTATCCGAATCCGTTCAATCCATCCACCCGTGTGGTGGTGCGTACGGCAGAAAGCACACAATTGACGTTTTCAATATACAGCAGTTCCGGTGAGAAGATCAGAAGTTTCACCAGGGACTATGCAGGAGCAGGAGATCATCCGGAAGAGATCGACCTTGCCGGCTACCCTTCGGGAGTATGGTTCCTCACAGTAACTGACGCGAATGGAGTCAGGATAAAGATGCTGAAACTGGCACTTCTGAAATAATGGAATTCCCCCAACCGGGAGTTCAATGGAGAGAAGAAATGAAATATCGAATTTATTTAATGGTAATCATATTCTGTGGAATGGCAGTCACCTCACCACTCGCGCAGGATTCGTTGTTTTTTGTCCAGGTACCGGGAGAGAAGGTTCTCACCAGAACTGATGTCAGTTCCTGGGGTGGCGGTGGCGGTTTCTACAACATTGTTGAGTTGGGTGAGGTCACTTTCTACAAGTTCTTGAACGAAAAGCAGTACTACAACAATCCATTCCTTAATGTACCGATGGCATATCACGCGGGAAAGGTATACTGGCTGAACACGGGCGATATTGAAAACCTGATGGCCGACTTCACACTCCCTTCCGGCAGTTCATACACCGGATCAACCCCCGGCACAGGTAATCGTCTGTTTACACTCACAAAAAGTGCTGAAACCTATAAAATTCAGGCTGATACATATACTTACTACTTTAAGAAAAATACCGGTTTGGTGAGATTGACCTATTCAGAATCGATCGGTTACCCACTTCCCCGTACTACAAGTGTGGATAAGAATGTGAAGGAACTTACTTACACCAGGCCCGATGGAAGTCTTTTCGTCTTTAACACTCCCGCGGTGCCTTACGTAACCATTGAATTTGACAGTTTAACTTATGTTGCCAGAAAGAGTGTAAAAATAACAGCGAATCATCCATATTCGAGTGGCTCAAGCGGTACTATCGATTTCTGGTTGTCTGCTGTTGCAAAACTGAGCTACGTCAGAGGTGGTGACACAATCACTTTTTTAGACTCAATTACAAGGAAATATAAGGAAACATTCATAGACACCCTGTTCTTTAATGAGTCACTTCTAAAAGCCGGATATGCCCTTTCAGTACAATTTGTCCTTGCCGATCGGGGTCCCGCGGGGAACCTCTTCAAATATCCTTCGAGTGGAGGATACTCTCTGGTGTATGTTCTCAGGGCTGATGATTTTTACAGCAGATTACCAAATTTCGTTAATTACTTCGCCAAGTGGTACGTTAACGGCAGAGACACTATATATCAGGGAATTGTAGAGCAATCCCTCACTGGAGATACAGCGGTTGGGATGGTAAAATACGGGCGCGACGAACTCTTCGGCGAATTGTTTTTCATTTCACCTACCGGATCGGATTTACAGTACAAGGTTATCAGGAACAACAACGGAACCTTTTTGGATTTTGTTCAGGAGAATCTTAAATTCAATTTTCTGAATCCCTTTCCACTTCATTATCTTGAAATGGGAGAAAGAAACATCCGGCTTGACTCAACCAGTACTGACTCCTCATTTGGAGTAATAACACGGATTTACCACTTCTCGGGTGGATATCTCGGTGATGAGGAAGTGAAATACAAAGCGAGAACCGGTCCTGTTTTCATCAAAAGGTACGAGAACGATGGCAGCGGCAACTTCAGGAAAGTGTTTTACAAACTGTGGAAGGTAAACAACCGGGGTGTGATCTACTACAATAATGAATTGCCTTCGTCCAATCCTCCGGCTCCTGTGCCCGCTTCCCTCATGATCAGCGACAACTACCCGAACCCGTTCAATCCGGCGACAAGCGTGATCGTTACAACGGTTGAAAGTTCAACACTGACCTTTACTCTTTACAACAGCAATGGTGAGGAAGTTTCGCGTTATTCGAAACAGTACCCGGGAAAAGGTCAATTCGTCGAGCATTTTGATCTCTCCGGCCATCCTTCCGGTGCCTGGTTCCTTGCAGTTACGGACCAGAACGGTAACCGGGTGAAACTGTTAAAATTGATGTATTTGAAGTAGAGGTGTAAGAGCGACACTTCGGCAACAGCGGAAATGGCTCAATTTGTTAAATTTGTAGATTGATTTTACAATATTTAACGAAATGAACCATGTCAGAAGCACTTGAGAATGTAAACGGCACGGAAGCCGCCGCGCCAAGAGATTTTATCAGACAGATAATTGATGAGGACCTTCGTACCGGAAAGAACGGCACGAAAGTCCTCACCAGATTTCCCCCCGAGCCAAACGGCTACCTCCACATCGGCCACGCGAAATCGATATGCCTGAATTTTGGCATCGGCATCGAATACAATGGCGCGACCAACCTTCGCTTTGACGATACCAATCCGAGCAAGGAAGACACTGAATATGTCGATTCGATAATGGAAGACGTGAAGTGGCTGGGATTCGACTGGGGTAAAGGACTCTTCTACGCTTCTGACTACTTCGAAAAACTTTACAACTACGCCGAACAACTGATCATGAAAGGGAAAGCGTTCGTTTGCGAGCTCTCCCCCGAGGAGATGAGGCAGTACCGGGGCACACTTACCGAACCGGGGAAAGAAAGCCCCTGGCGAAACAGAAGTGTTGAGGAGAACCTTGACCTCTTCAGAAGAATGCGCGCGGGTGAGTTCCCTGACGGTACGAAGACCCTCAGGGCGAAGATCGACATGTCATCCGGCAACATAAACATGCGTGACCCCGTTATTTACCGTATCATGCGCGCCCATCACCACAGAACAGGCGACAACTGGTGCATCTACCCGATGTACGACTACGCGCACGCCCTTTCAGACATGCTCGAGGGGATAACACACTCGATCTGTACCCTCGAATTTGAAGATCACAGACCGCTTTACGACTGGGTACTCGACACGCTCGAAACCCCCTGCCATCCGCAGCAGATAGAGTTCGCCCGTCTCAACCTGAACTACACTATCATGAGCAAGCGCAGGCTCAATGAATTAGTGACTAAGGGTTACGTGAACGGATGGGACGACCCCAGAATGCCGACCATTGCCGGGCTCCGCAGACGTGGTTACACACCTGCTTCGATAAGAAATTTTGCCGAAAGGGTTGGCGTTGCCAAGAGAGAATCGATAATAGATGTGGCGCTGCTTGAGTACTCGATCAGGGAAGACCTGAACAAACACGCCGAAAGGGCCATGGCTGTTCTGAATCCGCTGAAAGTTATCATAACCAATTACCCCGAAGACCTGATCGAGGAGATGGACTACACGATCAATCCTGAACAGCCGGAGAAGGGGAGCCGCAAGGTTGAGTTCTCCCGCGAACTTTGGATAGAGAGGGAGGATTTCATGGAAGAACCGGTAAAAGGTTATTTCAGGCTCTTCCCGGGCAATGAAGTCAGGTTCCGCTGGGCATACTTCATCAAGTGCACCGGATTTAAAAAAGATGAGACCACCGGTGAGATACTCGAAGTGTATTGCGAGTATGACCCTGCCAGCAAGGGCGGGAACTCTCCGGACGGAAGGAAAGTAAAAGGCACTATACACTGGGTTTCAGCGGCACACGCGATAGATGCTGAGGTACGGCTGTATGACAGGCTTTTCGACCACGTTGATCCGAACAGGCCCGATGAAGGGAAGGATTGGCTTGACAATCTTAATCCCAACTCACTCACGGTTATCCCTGACTGCAAGGTTGAACCATATCTAAAGGATGTTCAGCCGGGATTTACCTGTCAGTTTGAAAGAATGGGTTACTTTTGTGCCGACATCAAAGACACAGCGCCCGGGAAGCCGGTGTTTAACCGGACCGTTACACTTCGCGATACCTGGGCGAAAGTAAATAAATAGGACAATTAAAAAGGCGACTGAATAAAAGAGTTTGAATTCTCGTTTTTTCTTCTTTTATTTCAGTCGTCTGACAGATTTTTGTGAGAATAAAAGTGAGAACCGGTAGAACAATATTTACGATCTTTGTGATCCTTTCATTTTTCTTCATTTTAAGCGATACATTGTACGCGCAGGAGGAGAAAAAGGAAGAGAAAAAAGAAGAAGAGAAGGTTGAGCCCCCAGCTCCCGAAGAGTCAGGTGCCTTCGATAAGGGCTTCCAGAAGGAAATGCCTGACGAGGGCGGTTTGATAGCTTCTCCGGAGCTCCTGCTCGGGCTTTACACTGCCAAATCGGCTAAAAAAGAGACCGCTTTTGAAAAAGCCGTGGCCGGCGCCAAGTCGGAACTGGCTGTCCAACTGAAAGAGAAACTTGACGGTTACCAGGCTGCCCTGAAAAAGGAAAAGCTACCCGATAGTAAATCGATCTTCGAGCTGTTTGCTCAGGCCGGTGATTCTGCCAAAAAAGAGATGCTTCAAAAGCCGGAAATAATCGACAGTTCTTTCACCAAACTTTCCGACGGTTGGGAAGCCACCGTGATGATGGAGGTAAAAGTGGCCGACCTCGAGAAAAAACTTGTTGCTCTAACCAAAGACAAACCTGCCCTGGCAAAGACAAAGCTGATCAAGGATATGGCGGCTGCCGCTGTTAAAGAGGAATGAACCCCTTTTTACGGATTAAGGACGCGGATACACACGGATTAGACGGATTTACGCGGATTTTTGATTGACCACAAAGATACTGTGTTTAAAGTCAAGGAAAATCAGCATGGACATGGCG
>CAZVBQ010000019.1:63947-65427 GCA_964625575.1 uncultured Ignavibacteriaceae bacterium | reverse complement strand
CACTACTTAATAAGCAGCATTTTTCTGCTTGAAGAGAAGCTACCGGCCTTTATCTCGTAGATGTACAAACCACTGTTGAGTTTTGAGGCATCGAACTTGGCTTCGTGGTTGCCTGCCGGCATTAAACCGTTAACAAGTTCAGCAACTTTCTCACCTAATGTGTTGTAAACGCTCAGGGTAACATTACCCGCAACGGGCAACGCGTAACGCACAACGGTAACGGGATTGAATGGATTCGGGAAATTCTGCTCGAGGGTGAAAACCGAAGGTGTCAATTCAACTTCGATGGTGTTTGAGTAGCTGAAAGAGCCGTCAAAGTCGGTTTGTTTCAGTCTGTACTGAACCATCGAACCTGCAACATTCTCATCGCGGAACGAGTAAGCTTTCGGAGCGGTCGAAGTGCCGGTTCCGGCTACAAATCCCACTGATTCCCATGAACCTGAAGCGTTTCTTTCCACGTCGAAGCCGCGGTTGTTAACTTCTGTCGCGGTTGTCCATGTGAGGATCACGCTGTTGCCCGAAGTGGTGGCGCTGAAAGATGTCATTTCAACAGGAAGTGGCACGAGCTCGGGAGGAAGCCTCAGAGCAGTGGTACCGCCGGTCGGGTTGACCGTGTTCACATCGCCCCAGAGTCCATCGACATCAGTCGCGGCATGTGGAAGAAGGTTGCCCGCCATGTCTCTGGCTTCAACTCTTCTGACTCCGTTGGGGTTGTTGTTCGGGATAACCGCGCCCCATGAGCCGTTGATCGCGTTCACGCTGTCACTGTAAAACAGGGCGTATGAATTGGCAGTGGTGTTGGCGGTGCCGTCATCTTCAACAAAAGTTGCCGCGAGGGGTCTGCCCGTTCCCGCTTCATTGTCGTAAAGCAACACAAAGCTTTTCGCGGGTGCAGTCGAGCGACTCCATACACCTGTTCCCGATGTGTCGGAGGCGGTGGCAGCCAAGGCAATCACCCGTGTGGAATCAGGCGAAGTAAGTCTGGTAGTAACAGTTGTGCCACCGGCGCCGTTGTTCAGCATGATCCTCGGGAAAACGTATTTCCCGGGAACAAAACGGGTTGCGTTTCCGGTGGGCTCGGTTACAAACCAACCTGTAAAGCTGCCGCTCGAGTTCGCTCTGAACTCACCATAGTTGCCGTATGACGACATTGACGGACCCGAGGACCTTACGAAAGGACTGTCGGCGCGAACAAAAATAACATTTCCCGCCCCGCTTGAAGTGGCGGCATCGGTTGAGATTACAATTTGATTAAAATATCTGTAGACCGAGTCAGGTGTAAGACCCGATATTGTCGCGAGAAAGGCAAACGGCAGCCTGTTGGAGTTGGTGCCGTTAATACCCTCCATATACTGCGGTTGGATGTGCACTGTAAGCGTCTGACTGAAGATCATTCCCGTCAGAAGCATCATAAGAGTCAAGGTTCTTTTCATTTCTGTCTCATTTGTTTTATAAAAGAGTTTTCAAACTTACAACTTTA
>CAZVBQ010000019.1:54387-63847 GCA_964625575.1 uncultured Ignavibacteriaceae bacterium | reverse complement strand
CTTTTCATTTCTGTCTCATTTGTTTTATAAAAGAGTTTTCAAACTTACAACTTTAAATGTTAACTTAATATGAAGAATGCGATGCTGAAGAAGAATTCAGAAAAGTTACACGGATGATACGGATTTCACACTGATTCCACAGATTTTTAAAGGACGCAGATACACACGGATTTCTTCGAAGTGTGAAGGGTGACTCGCCGCGGCGAGGTGAAGGGTGAAGTTTTAAAAAAGTTACGCGGATGACACGGATTTTGCACGGATTTTGCACGGATGACACGGATTTTTATTGGACGCAGATACACACGGATGACACGGATGGACGCAGATTAATTTATCCGTGTTAATCTGCGTAATCTGTGTGTATCCGTGTGCTATTCCCCTCTTTGCGATCTTTGCGCCCTTTGCGGTGAATCAAAAAAAAAAAAACCGCCTCCCCGGTGAAGAGAAGGCGGCAATTCCATGGTGAGGATGCAGTTATTTGGAAGCGGCGTACGCGAGTATCTTCATGAACACTTGCGAAGTGACCAGGGCGACACCTCCCCAAAGGAAGGCGCGGATCACTTTTTCACGTTTTTTACCTTTTACGTAAAGTGCATCGTAATCGGCATTCGCGCGGTGATAGTCACCGCTTTTAACGTTCCAGTTGTAATATGAATTTTCGGTCATCATAATTGCATCTCCTGCTTATTTCATTAGTAACATTTTTTTGATTGATTTGAATTCTCCCGCGCTGATCTCGTAGAAGTAGAGTCCTGAAGGGAAGTTTGCGGCATCAAAAGTAACCTGTTGGTAGCCTGCTTCCATCGGGCCGTCAAGAAGTGTAGCCACTTTCTCGCCAAGCGTGTTGAAAACATTTACCGTTACATTTCCGGCAACTGGCAGCGCGAAACGGATAACCGTTGACGGGTTGAACGGATTCGGATAGTTCTGATATACCGTGAACTGTGTGGGGTTCAACTCAACCTCAACAACCGGTGAGTACTCGAAAGTACCGTCGTTATCGATCTGTTTCAGTCTGTACTGTATCTTGTTTCCAAGCGGATTATTATCGTTGAAGCTGTAATACTTCGGCGAGTTTGCCGTGCCATGTCCCTCAACAAATCCGATCTTCTGCCATGTACCGGTCGAGTTTCTCTCAACCTCAAATCCGTTATTGTCCACTTCGGTTTTGGTTTCCCAGTTCAAAGTAACCGAGCTGCCTTTTGCCGAAGCTGTGAAGGAGGTTAGTTCCACGGGGAGGGGTGAGCCTTCACTTGCCATAACGAATTCGGAGAAACTTGTGATACCTGAAATTGTCAGATAGTCATCTGTCAGAACGCCGGCAGTAGAATTATTATTATATGTTAGTGTCCCAACAAGGGTCCAAGAACCGGATCCTTCAGAAGGGCGTTTGTATAGTTTGATATCAGAAGCATTTTCAAGTATTCCACCATTACCCGGTAACCTGAAAATATCAAATCTGAAAGTTGCCCCAGTGAATGAAACGCCTGAATTTTCGATCACCCATCTATACGATCCGACATTTGACTGTGTGATACCCGTTGTACCAGTGGGAGGAGTATAGTACTGAGTTATAACCAGACTACCTGTCGTTGAAAGTCCTGTGAATGTAATATTAGAGAGCACATTCGAGGATAAATTATTAGATGTCTGGCTCACGGAGGAGATAGTTATGGTATTAATATTACCAAAATAAGGTACTGATTGGCTACTAGCAGAAAGTGTCCAACTGTTAGCATTATTTATTTTCGATCTGTTACTGGTAACTGAACCTGATAAACTGCTAGAATAATATCCATTCTGATCCAAGATATACAAGCAGTTGACGCCGTTAGTTAGTCCGGCAGGAATAGCAGAGGTATTGGAAGTTGTTGCGCTGCTCCAAGCACCGTTGATATTTATCGCGGTTATAAATGTCGACGCGCCCTGATAGATCAAAACTTGATCTGTCGATGCAATTGAAAACGAGCCAGAAACAACTGAAATAGTCCCAATATTCACGGATGGAGTTCCGGTTGTAATATTAATTATTGTACCAACAGGTAACTGTTGAGATGGTGAAGTCCATTTTAATATTCCTTCTCCTGTCCTCCAACTACCCGAGGAAACCCAACCATTATCAGTGATTAGAATCTCTGTTAAGGGATTAACAGTAGTTAGTAGAATGAATGAAACATATTCAGGACTGGCTGATTGCGCTGCTAAAATTGCAATATCTCCGGCGGTCAAAACCGAAGGGGGCAGATTCGTATAGTTGAATGCTGAGCCGATGTTCGTGACACCATCCATCAGTTGCACTTGAACACTTACTCCATCGTTCGCATCTACGGTCGCCGGGACTGTTATATCGAAGGTAGCAACACCACTTGCATTCGTTACAGCATTAAAACTAACGTCAGTTACTGATGAAGCGCGAGAAGTACCGTCTATGGTATAGCTTTCTGCCGTAGTGGGATTTGCATTCGTAACTGTGACATCATATTTGAAAGTGTAACCTGAAACGGTGTTACCATACTGATCATTTGCTGTAACCGTTACAGTTCTTGTTGAATTAAGAGTAAGGGCTGAAGAAATTGCGGCAGTTGAGTTTGTGGTAGGCGCTCCCACATTGATCTGCTGAGTGACAGAAGCGGTGATAAAACCTGTAGCTTCAACCGTAACTGACTTGCTCCCGGCACTTTGGAGCAATGAATTCCCTCCGGAAGGTTTGAGCTTGATCATTCCTGAGGAAATGACATAGTCGGTGGTCAATGTCAAAGCAGTGCCACCAATTTTAACGGCAGTTATCGCACCTCTCCAAGTCGAGTTGTCAGTGAAAGTTATGTCAATATCATTGTCAACATTATTGGATGTATTGTCCGCTGTAAGAGCCGGAGGTGTATAATAAAATGAGTGCACACTACCGGTAGCAAAGCTTGAACCGGTATTTGTCACGGTAACCGCAAAAGTAAAATCTGCACTGATTGGTTGATCAACACTGATTGTTCGAAGAGATGTTGCTCCGGCATCAACATCGACGGTTAAAAACAGATAGGCGGTACCAACAGCAAAATTTTGTGACAACCCTGTAAAGAGCTGTATGTCACCTGATGAGCCGTTACTTGTCGAGGAGAGACTGCCGATCTCAGTATCACTTAAATCGAGTGTTGCATCCGCTGAATAAAAGAGTTTGAATCCCCCCCCGGAAATGTCCGAAGCCGTATAGTTGCCTGAAGTTGTAAAACCAGCCTCAGTCATGGTCACATCAGAACCGGTCACAGTAACTAGAGCACGATAAATAACATTCTTGGTTGAGCCTGTAATAAATTGCGCGCTTCCGGGGTCTGTTCCTGTAAAGGCCACATTGGGATCAGATCCCGGAGTCAATGTAGCTTGGTTACCCGTTAATGGAGAAGTCGTTTTGTAGTTAGTCGAAGTGTTTGAACCATTATATTCGTACACATAAACATAATATGAGGTACTTGGAGAAAGATTCGTAAGCGCCACTGAAGACCCGGTTCCATCATATACGCAATAGTATCCTGATGTTCCTAATTGGGTACCCTTCGATGACCAATCCGCACTCGCGGTGTAGCTAGTGCCATCTGTCGGATCGGTTATTGAACCTGAACCTTCTTTAACAAACACCGTACGACCGGCACCGTTACCATTAGTCCAGTTAATCGTCATCCCTGTTGTTGTAACAGGGCTGAAACTAAGAGAAGAAGCGCTCGTAGTTGGCTCGGTAGCAAAGGTGGTTTGACTTCCAGTAGCAGGGGAAGTTGTAAGGAAGTTCGGGGATGTTACTAATCCGTTATACTCGAAAACAGATATGTAGTATATTGCACCAGCGGTGAGCCCAGTAATGTCCACTGAATTTCCACTACCTTTGAAAACCACATAATTGCCGGTTCCCACTTGGGTACCGGAGCCGAACGCAGCATTGGCTGTATAATCAGTTCCATCTACAGGAGATGCATTTACAACTGACCCTTGTTTGATCAGAACTAATCTACCATCACCATTGCCGTTCGTCCAACTCAGGGTTAGTCCTGTCGGCGTAACGTTCGAAAAAACTGGAGAAGTTACGTTAGTGGTCGGTTCCTGTGTTGTAACTGTAAAATCGTCAACATACCTCTCGTGTGTTCCACTTCCCCTTTGGTCGATCAACCGAATGTAAATATTTGAGTAAGAGGATAGATTATATGTAAACTCTTGGTATGTAGCTGAAGCATTTGTAATAGTACCAATACTTGACCAATTTGATGCATTGGTTGAAACCTGGACATTCAGTGTCCATGCTGTCGTGTTACTGCTTCGTCTGTACCAAAAGCTTAATTGGCCAGGTTTAGATAAGACAGGCGTATAAATCGCATCATCCACGGCATTGAAAGCTAGTGTTTTAGTTCCACTCCGGGGATTATTCGCGCTCTGTATTGCACCATTGTTTGTCCACCCCGTAGGAGGGAATGTAGCAGACTCAAAACCTTCATTAATTAAATATGCCGTCTGCCCCAACCCATCAAAGGCCAGCAGGAGCGGGAGTAAAAGTGTTAAAGAAAGAAACCGTTTGAGCATTTTGTCCTCATTTTGTTTTTAGAAAACTAACCTAACCTTGTTATTTGTCGCGCTGATACGGACGTGATCCGCGGCAGCAGTATAAAAACGTGACCCTCCTCTCGAGACTCGAAAGGAACGGGATTATCGATGATCAGAGGAATTAGAGATTAATCTAATCGATGGCCGGAATATGGGAGAAAACCACAAGGGTTTCCCATGCGGAAAGTGTGTGTACTATGTTAATAAGCATCCGGGCGGACCGGATTTGTGTGGGTCTTGCTTTGTTAACGCAATTGGGAAAAGGCGTTACACAAATATATCAATTACTGAAATAAATGCAAGAGATTTTTGAATTAATTTAATGTTAAGGATTTTTGAACAGGATTATTATTTGTCTTGAACACGATTTCCTCGATTTACAAAGATTAACAGGATTATTTTGTCTTGAACACGATTTCCCCGATTTACAAAGATTAACAGGATTATCTTGTCAATCTTTTTGAATCCTGTTAATCATGTTCGAGACAATTATCGTGAAAATCCCTCTCAATCCTGATAATCGTGTTCAGGACAAATCGTGAAAATCCCTATTGATCGTGTTAATCGTGTTCAAGGCAGTATGTGTTCAAGACTTTGGTTTAACCAGATTATGATTGTACAATCTATTATATTCCAGCGATTGTGCTCCAAAGTTTATGAGAAGTCCATCCTGGATATTGAAGGCCTCAAGATAATATGATAGCCTGGGCTTTATGGACGGCTTCCAGGGTTGAAATTGCCTTCAATTCTACCATCACGCAGCCTTCAACAAAAAAGTCGACTCTTCTTTCCCCTATCACTTCACCTTTGTAGTGTATTGCCATTTCATACTCTCGCTGGTATGAAAGTCCCGCCCGGTGTAGCTCGATCGCAAGTGCCCGTTGATAAATCACTTCCTGAAATCCGGCACCAAGAGTTTTATGAACTTCCATGGCACAGCCGATTATTTTGTATGTAATTTGAGCGATATCCATCAGATTCGTATTGTTTGTGGGTATACAAATTTAAGGAATTCTTATCTGTCTTGAACACGATTTTCTTTTTCTTGAACACGATTTTCTCGATTTAGAATGATTAACAGGATTATCTTGTTAATCTTTTTGAATCCTGTTAATCGTGTTCAAGACAATATCCTGTTCAAAACAAACCCCTACTTCACCAACACCATCTTCTTTACAGCAGTATACTCCCCTGCCTGTATCTTATAAAAATAAACCCCTCCGGGAAGTGTGGCCGCGTCGAAGGAGACTTCGTGGTAGCCGGCTTCTTTCTCTGAATTGAGGAGGGTTGAGACCTTCTCGCCCAGCGCGTTGAAGACATCAATTGTTACAATACCCGCAACGGGCAACGCGTAACGCACAACGGTAGAAGGATTAAAGGGATTGGGATAATTCTGATAGAGCGCGAACTGTGTGGGATTGAGCTCCACTTCCACTATGGGTGAGTATTCGTACATGCCGTTGTTATCGATCTGTTTCAGGCGGTACTGGAGTTTGGTGCCGGTGGCATTTTTATCGGTGAAATTGTAATATTTTGGTGAGTTGGCGGTGCCGTGCCCCTCAACGAAACCGATTTTTTGCCAGGTACCGGAGGTGTTCCTCTCCACTTCGAAACCGTTGTTATCGACCTCGGTTTTGGTTTCCCACATCAGATTAACGGTTGTGCCTTGTGACTTGGCCGTGAATGAGGTGAGTTCAACGGGCAAGGCACCCGCTTCCCCGCCTGTGAAATCGGAGAATGAAGTGAGGCCCGTGCCGGAGAGTTTGTTCTCCAAGGGGGTCGCGGAGCTCAGAGGTTGCCAGAAAATGCCGTTCCACCTGCCTCCCCAAAGGTCGGATTTGTCGCCCACGACATCCGCGTCTGCATAGTATAAATCGATATCATATACGGGATTAGTGATGCCTGCTTGGGTGATCTGCCAATAACGATTGAGGTAGTTCCCCGTGCTTGTGTTGCCCGGGTGCTTTGCGTAAAGCACTTTCGCGCTTACGAACGCGTTATTGTAGGTCCCGGATGTCATATTTACCGTCACGGGAGAGTAGTCGGGATCACCGGAATTGTCGCCTATGGGGAACGTGAATGAACCATTTCCCGTGAAAGATTTTCTCAATAACCCATTGTTCGCGATGATCATTTTTGATGACGAGGGGGATGTGATGGTCAGATTTGCAACGGTCAGGTTAGAGCTTTGGAGATCGAGCGTGCCGGAAGCAATCTCGACATTTGTCACGGTTGTAGATTTGGTGAGGGAAACCCCGCTTGAATTATTTATTCTCAGCGTACCGGTTAAAGATACAGGCAGAAAAGTACCCGTGACTTGGGGTGCAGTTCCATTAAATTCATATATTGCGCCAGGGAGAAAGTTTTTAGAGCCGCTCATTGTAAAATTACCATTAATACCGGATGGGTGCCCTGATTTCAATGTCGCGCCTGAATTGAGGCTGAGAGTACCAATGCCGCCAACCTCAAATGGCCCAAGATCAACGACCGCGCCTGAAAAAATATTGAAATATCCAATTTTCCCGAAAGATATTCCGCTCTTAAAAACCGAGGATGAGGTACCGTAAAAGGCGAACTGCGCGCTGTCGATACTTGTGGTACCCCAAAGAAATTCACCGGTACCGTTAAAATTTATGATACTGCTTAATGGTGAGATTATCGTGCCATAATTGTAGAGACTGCCGTATAGTCTGATATTCGCGTTCGAAATATCCCAGGTTCCATCTATTATCTTCACATCTTTCAGTACATCGATGCTGTGCGCTGTATCGACACTTAATGATGCACCGCTGGTCAGAATAAAATCTCCACTCACAACAGCGACGAAACGGGATGCGCGGGCGATATTCACACCATTTAGAATCAGGGTCGGGTAAGTTCTCGACCCAATGAATGCCTCGGCGTTATCAACCTGGAAAATACTTTCAGGGTTTAGATACCGAAAAATTACATTGGCGTATGTACTTCCGGTTTGTGTCCATTTGGCTTCACTCTCCATGTATAACCTAAGCCCGTGGTCGTAATTACCCGAGGTAATTGAGCCTTTGCTTTGTATAATAACCTTTGTCGCGGTGTCACCTTGTATCACCCAATTACCTGACGCCGTCATTGAATGGTTAGCTTGTACAATAAACGACACCTTGATGAGGGAAGTAAAGGCTGAAGGTGATGGACCGGTGCCGTCGGGTGTCGATGACCAGCTTGAAAGTTCGTTTACATTAAGGTTGCCTTTGGAATAGTAAGATGTCTGTCCTAAAACGGGTAACGAAATGAATGTTATAAATACTGCGTATAAGAAAAATCTTTTCAAATCGGTTCTCCTGAATGATTGAGGTTCACATGTTCAACACTATTCGCGGTCGCGTCGCGAGTGTTTTAGATCAGTAACCTTGTGATAAAGTGATCGACCTGGACCCGGGTGCAAGCACACCATCACAAAGTGACTGACTGAGTTGTTTAGCCAAATTACCGGAATGAGTTTCAGGAACGCGTACGCGTTCCACACGGAAGGCTGAAATGTGTACATTAAATTACGTCCGGGCTCGCCGGAGGCGTGTGGTTTGAATTATTCGCGCTTGTGGGAAAAGGCTTACGCAAATATAAGCCTTAATTACTTAATCACAATATCCCCCACATGTTTTAAGTCACACTATTAATTATAATAGATTATAATTATCTGGATTAAACAAAAAAAAGGAAGGCCATCCTTTTGAGACGGCCTCTTATTAAGTGGTCAGTGGTCAGTGGTCAGTGGTCAGTCAGTACTCTACACTCTACACTCTACACTACTTGACAAGAACCATCTTCTTCATAGCTCTGAAATCCGCGGTTTTAATTTCGTAGAAATAGACACCGGAGGTGAGGCGGGATGCGTCGAACACAACCGAGTGCTCGCCAGCCGGCATGAAGCCGTTTACGAGTTCGGTAACCTTCTCACCCAATGTGTTGTAAACAATAAGTGTCACATTCCCCGCAACGGGCAACGCGTAACGAATAACGGTGCCCGGATTGAAGGGATTCGGGTAGTTATCGTAAAGCATGTATGTGCCGACGATTGAAGCGAGAGTTTCCCCGCCGACAGAGTTGATAACGCCGGGGTAGAGTGCTGTCGAAACGATTCCAACCAAACCCGTGGCGCCGAGAACGGAGCCAGCGCCACTTCCCTTATTGATAGAGACGAGCGATGCCACTTCAGCGGGTCCGCCCATGAAGCCGAACATGTTGCCTGTCTCGTCGAAAAAGATGTCACGGAGCGGTTTGTTGGTGCCGAGCACGCCAATTTTGGAGGTGTCGCCTGTGGCAAGGGTTATCTTGTAAAGCTGATCCTTTCCCGCGCCGAGAGGTTTGTAAATCGCGCCGTAAAGCTGGTTTGTGAAGGGGTCGAACGCTATAGCGGAGGTGGTAGACTTCACGGAATCGATCCTGAGGGACGTGTTGGTGGCTTCTTCGTAGCGGTAGATCAGATTCCTCTTCGAGAGGAGGTAGAGGGTGCCCGAGGTATCGAACGCCATCGCGTTGATCTCGGCTAAATCAATAGCGTATTTTTGGAAAAGTTTTCCGGAGTTGGCGTCCATTTTCCAGATTTCACTGCCGTCGGTTGAGGTCTTCACGCCGTAAATGACTGCCGTTTTCGGGTGTGCTTTTATTGCCACGAATGATATTGAGCCCGAGGGTCCAAGAAGTGTAGCCTCGCCCGTCGACTTGTTTATTGTAAAGGTGATGCCGCTGTTGGTTGAGTTGGTTACGGCGAATATCTTCCCCGGCTGGGCGGGATTAAGATCGTATGACTCGACAACCACAGGAACGCGGCCTTCCGCGGGATCATTGTCGTTTATCACGATGGTATCACGCAAAACACCCGTAACCAATGGGTTGCAAACCA
>CAZVBQ010000019.1:0-54287 GCA_964625575.1 uncultured Ignavibacteriaceae bacterium | reverse complement strand
TCGTTTATCACGATGGTATCACGCAAAACACCCGTAACCAATGGGTTGCAAACCACTTTAATGGCGACACTGTCGAATGAGTTCACATTCACGGGGAAAGATACGGGACCGAAGAGCTGGAAATTCGGGTTGGAAGCCTGTATCGATGAGATCGTCAGGGGCTGTGAACCGGCATTCACCAACTGAACGGTAATGGTGTCTTTCTCCTTCCCTCTTTCGATCGTGTTAAAATCGATAGTGGATTTGCTGGTTTTAAGCGACGCGCCCTGAAGCGGGATCATCCGCACTTCGCCAATCCTGTTGCTCCAGTTGTGAGGGGCGGCAACGTACTCGCTCATCATCCAGAAGCTTTCGCCCGTGGGGTCGATCGAGATACCGAGGTAGTCACCCCAGCGGTTGCGGCCACTTCCATAATCTTTGTTATATGGTCCCCTTCCCGCCTGAAGGAGGTATGGTTCGGTAAAGGAAGTGCTGCCGGAAGTTTTACCGACATAGTAGGCGCTTACGTATTCATCGAGCCCCGAACGGCTGGCAGTGAATAAGATGTTGCCGTTTTTGTCCGACATTATCGCCGGATAGAAATACCATTTATTTGGGGTGCCAAAGGTCAATTGCTCAACCACCTGCACGGTTTTGGGGTCGAACCTGCATATCCTCACGGCGGAGTAGGAAGTGCTGACGGGGTTCCGGGTTGAGTGCGCCAGCCAGATGTTGCCGTCACGATAGACGGGTTCGTTTGAAAGCTCGGGTCCGCTTGACTCAAGCAGCGCCCCGCCGGGTTGTGCAGCTTGAGGAGGATCCTGAAACGCGGTCACGTTCAGCGCCGAACCGTTAAGTGTTGGTGAACCATCCTGATTGTACATTACTCGGTAGATAGCGTACGCGCTGCCCGAGTAATACGGGATGTGCACGAGGTAGGCGGTATCAGCAGCCGTCTGGTGAATAACGGGACGGATGTTGAAGACCCTTCCGCTTCCTCCCGGGAACGAGATGCTCCAAAAGTCGTACCATTTGCAGGTATCGGAAGTGGTGTAGTAGAGGTCATCCTTCTTGATCACTCTGATTTTCGCGTAATCGAAGTTTCCGGCAAACGAGAACTGATTTGAGGTAATGAAGAGGGATTTTCCATCGTAGCCGACGCCCTGATAGTCGCCCCAATTCCCCGCGAAATTGTTGCCGTTCCATGAAGATGGTATCAGCCAGTTTCTCCAGATGCCGAGGGGGTTTGAGTCGTCGGAAACAGAGATGAGGAACGAGCCTGACTGCGGGGAGTCTTTCTGGTCGAGCCATACCATGATCCAGCGCTGCGCGAAGTGATCGTAAACGACCTTCGGATCGAAGGGGTCAACGCCGAACGAGGCGAACCACGAGGCCGAGTTGATCCTCTTAAGCATGTTGCCGTTCTTGTCCCAGATGGCAAAATCGGAGTTCACGGTTCCCATAACGTGATCGGGACCGACGGCGACGTGAGGGTCGGGCGGAATTGAGTTGGTTTCAGTAATTCCTTCAAAATCTTTCATGAGCATGGCGCCGCCTGCCTCAGTGGGGAGTCCGCCCTCGTTATAGATCGCCAATTCAGAAGGGAGTTTGGGATCCTGACTGTTGATCCAGGGTTCGCCCTTGTACCTTATCTTGTTTCTGGTGGTCTCGAACTTCGGCATTTTCACAGCCGGCTGGTTCGTGAACGAATTGGTGGAAACGTAAATTCCACTGGGATACTGGCCCCGCGCGGGACCCTGAAAAGTCTGCGGATAAGCGGTAAAAACAAACAATACCGCCGCCACGATGAGGGAAGACCTCATGATACCTCAAAAATTAGTGTTGTTGAAATTGAAGGATAGAGTAAATTTAAATTTACGTAATTTTGTCTTATTATTAACGACACATTTTTATTACTAAAACCATTTTTACAGGAAGAATAGAAGAATACAAGGGATCCAAGGAGTTTATCGAAACTTAGCCTTAAAATGTCTTTTATTCCTTCCGTTCTTTTATTCTTCCTGTGGGAAAACATACAGAGGATTACAATGACATACGAAAAGATCAACAAGTTACAAGCACTTATCCGGAAGAACCGGCTGGACGGCTGGCTGTTCTACGATTTCAGAGGTTCGAACGACCTGGCACTTAGCGTGCTGGAGATCCCCGCGAAGGCTCACCTGACACGCAGGTTCTTCTACTTCGTTCCGGCAGAAGGTGAACCACATAAAGTGGCAATGGCGATCGAGCTTCACAACCTCGCTCACCTGCCGGGTGTACTTCACCCGTACAGCAGTCATCAGTCGCTGAATGAGACAATGGGCACCATATTAAAAGGCGTAAAGAAAGTGGCGATGGAGTACTCCCCTATGAACGCCATCCCTTATCTCTCGAAGCTCGATGCCGGCACTTATGAGTATCTGAAAACATTCGGAATCGAGATCGTCTCCAGCGGCGACCTCCTAACTGAGTTCACCGCCGTGTGGACAAAAGAGCAGTACGAAGAGAACATCCCCGTTGCCCATGCCCTCACCGACATCGTGAACATGTGCTGGAAGTTCATAAAAGAAAAGATCGAAACCACCGGCGAAACCACTGAATACGAAGTGCAGAAACTGATAATGGATGAGATCGAGCGCCGTGGCTACTACACCGACCATGAGGTCATCGTCGGCGTTAACGGAAATGGTGCCAATCCACACTACTCACCCACCCCCGAAGTGTTCGAAAAGATCCATAAAGATGATTTCGTGCTGATCGATCTCTGGGCAAAACCCAACAAGGAGAACGGCGTATGGGCTGACATCACCTGGACCGGTTACGTCGGCACTGAAGTACCTGAAAGATACATAAAGATATTTAATATTGTAAAAGATGCCCGCGAAGCGGCGTTTAATCTGGTATCAGAGCGTTTCGCCAAGGGTGAAGAGGTACGTGGCTGGGAAGTTGACGCAGTCTCCCGTAAAGTTATCGAAGATGCCGGTTATGGCGAGTACTTCGTCCACCGCACGGGACACTCGATCACCACCACACTTCACGGCACAGGCCCCCACAACGACAATTTCGAAACCAAGGATATGAGGATCATCCTCCCCGGCACTTCCTTTTCGATCGAACCCGGCATTTACCTGCAAGGTGATTTCGGTGTAAGATCAGAGATTGATGTTTACATCCACCCGGATGGAAAAGTGGAGCAAACCGGCGGGCCGAGGCAATTCGAGGTTGTGGCTATTATGAATGTATGAGGTATGATTGTATGAAGTATGATTGTATGAGGTATGAGGCCGCTGACGCGGCTTCCTACCCGTTCTTTCTTTTGATGATCGTGTAGGAAATTATTTTCATCAACTCGTCAAATATTGGATGATGATGCGTGAATTCTTCAGAGGTTATGATCTGAGTGGCTTCGAGCAATTCGAGCCAATACAGGGTTTCTTCACACTCTTTTTGAGCGACTGCAAGTTTATGAATATAATCGAGATCAGATTCAGCCCTTTTAGCCTCGCGAATATTTGCCCCGACACTGGTCCCCGATCTTAGAATTTGCCTGCCTAAGTCGTATTCATTTTTTTAAGATCAACCGCTTGCCAAGTTTTATGATCGCGACCGCAGCTGTAAAACTTTTATCCTCTAAAAGCCCCCGTTTAATCATTCAATAACTCCTGTGAAAATTCATACTTCATACCATCATACCTCATACATTTTAACTTCATAATTCATACCTCATACATCAAACCTCAAACTCACCACCGTTCCCGCATTTTTTTGGGAGCTGATCTTCAGTTCGATATCGTTAAGTTCGCAGAAGCCTTTGGCGACCGGGAGGCCGAGCCCGATACCATCGTATTCGCGGGTGTAGCCTTTTGATTCCTGGGAGAAGGGATTGAATATTTCGTTCAGGTATTCCGGTGCCATGCCGATGCCGGAGTCTATTATGGTGACAACAAGGTTTCCTTCGGGGAGGCGGGTGATCTCAATCTCGATCATCCCCTCATTGGTGAACATCACTGCGTTGTCTATGATATTAGAGAGGATGTGCGTGACCGAGTAAATATCAGCCACCACTTCGGTATTTAATGTGGAAGAATTTATCAGGAAGCGGATCCCCTTCTTTTCCGCTTGAGATTTACGGGAAGAGACGATCTTGGTGAGCACCTCCTGAAAGAGGTCGAATTTTTCTTTTTTTACTTTGTAAGTGCCCGAGCGGATCATGGCGAAGTTAACGAGGAGATCGACAGTTCTGGCGAGCCTCTCGCTGTCCTCCACCATGATCGTGGTCAGACGGGTAATATCGTTGTTGTTAAAGAACCGGAGATCACTTTCAAGCTGCCGGGCAGCCTGCTGCAGCGCGTTAACCGGAGTCCGGATCTCGTGTGAGATCTTCGCGAAGAACTCATTGATCAACTCGACCGCGTTTTCCACGGTTATTTGATGTTGATTTTCAGGACTTTCTCCGGACCGGGGCGATTCTCCGATAATGTTGTCCTTTTTCAACTTTTCCTTTTTGTGACTGCTACTTGACAAGCATCATTTTTCTGACCTCTGAAAATTTCGGGGTCACGAGTTGATAGAAATAGATACCGCTCGAGAACTGCGACATATCCGCGCTAACTTCCCAAGTACCCGCTCCCCTTTCCTCATCGACGAGTGAGAGAAGTTCCCTTCCGAGAACGTCAAATATCCTCACTTTTACCACCGATTTTTCAGGCAGCGTGAACCTGATCATGGTTGATGGGTTGAACGGATTGGGGTAATTCTGACTCAGGGAGTACTCTTTTGGAAGTGTCTCCGCGTGTATCTCTTTGATATCGGATATAAAAAGTGTCGGATCGGGGAAGCCGTCGTTGTTCTTGTCGGGCTCGATCAGCGCGAGGTTGATCAAGGAATCGGGACCCGCGTTTCCGTTAACATCGGGGTTATCAGGAGCCGAGTCACCCGCGCCATAGTTGAAACCACCGGCGATAAGGGCAACCACTTTGAGCTTAACACCCGGAGGCAGCAAGCCCACACCGAGACCATAAAGGTCGTTCCATGCAACCGCCACTTCCGCGCCCATCGCGTTCGCTCCCCTTTTCGCGTTAACCTTGTTTGTCATATTAACGCTGGTGCTATCCACTATTTTGTACATTCCCGGGGCGGTTATGTGGTACGCGGGCACGAAGAAATCGATCGCGTCCTCGGGTCTGAACCTGAAGTTTTTCGCGTAGTCGCCGTAATAACCCTGTTGCGAGTTGAAGTTCGTCTCGCCGCCCGGTATGCCCGCGTCGATGTAGAGCATCATGGTGTTGTAGGTGTCGAACAGTTTGTAGTCAACTCCGAAGTAGAGGGAATCAGCGTCCCACGTGGAATAGATGCCGAAAAGCTCGTTATTGATCGAGTCGGCAGGCGCCCAGTAGCTGTCGGTGTCGGAGTCGGCTACTATTAGCCATTCGGGTCTCCAGTCGCTTGTACCTTTAATAATGTTGCCGTCGATCACCGGTTTGCCGTAAGTGGCGATGACGGTATCGAGGTTTGCTTTAACCGTCAGGTTATAATTCGCCTGTCCGAAAGCGCCTTTACCGTCGGTCACTTTTAACTGTATCGGGTAGTATCCTGTATCGCTGATGGAAGGGGTGCCGACGATCTTGCCGGTTGCCGCGTCAACATTCAGGAAGTTGGGCGCCTGAGCGAAGAAAAAGCGAAGTGTATCACCGTCCGGGTCTCCGGCAGTTGGTTGAAATTCATATCTTATAGTTGCCTTGATCGTGGTGTCGGAAATGGTTCCGATCGCCGGCGCGAGATTTCTGTAGATGGCAATGTTGAAAGTGTCTTTAACTGATAGACCTTTGGGGTCGGCTACAGTTACAATTACATTAACCCTTCCTGTATCCGCGAAGGTTGGAGTGCCTGTTATCAAGCCGGAAGTGCCGATAGACATCCAGGCCGGTTGTCCCTGAAGCGAGTACAAGAGTACATTATCGTTTGCGTCGGAGGCTTTCACCTGATAAGAGAACACCGAGTTGGTATATCCAATCTGATCGGCTACCGGTAGAAGCACGGGAGGATAGTTGAGCGATCTGGTGGTATCGGGCACATAAATGGTATAACTGCGGGGGGGAGCCCAGAGTTTTACCCTGTTCGGTCCGCCGCCAATTCCTGTGGTTACCTGTTTATTAACGTCTTTTCCGGTGTAGTCTTTGAACCAAGTGCCGACCGGTTTGTCGGTATCGACCCATACGTCTATCCACTGGGTCGGGTTGTCGTTCATTACTATGTATCCGCCGGGCTGGTCACCGTAGCCGTTACGTTTCGCCACGTAAATGTCACCGGAGAGGGTTCCCTGATCGGTGTTACCATCCTGACGGATGTACCAGGGGCTAAGCCCCGCTCTTTTAGTGGTGCCACCGCCGAGGAAGTTCTGGCGTATCCAGATCAGGGTGTCGATCTTGCCGCCAACTCCATAATCGAAATAGTCTTTGAAAAAGACAGAGGGTCGTCCCTCTGAGAAGAGGAGGTAGGCATAGCCGAGAGCCTTGTCGTAAATTACCGGGTCATGACCCGAGTCGATGGTGCCATCCCACCCTTTACGGTCAAAATCGTGATTTTCGAGGAAAGTCGAGACATCAAAACCGGAGAATCCCGAGTTAACGAGACCCGCGCCATCGAGGTTGTTCATGTTGAACCCGCCGTTCGTGGTGTTGCACATGTCGCGTAGGTTGTAGCGCAGGGGAAAATCGAACATCGCTACATTGGCGCCATTCTGATATTTCGCGACCTGGAGCCAGTTCCCAATTTCGGAAGTGGAGCCCCAGAGTTCAGCCACGGCGTAACCACCGGGGTTTGAGCCATTCAGCCACAGCGCCATGAAAGCGGGATTGATCGATTTTACCGCGTCAAGCCTGAAACCATCGTAACCGAGTTCCTCCCTGAGGTACCTGCCCCACGCGATGAGGGAATCTTTAACGCTCTGCTTGTTGTGATCGAGCCACTCGCCGAAGCGGAAGATAGGATCGGTCTGAACAAAGAGAGGGTCAACCCAGCAGTTGGTTGAGTTCGGGTAGAATGAAGCGGCGTTCTTTTTGAATCTTCCCGAACCCGAGGGGTAGTTGAAAAGGAGATAAGCGGAGTCGGGTACTATATAATTACCGTTGTTTACCGGGCGGCATTCGTAAGGTATCTTCTGCTCGCCACCCATCATGTGTCGCACAACCGCGTCGGCGAAGACCTGCATACCCACGCTATGAAACGAGTTGATCGCGTTCTTCAGTTCTGATTTGCTGCCGAAACGGGTCTCGAGGCTCCCCTTCTGGTTATAGTCACCGAAGTCGTAGTGGTCATACGGATCGTAGCCCATCGAGAGGCCGCCACCCGCGCCTTTTGAGGAGGAAGGAAACCAAATGGCACCAAATCCCGCCGAGGCGAGTCTTGTGGAGACAGCCGCGAGGGAGTCCCACCAGATACCTCCGGGAGGAGAGTTCCAGTAGAAACCCTGCATGAAAACATCGGATTTTTGTGAGCTCTGTAAAGTGTTCACTTCCTGAGCGTCGAGAACGGCCATCAGGGTGACACAAATTAGAGCAATATATTTCACAACACGCATAATTGTCCCGGGAGTAAAATGGAATTGATTTCACAAAAAAAATTACGACCCTAAATTTAAATAATTTTGTGATATAATTTGTGCTGTTATTCAAAGGAATAAACCCGGGGAAGGTGGTATTTTCGGTGATTTTATTAACTTTCAGAAGTTGAAATTTAAAAACATAAACCGGAAGTAATTCAGATGAAAAAAGTATCAATAGTTTTGATATTCGCCATGGTGTTCACGTTCGCCGGGTGCGGTATTGTGCAGAGCTTCATGAACCTCGCGAGGCTACAATTCAAACTGCAAGGGGTGTCACAGATCTCAATAGCGGGGGTTCCCCTGCTCGGGAAGAAATCGATAGGCGATCTGAACGTTTTCGAGATCGCGAAAGTGACTGAATCGTTCTTCAAAGGTTCGCTCCCCCTTACATTTACGCTTAACTTGATGGCTCTTAATCCGAACGACGGAACAGGCGGATCATCGAAGACCGACGCCCAGTTGAAGTCGCTCCCCTTCCGCTTCGTGGTTGATAACCGGGAATTGGTGCGCGGCAACATAAAGAGCCCCGTTACGATACCGGGTACGGGACAAACAGCGGTTCTGCCGTTGGATATGTCGGTTGATCTGGTTCAGGTCATCAAGGATCAGGGCTACGAGAGCCTGCTTAACCTGGCACTTCAGATTACCGGCATCGGCAGTGGATCATCAAACATTCAGCTTTTCGCGAAGCCTGTTGTTTCCACCATTCTTGGCGACATTTCCGCTCCCGAAGAGATCAGGATAGTGGACGCGACCTTTTCTAAATAAGGAAAAGTTTAAAATTTTTTACGGAGGATATTGCCTGTAATTCAGAAAATGGCTATATTTGAAATCTAAATTTTATGGAATGCTGGTGTAGCTCAGCTGGTAGAGCAGCTGATTTGTAATCAGCCGGTCGGGGGTTCAAATCCCTTCACCAGCTCCAAAAACATTAACCCTTGTAAGCGAAAGCTTGCAAGGGTTTTTGTTTTATCCCCGCCAATTCTTAACTTGATTCCCCAAGTTTAATAATTATTCCGGTGCCGATGGACCTGCAAGACATAGAGCTGAAACAAAACCGCAGAGGGGTGTTTGCAATTTTCACGCTGCTATCGCTGATAGCCGTGGCGATCGCTGTTTATTACTATTTTTACACACGGTCAGAGCTTATAAGTCACGGCGCGGTTGAGGCCCGGGTGATGGCGGAGCAGAAATCGGGGCAATTGACAGGGTGGCTCGAGGAACGTTGCGCCGAGGGGACATATCTTGCCAAAAATCCCATGATCGCGAACGCGATAACAGCCACGGGTTTTGCATTCAAAGGTGATAATGTTCAAACACTTGAAGAGGTGTTTGACGATCTGAGGGTTAACCACGACTACAGCACGATCGCCCTCCTTTCAAACTCGGGGGAGACCATCCTTTTCGCCGGTGACATGGTGCCGGCATCGACAGGAAAAAAAGCAGCGGAAGTGATGGTTAAGGCCGACTCCCAATTTGTGATCTATGATGACCTCACATCTGCCGATCCCGCGCTTACCATCATCACGCCCGTGCCGATTGACTGGAAACCTTTCACCGGGTTTATCTATCAGAAGATCCCCCTCAAGCAGAACCTGCTTCATCTGCTGAAATATTCCGACAAACAAATGGCAGACAAAACGATCAGGGTATTTTACTTCACCGGAGGCACTCTTTATTCACTGCTCGATTCCCTCCCGCCACAGAAGGAATTGAAACTCTCAGATCCCCCGACAATTCCCGAGACCATATACCGCCTTGCCAAAGCGGGTCGCTCAGGAGTCGTTTATGGAACAGGATTTGACGCTGCTGAAAGGATCGGATATTTTCAAGATCTGGGGTCGGGGTTGTTTCTTTATTTCGCTGTCACAGAAGTGGCGGTGGTTGAGCCTCTCCTCCCTATCGGAGTACTTCTAACCATCATAATATTGATAACATTAGCCGCTTCCGCGCTGGGGATAATGTTGATTCTGAGCAGGCAGCAGGCGACCTACGCCGGAAGGCTGGCTGAATCGGAAGCTTTTCTTGAGAGTCTGCGTGAAGGGATGTCTGACGGTTTTATTCTCTTCAGTGACGATATGAGATACCTCGCCGTAAATTCCAAGGCAGCCTTGATGATCGGCAAGCCCAAAGAGGAAATTATCGGCTCGCGTCCGTCTCAAATTTTTACACGGATTGAAGATTCGGGATTCTGGAAGAGCTTTAATGAAGTGAGGAGTACCGGTCAGCCCGTAACGAGCGTTGACTACTACCCGGAGTGGGATATTTACTATCAGAACAAGATATTCGTTGTAAAGCAAGGTATTGCCATATTCTTTTCTGACATTACAGACGAGATCAGGCTAAAACAGCAGATCGAAGCCGCAAACGAACAACTTGAGGCACTCACCCTCCATCTTCAGGAGGCGACGGAGAATGAACGCGAGGCCATCGCCCGGGAGATACACGATGAACTTGGGCAGGTTCTCACATCGCTGAAGATGGATCTCGCCATCATGAGGAGTTTGCTCGGGAACGGTCTTTCTGAAGAAACCCGCGCCAAACTTCTTGAAGAAATTGCCGCGATGGGAAAAAGGATCGACGCCACCGTTAAACGTCTGCGCAGGATAATCACCGAGTTAAGGCCTGAAGTGCTCGATCATCTCGGTTTTGTCGCGGCAGTCGAGTGGTTAGTTGAAGAGTCCGCCTCGCGTTCCGGGGTGAAATTCACCCTGAACAAGAACATCGAATCAATTCATCTTGAAAAAAATCATGCCACTGCCCTTTTCAGGATCATTCAGGAGGCATGTACCAATATTATCCGTCACTCTGAAGCTAAAAACGCGGAAGTGTTGCTTGATCTGGATGAAACACGTTTTAAAATAAGCATAACCGACGACGGAAAAGGATTCGTGACCGACAATTCCAGAAAAATTTCATCTTTCGGATTGATCGGAATGAAGGAGAGGGCGAAACTCGTAAAAGCTGAACTGAAGATAACTTCCACTCCGGGAGTAGGAACAAAAATAGAGTTGGAAGTAAGAAAGAAATAACACGATTAATTTGTTTTATAATTGTCAAATCATTATAATGCGCCAATAATTTTAAATATCTGTGAAATGATCAAAATATTCCTCGCCGACGACCATATGCTCATCAGGGAAGGCCTTAAACGGCTGATCCACATGGAGCCCGACCTCAGGGTAACCGGAGAGTCTGATGACCCTGTGGAGATCTGTCGCGCCACCTCTGAAAAAGAGTACGATATTCTGGTTCTCGACATCACCCTTCCCCGCAAGAGTGGACTTGAGATACTCAAGGACGTAAAAGCCATCAACCCCAACGCGCGGGTACTGATTCTTAGCATGCACCCCGAAGACAGGTTCGCCATCCGCGCGCTTAAAGCCGGTGCCTGGGGGTACTTGACCAAGGAAAGCGCCGGTGATGAGATAATTCTCGCCTTGAGAAAGATCGCTTCCGGAAGGCGGTATCTGAGCGAAACACTCGCTGAAAAACTCGCCGGAGGGCTTGATATCGACCGCCAGAAACTTCCGCACGAATCCCTCTCCGACCGTGAATTTGAGATACTCCGCTTCATCGCTCAGGGGAAATCGCTGACCGAGATCGGCGAAGAACTCTCCATAAGTGTAAGCACCGTGGGCACCTACAGGAGCAGGATACTCGAAAAACTTGAGCTCACCAACAACGCTGAACTTATCCTTTACGTACTGGAAAACCACCTGATCGACTAAAGTAGTAAATTTTCTACAATCAACTTCAAGAAATTCCTATAATTTCTTAAATCCATCCTCCTTAACTTCACCATAATGCTTGAAAAAATTATGGATATTCTTCTCGTAGATGATGCCGAGAGCGTCAGGAAGAACATCACGCGTCTGATTAAATCTGAAGTGATTACTGCCAACATATTTGAGGCGGTATGTTGCTCGGATGCCGAGCAACAGCTTGAGGTACGGCCATATGATCTGGTTTTGCTCGATATCAGATTGCCCGATGGTTCCGGCTTCGAACTGATGGAAAAGATCACGCGTTCTGTTCCGCTCCCGGTGGTATTGTTCATTTCAAACTTCACCGGTGAGAATTTCAGGCGTAAAGCGTTCGAACTGGGAGCAAATGGTTTTTTTGACAAGACCAGTGAGATCGATGAGCTGCTCGCCAGAATAAAAGCAATGCTGTGAGCAGTAGAAATATTTCGATACCGTATCAATTAAATTCGACAAAATATTTCATTCATTTTCTATTTTATCCCTGTATCAGCGACATTAATTTTAAATAATAGTTTTTCAGATCTTTAAAGCCCGGTGGAAAAAATGAGAACAAAAATATTTTTGATGGCTTATCCGGTGCATGCCGTGGGATCAGGAAAAGAAGAACAAGACGGCAGGAACCTCATTTGGTATGTTGTTGTTCTTTACTATTAAAGCTTGATGATGATGATGAGTACCATTTAGATGGTTTGTGTCTCCCCGATACAACAAAGGCTGCCCAAGAACCCCGGGCAGCCTTTCTCATTTTAAATACGCGTGCTTACTTTAGGAGCACGATCTTTTTGGTCGCGGTAAATTTACCCGCTGTAATTCTGACCAAATATGTACCTGAAGCAAGACCTTCACCCGAAACGGTAACGAAGTGTCGTCCCGCGGGTTTTGTGCCTTTAACCAGGTCTTTAACCTTGTTCCCCTGCACGTCAAAAAGCTCGAGGGCTACATCCACCTGTTCGGCAAGGGAGAACTCGATCGTTGTTGAGGGGTTAAAGGGGTTGGGGTAGTTCTGGTCGAGCATGTAGCTGAATACCGGCGCCACATCAACCTCAACTGGGTTAAAGACAGTTGATGTACCGTCAAAGTCGATCTGTTTCAGGCGATAGACGTTTTTACCTGCCTTGACACTTTTGTCAGTGAACGAATAAGTCTGCTCATTGGTTGAGTTGCCACTTCCCTTTACGAATCCTGTTGTCGTGAAGCCGTTTTCAGACTGTTTCTGAACCTCAAAGCCGTAATTGTTAGTTTCGGTGGCGGTTTTCCACTCAAGCCTAACCTTGTCGTTGTCGGCGACACCCGTGAACGAAAGAAGTTCAACCGGCACCGCGACGTAGGTAAGGAGTTTAATATCGTCGATGAAGAAACCATCCCTGACCACCGAGTTATCGGATTTGAAGAGGAATCTGAACATCACGTTCTTACCCATATACGCTGAGAGATCGATCATCTCGTTCGTCCAGCTTGTCTGTGTGCCGTTATAGAGGGGCTGTCCCGAAGGTTGGAAAGATCCGCTTCCGGATATCATTCCGGCCGCGCGAAGTGGGGTCCAACTTGTGCCGTTATCGGTTGAAATGAGTATCTGAACATAATCATAACCAGCCTCGAGATCCCACTGCGCGGAGTAAGAAAGTGCTCCGCCGAGCGCGCCCTGAAGGCTGACACTTCCGGTCTGGGTCATGGTCGCGGTGATGCTATTGCCGTAATTCCCTGCCGGTGATTCATTGAAGGATGAAGGGGCTGAAACGTACTTGGAGGTCGCGACACCCCAAGTGCCTGACACTGTCCATCCGTTGGTGGTGTTCGCGCTGTCGACCATCGCCAAATTGGTTTGGGCAATATAGAATCTGTAGAAACTTTGTGGAGGCACGTTACCCGGAGGATCGAATCCTGATCCACCCGCGGGTGAAGTGACAACAAGGCTGCCTGAAGCATCCTGGGCACCGATGTAATATTCAACGGTAGAGCCAAGCGGTAGAACAGGGATGGAGAAACCGAAATTGCCGCCGCCGATGTCTGTACCCGTCACCTGGACGAATGGACCGTAATTACCGCCACCCAATACCATACGGTAATAAAGTCTGGGAGCCGCGACTCCGGTACCGACTTGAAGCCCTGTCTGTAAGGTCGCGAGCACTTGGATCGGATCGTTGTAAACCGCGGAGACCACGGGAGTGTGAATGATCTTCATGTTCAGATCAAGCGCGAAGTTCGCGAATGTACCTATCGCCAGTTTTGCCATCTTGAGGAAATACGGCTGATTGAAATACTGCAACCTGTCGTTGGTGGTGTGATAATAAGCGTTAAAATCGTTGTTATCATCCTCGATCAGGAGAATGGCACTGTAGCCTTTGTTCCAGAAAGAGGCATGATCGCTCGCCGTGGTCGGTGTTCCCGGTCTGACAGGCACGATACCGATACCGAGAGCAGAATTTAACTCGACCATTTTATTGTAAAGCTCGAGGGAGTTCGCGGCGGAAGCCCTTACGTGAAGGTTTGCCACATTGTCGTTGTTCGAGTCATACGCGATCATATCCATGTTGATCACCCCGAGGATCGAGTCACCCGCGGCAGCAGCCTGATTGGCGTAATAAGCCGAACCGATAAGCCCTTGTTCCTCTTCATCCCAAAGGGCGAAGATGATGGTATAAGGGAAATTGTACTGCGACATAATACGCGCCGCTTCCATAACGGCGGCAGTTCCGCTTCCATTGTCATCAGCGCCGGGTGCCGTGGTACCCGAAGGCATATCGTCGAAATGGGCGCAGATTATATATTTTTTATTGGGAAATTGAGTACCGGTCTTCACGCCGATAATGTTCTTGCCCGTGGAACTGAAACCCTGCTGGGTTGTCGTAAGGCCGTACCTTGTGAGTGTTTCCTGGATAAAATTCCCCGCTTGATCGTTGGAAGCGTTCGATTTATGCCGTGAAACGATGGTGTAAGGCTGTCCGTTTATTGTTACGGGGTCAACGCCTGATAACTGCCTGATGAACTTCATCAGTGTGTCTTGATTGACCTGACCGACGATGTTCTGAACTGTCGCCTGAGCGTACGCTGAGAGGGGGATGAGGGTGATCACCAAAAGGATGAGCACAAATCTGCGTAAGTTTGAAAGCATGTAAAATCGCTATTGAAAATAAAGAAAATTTAGTGTCCTTTAAATTAAGCATTTCCTGATTTCCGGGAGCGCATAATTTTCATTTTGCCGTTTGAGGCTGGATGTAATGCTTTATAAGAAGAAGTAATTTTGTATATTTGTAGATGTGATTTTGCTTAAGTGGCATCACTTCCAAAATATTGCCCCCGTAGCTCAGGTGGATAGAGCAGCAGTTTCCTAAACTGTTTGTCGGGTGTTCGAGTCGCCCCGGGGGCACCCTTCTTATCTTTATGGAGAATAATAATGACAGAAATAATAGATATAGTCGCCCGCGAGATCCTCGATTCCAGAGGAAACCCTACCCTCGAGGCCGAAGTTCTGCTTGAAGGCGGAGCAGTAGGCAGAGCAGCCGTGCCAAGCGGCGCTTCAACCGGTTCAAATGAAGCTTGTGAACTTAGAGACGGTGACTCCTCCCGCTATATGGGAAAAGGTGTTGAAAAAGCCGTTGATTTCGTGAACAACGAAATAGCCGACGAACTCATCGGTTGGGATGCCACCGACCAGGTTGGTATCGACAACTACATGATCGAGCTTGACGGAACGGAAAACAAATCAAATTTCGGCGCGAACGCCATCCTCGGTGTATCACTCGCCGTCGCGAAAGCTTCAGCCGAAGCATTCGGACTCCCCCTCTACCGCTATATCGGCGGAACCAACGCGAAAGTGCTCCCCACCCCGATGATGAACATCCTCAACGGTGGAAAGCACGCGGATAACAACGTTGACTTCCAGGAATTCATGGTTATGCCGGTTGGCGCTCCCACTTTCAGGGAAGCCCTCAGATACGGCACCGAAGTGTTCCACACCCTGAAAAGCGTTCTGAAGAAAAAAGGCTACAACACCGCGGTTGGTGATGAAGGCGGATTCGCCCCTTCACTTAAATCGAACGACGAAGCAATTGAAGTCATCCTTGAAGCGATCACCAAAGCAGGTTACACTGCCGGTAAAGACATCATGATAGCGCTCGATCCTGCTTCAACCGAGATGTGGAACCCTGAGAGAAAGACATACAAGTTCTTCAAATCGACTCAGAAAGAGATCTCATCAGATGAAATGATCGCTTACTGGGAGAACTGGGTGAATCAGTATCCTATCGTGTCGCTCGAAGATGGTCTTGCTGAAGATGACTGGGACGGATGGAAGAAACTCACTGACAAGATCGGAAGCAAGATCCAGCTCGTCGGTGATGATCTTTTTGTAACCAACACCAACATCCTCGCGAGAGGCATCGAACTTGGCTGCGCGAACTCGATCCTTATCAAGGTTAACCAGATCGGTACACTCACCGAGACCCTGGATGCCATCGAAATGGCGAGAAATGCCGGTTACACTGCCGTTATCTCCCACAGAAGTGGTGAAACTGAAGATGTTACCATCGCTGACATCGCGGTTGCCACTAACGCCGGTCAGATCAAAACAGGCTCCGCCTGCCGTACCGACCGTATCGCCAAGTACAACCAACTCCTCAGAATTGAAGAGGAACTTGATACCACTGCAATCTTCAAAGGACTTGGCTCGATCAACTACAAAGGTTGATGGTCAACTCCCCCTGTTGTTTTTAAGACCGGTGCCTTCGCGCCGGTCTTTTTTTTTGTTTTGTGGTCAAAACTACCCTTTCCATAAGTCATTTTTAAAGATTTTACCGGGTTACAAATCAAACTATTTAGCATTTAATAATTTATTTTGTATTTTAGCAGGGTAACATAAATATAAGAGGAATATTCATGAAAGTCATTAGTGGAATTTTCGTGATCACTCTCATTGTATTTGTTTCCTTCTCAGGATGCAAGAAAGATGACGCCGGAACAAATCCCACTGTTCCCACAGCCAAGACGATGACGCTCTCACATTTTGGAGTTGACTGGTCGGAAGGCAAAGCAGGAAATGAAACAACACAAATTGATAATGCTAAAAATGACGGTGAGACAATCGCCTGGTGCCCGAACGGCAACGGCGGCGGTTGGATGACCAGTTTATGGTACAGATCGCGTGAAGACAAGATTATGAAAGTGGGTACAGGTGATCTGCTTTCTGTCACCACGATCGATACCACTAAATGGTCGAACGATGTTTGTGCCACCCCGTTAAGAAATGGTGACATTTGGGCGGCAAAAACGCTTGACGGTTATGTGATATTCAAAGTCACGGCTGTCGCGGCGGATTCCGCCGGCATCGCTAACGGTCCTGCCACCTGGCCCGCCACGGTTGAGTATATCTACTCACCGACTGTTAATTTTAAATAGTATTTCTGGGTTTTGGGGTTTGGGATTTAGGGTTTGGGATTTCCGAAAGAATTTTATCCCAGACTGCAAACACCAGACCCCAAACACCAAACACTAAAGAAACTTCCCCGTAACGCTTTTTTTGTTTTTGGCGATCTGCTCGGGAGTGCCTTCGGCAACGATGGTACCGCCGGCGGCACCACCTCCGGGACCGAGATCAATAATCCAGTCAGCGGCCTTGATCACGTCCAGATTGTGTTCAACCACCACCACGGTATTTCCTTTATCGACGAGTTTATCGATCACTTTCAGAAGAACATTAACATCCTCGAAGTGGAGCCCCGTGGTAGGTTCATCCATAAAATAGATGGTTTTACCGGTGGATATTTTACTTAGTTCAGTGGCGAGTTTCACGCGTTGCGCTTCCCCTCCCGAAAGAGTTGTCGCCTGCTGACCAAGCCTGATGTAGCCAAGTCCGACATCATGGATCGACTGTATCTTCCTTTTGATTCGCGGCATGTCGGCGAAGAAATCGAGCGCTTCGGTAACAGTCATTTCGAGCACGTCATCGATCGATTTCATTTTGTAGAGAACTTCAAGGGTCTCCCGGTTATAGCGCCTGCCATGGCAGATGTCGCACTTCACATAAACATCAGGCAGGAAGTTCATTTCGATCTTCTTAAGTCCGTCACCGCCGCAGGCTTCACATCGCCCTCCGGGCACATTGAAGCTGAACCTGCCGGGCTGGTAACCGCGCATTTTTGACTCGGGCAACTGCGCGAACAGATCGCGGATGAATGTGAAGAGCCCGGTGTAAGTGGCAGGGTTTGAGCGTGGGGTTCTTCCGATCGGCGACTGATCCACTTCGATCACTTTATCAATGTGTTCAAGCCCCTCGATCGAGGTGTATGGAAGAGGGACATCTTTGGTGCCGTATATCTCGACCATCAATCTTTTCACAAGTGTCTCGTTGATCAGGGACGATTTCCCCGATCCGCTGACGCCGGCGATGGCAATGAATTTTCCGAGAGGCAGGGTAAGATCAACCGATTTAAGGTTGTTACCCCTCGCGCCTTTAAGTTTCAGAAACTGGCCATTTCCCTCCCTCCGCTTCCGTGGAACGGAAACATGCCGCCTGTTTTGCAGATAGTCAAGCGTTAGTGAGCCCTCGATCCCCTCCCTTTTAAGAAGTGATTCGGTTTCACCCATCGCCACAACCTTTCCGCCGTGTTCACCGGCAGCGGGACCAAGATCGATAAGGTAGTCGGAGCTTTCAATAGTTTCTTTGTCGTGCTCAACCACAATAATAGTATTGTTGAGGTCGCGCAGCATCTTAAGTGAATTTATCAGGCGGACATTATCCCGTTGGTGCAGCCCGATAGAGGGTTCATCAAGCACGTAAAGCACACCGGCGAGCTGCGTGCCGATCTGAGTGGCGAGCCGTATCCGTTGTGATTCCCCACCCGAAAGTGTCCTCGCGCCCCGGGAGAGAGTGAGATAATCAAGTCCGACATTCAAAAGGAAATCGAGCCTCGATCTGATCTCTTTCAACACCGGTTTTGCCACGATTTCATCCCGGCCGTATAGCTTGACATTGTCAATAAATTCCTTGCACTCTCCTATCGAAAGTGCGGTGACTTCACTAATGTTCCTGCCTTCAAAATAGACTGAAAGTGACTCTTTTTTCAGCCTTCCGCCGTTGCATGACCGGCATTCGGCTATGTTCATGAACGACTCGACCCACTCCCTGATCTTCACCGAGGATGTTGAGCTGAAAAAATTCTGCAAATATGCTATTACGCCCGGAAAGCGGTGCTTGTATGCCACTTCTTTCTTGCCGCCGTAACTGTATTGGAACTCGTATTTCTCTTTTGAACCATAGATTACGATCTCGCGTGCTTCGGGCGACAGATCGTTGAGCGGGGTGTCGAAAGTAAATCCGAAACGTTTCGAAAGGGTTTCAAGCTGGTTAAAAATATAGATAGAGCGGGGTTTGCCCAGCGGGGCGATCCCTTCCTGGTTTATCGACTTGCTCCAGTCAGGGATTATGAGATCGAGATCAAACTCCTTCTTCTCACCCAGCCCTTCACAATCAGGGCACGCGCCAAAATTTGAGTTGAAAGAGAAGGAATTGGGGGCGAGCTCCTGGTAACCAATTCCGCAGCTTGGGCAGCTTAGGTGCCGGCTGAAAATGTGGTCTTCAGTGCCGTCATTCACTATCATAACCCCGTTGCCATAGTTTAGCGCCACATCAACAGATGACTCAAGCCTAGTGAGAATCGCGGGTGAAACGGTGAACTTGTCAACCATTATTTCGATGTTGTGTATCTTGTAACGGTCGACCTGGAAACCGGTGTCAATCTCCTTCACTTCCCCGTCAACCCGTACCTTAAGGAAGCCGTCTTTCATAATGTCTTCGAACAGCTCGCGGTAATGCCCTTTTCTTCCTCTGATCACGGGAGCGAAAAGTGATATTTTCTTCCCTTCAAACTCACGGGTGATGCGCTCGAGTATCTGTCCCGGATTCTGCTTCTGAACGGGAGCACCGCAATTGTAACATTTTATTACACCGAGGCGGGCGTACAGGAGTCGAAGATAATCGTAGATCTCCGTCACCGTTCCAACGGTTGAGCGTGGATTACCGGAAGTAACTTTCTGTTCAATTGAAATGGCGGGGCTGAGGCCTTCTATCAGATCGACGTCGGGTTTCTCGAGCATATCGAGGAATTGCCGGGCATACGCTGAGAGACACTCTATGTACCTGCGCTGCCCTTCGGCGTATATGGTATCGAAAGCGAGTGATGATTTCCCCGAACCGGAGAGGCCTGTAATTACTGTGAGGGTGTTGCGTGGTATCTCAATATCGATGTTTTTGAGGTTGTGCTCGCGTGCGCCTCTGACTATGATCTTGTCGTGAAACAATTTATTTCCGTATTAGAAAAAGCAAAATCTATATATTTAGAACAAAAATTTTATTGATTTAATTCTTTAATGCCTGAAAAAATAACTTCGTACAATACAATTCCCGCGAAATCGGAGTCGAAATATAAAGAGAAGGGTTCAATCTTTCTCGCCTTTGCCCACCCCGTTGAAACTACCCTCCAATTTGAGGAATTGCTCACCGGATACCGGAAGCAGTTCTACGATGGGGTGCACCATTGTTCGGCGTTCAGACTTATTGACGGAACAATGAAATACTCTGATGACGGCGAGCCATCCGGAACCGCGGGGTTACGTATCTACAATGCCATTGAACACCGGGGGCTGAATAACATCGCGGTAATTGTGGTCAGATATTTCGGCGGGGTGAAACTCGGGGTAGGTCCCCTCGGCAAGGCCTACTACGATACGGCGCTTGAGGCACTCGACAATACAAGGCTGATCACGCTTCACCGGTTTGAACGGTACATTTTTTCGGCACCTTACGAACTCTCCTCGTACCTCTATAGACATCTGAACGGTAACGACGTGAAGATAATCTCCTCCGATTATGCTGCCGGCATTTCACTTGATGTCTGGATCAAGAGCACTGTCGCGGGAGGATTGATCGAGGAGATACTCTCACTCGCCAACGGACAGGTGGATTTTCTGGTGACTGAAGAAGAAAAGTATTTCGTTCAGGATCAAACCTGATGCCGGAAGAGTGATGCTTCGAGCAATTCTTCGATCATAAAAACAACATCTGAGCCCTCCGGAGGTATCCTTCCGAAAGACCATTTCTTCTCAACGAGGTGATAAGAAAACCTGATAGCAACATCCCGTTTGCTATTGTAGTGGTAGACATTAACCCACTGAAGTTTGTTCGCGGAAGGAAAGCCAAGAACAACCGGCTGCTCAGGTGAAAGAACAGCGAACCTCTCCCTGACTCCAAGTTTGGCCTTGTGCTCGAGTATCCTGTGGGTCAACGGGTGGACTCCAAGTTCAGCAATCTTCCCCGCGAGGTGTTTACAGCAGTACCTTATCTCAAACGTTTGCAGGAATTTCTCCCTGAATTTCCGGTTGTCGTTGCAATTGCAATTAAGGAATGCTATTTTTTTCCGGTCGGCTTCGTTCAGGGGTGAGAGATCGTCAAGGCGCGGGTTATAGTAGAACAGGGCATTATGTTCCGTCATTGAATTCACCGCTTCACGAAGGTCGGTAAAAACCCTCAGACCTCTTCTGGTCTCCTTTGAAATTTTAGCGGGCGCCACAGCGGCTCTCTTCAGCATAAGCTCCTTACCGGTTGAGGAATCAGTTAAATTACCGCCCCAAATTTACCAAAATTTTCTTCTTCATTATCTTTACATTTAGTGATTTATTTTAAACAATTTTGTTTTTGAATTGAAGCGAAGCCGATTCCTCTTACCTGCTCTCATGCTGATCTCCTGGTACATTTTCGCGGTATCGGGGTGCTCTCTTGGCAGTGATTTTGTCAGGGATGGCGCGGCCTCACCCCCTCCCGCGGGGAAGCCCGTTTACACCATTTTCTTCATCGGTGACGCGGGTAAAACGGTTCAGGATCAGAAAGAACCCGCGCTTCTTGCCCTCGCCAACGATCTAAAACGCCTTTCCGCTGACTCTTCAATGGTTGTATTTCTTGGTGACAACATTTACGATCATGGTCTCCCCTCAGAAGGAGAAGAGGGACGTGCAGCCGCTGAACGTTACCTGAACGACCAATTGGAAGTGTTGGGGGGCTCCCACACGGCGGTTTTCATTCCCGGCAACCATGACTGGGACGGCCTCTCGCCTGCCGGCGCCACACTGATGAAAAACCAACAGGAATTGATAAAGCAGCGTTCAGGCGGAAAAGCCACACTTCTGCCGGCGGACGGTTGCGCGGGTCCCCTCGCTCTTGACATTGGCAACAATTTGCGGTTGATACTCTTCGACTCACAGAGGTGGTTCAGAGAGCAAGACGGAGTTGCCGGTACCTCCGACTGCGCTCATGCCGGACACGAGAACCTGTTCAGCGAGATCAGAAAACTCGCCACTTCCGCGGGTGGCCGGAAGATCGTACTCGTGCACCATCATCCTTTTATAACTTATGGCGAACACGGAGGATATTTTGACTGGAAGAAACATATCTTCCCTCTGACTGCCTTCAACAAATACCTTCTGCTGCCACTTCCTGTTATCGGCTCACTCTACCCTGTCGCGAGGTTGAACGGCATAACCATTCAAGACCTCTCCTCAAGTGTGTACCGCGCGTTTGCCGACAGCATCAGGACGATCAGCAGGGAGATAGACCCGGTTTTCTCAATTTCAGGGCACGAGCATTCACTTCAGGTTATCAAAGATCCCTCAAGCGCGGCATTGCAGATAGTTTCCGGAAAAGGAACACGACTTACCGACGGCACCGTGTCAACGGGTGAAGGCACACTGTTCGCCTCCCCTTTCCCCGGGTACGTCCGTTTCGAGATGAGGGAGGGGAAGCGTTTCTCAATAACCGTGGTTACATCTGAAGAGGGTTCAGTGCCCAAAGAAGTTTTTCACCTTGAAATTTAAGAACCATCGACAATAATATGAACCACTCCCAGGCTTGTGAAATACTCGGAATAAAAGACGGATCAGATCCCGATACTATCAGAAAAATATATGAGAAGCTTAATGCCGATATTACCCGGCAGATTGAAGCAGCAGGATCAAAATTCCTGAGAGACACCCTTGTAAAAAACCGGAAAGCCGTAACAGAAGCGTATCACCTGCTGACTGGTGAAAGCTCGACCGATGGCTCACTCGCCTTCAGCGATGCCTATAAACTGCTCATGCAGGATGAGTCAGACAGCACTGAACTGATCGAAGAGAGATTCGTAAAACTGCGCGAAGAATACGCTTACGGACTTCGCTCACCAAACGGCAAGATCAGGGAAATAGCGGCGGCCGATCTTAAGGTGCTTTCCGATGTCTTTGAGCATATCGTCTCCAACGTAAAGAAAACTTCTGAAGCCAATTATCCTCACGCGCTTCTGGAAACAATAAGGGAAGAGGAACGGAACCGGCTGATTGACGAGTTTAACGAAAAGATCGACAGGCTCAAAAAGGAGCACTCGGAAAAGGTCGAGTTTCTCGAAGACAGAATATCTTCATTGACTTCGGAGAAGACCAGGATCGTTAACGACCTCACGGGGCTTCTTAAACTCCTCTCCTCCGGCAGGAAAGAGGAATTTTCTGAACATGCCCGCGTGTTCGAGGAAAAATACGGCGTCACGGGGCTTTCCGCTCTCTCACTCCCCGACCACCAGGTGACAAAGGATGTGTTGCCTCCACCACCTCCACCAGCTTCACTTCCACCGGTTGAACTTAAACAGGCAATTCCTCTATCGGAGCCGGGAAATCAAGGCTTCGGGCTTGAGGAAATAAATCTTGAACTCGCCGATGAACAGCTCGATAAAATGATATTGAGACAGAGCAAGGTTATCGACAGCTCACGCAAACCGGATCGTGACCGGACAAGCAGATCTGAAGACGGTCCGTTAAGTTCACGGACGGTTGCTGAAAAACTCTTCAGTGAAGGGCGATATGAAGATGCCCTCTTCTACTTCAAGGAAGCAAAGGAAGTGGAGCCGTTCGACTACTCCCTCGATGTTTATATAAATGAATTGGAGCACCTTACGGGGCACGACCGGCCTGCACCTGAGAAACAACAGGTGAAGCCTCAGGAAGACTATGAAAAAGTGGCATACGAGGAGACTTTGAAAGTTGCGAATTCACACAGAAGCCAAAAGAATTTCGCCGAGGCACTTGAGATTTACAATTCGCTTCTGATCAGCGACCCCGAAAACCCTTACTTGCTGTACTGCAAATCTGAATGTGAAGATGGTATAAAGCGCGGGAGGGATATTGCCGCGAGCACACCGAATGTAAAAAGGCCGACAATAACAGAGTTGCTTTCACTTAAAAGCGAAGGGGATGAACGGATGAACCGGAAGGATTTTAGAGGCGCTCTTGAATCGTATCAAAAGGCGCTTCAAATAAATCCAAAAGACCTTTACGTTCAGATCATGATCGAGCAGTGTAAAAGGGAGCTGGGAAAGTCTTAAGGTTTGGCAGACGCTTTAGGTTTTAGCGCAGCGGCTTTTTCCCTTACTTTATAGATAAAAGCCTTGAATTCATCCGGATTTCTCATGTAGAACTGCACGGTGTTATCATACAAATGTTTGGATATGCCATGCTTTTTCAGTAACGAGTCGAGCGCCGGCTTGATGAGAACATTGGCAGTCCCGATCGAGTCCTGGGTTTTCAAAAGATCGATATAAACATCAGTGAACTGCTCTTCCGGCACCAATTCCACTTCCTTTTTACACGCCTGAAGTGTAAAAAGGAGTAGAAGCGGTAAAAGGTATTTGAGCGACCGCGCTACAACCACCTTACTGTTACCTTCCACCCTTTTTTGACATCCTTTTACTCGCTTCGTAGAGAACGTCTTTCTCCTTCTGAGTGAGATTTGTATAGCCTGACTCACTTATTTTGTCGAGTATCCTGTCGATCTCTTCCTGAGAAATATCATTATCTTCCACGTCGGTAAATTTCGCGTCTTCAACCTTTTGATCACTTTTTTTGGTCTTGAAGGTGAAGTTGAAGCCCGAACCTGTTGAAGAGGTGGATGAAGAACGTGGCCTGCTGTAGAACGATGGGCCGTCATCATCATCATCGTGATTTGAGTAGCCCGTATATCTGTTCTTGCTTCCTCCCTTTAATCGGTTCTTCAGCGGAAACCAGACGGTTGAGTCGAAGTATAGGAAGAGAAATCCGGTGATCGCCCCGCCGACGTGAGCAAGGTGAGCAACATTCGAATTGGCGTTACGGAACATAAGCAGATCGAGAATGATCATGAATCCGATGAGATATTTCGCTTTTACAGGAAGAAGGAAGTAAATGTAGATAAATCTGTCGGGGTTAAAGAGCGCGAAAGCGATCATGACACCATAAATGGAGCCTGAAGCACCGATGGTCGGACCAGACCCCATCCCAAAAAGAGGGGTAAGGAGGTGTAGCAAACCCGCGCCCACTCCGGAAGCGAGGTAAAAAATGAGAAATTTCTTTGAGCCAAGAGTGTACTCGATCTCGGTTCCGAACATCCAGAGAGCGAACAGATTGAAGAAGATATGGCTGAAATCGCCGTGCATAAACTGATAAGAAAAAAGCTGCCATGGCCCAAAGCCGTCACCGAGTGGCCACAAGGCAAAGTATCGCGTGAAATAAGCTCCGAGCGGTATCCCGCTTGAAGTGATCCCGGTCAGCATCATTTCAAGAAGAAACACTGCCACATTGGCAATAAGGAGGCTTTTGATCACCGGTGAAATGTAAGAGAATCCCGCAGGGCGGTAATTTCCGTTTGACATCTTTTTCCTTCAGTTTAAAACGGGGGCACCCGGAAAGATGCCCCCTTGAGAATTAAGCATTATTAAGAACATCAACTCCGGGGAGCACTTTGCCTTCGAGGAACTCGAGGGAAGCGCCGCCACCGGTTGATACGTGTGTAACCTTGTCTTTAAGTCCGGCCTTTGCTATTGCCGCGGCGGAGTCACCACCACCGACAACAGTTATTGAACCTTCCGCGGTAGCTTCAACAAGTGCTTCAGCTATGGCATTGGTTCCGGTAGCGTAGTTATCGAACTCAAAAACACCCATCGGGCCGTTCCAGACAACCGTCTTGGAATTTTTAACAGCCTGGGCGAAAAGTTTTATGGTTTCAGGACCGATATCGAGCCCCATCTTATCGGCAGGGATCTTGTCGATCGCCACCACTTCGGCCGGAGAATCGTTACTAAACTCCGCTGTTACTCTAACATCAACGGGGAGCAAAAAGTTTAATCCTTTTCCTTTTACCTTTTCGAGCAGTTCTTTGGCGAGCTCGATCTTCTCTGCTTCGAGGAGTGAAGTACCGATCTCGTGACCCATGGCCTTGAAGAAAGTGTAAGCCATTCCGCCGCCGATGATGAGTGTGTCAACCTTGTCGATAATGTTGTTGATAACATCGATCTTGCCTGAAATCTTGGCACCACCGAGGATCGCGCAGTAAGGACGAACCGGATTGCTGAGAGCACCGCCGAGGTAGTCGAGCTCTTTCTTCATCAGGTAGCCTGAAACCGCTGTTTTAACAAATTTTGTTACACCCTCGGTTGAAGCGTGAGCCCTGTGTGCGCTGCCGAAAGCGTCGTTAACGTAAAGATCGGCAACGGCTGCAAGTTTTTCCGCGAAGGCGGGGTCATTTGCTTCTTCTTCCGCGTAGAAACGGAGGTTTTCGAGGAGCATGACTTCACCCGGCTTAAGCTCTTGAGCCATTGCTTTAACGGCATCACCGATGCAGTCGGGGGCAAACTTTACAGGCTGTCCGAGCAGTTCAGAGAGCTTTTCAGCAACGGGTTTAAGGCTGTATTTTGGATTAACTTTCCCCTTCGGTCTGCCAAGGTGGCTCATCAGGATCGCTTTACCGCCATCGGCAATGATCTTCTTGATGGTGGGAAGCGATTCGACTATCCTGTTATCGTCGGTTACGTTCATGTTCTCATCGAGGGGGACGTTGAAGTCGACTCTGACGAGTACTTTTTTATCTTTCAGCTCAACGCTGTCTATGGTCAGTTTATTCATCGTCATCTCTGCAATTGAATAATAAAAAAAAGACGCAGCCGGAACTGCGTCATAAAATGTGATTCTGAAGGTTAGGCGATCTTTTTGAGGAGATCAACCACTCTGCATGAGTAACCCCATTCGTTGTCGTACCATCCAACCACTTTAACCAGTTTACCATTAACCATGGTTGAAGGCGCGTCGAAGATACATGAATGAGCGTTGTGTACGATATCTGAAGAAACGAGTGGATCTTCAGTGTACTCGAGTATGCCTTTCATGGCTCCTTCAGCGGCTTTTTTCATAGCGGCATTAACTTCTTCAACAGTAGTCTCTTTTGAGAGAACAGCAACGAAGTCAGTGATAGAACCATCAGGTGTGGGAACTCTGAGTGAGAAACCATCGAGTTTGCCTTTGAGTTCAGGGATAACCTTCCCAACTGTCTTGGCAGCACCGGTTGTGGTCGGGATGATGTTAATGGCAGCAGCTCTTGCTCTTCTGAGATCTTTGTGAGGAAGATCGAGCAATCTCTGATCGTTGGTGTATGAGTGAACTGTGGTCATGTAACCTTTTTCAACGCCGAAATTGTCGTGAAGAACTTTCACCATCGGGGCGAGGCAGTTAGTGGTACATGAAGCGTTTGAAACAACCACTTCGTTACCTGTGAGCACATCATCATTAACGCCGAGTACAACTGTAGCGTCGATATCGCCTTTAGCAGGAACGGTAAGGATAACCTTTTTAGCACCAGCGTTAACGTGAGCGAGGCACTTGTCTTTGGAAGCGAAAATACCGGTTGCTTCAATAACAACTTCGGCACCGTATTCTTTCCACTTAAGATTCGCGGGATCCTTTTCAGCAGTGATCTCGATCTTTTTGCCATTTACAACAATAGCATTACCGTCAACCTCAACGGTACCGTTGAACTTGCCGTGAGCTGAATCATACTTTAAGAGGTGCGCGAGGGTTTCAGCATCAGTCAGGTCATTAATCGCAACTATTTCAATTCCGCCAACTTCGAGGGCTCTTCTGAATACGAGCCTACCGATTCTTCCGAATCCGTTTATTCCTATTTTGATAGACATTTTTTCTCCTCTGGATAAAAAAATTATTTAGACGTATAAATTTATTATTCTTTTCACTATTTATCAATGCAATTCGTCCCCTAATGTTCTATTGCAACAATTATGTGAACGAAATAAATGCCATTTTAAATTAAAGATGCACTATATTTACATAAACGGTAAATTTCGCTTTACTATTGTGATAAAAGTCACTAAATTTGGCACAAAAAAAGGAAGTTTTCATGGAAGACCACGACTTTCCAAAGTATGTACCGCTTTTCGAAAATCTTGATGATGACACTCTGCTCCAAATCTCGAATCTGGGGAAGAAAAAAGCATTCACCCGCGACAGCATTGTTCTTATGGAACATGAAACGGGGCACGCCCTCTTTGTCATAGTCAGCGGAAAAGTAAAGGTCAGCCGTGAAAGTGACGATGGTCGCGAAGTGATTCTGACCTATCTAAATCCAAACGATTTTTTTGGCGAAATGGCGCTTCTCGACGGGCTTGCCCGCTCTGCCACCGTTACCGCGATCGAAGACACCGAGCTCTTTATAATTGAAAGAGCTGACTTCCTTGACCTTCTCTACGACCACCCTGAAGTCTCAATCAGTCTGCTACAGGAGCTTACAAAGCGCCTGAGAGCGGCCGATATGAAGATCAAGTCACTCTCCCTTAAAGATGCCGAAGGGAAAGTGGCCACTGTGATCCTTCAGATCGCCGATGAGGTTGGGAAGATCAGACAGGGCGTGGTTGAGATTGAGAAACTCCCCTTCCAGCATGATCTTGCCAATATGGCAGGCACTTCCAGGGAAACGATCTCCCGGACACTTCACAGTTTTGTTAAGAAGGGACTGATAGAACTTGACGGCAACAAACTCCGCATACCAAATTACGAGGAGTTCAGGAAGTTCTTCTCATAGTTGATGGAATTTAAGGCAGACCTACACACACATACCACTCACTCCGACGGATGGCTCTCGGTTGAAAGCCTTTTAAGAAGGGCTATACTACACCGGATAGACGCTCTGGCAATTACCGACCATGATACCGTTTCGGGCTATCATGAAGCTCTGGAAAAGAACACCAAATATGGTATCAGGCTCATACCCGGCATTGAGCTGAGCGCGCAATACCTCGAGTATGAAGTTCATGTTCTCGGCTACTTCTTCGACACCCGCAATAAAAAGATCACAGAATATGTCGAAACCCTCCGGGATGACCGCTACAGGAGGTGCGAACGGATAGTTGAAAATCTCCGCGGTACAGGGGTTGACATCACAATGGAAGATGTGAAATATGAATGCAAAGGCGACATGTTCGGTCGCCCGCACATAGCCAAAGCCTTGATCAGGAAGAAGATCGCCCGCAATTTTACTCACGCGTTCAAAGATTTTCTCGGCAATAATTCCGTTTCTTACGAGAAAAAATATTTTATCACCCCCTCTGACGCGGTCGGGCTCATCCATCAGGCAGGCGGATTGGCAGTACTCGCCCACCCCGGATATCTGGATGATTCATCGTTGAAAATAATTCTTTCCGATAATTTTGATGCCATCGAAGCGATACACCCCTCTCACTCACTCCCCCAGCGCCAGAAGTTCATGGAAATCGCAAAGCAATTGGGCATACCCTGGACGGGCGGCTCCGACTTCCACGGCGATACAGCAACCGACCGGGGATACATCGGTTCATACTACCTCTCAAAACAGGAGCTCGCGGCAGTGGAAGCTCTTGTCAGGACGTAAATTATTCAGTTTTTTTATAATTCGTCAATCTTTATGTTTCTTCACTCTATTTTTTGGTTTTGAGGATTAAAATGAAAGAAATTAACGGTTTTTTACAGGCTGACGGGCTTAAATTTGCCATCGTTGTCAGCCGTTTTAATGATTTTATAACAAACAAGCTGCTCGATGGAGCGATCGACTGTTTGATCCGTCACGGTGGAAGTGATGATGACATCACCGTCGTAAGGGTACCGGGAGCGTTCGAGATACCGTACGTTGCGAAGGCCGTTGCCGAAAAAAAGGAGTATGACGCTGTTATCTGCCTTGGAGCGGTAATAAGAGGTGCCACCCCTCATTTCGATTACGTCGCGGCAGAATCCGCCAAAGGTGTTGCCTCTGCTGCAATGTCAACGGGTGTTCCCGTGGTTTATGGAATTGTAACCACAGACACGATCGAGCAGGCGGTAGAACGCGCGGGTACAAAAGCAGGTAACAAAGGCTGGGACGCGGCACTCACAGCCATCGAGACCGCGAATCTGATCAACGAAATTAAAAAGTAGCCAATGACGAAATACCTCCTTGCCCTCCTCCCTCTTTTATTCGTGTTTATTCACGCTCAGGAAGCCTATGACTGGCGGATCTATACCAGTCAGAGCAATCTTTCCACAGCGTTCTATGATGGAGAAAAGATCTGGGCGGGTTCAGAAGGAGGCGCGTACTCGTTCAAGGTTTCAGATTCATCGTTTGTTTCATACACAAAAGCTAATGGATTGAATGGTTCCGCTGTTAAAGCGATCGTGGTGGATAATAACAAAAAGATATGGTTTGGCAGCGCGAACGGTATCATCGACGTCTACAACCCCGCGACCGGTTCGTTCAACAGGATCATGGCGATAGCCAATTCAGGCAAGCCACAAAAAGGAATAAACGACCTCTCAGTTTCGGGGGATACCATAGTGGTTTCAACCGATTTTGGCCTTTCATTGATCAACAGCAAAACCCTTGATTTTTTTGAAACATACATCAAGTTCGGATCGATCCCCGCTAACACGAAAGTTAATTCCGTATTCCGCGCGGGACTCTTTTATGTCTCCACTCAGGCCGGAATGGCAGTTCAGAAACCCGGGGCTACGAATCTTAATGATCCCAACGCCTGGGATGTTTACACAGCAGTTCCCGGATTACCGAATGCCGTTTTCCACTTTGTGGATCAGGAGCACGACGGAATTGTAGCCGGAACATCACGGGGCTTATATAAATTCGAATCAGGTGTTTTCACCTCATACAGCGCTGAACTGCTGGGTAAAACTGTCAGAAAATCGGTTATAAACGGCGCGGATCACTGGTACATTGCCGACTATCCAATTTCAGGCGGCACGAGCAGCGCGCTTTACAGATTCAACAATGGTGTTCCGGTTGCCTCGGTTTCAGGTCTTCCCGCTATATATGGCGTTATCCCCTTTCCAAGTGGTGTCAGTTATGTTCCCTCGGAGTCCGGGCTGCTCCTCGTTAACGACGCCGGAGTGATAAATGTGGTAAATCCGAACGCTCCAGCGGCGAACATTTTCAGCGGCATCACGGTGGATAAAAACGGAAATCTTTATTCAGCGAGTGGTAGGGATATAACGGGGCGCGGTTACTATAAGTTTGACGGAACAAAATGGACCAATTACGACGCCAATCTTGTGCCAGGGATGCCCACCAATTCTTACTATAACTCTTTTACGGGTCCCGACGGAAGCGTCTACATCGGAAGTTACGGAAAAGGATACCTGAGAATAAAGCCTGACGGACAGGTGGTCTATTTCACTTCGCAAAACACTCCTCTCGTTGGAATTACTGCCGATCCGGCATTTCTCGTGATCTCAGCGCTTCGCACCGACTCAAAAGGAAACCTCTGGATACTGAATTTCGACGCGGGCAACAGAAAGATACTTAATCTTTTGACCACCGACAGCACCTGGTACGGATACGAGAACCCTTGGGGTATCAGCCTCACCAATTACTCAAATCTCGAGATCGACCAGAGTGATACTAAATGGTACAGCAGTCCGCTGCGTAACCAGCTTTTCTATTTCAATGAGAGAGGTACTTTCTCGAACACGGCAGACGATGTCTCCGGTGTGCTGACTGAAAGTAATGGATTGAACGGACAGAAGATAAACGCCCTCACGATCGACAAGAGGGGTGATCTTTGGATCGGCACCGATCTGGGAGTGCAGATTGCCACATCACTAAGCACGGTTCTCCAGAACAGCTCGACATCTAAGCCGAGAATATCCACCGTCTTTTCGCTCAGGCAGCAGAAAATAAATTCAATTGTGGTTGATCCCGTTAACCGTAAATGGGTTGGAACCGATGCGGGTCTCTTCCTGGTTTCGTCCGACGGAACGCAGCTTATAGCCTTTTTTGACGCGAGCAACAGCCCTCTGCTGACAAATGAAGTATCTGTACTCGGAAGCGATCAGAAGAACGGGAAGATATTCGTGGGTCAGGCCGGCGGTCTGATAGCTTTCTCCACAAACGCTCCGGCGCCCAATCCGGATTACTCCGCGCTGCATGTATATCCAAGTCCATATCTTCCTGCAAATGGCGGACTACTGACAATAGATGGATTGATAAAAGACTCCGACATCACAATTATTGATGTGTCTGGGAACAAGGTCAGGTTCTTTTCCTCACCCGGCGGAAGAGTAGCCACTTGGGATGGAAGAGACGATGCCGGCAACCTTGTGGCAACCGGCGTTTATTTCATCGTGGCTTCTGACAAGGAAGGCAACACCGTTTCGAAGATAAAAGTGGCCGTGATAAGGTGATCAGTTAAGATAGAGAATCCAAAATATCACGGGCACAAGCAGCCCTACGATAAATATCCACTTTCCTCTTCCCCCAAATCCATGCTTCCCCTTCACCATGATCACGCCTGATATCGCGAGATAGGCCAACAAAACAGCGAAAATGTCGGCAACCCAGGTCCAGGCTTGCTTCGGCTTGTTCAGATGGAGAAAGTTAACTTCTTTAAGAACAGGCTTCCCTTTGGTTGTCTCAATCGCGAGTTCACCTGTTGCCAGGTTGAAGTCGATGGTTTTCCCTTCGTAGAACAGCCTGACATTCTCTTCATTTTGCCAGAATATTTCTTTCGGCTTCTCGTCAAGTTTAAGGTGCGCGGTTATGATACTCTCGAAGTTTTCGGCTTCCCAATACTTACGCGGAAGTGTATCTGCCTTAAACATTTCTTTGGTGATGGTGTAGCTGGGGTTCCAGTCGTCGATGTGGTTCACCGCCACGCCTGAAATGGCATAGATCACCGTGAGCCCGGCTATAAAAAAGCCAATATCACGGTGCCACTTCCTTAAAAATATCCGTATCTTTTTTTCACGTTCGCTCATTGCAGCTTCAAAAAAGTTATAAAAAAAGGTCTTGAGCTGTCAGCGAAACTGCTCAAGACCTGACAAAAAATCAGATTTATTTAAAATATCCGGGCACCGGTGCCTTTGATCTGATAGACGGTTTTACCCGATTTGATCTTTGAGGGATCAAACTTGGTACCTTGCTCTTCAGATCTGTGCTTTTCGGCTTCAATAAGCTCTTCCTTGGTGTAGACGATCTCTTCAACCACGCCCTGAACAACGGCTTTGTGGCCTTTTTTGCTTACCGGGAAAACGATAACGCCATCTTCAACTTTGATCTTCATCTTCTGGCCTTTTTTATCACCGGAGATATCCATCCAGCAACCTCTTTTTTGGCAGACGTCAACCACGGTGCCTTCGATCATGACGGTCTTGCCGACATATTTCTTTGGCGAAGCAAGAATCTGCGAAACCTTGGTTTTCGATTTAAGCGATGGAGCCTTCCCGTAAACATCGCCTTTTTGAGCAAAAGACGCGCCGGAGAGGAAAATAGCTGTAACAAGGATCAAAAGTAATGATCTCATTTTTATTCCTTTTATTTTGTTGTCTAACGTAATTGCAATTCTCATTCTTATTTGACAGTTGTTGCACCGGAAGGGTTTAACCATTCTCTTCCGGTATCACAAGTTCACGCACGAACGTGGTGAACGCGGCCATATCAACCGGTTTAGGGTAGAAGAAATCGAATCCTTCCTCGATGATCTTCGCCTTGTCGGCGTTCAGCGCGTACCCTGTAACTGCCACGAACGGAACATCATCATATCCGGGTAACAGTTTGATCTTTTTCATTGTCTCAACACCGGAGAGGCCTTCTCCGAGGTTAATATCCATGATCACAGCCGAGTAACGTTTACTTTCCGCGAAGCGAAGCGCCTGTTCACCGTTCCGCGCGGTATCAACACCGCAAACCTTCTTCAGGTAAAGCGCCATCACATCGGCGTTCATCTTGCTGTCGTCAACTATCAGAACTTCCTGTCTTAAGGCAGTCTGTGAATTTTTCTTGAAATGGCGGAGCCTTTCCTCTTCATCGTCAACGGGAAGTGTCGACATATCAGGAGATAGAACGATGGTAAAAGATGTTCTCTTACCCGGCACGCTCTCAATCTTGATCGTGCCGCCAAGCCTCTTAAGAATCTCTTTGGTCACCTTTAAACCGAAACCTGTTGCCTCAACAGTGCGGGGCAGCTCTTGTGCGGCCGGTGTATCGCTGAATATGGCATCGATCGCGTCTCTTTTAATACCGGGACCCGTGTCAGTCACTCTTATCAAAATCTCTTCACCGTTTGAAGGTGGCTGCACCACTTCAACCCTGACGGTACCCTGCATAGTGAATTTTACAGCATTGTTTACCAGATTTCCTGTAGCCTTAGCAATGAGAACAGGGTCGGTAACCAATGAAAGCCCTTCCTGGATATAAGTTTCAAATCTTAATCCTTTGTCTTCGGCGATTTCCTTGTAGTAGTCAAGCACTTCTTTCAGCGCAGTACCGGGCTCGATCTTCTTAAGGTTTATACTCCAGTCATCCTTCTCCATGTTCAGGATGTCAGAAACAGCATCAAGTTTGTTAAGCACGCGGCCGGCAGAGTGTTTAATTGAACGGAGAATTTTCCGGTGCTCATAGTCAGTAACTTCCGAGATCAGCAGATCGAGAAATCCCGAGATTCCGTTAAGGGGGTTGCGAATCTCAAGGTTGAGGTCTTCAAGCAATGATACTTTCTCCTTGTGGAGGCGATCAAGTTTGTCACGCTGCTTTTTAACTTCGCTTTCAAGTTTTTTTCGTGAAGTAACATCCTGTTTGAAGGCTACCAGCCGCTCAATATTACCATCTTTCCCTTTTATGGCTGAGATGGCACCCGAGTCCCAGTAATGGGTCCCGTCCTTCTTTTTGTTTATTATGTCACCCTGCCAGATCTCACCTGAGAGTACGATCTTCCAGATGTTTTCATAAAAGACAGGAGGGAGCACACCAGACTTAAGAAGTGACGGCTTTTGCCCAAGCATTTCAGCCGGCGAGTAACCCGTCAATTCGGAAAGCTTTTCGTTAACGTACTGAATGATGCCCGAAGGGTCTGTGACCAGGATTCCCAGTGGCGCGTTTTCGATGATCTGCTCGAAAAATGAACTGGTGGTAAGGTGATTGTAATACCAGGTAAGATCGATTGCCACACCCGAGATCATTACGGGGGTTCCGGTATCATCAGAATGCACCTCAACAGCAGATCTGATGTAACGCGTGCTCTTATCGCTGCCCATCATCCTGTAGTCGACCACATAACCTTTGAAGTCGTGTATCAGGTCGGTAGCTGCCCTTTCCACTTTTTGCCGGTCTTCAGGGTGGATCATTTCATTGATCTTGTTCTGAAGGTATTTTAACTCTTCGGGGTCATCTTTAAGTTTGCGTTCAATTCCGTAAAGTTCAAAAATGTCATCACTGATCCACACAGAACCTTTAGCGAGATCGATCTCCCAATAGCCGGATGCAAGTGACTTGTTAAGTCTTTTCATACGTTCGAGGTTTACGGTATCCTCGATAATTTCTTTCAGCACCTCGCCCGGATATCTGAGGAGAAGAATCCACCCAATGTGCGCGCCACCGTCATTTCTTACCGAAGAAACAACCCCCGTTACAGTGGTCTCATTTATCCCGAACTTAAGTTTCGCGGTGTTCCCCAACCTGTGGGCAATTCCGTTCTTTTTCACCTGCTCAAGTATGTGTTTAAGGTCAAGCCCCGATTCAGGGTCGGTAATCTGAAGCAGGTCAGTGAGTTTTTTGTTCACGAGGCGGTCGTATGTGAGGTCGAGCGTCACTTCGGCAGCATAGTTCAGGTAGGTGATCACGCCTTTGGCATCAACCATTATGAATGGATCGCCAACCGCGGCAATGGCTGAACTGAGCTCGGCGGAAGTGGCGGTCAGGGTATCAACTTCGGCGTTCTTAAGGGTTATATCCCTTTGAGTGGCGAAGCACCCAAGCAACAGACCGTCATCGTCATAGATATTAACAAACTCGGTTTCGATCCATATATTCATTCCGGGGGCTATGGCTTCAGACGACTCCATGTTAAGCCAGCCTGTATTTAGCAGCTTCTTCCAGGCGGCACGTCCGTTTGGCACATCATAGTAGAAGAATCTTTCGGGTGTAACACCCATAAGATTTCTGTCGAATGCCGGATTGAGTTCGGAAGACCGTGAATTAAAGATAGTGATCTTCTGGGTCAGAAAAATGTGATCGAAGAGCTCAGGGTCATCCACGGCGGGATCCCACATCACAGGCTCATCAAGCATCATCACAAAAAATCCATCCGGCGAGGCTTCAAAAAGGAGCCTGAGAATGTAATTGGTGTAAGGCTCGGTATGAGTTGATGCGATCTCCGGGAGTATTCCGTCTGATCTTCTGACCGGATTTATATTCGTGGGTCTGTGTGGTCTGGATCGTTCCATGGTGGCCTGCTTTATTTGCTCGTGAAAATCGATGTGAAACCGGCACCGAGTGATGCATCATTGTATGACCAGCTTCTTTCGTCACTCGTTCGTACCGTGTAGCTTCCCGGTTTCAGCGTAATTGACGGTTCCACTTCCCAAAGAGCCGAGCTGACATCATTTCTTCCTTTGATCGATTCCGCTTTCCATCTGCCAATCTCCTTTCCTTTCGCGTCAAGAAGGAAGATATCACCGGCGGGGGCACCCTTGCCGTCGTTCCAGTGATAAGTTCTGATCTTAACCACTTCAAGATCTGCGTAAACCTGAAAAGTGAAGGGCTTCGCGTCACCCTGTTTTACGGGAGAACCATTCTCATTTGAGTAAACCGCTTTCAGGTCACGGGAACACCCGGAGAGGAGCAAGAAAAGAAAAAGTACCGGTATGAATCTTGTCATCATCGTTCTTGTATTTGGAAATCGAATAATCAGACGTATAATTTAATTGTTTTGAGCGAAATATCTAAGTGAAAATTGACTTCCGCGTCTTCGTGGTGACGCGGGTAACAAAAAAAGGCACAAAGGTTTCTGCCTGTTGTGCCTTTAATAAATTATTTGATCAGAATCAGTTAACGGCTACCTTCTTGTCGAGGGTTTTGTTTCCGACTCCGTGGCAGGCGCTGCATTTCTGGGTTTTGAAGGAGACCTCTATACCACCCGGGTGAGTGAACTGAAGGCCTTCACTTGAGATACGGCGACCTTTCTGCGGCGAATTTTCTTCCAGTAAAATGTGGCAACTGTTGCAGTCGTTGGTAAGCACTTTTCCATCGTTGCTTATGTGGTTGCCGTCATGGCAACGGAAACAGCCATCATAGTTCATATGCCCGAGGTTGTTGGGGTATTTTCTCCAACTTACTCTCATTTCGGGGAAGTAATTCTTCGAGTAAATCTTTTGAATCTCTTTCACAGCTTTAGCGATATCCTTGCCGCGAGTCTTGTAGATATCGGGGTAGGTGTTCCTGTAAAAGTCTGTAATTTTTCTGGCGATTCCTGCCTGGGCCTCATCCTTGGTGGCGTATTCGCCATCAAGAGCCTGGGTTGTAATGCTCTTGATATAAGGAAGATCGGCGGCAATCCTGCCGTTGGACATTGAAATGTTGATTATCCTGCTTGGCTCGTTATAGATGTGCGCCGGTCTGTTGTGGCAGTCCATGCAGTCCATTTTTCTGAGTTCCTCACCCTTTTCATCAACTTTCGTGTTGAATCCCTTCGCGCGGTAAATGGTTTCTTTGCCTGTGGCTTTATTAACCACTTTCACCCAAGGAATAGTCTGGCGTGTGTGATCGGTCGGCATGTAATAAATATCATTGGCAATGTTCATGTGCCAGTGGATACCTTTGGTATTGCCGATCTCGCTGTTGCCACCGCCGACCCGGAGCAGGAGCGTGAGGGAAGCTTTAGTGTTCGTTTCGTCGGAGAGATAATAGTCGAGATCGACCTTTTTCTCACTGAAGAAGTGCTTGGGCCAATGGCACTGTTCGCAGGTTTCCTGAGCGGGACGCAGGTTCTCGATCGGAGTGGGAATCGGTCTCGAGAATTTGTTGAATGTCACCGAATAAAGCTGATATGAGCCCGATATCTTGGCACGGACAAACCAGTCGGCACCTGAACCGATATGACACTTTACGCACCCGACTTTTGAGTGGGGCGAATTGTTATACGCGGTGTACTCGGGTTCCATCACCATGTGGCAAACGGTACCGCAGAACTCATCGGAGTCAGTGTACTCGTACGCTTTGAAACTTCCGAATGCGGAGAAGAGCAGGAGAATGATCGTGCCGATCGAGAAAAAGAGGGTCGCTCTTAACTGTTTCGGATCATTCATGTCGAGCACAGGGAATTTCCTCGCCTTGAAGTCGATCTGCTTCGAAAGTTTGTGTTCCCTGTACCATCCATAGGCAATTATCAGAAGTCCGATGATCAGGAAAACCGGTAGAATAATGAATGTGAGAATTCCCATGTAGGGTTTATGCTCAGCGCTGAAAGTTTCGACGATGATCAGAAAGAAGATCAGTCCGAAACTCAATCCCGCGAGGGCGGCTCCGGCGAGGGAGACCGGGTTGTACAGTGAATGTGGGAATATTCGTTTCATTTCGGTCCCTCTCCTTTAATTATCAGCCTTGAAGGCTTTTTTTCTTTTAATGATCACTGCGATCAAACCGGTGATGAGAACCAGACCGGTAATAATCAGAAGCACCGGAACAACTCCGAAGCCCTGGCCGGATTCTGCCGGTTCTTTTTTATCGACAACGGCTTTTACCGGTTTGCCGGGGTTTTTGTGGATGTCGCCATTGATGAAGTCGTTACCGGCTCCCGGGTGGCAGCTTCCACACGTTTCCTGCAATTTCTTTTTATTCACTCTCGATGCCGGATCTTCAGATCTTAGTATCTTGTGTGGACCGTGACAACTGGCGCAGTTTGCCATGGTCTCTTTTCCATCTTTAACCTCGATGCCATGATAAGTGGTTTTGGCAACTTTGGTTTTTGTAGTTGACTGTGCAAAGTCAGGGTTGATCTCGACGGGTTTGTGGCACGAACCACAGAGATTGGCTCCGGATCCTGACACAGGTTTGTGCTCGTTATGACACCCCGAACATACCGGGGCATCTTTAACACTCTTTTTGAAGGCGGCGAAGTGTACGCTTGCCGAATAATCTTCTTTAATATCTTTATGGCATTTGCCGCATGTTTCGGGCACTTTTTCACCAAACACGGTTGAAGCGGGGTCGCCCGTTCTCATTATTTGATGGCTTTGGTGACAATCAACGCACGAAGCAGCATTTCCGTTACCGGCTCTAAGAAGCTTTCCGTGAGTGTTTGAGTCGGCGCCCGCTACAAAACTTTTATTGTGAGCAAACTTTGAAGTCGTGAGTGGGTCGTTCGAGTGACACGAGAGGCAGAGCTCTTGCTGAGCGGTTCTAAGGCGCAGCATGTCGTTACCGTAAGTGCCTTTGGTAACCTGGAATTTGTGGCAATTAATACATGCCGGTTTCTCATTTGCTCCTTCGCCGAAACCGTGCACGCTGTTCCTGAACTGATCGTAGTAATTGGTGTGGCAATTAGCGCAAACCGTTATCGAGGCTGTACGGCCAATATTTTTATATGGCTTCGCGTCATGCTTGCCGTGGCACGATTTACAGCTTACATCCTTCCCTTCCGCGTTTTTCGATGCAAGCATCATCTGAGGATGGAAAAGGTGCTTAATCTTCGCGTCCTTGTGGCACGTCATACAGTCGATCGGCTGAATGTTCTCCTTGTGCGGCATTTCCTCGGGGTTGAACCCGTCATGGCAGGAGACACACTCAAGTTTCTTGTGAGGGGATGTTTGTAGAATCTTTTCGTCAACAAAGAGTGAGACTTCTTTTCCGTTCCGCTCCATCGACATCGATTTGTCGGAGTGGCACGCGAGACAGTCGTCGTTAGAGGGTTGTTGTTGCAAAGAAACAGCTTTTCCGGATATGGTGCCACAGTTCGCTTGAACCGTAAACGCCAAGGCAATTAACAGGGCTGAAAAGCCGGTGTTCCTGATAATTTTCATTCGTATGTACCGGTGGTTAATGGGATGTTCATGAACGCCGGGCGGGCCAGTGCCCGGATTGAGTACTTTAACTATCAATAATTATGCCAAATTACCTCATTCACTAAAACAACTGCCGGGCAACATGGGATAAAAATTCACCCGGAAGTAAAAAACGCAAAAACAATGTATATTCAAAAAAAACAGGAAAACACCCGCTCCCCTGCCGGGCGTTCGTGATGTGAATTAACTGGTATGATCATCACTCACTTTCTCTTTGTTTTGCCAAAAAATTACCAATTTTGAGAAAGAAAGTGTTGAAAATCTAAATAATGAGATTTTTTCACTGTTTAATTTTTCAACACTCCCCTGACACCTTTGAATAGACCGTGTTTACGCAACTTTTTCGGGCTCTTCTTCTGACTTCACGGCGAGTAAAGGTGGCACAATTTTTGCTTTATCTTTGGCAACCAGATTTTACGGAAACATTGAACTGTTGTTAGAAATATGAAAAAAATTAAACTGTTACTCCTTCTTATTGCAACATTAACGATCACGCCATTCGCTCAGAACAGCACGGAAGACTGCCTTGCCTGCCACAGCGATGAATCACTGACGATGGATCGTGGCGGAAAGACCATTTCACTGTTCGTGGAACCGGGAAGGTTCTCGGCCTCGGTGCATTCCTCTATGGGTTGCGTTGACTGCCATAGTGGCTTCAAGGCTGAAGATCTGCCGCACAAATCAGGCAGCAACATTTCAAAAGTTGATTGCAGCGGTTGCCACGATGTTGATAAATTCAGTAAAAGCATACACGGCACAAAAAAAGTTCAGTGCTACTCGTGCCACACAAAACATGCGATCCTTCCGGCTGCAAATCTCGCGAACAGCAGGGTTGAAATATGCATGACCTGCCATAACACCGGAAGTGTAAAACAGTTCACTTCGGGCGGTCACTTCAAGGCATACAAAACAGGTAACCGGGTGAACTGCGTAACCTGCCACGGCAACAGTTCGCATGAGATACAGAAAACCGCTTTCAACAAGTTCAATGAAGCTCAGCTCTGCAACAAATGCCACGCGATACATAGCACCCAGTTTTCCGTACAACTTCACTCACAGGCAAATCAGGCCGCGTTCCCCCGCTGTACCAATTGCCACGGCGAACACCTCGCGGCCGTGAACAGATTCTCGAAGGGTTCGCAGGAGTGCATGAACTGCCATATGAATCCCTCGATCTTCCATCCGAAAGATCAGGAAAGACTCGTAAACTTTATAAAAACTTATCAGACAAGTATTCACTCCCATATTCAGGTAAACGGGGTTGAAGCTGCTTCTTGCGCCGACTGTCACGGCAACCACGTGGCTGAGGGAATTCCTGCTATAAAAAACCGTGTAAAGAGGGAGAACATAAACGCCACCTGCGGCAGATGCCACCAGGACGCGCTTAAAGAGTTCAACGCTTCAGCACACGGTCTGGCATCAAGAACTCATCCCGATGTGGCGCCTGTTTGTACCGACTGCCACGGTGAGCACCAGATCTCAAGCGTGAAATCACCCGAGTTCGCGAAAATTAAGATCAAAGAGATGTGCATGAACTGCCACGTGAAAAACGAGAAAGTTCTTAAGATCACAAAAACCACCGCTGATGAGATCAGACATTATGAAAGGTCGGCCCACTGGAAAGCCCTTAAAGCCGGTAATGAGAAAGCCGCTGTTTGTTCCGACTGCCATACCGGACACGCCATGCTTCCCGCGAGTGATCCAAAATCGTCGATGAACAAACAAAACATCGCGATGACCTGCGGAAAGTCAGGATGCCACGTCCGCCAGAAAAACGCGTATAACGTCTCGGTTCACTATAAATCACTGAAAGACGGCAAGAGTGACTCACCGGGTTGCGCAGACTGCCACGGTAACCACCAGATCGAGAACACGAACAGATTTGAGAACGAAGGTCTGAAAAACCAGTTTATCGCTAAACTTTGCTCTGACTGTCACGCGTCAGTTGAACTTGCCGAGAAGTACCACTTCTCACAGCTTAACCCTGACAGTTATTACAAAAGCTACCACGGGCTCGCGGTACGTGGCGGATCAAAAACCGCTGCCAACTGCGCGAGCTGCCACAATTATCACGATATCAGACCCAGTAGCGATCCCCTTTCTTCGATCAACAGGGCAAATCTTTCAAAAACCTGCGGGAAGTGTCACCCGAACGCGAAGATCGATGCCGAATTCGCCAAAGTGCACGTAACCAATACGGAAGAGGAATCGATCCTCCTCTGGATGGTAAAGAACGGATATATTTTCCTGATCTTCGGAACCATCGGTGTGATGTTCATACACAACGTGCTCGATCTTGTACGTAAACTCCAGGAGAAGAAGAAACACAAGCACCATATCAAGAAGATGAAAGAAGAAGGCAAATTCTATGTACGCATGGACAAGAACCAGCGCACACAGCACTTCTTCCTGCTTACATCTTTCATTGGTCTTGTGATCTCCGGTTTCGCGCTTGTTTATCCTGATGCCTTCTGGGTAAGGGGTTTCAGATTCATTCTTGGTGAGAACGCGTTCGAGCTTCGCGGACTGGTACACAGGATACTCGGCATAATCATGATCACCGTGTCATTGTATCATGTTTATTACCTCCTTTTCACCACAAACGGTAAACAGCTACTCAGAGACTTCCTCCCTGCTTGGCACGACTGGGAAGATATCAAGGTGAATATCAAGTATTTAACATTCAGAAGTGAAGAGAAGCCACAGTTTAGACGTTTCGGTTACGCTGAAAAAGCAGAATACTGGGCACTCGTTTGGGGTACCATTGTCATGTCGATGACAGGTCTGCTGCTGATGTTCAACACCTTCTTCCTCGCCCGCGCGCCGAAGATATGGTTCGATATCGCAACCTTGATCCACTATTATGAGGCATGGCTCGCCACACTCGCCATCATCGTATGGCACTTCTACTTCGTGATCTTCAATCCAGAAGTGTACCCGCTGAACACGGCGTTCCTCGATGGAATGATGAGCGAGGAAATGATGGAAGCAGAGCATCCGCTCGAGCTGGCGCGCATCAAAGAGCAGGAAGCCGCCGAAGGTATTAAGAATGAAGAAACTGATAATGACGAACCTTCAGGCGAAGGTGCCACAGAAACAGAATAATATCTCTTAATGTTGATGAATGAAGTGAGAATTGAGGCTGCTCTGGAAACGGGGCAGCCTCTTTTTCTATTTGGAAAGGATCATCTTACCGGTTTGGGACAAATTCCCTGCCGTAAGACGGTAAAAATAAACCCCACTCGCAAGGCGGGCAGCGTTAAAAGTTAGATTGTGAACACCCGCCGTGAGTTCACCCGGCTTTGTCTCCTCAACCTCAACCCCTGCGGCATCATAGATCTTCATCACCACTTCCTGAGTTGAAGGAAGTGTGAACCTTATGACCGTTGAAGGATTGAAAGGATTCGGATAGTTGCCAAGAAGTTTGAACTCTGACGGTGTTGACTCACTTTCAATACCGGTGGGATTTCTTCTGATATCAACCACAAATTTAGGGCCGTATGCCCACCTGTCTTCGGCGGTAGGTCTGTGGTCGTGATTTGTGCTGAGACCCACGGAATAGATCGTATCCTGAACTTTGCCCAAAGGAGCGGTATAGTAAAAGTTCCAGTAAAGGGAAGGCGCTCCCGGTGGATAGGGCATCGGGAATTTTTGCGTCAACTCGTGATCAAGATACAGCACTGTGGAATCGGCGGCGGCAAGTTGTCCAAATCTTGCCGCTACATTAAATCCACCACCCAAAGCGGGGCCTCCCGCCACGTGAACCTGGTACAGGGCTGTTTCACCCGGTTGAAGAACCGATGGTCCTTCAACCCATGTATGAACAGTTGTATCTTCTTCAATCGAGTGACACACGCACCCCAGGCCGTTAAGCTGGGTGCACTGGATAACGTCGGTCTCCGTCGGCGTGTGCTTCTTCGGAGGGTCTATCATCCTGAACCCGATGAAGAGAGTGGAAATTGCGATTATTGAAATCTGCAGTTTTTTCATCACTTCGAAAGGATCATTTTCTTTGTTAAAGAAACATCGCCTGCTTGAAGCCTGTAAAAGTAAAGTCCGCTTGGCAGGTTGCCTGCTTCAAATTTCACTGAATGCTCACCGGTTTCAAGGTTACCGTTAAGCAGTTCTGCTACTTTCTCACCCGCGGAATTATAAACTGATATGTTTACAAAACCGGCAACGGGCAACGCGAAACGGACAACGGTGGAAGGGTTGAATGGATTCGGGAAATTCTGCGAAAGTTCAAACCCACCCGGCAGTGCAACTTCAGCATCAACCATTGAGGAGTACTCGAAGGCACCCGAAAAGTCAACCTGTTTCAGGCGATAACTGTTTTTGCCTGACTTGGCATTGTTATCGGAGAATGTGTAGGTCTTCTTTTGGGTGGTGGTGCCGTTTCCGTCGATCTTTCCGATTGCGGTCCAGGCATTGCCCTCTTTTTTCTCAACTATGAAGTGGGAATTGTTGGTCTCAGTAGCAGTTGCCCACTCAAGAACCACATCCCTCCCGACCACTCTCGCGGTGAAGGAAGTTAGTTCAACGGGTACCACCTGCATCACCTGCACTGGGAAGTTGGGTGAGAAATTCCACTTGTCAAGCGCTGTAGGGATTCCGTCACCATTCACGCTGTTGCCCGTGGCATAGAGGGTGTCGAACCCTGTTGTCTGGGGGGCAGTGTATGAAAATGTCCAGAATACCGAGTCAGCACTTCCGAAAACCTTCGGGGTGCTCTGTGTAAGCTCGGAACCGATCTTCAGAACCGACGCGTCGTTGGCGGCAAGTGTTCCAATTCTGGCAGCGGTATTGAACCCGGCTTTAACGGCGGGCCCGCCTTTTATGGAGACAAAGTATGAATTTGTGCTTCCCGTGGTAACCTGGGTTGGTCCCCAAATCCGGACGGTTACGTTCGGATCGGAACTTGAATTGTGGCAAACACAACCCTCGCCATTAAGGCGCGTTGCCTCGGTCATGCCATTACTTGACATGATGCCGGCAACCACAGCCGCGCTGACGAAAACGAAAACTGATAAGTAATAAATAACTCTTTTCATTTTCGTGCCCTACTTAAGCAGTGTGAACTTTTTGGTCTGTGACCTGTCGCCTGCTTTCAAAGTGTAGAGATAAACACCGGATGTAAGGGCGGAGGCGTTAAACTCAAGCGAGTGATTTCCCGCGGGGAGCACTTTGCCGGCGATAACATTGGCAACTTCCCTTCCGGTAACATCAAATATCAAGAGGGTAACTTCAGCCTGCTCAGGAAGTGAGAACCTGATGTTGGTCGAAGGATTGAACGGATTCGGGTAATTCTGCTCGAGTGAGAAAACCTTCGGAGTTTCCGTGGTGGCTTCGATCTCGTTCGAGTACTCGAATGTTCCATCGAAATCAACCTGTTTCAATCTGTAGAGGTAGGCGCCCGTCGCGCCGGGTCTGTCGCTGTAAATATATCTTCTTGGCGAGGTGGTGGTGCCGTGACCTTCCACTTCCCCGATTCTTGTCCATTCTTTAGTGTCACCTTTTGGTGATCTTTCAATCTCAAACCGGGCATTGTTAAGTTCTGTGGCAGTTGTCCACCCCAGCACCACTTCGTTATCAATAACCGAAGCGTAGAATGAGGAGAGCTCCACAGGAACGAAAGGCACACTGGCTTTGTAGATACCGGGCGATTGCGCGGCAAAGATGGTGAGTGTGTCTATAATATTAACCGAGTAGTTGCTGGCGGAAAGCGAGGTGGTTATCCAGTTGGCACCGCCGTCTTTCGTTATGTAAATATTGCTGCCTGAGTATCTGCCCGCGAGAACAAAGTCAGGATTTTCAGGCGCCACATCGACACCCCACATGCTCTGTCCGTTGAAGAACGGAATGGCAACCCAGGTCAGGCCAAAGTCGGTTGATTTAAGGAGGCCACCGCCGCCGCCCCACTTGGTCGCCCAGGCGGTTTTGGTGCGCTTGTCTATGGCAATGGTGGGAATTTCACCCGAAGTAGAGTAAACCTGAGTCCATGTCACACCATAGTTGGTTGATCTGAAGATACCGGTTGTGTTGTCACCCGCGAGAATGATATGTGAGCTGTCGGGATAAACCTCGATATCGCAGGGGGTCGTGAAGCCTGAAACAGTGCTCACCTGACTCCATGTGTTACCGAAGTCGTACGACTTGTAAAAAATGTTGTTGCTCATTGTGTAGATCGTATCGGGATGTGAGGGGTCCGGGGTCATCGGAATACCAAAATAAGAGAAGGTCAGCCCGTCGAGTACAGTTGTCCAGGTCTGACCGCCGTTAGTGGTTTTTACGATCTTGTCAGCGGAAGCTTCAACAGCGGCGAGCATAGTCTGTCCGTTCTTCGCGGTGGCAATAATGTTTTTCACGCTGGAAGAACCGGGGATCGTGGTTCCCCACGCGGTGAAGGTTTCTCCCCTGTCGGTACTCTTGTAGATCGTGGCTGTGGTACCGTAATAGATGATGTTGGTGTTGTTGGGGTCCCATGTCACGGGATCTCCAAGGCTGCTGCCCGATCTTTTGAGTGTCCATGAATAAGATTGGGCGAAAGCCGCTGATGAGATCAGGGCAAAGAGGAAAAAGTATTTGAGAGTTCTCAACATTTTACTCGATATTTATTAGATGATTTGATAATTATTCGGTAGGAGAATTATTAATAACCGGGATTGAAATTATGAATAATTTAAAGAATTTCCAAATTATCCACAGGAATGGTGACAATTTTTTACATTATCAGAAGTTATTGGCTTCGAAGAAGGCATTGGTCATGCTTTTAATTTTAAGTTTCAGCTCTTCGGGGCCGATCACTTTTATGTTCCCTTCCCAGCGCAGGCACCAGCTCGCGATTCGTTTGTTTATAGCGCAACTGGTTCTAAGGGTTATGGTTCCGTCACGGTGCTCGGTGAGTTCGAAGTTTGAAAACCAGATCTTTGAGAAGAGACTGTTTCTGCATGAGGCAGTGAATTGAAGTTCAACAGGAAGAATTTGTTCAGCACTTTTCCCGTTACCGGTTTTGAAGGTTTCTTCGAGAAGGTTGATCTGCTTTATTCTGCTCAGGTAGAATAATTTTTCAATATCCTCCCCTTCCTTCACCGCGATAACGAACCAGTTAAAGTCATTTTGTTTCAGTTCGAGGGGTTTAACGGTATAGGTGTTTTCAACGCCGTCGGTTATGCGCCGGTAGACGAACCGTAACGTTCTTTTTTCATCCACTGCCTTTGCGCAAAGTGTGGCTATCTGAAAGAAGTTTTCGATTTTTGCCGACTCCACCGCGTTCAACCTGTCGAGCAAAAGTCTTCGATTCAGTTTGAAAGCAAGATATTCTGCCAGGTAGCCTGTCAGCTCCTTGCTCTCCGGAATTGTCGCCAGTGAGAGGCGTTTCCTCCTGCTGAAAATCTGAAATCCCTCCGACCTTAAGTACGCGAGATCACGATTGATGGTAACTTCACTGACGTTATACTCAAGCGCGAGATCAAGGAGGGTGAGCGTGTCCCTGTTCACGAGGCGCGCGAGAATTTCGGTGCGCCGTATATTATCAGAAATGTAGTCTTTCATGTCAGGGTTCACTCTCAAAAATTATCATTGAATGATACAAAAATCAGGCTATCCACTGATTAATTTTGAATCAGAGATCAGGAGAAATTCTCAATAAGATTAAAAAATTAAAGGGCAAACCCGGGTATAAAGGGATCGTGAAATACACAGGGGAATACCATTTTTCCGGGGGATTAAGCGGGGCTGTCGAGGGGAGACGGCCCCGTTTTTAATTATTTATCCGACCAAAGCCCCTTGTTGTTCTCACGGGCGTACCTGAACGCTTCCCTGAATTTCTCCTCGTATTTAACGTCAGGAGCAATAGAAAGGGGGTAAGCGTACCCTTCCCTTATTACCACCTCATTCAGCATTCTTCCGTCTTCAAGATAAACATAGCAGAGGAATCTTCCGTATTTGTCGCGTTCCTGAACGTCAAATTCAAGTTTCACCTTGTCACCTTTTTTAATAAGTGTCGAGATGAACTCCTTTGCCGCTTTCCCCATCGCAATGATGGTCGCTTCGTCGATGCTTTCTTCCTTGCTTTGCTTTTCCGCTCTTGCATTTTTTCTCGATTCAGGAGTATCAATACCGATCAGCCTGATCTTCTCCTTCCTGCCATTAAAGATCACGGAAAAAGTGTCACCATCAGTTATCTTCTCAACCGTGGCATAATCACCCGCCGGCTCATTGCTCCCCTTCCCCCCGCATCCGGAAACGAACAGCAGCACAAATACGATTGGCATCAATATGATACCGGTAATATTTTTCATCTTATCTCCTTTTTTTTCGTTGCCCTTATGGTAGCGAGTAGTGAGTGGCGAGTAGCGAGGAGTAAGTGACAGCGAATAAATATTCTGTAACTCCGCTACTCTGTGACTCTGTGTCTCTGTGACTCCGCTACTCTGTGACTCTGTGTCTCTGTGACTCCGCTACTCTGTGACTCTGTGTCTCTAATTCCGAAGTTCTGAAGTACCGAAGTACCGCAGTACCTAAAGAACTATCTCCATCCCGTTCTTTCGGGAAGTGTATATCTCCCAGAACTTATTAGAGATATTTTCCGGATTGTGCACGGGATTAGAAGCATTCACGATACCGCAAACGGTAACCGTGCCAACGTTCACGCCCGTGCCCTCAAGTGCCTTGGCGAGGGAGAGGTTGAGGTTCTTTATCCCGGCTTTCCCGAGTCCGAGTGATCCCGAATTGGGATCAGGATAAAGGGCGTAACCGCCGCCTGTAAGAAGGATGCAGCCATTGCCGCGTTTTTTCATACCAGGGGTTACCACCTGAGCAGCTATAACCGCGCCGAGAACGTTCATTTTATAATCGTAGATCATCTCCTCAGTCGATTCTTCAAGGAGGGGCTGTTTCCTGAGGTTGGCAACGTTGTAGTGGAGAACGTCGGGAGTGCCAAGCTCATCCTCGATACGGCTTAACGCATCACGAAGGGAGAACTCGTCGGCGGCATTTCCAACGTAGAACTCAGATTTGATTCCTTCCGCTTCGAGCATGTCTTTGTATTCACGAAGTTTTTTCCCGTTTCTGCCGATCATGGCTACGATAAAATTCTGCTTGCCGAATTTTCTTGCCACACCGTAGGCTATCCCGCCACCCATTCCGACTATTGCAATTACCTTGTCTGTCATGTATGTATCCTCTAAAGTTTAAATTCCAGTTATTGATGTCCGTGAAAAATTAACGTCTCGTTGGCTCCCATGTCGAGCTCCGCTTCGAAGAGAAATAGCCGAACGTCCCCACGAAGAAAGCGTACAGGGTGCCGTAAAAATAATAAAAAAGAAGGAAAGGTACCACTTTCATTCCCGACCTGCTGAAGACCCTGCCCAGACCCGCGAATAGGAAACTGATCGCTATGAATCCGGAAAAGAAGAGGTGAAAATTGATCATCCTGATCTGCAAAGCCGAGCTGACCAGCATAAAAAGGAATAGAAATGGCGTCATCCATCTGAGTATTTTGTGTGACCAAAGCGCGAAAGCGGTATAGGAAGCAAACGGAAAGAGAAACTCCTTCAGGTACGCCAGGCTGCCCAGATTGCTGATCTGAATACGCCGCTTGCGTTTGAACTCATCCTCATTTGAAGGGGAAGGTTCCTCGTACGCGAATGCCCCGGGATCATATTTGAAGTGCTGCCCCTTGCCGAGTATCTTCAAACATGTTACAAAATCATCGTTCATCGGGTGCCCTTCGGGGTAAACAAAATAGTTCTCCCTCCTTATCGCGTAAATACCGCCATTGGCGCCGATAAGTTTTCCGAGTTTCCCCTCCTGCGTTTTCAGCCAAGACTCGAAGCTCCAGTAACTCGTCTCCTGATTCCCCATTTCGCTTTTTCTGAGGTGTATCTCTCCGGAGACACCTCCGACTCGTGGATCAGCGAAGTTGGCAGTCAGGTTCCGGATCGCCATTTTGTCGAAAAGCATGTTTGAGTCGCACAGAACCAGCACCTCCCCGGTTGCTTCCTTTGATATCCAGTTTAGAATTCCGGTTTTCCCCTTTCTTGAGGTTGACTGAAGGAAACGCACCCTGCTGTCTCGGGCGCATATCTCCCTCATAATTTCCGGTGTACGGTCGGTAGAATTGTCGCTTCCGACCAGCACTTCCAGTTTCCCCGCGGGGTAGTCAGATGCAAGCAGCCCTTCCACGGTAGCCCTGATCACCTTTTCCTCGTTATAAGCGGCTATAAGCACCGAAACTTTCGGCTCCAAAGCGGGATCATTGCGGTATTTTTTACCGAAAAGATTCGCGAAAAGCCACGCGAGAACGGGGTACAAAACGTAACTGTGAAACAGTAAAGCGGCTGAAATATAAAAAACGGCTTCCGCCATCAGGTCTTTCTGAAAATTGGAAAAGTATGATTCTAAATTTAGTGAAGTTTTGGCATTCACCCCCCGTTTCACCCGTTTTTACCCCTGCCGGAGTTATATTTGTAGATTAATTTTTTAAAATAACGGCACCATTATGAACATTGCTGTGATTGGTACAGGATATGTCGGCCTCGTAACGGGAACTTGCTTCGCCGAGGTTGGCAATAATGTTATTTGCATCGACAACGACCCTATAAAGCTACAAAAATTAAACAACCACAAAATAACCATTTACGAGCCCGGTCTGGAAATGATCTACGAACGGAACTTCTCGAACGGTCGCCTCTCTTTTACCGACGATCTGACTTCGTCTGTTCTCGGCTCTGACATAGTTTTCCTCTGCCTCCCCACTCCTCAGGATGAGGACGGCTCGGCCGATCTCAGCCATGTAATGAAAATTACCGTGACCATTGGCGACATTCTTCACGATGTTGACGACTATAAACTGATCATCAACAAGAGCACCGCCCCCGTTGGAACGGGTGAGAAGATCAAGAAGATACTCACCGAAAAAGGGATCAAAAACTTTGATGTTGCCTCGAACCCTGAATTCTTAAGGGAAGGTTTCGCGGTTGATGATTTCATGAAACCTGAGAGAGTGGTTGTCGGGTCCGATTCAACCAAAGCTCTTGAAATTCTGCGTGAGCTCTATGAACCATTCGTGAACGAGGCCAACCCACTGATCGAGATGGATATCAGAAGCGCGGAGGTAACAAAATACGCCTCCAACAGCTTCCTCGCCACAAAGATCACTTTTATGAACGATCTCGCCCGGTTCTGCGAGAAGGCCGGTGCTAACATCGACCTGATCAGGATCGGCATGGGTGCAGATGACCGTATCGGCAAGAAATTCCTCCTCGCAGGAATTGGGTACGGCGGTTCTTGCTTCCCCAAGGATGTGAACGCCCTCATCAAAACCTCCGAAGATTTTGGAGCTAAACTCTCGATACTCTCGGAGGTTGACAAGATCAACAAGACCCAAAGAAAATACTTCTTCGAGAAGATAACAGGTCATTTTAACGGCGACCTAAAAGGCAAAACTTTCGCGGTATGGGGACTGGCTTTCAAGCCCGATACCGATGACATGAGGGAAGCTCCGTCTGTTACAGTTATCGAAATGCTGCTCGAAGCAGGCGCCACTGTTAAGGCGTATGACCCCGTGGCTTCTGAAAACGCGAAATTCTACCTTCAGAACAGAATTGAATACCGAGCCGACAAGTACGAAGCCCTCCAGGATGCAGACGCGCTTGTCATCTTCACCGAGTGGGGTGAGTTCAAGAAACCGAAGTTCGCGATAATGAAAGATCGCCTGGCAAACCACACCATCTTCGACGGCAGGAATCTTTACGAACTGAAAGAGATGGAAAAAGAAGGCTTCAACTACTATTCCGTCGGCAGACGGGTTGTGAGGCAGGGCCTCTAAATGAAAAAGACCGCTGTTGTGACAGGTGGAGCGGGTTTCATCGGTTCATGGCTCTGCGACAGATTGATAGCCGAAGGGATGAAGGTTATCTGCATAGATAATCTGATAACCGGAAACATTAACAACATTGGTCACCTGTTCGGACATTCAGATTTTCTGTTCATCAACCATGATGTAACTAACTTTATCCACGTTCCGGGAAGTGTTGACTATGTCCTGCACTTCGCTTCCCCCGCGAGTCCGCTCGATTACCTTCAGTTCCCCATCCAAACCTTGAAGGTGGGTTCACTCGGCACGCATAAGGCGCTCGGGCTGGCAAAGGAGAAGAACGCTGTGATCCTCCTCGCCTCCACTTCCGAAGTTTACGGCGACCCCCTCATCCATCCACAGACCGAGGATTATTGGGGAAATGTCAACGCTGTAGGTCCCCGGGGAGTGTATGATGAAGCGAAAAGATTTGCCGAATCACTCACCATGGCTTATAACAGATATCACGGTGTACGGACCCGGATAGCGAGAATTTTCAACACTTACGGACCAAGGATGCGCCTGCGTGACGGACGAGCCCTCCCCGCTTTCATAACCCAGGCTCTGGCCGGTGAACCCGTTACCATTTTCGGTGACGGTTCACAAACCCGCAGTTTCTGTTTTGTGGATGATCTGGTTGAGGGTCTGGTGCGGCTCCTCCTGTCGGAAGAGAGCAACCCGGTTAATCTCGGCAACCCTGAAGAGATCTCGATAAAGCAGTTCGCCGAAGAGGTAATTGAACTTACAGGCTCCACTTCCGTGTTAAATTTTCAGGAACTCCCCGAAGATGACCCAAAGGTGCGCCAACCCGATATAACCAGAGCCCGTTCCATTCTTGGGTGGGAGCCTCTCGTTCAAAGGAGGGTGGGCGTACTCAGAACCATCGATTATTTTAAAGAAGAATTAAAAAAGCATAAAGAGAAATGACTTTGATCCCTGTTAATCAGTACGGCGACAAGATATTAAGAAAAAAAGCACAACCTGTTCAGAAGATCGATACTGAGCTCGTGACATTCGTAAAAGACATGTTCGAGACGATGCACAACGCCTCGGGTGTGGGTCTGGCGGCAAACCAGGTTGGTTCTAACAAATCGGTTTTCGTGGTCGATATCTCGGTGATGAAAGAGTATCCCAACGAAAAACCGAGGGTTTTCATAAATCCAAAGATCATCGAGCGGTCGGAAGAAACAATCTCATACGAAGAGGGTTGCCTCTCAATCCCCGACGTGAGGGCTGAAGTGGTACGCCCAAAGAAAGTGAAGATAGCTTTTAAGGACCTCGACTTTAACGACCAGCTCATAGAGGCTGACGAATTTCTCGCGCGTGTTATTCAGCATGAGTACGACCACCTTCAGGGAGTTTTCTTTACCGACCGTATCAACGAGCGGGAACAGAAGAAACTGAAACGCGACCTGATAAAAATTAAAAACCGCAAGATCGAAGTGGACTACCCTGTGACCGAACGGGAAAAAGAATAAAGTGAAAATTGTTTTTTTCGGCACACCCCAAATTGCCGTTACCGTTCTTGATGGATTAGTTAAAGCAGGTGAAGATGTAGCGGCTGTGGTTACGGTAACCGACAAGGAGCAGGGTCGCGGCAAAAAAATACTACCCTCACCTGTTAAAGAATATGCAACGCAAGCCGGTATCCCTGTACTTCAACCCGAAAAACTCCGCTCTGAAGAATTTCTCGAGGAATTGAAAGCCATTAACGCCGATCTCTTCATAATCGTGGCTTTCAAGATACTCCCCGCTTCTGTGTTTAATCTTCCCAAACACGGAAGTTTCAATCTGCACGGTTCGCTTCTCCCAAAATACCGTGGAGCGGCACCGATCCAGTGGGCGGTTATAAACGGTGACAAAGTAACGGGACTAACGACATTCAAACTCGCCGAAAAGGTTGACACCGGCAACATCTATCTTACCAGGGAAGTGGCGATTGATGATGAAGATAACTTCGGTACACTTTACGAAAAGATGGCTTCGGTTGGTAACGGGCTTGTGCTGGAAACAATTGAGTTGATCAGATCAGGTAATTTTGAATTAAAACCGCAGAATGACTCACTCGCCTCCCCCGCGCCCAAGATCACCCGCGAGACCTGCACGATCGATTTCACAAATTCTGCTGTTTCAATTCACAATCTCGTTCGTGGTCTGGCACCACATCCCGGGGCATTCTTCATTCATGAAGGAAAACAGTACAAGGTTTATAAAACCCGGCTCGTGGAAGAAAGACTGGCTCCCGGAGAGTTCAGAACAACAAAGCATCAGATATTTGTGGGTACGGGTTACGGAGCACTCGAGATTCTCGAGATTCAACCGGAGGGAAAAAAGAGAATGACCGCGGATGAATTTTTAAGAGGCTACAGGTTATAATGAGCGATACAGGATATTCACACGAACCGTATTACATGACCATTCCGGTCGCGCCGGAGCACATAGACATGCTCGACCATGTAAGCAATCTTGTATATGTGAAGTGGCTGCAGGATGCCGCTATTAACCACTGGAACGAGCACGCCAAACCTCACTGGAAGGAATCCATAGTATTTGTGGTCACCCGTCATGAAATAGATTATAAATACTCAGCTATCCTTGGTGATACCGTTGTTGTAAAAACATGGATCGGAAAAGCCCGTAAAAACCTTTTTGAACGCCACACCGAGATCTACCGTGAATCAGACGGCAAGCTGTTCGTTAAGGGACTCTCACTCTGGTGCCCCCTCGATGCCAAAACCCGCCGCCTCATCCGTCCACCTGAAGAACTTATTAAAGACTGGTCAGAGTACCCGGTAGAATAAGGTACTGCAGTACTGCAGTACCGCGGTACCGCAGTTCTCTAGCTCTCACTTCAAAAACATCATTTTTTCGGTTTTGATGAAGAGGGGCTTCAGATCCT
>CAZVBQ010000018.1:0-70626 GCA_964625575.1 uncultured Ignavibacteriaceae bacterium | reverse complement strand
AGTCAAAAAAAGCAATTTGTGGCATATAATCAATGCCCGGTCTTAATTGTGAAAATGTAAACCCGTTTACAACTACCAATAAAAAAAATAACCTCTTCATTTTAATCCTCTGCTGAACGAATGTGATTTGTTTTGCTTATCTGATTAATTGTACCTTAACACTTTTAGTTAAAGTCTTCTCACCTGTCTTAAGGGTGAAGTGGAAAATATAAATACCGCTTGTTACGGCAAGATTTTCAATATTTAACTCTTTTGTGTGGGAACCTTTCTCTTCCTGTGCTGAATTGTTAAATATCCTCTGTCCGAGAATATCAAATATCCCAGAAGTCAGAATACCTGAATCCGGGAGTGAATAATAAATACTAACCTTCCCATTTGATGGATTGGGTGAAACAGCTATTGCAAGTTCTTCCGACCTTTTTTGGCTGTCCGCTTCTTCCTCAACAGATACAGGGGTTCTGGTTCCCTTGTAGATGTAGATATCTCCGGCAGGCAGAATACTGTGCTCCTCATATCCATTCTCTCCGACGCAAATATCATCTATCCCATCACCATTAACATCTCCAACCCTGCCGGCAAAATCTATATCCCTGTTAAAATAATTGGAAACATAAAGTTTTGCTATAAGTCCTGTAATTGTGCTTCCTCCAAGATATAATGCATAACTATCATAAGGTATGTATTTTAACAGGTCACCGTAACCATCTCCGTTTACATCACCCGGTGAGACTCCTCCTCCTGAAAGTCCTCCGGCACTGATCCTTACTTCAGGTGTAATATTCGGGGGGCGGGTTCCAAATGACAACGCGTATGGCATATCTCCACCTGCTGTTCCCCTGAAAACTATAAGTTCTCCATTTCCATTCCCATTCATATCATTTACCATAAATATGTTTTGAGGTTGAAATGTCGTATCTGATGAGAATTGGTAGTAATCAGCGAATGAGAAATCACTGTTACCATAGTAAAAGCGGCGAATGTTAACTGTCGGATCTGTCCTTGACAGCATGGGTGAAACATCTGTCTTCCCATCTCCATCCAAATCAGAGAAGGAGATGTAATTATACAAAAACCGGTAATTTAAATATGCCGAATCGCGTTTCAAGACATGATACTCAAACGGTTGAACGCCGGGAGAGGAAATTATAAAAAAGAACTTACCCGTGTTTGATAATGTTACAAACTCTTCCCAGCCGTCACCATCAAAATCAACAGGCCAATCCCTGCCATAAAGATAGGGTATGGAATTCTCAGGATGAAATATCTCAAAGTCGGGAACTGAATCGATGTTTGGCCCCCCAAGATAAACATAGAAACTAATCGGATAGGTAAAATTGGTACCTGTCCTGCTAATTATATCCCTGTATCCATCCCTGTTAATATCACAGGCTGTGATCGTGAGTGGTGTAAAAGTCCTGATATAGAAAGCCGGTGTATCGGGTACCGGATTGCCTCCATAATAAAAATATGCTTTCCCTTCAGAACCGGGCGCGGTTGTGTCCATCTTTGTAATCATAAAATCATCACAACCATCGCCATTTTGGTCTCCCATGTAAATGACTGATTCCTTCCAGTAAAGCCCGGTTGTTCTGAAAATCAATGAATCAAAATACTGAGCCTTCACAGCAGAACTCAATAATAAAATTAAACCGGATATTAGCATCAATGTTTTTAGGTATTTACTCATTCTATCTTTCAAAAAATAAGAATCTAAAAAACGGCTTAACGACATCTTAAATGATTAAATTGTCGTGTTGCATCAAAATTGGTTTTGTAATGGTTTCCCGGAGAAGAACCGTATGATGGTTCTCAACAGGGTGAGGAAGGGTTATTTTATGGAAGATTTGCTCAAAAAGAGCCGGGGAAATATCCTAAGACATCCTGCCGGTTAACTTGCAACTATCGGAACATTTTTTGTCCCGGTTATTCTTTTTCCTGCTTTTACATTGCTCCGCCATGATTAGTAATAATTGGGTGCCAATTTACTCATTTTTATAACTAATGTCAATGGCTTCGATAAAAAATAATTTATAAAAATGTTTTTACATGATCTCTTGAAGGAAGCTTGTTTCAAAGGGGAAAATCCAACTGTCCCTTTTATTATGAGTGCTAAATTATACAGCTTGCCCATTTCGATGCGCGAGCATCTCTTCAGCCGTTTTGGTCACGATTACCGTTCTCCAGGGCGTCGCGCACGGTGCCTGCATCCAGGCAACATTTCCGACCGCGTCAGGGGCGAAGGTCGTGATTCCTTCAATACAGTCTTCCCCTCAAACTTCAGGGTGTAATACGGGATCCCCCCCTTGCTCATCATAAAGTCGAGTTGCAACTTTCCGTCGGGTGATTTAAGTGATTGCGCCATGGCGAGGCCCGCCAAAAGCAGAACTAGTGTTAGTATCTTCGGGGATATGAATAATCCGGCGAGTATCCGACTGTAATCAATGAAGAAGAAATTTTGGGATTACTTCTAGATCAAGCTGTTATTCCGAAGGTTTTGAACAAATTTACTAAACGCAATATCAATATCCAAGACATTATTTCTCATGAGCTCGTAATCGAGTCGAAAAGCATAACCGCACTATTTCAGCCAATACCTGCTCAATAGAAGTGATCTCAATCCTAATAGGCTCAAGTTGCTCATCACTGTACATGAATCAACCTTCCGGTTTGCCGGATATGATCTGAGAACCGGTCGTCTTTATACAATTTGACGAGATCCACTCTTACATCAACCTCCTCTTCCAAACGGATCGCCAAATCAAGAATATCACCTTTTGACTGACCCTCAATCGCCAGGTCAATATCTGTGGCGTCTTTGAAACTTTTTGCCGCGCTACCAAATAGGAGCTGTTGCTCGACTCCAAATTCTTTGCAGATGGCAATCGCCTTCTCAAGAGATTCTTGAGTTACCATGTCTAATAACCAATAATTAAATAGTCCAAAATAACAATTTGTGTGCATTTATAAATAGTATTGTCAAATACCCACAATAGATTCAGGTATTAAAACGCAAATAATCTTTTAGAACTGAAATAAAAAGGGGCAAAGCTTAAACCTTGCCCCTATAACATTTAACCTCGCCGCGGTGAGTAATATTTAACATTTCAGCCTTCGGTCCCCCGATGCAAACTCGAGTTCTCTAGTTCTCGAGTTCTCAGGTTCTACTTCAAAAGCATCATCTTCTTTGTCGAAACAAAATCGCCTGCTTTCATTGTGTAGAAGTAGATTCCGGAGTTAACGGATTGGCCCATGCCGTTCTTGCCGTTCCACTGGACGAAGTGCTGCCCGGCATCGCGAACTTCATTAACCAGCGTTGCCACTTCGCTACCGAGGAGATCGTAGATCTTCAGCGAAACTTCTGCCTGCACGGGGATCATGAACTCTATGATGGTTGAGGGATTGAACGGATTCGGGTAGTTCTGTTCAAGACTATACTCAGCCGGAATGAAGATGAGATTACCTTTTACACCGACCGGCACATCGAAACCGCCCGAGAAGGCAACAACAAAACCATCCCTCCAGCCGGCGATGAATTCGAGCGTTCCGTTACGGTCGATATCGTCCATCCCCCAAACAGCTTCAGTCGCGAATGAGTTTGAACCGGGACCGAATGAATATGTGAAGACAGTGTCGCCATCTTTGCCGTTGAATACCCAGGCCTTGTTATCGAGCGAAGCGACGCCAATTTCAGGGTATCCGTCCGCGTTAAGATCACCGAGCAGACCTGCGCCAAGGTTGTTGCCGCCGGTGGGAGAGGCGAAGATCATGGCTCCCGATTTTCCACTGAGTACCCAGATGTAGGGTGTAAGGGCCTGAACGAGAACATCGGCAACGCCGTCGTCGTTCATGTCGTTGATCACGATAAGGTCTTCGATGAAACCGGTTCCCACCTGCCCGGTCCAGTACTGCTGACCGGTGGAAACATCAACCGAGTAAACCTTGCCGCCTATATCGCCCGCGATAACGAAGCGTCTGTTGGAAACTGTATCGTAAAGAACATCCATCCCCCAGACCGACCGGTCGGTAGGGAAGGTCCACAGAACCTGAGCAAGTTCGTTAAAAGCGTAGATCTCGGCAGTTGTGGCGTTGGAAACCCGTTGCGTGCACGCGCCCCCCGTGGGGAACGAAACAACGGCATCTTTCATTTTCTTTGTGCCTGAGTCGTCGATGCGCCAGATAACCGCACCGGTCTTGCCGTTGAGGAGATAGACCGAGAACCTGCCGTTGCCGTTGGTCTCGTTGCCGCTGGCGGTGGCAAGAATATCGATGGTTCCGTCACCGTTCCAGTCCCGTTTTCCGTCAATACCGTTTATGTCTCCGAGATCGTAGTTAACCGAGTCACCGAATTCCCAAAGCTTGTCGCCGGTGGCACCGTCGATCATGTAAACATACTCGCTGCCTCCGGCAGTACCTATACAGACATCACCAATTCCGTCGTTGTTAACATCCGCTACCGGCATGAGTGAGCCGACCCGGGAGACTGATCCGGCATCGTTGTTATTTCTGTATGAGTTGAATTTCCAGAGGATATCAGCGCTGACCGATGAGTTTCCGTTGTAGGCTATCGTCCAGTAGTTGTCGGTTGCCACGATCATGTCAGCTATTCCGTCGCCGTTAAGGTCGCCGGCTTTCTTTATGAACTTTGCAGAAAGGTCGTCGGCACTCGTTTTGGGATTGTCGGGGATCACTCCCTCCCAATATTTGGCGCCGAGCGATGAGTCCATTCCGGTCACCATCGTGGTTAGGGGGATATTTAACTGCGCCGCGTTTGTGGCGTTAGAGTAAACACGGAGTGTATCGTTGTGCACCCCGAAACTCTTCGGGTATGTCCAAACCCTGAAGGTTACAGAGCCGACCGAATCGATCTGAAATGCCGCCGGGGATTTGGGTATAAAGTATGTTTCAGTGCCAAAAGAGAGTGAATCGACCAGTATTGGAGCCGATCCGACATTGCTTAGCGTTATCTCTTTGTAGCCGTTGCTCCTTACGCGTTTGCTGCCGTAGTCGAGCGAAGGAGAGGATGCCACGATAGCGGGACCCACATATATACCCCGGCCGTTCAACTTTGTTTTTGAAAAAGCAAAATTGATGTCGTTATGGTAGATAGACACGCTCTCTTTATAGTAAACAGGATCAGCAGGGGTGAATGTAACGGGGATCTGTGCCGACTGCCCCGCGGGCACTACCAAAGGGAATTGCTGCGAAGAAGTGAAGGCTGCCGCTGAAAATTCGAGCGAATCGATCCTCAACGGACCCGTGCCAACATTGCTCAGGAATATCTGTGATGTGGCGTTAGACCCAATCTGCACATTTCCATACTCGATAGTGGTAGTGGTAAGCTGGATCTGCGGAGTACCGGAGCCGCCGAGGTCAAACTTGTAGAGTGCCCTCTGCGTGCTGCTCCCGAGAACGCGGGCGAGCAGCCAGAGGTAGCGACCATCCCATGCCAACCCCCTCGGTGAAATGGATGAACCCGTACCTTTAGGCACAGGAAATGAGAAGAGGGTATCTTCCGTTTCAATATTTACGGCGTAGATCCTTTCAGCATCCCCCTCGAAATTCTCCATCACATAGAAGAGGGTATCACCTTTCATCGTTACACCCTGAGGCTGCAGCCCGAATGTGGGGAGGGTATCAACAAGTTGCCGGGTGGCGATATCGATCTTGTAAACTCCCGCGGAAGTGTTGGGGTAATAGACCGTGAACCAGAGCCCTCCCCTGTCGTAAGCAGTGCCACCCATATAGTAGGTGGTCATGTTGATCGAATCGACCACTTCACCCGCTGTGGTTACTTTTCTGAAATTGTGCCTCGAGGTGAGCCGCTCGTTGTACCAGAAGTGGGTTCCGTCCCATCCCAGCCCTTGGGATTCGCGCAGGGTGGGATAATTTATCATGATGCTGTCGGTTACATTGCCAAGCGTGTCCATCCCGATCAGTTTACCTTTCAGCCCGGTGGTGGAACTCGCTGTCGAGATCCACAACTTGCCGTTCGCGTAAACGAGTCCGTAGGCTGAATTATAGTAAGCGGACGCGGGTAGAGGGATGGTCTTTACCAACGACTGGGCGTTGATAGCCAGAATAAAGAGGGAAAAAAGCAGAAGCACTTTTTTCATTGCGGCCTCCTTTGCTAAGGTTGAAGGTCAGTTGCGGGGATGCTCCTCGCACCATTTTTTTATGTACGCGGCTATGTCGGGAGTTGGCGTGCCCGGAGTGAAAAGTTCGCCCGTACCGAGTTTTTTAAGCTCTTCCTTGTCGTTCTCGGGGATTATTCCGCCCCCGGTGAGCAACACATCATCAATTCCTTTTTCTTTCATCAGACCGAGCACCCTTGGGAAGAGTGTCATGTGCGCGCCCGAAAGTATGCTTAGCCCAATAACATCCACATCCTCTTGAAGTGCCGCCTCCACAATGGTTTCAGGCGTTTGGCGCAGGCCGGTGTAGATCACTTCCATCCCCGCGTCACGAAGCGCGGCGGCTATCACTTTGGCTCCCCTGTCGTGCCCGTCGAGGCCGGCTTTTGCCACTAAAACTCTTATCTTCTTTTCCATCTATTTGATCTCCGGTCTTTCCAGATGTTTTTTAATCTTTTCAGCGTAAACTTTCATTTTTATCTTCTCGTCGTACCTCTTGAAATCGAGCCGTTTGAAGACATTGTCGTCATGGAACCGCGGGATTATATGATAATGGAGGTGGAACACCGTCTGTGAAGCGGCACTTCCCGTGTTACAGATGATATTGAATCCATCGGCTCCCGTGGCTTTCTCAACCGCGAGCGCGATCGTCTGCACGCTCCTGAAAAAATCCCCCATCATATCCGCCGGCATTTCCCTGAAATCTTTATGATGCTCTACCGGCACCACGAGGGTGTGCCCGTAGTTCAACGGCCTTATATCAAGAAACGAGACTATCTTCCCGTCCCTGTAGATCATCCCCTCATGATCTTCATTATTAATAATGTCACAAAATATACAATTCATTTCAGATATCAAAATCCAATCTTGTAAACGGTTCAGGAAAATGAGAGAGCAAAAGTGCGCGCCCTGAAGAGATCATCGGGCGTATCAACCGAGATGTTCTCCGTTTCAGTCTCCACCACCCTGATATCGTAACCGTTCTCGAGTATCCGCAACTGCTCCAGCTTTTCAGCGTTTTCGAGCACCGACTGTGGCAGCTTTGTGTAGTAGAGGAGAAACTCTTTCCGGTAAACATATAGCCCGATGTGCTTGTAGAAAAGTCCATTCACCAGTTCCTTCTGCATCTCTGCCTCGTCGCGCAGGTATGGAATTGGCGACCTCGAGAAGTAGATGGCGTTGCTGAACTTGTCGAATACCACCTTGACCACGGAGGGATTCTCGAGATCTTCCCGCGCGGAGATCTTCTTCACCAGGGTTGAAACCTGGAGCTTCGGATCAACTATCAGAGGCATCACCGCGTCATCGATTATCGAGCCGGAGATGAAAGGCTCATCCCCCTGCACATTAACAATTATTTCAGCCCCGGGCAACTGGTTCGCCACATACGCTATCCTGTCAGATCCTGTCTGAATATCCTCCGGGGTCATAACCACTTCCCCGCCGAAAGACTTAACGGCATCGAAAACCCTCTGGTCGTCGGTTGCCACTATAACGCGCTCAACGAGCCGCGACTTCCGCACGCTGCGGTAAACCCATTCGATCATCGGCTTGTCAAGTATCCGTGCCAGGGGTTTTCCCGGTAAACGGGTGGATGCGTAGCGGGCCGGAATTATGGCCACCACTTTCATATGGACCCCCGGTTAGAGGTAAATATCTTATTTTTCACCGATCACCTTTGGAACCTTGAAGTGTCCGCTCTCCTCTTCGGGCGCGTTTCTGAAAGCATCTTCGCTTGATATCCCCGGCCGGGCGATATCATCCCGCAGCATTGCCTCGCCTGTTTCCACCGGCTGATAAAGTGGCTCAACATCAGAAAGATCGAGTGCGTTTATCTGCGAAACATACTCGATTATCCTGTTGAACTCACCGGTGAACTGCAGAAGTTCATCCTCTTCGAACTGAAGCATCGAGAGTTTAGCGATATACTTCACATCATCAACTGTTACGCTCATTTTCCATCCTTATCTTGTTCTCTATTATCTTTTCTCTCACCTTTGCCATCAGCTCAAGCTCTTCCTTCTTCCCGATGTTTCCCTCCGGAGGGAAAACGGGCTTATCGTAATGTACATGAATTGTACCCGGGACAATCTTGAATCTGCCTCCGGGGTTCACCCTCTCCCGCGCGCCAACGATGGTTACCGGAACTATAGGGTGTTTCACTTTCACCGCGAGGTAAAAGGCACCCCGTTTGAACTCCTGCACCTCGCCATCCTTGCTGCGGGTACCCTCGGCGAAAAGGAGAACGGAGTACTTTCTCTCGTTCAACAGACGGTCGGCTTCTTCGATGCTCTGCATGCCGCTTTTGGGGTTCTTTCTGTCAACTGAAATGTAGGGACCCATGTTAAGCTGCCACCCGAAGAACGGGATCCGCCCCAATTCTTTTTTGAATATCATCACCATTCTGTTCGGCACGCTGTACTGCATCGCGGGGATATCATAGATGCTGCTGTGGTTCGGCACATAAACATAAGCGCGGTCTTTCTCAATGTTCTCGAGACCTGTAACCACCAGTTTTATCCCGCTGAACTTTAGTATCCCCCACGGGAACAGACGGGCAAGCACGAAATACTGGTTATGCTTCCTGTCGAACGGCAGGGTTATTATGGCGTAGATCGAACAAATTGTTACATATATCGATATGATGATAATACGGAGTACCGTCAAATGGCGTGTCTCACTTTAATCTGAAAATATTAAATCCAAATTTTAAAATTAACACTTTTTTTCGAACCGCTCCTTTTTCGAACCACTCTCCCCCTTCTCTCTTCGAACCACTCTCCCCTTAATCCCCTCTCGCCTTAGCCAAGGCAAGAGGGGAAAATGGCTGAATCAAAAGCGCTGAATTCCCGTCGTCTCCGCTAATGGGAAAATAACTCGCTTCGCTCAAACAGATTTTCCCATTCACGCTCCGACTTCCGGTAATTCTTCACGCGCTTTTGCTTAGGCCATCCCTCCACCAGCGTTCTTATGGATGTTTTACATACTACACTCATAAATTGGGTTATACCGCTTGTTTCGGGGTAAGCCCGCTTGGGCGGGCGACATAACTGAAATGAAAACTGTACAATCTTAGGTTGCTTTTTGGCGCATATCCCGTAGGGAGTGTGGGGGCAATGGGTGAGGGCATCAAAGGATAATGGGGTGTGGTTCGAGAAAATCCCCTACTTCACCACCTGAAATTTAACGCTCTTTGAATAAGTCTGCCCCGGGGTGGTAAGTGTGGTTCGGACTATATAAACTCCGCTTGTTCCCGCCCCGTGGGTGAGATCAAACTTTTCAGATACGGCACCCTTTTCACGGGGGGATGAACTGCTGTATATCCTCTCACCGAGAGTGTTGAAAACCTCTATCATCAGATCTCCTGGTACCGGGAGCGAACAGATGACTGCTACTAAACCATTAGTTGGATTTGGTGAAACAGATAATGCAAATTCTTCCGACCTTCTTTGGCTGTCTGATTCTTCTTCTACTGATACAGGGGTTCTGGTGCCCTTGTAGATGTAGATATCTCCACAGATTAAAAAGAGGGATGAAAATACGGGGTTTCCGTCATACCGCACCCCTTGCGGGGCGCATTTTTCTTGATGCACTCGTATTCTACCCTTACATGGCCCCGACCGGGGCAGGAATCCCGCATAGCGGGATTTATTACCATATGTCGCCACGCCCAGGCGGGCTCAATTTGCTTATAGTTTGTCCAATCATTCCCAATGCTGACCGCATGGGGCTACCGTATGCCGCCTGCCCAGGCAGGCCCAGTTATTATTCCTAAAATCAGGGCAAAAATGACAATATCAAATACGAATGCCAAGTGGCGTCGGCCTAAGAAAAAGCGCGGAAAAGAATTTCCGGCGGTCGGAGCGTGAAAGGGAAAATCTGTCTGAGCGAAGCGAGTTATTTTCCCTTTAGCGGAGACTCCGGGAATTCAGCGCTTTTTCTTCCGCCGTTTCCCCCTTCGCCTTGGCTAAGGCGAGGGGGGATTAAGGGGGGAGTGGTTCGAAAAAAAAAAGAAGGTAGCACCCCTACGGGGAGCATTTATTATTTGTTCGCGCAGTCTACCAACATATCGCCCCTACAGGGCGAGGCTTGCCCTGCGGGCAACGCAAGTCCTGATGAATCGGGACACCACAAATTATGTGAACATTCTTTCCTTAATCAAAAGCACGAGACATTCAATATTTCAGCCTTCAGCCTTCATCCCGTCGCAGGCGGCTCATACTTCATACAATTTCAGCCTTCAGCCTTCATCCCGCCGCAGACGGATCATACTTCATACAATTTCAGCCTTCAGCCTTCATCCCGCCGCAGACGGATCATACTTCATACAATTTCAGCCTTCAGCCCTCAGCCTTGATCCCGCCTCCGGCGGATCAAATCTCCCCCACCCCTTTCACCATGATCCACCCTTCTTTCCCGTTCGGGAGGATAACCCGGTACCAGCCGCTGATCTCATCGATGATCTCGAGTTTGTTCCCCTCGGTTATCAGGCCTGCAGTTTTGCCACCGGTTTCGGGGACTTCATAGAGATAGATGTTTGAATCAAGAACGACACACTCCCGCAAATTCCGGACGGAATCATAACTGATAAGAAACGCCGGGAGGGAGATCGCGAAAAAGAGGGTGAGTGTACCCGTTATGATGAAGAATCTGAACCGGGTTAGCCCTCTGAAACGAAGGATATAAGCCGTTATTGCGACTGTGAGAAGAAGGAAAAGTAAGAAAACGATACCCAGCCAGACCCATACGGTGGCAAGGGTGGAGATATCCCTGAAAAACTTGAAAATGAAGAATTCGGGTACTTTTACGATCTTCTCTTTGATCTTGAGGTTTTCGTTCACTAAAAGGAGATTGGCTTTCCTGTTGTTACGGTCGTAGAGAAGTGCCTTCTCGAGATACAGAATGCTGTGCCCCGTCTCCCCTGCCCGTGAATAAGCGAGACCGAGATTGAAAAATAGCTCAGCTCCCCTGTAGCCATCCCGCTCAAGCTGCCTGTAAGTTCCGATCGCTTCCCGGTAATCACCCGATTTGAATGCCTTGTTTGCCTCTTCAAATTTAACAGAAGGGTCTTCAGCTCTAATGACGGCAACCGCGACAAGCAACAGAATGAGAAATTTATTGATCATTCGCTCCCCTCAAATTTTCGGATTATCGCTGATGTCCGTTCGTAAAATCCTGACATCTTTTCCATCTTCCCGTCAACGGGCGCGAACCGCATCAGTTCACAATCATCGAGAAGTCTCTTCACTTCGGCGGCAATTCCCTGATCGAACCCTTTAGTGAGGAGGGTTTCCTCCACTTTGGCAGAGGTGAATTCGCTCAACTCGATCTTGTGCCTGGTGATAAGATAGCCTTCGAGGGCGGTTGCCACTTCAGAATAGAATTGCCGGTGATCACCGCTTTTCATCATCGCTTCGGCTTTCGCGAGCCGTTCGGTGGCAATCTTTGAGGCTGCCAGCCTGATCCTGAGCGCGGGATCGTTCAGGCGCGCTTCAGTTTTCCGGCGGTGGTTGATGAAAACCGCGGCGCTTAAAACGGGCGCGATCAATAGAAGGATGACGAACCAGACTTCAGGAAAAGTGGGGCTATCCTTCGAGAGGGTCACCCCTCCGGTATAGATATCTATCTCGTCTTCATTTACGGCGGTTACCCCCTCATTGTAGGCTTCAGCCGAGACAGTGATGGTTACCGGTTCCGTTTTTACGGTTTTAACGCTCTTTGTCGCAAGGTCGAACCAACTGAACTCGATGCCGGGAAGGGTGTAGGTGCCGCCATCACGGGGGATGAGGATATACTCTATCGACTTGCTGCCTGAGATGACCCCCGAGCGGTTGATCTGCTTGTCGATATTGGGATCGAGCACTTCAAAACTTTTGTCAAACTCAGGCACCATGGCATCCACGAGCTCGATGTTCCCGGTGCCTGTTATAATAATTTCGTAGCGGATCGGTTCGTTTTTCTTGTATTCCCTCTTTTTTACCACGGTTTTTACATCGAACGAGCCAACCCCACCTGAAAAATGCTTAACTTCAGCACCAACGGGGACGGGATTTATCTGAACCGGTACAGGCGGCGAGCTTACTTTATAGTTTATCCGCTGTCCCCTCCTGAAGAAGGGATCGTTAAAAGGGTCATTCGGGTCAACGGCTCCGGGCGCCGTGACGGGGATTGTAAGTGTAAGTGGGGCGAGTTGCAGGGTGCCTGACCTGGTGGCAAAAAGGGCGGCTGACTTGATAACACCGGCATAGTACTGCTTGCCGTTGAAATATTCGGGCTCGAGCATCACCTGCCCCGGCATCTGGAGCTCTTCAGCCCAAAAGCCTTCAAAGGTCGGAAGCTTTACATAATTGGGATTATCAGGCTGCAGAGCCGGATTGAAGTAGAGTTTGTAATTAACGGTTATCTGCTCCCCTTCATAAGCGACGGGTTTGTCGACCGTGGCGCGGATGAATAACTCATTATCGAGCCCGCCCTGAACCGCTTCCTGATTGCGGGTCTTGCCGCCGGCACCTTTTTCAACGGTTACTTTTACTGAATTGGTGCGGTATGTCTTCCCCTCTATCTTCATTATCGCGCCGGGGATGGTGAAGGTACCCTCCTTCTTCGCGGTGAGGATGTAGGAATAGCTTCCGCTGACCCGAACGTCCATATTAACAAGCGACATGTTGCGCGACTCGTTGGGTCCGCTGAAAACATAAAAATTACCCAGATTTGGGGCAATAAACTCGACGGAAGAAGCGCTCTTCATTTCGTAGCTGAATGAAAGCTCGAACTCCTCCTCGAGCCCCACCCGGTTCTTGCTGACTTCCGCCTTGAGGCTCTGAGCCTGAAGCGGCGCGAATAGCGCCAGAACCATAAAGAATGACAGGGTAAGGGACCTGACTACCAATCTTTCTCCCTCCCGAATCCACGGAGTTGCTGGTTCTTTTTGTTTTTGCGGAGGTCTTTCTCCTTGTCTTTGAGGGCGTTCAGCATCTTTTCGGCGTCGTTCTTGTTCAGTTGCGGTTTTTGCTTCTGATTTGAAGGATCCTGCTTGGGCTGGTCCTTCTTTTTATCATCCTGATTGTTCTGATCTTTTTTCTGATCCTTCTTATCGTCGTTTTTCTGGTCCTGCTTCGGAGGGTCTTTCTTTTTTTCCTCTTCCTTCTTCTGATTCTGTTTCGGAGGATCCTTCTTCTTCTGCTCCTCCTGTTTTTTCTTCTCTTCTTCCTGCTTCTTTTTCAATTTCTGCAGGGCATAAGAGAGGTTGTATTTTGCCTCGGGATCGTTCGCGGAGAGTTTGAGGGTGTTCTTGTAGGCTTCAACAGCCGACTGGTAGTCACCAGCTTTAAGGTGAGCGTTACCGATGTTGTACCACGCCTTCGACTGAAACTCTTCATCAGAGCTCTTTCCGATAGCGTTCTGAAATGCCTGGATCGACTCTTTGTAGTCACCCTTTTTGTAGTAGCCGGCTCCGAGGTTGAAGTCGGGGATCGCGGATTTGTTATCGAGCTCTGTCCCCTTCTTAAAGAGGGCGATTGCATCGTCGTACTTTCCGTTATCGTACTTGTCGACTCCCTCGTTGTTGGTGCCTTTGAAGGTCTGAGCGGCGCCACTTCCCGCTATCAGGAGGAAAAGAACAGCCGCGGCTGCAATTCTATTTTTCATCTGCTTTCTCAATCTCCGGTCTGAAAAATTTCATATCGTCTCTGATGAAAAATCCGGCGAGGAGGAGGAGCAAAGCGGGAATGAGGAACCAATGGAAGACCTCGTCATACTCGACCACTTTGAACGCGCCAAACTCCGATTTTTCAATGTTGCTTATATCATCGTACAGTTTTGCAAGATATTCTGAATTGTCGTCGCTCCTGAAGAACTGACCGCCCCCCAGCGAGGCGAGTTTTTTGAGTTTTTCTTCATTAACTTTTGTCACCACTTCGTTCCCCTCGTTGTCGGTTTTGTACCCGGAAACGACATCCCCGGCATAGATGGGGATCTTCGCTCCGGCGGGTGAACCGACTGCCACGGTGAAAACCCTTATACCCTCACCAGCCGCGGCCTGAACAGCCTCTTCAGCCCCGCGTTCATGGTCTTCGCCGTCAGAAAAAATAATTACGGCCTTCCCCTTGTTCTTCGATGAACTGAAGCCTTCAACCGCCATTTTCATCGCGCCGGCTATGTCGGTACCCTGCTGCGGAACGCTGGTTATGTCGATGGTTCCGAGGATCAATCTGCCGATCGAGTGGTCGAGAGTGAGCGGGAATTGCAGGTAGCTGACACCGGCGAAGATAACCATGCCGATCCTGTCACCCGACATTTTCTTAAGGAGTATCTCGATATCGTTCTTTGCCTTTTCAATACGGCTGGGCTTAAGATCTTCCGCCGCCATCGAGTTGGATACATCGAGAAGAAAGAAGACATCAATACCGGTCTGCTTAACGGTTTCAACTTTCGTGCCCACCTGCGGACGCATCAGGGTGACAATGAGCAACAGCCCGGCAATGAAAAAGAGGACAAATCTGACGATCTCGACCCGGTACGACTTGTTTCCGGTCATCTTCCTGTGATCGATCTCGCTGAAGAACCGCTTGATTATATCGGTCTTCGAACGGTAATACCACATAAACAACGGCACGAGAAGGAGGAGCAAGCCGAGAAGGATGTAGTCGGGTCCGTAGGCAAATTTCAACATTTTACGGCAACCTCCTTAGCCATGTGTAACCCAAAACCCTTGAAATGAGGAGCAACAACAACGCGCCCGAAACGAATGAGAGGAACTTCTCCGATTTCCGTTTGAATGAACTTGTTGCTATCCGGGTCTTTTCAAGGCGGTCGATCTCTTTGTAAATGTTCTCTAATTTGGCATTATCAGTGGCTCTGAAATATTTGCCGCCTGTGTCACCGGCTATCTTCCGCATAAGCGGTTCGTCGATCTCAACGGGCATCATTACTCTTCTGGAGCCGAACGCGTCGGGTACGTCGTAAGGTGCTTCACCCATGGTGCCGACGCCGATGGTGTATATCCTGATGCCGAATTGTACGGCTATTTCGGCAGCGGTAGCAGGATCGACCTCACCGGCATTGTTAACGCCGTCGGTAAGAAGTATGATAACCTTGCTTTTGCTTTCGGACTCTTTAAGTCTGTTCACTCCCGAGGCGATTGCGTTACCGATGGCGGTGCCGTCTTCAAGAAGACCGCTCTGGGTTTCATCCATCAGGGTTATGAGGGCGTTATGGTCAACGGTTAGGGGGCATTGGGTGTAGGCATCTTTCGCGAAGATCACGAGCCCGAGGCGGTCATTCTCCCTTCCGGTCACAAAATCGCGGGTTATGCTTTTGGCGGCTTCGAACCTGTTTGGTTCGAAATCCTTGGCGAGCATGCTTCCTGAAACGTCGAGTACCACGCAGATATCGATTCCCTCGGCGTAAACACTCTCTTCAGAAAGATCGGTCTGAGGCCTCGCGAGGGCGATAATGAGAAGGCCCAGAGCGAAAAGATCGAGATAAAACGGAAGATCGCCCATCCGTGAACGGAGATCGCTGAAGCGCGCTGCCGTTCCCGCTTTTGAGTAGAGCATCGGTGTAAATCCGCTTCCCTTCTTCCTCCTGATCCAGAGGATCGAAGGGATGGCGAGAAGAAGGAACAGCACCCAGGGGTAGGCGAAATCGAATCCGTTAAACACCGGCTCTCCCCTTGTCGAATGCTTTCAGAAGCGCCACGGCGGAGGCAGTGTAGTTTCCCTGCTCCACTTCAGACGGCTCATATTTAGCGAACTTTACCATATCGGCGCGGGTTAGAAAATCGTCAACTGCTGCTATTTGCTCCTGCGGGACGGATTTTTTCGTCAGTTCCCTGACAGTTTCACGGGTTGTGAGCTCAAGCGACGGGAAACCATACTCAATCTCGAAATACCACCTGACTGTATCGGAAACCTCGCTGAAGTGCTCTTTGTACTTCCCTTGCGGGAGGTAACCCTTGCGATCGATCTCCTCCAGTTTTTCCAGAGCCTTGTCGAAGTTTGTGAGGATTTTCACCGGTTCGGGTGCCTTCACTTCCTCGACGGGCTTCTTCTTGAATCGTCTGTAGATCAGCCAGGCAAGTAGTGCCACAACCAAAAGGCCGCCGAAAAGTATCGAGTACTCAAGCCATCCCCAGGGGATCCTCTCAGGAGGTTTTACATCGTTGATCTCTTTCGTGGTATCGACGGGGATCGGACGGATCTTGATACTGAACGGGGAGGTCTTTTTAACGAGTGTGTCGCTCCCCTTCACGAATTTCCACTCGAGCGCGGGTATCTTCACATCGAGTGAGTCGAAGCCCGAGAAAGCCCAATTGTGCTGCTTTATTATTCTGCCGTCTTTCTCGATGTTTTCGAGAGTGTCGGTGGTGATGTACTCCAGTCCCGCTTTGCCGATTGAATCAAACGCGCCCGGTTCGAGCACTTTATACTGCCCCGGGTACTCAAGTGTGAACTTAAGAACGATCCTGTCGCCTACTTGGTACTCCATTTTCTCAGGTTGCAGCGAGAGGTTGATATCCTGCGCCTGAACGCGTTGGAAACCAATAAAAAGGAGTGTGATGAAAAGGAGCATAAATCTGCCTGTTTTCACCGCGTTTACAAACTTCTTTGGATTTATTAAAAGGTTATTTCTCAATTCCTACCATCTTTTTTCGCGCAACTTGAAAAATGCCGTCAGCGGTTTAATATAGCTTTCACCTGTTTTTATCTCGATCCTGTCAACTTTTGCCGAACGGAAAAGACCCTCCCTTGCCTCCCGGGATTTCTGCCACTTCTCGAGGAAGTATTGCCTGAATGCCGGCGATGAGGTGTTAACAATGCCCCGCTCACCCGTTTCGGGATCTACGACATCGATAAGTCCGAGCTTGGGAAGGGCGATCTCCCTGTCATCCTCGAGGACGACGCAGATGAGATCGTGCTTTTTCGCGACTGTTTTAAGAATTTTCTCGTACCCGGTATCTTGAAAATCGGAAATAAGGAAAACGATTGCCCGCTTGGTTATCATGCTGTTAAGATACTCAAGCGCCGACTTTATATTGGTACCCTTTCCTTCAGGAACGGCATTGATCACCTCCCTGATCATCCTCAGGGGGTGCGATCTGCTCTTCTTGGGAGGAATGAACTTTTCCACTTTGTCGGTGAAGAGGATGAGACCCGTTTTGTCGTTGTTCTTCAGCGCGCTGAAAGCGAAAATAGCCGAGAGTTCCGCGGCGAGCTCCTGCTTGGTTTGCCTTCTTGTGCCGAACTGCTGAGAGCCGCTCATATCGATCAGAAGCATAACGGTTAGCTCCCTTTCCTCCTCGAACACCTTCACGAAGGGGTGTCCGAACCGGGCAGAGACATTCCAGTCGATGTTTCTTACATCGTCACCGACAGAGTATTCCCGCACTTCGGCGAAGGTCATACCCCTGCCTTTGAATACAGAATGGTATTCACCGGAGAAGAGGTCGTTGACCACTCCCTTCGTCTTAAGTTCTATGCGGCGGACCCGCTTTAGGATATCTTTCGTTTCCAGAACGCGCCTCTTTCCTAAGGAACTTCGACTTTGTTAAGTATCTCTTTGATTATCTGCTCAGAGGTGATCTCCTCGGCTTCCGCTTCGTAGCTCACTGATATCCTGTGCCGAAGAACATCATTCGCGATGGCGCGTACATCATCGGGGATCACATAACCGCGTCGCCTCAGAAGCGCCATGCCGCGGGCGGCAAGAGAAAGATTGATTGTGGCGCGGGGTGATGCGCCATAGCCGATAAGGTCTTTCAGCTTTTCGAGGCGGTATTTACCCGGTTCACGGGTGGCGAATACGAGATCGAGAATATATTTTTCGATCTTTTCGTCGAGGTAAACTTCTTTGAGGAGTTCCCGTCCCTTCAGAACCTGTGCTTTTGATACAACCTTGTTCAGCTCGATCGATTCCTGAGTCAGGTTCTGGCGCATGATCACCAGTTCCTCTTCGCGGGTGGGGTATGTAATTTTTACTTTGAGCATGAATCGGTCAACCTGTGCTTCAGGCAGAGGGTATGTCCCTTCCTGCTCGATGGGGTTCTGCGTGGCAAGAACGAGGAAAGGCTCTTCAAGTTTGAAAGTATGCTCGCCGATCGTCACCTGCCGCTCCTGCATAGCCTCAAGTAGAGCGCTCTGAACCTTCGCGGGAGCGCGATTGATCTCATCAGCCAGAATGAAGTTTGAGAAAACGGGGCCTTTTCTTATTGTGAAATTTCCCTCTTTCTGATTGTAGATCTGTGTGCCGGTAAGATCCGCGGGAAGAAGATCAGGCGTGAACTGTATCCTCTGGAATTTCGCGTCCATCACCGATGCCAGCGTCTTTATCGCAAGCGTTTTCGCCAGTCCCGGCACACCTTCAAGCAGTATATGCCCGTTCGCGAACAACCCGATAAGAAGGCGTTCGAGCATGTCTTTCTGCCCGATTATCACCTTCCCCATTTCATCCATCATCAGTTCAATGAATTCACTCTCTGATTTGATGCGCTCGTTTAATTCTTGTATGTCCATCTAAATCCTTTCGTTTGGTAGTGAGTAGTGAGTGGTGAGTGGCGAGACTCCGGTTAATCCTTTGTGCCGCTTTTATAAGTTATATAACCACTCAGAACTTTCCTACTTTCTTCTATTTTATTTTCAATATTGTGATAAGTCTCATCGTCCAAATATCGCTGTCTATGCGCTATTATTGTTTGAGTTTCCAATTCATAAAGCGATCCCCGGGCAATATGGAGAAAATGAATGTTTTCCTTAACATGCTGTCGTCCGGCACCTTCCGCTATATTGGAGGCAACTGAGACTGCGCATCGCCTCATTTGATTCACAAGACCAAACAATTCCTCTTTGGGAAATCCCCGTGTTTTGGCATATATAAGATCCGCAAGTTCAGTAGCTCGGATCCAACATTTAAGGTCTTTAAAGTCACTCATTCTGCACCCACTCTAAGTTAAAATCCTCACTACTCGCCACTCGCTACTCGCTACCCAAAATCAAATCATTTCCCTCAACAATTCCTGTCTCGGCTGTGGTATAACGATCTTGTTAACCAATAATCCCTTCTCCTGAATAACGGCTGCTCCCGCATCAACTGCTGACTGAACAGCGGCTACTTCACCGGTGATTGTGCAGAAGGCTTTGCCGCCGAGGGCCATCGCGAGACGGATCTCGATAAGCCTTACCTTCGCGGCTTTCACCGCCGCGTCCGCGGCTTCGATGAGTGAGGCAACTGAGAAACTCTCGAGAATCCCCAACGCCTGAAGTAATTCGACGTTTGAATGCCCCGCAAGTGCCGGAAAAACATCGGGATGTACATTCGGGATCACGAAAAAGTCGACCACGCCGAAACCGACCGTGTCAACAGCGGTCTCGACCGACGACCTTACAGCGGCTACATCTCCGCCAATGATCGACATATATTTGCCCGAGCAGATCGTCCGAGAAATAACCAACTCCACATCAGCAGTTTTAAGCATGATGTCAGCGGCGTGCATCCCGGAAGCGATGCTTGTGAGTTCGATCAGTCCTAATGAATTTTTCTTTATCATGGCGCTCAATTGTTTAATATTCTTATAAAATCGTTATTTACATCGATCACGGTTCCTGAAATGGAGGCGTGAATGTTCGAGCCAAGCTTTCCTTCGGGAATTGTCGCTATCACATCGCCTTTCTGCACCCTGTCGCGAAGTGCCACAACGGGTACAGAGGGATCACCAACCGCCTGCTTCAACTTGATTTTAACTTCCTGCGGCTGATAGTTCAGGTCTATGAACGGTGTGTCGGCGGCGTATTGGGAAACATTCAGTTTCTTCATCAGCATTTTAAGCGGCACGCGCCTTGCCTCTTTCATCGGGTGAACCTTCACGGGGTGTTTCTGAACATATTTTACACCTTCGGCGCGCATCTGGCGTTTTGACTGATCGCACGCTTCTTTCGGGAAAAGCTCTTCGGGACACGAGTAAAGCGTGCAGAGTCCGCAAGAGCAGCAGAGTTCTGCCATCTGATTCCAGTAACCGGCTCCCGAAGCAGTGAAGCCGAGTGAACGCATCACCTTGTGGGGTTGAACATCGTATCCGAGTAGGTAGCGCGGACAAAATTCGGTGCAGTAACTGCACTGGTCACAGGCTGATTTTCCGATTCGGTGCCAGTTTTTCTCCGGCTGACCCATTCTGAAAACAAGGTTGTGCTTCTTCGGCAAAACGATGAATCCGCCCGATGTTTTTGTGACGGGTTCGTCAAGATTGTCCATAAGCTTACCCATCATCAGGCCACCATTGAATACGGCATAATCGCTTTCGGTGCTTCCGCCGGCGAGTTCGATAACTTCGCGCGCGGTGGTGCCTACAGGGACAAAAAATGTCGATGGATTTTTAACGGCGCCCGCCACGCAGATGAACTTTTCGGTAACAGGCATCTCGTCAGCGGCGTGTTTTACATTCATCAGGGTTTCGACATTGTTGACCACGCATCCGACATTAAGCGGAATTCCGCCCGCAGGGATCAAACGGCCTGTCGCGGTGTAAACGAGTTCGTACTCATCTCCGGAAGGATAAAAATCACCAAGTTCGGTGATCTCGATGGGGTGGTTTCCGATTGCGGCTTTTACGGCCTCGATGGCTTTGGCGTTCTTGGTTTTTATTCCGAAGTAGCCCTTTTTAGCGCCCGTTGATTTGATCATCAGCGCCATCCCTTCGATCATTTCCTTTGCTTTGAGGAGCATCAGTTCATAATCTTTGTGAAGAAGGGGTTCGCACTCGGCTCCGTTCGCGAGAACGAACTCAACCTGTGAGCCCGATTTCACATGCGTCGGGAATCCCGCGCCGCCCGCGCCAACCACGCCTGCCTGTTTAATTAGATTTGCGAGATCCATATTATCTGTTTTCTCTGAAAGTTCTGAAAAATGTCTTTACAAGTTTTATCGCGCCGTCGAATTTTACCGGTATCCCCTTCGAGTAGAGAAGGTCGATGCCTCCATTTAAGCCTTCGTAAACATCTCGACTGTGCGGGTACCACCACATGTTCTTTTTAACGCCGGGGAGGATGTCGTCAATCACGCAGCGGGGTTGGGTCATTCCTTCGAGTCCGATAGTGCCGTGCGTGCGGCCGTAGCCCGATTCTTTGAATCCACCCCAAGGGGTTTCGGCAAGGCCGTGAGACATAAGATGGTCGTTGATTGTTATGGCGCCTGCTTCGAGTTTCGCCGCGAGGGCGTGTCCCCGTTTCCGGTCTTTGGTCCAGACGGAGGCTGTAAGCCCCAGATCTGAATTGTTGGCTTTCGCGATCGCCTCTTCATCGGTCGAAAACTTCTCGATGCCGAGCAAGGGACCGAAAGTTTCCTCCTTCATAACAAGCATGTCGTTGGTAACATTCTCAACCGCGTATGGAAGGTGGAAACTGCCGTACTCCACCCCCGGCTGAGGTGTAGCCAGTGGTGTCACCAAGGCGCCTTTTGAAACGGCATCTTCAAGGTGTGCCTTAACTGTTTTTAATTGGTTTTCTGTGGTCATGGCACCGATCTCGACATCGAAGGATGTACCTTCACCCTGCCGGAGCCTGGAAGCCTGCCGCCTCAGCTCCGCCATGAATTTGTCGTAGATCTTAGCGTCCACATATATCCTCTCTACGCCCGCGCACGACTGCCCCGAGTTGCTCAGCCCCGCCCAGAGTGCCCCGGCCGCGGCGCGGTGGAGATCAGCATCGTCGAGGACGATCATCGCGTCGTTTCCGCCAAGTTCAAGCGAAACAGGCAACAACCTTTCCGAAGCTTTTTTCATGAGTTTCTTGCCGACCGGTACTGAGCCGGTAAAGTAGAGTTTACCGATTCCTGAATCGATGAATGCATCTCCGGCGATATTTCCCGGAATGTTCAGAAGCCTGAATAAGCCATCCGGGAGTTCCGCGGCTTTAACCGCTTCTTCGATCAGCTTCGCCACTTCCTGAGTCTGGGACGCGGCTTTAAGAACGACACCATTTCCCGCGATGAGGGCCATGGCAACCTCATGGATTGGAATGCCGAACGGGTAGTTCCATGGACTGATGATGCCCACAACCCCGTAAGGCACGCGGTCGATGTATGAAATTTTGTTGGCGAGGAGGATATTGCCCGGTTTCAGGCGCTTCCTTTTTAAGATCCGTTTCGCGTTTTTCGCGTAGTAATTTACCGCCAGAACCGAAGGCATCACTTCAGTTGAAAGGGCATCAAACACCGTTTTACCTGAGTCAAGCGCGATCACCTCCGAAAACCTGTCGGAATTCTCAGCAATGTGATCCCTCATCTTCAGAAGATGATCCATTCTTTCGTTGAAAGACTTCGCCGCCCAGATCTTCTGTGCCTCGCGTGCTTTCGCAACTGCCGCGTTCAGTTCTTCAACTGTATTCAGCGGCGTTTCACCAATCTTCTCTCCCGTCGCGGGATTATATGATATTGTAACTTCCATCATCCTTCATTCAAAAAAACTCTGTTCTCCCGGCACCAAGGCATAATACCTAATACCTAACCCGCCGTGGGCGGTTCATACTTCATACTTCATACATCATACTTAACCCTTCACCCCTCACCCCTCACCCTTCCACGGAAGGAGCTCATACTCTCCGTCACCTTCAAAAACTTCAGCGTCCACTGAAACCAACTGTCGGGCATCAGACGCATCCTTGGGGTGAGGTGAACTGTATAAGGCCGCTTCGGAGCGTGTCTTCCCTTTTTAATTGCCGCTTCAACGATCGCTTTCGCGATAACATCGTGACTTTTAAGCAACGGAACTATCAGACCACCCGGAAAAGGAATCTTTGCACCCTCAAACATCCCCGTTCTTATGTAAGAAGGATGAATTGAAGAGAACTTTACACCTTTTTTACCAAGATTCTGAGCTTCAAACCTCAGTGACTCGGACAAACCCCACACCGCCCATTTTGATGCGGCATAAATCGCCAGACCCGGAACGCCGATCGTCCCGGCAGCGGAGGATATGTTAACCACATGGCCTCTGTTCCTCTCGTACATTGCGGGAAGGAAGGCTTTCGTAGTGTAAATAAAACTTGTCAGGTTAACATCGATCGTCTTTTCCCATTCTTCATCAGGGCGCTCGTGGAAGTAGCCGCTTTTAACATATCCCGCGTTGTTCACCAGGATATCGACACTTCCCATCTCTTCGAACGCGATCTTACCGAGTTCGTACACCCGGATTTTATCTGTCACATCACATACATGATAAAATACTTTTCCCTTCCCTTCGAGTTCCTTTTTGGCCTCCTCGAGCGCGGAAGGATTCAGATCCCAAATAGTTACGGTCACTCCCTCGGCAAGCAGCCTTTTCACGGTCGCGAGTCCGATTCCCATCGCTCCGCCGGTCACCACGGCAGTCGCATTTTGAAGATCTTTCATTATGAAGTTCCTGAAATTTAAACTTCTAATTTAGATATTTTGAAGTAAAGAATTGGTGCAGGTGTTTTGACAGATTTGTGTGATTCGGAGGGTGTTCATATCTTTGTGACACTCATTTTCATCATCACAAGAGTCGGTTTAAATGCCCCGGATATTAATTTTCTTTTTCCTTCTCCCCGTTTTATATTTTAACACGTTTTCGCAAGGTTACATCTGCGCCGTCGGAGGTGGCGGTGAAGACTACAGCGACTGGAGTGATGCACCCTACTCATGGATCGTGCAGAAGGGCAACTTCGGGAAAGTGATCGTTCTCTCAGTGAATGATGAAACCAATTGGATTCCCGATTATTTCGTTTCTAAAGGTGCGGCATCGGCCGTCAATCTGAAGATAAACACCCGTGATCTCGCCAATTCTCAAGTTGTTTACGATTCAATCGTCGCGGCATCCGCGATTTTTATCAAGGGAGGTGACCAGTATAATTACATCAATTACTGGAAAGGCACTCTCACCGAAGACGCGATCAAGGCGGTCTGGCAGCGAGGTGGAGTTGTAGCCGGCACTTCCGCCGGGGCTATGGTGTTGAGCGAATTTATAATTTCAGCAAAATATGGAAGCCTTACTCCCGAATCGGCACTTTCCAACCCGTTTTCACAGGCCGGTTTCATCGAACCCGACTTCCTAGGTCTCGTCCCCGGAACTATTTTCGACACCCATTTCATCGAGAGAGCCCGGCACGGAAGGCTTGTTGCCCAAATGGTAAAACTTTTCAACGAAGGCAACACTTCCGTAAGAGGAGTTGGAATCGATGACCGCACCGCCATCTGCATCTCCCCCGACGGAAAAGGTGTGGTTATGGGAAGTGGCGCCGTTTCCGTTTACCGCGCCGATTCTCTTACCCGTACTGTAGTGAACGGCACGCAATATGAACTGGAGAACCTGCTTGTCACGCAGATGGTCGCGGGATGGGAGTATGATTTTGTTAACAATACCGTCTCATCTGTACCTTCATCGGCGCGACCCTTTTCCGCGGTGAACAATGTATCTTTGTCTTCCAATGTTTACCTGACGGGAGGCAACTTTCAACAGGGCGCGCACACGGCAATGCTAAATGAAGTCGCTCAAAAATCCGCGGGAAAGAATATTATGATCTTCGCGGGCTCCGCTTACCTTACTCAGGCGAACTCGATTCAATCAATGTTGCAAAGCGCGGGTGCTACAACTGAAGTGGTTAATTACAATGCGTCATCAGAAACCGATACGGCTTTGGTTTCAAGGCTTTCGCAGGCAGGAGCTGTTATTTTCACAGGAAATGATGTCACAGCGTTGAAACCTCTCACGCTTCCCGGCTCCACAATTGGAACCTTGATGAAAACCAAAGTTACCATATCCGGATTTATCTCCGTATTCATCGGTGAAACCGCAAGGCTCGCGGGCGAGGCATTCGCTGATGACCTTTTTACCGACCAGTACGCCGCCTACCGCGGTAAAATGACACTAAAAACGGGACTGGGCGCGATCAAAGGATTTTCTTACGGCCCCCTGACGTTCGACAATTCAACCTATCACGAAACCCGGATGAGCGCGCTGCTTTGGTCGGCATTCAGAGGAGGATTGCAGAGAGCAATGTACGAGCACGGAATAGGGACATACAGGTTCGACCCCGAAACTTCTAATATTTATTACAAGGGCTTCCCCCTCTTCCTGTTCGATTTCAGCGAAGCCACACTCGCGGACAGTTCAAAATACAGAGCTTCAAGCAGTACCGGACCGCGCCAGGCCGTCGCGTTTGACCGCTACAGAATTTCAGCCTCAAACAATTACTCCCGCGCGTTCAATACCACAATAGGCAAATTCGTCGATATCCCTGTTTCAGTAAAAGAGACACATCAAGTCCCTTCCGGCTTTGGACTGAAAATCTTCCCAAACCCCTTCAACCCCGAAACAACAATTTTAGTGGACTCCCCCAAAGCCGGTTTCACCATCGTTAATCTCCACTCCATCACCGGAGAAAAACTTTTTACCCTCCACTCAGGCGATCTCCCATCCGGTACCTCGCGTATCACCTTGAACGGCACCTCCCTCCCCTCGGGAGTTTATTTTGTATCAGTTCATGTTGACGGGCACGCGCCTGTTATTGAAAAGGTTGTCCTCTTAAAATAGCATAATTAGTCAATAAAGAACTTGAAGCACGCAGATACACACAGATTTCACAGATGAACGCGGATACTTATCTCTTCCGTGTTTATCCGTTTAATCCGCGTGTATCCGCGTCCTATTGACTCTTCGCGAACTTTGCGTCCCCGGCGGTTAAGAATCTCACCTGCACTCCGCCGCAGGTGGATTGGGATCTGGTCTGTTGGATTGGATCGGAATTAGCAGAAAACAGAAACTCCCGGAGATTTTACCGGTAGTATTCAAGAGTATAAGTTTCGATAGCAGATTACCTGCTTTTAACTCATATCAGGCCGCCGGGGCTGATAATTGCTCGTACAGCGATTCCGGCGCCAGATCAATTTCGTTGTTCCAACAGATCGTCCCACCGGCAATTTCCGCAGATTTGAATATGGTTTCATCTTTCAAACAGCGAAAAACCGGACCTTTCTCCCATATACCAACGAAATCGATAACTCCGGAAACACCGTTATCAAACTCAATATAGTACTTGTAGTTTCCTTGATACGATATTTTGGTTACTCTGTTTAAGTTCCACATATTTGCCTCTTAGTCCAAAGGTTTGATTGACACTAATTGTTCTCCATTAACAGCACGGTTCCAATTATCTTGCAATTCAACATTATTTAGATCGATCCACTCCCTTACAAGTTTCGTGGCTGTTTTGGATTGAAGATCGCCTTTCAACACATTTCCCCGAAAATCGAAAACGGCTAACCTGTTTTGATATTCAATGTGCACATGTGGGGGATTATGTTCATCGTAGTACATTCTTACAATGATTCCAAAAAATGTCGAAATTACTGGCATTATAACTCTATGAATCCAAGAAAATGTAAATACAATATAAAAAATATGATTTAAGTAGGAAATAACCATGATTTTGGGACACCACCTCGATACCGAATATTCTCTGAAAATCAAATATTAAACGCACAATATGCTTTGGTCGTGAATACCAAGATCCCTAAATTTTAAGCACACGGATACACACAGATTTAACAGATGAACGCGGATACTTTTCTCTTCCGTGTTTATCCGTGCAACCCGCGTCTATCCGCGTCCTATTAACTCTTTGCGAACTTTGCGTTCTTGGCGGTTTAAAAATTTCCCCCTTCCCTCCCCCCCAAAAAAAAATCAAAAAATATTTGACATTCAGAAAATAAACTGTTATATTTGAATCAGACATTTTTATCTGATTTCAAATGGGGCATGACAGCACCGGTATTGGACGCGAGGCGCGACGACACTTCTCGTGGTCCCCTTTTTGACCGGCGCCATTCTTTTAACTTAAATTCGGACTTTTTAGTCTGATTATAACGGAGGTTCATTGTGAAAACCAAGTATATCTATCCTTCTCTTATTCTGGCTGCCGGTCTTTTCCTGTTCCAGGTAACAGGTTGCGGCGGCGATAACGCGGAAGGGAAAAAGAAATCGAACGCTCAAGGAAGCGGTTCCGCGGTTGAGAATACCTCGGGTCTCTCCGACTTTGAACTCGAGAACGGTATCGGACCGGTAAAGGAAAAACTCACCCTCGGTGAGATCGATCTCGCCCGGGCTTCGAAGGGTGAGAAAACTTTCAATGAAAAATGCGCTTCATGCCACAAGCTTGATGAAAGATATGTAGGTCCGGCCCAGCGCGATGTCACCACAAGAAGATCACCCGAATATATCGTTAACATGATCATGAATCCGGATGAAATGACCAAGAAGCACCCTGAAGCTAAAAAAATGCTGGCTGAATATATGACTGCCATGCCGTTCCAGAATGTAACAAAAGAGGAAGCTATGGACATTCTGGAGTATTTCAGATCGGTAAACAAACCCAAATAACTTAACCGGAAGGCAGTCAAATGAAAAAAAGCACAATATTAGCCGCGTTCTCCTTCTTGCTCATTCCCGTACTCTTCATGGCGGGATGCGGGAAGAGTTCATCAGCCCTCGATACGGGTGATGCCGCCCAAAAGGTGTACGTAAAACCGGGAGAGTACGACGAATTCTACACTTTCATGTCGGGTGGATTCAGCGGGCAGGTGTCTGTTTACGGCGTGCCCTCGGGCAGGCTCTTCAAAGTGATCCCTGTTTTCTCGCAAAATCCTGAAACCGGTTATGGTTATTCAGAAGAAACCAAGGCGATGCTTAACACTTCTCACGGTTTTATCCCTTGGGATGACGCGCATCATCCATCACTTTCAGAAAGTGAAGGCGTGGCTAACGGGAAGTGGTTGTTTATCAACGCTAACAATACTCCAAGGATCGCGAGAATCGATCTGAAGGATTTCGAAACCGCTGAGATCATCGAAATACCCAATTCAGCGGGTAATCATGGCTCCCCTTTCACCACCGAGAACTCGGAATATGTGGTTGCTTCAACAAGGTTCTCGCTTCCAATACCTAACGCTGATGTTGATATAAAATCGTACAAAGAGAACTTCAAAGGCACAATCTCATTCGTGAAAGTTAACTCGGAAAGCGGCAAAATGAACCTCGAGTTCCAGATTATCGCTCCCGGTCTCAACTACGATCTCGCCCGCGCGGGAAAGGGTCCATCACACGGATGGGCTTTCTTCACAAGCTACAATTCGGAACAAGCTAACACCCTCCTCGAGATAAACGCGTCAAAGAATGACAAGGATTTCATCGCCGCTGTCAACTGGAAAAAGGCCGAAGAATATCTGAAAGCGGGCAAGGCAAAGGATATGCCGGCCGACTATTATCACAACTACGTTGATGAGAAAAGTCGCGTTGCGAAGTCGGAAAATCTGAAAACCGTGAAGGTTCTCGATCCAAAAGACTGTCCGGGAATGATCTACTTCCTCCCGACCCCCAAATCACCTCACGGCGTGGATGTTGACCCTTCGGGTGAGTACATTGTAGCCGGTGGCAAGCTTGCTACCGTGATCCCCGTTCACTCATTCTCAAAAATGATGAAGGCGATTGAAGAGAAAAAGTTTGACGGTGATTTCCAAGGAATTCCCGTACTCAAGTATTCAGAGATCAACGCCGGAGAAGTGCAGAACCCCGGTCTTGGGCCTCTTCACACAGAATTCGACGGCAAAGGGTATGCTTACACATCCGCTTTCATTTCTTCGGAAGTGGTTAAATGGAAGCTCGGTACGTGGGAAGTGGTTGACAGGATCCCTGTTTACTACTCGATCGGGCACCTCTGCGTGATGGGTGGCGACACCAAAAAGCCATTCGGCAAATATCTTATCGCGCTCAACAAGATCACTAAAGACAGATACCTGCCAACCGGACCAATGCTTACACAGTCAGCCCAGTTGATCGATATCTCAGGCGACAAAATGAAACTTCTGCTCGACTTCCCCACCATCGGCGAGCCCCATTATGCTCAAGGAATTGACGCTTCGATACTTAAAAAAGACTTCATGAAGATATACGAGAACTCGAAAAACGGCAATCCTTACGCTGCCAAAGGTGAAAAGGACGCGAGAGTGGTCAGAGAAGGAAACACCCTTCACGTTTACATGACCGCGACAAGAAGCCACTTCGCGCCCGACAACATCGAGGGAATAAAAGTTGGTGACAAGGTTTACTTCCACCTGACCAATCTTGAGCAGGACTGGGATGTTCCCCACGGATTCGCTATCAAAGGTATGACGAACTCCGAGCTCTTGATAATGCCCGGAGAGACAAGAACCATCCTCTGGGAACCCAAACAACCGGGAATCTACCCGTTCTATTGCTCTGACTTCTGCTCAGCGCTCCATCAGGAAATGTCGGGCTATGCCAGAGTATCACCCGCCGGCTCGAACGTGCAACTGTCGTTCGGTACCGGAAAATAAATTTTCATGGGGACGTGGCAACACGTCCCCTGATCTAAAACGGACAACTAAAATGACCAAACGATCAAAATTTCTTGTTGCTTTCGCTTCGATCCTGCTCCTCGGGACATTCATCACCCCGATATGGAAGATCGACATCCAGGCCCCTCAATATCCCGAAGGAATGGGCCTCTACATCTGGATCAACAAGATAACCGGAGAGGGTCCCAATGACCTTAACACCCTCAACGGATTGAATCACTACATCGGGATGAAGGTGATCGATGAAAACTCGATCCCCGAACTGACTTACATGCCAATGATCATCCTCTTCCTCACCGCGGCCGGACTTCTGATTGCATGGAAAGGAAACAAAACTGCCGTACTCGCGATGCTTATTATTATCGTGCTGCTCGGGATACTGGGTGTGTACGATTTTTACATGTGGGAATATGATTATGGACACAACCTCAACCCCAATGCCCCGATTAAAGTGCCGGGAATGAGTTATCAACCGCCACTTCTCGGCAGCAAACAGCTTTTAAATATCAACGCCACTTCCCTCCCCTGGATTGGTAGTCTCTTCATCGGGCTCGCTTTGATGATCATGGCGTATGTATGGTTTTCTGAATACAGATCAGGAAGGAGTTTAAAATGAAGTCGAAATTAATATCGCTGTTCGCGGTTTTATTGATGTTCACAGGATGTGGCAGCCACGACCCTGAACCGATACAGTATGGAAAAGACAACTGTTCATTCTGCCAGATGCTGATAACTGACCATGAGTTCGGGAGTGAGCTGATAACCCCGAAAGGGAAAGTCTTTAAGTTCGATTCCATTGAGTGCCTCGTCGCGTACACAAAAATGCCCGGCAATTATGATCCCAAAGAGACTACCGTGTACGTAACATCGATGTCGCAGCCCGGTGTTCTCTTCGACGGAAGGAGCGCGATGTACGTGACAAGTAAGGAGATCGACTCACCAATGGGCGCGAATCTTGCCGCGTTCAAAACGCATCAGGATGCAATGAAAGCGATAAAAGACTCAAGCGCCGTGCACTACACCTGGGATAAGCTTTTAAGCGCGAAGACCAACTAAAATGAAACGCGCGCTTCTCCTCTTCGTGATCTTTACAACCATGCTGACCTCCCGTGGTTCAGCCGGCGGAATTGAGGTATCACCAAGTGGAAAATACAAATCACTCTCCCGTGCTGTTGAAGCGGCGGAACCCGGATCAACCATCACGGTGAAAGCAGGCAAATACATGGTGACCGATCTTGCGATCGATAAACCTCTTTTCATCCGTGGTGAAGGTTTACCTGTTCTTGATGCCGGAAAGAAAGGCTCGGTGCTCATTATCAGATCTGCCGGTGTACACGTTTCAGGGTTAAAGTTGATCAATTCAGAGTTCAGCTACAAATTCGAGCACTCAGGCATCAGAGTGGAGAATGTTTCAGACTGCCTGATAGAGAATAACGAACTCTACAACAACTTTTTTGGCATTTATCTTCAGAAGACCGACAGGATAACTGTCCGGGGTAACTCGATTCATTCATTCGCCAAGACCGAAACCAACTCGGGTAACGGCATTCACCTTTGGTATTGCATGAACACCATGATATCGGGGAACACCATTTCGGGACACCGTGACGGAATATACCTTGAGTTCAGCCGGCACAACCTGATGACGGGCAACGCTTCGAAAAGAAACCTGCGATACGGGCTGCACTTCATGTTTTCCGACAGCAGCCGTTACTCCGGCAATAAATTCTTCGAGAACGGCGCCGGCGTGGCAGTGATGTACTCCGCCTTTATCGATATGGATGGCAACCTCTTCCTCAACAATAAGGGGTCTGCCTCATACGGATTACTTCTGAAAGAGATCAACAAGTCGAACATCACCGGAAACCGCTTCACTGGCAATACGAAAGGGATATTCATGGAAGCTTCGGGGAAGTGCAGACTTGAGTACAACCTGTTCGAGAAGAACGGCTGGGCGCTCGACCTGATGGCTAACTCGATGGATAACCGGTTCGAGAAAAACACTTTTACGGGGAATAACTTCGATATAGCCACCAATTCGAAACAGAATTTCAACACTTTCAGCGGAAATTTCTGGGATAACTATGCGGGATACGACCTGAACAAAGACGGATACGGCGATGTGCCTTACCACCCCGTTTCACTTTTCTCGGTGATAATATCAGAATATAAACCGACACTGATCTTGATGCGGGGTCTGTTCACCCGGATGCTTGACCTCGCCGAAAGGGTGTTCCCCGCCCTTACCCCAAAACAATTGATTGATGAGAAACCCGCCATGCGGAGGATTGTATGATCAAAATAGCCGGACTTGGCAAAAATTACAAAAAACTAAAAGCCCTCGACAATGTAAATTTCGAGCTTAGAGAAGGCGCGGTTACCGCTATAGTCGGCCCAAATGGATCGGGCAAGACCACCCTGCTTAAATCGATACTCGGTCTGGTTATCCCGGACTCCGGCTCAATAGATATTGACGGACGAACCATCTTTAACAACAATGAATTCAAGAAGATCACGGGTTACCTGCCTCAATACCATGGATTTCCCGCGAATCTTACCGTGAAAGAATCGGTTGACCTGCTAAAACATCTGCGGTCTGACTCACGTGAGCTTGATCTGGAGCTCTACCACAAATTCGGTCTCCCTGAACATGAAAAGAAGCAGATCAAGCATCTTTCCGGGGGTACACTTCAGAAACTTTCAGCATCCATTGCGTTTATGTTCAAGCCCCGGTTTCTGATACTTGACGAGCCGACGGCTTCGCTTGATCCTTGGGCGGCAGACATCTTCAAGACAAAGGTTAGAGATGCCAACGCGAAAGGTGTCACGGTGCTGTTAACATCCCACATTATGCCTGAAGTTGAGGAACTTGCAAATGAAGTGATCTTCCTGCTTGAAGGCAGAGTGCATTATCATGGCGGAGTGGAAGAACTTAAGATCGCTCATGATTCCCCGACACTCGAAAAAGCGGTCGCGGGAATAATGGGAAAGGAGTTCAAACTGTGCACAGCATAAGTAAAATTTTCAACTATCAGTTGCGTGACGCTTTCAGGTCGAAACTTGTGATCTTTTACTTCATATTTTTCCTCGCGTTCACTTCCCTGTTGTTCCATTTTACAGATGAACCCACAGGGGTTATAACCAACCTGTTGAACATAAACGTGACCTTCATTCCCCTGCTCACACTTCTGTACGGCACCACGTTTTACTACAACAGTAAGGGTTACATACTTTTCATGCTCACCCAGCCCGTTAAGAGAACCGATCTTTTCATTGGGATCTGGGGAGGTGTCGCGATACCCTTGGTTCTCTCTGAGATCGCCGGGATTTTGCTTCCATTCATTTTCTTTTCGGGGATAAGTGCCCCGGTCATCGCTCCGTTGGTCTCACTTTTGCTTACAGGAGTCTTTGTAGTTCTTGTGTTTTTGGCAATTGCTTTTTTCATCGCTGTTTGGCAGGATGACAAAGCAAAAGGATTCGGAATTTCCATCACCATCTGGTTCCTCATGGCGCTGCTTTATGATGGTTTGATACTTGCCGTATCGGTGTTTTTCGCTGATTATCCTCTCGAAATGCCGCTATTGGTTATCAGTTCGCTAAACCCGATCGACCTGGCGAGGATATTCTGCCTCATCCACCTTGACGCTTCAGCGCTGATGGGCTACACAGGCGCGGTTTTTCAGAGTTATTTTCAGTCGGTAACCGGATCGGTCATCTCCCTCTCGGCATTGTTTCTCTGGACAGCCATTCCCCTTTCACTAAGCGTTCTCCGCTTTAAGAAGAAAGACCTGTAGGCGCAAGATGATCTTCTCAAAAAAATGTGAATATGGACTCCAAACCGTGCTCCTGCTTTCAACCCTGCCATACGGCTCAACCCTTTCGGCGGGTGAAATATCTGACAGGCTCTCGGTGCCAAAAGATTTCACGGGGAAAATAATGCAGGAATTGATAGCCTCAGGCTATGTCGATTCCAAAAGGGGAAATGGCGGCGGATTCGGTCTGCTCGTCCCTCCATCCAGAATCAAACTGCTTGACATTATCAACGCGCTTGACGGGCTTGATCTTTTCAATTTCTGTATCCTCGGTTTCAAGCGATGCAACCCCGACAACCCCTGTCCGGTACACAATGAATGGGATGGACTAAGGGATAATATCTACAAACTTTTTGCTGACACAAGTCTGGAAGATGTAAAGGAAAAATCGATAAAAAAGATTGAGAACCTTTTCTACGACGCGATGAAACTTCAGACGGAAAATCTTCAGATATCTGAACACATAATAAAAAAAGCTCAGTGAGCAGGAACAGGAAAATTAAAATGAACGAGAATGAAATTAAAGCGTTAATCCAAAATTCAGATACGGTACTGCTCGATGTAAGGCCGAGTCTCGCCCAGGGAGTCGATCCCTTTCATCTGATAATGGGTGAGATCTCAAAACTCGGAGATGGGCAAATACTTCACCTCGTTGTCGGTTTCGAACCAAAACCGCTTTACAATGTCCTTGGCAGCCGGGGTTATGAACACTTTACAGATATTGCAGATGGAGTTTACAACGTCTATTTTTTTAAGTCAGATACTCTCACTCCGGGCAACTCGCAACGCACAACTGGCAACGAAACCGCTCCCCTTCCCGAAAAAGTTGTTGAACTCGATGTCCGCGGCATGGAGCCACCAGAGCCAATGGTAACCATACTTCAAAAACTGCATGAAATTGATAACGACACTCTTCTGCTTGTCCACCACCACCGTGAGCCAATGATCCTGTATGAGAAACTGGAAGAGCTGGGCTGGCAGGCGGTTGCAAACAAGATCGAGGAGAACTATTACAAAGTGATAATAACCAGGAAGGTCGACTAAAATGGTACCCGGTCTCGCGACCAAGATGTCACCCTCGTTCAAATTAGTTTCGACATATTTCATAACGGCAATTTTATCACTTCTGTCCGCGGTTGTTATGATGATCATAGATCACGCGTCGCTGAAGGGGCACCACTTCTCACCTGTGGCGTTGTCAGTAACTCACCTTATGGTGTTAGGTTGGATCGCGCTCACAATATTTGGAGCCATTTTCCAGCTTATTGCAATAATTCTGAAGGTGAAGCTTTGGTCGGAGAAACTCGCTTTCATTCAATATGGATTGCATGTAACGGGAATGTTGCTTCTGGTTTGGTCGTTTTACAACTTCAATTTCACCACATTAATAATTGTAGCCGGGAGCTTTTTGATGCTTGCCGTCCTCATTTTCCTGGTGAATCTTGGAGTCACCCTCAGCAAAGGTGAAAAGAACAATCTGACCGGCAAGTTTTTGGTTGCATCAAACATTTACCTGTTTTTCACGGTTTTGCTGGGCTTGTTGCTTGCGATAAACCTCGGTCACCCGTTCTTGCCGGGCGATCATCTTAAGTTGCTGACCGTTCACGCGCACCTCGGAATTGCCGGCTGGATCGGGATGGTGATCGCCGGAGTATCACTCAAACTGATCCCAATGTTCACCCTCTCCCACGGTTATTCGGTGAAGCCATCGTGGCTGGTTTTCGTTTTCCTGAACACGGGTATTCTTGGGTTTTCTCTCTCGCGGGTTATGGGTTTCTCTCAGGCTGGTGATTTTGTATTTGTCCCGCTTATAGCGTTGGCATTTCTGGTCTTTTTCTATCAGATTCTTCTGATCATGAAGAAAAGGATGAAGAAAAACCTTGATCTGGGGATCAAATTCTCGGTATTTGCCTATTCCGCTCTTGTAGCGGCACTTCTCGGTGGCATCTCATTTCTTTTCATCTCGAGCGGAAATGGCAGCGATGAAATGAACCTGACGCTGGTTTATGGATTTATCGTGCTTTTTGGTTTTATCAGCCAGTTGATAATGGGTCAGATGTACAAGATAATCCCATTCCTTGTCTGGTTCCACTTTTACACCAGCAAGGTCGGCTTGAAAAAAGTGCCACTTCTGAAAGACCTCTACAATCGCAACATTTCAAAAGCGCAGTACTACATAACGAATGTCTCGTTATTTATAACTATCGCGGGGCTATTATTCAATCACGAGATTATTCTGCTAACCGGACTTTCGTTCTATCTGACCGGGGCACTGCTTTTTTCTTACAACATTTTATCGACCTACGCGAGGAGACCCGATGATACCGTCACAGGATGAAGTTTTTAACGTACTCTCAAAAGTCATCGATCCCGAACTCGGATTGAATATAGTGGAACTTGGATTAGTTTATTCGGTAATTATCAGAGAAGATGTTATATTAGTAAAAATGACTCTGACAACTCCCGGCTGCCCAATGCACGACAGCATTCTTGAATGGGTGGAGCGATATTTAAAACAAGCTTTCAGCGAATACAGAATTTTTATCGATCTCGTCTGGGAACCCGCGTGGACCCCCCAAATGATGTCAGCGGAAGCAAAACACAAACTTGATCATATGTTTGAATAAGAACTTCGGAATCTCAGTGCTTCGGTACTTCAGTCTTATAAATTACCGGAGTACCGAAGTACTGAAGTACCGCATTACATAAAAAGAAGGAAAATAAAATGGCAACTACAGACTTACACGGAAAACTGACCGGTCTTATTAACTATTCCGAGAGCGCGATTGTTAGCCGCCAGCTCGTAAAGAATCCGTCAGGAAATGTCACCCTTTTCGCTTTTGACAAGGATGAGAATTTAACTGAACACACTTCACCTTTTGAAGCATTGGTGAATCTGGTTGAAGGTAAAATGGAGATAAAAATCGGCGGTGAGCCTTATGTCGTTGAAACGGGCGACATAATAAAACTGCCGGCAAATGTTCCTCACGGGCTTGTTGCTCTTGAGAAAACAAAAATGCTGCTTACGATGATAAAAGGCTGATTTATTGTCGAAAGAAGGATGTTGGAGCCACGGCTCCGGCATCCTTTTTTATTTTAAAGGGAGAGTTTTATCTCTTTTACGGCAGTGAACGCGTCAATAGCGTCGGTGGCAAGCGGGGAAAGTTTGGATGTGAGATGCTGCTCGCTGATCAGCAGATCGGCAAGGGTTGTTTGTTTCAGCACTCCATCAACAACGCGCTGAATCATGCTCCAAAGTGAGCGGACGGAGCAGTCGATCTCGTGCGTGCACGCCGCGTCCATACCAGAGTGGTCGGTACAGAAAGTGTTATCGAAAAGCCTTCCGCCAAGACCGGTCATCACATCGGCCACAAGAATTTTATCGGCGGTTCTTGAAAGTTTATACCCCCCTCTTTGCCCTCTTTCAGAATCGACAAAGCCACCCATCCGCAGAATCCTCAAAAGTTTTGCCGTGTTCGCGGTGCTAAGCCCTTCCGATTCCGCCAGTTCAGGAATGGTCATACCATCCCCTTGCGAGTTTTTCGCTATTCTAAGGAGCAGTCTTAAACCGTATTCTTCTTGTGAACTGAATTTCATTATTTCTTTCGGGGGTTATGAAAATGACCCGTAAGCATCGGGTGCTTACGGATCAATTTCGTTAACGCATCGTTACTATCCTTTGTACACCGGTATCTTTGAGCCGCACATCTTCGCGTGTAAAACCTTCTCGAATGCGTCAGGTGGAATTGAAGGTCCCTGAGCGGAACAGTTCTTTTCAAAGGTTACCATAAGATCCTGAGCGATCTGACCGGCACTTCTGCCTTCGATCTCAAGTCTTGGCATGAAATATACCAACTCGCCATCCTTGAAGAGTGCCACTGAAGGTGACGAAGGGGGAAATCCTTTAACGTATGATCTCAGTTTTTCAACCGCGTCACGTTCCTGACCGGCGAAAACGGTGTAGAGTTTATCGGGGATCACTCTGTGCTGAAGCGCGAGTGATACGCCTGGTCTTGCTGAACCGGCCGCGCAACCACAGACAGAATTGATCATGAAAAGAACGGTCTTGCCCGGGTTGTTATTTATCGCGTTATCTACATCTTCCGGTGTCAACGCTTCTTCAAAGCCGACCGCTACAAGTTCATCCCTGTAAGGCTGAACCGCGTCCTGATCATATATCGGGGGTCTAAATGTGTTTAACATGTGTTTTCCTTCCAAGCTATTGCTTATTCTTGAATCTCTGCCTCAAGGCAGGTTAAAATCAGAGGAACCCAAGTTCCAATTGTGCCACTTCGCTCATCATATCCTTGTCCCATGGCGGATCGAAGACGAGCTTGATCTTTACATCGTTAATTCCCTCAATCCCCTTCAGTTTGGTTTCCACCTCCGCGGGAAGGCTTTCGGCAACGGGGCACATTGGGCTGGTAAGGGTCATCTCAACAACGAGATTGCCCTCTAGATCGAATTTGAGGTGATAGATCAAACCAAGTTCCCAGATATCCACCGGGATCTCGGGATCGAAGATGGTTTTAAGAGTGGCGATTACTTTATCTTGTAAAGCTTCAATATTTTCTCTTGTCACAAGTTACTCCGTACTGACTGCGGTATCTTTTTGGTGAAGTGCCGCGTGCATGGTGTGCCACGGCAGGCTCGCGCATTTCACTCTGACCGGGAAATCCCTCACACCCTGAAATATTCCGAGCTTGCCCATCTCTTCTATCACTTCCTCATCGGTGAGCTTTCCGGTCACAAGGGAATGGAACTGTTCGAACAGCCTTTCAGCCTCTTCAACAGTTTTACCTTTCAGTTCGGCAGTCATTATGGAAGCTGAAGATTTTGAAATGGCGCAACCGTTCCCTTCGAATGAGATATCCCGGATCACGCCGTCAACCACGTCGAGGTAAACCCATACATGGTCACCACAAAGTGGGTTCAAACCCTCTGAGTGATGTGAAGGGATTTCGATCTTTCTGAAATTTCTTGGATTCTTGTTATGGTCGAGAATTACCTGCTGGTATATCTCTTTTAATTCATCATTCATCAGGCAAAGACCTCAATTACTTTTTTGATACCGGCCGCAGCGCGGTCGATATCTTCTTTGGTATTGTAAAATCCTATAGAAGCCCTTGAAAGCGCGGGCACGCCGAAACGCTTCATCACAGGCTGGGTGCACATGTGCCCTGTACGGATGGCGATTCCCTCCATATCCATGATAGTCCCCACATCGTGCGGATGGATATCAGCGAGTTTGAAGGAGAAGACGCTGCTTTTGTGAGCCGCCGCCCCTATCAAGGTTACACCCTCGATGCCGAGGAAAGTTTGCTCCATATACCTGTAAAGTTCGCTTTCATAAGCACGTATATTCTCAAGACCGATTCCGTTAACGTAATCGATCGCGTGTCCGAGACCGATCGTACCGGCAATGTTCGGAGTGCCACCCTCAAACTTGTAGGGAAGTTCGTTATAGATGGTTCTTTCAAAAGTTACATGAACAATCATGTCACCACCTCCCTGCCACGGCGGCATCTGCTCGAGGAGTTCTTCCCTGCCCCAAAGGGCTCCGATACCGGTAGGTCCGTAAAGTTTGTGACCCGAAAACACATAGAAATCACATCCAATTGCTTGCACGTCCACTTCGAAGTGTTGCACTGATTGCGCGCCATCTATCAGTACCTTTGCACCGGCTTCATGGGCAAGTCTCGTGATCTCCTCAACCGGATTCTCAGTACCGAGGGTGTTTGACGCGTGAACAACAGAAACGAATGTCGTTCTTTCGTTCAGCAACTTTTTGTACTCATCCATGATCAGTTCACCGTTGTCGTCAACGGGTATAACTCTGAGCTTCGCGCCGGTTTGTTCACACAGCATCTGCCAAGGGACAATATTTGAATGGTGTTCCATCTCCGAGACGATTATTTCATCGCCTTCCTTGATGAACTTCCTTCCGTAAGTGTTTGCAACAAGGTTGATCCCCTCAGTCGTCCCTCTTACGAATATCACCTCTTTTGCTTTTGGGGCATTCAGAAAGTTCTGAACTTTCACACGGGCTTTTTCATACTCATCTGTCGCCTTTTGGCTTAAGAGGTGCACTCCCCGGTGAATATTTGAATTGTAGCCTTTGTAATACTCTGAAAGTACATCGATAACCTGTTGAGGCTTCTGAGTGGTCGCGGCATTATCGAGGTAAACGAGCGGTTTTCCGTGAACTGACTGATGGAGGACCGGGAAGTCGTTCCTGATCCTCTCAACGTCAAAAACTGTTTTAACCGTCGTGTTTTTTTCTTCGGTCATTTAATGGTCTTCTTTATTTGCTCAGTTTCACCGCGACACGGTCTTCGATACGTCCTCTGACCTCATTGATCGAGATTGTATGAACGGCATCGTTGGCGAAAGCGTTAATAATCATTGTTCTGGCGAGTTCCTCACCAATTCCACGCGCTCTGAGGTAGAAAAGTGACTCACCACTCAGTCTGCCGATTGTCGCGCCGTGCGAGCATTTCACGTCATCAGCAAAGATCTCAAGCTGAGGTTTTGTATCAACCCGGGCATCATCAGAGAGAATAACGTTTTTGTTTTCCTGGAAGGCGTTGGTTTTCTGCGCGTCTTTTTTCACGTAAACCTTGCCATTGAACACGGCGCGGCTGGAGTCATCGAGCACGCCTTTGTACATTTCATGACTCTCGCAATTGGGCACGGCGTGATCGATCAATGTGTGATTGTCGATGTGCTGCTCGCCCTGACCAAGATAGAGTCCGTTAAGGGTTACATGTCCATATTCGCCGTTGAAACGGGCATTCAGGTCGTTTCGCACTAAAGTGCCGCCAAAATTGATATTGTAAGAGGAGTATTTGCTCTCCTTCTCCACATCAATTTCAGTTGTGGAGATGTGAAAAGCTTTTTCACTCTCTTCCTGAATTTTCACGTGTTCAAGAATTCCGTTCTGGTCAACGTAAGTTTCTGTCACCGCGTTGGTGAAGTAGGTGCTTTCACCCTCCGCATAATAAGATTCAACAACTTTTGCCTGGGCATTCTTGCCGATCACGAAAAGGTTTCGCGGCTGTATCAGAAGGTTGTCACCACCTGAATTTACATAAAGAACCTGAACCGGTTTCTCTAACGCCTTACCCGATTTAACCTTCAGGAAAACACCGTCATTTATGTACGCGGTGGAAAGAGCAGTAAATATGCTGTTTTCCACCCTCGCGAACTTGCCAATGTAGTTGTTCACTTCTTCGGGGTACTTTACTATCGCGGTCTTCAGATTACAAAGAGTAATACCGGGGGCATCCACTTCATCCGAATTAGCTGAGTCATATACACCGTTTATGAAAACGATGGTATAGAAATTTTCTCTGTTGAAAAGATATTTTCCGAGATCAACCTTCGCCGGAACGGGAGGGTTGACCAAGGTGTCCTCAAACTTGTGAGCAAGAATTGGAGTAACGTTAGTGTACTTCCACTCTTCATCCTTCAGAGTCGGAAATTTCAGATCGAGGAACTTCTCAAGCGCTTCTTTCCTGGTTTGGTGGATCGGGAGTTTGCTCTCTCCGTTGAGATTTGCTTCGAACTTTTTAAAGTTCTCGACGTACCATTTTTTGAATTCTGCCGTGTTGCTCATCTGGTGACCGCCTTACACTGCCATGAATTCATCAACGTGATCTTTCACCCAGTCGTAACCCTTCTCTTCGAGGAAGAGAGCGAGTGACTTGTCACCTGATTTAATTATTCTGCCTTTGTAAAGCACGTGTACAAAATCAGGAACAATGTAGTCAAGCAATCTCTGATAGTGTGTTACCACGATAAATGAATTGTCGGTTTTTCTGAGTGCGTTAACTCCGTTTGCCACGATACGAAGGGCATCAATATCAAGACCCGAATCAGTCTCATCGAGCACGGCAAGTTTAGGCTCAAGCACTGCCATCTGAAAAACTTCGTTTCTTTTTTTCTCGCCACCCGAAAAACCTTCATTAACAGAACGGTTCAGGAGGTCTTGAGGCATTTCAACGAGTTTCATTTTCTCCTTCATCATCTTCAGGAAGTCCATGGCGTCAAGCTGTTCCTCACCTCTGTACTTCTTTATCTCGTTAACAGCGTTTTTCAGGAGGTTAACGTTTGATACACCCGGGATCTCGATCGGGTACTGAAACGCGAGGAAGAGTCCTTCTCTTGCCCTGTCTTCAGGCGACATGTCAAGAAGGTCTTTACCGTTAAAGCTCACCGAACCTTCAAGCACTTCATATTCTTCACGACCCGCGAGAACCTGCGCGAGTGTGCTTTTTCCGGAGCCGTTCGGTCCCATTATAGCATGCACTTCACCAGGTTTTACGGAGAGGTTTATTCCTTTTAATATCTCTTTGCCATCGATGGCAGCTCTTAAATTCTTTATCTCGATCATCTTTGCTATTTCCTTCTAAATTTATTAACCTACACTGCCTTCGAGGCTGATGCTTAAAAGTTTTGTTGCTTCAACGGCGAACTCCATCGGAAGCTCTTTGAAAACCTCTTTACAGTAGCCGTTTACGATCATGCTGACCGCGTCTTCTGTTGAAAGACCTCTCTGGTTCAGATAAAATATCTGATCAGCACCGATCTTGGAAGTGGTGGCTTCGTGTTCAACAGTAGCTGTCGGATGGCTTACTTCGAGGTAAGGGAAGGTGTGGGCTCCGCATTTGTCGCCGATAAGAAGGGAGTCGCACTGTGAGTAGTTTCTTGCATTTTCGGCTTTCTTGCCAATTCTTACCAAACCACGATAAGTGTTGTTGCTAAGTCCTGCTGAGATACCTTTGCTGACGATCGTGCTCTTGGTGTTCTTGCCGATATGGATCATCTTTGTACCGGTATCTGCCTGCTGCATGTTGTTTGTAACAGCAACAGAGTAAAATTCGCCTATCGAATTGTCGCCGGAAAGTATACAGCTTGGGTACTTCCAGGTTATCGCTGAGCCGGTCTCAACCTGTGTCCATGAGATCTTGGAGTTAACACCTTTACAGAGTCCGCGCTTGGTAACAAAGTTATAGATGCCTCCCCTTCCCTCTTTGTCACCGGCGTACCAGTTCTGAATCGTTGAATATTTTATCTGGGCGTTATCCATTGCCACCAATTCAACCACAGCAGCGTGAAGCTGGTTCTCATCGCGCATCGGAGCGGTGCAACCTTCGAGGTAGCTTACGTATGAATATTCGTCAGCCACGATCAGGGTTCTCTCGAACTGACCTGTGTTCGCGGCATTAATTCTGAAATAGGTTGAAAGTTCCATCGGGCATCTTACACCCTTCGGGATGTAAACAAAAGAACCGTCGCTGAAAACAGCGGAGTTAAGCGCTGAGTAGAAGTTATCGGCAGCGGGCACCACTGATCCAAGATATTTCTTTACGAGATCAGGATGCTCTCTGATGGCTTCCGACATTGAGCAAAAGATAATGCCGAGCTCTTTAAGCTTTTCCTTGTAGGTGGTGGCAACAGAAACTGAATCGAAAACAGCGTCGACCGCCACGTTCGCGAGGAGCTTCTGCTCTTCAAGGGGAATACCCAATTTATTGAAAGCGCTAAGCAACTCGGGATCAACCTCGTCCATGCTGTTAAGCTTTTTCTTCTGTTTCGGAGCGGAATAGTAACTGATCTCCTGGAAGTCGACAGGCGGGTAATTTACGTTTGGCCATTTCGGCTCAACCATTTTAAGCCACTGGCGGTAAGCCTTCAGGCGCCACTCAAGCATCCATTCAGGCTCTTCCTTCTTCTCAGAAAGGGCGCGGATAACATCCTCGTTCAGCCCGGGCTTGAATGTTTCGGAATCGATCTCAGTTACAAAACCGTATTTGTACTCCCGGTTCGCTAACTCTTCAATCTCATTGATCTCAGTATTGCTCATTCAATTTCCTTGTGTGAAAAAAATTCAAAATCCAATATTTAAACTTATTGAATCTATACAAAAAAGTCAAGATTAACTTTACTTTTTTCAACAACAGGAAAAAGAAATCAGTTCCACAAAGAACTTCGGTACTTCTGTAACTCAGTACTTCCGTACTTCAGTGTTTAAACACCCCGATCATATTGATCGCTGATGTACCAAAATTCCAAAGTACCGGAGTACTGAAGTACCGGAGTACTGAAGTTCTACTGCACGTATTCCTGAAGTTTGTACCAGGGATCAATATACTTGGTCTGGGTGTCGTGGCTGCCGGGAAAGAACACAAGTTTTCCGTTGTCGTTGAATACGACAAAGGTTAAACGATGAGCCCATCCTTCGTTTTCACCATAAATGACGGCAACCACATTTATCGCGTTAGAAAGGTCAGGTGAAGGAAATGCTTCCTCGATCTTGTATGTTTTTGGGTAGTAGGTATTTACAGTGTAGTCAGCAGGATCGAATTTAGCCGCTTTTATGTATGAAGGAGCGATGAAATCGATCAAAGTCTTGGGACGCTGATCAGTTATCATGATCTTCAGAAATTCAGCCACTTTTACAGAAGCTGTCTGGTCGTTAAGTGTTCCTGATTCAGTTCCGGAGCCACACCCGGGGAGGAGAAACAGGAGCGAAAGAAATGCAAAATAGTAAGTGAGTTTTTTCACGGGATGCCTCAAATGATGTTTCGGAAATTGATTAAAACGAATTGCCAATATACAACCGGAACCGGTTTTCCGGTAAAAAAATTCATTTTACGACCTAATAAAAATATTTTGGAGGCTTGATTATTTTTACTAAGTTTAGGGAGTCAATCTTGGATAAAAGATGAATAATTCCTCAACCGGGCATCCAACAATCTCCCTCCTGACAAAGGGGCCCCGCGGTATTGTGCCCTCCTCAAAGTTTCACCTTCATCCATCAGTTTATCAGAGCAAACACAGGAATTTGCCATGAACAAGTTTACCACCAGTAATTTCTTCATCTATCTGCCCATTACTCTTCTCATTTTCACAGCAGGGATTTTGCCCCAAACGACACCCTTCTTCAGGATGACAGAGCAGGACAAGGAAAAATATATATCCACTACCAGCTCGTGGGAATATGGATCGTCAACAACAAGCGGTTCGCTCTCAGAGACCAAAGTGGATTCGATAAAAGCTGTTGGGAGCATCAGGTTTTATAAAGGATACGCGGTCAAACCTAACCTCTACTTCGGAATGGATGAGGTTAACAACAAAGTGTACTACCTCTCCAACGATACAGTGATGAACCTGATCTTCGATTTCAACATCCCTCCGGGTGGAAATTACGCGGGATATATGCCCGGTGCCAACTCAAATGTCCCTGTGAATATTAAGGTGACCGGCACAGACTCTGTACGCTACTTTGACTATTACTGGTCATTCGCTCCATCTTCACTGAACATTACTTTCAGGGTTGAAAAAGGACTCGGTTTCAGATATCACAACTACTCATATTCAATCTCGAATGGCCGGGGATTTTCATATACCGAGTCGACTTACAACCTCATCAGGTTCAACTCAAACGGCGACACCATCTACAAAACTCAGACATGGGCTCCAAAGATCGCATTCACTCCATATCCTCCCATGAGTATTTTCCGTGTAACATTTCTGGTAAACACCACGCATGACATGCACTCTGCCTACGGTGATATTATTCCCCAGCTTAACTTCAACGATTCGCTTTTCATGCAGGGGTATTACACGAACGGAATTGATTCCACCGCGCTGCAAACATGGAGGGTTGAAGCCGCCACCCCGCAATCAGTAATGGACTTCTTTCTTGACAGTACGAAGATGAAATCGGGCTACGTATTCAAATACAGATTTTCACTGAGGGATAAGTTTTACAGACCCAAATACGCGTACAGCCCCTCTGCTAACGGGTTTCATACTCTAATTTACGATCCTTCGGTTGGTATTGATGAGGAATTGGCTCAATTGCCTGAAGAAATGCACGTGGCATCATTCCCAAATCCCGTTTCTTCAACCGGGAGCGACGGTAGTCCTGTTTCCAAGATAAAGTGCAAGATACCCGCAACGGGGTACGCGAAGGGTGTTGTCTATGACCTCTTGGGACGCGAGATCGCGGTCTTGTTCGATGGAGACATTCCGGCAGGAGAGCACAGTGTTGATTTCGACACCCGGGGTCTTCCCTCCGGGGTTTATATTTTCAGGCTTATGTCAGGAAAGAGTTTTTCAACACTCAAGATCGTCGTTACCAAATAGACGGTTTTCAGGTTTTATCTCTAAATTGCATATCATACAGTTTTTTGTAAAGTCCGCCCTGTTCCAACAATTGATCGTGGTTGCCCGACTGAACGATCTTGCCGTCTTCAAGGACGAGGATCTTATCCGCGTTCTTGATTGTTGAGAGCCTGTGCGCGATTACGACCACGGTTCTGCTCTTCATTAATCTATCAAGAGCCTCCTGAACGAGCTTTTCAGATTCGTTGTCGAGCGCGCTTGTTGCCTCATCAAAGATCATTATGTCAGGGTTTTTCAGTAACGCCCGGGCTATGGCAAGCCTTTGCCTTTGCCCGCCTGAGAGTTTCACCCCTCGCTCCCCTATCTCGGTTTCGTATCCGTTCGGCATTTCGGTGATGAATTTGTGCGCGTTCGCGATTTTTGCAGCCTCGAAAATGTCATTCTCGCTGAAAATGGTGCTGCCGTAACTTATGTTGTTTCTGATCGAATCGTTAAAGAGTATGGTCTCCTGTGTAACGATACCGATAAACTTGCGGAGGTCTCCCATTTTGACATCCCGGATATCTTTCCCGTCGAACAGGATCGAGCCTCCCGTGACATCGTAAAATCTGGGTATAAGATCAACAAGGGTCGATTTACCTCCTCCACTTGGACCGACGAGTGCCACAACTTCCCCTTTTTTTATCGTGAAGTTTATGTCATCCAGCACCGTTTCTTCCGGGGCATCCGGGTAAGCGAATTTCACATTCTCAAATTTGATATCACAGGTGAATCCCGATAGTGACTCTGCCCCTTCCTTGTCAAAGATTTCGGGTTGGGTGTCGATAATATCGAATATCCTGTCTCCGGCGGCAGAAGATTCCTGAATCCTGTTGTTCACACCACTCAGTTCCTTGATAGGTGGAAGCAACTGAAAGATCGAGAAGAGAAAACCGAGAAATTCACTCGCCTTGATCTCGTTTTGGCTTAACGCAAGGGTGCCGCCATAATAAATTATCACCACCCCCACCATCACGCTCAGTGATTCGGCTATAGGGGCGGAAAGGTTTCTGATCCTCGTGATGTGGAGAACGAGTCTAAAATATCCCTGGGTTTCCTTCCTGAATTTCTTATTCTCGTATCCTTCGGTTCCGAACGCTTTTACAATCTTTACCCCGGAGATAGTCTCCTGAATAACGCTCGTGATGTCGGCTATTTTTTCCTGTATCCTGGCGCTGTATTTGCGAAGCTTTATACCGATCAGGGCTACAATTCCCGCGCTGAAAGGCACGGTAATTAGCGAGATCAAAGTCAACTTCCAACTGATGCTTATGGCGATGCCGAGGAACACAACTATCGAGATCGGTTCTCTGATCAGATTCAGAAATGTGGCCGATACACTGTTCTGAACGGCGGTGATATCATTCACAATGATCGAGATAAGATTACCGACACGTTCACTTTTAAAGTAACTTATCGGCAACTTGTGCAATTGTTCGTATGCATCATCCCTGAGATCCCTGACGATCCCCTGCTCAACATAATTCAGGAAGAATGACTGAAAATAGCCGGCGATATTCTTCAAAATGAATGCTGCAAATATTACGATGCAAATCCTGAAAAGGGAATCAGTCTTGTCCCCCGAGAAGATGAATGAGTTGAACCAGTTTGAAATTGCTTCCTTTATCGAAATGATAAAATCAGGCAGGATGGAAGAAGATACCTCCGGTGCACCCGCGGCAGGAGCCACGGATGAAGTTACCGTCGTGTTGAACAGTGTATCAAGAAGTGGTATTGAGAGATAAACCGATGCACCGTTCAGAAGCGCGAATATTATCGTGCAGAGGATCGAAAGGGCGAGGTATTTCCAGTAACGCGCCGAATAGCGCAAAAGTCTATAGTATGTGTTCACTTTTTAGTCAATAATATGGTAAAAACCGGATGCTGCAACCATTCTTCATTTTGATCCGTCCCGCATCCTTCATTTTTTTCAAATCGTAAATTCTTACAAATCTTCTCCCGTTTTCGTTATCGTCAAAAATGAGGAGGTCTTTTTTGATGGAGAAATTCCTGTAACCAGCACCGGAGAAACGGGCGATGTAGTCAGTCTTTTCGAGAGAATAGACCATCAGGGTTGACGAGGTGTCATTGTCTGTTTTGTGAACATCAAGATTGGATGTAAGTAATATAACCTTCTCTTTATCAGGGGTCCAATAAATCCTGTCGATGCTTTGGTCGGTTTCAAGAATCAGCTTCCCCTTTGGAGTTTTATCCCCGGTGAGTATTATACGGTTGCTCTTCCCTGTTTTATCGATGGTAAGCGTATTCAGTCCATCAGGTGACGTATTATTGATCTTGATCGAGGGAATCTCAGGTATTTCCCCCTCCAAAAGATTGTAAGTTTCTTTTTGCTTTGCAAGAATTCTTCCGGTACTGTCGATCATGTAGTTGTCTTTGTAAATACGCTGATTTACAAGTTCAAGATGATAAAGCACCAGATTCAGCGTATTCGCGTCCAGAATGTTCGCGTATATCTTCGAGACCTTCAGCGACTTGAATATGCTTTTTGTGCCTGAAATGCTGTGGAGATAAACAGTAATCGTGTCAAAATAACTTTCCTTGGAATTGTAGCCCGAACCCGTCACGAAATAAAATCTGCCACCTTCTCCCGAACCCGTTATAAGCACCGGCTGCGAAGGCGGTATGCCATTGAACTCATGAGTCGTACCACTCGCGAGTTCATAAACGAAAACCTTCATTCCATTGCCATTGTCACCAATGAACGGGATGCTCTCCTCACCGATCACTTGATACGGTTTTTCTTCCTCCCCGCAGGAGGAGAAAACAAGCGCGAGTATTAAAAGAGGGACAAATGGTAAAATTTTTCGCATATTAAGTTAATTATCAGTGTGGGAGTTTGTGCAATAAACTTTGATTTCCTGTAAGCAAAATTAATAATTCCTGAATTTTATCCGCTTAAGCTGCCCGCCTGCCCCTTTGGCGTTTAGGGTTGCCCGGTTCCAGCCCTGAGTGGATTGGCGATCAACCAGTCGCGTGAAATATATTATCTACCCCCTCGGGTGGAAACGCTGCACCACATCCCTGATATATGAAATATCAATATGTGTATATATCTGCGTTACCGAAATATCGGTGTGCCCGAGCATCTCCTGAACCGCGCGGATATTGGCACCTCCTTCGATCAAATGTGTTGCAAAAGAGTGCCTGAAAATGTGAGGATACACCCTTTTGCCCGATCCGGCAAGTTCCGCGTAATTTTTTATGATCATCCAAACCGCCACCCGGGTCAGTCCCGTCCCCCGCTTGACATTCAAAAAAAGCAACGGTCCCCCGGAAGGTTTGGCGAGAAGTGGCCTGCCGTGGAGAAGGTACTCAGTCAGAGCTTTTAACGCTGATGAGCCGATGGGGACGAATCGCTCCTTGCTCCCCTTGCCGAAAACGCGGATCATCTCCTCTTCAAAATAAATGTCATTTTTTTTCATCCCTGTCAGTTCAGAGACCCGGATACCGCATGCGTAAAGCACCTCGATTATCGCCCTGTCCCGAAGCCCGGCGGGAGTTGAAGTGTCAATTTTTGAAACGACCATGTCAATTTCGTCCGGAGTCAGCACTTCCGGCAGTTTCCTGTTAAGACGCGGGGGTTTCAACCGCGCCACCGGGCTTTTTTTAATGTATTCGGAAACCACAAGATAAGAGAAAAAACCCTTCAGCGATGAATGGTACCTCGCGAGTGAAGTGGCGCTAAGTCCCGCTGTTGAGAGTTCAAGAAAAAATTTACGGGCGAGATCTGTTGTTACTTCAGACAGGTCATTTACGCCTTCGTCGGTAATGAAACGGATAAATGTCTTTATGTCCCGGCTGTACGATTCGATGGAATTGTCGGCGAGATTCCTTTCGATCCGGAGTTCCGTAAGGTAATCACTCAGGAATTGTTCGAAAAGTGGTGTGTTACTCACCTTTTTCTAACTGTTCCTGCTCGGGGTATCTGATCCTGCTGTGTTTTGCTGTCATCAGAGTGTTGAAGAATACCTTCTTTATCTCCTCAACTTCGGAAAGGGTAACAGGTGCTTCATCCAGCTCTTTCTCTTGCAGGGTCTGATTTATGAGATTGTTAATAAGATTTTCGAGTGTCTGCGGCTCCGGAGTGGAGATACTTCGTGATGCCGACTCGCATTTGTCGGCAAGCATCATGATCGCCTGTTCACGCGTGTGGGGTTTTGGTCCCGCGTAACGGTAATCCTCCTTGTTCACGTTCTCCCTGCCGTATTTCTGCACCGCTTTATCGTAAAACACCCTGATCAATCCGGTACCATGGTGTGTAGGGATGAAATCGATGATCTCCTGAGGCAGGTTGTGCCTCTTCCCAAGATCCATTCCCATGATAACGTGATCTTTTATCACTTTCACGCTCATTTCCGGAGTAAGTTCGTTGTGAAGGTTTTGCCCCGGCATCTGATTCTCAACAAAGTAGTAGGGGGAGATCATTTTTCCGATATCATGGTAAAGCGCTCCAACTTTAATCAGAAGTGTATCCGCCCCGATTTTTTCAGCCGCTGCTTCCGCGAGCCTCGCCACTGATTGCGAATGATAAAAGGTTCCTGATGCCGACTGATACATCTCCTTCAACAAAGGGTGATCAGTGTTTGAAAGCTCCACAAGAGTTAGATCGGTCGTGATCTTAAACGCGCGCTCAAAAAATCGAAGCAGAGTGTAAGTTATCATCGGGCTTACAACGGCGTTGATCCCTGAATAGGAAATGTCTTTGAGAAGTTTCGACCAGTTGCCGAGACTCTCGAAAGAGAGGAATAGATTCCCCGCGAGATATCCCATAAATATGAAGATCATTCCGCGATAGATCTGCTGCCTGTTTTTGATATCCCTGACTGAGTAGACACCAAGCGATCCCGCGATGATATTCAGAACGAGAAGTGAATAGTCGTTACCCCTTAGCCCCGCCGCTATAAGGGATGCCACAAGAGTTGTGTATAGACCGACACGGGAGTCGAACATGATCGTAGTAAGAAGTGACACGGCCGGGATTATGATCAGCAGTTGCGCCGATCCACCTATGTTCACAATATTCAGGTAATATGTCAGGTATGAGATCACCACAAAAAGGAGTGAGAATATGGTGAGCTTTACGTTATCATCAAAAATTGTTTTGCGGAAATTGAACAAAAAAGCACCAAGCAGTCCAAGAAGAAAACCTATGTGTAGTATCTTGCCAATAAACTGCCTCGAGAACTGGACGAAATTGAGGTCTTCAACCTTCGCGGATTTGAACGAATCAAGCTTTTCCTTGATATCGGGAGTAATTCTCTCATGCTTCCCGATAATTTTTTCGTTCGCGACCACAATTCCGGAGTTGCGGCTGACCTTGTTCTTGGCAATTTCAATCTCTTCCTTCGTTAGTTCTTCACTATAAACGATATTGGGAATGAAAAGTATGTGAGCAATCTCGGCGAGGGCAAACGCTTCCGCGGAATCGGTGAACGCGGCTGAGACCGCCTTGGTTATCAGGTGTCTCGCGCCTGAATAATCTGTGAAGTCGAGTTTGCTCCGCTTTTCCTGAAAGCTCCCTTTGCGCACAGAAATGGTGTCTTTCGGAATCTGGGCGTAATCCAGGCTGAGTGTGCCGCCACTTCCTGTTTGAAGAAGTATGGCTTCAACTTTTTCGATGTTTCTGAGCAGATCAGGTAATTTTTTGCCTGTGGTATCGGCAAACTTTAACAAATAGGCCCGGATCTGATCAGGGAATCTGACAAGGTTAAGATCGGAATCGAACTGGGATGGACTTATCACAGCCCTTTCGAGGGCTTTTCTAAGTGCCCGTATCGTGTCGATGGTAAGAGTGTCTGAATTGACAATCGTAAAGACATGGAACACCGAGGAGATCGAGCTGTCGACCTCAGACTGATAGACTTTTTCGTCTTTGAGAATGGGGAAACTTCTGTCGGCGATCAGATCTTCATCCAACCAGATATTACCCGTCTCTGATTGAATATCAACCACTTCCGCCTTCGGGAAGAGAAAGGCAATAACAACAGAAGTAACGACCCAAAGCAAAACCTTGATTCGTTTGCTGGTCTTTAACCGGTCACCTGTCAATTTTTACGGTCAGCGTTTTTGTTTGTAGATCATTTCAAGCAACTCTCCAACTCCATCTTCATTGTTGCTCTGCTCGAGTTTTATGTCTGACAGGAACTTGATCTCCGGAACAGCGTTGGCGAGCGAAACCTTTATGGCTTTGGTTTTAAAGAGCTCAACATCATTGTACCAGTCACCCACCACAACAGTATCCCTTATTGAAACACGGAGTTGTTTCAAGAGCGTCTTAAGCGCCCGCGCCTTTGAAACATTTTTTCTCTTTATCTCAAGATAGTATTGGTAGTGTGACTGACTTTTCGAGTAGGTAACCCTGATCCCCCATGAATAAGGGAAAGAAAAATGTTTCTTTATCTCATGCAACGACTGGCGGTTCTCACCAACGTATACGAGTTCAATGATATCTTCATTTACCTGATGGTAATCGTCAACAAGACGGAATTGAGCACCGAACCGGTCGATAAGTTGTACTGATGCCTCATTATGCTCAGTATAAAGTACCTCCGACTCCGTGCACATCACCATCTTGACCACATGCTTGTTGGAAAGCTCAATGCCTTTTTTAACTATCTCAGGTTTCAGGGCGTATTTTTGAAGTATCTCACCTGAAGGATATTTCTTAATTATCGCTCCGTCAGAGCAGACAACGTAGCTGTCGATATTCAGTTCTTCCGCGTACTGTTCAAGCGCGGAGTACATTCTGCCACTCGCGAAAGTGACCATAACGTCCTTTTCGCAAAGCAGTTTAGCGTATTTCCTGCTCTTCTCGCCTATCTCCCCTTCTTCACTCAGAAGGGTGCCATCGAGGTCGAGCAAAATCAATTTTACATCTTTAAAATTCATCCGGTCCTTAATTATCGTGCGCTGTTATTTTGTTGAGGGAGAAAACAACTCCCCAAACGCCAAATATAATAAAAACCGCGTAAACAAGCGTGTCGTTCAAATCACCAAAGATCAGACTGCCACTTCCGAACAAAAGTGAATAAATCATGACAACACCGGAGAACCAACCGAGGAACTGGTACTTTATATGGCTTTTTTCAGCTTTAAATCCGCCTTTCACCCTGACTACCTCCCACAACTTACCATCGGGACGAACCTTTTCATAAAACGAAAAAAGCTTTTCATCAGGTTCAGGTTTCGTAAGGAATGTAATCACCAACCACACCGCTGTTGTACCCAGAACAAGAACGTACAAACTGTCAGGGAACGGAATTCCAAGATATCTTACGAGTGGAAGGAGAATGAACGGGGTTGCCATCGCCGAGATCTCACTCCAGACATTTATCCGCCACCAATACCAGCGAAGGATAAGCACGAGCCCGAGACCCGCTCCGCACTCGATAATAAACTCCCATGCCCCTGATATCCGGTCGATGTAGAGGGTTACAATGGCGGAGATCACCATCAGTATGATGGTTACGATCCTCGAAGCTGACACATAATTCTTCTCACTTTTACCCGGGCTTATAAACCTCCGGTAGAGATCATTCACGATATAGGAAGTGCCCCAGTTCAACTGGGTGGCAACTGTGCTCATATAAGCAGCAAAAAAAGCAGCGAGCATCAGCCCCTTCAATCCTGAAGGGAGAAAATCGTTGATGAGATAGATATACCCCATCTTTGAGTTATCTTTTGTAAGATCGGGGTATAACACAATAGCTGCAAGTGCTGCAAGTATCCACGGCCACGGCCTTAAAGCATAATGCGCCCCCTGGAAAAAGAGTGTGGCGAAAATTGAATGTTTTTCGTTCTTCGCCGACATCATTCTTTGGGCTACATATCCCCCGCCACCGGGCTCACTCCCCGGATACCACGAAGCCCACCACTGTATTCCGATGAACGCGAAAAATGAAAAAACCGTTAACGAAAACACTTTTGCCCCGGCGGCGGGTGACTCGCCAAGCTTTGGAAAGAATTCAAAAGCCTGCGCCGGAAGATTGGCCTGAAGACCCGAAATTCCGCCAACACGGTCTGAATTTATAACAATAATAGCCAGCACTATGCACGCTGTCATGGCAAGAATGAACTGGAAAGCGTCGGTTACCACCACACCCCACAGACCCGAGATAGCTGAATAAACCGCGACGAGCCCCATGCAGAGGAAGACGTAAATTACCACATCCTCCGGCTTTACGCCAAAAATACCTGTTAATACGGCGATCATGGCGCTGTTAACCCAGCCGATGATTATCACGTTCATGAAAAGGCCAAGGTAGATGGCTTTGAAACCACGCAGAAACTTGGCCGGTTTACCTGAGTAACGCAATTCTGCAAACTCAACTTCAGTGAGAATCCCCGCCCTTCGCCAAAGTTTGGCGAAAAAGAATACCGTTAATACCCCACCAAAAGCGAAGTTCCACCAGATCCAGTTACCCGATATACCATTGTTCCAGACAAGCTCGGTCACCGCGAGCGGTGTATCAGCGGCAAATGTGGTTGCAACCATCGACAAACCCGCAAGATACCAGGGAAGATTCCTGCCGGAAAGGAAGAATTCTTCACTGCTCTTGCTCGCGCGTTTAGAGTAAAACAGCGCGATGCCGAGACTTATGGCAAAATAAACCGCTATAATTATATAGTCAACAAGTTCCATCCTATACCTTGGCAGTAAATTTTTGTCGAATAATTGCTGAAATGCTGCCGGTGATCATGCAGACCAGAACCCCGGTAAGAGTGAACCAGGTCCAGGCAGTCAATTTAAATAACACCACTGCTGTCATCACCGCTATGGATGCCATAAACCCTGTGATTGCATCGGTTTGCCCCGCTTTTTTGTTAAAAATTCCAAGCAGAAAAGTGCCCAGCAAACCGCCATAGGTGAATGAGGCAATGCTCAGTGCCACTTCTACCGCAGCCCCCTTCATCTCCATGAAGAAGAAAGCCGAAAGTGAAAGAACCACCGCCCACGCGATCGTCATCCGTTTTGAGAGTTTGAGCTGGAGCTCCGGGTCAAGTTCCTTCTTCCCCATCAGGTTATAGATGTCATAGAACGAGGAAGATGAAAGCGAGCTGACAGAACCGGCAAGGGTTGAAAGCGCTGCTGCCATCAGTCCGGCAACCAAGACTCCCTTTAATCCGGCAGGTAGGTGATTGATTATGAAAAATGGAAAAATCTCATCGGGCTTCGCGAAATGTTTACCTCCGAAGTGTATATACAGAAGCACCCCGAGCATCAGAAATATTGCAAATTGCAGAACAATAATCACGCCGCTCATTATCACTGCCTTTTGCGCTTTTTTCAGCTCACCGGTGGCAAGAAGCCTTTGAACCACAAGCTGATCGGTACCGTGCGAAGCCATCGAAAGAAACGCCCCACCCGTTAACCCCGCCAGTAATGAGTACGGCGTGCTGAAAAATCCGGCCACCCCTCCATCAAGAGCAAGGTTGAAAATATCCAGTTTCGGGGCCACATCCCCACTTGTAAGCACCGTGACCACACTTCCGTCTATAATGAAACCAATGAAAATTGCAGAAATTATCGCCCCGCCAAGATATATGAACATCTGGATCGCGTCGACCCAGATGACCCCGCGCAATCCACCGGTATAGGTGTAAGCGAGGGTAACCAAAACGATCAGAAGTATGGCGAATGGATAATCAATGTTCAAAAGAAGTTTTACAGGGATCGCCGTGGCGAAAAGCCTTACGCCATCCCCCGCGACACGGGTGATTATAAAGACCGCCGAGGCAGTTGATCTTGTCTTTTTTCCGAATCTCGTCTCAAGAAACGCGTAAGCGGTTGAAAGTTCACCCCGGAAATATTGCGGCAAGAGCAGAAACGCCACAATCACCCTGCCAAGCAGATAGCCAAATGTAACTTGTAGAAAATTAAGGTTTGTAAGGTAGGCGACGCCCGGAATTGAGATAAAGGTGAGGGTGCTTGTTTCCGCGGCAACTATTGAAAAAGTTACGAGCCACCAGTTAACTTTGCCTGTTCCAAGAAAGTAGTCACGGGCACTCTGTTGCTTGCCACCCGCAAACTTTCCCCAAAGTGCCGCGAAGATCAGATATATAACTACAATCGCGTAGTCGAATGTGGTAAACGGGTTCAATCTATCCTCATTAACAGTGCCGGGTTAGTGGATCGATTTCAGATCGTGCACGGCTTCCTCAACGGAAGAGCAAAGCCGCAACACTCTATCGAGCTGCGTGATCTTGATCAGCGTGAGTATCTTCTTTGAAGGACAAACGATCCTTAATCCACCGTGAACGCCACTCACCAATCTGTTAGCCACAAGCAGAGTGCTTAATCCGCTACTGTCGCAACTTTCAACAGCGGTCAGGTCGATCACTAATTTTCTAACGTGCATGTTTTTGACAAGGTTTCCGAACTCCCCTTTCACAAGACCCGATATGTTCGCGTCAAGCCGTTTTTCTTCGAGGGTTACTACTGAAATTTCGTCTATCTGAGTGATCTTATGGTTCATGTTATCGTAATTTGATATTAAATGGCACTCTCATGGTGAATTAAATTTCGATACCTGCTTCGGCAAGGTGATCAATAAAGGTATCTTCGTCAATCACTTTCACTCCGAGCTTTTGGGCTTTATCAAGTTTCGAACCGGCAGACTCGCCGGCGATCACATAATCGGTATTTTTGCTTACGCTCGAAGCAGTCTTCCCACCGAGTGAGGCGATCTTTTCGGCCGCGTCATCCCTTTTCAACCGCGAGAGCGTTCCCGTGAGGACAAATGATTTGTTTTTGAAGAAGTTGTCGGCGACTTCCGCTTTTTTCTCTGCTTCAAAGTTCAGTCCCGCGCTTTTCAATTCCTCGATCAGATGGAGATTGTGCGCGTCTGAGAAGAATTTTCGCACGCTTCCGGCGATTGAGTCACCGATCTCATACACCCCGGTAATTTTTTCTTTATCCGCTTTCATCAGCGAATCGAGACTACCGAAATGATCAGCAAGTTTTTTTGCCGCCCCCGCGCCCACATACCGGATGCCAAGCGCGAACAGCACTTTGTGAAACGGTCTGTTTTTGCTCTCTTCAATGGCGTTCAGAAGGTTGTCGATACTTTTTTCTCCGAACCGGTCCATCATTTTAAGCTCAAGCTCCCTTTCATGCAACCGGTAGATATCGGCGTAAGTTTTCAGAAAGCCGAGCTCAACGAACAGCTCGGTTATCGAGCTGCCAAGTCCTTCAATATCCATCGCCGTTCGCGAAGCGAAATGCTCGATACGTCCCTTGATCTGAGCAGCACACTCACCGTTCTCGCAGTAAAACGCCACTTCATTTTCGGGTCTGAACACTTCCGTACCGCAGACGGGACAAACAACGGGCGGTTGTTCGGGGGATGAATCCTCCGGACGCTCCTCCAATACCACGGATACCACCTTTGGGATCACGTCACCACCTTTTTCGATGATGACTGTATCCCCTTTTCTGATATCCTTCCTGCTGATCTCATCAAAATTGTGAAGTGTCGCCCTGCTGATCGTCGAGCCGGCAAGGAAAACAGGCTCCAGTTCGGCAACAGGTGTAATTGCTCCGGTTCTTCCCACCTGCCAGGTGATCGATTTCAAGAGCGTTTTAGCCTGTTTGGCTTTGAATTTGAAAGCACACGCCCAGCGTGGCGACTTGGCGATACTTCCCAGTATCTCCTGTTGCCTGAATGAGTTAACCTTGATCACCACTCCGTCAACTTCGTAGGGCAGTTCGTCCCTCTTTACTTCAAGTTCCCTGCAATAGTCGAGAACCTCTTCGATGCTTTGGCAGAGCCTGTAAGCGCCATTAACCCTGAAACCAAGTTTCTGAAGATAGTGCAGCACTTCAAACTGGCTCCCGTTCGGGTTCTCCGCGCTCATGAAATAGTAGGTAAATATCTGTAGCGGGCGCTTGGCTGTTTCCGAGGGATCAAGAAGTTTTAATGTGCCCGAGGCAAGGTTGCGGGGGTTGGCGAAGATCTTTTCTCCACGGGCTGTCCTTTCAGCGTTAAGTCGCTCAAAAACAGCTTTTTCCATGTAGGCTTCACCCCTCACTTCGAAGGATGAGGGAACACCTTCAGCAAGGGCATCGGCGTTTATTGAGAGGGGCACCGATTTAATTGTTTTTACGTTCAGTGTAACATCTTCGCCGGTTGTACCGTCACCTCTGGTAGCGGCCACCACGAGGAGATTGTTCTCATAACGAAGGCTTACTGAAAGTCCGTCGATCTTGTATTCAACCACATACTCAACATTTTCTCCGGGGGGAAGGGCTTCCCTGACCCGGCGGTCAAAATCCCAAAGTTCCCCCTCATTATAGGTGTTGGCAAGGCTGAGCATCGGATACCTGTGCGGAACAGGCTTGAAATCGTTCTGCAGATCGCTTCCAACCCTCCGGGTGGGACTGTCAGGCTGAATCAGTTCAGGATTTTCATTCTCAAGACGTTCGAGCTCCTTGTAGAGCATGTCATATTCGAGATCAGTGATCTCAGGATCAGAAAGCACATAGTACTTGTGATCATGGTATCTGATCTCTTTGATCAGCTCAAGGATTCTTTTTCTTGGGTCGTTTCTCATTCTTCGGAGCGGTCTTGGTGATTAATCCGTTTTTGTCGATACTGAATGTCTGGATCCCCTTCTTTTTTGGGAGTGTAAGGGGTTTTTCGTTAAGAATTACAGAGAGTATTGCAGAATTCTCAACTTTGAGATCGATCCGTTTGCTCGCGTTCAGCGTGCGGGGCACCGCGGGCTCAAGCACAATCTGCTTCAAAGTGTCGGTTTTGTCGATTACCGCTTTTATCCTGGTGGTATCCTTTGTGTTCAACACGAGGATCACTGTATCTGCATCCGGAGGAAGCTTTGCTTCCGGAAGTGTTGTTCCGGCAAATTTATTCGTGGTATCCTGTACACCCGTTATCAATTCATCCACCTTCTTGTTGTCAGTGGTGATATCTGATTTCCCCGATTTACCTGAAAAAATAGCGTAAAGTATCAGGATCAAAGCAACAGCTATCACGCCGAGAGTGATATAACCGTTCCTGGAACCAATCAAACCTTTAAGAAAATTTCCCTTTCCTTCCGCCATGAATTTTTCAAGCATTTCACGCAGTTTCGCTTGAACATCCACTTTTGGACGCTCTGGTTTTGGCTCCCTCAGTTGCTCAGGCTCGTTATAAAGCGACTCCTGACTGGCCTGTGGTGTCTGTACCGGCTGATAACCCGGCTGTGGAGGTGGTGCCGGAGGGGGTGTCTGTACCGGCGGTGCCTGACGCGAAGGTTTGGGTTCATGTTCTTTTCCGGCTTTCTTGTATGCCTCAAGCACTTCATCCGGATTTAATTGCAGAACAGCAGCGTACTCCTTGACGAAGGATCTGACATACACTTCGGCAAGAAATGTAAAGTCGCCGCTCTCCATTTTTTCAATAAATTTGGAATCGATCCTGATAGACACGGCAGCTTCTTTTATATCGATACCGAGTCGCTCCCGGGCGATCCTTAGCTGCTGCCCTAACTCTGTATGGGTCATTTCTTTCCTCTTCCTATTCTGTTCTTACCAAGCGTGCCGAGAATGCTCCGTCCATCTTGTCCCTGTGTGGCAGAGACTGGATGCACCCATTCCCGTCAACGATGTTATTATTAACGTAGGCTGACGCGTGGTCAAGCCTGAAATTTGAGTGTTCACTGAGGAATTTCTGAACCACCCCGTAGTTCTCCTCAGGTTCCACAGTGCAAGTGCTATAAACCACGGCCCCGCCGGGTTTCACCATTTCAGAGGCTTTATTCAGTAACTCATCCTGAAGTGGTGTCAGTTTTTTAATATCGAGAAGATCCCTTTTCCATTTGATATCCGGCTTTTTTGAGAGGGTTCCGAGACCTGAACAAGGGGCATCCACCAAAACCCTGTCAAAAAGTTCATCCTCATACTCCAAAGCATCCGTTGTCACGAAATTTACGATCGATACACCAAGCCGGTCAAGGTTTGCCTGCATCATTTTAACGCGGCTCTCAAACTTGTCCAACGCCACTATTTCACCGGTGTTGCTCATCAGATCAGCGATATAAGCACTTTTCCCTCCCGGAGCCGCGCACATATCGAGAACCCGCATTCCAGGCTTTACATCCAAAAGAAGGCACGGCATACCGGTGCTTTCATCCTGTATCGCGAAGTATCCTTCAGAGAAGTACTGCCAGCTCTGTATATTGGTCAGAATCTGAAGTCTGTAAAAATGATCGTTGTATACACCCGGGGCATATTTAAGATTAACCGACTGAAGAAGTCCCTCAAACTCCTGTTTGTCAACTTTTAGTCCGTTGATCCTTAGTGTTAGAGTCGGACGTTCATTGTTGGCGGCCATCAGGGCTTCAACTGCTTCACGTCCATAACGGTCAACCCATCTCTTGGTTAGCCATGTGGGATGCGAATAATACGCCGCGAGGTAACTAACCACGTTTTCATTTGGATCGGGGTATCTTAATCCGTTTTTTGAGCGGATAATGTTTCTGAGCACCGCGTTGGTAATATCCGCGGGCTTCTGGCCTTGAAGCTTCTTGACAAAATCAACCGCTTCGTTCACGATCGCGTAATCAGGTATCTTGTCAAGAAACATTATCTGATAAAGTGCCACTCGAAGCGCGTTTTTTAAGACCGGGATCGCTTTCGAGAACTGACCTTTGTAAAAACCTGCCAATATCCAGTCGAGCCTCCCCATCCATCTGACCACTCCGTGAACAAGTTCATAAAGGAGGGCTTTATCCTGACCGGAGAGGTCGGAGTTCTTCAACTCATAGTCAAGTAATTTTTCCAGATATGAGTCTGTCCGTTCAATCCTGTCAAGTATCTTGACGGCAGTGCCTCTCACACCGGTATAAAGATCTTTCACTCTGTGTTCTTCAATTTCCATATTCTAAATTTTTAAGCTAACAATAAATCCACCCACAACTCATTCCGCCGCGGCGGATCATACACTATATATCATACGTCATAAGTCATATTTCATACATCATTCTGCGACTGCGGATCATACCTGACCACTAACCTCTAACCACTGACCTCTTAATACGGGAATCCCATCTTCCTTCTCTGTTTGTGGGTCAGGTCAAAAACCTTGCGGAAGAGCTGTTCTTCTGTTTCGGAAATCGTCCTGTTTCGCCTCTGAACCACTCTTTTGGCTGTCTCAAGGCTCTTTTCAATGTCGTATGTGGTCATCATGTCCGCACCTCCCCACGCGAAGCTTGGGATGTATTTCGCAGGGAAGCCCGGACCAAAAATATTGCTTGAAAAGCCGACCACAGTGCCTGTGTTGAACATGGTGTTGATGGCGGTTTTCGAGTGATCACCCATTATCAGACCAAGGAACTGCTGACCGGAGTCAACCTGGTCGCCATTTACCATGATTTTTACGGTGCCGTAATTGTTTTTCAGATCACTATTGTTTGTGTCAGCGCCAATATTCACCCAGCTACCAATATAGGCGTGGCCCATGAATCCTGAGTGCTGCTTGTTGGTATAGGGGGATATAATGGAACCTTCAATCTCTCCACCCACTTTGCAGACTTTCCCGACAGTAACGCCGCTGTAGATCGATGCCGCGGGTTTTACTTTAGTGCCCCTGCCAATACAGACAGGTCCCTCGATCACTGCATTGGGGTAGATAAGAGCATCGGCATTGATGAAAACAGGTCCGGTGGAAGCATCAATAACCGCCCCGGGCATGATCCGGGCAGTTTCATGAAGGTAGATGTTCTCTTTCTCTATCAGAACAGCGCTCTCGTGAACGTCCCCCCTGACCCGGTCATTGGGTCCGAAACCATGAATATCCATGTAGGCATAAAAATCGTTCGATATCTCTTTCGCGTTGCTGTGTATCAGATCCCAGATGTAGGTGGCGTATTTTACTTCCACCTGTTCAACGGGAATACCGTCGAAATCTGAAATGGTGATCAGATCATCGAGCCCCAATTTAAGATTTTCGAGTTTTTTCCCTGAAACCTTCGCGGCGATAATCGTCTCGCCGTTAAGATAAAGCCTGTCTCCCGGAGCGTCAATTTTGATGATGTTCGCCAGGTCAGGCGGGGCGATAATTCTGCCGTTAATAAAGAGACATTCATCGTGATCAATTTCATTAACCCTGAAAACGGGATTCTTCAACCCGATGAATGGTTTCAGGTAACCACGTGTGTGAAAAACTATGTCAAAACCGGGATAAGCCCTTTTAATCTTGTCGCGAAGCGTGTGGATACCACAAAATAAATTGTATGTTGGCCTCGTAAGGATCATTGGTTCGAAATGATCGTAATAGATATCCTCGAAAAGACAGATCTGCATTTTATGCTCTACTAAAAGATTCTAAGAAAAATGCAATATAAGTATTTCGAAAGAAAGAGTTTTTACTTTCGGCCCTTGACACCCCCTTTAAAAACGAAAAAAGGCTGCCCAAATGAGCAGCCTTTCCGTTCAAAAACCTTAATGGGCTTATTTCCCTGGTTTTGCGTACTTCTTCATAAACTTCTCTACTCTACCTGCGGTATCAAGAAGTTTCTGTTTGCCGGTGAAGAAGGGATGTGAACCACTGGAAATCTCAAGCCTTACAAGCGGATAAGTATTTCCATCTTCCCATACGATCGTTTCAGAAGCTTTTATGGTTGATTTCGTAAGAATGGCGAAATCACACGAAAAGTCTTTGAACACTACCGGCCTATAGTGAGGATGAATTCCTTTTTTCATTTTTCTCGCGTTTTTTTGTTTTACTAAAATAACTAAACAGTTTTGCAATATAATTAATTTTCATTTCCTGTTAAAATATTTTATTCGCCACCGGATTGCATGAAATGCAGCCCATGATGAACTCCCCCGCGCCGCGCGGCGTTATCTGTAAAACAAGAAAAACATGAAAACAAAAGCATTTTTACTGCTGATCACCATTTTTGCTTCACAACTTGGCGCGCAGAAACTCACTGATATTTCGATGATCTGGGAGACACGATACGACCTTATCGATCTCGGTGAATTCGCCAACCGGCTACAAGCGTCACTCCGGATTCCGTTCGAAATTGACGTGGCGGGAATTGTCTCCATCAACGGATTGACATCCACGGGAAGCTCTTTCCAGTCACGCTGGGAAACACTGAAAGATTTCAGGGTAAAGGGTGAATCGAGACGGTTCAATCTGAACCTCCGGCAATTGTATCTTGAAAAACAATTTTCAGATCTCCGGATGCAGCTCGGCGCAATACCCTCGATCAAGGGGTTTGTATCTTCAACCGGTCTCGGCAGCAACGGTTGGCTGGATGGTTTCAGGGTCTTTCAGAAAACAGGAGCCGGCACTTTTGAAGTGGCGCTCGGCAGTATCAATGAGATTAATAATCCGAATTTTTTCAACAGGGAGTTCATTGCAAATTATTGTGAGGTTGAGTACACCAGCGCTTCCATTTTCAGCACCATTTTCGAACTTTCCTATGAGAAATTTCACGATCAGAACTATGTTCGCGGCGAGATCAGACACGACCTGATAAAGGATGACAAGCAACACCTTGAGTTTACGATTGAAGGACTCTACAACACCCGGCAGAAAAGCCTGAGTTTTGGCTTTACCATCATAACATCACCACTTGCCTTTTTCGATCCGGATTTGAGAAAATATTGGGAATTAAAAGCCTACTACAATCACACCGACAATAATATCGGGCTCAGAGGGATATTGACTGATGATTTCTACAGGCTGGGCAACTCATTGACACTTGAGATGAAAGGCACTATAACTCCGAAGAAAGCGATAGGTTGGTTCGCTGAAGCCTATATTTCCGATGTGCCGCGTTTGATTGCGGGGCTCCGCTTCGATATTGAGTAACCTCTAAGCCGCGGCAGCCTGACGGTGCTGGATTCTGAGAACCTGGTACCAGGCAAAAACAACCAGCAAAGGGAACTCATCTTTAGCGGCGAAAATTGGATCGGCTTTAATGTCGGCTTCAGTTCTGAAAAAGCTTCTCTTGATTATTTCGAAAAGGACGGCTCCCGTGTCACTAAGAATGGAGAACCGCTGTCCCATGAATGTGCGGTGAAAGAGGAAGGTTTGCCCGTTGATCACCATTTCGCTGTCTTTAAGAAGCTTTTCCTTTGGCATAACGGCAACCACCGTGCCTGTTGCCCGGTCTTTCATTTCTACCCTTCCGCTGAAAAGCTTCGGCTGGTACGCGACGTAAACATGCCCCAGCATCTCGATCTCAACCGCGTTACTAAAGAACTTAGGATAGCGCATTGCCGCCACCCTCTCATTATCCGCGAAAAGAGTGTACTCCTGCCTGAAAAACCTCTCCTGTTTCCAGGTGATCTTCCTGCCTCTGAACAATTCCGTGAGTGTCATTGTCGCCAACTATTAAAAATTAATGAGTGTGTAAAATTAAGAAATTGACGGGGTATTATCGAGGGAGAAGTGGTAGTTTTCTAATTCTGATGAAGAGTTTCAGACGCAAACTTCAGGGCAGCCTTTATGTCAGCGGGTTCAAGATAGATAAATTCTTTTAATATCTCAGTTTCTTGAATACCTTCAGCAAGCATTGCTAAAATAGTGGCAACAGGCATCCTCAAATTTCTTATGCAGGGCACACCGTTCATGATCTTTGGATCGACGGTGATTCTTTCGAGTATTTCCATAATGTTCTCAATTTATTGATTCAAGATAATAAATTTAATCGATTTAATTCCCCGGGAATAAATTCCCGGACTATTGGTTTTCCAACCCGGCAATCAAACCAATAGCGTGGGGTTTCAACCCCACGTACAAATGATCATGTTTATACAAAAAGGCTCCCGATCTCTCAGGAGCCATAATTTATTCCGGGCAACACGCAACGGACAACGCGTAACAATCCTCGCTACTCACCACTCGCTACTTCATCAAAACCATCTTCTTCACCGAAACATGCTCTCCGGCAACGAGCTTGTAGATATAGAAACCCGAGGAGAGATTTGTTCCGTCGAATCTCAGATCGTAGTATCTTCCTGCTTCGGCAATGCCATCAAACAATGTGATAACTTCCTCACCCATCGCGTTGAAGATCTTCAGCAGGGCTTTGGTGTCTTCTTTCAGGGCGAATCTTATTGAGGTCTCAGGATTGAAAGGATTAGGATAATTCTGCTCCAGGACGTATCCATCCGGAAGGTTATCAACCATCACTTCAACCACGGGGCTGTATTCAAAATGACCGTCGTTATCAATTTGTTTTAGGCGGTAAGAGAATTTGCCCGATCCCACCGGTTTGTCAGAGAAGCTGTAATACTTCGGTGAGTTGGAGGAACCATGTCCCTCAACAAAACCGATCTTGTTCCAGCTTGAAGTGGCACTCATTCTTTCGATCTCAAATCCGTGGTTATTCACCTCGGTCGCGGTTTCCCATTTAAGATCGACCATGCCGTTTCTGAGGTTGGCGGTGAAGGAAGTCAGCTCGACCGGGAGCGCAGTCGCCTCGCCGCACGTGAAATCAGCACTGCTTAAAGCAGTATTCCCATCAAAGGCAGTGTTATTCGTAAAACTGACGGTGAAAGTGTTCGCGGTTGTGTTGATGGTTCCACGCTGGTACCACCCCTCAGCAAGGGGCGCCACCGGCTTTAATCCCGGAACAAGTGCTGATTCCGTACCGATAACATCACCATCAACATACTTGAAAGTCGCCTCACATGTGTAATCCGTTATACCAATAAGGTTTACGTTCCAGTATCTGTTAAGGTAATCGTTGGTCGAATTGTTGGCTGGATGTTTTTCTGCTTTAAGGGTAACTTCTGCATACGCGCCACCTCCGAAAGTTGAAGCACCTGAAAATACAAGGGTTGCCGGGGTATAATTTGACTCGTCACCGATTGGATAAGTGAATGTCCCGTCAGCAGTAAAGAGTTTCCGGACCTTGCCATTACCTGAAGCGTCGATCATAGCGCTGGCGGAAGGTGTGCCGGTAACGGTCGCGGCACTTCCAATCGTAAGAGTGTTCGACCCTACTGAAAGTTTACCCGTCGTCAAACCGAGTTCCGTGCTCGAGGTGGTGGTCTGTGACAAAGTAACGCCGTTTGAGTTGTTCACGATCAGTTTATTGACTGTTGCGGGCATATCCGTTCCCGTGACCTGAGCAACCAGTCCATTGAACTCATAATTGGCACCGGAGTTGAAAGATTTGGTGGTCGAAAGAATGCTACCGTTTACGCCCGTCGCGGATCCTGTTTTTAGCGTCGCTCCTGAACCAAGGACAAAAGTGCTTCCTGAAACTGTCCGATCCTTACAATCAAGCGTTCCGTTCTGGGAGAAAGTACCCGTTACAATCAGATCACCTCCGGCCGCGGTTGAGAGTGTCAAGGTTCCGTTGTTCACCAGATCCACGCCGATGGTCAATGTGTTCGTCATGCCGGTATTGTCGGGAGCCTGCATTTTTAGCGCCGAACCGGCATCTATAGTAAGACTTCCGTCGATCGTTCTTGCTTCGGTGGTACCACTGTTGGCTGCCAGATTAACCGTAGTGTTATTCGTAAGGATCACGTTGAAAGGCTTACCCCTGCCTGAAGTCGCGAGCCATTCAGTGTACCTGTCGTATGTGCCACCCGAGGCATATTTGAGTGTGGAATTGGCGGCGTAAGTAGCCGCGTTGGTCTGTACATAGCCTCCGGAAAGTATCTGAAGCGTCCCGTTGATCGTTGAACCGGTACCAAAATCCACTCCACCGTTAAGATCAACGTTGTTGAATGTGACTGTGCCCGAGACAGTGCTGACTCCACCACTGCCAAAGACAACTTTTCCTGTTCCCGCTGTGAATGTACCGGAGTTGTTGAGGGCACCACCTCCATTGATCGTGATGGTTCTGTCATTGCAGTTGAGTGTCTTCGAGGCGTTGATTGACAACAGATTCGCTACGGAAATGTTCCCGGTAAGACTGGCGTCATTTACCGTCAAGTACCCGAAATTGACTGTTCCGGTAATGGTTTGGGTGGTAGATCCGTTTAATGAAGTTAGCCTGTTGTTATGAGTGTATGTCCCTGTGTTAGCGAGGTCACCACCAATATACAGGTCACCGCCAACCGAAGTTGACAGAATGATGGTACCTGCATTCGAGACATTTTTAAGCACTGTCAACTCTTTCGTCATCGGATTGGTTCCTGCCATCTGAAACGTCGAACCCGCGTCAATTGTAAGACTGCCCGCGATCTGTCTTGCGGTACCCGTTCCAGAATTGGCACCAAGATTCAAAGTGGTATTACCTGAGATCTGCACATTGTTCGGGTAACCCGCGCCTGATGTCGATGACCACTCCAATCCGCGTCCGTAAGTGGTTCCGCTATTATACTTCAAAGTTGAGGAGGGTCCGTAGATGGGATAATTGGTTTGTAAAAATCCACCGGCATTGATCTGAAGTGTACCGTTAACTGTAACACCCGCGCCAAGGTTTACACCTCCGGCAATTGTAACATTATTGAAGGTTGTGGTTGAGTTGTTAACAGTTCCGGTGCCTGAAAATACAAGCGTTCCGGTACCTGTTGTCAATGGTGCTCCACCGGTGATGGTCGAACCACTGCTGAAGGTTATTGTGCTTGATCCGCAATCAAACGATGAACCGGTATAAACATTAATATTGTTCCCCACGCCGATATTGGCAAGAAGACTAATTGAAGAATTGTTGGTGACATTCAAATAGCTGAAATTGAATGTCCCTGCTCCGGAAATCTCCTGTGTCGTGCCTCCAAGAAATTCCACGCTTCGTCCGTTCGCGTGAAGTGTACCGCTATTAACCAGATTTCCTTTAACTTTGAGATCACCACCGGGTGTTTGAGAGAGGGAAAAAGCTTTCCCGCTGTTAATTGTCAGGTTTCCGTTCAATTGCCTGTAAACGTTCGCGACAATGGCGTAATAAACATTCCCGCCGTTCACGACAACATTTTGCGGAACTCCCTGTCCTGATGCCACATTCGCGTACCACTCAGTAGCAAGTTGGTAATCGTTGTTATATTGAAGTGTTGAGGAAGCACCATAGGTTGGAGCGTTAACGGATACAAAACCACCAGCGTTCAATGCAAGAGTGCCGTTCACGGTGGATGAAGTGCCAAAATTCACCCCGCAACCAAGATTGACATTATTGAACATGTTTGTGCCGCTAACGGTAATGGTTGAGGAACCTCCAAAGGATATTGTCCCTCCCGCCGTCATGTCTAAAGTCCCGTTGTTGGTCCAGTTACCCTGAACGGGTAATGAACCATCCGCCCCAAATGTGAGCGATTTACCTGAATTGATGGTGAGTGAAAGAGTATTCCCTGTAACGGCTGAATTTACTGTGACCGAATGGTTAATTTCTATGATTGAGTTTGCACCGGGGATACTGCTGCCCCAGGTTCCCGGGGTGTTCCAGTCACCATCAGCGACAGTGACATATTTAGGCTGAGAAATTTCGAGCGAGTTGAAATAGAGATTGTTATCACTTCCCGCGTCAGTTCCGGCGACGTAAAATTCAAGACCATCGATCGTTGAAGAGGAAAGAGTAAACTCAGATTCAAGTGCTGTCGGCCCATTGTTTGGTTCAATTTTGACATAAATCGAATTTCCCGTTTTTTTAATAAGTGTGATCGTCAGTGCTAAATCTTGGAAATATGCGATGCTTAATGCTATCGCGCCTCCACCACTCTTGTTTTCATATGTGTACTGGTCTCCGCCAATATTAATATTGAAAAGTACCGTGGAGCCGCTTAGGATATCGACACCCTTGTTACCGTTCCTGAATCGTGTTGACATCTTGAAGGTGAGTTTTTCATTCTCTTTTAGTGATGAGAATGTCCTTTTTGCCTTGCCAACATTCGCCCCTGCGGGATTACCGTATACTCCGAAAGACTTTGAGCTCACATCAATAGAAGTGGCATAAGCTGATCCTAAAAACTGCCCCCCTGTACCGGTGTTCGTGAACACCCAGGCATTGAACCCCGAACCAAGATTGTTCCCGCTGGCCCAGGTTGTATAATTTCCGGCGTTATCAGTCGCCCGGGTGACATAAGTCTGAGCCTTTACCTCCGGCACAAACACCAAAATAAACAACAAAATTAGAATTACGTTGCGATTATAGCATGACATAGCAATCACCATCGGACACTTGTTAGTGGTTTGAAAATTTCAATAAAGATTTCACCGCAGACCGCGGTAGAAGATCAATAACTTATCGTTATTTGCTTTTGGAGCATTTATGTGAGGGGGAATGGATAAATGCTATTTTATTAATACGAATATACAACTAAATAGTTCAATTTGTCAAGAACCCTCCGAAAAAAAACATAAACATTAATGAAAAAGATTTCCCGGGAATGAACGCATCCAAACCCAATTGTTTCCCGGGAGTGAATTCCCGGGCTATTGGTTATCCCGCCCAACCATTTAAACCAATAGCATGGGATTTCAATCCCATGTCGGTTTCAACCCGTTAATTCGTGATCATATAAAAAAAGGCTCCCAATTTCTCAGGAGCCTGAATAATTCTGATTTTGCCTCTCCCGCGATAAAGAATCACCGTATTATTTCCCGGGAATGAATTCCCGGGCTATTGGTTATCCCGCCCAACAATTTAAACCAATCGCATGGGATTTTAATCCCATGTCGGTTTCAACCCGTTAATTCGTGATCATATAAAAAAAGGCTCCCGATTTCTCAGGAGCCTTAAATTCATTATTGGTAACCCCAAAGGGGCAGGCGCGCAACGGGTAACAGGCAACGAACCTCTCTACTCGCTACTCACCACTCGCTACTTCATTAAAAGCATCTTCTTAACCGAAACATACTCTCCGGCAACGAGTTTGTAGATGTAGAAGCCTGACGCGAGATCATTACCACTGAACTTGACATCATAGTATCTGCCGGCTTCGGCGATACCGTCAAACAGTGTGGCAACTTCCTCACCCATCGCGTTGAACACCTTCAGTGAAGCCTTGGTATCCTGCTTCAGTGCAAACCTGATGGAGGTCTCAGGATTGAACGGATTAGGATAATTCTGCTCAAGGACGAATCCATTCGGCAGATTGTCAACAAGTACTTCAACTATTGGACTGTATTCGAAAGAGCCGTCATTGTCGATCTGTTTCAGTCTGTACGAGAACTTTCCTGTTCCAGATGGCTTGTCAGAGAAACTGTAATACTTCGGAGAGTTAGTGGAACCATGTCCTTCAACAAAACCGATTTTGCTCCATTCAGCCGATGCTGATTTTCTCTCAACTTCGAAACCATTGTTGTTGATTTCTGTTGCTGTTTCCCACTTTAAGTCGACTATGCCTTTTTTATGAGTGGCATTGAAAGAGGTAAGTTCAACCGGGAGAGACTGATTATCTCCTCCCCAATTATAGTAATCGATTGTCAACAAATCAGCGGTAGAATGTGTTAATTGACCCCCGGCAGTAGCCGTGGTAGTAAGAACGTAATACTTTGTGTTAACAGTAACATCTGGTGCTGGAATAGTAGCTTCGTATGTAGTTCCAGATCCTGTCGCTAGGACAAAAGAGGATGACGCCCAACCATTATTCGTGTAACGAACATAGATATTTTCTTCAGTACTCTTAATTTTATCGATCGTGATGGTCACTTTTACTGACAGTTTCTTGCCATCGTTATCATCAGACACATTTGTTATATCCACCGGTGTAGATGATAATGTCATCAGTCCTACCTGTAATGGATCAACGCTTGTATTCGGCATAAATATGTTTAAATGGACATACGCTTTCAAAGATGAATACAAATCGCCATCCCACTGTGCGTTACCTCCATTTTTTGGTATGGTCCAAACGCGGTCTACACCGACATTACCTGGAAGCCAATACCCTCCAGACCACTGATTAACGTAATCAGCAGCAGCTGTTATCTTAAACTGGTTCCCTTGAGTTGGCTTTGCAAAAGTGATTCCACTAAATGAAGTGACATCTTTGCCTCCAAGGTGAGTTTTTGTAGATGCTCTTAGAGAAAAAGCCCAACTTGTTTGATCACCAACAAGATAAGGCTGCCCAAACACACTTATCCCTAAAAATAATAAAAGGGTAAAAACCTTTTTCATAGCATACCTCCGCTATTAAAACGCATTTAATTGTTAATCGTTATTTTTCTCTAAAACCTCATTCATAATGAATCCTCACGTGAACC
>CAZVBQ010000017.1:7474-75492 GCA_964625575.1 uncultured Ignavibacteriaceae bacterium | reverse complement strand
GCTGAGGGCTGAGGGCTGAGGGCTGAGGGCTGAGGGCTGAGGGCTGAGGGCTGAAGGCTGAAGGCTGAAGGCTGAAGGCTGAAATTACAATTTTCGGTTTTTGACTTTTACGATCGAATAAACGAGCAATTTCATGATTTCATCATATAATGGGTAGTGCAATTCGAATTCTTGCTTACTGATTATTTCTGATGCTTGAAGAAGTTCCAGCCAATAGAGTGTTTCCTCACACTCTTTTTGGGCGATTGCCAGTTTGTGTATAAAATCCAAGTCGGACTCAGCTCTGCTGGCCTCCCGGATATTGGCTCCTACACCTGTACCTGACCGGAGTAATTGCCTGCCAAGGTCATACTCATTTCGTCCGAACAAGACCTTCGAAAATTTTACAATCGCTACTGAAGCAGCAAAACTTTTCTCTTCAAGAATTCGACTTTTCATCCTTCATCCCTCATCCTTCATCCCTCATCCTTCAGCCGTGCGCTCCAGCGTTTCCGCCAGCATCCTCACATACCTGAAATCATCCAAGGCGTTCCAGTGCTTCATGAAAACGGAGCGGAGGGCGGAGAAGTTTTCATTGTTCGGGTTTTTGAGACCGGGAATTGCCCGGGCAGCGATTTCGGGACCGGTGACGAACTTCGAGATGATGAATTCAGCGTCCGGGTTTTCGACGGAAAGATTCTGATAGACGCCTAACGATCTTCTGTTGATCTCTTCCGCGGTGTCGCCTTTTACGTAGAAAGTACAGATATCGAGATCGGGATTATTGAAGTTCCGGTAATTTTCTGAGTTTTCGATCAATTCGTAAAATTTCTTAGCGGAAGCAAGTGAGAGATCGAGCAATCTTCCCAATCCGGATGCGACCGGGGGGATCACTTTGTATGTCAGGTAGCACGCTGCAGCCATCGCTCCGGGGCGTGACCCCTCAAGCGAGAACATCCCGATATTGGGCTTGTCGGTCTTGTGGTACGTGTACGGTGCCGTGTTCGAAAGCGGCTCACGCAGTGCCTCATCTTTGTAGATAACCGCGCCCGCGCCATATTGCATGAATCCCTGTTTGTGGGGGTCGATAGTTATTGAATCCGCCTCAGAAAAAAGCTTCAATTGATCGTAAGAATGTCTGGATAGATTTCCTGCCGGATCGAATGGCAGAAGTTCAAAATTATCATCCAAAACGCAGGCACGGAAGAAGCCACCGTAAGCCGCGTCGATGTGGAGGTGGAAATTGTATTTTTTCTTCAGTTCAAGAATTGCTGCCAGATCATCGGCTGTGCCCGCGCCAGTCGAGCCAAAGTTCGCGATAACCATCAAAGGTTTCGCAGATCTATTAACCGCGTCTTCAAGGGCATTGGGGATCATGCGGAAGTTCCCGTCAACCGGGACTTCTTCGAACGAGTCGATCGCCAGAATTTTACATATCCTTTTCCACGAATAGTGCGACACTTCCGAAAAGAAAACCGTTCCGTTCCCGTAGTAATCGCGGGCAGCCCACAGTGCTTCCTGATTCGCGAGCGAGCCACCGCTTGCAAGATGCCCCCAGCCGGTGGTGAAACCGCACATCTTCAGGAGCGTGTCAACAACATCCAGCTCCATCTGAGTGGTCACGGGTCCCCCCTCCCACGCGTGGTTGTTGGGGTTCGACATGATGAAAGCGAGGTAACCGAGAATCGAAGGAATTGTCGGGTCTTTAAGCATCTGTGCAGAGTACCGAGGGTGGAAATAGGGGAGATTTTCCCCCATCATTTCCAGGAATTTCTCCAACTCTTTCTCAAGTTTTTCACTCGAAACCGGACCCGCCAGAAGACTTTCGTCCTCTTTATAAGATGACGCCCGGAGGCTGTTGTGGCTGTCAACCACCTTCAAAAGAAGCTGCTTGAATAGCTCACTGTTCTCCCCTTTCGGACCCTGAAACAGGGCGAGGAGCTCGTTGATGTCTTTGTGCATGTCAGAAAAGCTTGAAAATGGCGTATATCGGGAAGTGATCGCTGTAACCGCCGAAATACCTCTTGCCTCCGAATGTTGGAAGTGACGCGCCTTCATATTTTCCGCCACCCTTTTGTTTCATGAACTCAGGATTGAAAATAGCGAATGATCCGCAAATGAAATTGGTCTTTAAAACGTTGCCTGAAACCAGCATCTGGTCGATCATGTTCCAGGTTCCCTGGAACTTGTAGGAACCCTCACCGGCGATTTTTTTCTCGAGGCTGAGGTTATATATCTCGTTCGCAGGGAAGTGTCCGGCAAAGTCACAGATCACAGGAGCCGCTTTAAGCACCTGGGTGATCGACTTGTCGGTGGGTTCGTCGTTGAAGTCGCCCATAATTATGATGTTCGTATTGGGGTCGTTGGCGAAAAGCTTGTCAACTTCAACTCGCAGTCTGGCAGCCGCGGCAGCCCTGTTGGCTTCAGACTTGTCTTGCCCGCCCCTTCTCGATGGCCAATGGTTCACAAAGAAGTGATATTCGATCCCTTTGGGACTAAGCATCGTCGCATGGAGGATAGAGCGGGTGGGCCAATTGTTCGGAAGCGTGACAATCGCTGTATCGGCTTTCGCGAGTTTGAAGTATTGCTTGTTATAGATCATCGCGCAGTCGACCCCTCTTCCGTCAGGGGAATCGAAATGGACGATGCCGTAATTCTTCCCGTTCTTTATGAGTGCCACAAGTTCCTCAACCACAGCACGGTTTTCGATTTCCACAAGTCCGAGGATGTCGGGACCCCATCCGCTGTTCATTGAGTCGATCACCTGCGCGAGGTGCTTCAGTTTGGTTGTGTATTTTTCCGTGTCCCACTTCGAACTGTCGGAAGGTAGAAACTGCTCGTCGTCTATCGTGGGGTCGTTTATCGTGTCGAAAAGGTTTTCCACATTGTATGATGCGACATAAACCGTGCCGCCCTCTCCCTGAGAGAACAGCGGTGTAAGGTAAAGAACGATAAAAAGGATGAGGAATTTCGCGTTTTTCATTTCTGTCAAATTTTGTTGAAGATCGAATTAATATTAGCTTTCAAAAATAATCAGGGTCAGGTTAACCACAAAGCCACAAAAGGGTGTAAGAATTGAAACCGCAAAGAGCGCGAAGGAAGAATGTATCACGTTTGTCAAGAAAGTTTTTTATTTCCAACAAATGATGTAATTTTCGCAAAATTAATTGCTCAAAAAAACTTAACTTATAAATGAAGTTTAAAATTGTTTTGTACCAGTCCGGTAGAGGCGGTTCCGTTTACAGTTTACAGGACGTTACCAAGGATAAATCCGAACTCGAAATCGCTTTGCGCGAATATAATCTACTGTTTGGCGAGAAAATGTTGCAAATGTTGGCATTGCGCCTCAAGAGAATGATCGAAAAATTCGGTTTCGATGCATTCGACTTTAAGAGTGAGGGAAATACCGGGCGTGAATCGATTTTCGCGTTGAACAATACAGATATGTACAGGTTTTACCTCTTTTACGAGTCACGACACAAGATTGCCCTTGCCGGAGGTGGCGTTAAACGAACCAGAACGTATCAGGACGATCAAATTTTATATAGAAAAGTCAAGATGTTGAAAAGTATCTCCTTCTTGGTTAAAGAACTTGAGGTCAGTATCGCGACGATTTGTGATAAAGAAATTATTCTTGACTTCGACTCAAATGGTGATATCATAAATATGGAAGAAATACACAACGAGCTAAGCGATGAAAACTGAGAAGAATTTTTTGGAAGAGAAAACCCGGGATATCCCCCGCGAAACTGAACTGATGGTCGATATGTCTATATTGATCGGAAGGAAAATCTCAGAATTTCTGCGTGCGAATCAGATGACCAAAAGAGAGTTTGCCCGTCGACTTGGGAAAAGCGAGACTCAGGTCTCTAACTGGTTTGGGGGCGGACACAATTTCACGCTCAAAACCCTTGCGGAAATATCTTCAATTTTCGGGATAGATTTCTCAGAGGTTTTCAAAGTCAGACACGATCAACAATATCGTAAACCAGGCGCGCAACCGAAGAAAGCTCCAAAGGCGGCAGGTTTGTTTTCAACACCCAAAATATAACCTTCTTTGCGAACTTTCCCAAAGGGACAAGTGCGATCTTTGCAGTTTAAAATCAGATCGAAAAATGGCGCATTCCCTACTCATCACTACACCAAAAGGTCTTTACTGCCCCGCGGGGGATTTTTACGTTGATCCTCATGGCTATGTTGACCGCGCGGTGATATCGCACGGACACAGTGATCACGCCCGGCGTGTGGCGAAGAAATTCCTCGCGCACCATGATTCTGATGCGATACTCAGAACCCGGCTGGGGAGTGACATCAACCTCCAGACCGCGGAGTATGGTGAAACGATAACCATAAACCGTGTAAAAGTGACCCTCTTTCCGGCGGGGCATCTGCTGGGCTCGGCACAGATACAGGTTGAACACAAAGGAAGCGTCACCGTATTCACGGGGGATTTCGGCACCACTTCAAACCCAACATGTACCCCTTTCGAGCCTGTAAAATGCGATACTTTTATTACTGAATCAACTTTTGGATTGCCGATATACGACTGGGATGACCCCGCCACGATACATGCTCAGATCAACGCTTGGTGGGCGAAGAACAAGTCTGAGGGTCGCTCATCACTTCTTTACGCGTATTCACTCGGTAAAGCACAGCGGATAATCTCGGGACTCGAAACATCGATTGCTCCCGTTTATGTACATGGCTCAGTCGATCAGATGAACGCCTGTTACAAAGTCGCGGGCGTTCCGCTTCCCGAAGCAAAATACCTCGAGAAGGGGATCGAAAAACTCGATTCCGCAGGAGCGATGATCATCGCGCCCCAATCGGCAACGGCAGAAGCCTGGCTTGGCAGGCTTGGCGAGTTCTCCACCGGTTTCGCGTCGGGGTGGATGATGGTCAGAGGCAGAAGAAGAATGGGCAACATCGGAAGGGGATTCGTTCTCTCGGATCACGCCGACTGGAAAGGCCTCCTTAAAGCGGTGGAAGATACAGGCGCTGAAAAGATACTGGCAACTCATGGTTTCTCGGGACAGTTCACCCGCTATCTGTCTGAAAAAGGTTATGATGCTGAACCCCTTGAGACAGCTTTCACAGGTAATACGGGTATGGCGCGAGGGGAGGCGGAATGAAGCAGTTCGCTTCACTTTTCCGCAGGTTGGAGGAAGCAGAAGGCACGAATGAGAAACTCGAGGCATTGGTTGATTATTTCAAGTCGGCACCGGAATCAGACATAATAAACGTTATCGCGTTCCTTTCCGGTAACCGTCCCAGAAGGAGTGTGAAGATCACAGATCTACGCGCCTGGGGAGCAGAGGCGGCGGATATCCCTCTCTGGCTGTTTGAAGAATGCTACGAAAACACAGGCGATCTTGCCGAAACAATAGCACTCTTAGTAAGAGGCCAAGGAGAAAATGAAGAAAAAACCCTCACTCACTGGATCGAAAATGTGATCCACCCTCTTCGAGGAATGGCGCCCGAAGAGCAGAAAAAGTTACTGATCTCCACCTGGAAGGCTCTGGGCAGGGATGAAAACTTCGTGTTCAACAAGCTTATTTCGGGCGGTTTCCGGGTCGGGGTCTCAGCAACCAGTGTGGTAAACGCCCTCTCGCTTGCCACAGGTATCGACGCGAAAATTCTCACTCACCGGTTAATGGGGAAGTGGCAGCCAACAGTCGCTTTCTACAGATCACTGATCTCTCCCGAAACCACCCGAACTGATATCAGCACGCCTTACCCTTTCGCGCTCGCGCATCCATTATCTCCGGAGCTGCCGGTGGGGGAAGTGGTTCGGCCGGGGGAGTGGCTCGCCGAGTGGAAGTATGACGGTATCAGGGCGCAGGTGATCAAAAGGGAGGGGGAGGTTTTTCTCTGGTCGCGTGGTGAGGAGATCATAAATGATCAGTTCCCCGAGATTGTCGCGGCGGCGGCAGCACTTCCTGATGGAACGGTGCTGGATGGTGAGTTGCTCGTACTCTCCGGTGGTGTGCCCCGTCCGTTTGCTGAGATGCAGAAGAGGATCGGCAGGAAAAAAGTGACCGCCAAATTGATGAAGGAGTACCCGGTCAGTCTGATCGCTTTTGATATCATTGAATTTGGTTTGAAAGACCTGCGTGAGTTGCCCCTTCGAGAAAGAAGACATGTACTCGAAGAGGTGGTTACAACAAAACAATCTGAAAATATTGTCTTAAGTCCGCTTGTGGTTTTCCCCTCTTTTGATGAACTCTCCGCGGCCAGAGATCGTGCCCGTGACCGCTTGGTTGAGGGTCTGATGCTAAAACGGCTGGATTCGTCTTATCCCACCGGCAGGAAACGGGGCGATTGGTGGAAATGGAAGGTGGAACCGTGGACTGTGGATGCTGTTCTCCTCTACGCGCAGGCGGGGCACGGCAGAAGGGCCGGGCTTTACACGGATTACACTTTTGCACTTTGGGATAGTGGAAGGCTCGTCACATTCGCGAAGGCTTACTCCGGGCTGACCGATGCAGAGATCAACGAGGTGGACAGGTTTGTAAAGCAGAACACGATTGAAAAGTTCGGACCCGTAAGGTCGGTTACTCCCAAATTGGTGTTTGAACTCGCCTTCGAAGGGGTGCAACCCTCCACCCGTCACAAGTGTGGGGTAGCAGTAAGATTCCCGCGAATCCTGCGTTGGAGGAGGGACCTTTCAATAAATGATGCCGATTTTTTGGATGATCTAAAAAAACTTGCGAACACGGGAACTATGCAATAACATTATATGTTGTAACATGTATTGGAAGTAACAATCAAATACATAACCCACTAATAATGGAGACTCTGAAATGAAAAGATCATTTCTTGCCTTGGCGCTCGCGCTGTTGTTTACAGGTTCATCATTCGCCCAGACCAACTGGATATTCGACCGTTCCCACACCCATGTTGGGTTTTCTGTCGGTTATATGATGGTATCAGAGGTTGAGGGATCATTCGGAAGTGTTTATGGAAATGTCACAACGAAAGGTGATGATTTCAAAGGCGCCAATGTTGATATTCAAATAGATGCCACAACCATTTACACGGCTGATGACGGTCGCGACAAGCATCTTAAGAGTGCCGACTTCTTCGATGTGGCCAAATACCCCAATCTTCTTTTCAAGAGCACCAGCCTCGATATCTCCGGAAAGTCAGTGACCCTCAAAGGCAACCTCACTATCAAAGACGTTACCAAGCCCGTGGTTTTGAAGGGTAATTTCGGTGGAGTTCAGAAAGATCCCTGGGGCAACACAAAAGCCGGATTCACACTTTCTGGCAAGATCAACAGACAGGATTTCAAGGTTAACTGGAATAAAACCCTCGACGGCGGTGGCGTTGTAGTAGGTGATGAAGTTGATTTGAACATTAAAGTTGTTTTGATAAAGAAATAAATGCGTTTAGAAGAAGAGATCAAACAAAAGAAGTTCAAGAGTGAGCATCACAAGGTAATGATCAACCTGATCTACACCACAAACTGGCTGATGTCGAAGCACTCTCCACTTATGAAACAGTACGGGCTTACCGTGCAGCAGTATAACATACTCAGGATCCTCCGCGGGCAGTACCCAAACCCCTGCACCGTGAACCTGCTTAAAGAGAGAATGCTCGATAAAATGTCGGATGCCTCACGCCTCGTTGACAGGCTTCTCGAGAAAGAACTTCTCGAAAGACACACTTGTGAGAACGACCGTAGAAGAGTGGACATCACGATCACTCAGAAAGGGCTCGATCTTCTCGAAAGAATCGACCGGGATGAAGACTCGTTCTACAACCACATGCAGAACATCTCCCGCGATGAGGCCACACTTCTTAATGATCTCCTCGACCGGTTAAGAGGCTAATATTTAGTTTGGAGTGTGGAGGTGGAGTGTTGAGTTTTTGTATGAAGTATGATCCGCCTGCGGCGGAATGAAGTATGAAAACCACATTTGATAACATTTAACATTTCACACCTAACATTTAAAAAAGGCTACCGGCAATGGTGGCCTTTTTTTATTGTTGTCGGGTGAAACCGGGGATCTGTCGGAAAAAAACGGGATTGTGGCGAAAAGCGCGTGATTGAAGATTTTATCTTCTTAATTTACTTTTGACTTTTGCAATATTTCATAAACAATGTAACCTCGATCCATTTGGAGAGCGCAAAATGAAAAATTTATTCACGCTTTTGCTAACGGTTCTTCTGATCACCGGGGCTGAAGCCCAGACGATCAATTACAAGACACTTGGTACCTGGAACAGTGAAGGTGTGCCAAATTACCTTGAAGCAGTTTCAGATGTTGTCGGACAGGATCTGATAACCCGTATCAATTCGACACTTCCCGAATCAAGAAATCTCCCTTCAGCGCGCCCCGACCTCGTATCTGATTCGGTGCAGACAAATCTCTATATCATTCAGGAATCGGATGTCTGGGTAACTTTTGTTTCTGAAGGCGCAGGTTACAAAAACGCTCTTGGATTCTACACCTATAATGTTAACACTCCTCCGCAGAAAGTGAGTGATATTGCAGCCACAATGACTCTCATATTCCCGAATGCATCAGAAGTTAATTCGGGTGGAGGCATGAGGCCTGGAATGAAAGTTAAAATCGGACGCTTCCAACCCGGAACAGTTATCGGATGGTTCGTTGTTGCTGATGGTTTCCGGTCACCTAACGTAACAGGCGGAAACTGGCTCGTTTTCTCGAACAGAAACTTGAACGGTGCACCGACCCCTGCTCTGGCTCAGCATAACGTTCAACTCAACGATCTTGGGTCAGGTCGCATCGTTCTTACATTTGAAGATATCCTCAGGTGGAAAGGTGGTGATCAGGATTTTAACGATGTGGTATTTTATGCCACTTCGAACCCCGTAACCGGAATTAGCTACACCAATATTCCGATCATCAACAACCCCGGTAATATTCAGGTTTCCAATGTCGGAGTAACCAAAACGGTTGATAATGCAACCCCTTCCGACAATGAACTTGTTAACTATACGATCAGCGTCAACAACGCCGGACCCACAGGCGCGTCAAATCTTATTATTAAAGATGTGTTGCCGCAAGGGCTTGTTTATCAGGCGCATGCTGTTTCATCGGGAACATACGACACAGCCACGGGCCTTTGGACCATCCCCTCGCTGATGGTTAACGGTACAGCTACATTAACACTTCAGGGGAAGGTTTCGATAAAGTCGGTCAGTCAGGCCGCCTTCGACCTTGGCCCCGCGAAGAACTTTAATATATTCGCGATTGATGACCTCACCCAGCCGTCTGCCGATGCTGAAGGTAAAGTGGCAGTGGGCAGAAACGCGTATTTTGCAAGCTACTCACTTGGTGATCTGCTTCCCGCGTCAGGAGGCACAGAAGATGTACTGATAGTGGGTAACAACCTTCACTTCGTTAGCGGACTGGTTACGGGCGGAAACGTTGTTTACGGTGGCGTTTCAAACCTTCCCACGGATCAAGTTTCAATAATTGACGGTACAGTACGCAAAGACAGTGTGATAAATTTCATTGCCGCGGGCGCTTATCTCCGTTCCCTCTCCGCTTCACTTGGTACATACCAAACCAACGGAAACATAACATTTCAGAACTCCGGTATTCAGTGTTCGGGAACCAACCCGTTCCTGAACGTTTTCAACATTTCCGGCAACAGGCTCTCTTCATGCACGAATTTCACTGTCAGCGCTCCGAACGGTTCGGTGGTACTGATAAATGTGGACTCATCAAGCGTTAAATGGTCGGGCGATGTCATCATCAACGGAACGGCTCACAGCAATGTTCTTTACAACTTCCGCGACGCGCTTGACTTAAACATCTCACACATAGATGTACGCGGGTCGATCCTTGCTCCGCGCGCTCATCTTGAGTTCCCTTCTGGCGTGATAAACGGACAGGTGATCGTCCGCGAAATGTACGGCTCGGGTCAGTTCAACTGCGCCCCAAACCAGACAAATTATTTCAACGGTACACTTCCTGTAACCAGGGATATCCTCAACTCTGCTGAAGTGATGCGCCTCGATCAGAATGATCTTGACACCACCAATAATAAAGCGAGCGTGAAGATAACCCTCGCGGGCTATGGTGATCCGGGTCAGACGGGCAATGTCAACTGGCAGCCTTCTCAGCCATCCGGGCTTACCGACATGGTGTGGGTCACCTTGTATGAAAATTCAAACAGCATTCTCGCTGGCACATGGGGCGGCAAGATACTCAGATCCACCGACAATGGCGCCACTTGGAACAGGATCAACAATGACATGAATGTAGCCTATATCTGGGATATCAAGATCACGGGTAACAATATCTTTGCATCCACCGAACTCGGTGTTTACAGATCGACCAACAGCGGCACAACCTGGTCGGCTACAAATCTCACGGGCAAGGATGTACGCGGGCTTACCCTTAAGAATGGGGTGGTTTACGCAGGTACATGGGGCGAGGGAGTGTTCAAGTCAACTGATAATGGTGCTAACTGGACTCAGGTATCAGCCGGACTCGGAAATGCTGCCGTTACCGCGATGCTCACTGCCGCTAATGGCGACCTTTACGCGGGCACATTCAACACCGGTCTTTACAAGTCGGTTGACAATGGTGCCACATGGAATAAGACCCCGTTGAGTTACCCGTTCATCTGGTCACTCGGTCAGAGCGCCAACGGCAAGATCTATGCCGGTACTTATGGTGGCGGTGTTTACAGATCAATAAACAACGGTGCCAACTGGTACGCGATAAACAACGGACTCGCGGCAACACACATTTATTCAATAACAACCGATCTGCAGAACCATGTTTTCGTGAGCGGCTGGGGTCAGGGCGTTTACAGCCTCACTTCAGGCGTTATGGAAAGCCAGGATGATAACTGGAACTACATGGGAATGGGAGGAATTGAAGTATCGGCTGTTGTTATCAATCCGTCCAATGGCGCGCTCCTCGCTTTCACTTCAAACGGCGGTATCTATGTGAACAACTCGCCTGTCACCTCGATCGGAGTAAAAGGCGCAAGCGAAGTTCCTGATGTTTATTCACTTTCACAGAATTATCCTAATCCGTTCAATCCTTCAACGGTTATCCGTTACGCTTTGCCCGTCGCAGGTGATGTTTCGGTAGTGGTTTATAACTCATTAGGTCAGGAAGTCGCGACACTGGTTAACGGCTTCAATGAAGCGGGTTCACATACCGTGACCTTTGATGCTGCAAAACTGACATCAGGTATTTACTTCTACCGCCTTGTTTCCGGCTCGTTCGTTGAAACGAAGAGGATGGTGCTCGTTAAGTAAGTGTGAACTGTGACTCGCCGCGGCGAGGTGAACTGTGAAGTTTTTGTATGAAGTATGAACTGTGAAGTTTTTGTATGAAGAATGAAGTTTGATGTATGACTACTTCACCCTTCACTCCGCCACAGGCGGATCACACCTAACACTTCAAAAAAAGGCTGCCGGAAACGGTGGCCTTTTTTATTTTCCTTCGAGCTCTTTGCGGTCTGATTATGGAAAACTGAGTTCGCGAGGCTCGCAACGCGCAACGCGCAACGCAAAACGGGCAACACCCCCTCACTACTCGCCACTCAAAACTCACCACTGTTCTCAAAAAAAATTTGTTTTAGTCTAAGAAATTACCGAAGTTTTATAACTCGATTTATTATATTTTGGAAGAAAAATGAATCTAACACATATAGAACACATCGGTATAGCAGTTGCCAATATGGAAGAAGCAATTGCCTATTATGAAGGTGTATTGGGACTAAAATGCTACAAGATCGAAGAAGTAGCAGATCAAAAAGTAAAAACCGCCTTTTTCCAAATAGGGCAGACCAAAATAGAGCTCCTCGAATCAACTTCTCCTGACGGACCCGTCGCAAAATTCATCGAAAAGAAAGGACCCGGCATCCACCATATCGCTTTCGCGGCTGATGGTTTGCAGGCATGCCTTGATGACGCTACCGAAAAAGGAGTTGCACTAATTGACAAACAGCCCCGCAAGGGCGCCGAAGGCCTTAACATAGCCTTCCTTCATCCCAAATCAACACTCGGCGTTCTCACGGAACTGTGCGAACACCCTGAAAACTGACCCGGAACCCAGGATATATAGTTATGGAAGAGAAAATAAAAGAATTAATGGACCTCCGCAAGCAAGCCCGCATGGGTGGTGGAGAGAAAAGAATTGAAGCCCAGCATAGAAAAGGTAAAATGACCGCAAGGGAGAGGATCGATCTGCTCCTCGATCCCGGCAGCTTCGAAGAATTCGACATGTTCGTTTCCCACCGTTGTATCGATTTCGGACTCGATCAGCAACAATACCTCTCAGACGGTGTTGTTACCGGTTATGGCACAATCGATGGCAGGCTCGTTTATGTGTTTTCGCAGGATTTCACCGTTTTCGGCGGTTCACTCTCCGAAATGTACGCTGAAAAGATATGCAAAGTGATGGATAAAGCCCTTAAGGTCGGCGCGCCAGTGATCGGAATTAACGATTCAGGCGGTGCCCGTATCCAGGAAGGCGTTAAATCACTCGGCGGTTACGCGGAGATATTCGAAAGGAACATCCTTGCATCGGGTGTTATTCCTCAGATATCAGCCATTTTCGGTCCTTGTGCCGGCGGCGCTGTTTATTCACCCGCTCTTACTGATTTCATTCTAATGTCTCGCGATACCAGCTACATGTTTGTTACGGGTCCGAAGGTTGTAAAAACCGTTACCGGTGAAGATGTTGATGAAGAGCAGCTCGGCGGCGCTTATGTTCACGGTTCGAAGTCGGGCGTAAGCCACTTTATAGCCGAAGATGAAGAAGAAGGAATCATGCTGATCAGAAAGCTTCTCAGCTTCCTGCCGCAGAACAACCTTGAAGATCCCCCAATTGCTCCGTGTGATGACCCGATCGACAGACTTGAAGACCATCTTAACTCCATAATCCCCGAAAATCCTGCCGTTCCTTACGATATCAGGGATGTAATTCACGCCGTCACCGACTACAACGAATTTGTAGAAGTACAGCGTCATTACGCGCCTAATATTGTTATCGGTTTCGCCCGTTTCAACGGCATGCCTGTGGGAATTGTAGCCAATCAGCCGAACTACATCGCCGGTGTTCTCGACATCAATTCATCAAGAAAAGCTGCAAGATTCGTAAGATTCTGCGACGCGTTCAACATTCCCGTGGTTACATTTGTTGACGTGCCGGGCTTCCTGCCCGGAACAGCGCAGGAATACGGCGGAATCATCGTTCACGGCGCGAAGTTGCTCTTTGCTTACGGTGAAGCCACAGTTCCAAAAGTTACCATTGTCCTCAGAAAAGCTTATGGTGGCGCGTATGACGTAATGGGCTCGAAGCACCTCAGAGGTGACATTAACTACGCGTGGCCAACCGCCGAGATCGCCGTTATGGGTCCGAAAGGTGCCATCGAAATCCTTCATAACAAAGAGATCGGTGCCATTACCGACGATAAGGAAAGGGTTGCCTTCATAAAACAGAAGGAAGAGGAATACAAGAACAAGTTTGCCTCGCCTTACGTAGCCGCGAAATACGGGTACCTTGATGATGTGATAGAGCCAAGAAACACAAGATTCAGAGTGATCAGGGCGCTACAATCGCTGGCAACAAAGAAGGATACACTTCCTCCGAAAAAACACGCCAACATACCGCTCTAAGGAGGAGCCATGAATAAACGTTCTTTAATGGCGCTCATTATGCTGTTTATGATGGTCGCGTTGGCATATCCACAGACCGGCACCGGTTCCCCGGGTAACCCGGGGAATAGTGCTGCTGTCACCAATGCCAAGGTGGATTCCACAAAGGAATCAATTAAAAGTGACACTCTGAAGCCCGACCTCAGCCGTACATGGGGTCTTGACATAAAGGGTCATGGTAACAGCTACCTGCTGACGGTCATAGGTATGGGCGTTGTTTTTTTCGCTCTGACGGCTCTTTATCTGACCTTCGCGGGAGCGAGTAAACTGATCAGGCATCAGGTTGCGGCAAAGCAAAACAAAGCCAACCCCGGTAAGTCTCCTGCCTCCACTAATGGAGAGATGAACGCTGAAGTGAATGCAGCGATCGCGATGGCATTGTATCAATATTTCAGTGCCGATCATGATCAGGAGAACGCTATCCTTACCATAAACAGAGTGTCGAGAATGTATTCACCATGGAGCTCCAAGATATACAATCTGCGTCATCATCCAAGAAACTGGTAACCCAAGAGGAAGACTATGAAAAAATTTAACTTTAAAATAAATGGCAATGACTATCATGTTAACGTGAAAAGCGTGGAGGGAAGCACTGCCGAAATAGAAGTAAACGGGACGAAATACGAAGTAGAGATTGAAAAAAAGCTTTCTCAGCCGATCACGCCTAAATTAGTAAGAGAGCGCGCTGTTCCCTCGACTGATGTGGACAAACAGGTGGCAAAAACCGCCAAACCTGCTCCGAAATCAGGCGGTGTCAAAAGTCCGCTCCCGGGTACCATTCTTGAAGTTTTCGTGAAGGAGGGTGACACAGTCAAGTTGGGTGACAGGCTGCTCGTTCTCGAAGCCATGAAAATGGAAAACAAGATCGATGCTGACAAGCAAGGTGTGATCAAAGAAGTAAAAGTCAGACCCGGTGACACGGTAATGGAAGGTGATGTTTTGCTTGTAATAGGGGATTGATATGGAGACCCTTGTCAAGTTTTTTGAATACACATCCTTCGCGAACATAACCATAGGTCATGTGGTTATGATAATCGTTGGACTGCTCTTTATTTATCTCGCCATCTCAAAGGAATATGAACCACTTTTGCTCGTCCCTATCGGGTTCGGAATAATTGTCGGTAACATCCCTTTCCTCGAAAACGCGGGTTTGGGAATAGGGATATATGAGCAGGGCAGCACTATGAATTATCTCTATTTCGGTGTGTTGAAGGGAATTTACCCGCCCCTTATCTTCCTCGGAATTGGGGCCATGACTGATTTTTCCACCCTTCTCTCGAACCCGAAACTGATTTTGCTCGGAGCCGCCGCCCAAGTGGGCATTTTTGCGACGTTCATTGGTGCCATTGCTCTCGGGTTTACTCCGAATGAGGCTGCCTCCATCGGAATCATCGGTGGAGCCGACGGACCAACAGCCATCTTCCTGGCATCAAAACTGGCACCGCATCTTATAGGCGCTATTGCAATTTCGGCATACTCTTACATGGCTCTGGTTCCCCTGATCCAGCCACCCGTGATGAGGCTGTTAACCAGCGACAAAGAGCGGGTTATCAGAATGAAACCGCCCCGCGCGGTTTCGAAAACAGAGAAGATCATGTTCCCGATAATTGGGCTTCTTCTTACAACCTTCATTTCACCGAGCGCGTTGCCGCTTCTTGGTACCCTTTTCTTTGGAAATATTTTGAAAGAAAGCGGCGTGACAAAGCGACTGGCTGACACCGCGGCGAGACCATTGATCGATATTGTAACAATCATTCTCGGACTTACAGTAGGCGCGTCAACACAAGCGACCACGTTCCTGACACCACAGTCGGTACTGATCTTTGTGCTTGGAGCGGTCTCGTTCATCGTTGCCACAGCCGGTGGAGTAGGGTTCGCGAAGATCATGAACCTCTTCCTGAAACCGGGTGAAAAGATCAATCCGTTGATCGGTAACGCGGGTGTTTCCGCCGTACCCGATAGCGCGAGGGTTTCGCAGATAATCGGTCTGGAGTATGACAAGACCAACCACCTTCTGATGCACGCCATGGCACCTAACGTTGCCGGGGTGATCGGAAGCGCGGTGGCGGCGGGTATTCTGCTGAGTTTTATGACGACCTAAAGGCGAAGATAAATTTGTGATTCAAAGCGTGATCCCTGACCGTGAAACACCGGGGATCACGCTTAGAATTATATGGTTGAATTCAAAAGATTCTTCTTGACTATTGATTTGAATCTTTCTAATTTTATGAAGTAAAATATATTTCTTTTTTGTTGAAAAATGTAACAAATGTTACATTTTAAGTTTGACAAGAAGGAACCGGATCTAAAAAACACAAAATACATACGGAGAGATAATGGCTAAATACAAGATCGCCTGGTTGCCCGGTGACGGTATAGGCATTGAAGTACTTGAAGCCGCAAAGATCGTTCTTGACAAGACCGGACTTGACGCGGAGTATATTCACGGTGACATCGGTTGGGAGTTCTGGAGAACTGAAGCCGACGCGTTGCCGCAAAGAACAATTGACCTGCTGAAAAACGTTGATGCCGCCATGTTTGGTGCCATCACTTCAAAACCTAAAAAAGATTCAGAAGCCGAACTGATCCCTGAACTTCAGGGAAAGGGACTCATCTACAGATCACCGATCGTAAGAATGCGCCAGATGTTCGACCTCTACACTTGCCTCCGCCCGACCAAAGGCTACAAAGGCAACCCGCTTAACTACAAAGAAAACATCGATCTTGTCGTTTTCCGTGAGAACACCGAAGACCTTTATTGCGGTGTTGAGTTTGCTCCCGTTCCTCAGGAAGTGGCGGAAGTGCTCGCTAAACACTCTAAACCTTTCAATGTCTTCGCGGGACTTGGTGCCGAAGAATACGCGATCAACTGCAAGATTAACACGAAGAAAGGCTCAGAGAAGATCATCAGAGCAGCTTTCGAGTTTGCCCGCAAGAACAAACGGAAAAAAGTTACCATCATCCACAAAGCCAATGTTGTAAGAGCCACTGACGGTCTCTTCTTCGATATCGCGAAGGAAGTAAGGAAAGAGTATCCCGAGATTGAGATGGATGACGCCAACATTGACGCCATTACAATGTGGCTGCTCAAGAATCCGCACAACTATGATGTCCTGGTGGCTACAAACCTCTTCGGTGATATCATCTCCGATCTTTGTGCCCAAATGGTTGGTGGTCTCGGTTTCGGTTGCTCAGGCAACATCGGCGACAAACTTGCCGTTTTCGAGCCGACACACGGTTCAGCCCCTAAATATTTCGGTCAGTACAAGGTTAATCCTATCGCTACAATTCTCGCTGCAAAAATGATGCTCGAGTGGCTCGGCGAACAGGAACTTGCCGACAAGGTTGAAAACGCGGTCGCGCGCGTAATCGCCGAGGGCAAATACAAAACCTACGACATGGGCGGCAACACCAAAACGCTCGAAATGGCAGAAGCCATCGCTCAGTATATTTAGTTATTTTCACCGCAAAGGACGCAAAGAACGCAAAGGAATTTAGGACGCAGATAAACGCTGATTTAACGGATTAACACGGAGATTTTATGCAATCCGCGAAACTCCGTCTAATCCGTGTGTATCCGCGTTTCGCTATTAAACCTTTGCGAACTTTGCGGCCTTTGCGGTTTCATTCATCTTAATGGAAAGCACTATGAGAGAGAAAGTTTTAAAGATATGGCCGGAGATCGACTGGATACAGGATCCTGAGCTGAAAGAGAAAACCCTGCAATGCTGGATCTACGCGATAGAGAACAGCGTGCTGTCACCGGAAGACCTTGATGTTATTCCGTTTTCACTGCTGATCAAGGATTGCAATGTATCGTTCATGAACCACAAGCGTACAGCCGTGCAACTTTCGGTTGAGATCGCCAAGATCATGAAGAACAACTTCGGCGACTCGATAAAATTCAACATGGACCATGTGATTTCAGGCGCTATTCTGATCGATGTGGGTAAACTGATCGAATACGACATGAAAGACAGCAAGCTCATCACTTCACCTGCCGGTAAACTCGTTAGACATCCGTTCAGCGGACTCGCTATTGCCGACCGTTTCGGTATTCCGGCCGAAGTGCAGCACATCATAGCCACACACTCGAAAGAGGGTGATCTCGGCTACAGAACTGTTGAGTCGCTCATCGTGCACCACGCCGATTTCGTCAGCTTCGAACCTTTTAAAGCCTGAGGTAGGTGATGGCTCAAAATCTGGTTGAAAAGATCGTTCAGCGTTATTCATCCGGATACGCTGAAGGATACAAGGTGCAGTCGGGTGATTATGTTATGATCCACCCGAAGCATGTAATGACCCACGACAATACAGGCGCGGTAATTCCGAAATTTAAAGAGACCGGCGCCAAGAAACTTGCCAATCCAAGGCAGGTAGTACACACCCTCGACCACAACATTCAGGATACTACAGAGAAAAACCTCGAAAAATACCGCAAGATCGAAGAATTCTCCCGCTCGATGGGAGCTGATTTCTACCCCGCGGGAAGAGGTATCGGGCATCAGATCATGATCGAGGAAGGTTATGCTTTCCCCGGCGCGCTCGCGGTTGCATCAGACAGTCACTCCAACATGTACGGTGGAATGGGCTGCCTTGGAACCCCCGTTGTTAGAACCGATGCTGCCGCCATTTGGGTAACCGGTAAAACGTGGTGGCAGATACCACCGGTTGCAAAAGTTGTACTCAAAGGCAACTTCAAACCGGGAGTTACGGGTAAAGATCTGATAATCACCCTGTGTGGCTTTTTCTCAAAAGATGAAGTGCTTAACCACGCCGTGGAATTCACCGGTGAAGGCGTTAAAGATCTTACGATCGATCAGCGCCTTTCAGTAGCTAACATGACCACTGAGTGGGGTGCCCTTGTTGGCCTCTTCCCGGTTGATGATGTTACTATCGACTGGCTGAAGAAGCGCGCTGAATTCATCCAGAAACGTGGGCTCCAGGGCGTTAACTCAGATGCAGATGCCGTTAACGGTGTTCATCCGAGGATCAACGATGCAACCATTGCCGCGCTTCAGGCAGACATCCCAAACCTTAAAGCCGACGAAGATGCTTACTACACAAAGGTGATCGAGATCGATCTGGCAGCAGTTGAGCCGTGTATTTCGGGTCCGAACACAGTGAAGGTGTGGAACAAGGTTTCCGAAGTGAAGGAAAAGAAGATCAAGATAAACAAGGCTTATCTTGTTTCGTGCGTTAACAGTCGCGTCGAAGATATCGCCGAGGCTGCAGCCGTTCTTAAAGGCAAGAAGATCGCCGAAGGTGTCGGTTTTTATGTAGCCGCCGCTTCGAGTGAAGTGCAGGCTGAAGCCGAAAAACGGGGTGACTGGCAGATCCTGATGGATGCCGGTGCCACACCGTTGCCACCGGGTTGCGGGCCATGTATCGGACTCGGTACCGGACTCCTCGAAGCCGGTGAAACAGGCATCTCAGCCACCAACCGCAACTTCAAAGGGAGAATGGGCTCACCCGATTCGTTCGCGTATCTTGCTTCCCCCGCCGTTGTGGCTCAATCCGCCATCTCCGGTTATATTGATTACGCTGGTCTTCAGCCTTCAGCCTTCAGTCCGCCGCAGGCGGATCACCCTTCACCCTTCACCCTTCACCCTTCTTCGCCTAAGGCGAAAGACGTTGTCGCGGTGAAGATCATCGATGGATTCCCGGCGGGAATTGAAGGTGATATAATTTTCTGTCATCAGGACAACCTGAACACCGACGGTATCTATCCCGGTAAGTACACTTATCAGGATGACATTACCCCCGAGGGTCAGGCGGCCGTGGCTATGGAAAACTATGATCCCGAGTTCCAGAAACTCGCGGAGAACGGCGACATTATGATCGGCGGATTCAACTTTGGTACCGGTAGCTCGCGTGAGCAGGCTGCAACAGCGCTCAAGTATCGCGGCATATCGCTACTGATCGCCGGTTCATTCAGCGAAACTTACAAGAGAAACGCCATCAACAACGGCTTCCTCACGATCGAAGTACCCGAATTGGTGAACGATCTGAAGGCAAGATTCGGCTCAGAAAAACCATCCGTTAAACCGGGCTTGAAACTGAAAGTTGATTTCAGCACCTCAACCGCTGTGATGGAAGGAAAGAGCTACTCCTTCGGTGCCGTTGGAGAAGCAGCCCAGGAGCTCATCGTCGCCGGTGGCCTCGAAAACTGGGTTAAGAATAATTTATGATTCATTAACCGCAAAGGAACGCAAAGTACGCAAAGGATTTAAGTAAACCGCAAAGGAACGCAAAGTACGCATAGAGAAGAATAAAAAATTCTTTGCGATCTCTGCGATCTTTGCGGTAAACAATAAAATCCACTTCTTTGCGGTCTCTGCGATCTTTGCGGTTTAACCAAAGGATACAAAATGGAAAAATCAGTTTCAAGAATTATGGCGGAATTCGCGGTTGGTCTGAAGTATGAAGACCTGCCAAAAGAAGTAATACATGAAGTAAAACGCTACCTTTACGATTCAATCGGCTGCGCGTATGGCGCGATGAACACCAAAGATGTAAGGATTATGCGTGAGATCTATGAAGAAATGGGCGGTAACGGTGAATCCACCGTTATCGGTTACGGCACAAAACTTCCCGCGGTTAACACATCACTGATCAACTCATTGATGATCCGCGCGCTGGATTTTAACGATATCTACTGGAAGGAAGATCCTTCACATCCATCTGACATCATTCCGGCAGCCCTTTCAGCCGGTGAACTAGCAGGTGCCTCGATGAAGGATGTTATCGTGGCTATCGTTCTCGCTTACGAGTTTGAGCAGAGACTTTGCGAATTCGCGGTTCCCGGTGTTCGTGAAAGAAAATGGCACCACGCCACACTTACACAGTTTGTTTCTCCTATCGTTGCGGGCAAGGTATTGGGTTTAACAGTTGATCAGATGGTTAACGCGATCGGCATCAATGGTTGTCACAACCATACTATCGGTTGTCCGACTGCCGGGAAACTCACCATGATGAAGAACACGGTTGATCCGATGGCTGTTCAGACTGGTGTTTTCGCCGCACTTATGGCGAAGAAAGGCTACACCGGAACAGAAGCCGTTTTCGAAGGGAAAGAAGGTTTTATGTCATGCTTCGGCGAAGGCTGGGATATGGACAAACTTATCGGCGATCTCGGTAAAAAGTACAAAATTCTCGAGTGCTCCATGAAAGCGTTCCCGACAGAAGCACTTACACACACCCACATCACCGCTGTTCTTAAGGTTATGACCAAGAACAACCTGAACTACTCCGATATCAATGAAGTGGTTATTACCACCATCGCGAGAGCATGCGACATTCTTTTTGATCCCCACAAATACCGTCCGGAATCAAGGGAAACAGCCGATCACTCGTTGCCATACTGCATTGCCGCGGCTATAGTTGACAAGAAGATCACCACCAATTCATTCTCTGAAGTGAAGATGAAAGACCCCGCGATCTGGGAAGTTATCGACAAGATCAAAGGTGAAGCTTCACTCGAGTTCGAAAAGATGTTCCCTGCAAAACAGCCTTCGAAGGCAGTTGTACGCACGAAAGACGGTCGCGAATTCTCCGAGTATCTCGAGTACCCGAAAGGTGATCCGAGAGAGCCGATGACACAGGAAGACCTCGACAACAAGTTCGAAGCCCTGAGCGGCGACAAGCTCGATGCCGCGAGAAGAAACGCCGTAAAAGAGATGATCTTTAACTGTGACGGACTCTCCGCCGCGGAATTTATGACTAAACTGGTTGTGTGATATGAGTAGCGAGTCACGAGTAGCGAGTGGCGAGGACCATCTGCTGCTAAAAGGAAGTGCCGGTAAAAGAGGCACCGCCATAAGATCGGATTGCTGGATTGAAATCAGTAGCGAGAAGCGAGTGGCGAGTGGTGAGAATTCCTCACTACTCACTACTGAAAACTCACTACTGATAAAATCGAAGGTTGGTTCGCTGTATGGTGAGGCGATAAAGAAACAGCTGGAGGAGCTCGCCGCTCACTTCAAGCTTGAAGGTGTGACCATCACGATTGAGGACGCGGGAGCGCTCCCATTTGTGATCGCCGCCCGGTTTGAAGCCGCCGTTAAGAGAATGAACCCTGCTGTAACTGATGAATATCTGATGCCGTTCCTTAATGCGAACATCCCCCAGACACCGAAGAACCGCCTCCGCAGAAGCAGGCTTTACCTCCCCGGAAATGAACCGAAGTTCTTCGTTAATGCCGGTCTTCATGGACCTGATGGAGTGATCCTCGATCTGGAAGACAGCGTTTCCCCCGACGAAAAGGACGCCGCCCGTCACCTGGTCAGAAATGCTTTAAGAAGCGTGAACTTCTACGGCGCGGAGCGGATGGTGAGGATAAACCAGCTCCCCATGGGGTTGGAAGACCTCAAGTTCGTCGTACCACACAAGGTGAATCTTATCCTCATCCCGAAAGTTGAGGAAGCGGATCAGATAATAGCAGTTGAAAAGGAAGTGCTGGCACTGAAAGCAAAGCATGGAATCGAAGATGACATCTGGTTCATGCCGATCATCGAGAGTGCCAAGGGCGCGATCAACGCGTTCGCGATCGCGTCGGCATCGAAGTTCGTTTGTTCATTGGCGATCGGTCTGGAAGATTATACAGCAGACATCGGCGCGGAAAGAACACTTGAAGGAACCGAGAGCTTCTGGGCACGGATGCAGGTGGTTAACGCCTCCAAGGCAGCCGGCGTGCAGGCTATCGACTCCGTCTTCTCCGATGTGGGTGATATGGATGGATTGGTTAAATCGACCCTTGAGTCGAAATCATACGGTTTCGAAGGGAAGGGTTGCATACACCCCCGTCAGATCCAGCCGATACATACAGCATTCGCCCCCACTTCCGCTGAAATTGAGAAAGCGAAGAAGATCGTTTTGGCGTTCGAAGATGCCAAAGCAAAGGGACTCGCTGCCGTTTCGCTCGGCAGCAAGATGATCGATCCTCCCGTGGTTAAACGTGCCGAGAGGGTGATCGAACTTGCCATACTCAACGGATTGATCGAAAAAGACTGGATGGTGACCTATGGAAATGATTAAAAATGCCGCCGGAAGGTTGGTTCCAACCGAAGTTAACGGACAGAAACGGATACCCTACAAAGGCGTCGGGCAACACAAACCCGAGGGTTTCAAGGCTAAACCGCCGATCCGCTCGTGCTCGGATTACCCGGCCGATGGCGACAAGAGGCAACCGAATCTAAGAACGGCGCTCGAGAAAGCGGGTTTGAAAGACGGGATGACCGTCTCGACACACCACCACCTCCGCAATGGCGATGTGGTGACGAACCTCCTCTTCGATACGATCAAAGAGATGGGTGTGAAGAACATCCGCTGGTTCCCCAGCGCGTCGTTCCCGTGTCATGAGCACCTGATCCCGTACCTTGAAGACGGCACCATCAGCCACATCGAAGGAAGCATGAACGGGCCACTCGGCAAGTTCACCTCTTTCGGTAAAATGAACGGTGTTGGTGTTCTCCGCTCACACGGCGGAAGATACCAGGCTGTTCAGGATGGTGAAGTGCATATAGATATCGCGGTAATTGCTTCGCCAACTGCTGACCCTTTCGGAAACGCGAATGGTGTCACGGGGCAAGCTGCCTGCGGTTTGCTCGGGTTCGCTCTCGCTGACTCTGAATACGCTGACAGAACCATCGTGGTTACCGATAATCTTGTTCCGTTCCCGTGTGTTCCCTGGCAGATACAGGGAAACAATGTCGACTTTGTGGTCGAGGTTGATTCACTCGGTGATTCATCAAAGATAGTCTCCGGTACAACCGAGATCACGAAATCGCCCGACAGACTTCTGATCGCTGAATATGTCGCGAAATTCATCGAACTTTCAGGTATAATGAAAGACGGATTTTCGTTTCAGGCAGGTGCCGGTGGAACTGCCCTCGCCTTCGCGATGTTCCTGAAAGAAAGAATGAAGGAAACAGGTATAAAAGCCCGTTTCATCCGCGGTGGAAGTACAAAATACCTCGTTCAGATGCTTGAAGAGGGACTTACCGACTATATTCTTGATGGTCAGACCTTTGACCTCGAAGGTGTCCGTTCGATGAGGGAAAACCCCGGTCATGTTAACACTTCACCCTTCACAAGCTACAATTATCACGGAAAGGGCAACTTTTCATCGATTCTTGATGCTGTGGTTCTCGGAGCCACCGAGGTGGATGTTAACTTCAACGCGAATGTGGTTTCACACTCTGATGGCCTCCTTCTCCATGGAATAGGCGGCTGGCAGAACTGCCTTGCGGCAAAGTGCTCGATCCTTGCCATTCCATCATTCAGAGACCGGATCCCCGTTATTCTCGACGAAGTAACAACCATCTGTGCCCCCGGCGAGATGGTGGATGTTATAGTTACCGAGAGGGGAATTGCCATTAATCCGCGAAGGGAAGACCTGCTTAAAGCGGTTGAAGGAAAGGGCCTCCCGGTCAGGAAGATCGAGGAGATCCGTGATGAAGTGTATCAGATAGTCGGTGGACCGCCACAGAAACCGCTACTCGATCGTGACCATGTGGTCGCGATCGTCAACTGGGTTGATGGAACCGTTCTCGACTCGGTATACAAAGTGGTTAAATGATTTAATTATTGCTTTTGGATGTTGTTTAGGAACGGACTGGTCTGGACAAGTCAGTCCGTTTTTCAGTCACTCTCACCATCCGGTGAGGCTGACACGGAAAGAAATCCCGAATTTGAGGAGAGATCAAATGGACTTTGACAGATAAAAAATAACTATTCTGGTTGTTGATGACACACCGGAGAATGTCTCCATTCTTGGTGAGTTACTTTCGGGTTACAAGGTTAAAGTGGCACTCGATGGTAACAGAGCCCTCCACATGCTCAACGAGGGGCTCCGCCCCACTTTGATCCTGCTTGACATTATGATGCCCGGGATCGATGGTTATGAAGTGTGCCGGCGAATAAAAGCAAACCCTGAAACCAAAGACATACCTGTAATATTCATAACTGCCCTTTCCGATCTTGCCGACAAGGTGAAAGGGTTTCAGTGTGGCGCCGTTGATTATATCACGAAACCTTTCCAGATTGAAGAAGTAAATTCCCGTGTCAGCACCCATCTCGGGCTCGCCGTATACAGGCAGGAACTGGAAAAAGCGAATGAACTTCTTGAAGAAAAGGTGAAAGAGAGAACCAGGGAGCTCGAACTGGCGAAGGAGAAAGCAGAGGAAGCAAACATGGTAAAGTCGCACTTCCTCTCACTTTTCAGCCATGAGATGCGCACCCCGCTTGCCGGTATAATGGGCTTCTCAGAAGCGCTTATCGATGGTGTTGAAGCGAACGAAAAACAGGAATACATAAAGTATCTGTACGACTCAGCCCAACGGCTCAAGGGAACGATAGAATCGATTCTCACCCTGAAAAATCTTGAATCTGAAACCAAACAACTGATCCCTGTGGAATTCGATGTAGCCACCCGTGTTGATACACTTTTGAAAGATCATAAAGAACACGCCGCCAAGAAGGGGCTGTCATTTGAGGTGAACTCTCTTCTGGGAGAAAATTCCGCTGCGCTCGACCGGGCGATGTTTGACGTGATAGTTAACAATATCGTAAGCAATGCTGTAAAATACACTGAGACCGGCGGGGTGAAAGTCACACTCCGTGAAGAGTTGATCAATTCACAGCGATACATCTCTCTTTTTGTAAAGGATACGGGCCCCGGCATACCCCCTGAAAAGAACTCGGTGATCTTTGAAGAATTTCGCCAGGTTCATGAAGGGATGCGACGAAATTTTGAGGGGGTTGGTTTGGGGCTCTCATTGGTCAGGAAGTATGTTGAAGCCTGCGGTGGTATGATCGAACTTGAAAGTATAACCGGGAAGGGCTCCATATTCACAATAAAACTTCCGGTTCAGAAAATGTCAGAAGCAGAACCGGTTTTACCGCCGGCACCACTTCCTGTGAATATTCCCCCGGGAAAACCCAGGATACTCGTGGTTGAAGATGATCAAGTGAATGCTGAAGTGGCGGAGTATTATCTCCGGAACATTTCTGAGGTGCATCTTGCCGGTGACGGGGAGGCTGCACTTCGAGTTGCAGATGAGATCGAGTTCCAGGTTATTCTAATGGATATAAATCTCGGCAAAGGGATGAATGGTATTGATGTAACAAGGGAACTCAGGAAACGGGACGCATACAAGGATATCCCTGTTGTCGCCTGCACGGCATTCGCGATGGAAAGCGACCGCGTTAGTTTTCATGAAGCAGGATGCACGCACTGTCTGGTAAAACCATACAAGCGCCAGGAACTTTACGAAGTGCTAAGAGATGCCTGTCCTTGGCTAATGGTTTGACAGCGCGGTCTTGATAATCTCGAGAAAATCCTTTCTTGAGAAGGGTTTTAATAGCAGGTGACTGCAACCCGCCTCGAGGAGTTCTTCCCTGTCAAATGCCACTGCATAGGCGGTTAATGCTATCACGGGGGTTTTCTCATACCCGGGCAACTGTCTTAATTTTTTTGTGACCTCCAGACCGTTCATCCCGCTGCCAAGGTTTATATCCATCAGAATTAAATCGTAATTCTTCTTGCTGATTGCCTCAAGAGCCGAATTGCCATCCATGCAGGTATCCACATTATAAGCTCCTGACAACATGAAAGATACGAACTGGATATTGCTAAGGTCATCTTCGACCAGAAGTATCGAAGTGGTGCCTGAAGTGGTACCCTGTGACGCGTGGGGTGCTGATATTCCCTCCCCCGAAGTGGTATATGCCCCGGTTTTCTTTAAAAATTTAACCGGAAGCGAAACTGTAAAGGTGGAACCCGTTCCGGGTTTACTTTCGAGGGTTATTTTACCACCCAATTTACTGACATAAGTCCGGGTAAGGGTTAACCCCAGTCCGGCACCTTCGAAATTGCGTGAGAGCCCTTCGCTTGCCTGCCTGAACTCTTCCCAGATCACCTCCCGCTGTTCGAGGGGAATACCAATACCGGTGTCGGTGACCGTTAGCACCAAATCGTTATTACCGGCTGTGATCTCAAGTGTCACTCCACCATCCCGGGTGAACTTAATGGCGTTGTCAACAAGATTTTTGATGATTCCCGAGAGCAGCCTGTTGTCGGACATAAACGTCATTATTCCCGGTTGCAAGTCCGCCTTCAGGAAGAGTCCTTTTTGTTCAGCTTCCGTTTTATACGGGGTCAAAACCTCGTTCGCGAGCCGGATGATATCCATTTCTTCCGACTTGATATCAAGTTTTCCGGCTTCGATTCTTGAAAGGTCGAGAATGAGGTCCAAAGTTTCGAGCAATCTTTTCCCGCTTTTATTAATCATCACCCCGATATCCCGTGTCTGAGGGTCCATGGCTTCTTCAGCAAGTATTTCGGAAAACCCAAGAATTCCGTTCAGCGGAGTCCTGAGTTCGTGACTCATGTTCGCCAGAAAGTTTGTTTTCAGCCGGCTCATCTCTTCCGCGAGATTCTTTGCCTGGACAAGCTCTTCCATGGCTATTCTTTTCGCGGTGATGTCCTCCTTGATCGCGATAAAGTTAGTGATATTTCCATCGGCGTCTTTCACAGGTGATATGACGGCTTCTTCCCAGTAGAGTTCACCGTTCTTTTTCTTGTTAAGGAACTCACCGTGCCAGTCTTGTCCCGATAAGATCGTATCCCAAAGCTGCTTGTACTCTGCTTTCGACTTGTTGCCCGATTTTAAGATCGCGGGGCTTTCACCGGTCACTTCGCCGGATGTGTAGCCTGTAACATTTGTGAACTCCGGGTTAACATATTTGATCTTGCCTGCGAGATCGGTGATCATCACGATTATCTGGCTCTCAGTTATCACTTTCGATATTTTCCGTGCCAGCAATTCCGGTTCTTTGTTCTCTTTGAAGAGGCTGAACTCATCAGCCATGACTTCAAGAATTGTTATACTCGAGTTGTCAAAAGCGTTTTCATCCCCATGGTTTTGGGCCACCATCACACCTTTAACCCTTCCCTCCAGTATAAGCGGAACTCCGAGCCAGGCCTTCGCCGATGTCCCCGGCATATCAATGATATTATCCTGCACCAGTTGCTTGATATCTTGCTCCCGGAGCAGCACGGGACACCCTTTCTGAATGACATAACCGCAGAGAGTTCCTTCCGCGGGCAAACTCAGGTGAGGGCCCTGCTCATCGTTTTCCAACAGTTTGTTCATCATGCCGGAATTTTCGTCATACATGGCGACGTAAAAATTGTCTGCTTTTACCGAGCTTTTTATCTCGTTGTGAATCGTCGTGAGTAACTCGCCTGTATTCTCTATTGAAACTATAGCACGGGCGATATGGTAGCGTAGCTGCTCAATTTCCTTCCTCCTCTTTTCGGCCGTAATATCAAGTACGGCCGCGAGGAAGACCTTGTCGTTCTCGTGGGCAAGATACTGTAAGTGAACTTCAGCATCGTAGAATGATCCGTCTTTTCTCCTGTGCCGGGTTTCATATATTACTCTTGATTCATTATCATGCAGGAGAGGTTCCAATCTCAATCTGAATTGTTCCTTGCTGATTCCGGTCTCGATCTCGATCGGAGTCATTCCTCTCATCTCGGAAGTAGAATAACCGAGATTGTTCAGGGCACCCTCGTTCACAAATTCAAATTTAAGGGTTGTTCCGTTGAAGATGTAAATTTCGTTAATGCTCTCCCTGAGAATTCTCCAGAGTCTACTCTCGGCAATTTCGCGCTTCTTTGTCTCGGTTATATCTCTCCATACCGAGCGGCTGTATAATATCTGCCCGTTTTCGTCCTTTACGGCGGATGTATTCAGTAATACATCCCGGGTTGATCCGTTTTTTGTAACTATCTTCAACTCGGCATTTGTGATCGCCCCCTTCTCTTTGAATATGACGAGATTCCTTTTGAACTGTTCGTGTGAGTCCGGATGGTAGAGCTCCATCAAATGCTTGCCGGTCAATTCAGCTTTGGTGTATCCGGTCACCCGGCAGAGGGTCTCGTTGCAACCTGTGATTCTCGCCGTCTCAGGGTTGACGGAAATGAACATGTCGGGGGAATTTTCATAGAGGTCGGCATACCTTTCCTGGCTTTCGCGAAGAAGTTTCTCTGCAGCTAACTTCTTTTCTTCATTCTCCATGCCATTAAGAACAACATTTATGTTACCGGCAATCTGCTTTAACAGCCCTGTCTCCACCTGTCTGAAAAAACCGGGCTCGTCGGAGTTCAGGCTCAGAACCCCGCGAAGACCATCGCCATTTCCAATTGGGAATGAAGCTATCGATTTACATGCACCCGGCTTGCCTGATAAACCAGGAACGAGGGTTTCGAGTTCTGATGAATCGTTGATAACGAGAATTTCATTTGTTTCAACCACTCTCCGTGTACAGGCCTCGAATCGCGAGTTCCTGATCTGTAATCTCCAGTCTTCAAGAGTCGGGCCGTACTCTGCCGCGACATATGTATTACCGTTTTCATCAAGTAGTGATATTCTTGAATAGAGAAAACCACCATCAACCACCGAGATCCTGCATATCTGATTCAGCAGTTCCTGCCTGTCGCGGTAAATTATCATGGCTTCGTTGATGTTGCTCAGGAAGAGGTAGAAACGGTTCAGGCGGACTATCGCTTTACGGCTCTCGGCGTCAAGTCTATTTTTGCCGAGTATTTTTGAAACAGGACTCATTGTGGTATTTCTTGCCGTTTCAAACGGAAAAGGTAAATTATAAAATTTGTGTCGTATTTTCTAAAAATAAACTCTTTTTGGCAATAATTTTTGTAGTAAAATTTCGATTATTTGACTTGAATGTTCATTTTATCGAAAACAGTCAAAATTCTATCAGATTTCTTGGCATACTTTCAAAAACAAACAAATGAAATGGAGTCACGGAATACCAGTAAAGCCTGCCCATCAGCCTTTTAGGTCTGAAAATGGCTACCTGCTTCACTCCGGTTTTTCTGCAATGCTACTTCCATGTGAACATCACTGGATCCCATGATCGTTTCTGTTTCGTAAATACCGGTTCAAGAAAAGAGTGTATTCTGTCAATCACTTGAGAGAAGTCTTGGTCGGTAACAGAAGCAGCAGTGTTTTTCACAGGCTGAGATTTCTTCATGAAAGCATACCTTTCATAATTGATTCAAGTTCTCTCCTTGTTTTCCCTTTTCCGGCATATTCTATCAGCCGGGGGATATTAACTCGTTTCCGGTCTCTGAGATAGTTTTTAAGCGACTCAATTGCGACATCCTCACCAAGTTTATCTTTATAACGAAAGAGATCAACGACCACTTTTTCCCTGTTGTAGATTCGAAATATCCCGCTATCTGTAAGGATGTTCTCTATACCACAATTGTATTGTTTCTCCGGGAAGTAGTAGAGTTTTACCGGAGGATGAATCATCGCGAATTTAAAGGAGTTTCGGGGAATCGCGGTATAAACGGCCGGCGGATCGAAAGTTGTAAACTCATAATATGAAGCAGCTGAAAGAAGACAAATCACTGCTTTACTGTTAGCATTACAAACATCTACAAAACTGCCGTACTGATCCCACGGATAATCCACAAGTTTATAGAGACCGGGTTTTATTTTCTCAATAATCCCTTCTTCGCACGCGGCGGCAATCCTGCGCGTGTGGATGCCGGCCTGTTTGAGGTTTTTCATCCGCGCGTAGCCATTATTTTTTGTAAAGATTTCAATTATTTCGTTCATAGTGTAGAGTTGGTTCGTTTCCTCTGCAAATATAGCAAAACTGTGTATGAAAAGAACCATAAATATGACGGAATGTGATTAGCGAGGGAAATGCTTTAAAATGGAAAAGCCTCCCCAAATCGTCGGGACGACCTCCTGTGTGACAGGCAGGGGGCCATTAGATGATTTTTGAAGAGTCGGGGAACAAAAAAATAAAGAAATTTTGATCTGGTACTTGCAATATATTCCCAAAGGTTGTATATTTGAAGTCCAAATCGTTCTGATTTTGGTAATGGGATTGTAGTTCAGTTGGTTAGAACGCCTGCCTGTCACGCAGGAGGTCGCGAGTTCGAGTCTCGTCGGTCCCGCGAAAAGCCCCGTCATCGGGGCTTTTTCATTTTAAAAGCACCAACTGATAGACAGCGTTGGTTTGACTTTAATTCTTTTCCAGGCAGTAATTCTCAATCTTTTCCTGAGCTTTTTTATCGCCAAGCCGGGAGGCCGTTGTTCAGTCGTCACACGCGCCGGTCAGGTCATCAAGTTGCTGTTTGCATGATCCCATTCGCTCCCATGCATCGGCGGCCTTTGGATTCAGGTTGATGGTTTTTTTGAAATCAGTCAAGGCACTATTATAATCGTGTAACTCGTATTCGGCGATCCCCCGGTTATAGTAGGCATCTTCGTATCCGGGGTTCAGTTCGATTGCTTTTGAACAGTCAAGCAACGAGCCATTGAAATCTCCCAGATCGTTTTTCGCGCAACCCCTGTTATAGTATGCCACCGCGTCTTTCGGATCAAGAATTATCGCCTTGTCATAATTTTCCAGGGCAGCCTGCTTGTTCCCGAGTTCAAGTTGGCAGAAGCCAATGTGAAAATACGCTTTTTAACTTTTCGGATTCAATTCAGCAGCCTTTTCAAAATCCTGAATTGCCCCTTTGTATTCGCCGAGGTGCTGCCTGCACCTCCCCCTGTAGAAATATGCTGAATCCAGTGCAGGGTCCGCTTCAACCGCCAGAGTATAATCCGCTATTGCCCCTTTGTGATCTTTTTTTTCACACTTCGCGACTCCATTTTTCATGTGCTCACCAGTTCCGGGTGTACATCCCGTGAAGGTAAAAGCAATCAGAAATGCCATCACAAATATCCGCCACATTTCAACCTCCAAAAAGAATTGTTGATGGGCTATAACATCGTGATAATTCGAACCAAATCAAAATGGGGCGACCATAACCGGAGAGCCGATACACCCGTTCGATCGCAATTTATCTGTTATGGACATCAACTATGGTTTATCTCCCCGAATTCTGTAAATTGCCCAAGCCACCTATCACTTCACCCGACGCATCTGTTGGAAATGTAAATGATCGCTTAAACAGGAGTGGCAGAAATTTCCCGCCACTCATCTAATTATCCTCTATGCCGGGTCTTTTTCAGCCCCGCATAAATTTTACTTGCACAGAACCAAAATTTACCGTAAGTTTTCGACTATAAAACGAAAATATTCTAAAAGACCATGAACGAAAAAGATGATGTTGTAGAACGGGCGATAATGGACGGCGCGAAGCAGGTATTCCGGAAGTGGGGCCTTGCCAAAGCCACGATGGAAGATATCGCGAAAGCCGCCGGAAAAGGGAAAAGCACCCTTTACTATTACTTCAAAAGCAAGGAAGAGATATTCCACGCCATTGCGAAGGAGGAGATTGACGCCAGTCTCCGCGCCGCGCAGGAAGAAATGGATAAAGTTGAGAACGCGGGAGAGAAACTCTCACTTTATGTCTCCGTGATCCTGAAAGAGATACAGTCACGCACGAAATTTTACACGATCATAATGGGTGAATTCAGGGAGAACATGAAGATCATCGATCAGATCCGGAATTACTACGCCGAGCAGGAAGACCGCTTCGTGCGAAATCTTATAGCCTACGGCATCGAGAGGGGTGAGTTCCGGCAGGTTGATACCCATGCCGCCGGCATGACCTCGAGAGTGGTGGTGCTTATGCTTCGCGGTTTGATAATGGAGTTGCTTGTACAAGAGGAACAGGAAGATCTTGATCCTTACATCGAAAGTGTCAACAACCTCTTTTTGAAGGGTTTGCTACCCCGTTAGAGAGTGACAAGTTTAGCCCCTTTCCCCGAATTAGCGGGACAGGGGACTTTTTTTGAAAAATTTTCGACCAAAAAACGATTATATTCTAAAGAAACAAGATATGAAAATGAAAAAGAGTGCTACATCCGCCACAATTCTACTGCTAATGGCGGCGGTTATGGTTGCAGGCTGTTCTGAAGAGAAGAAAAAAGAGAGACAGCCGGTCAGTGTATCAGTACAAAAGGTTGTTGAGACGGGCGATCTCGAGGTTTTTGCTTACAGCGGAACCATCGAGGAGTCGAAATCGACACCGCTGAGTTTCCCCGTGGTGGGAACGGTTACCAAGGTTTATGTATCCGAAGGTGATTTCGTCAGCCGCGGTCAGGTTGTTGCTGAACTTAACAGCGAAAGCTACCAGCTCGCGTACGAGATGGCACTTGCCACTCTTAAACAGGCGGAAGATGCCATGAAGCGCCTTGAACCGATGTACAAGAACGGTAACCTGCCGGAGATAAAGTATATCGAGGCTCAAACCGGACTGATGCAGGCAAAGTCGGCAACCGCTCTCGTGAAGAAAAACATCACTGACAGCAGGCTGATATCACCCGTTTCGGGATATGTCGGCACCCGGTCGATTGATCCCGGAATGACAGCGATGCCTAACCTCACTTCGATCACTATCGTTGAGATCAGCAAGGTTTTCGCGAAGATACCCGTACCTGAAAATGAGATCAGCAAGGTTAAAAAGGGGCTGAAGGCTAAAGTAAGAATTTCCGCGCTTAACGATGAGGAATTCACCGGAAGTGTCGAGGAGATCGGCGTGATGGCCGACTACCTCGCTCACACCTACAAAGTGAAAATCGGTCTGATAAACAAAAACAAAGACCTGAAACCGGGTATGGTTTGCAGCGTGGTACTTGATGACGGGGCAGAGCGGACAGGTTTTATAATCCCCACGAGCGCGATCTCTACCGACGCGCAGCAGAAAACCTTCGTTTATATCGCGCAAAACGGCAAAGCCGTGAAGAGATTTGTTGAAACCGGCGCCCTGCGGAAGAGTGGTATCGAAGTGGCAGGTGGTTTAACCGCTAACGACATGGTTATCGTCTCCGGTATTTCGAAACTTGCCGACGGCATGGTAATTAAAGTTGTTAACGATAGCAACACCGGGACGAGGGAGAAGTGAAAAGAGATTTAAAACTGCTCGAGACACTCCTCGGGCATAAACAGATGATTGCCGTTACCACCTTCGTGCTGGTGGCTTTCGGCGTGGTCGCGCTCATAATGATGCCGCGCGACGAGTTCCCGCAGTTCACTATAAGGCAGGGAATTGTGATCGGTATCTACCCCGGGGCAAGCGCTGAACAGGTTGAGGAGCAGCTCACCAAAAAGGTGGAAAGTTACCTTTTTAGCTACGAATCGGTGAAAAAATCGAAAACCCACTCGATCTCAAAAGAGAATCTGATGGTGATCTATGTTGAAGTTGACGAGAATGAAAAGAACCCTGATGCATTCTGGGCAAAGCTCCGCCACGGACTGAATGAAATGAAGGGGCAGCTTCCGGCGGGGGTGCTTTCCGTAACCGCGGATAACGATTTTGGCAACACCTCGGCGATACTTCTTTCGATCGAATCAGACACTAAAACCTACCGTGACCTTGAAGGTTTCATCAAGCAATTTGAAGATGAGGTGCGGAAAATTCCCGCGGTTTCGAGGGTTAAAAGGTACGGAATGCAGCAGGAGCAGGTGAGTATCTATCTCGATGACGCGAAGCTGAACAGCTACGGCATCAAACCACTAATGGTTCTTGCCAATCTGCGGGGTGGAGGTATGGTCGCATATTCAGGATCGATTGATAACGGAACCACCGTATCGCCCGTTCACATCCCGCTGACCTACAAGACGGAAAGTGATATCGCAAATCAGATTGTTTACGCGGGTCCTGATGGCGCCACGCTCCGGTTGAAGGATTTCGCGCGGATAGAACGGGAGTACGCAACCCCCTCATCGTACATCCGCACAAACGGGAAGAAGTGCCTCATCGTTTCGCTGGAGATGCAGCCGGGAAACAACATCGTCTCGTTCGGTGAAGATGTGGCTGTTGAGATAGAGAAGATGAAGAACAACCTTCCTCCCGATGTTAACATCACGGTTATCTCAAGTCTGCCGGATGCTGTTTCAGGGGCGATCACCAATTTTCTGAAAGAGTTTTTGATAGCGATAGTCTCGGTCATCCTGGTTACCATTGTTCTCCTTCCGAGGCGAGTCGCGTTTGTCGCGGCTTCCACGATTCCACTTTCTATCATGATCACGATCGGTATTCTCTGGGCTTTCGGGGTTGACCTGCAGACCGTGTCGCTCGCGGGACTGATAATCGTGCTCGGAATGGTGGTTGACAACGCTATCGTGATCATCGACAACTATGTCGAGGAACTCGATCTTGGGATGACCCCCTGGGACGCGGCAACAAGAAGTGTGGTCGACCTCTTCGGCTCGGTCTTCCTCGCCACGATGATCATTATTTCATTCTTCGCGCCGATGGTGATATTCATGACCGGTGTTGGAAGGGATTTCGTAGGTTCACTGCCCCTTACGGTAACTATCGCGCTTCTGGTCTCGCTTGGCACAGCGGCGATTCTTGTACCGGTGATGAGTTTCTTCCTCATCAAACATGGCATCGCGCACGAAAGTCAGGGTCAGAAAGCGAAGTTCCTCGGCTGGATTCAGAAGTGGTACGAACACGGGCTCGACTGGAGTTTCCAACACAAAAAGACAGTTGTGGCTATCGGTGCGGCGTCATTCCTTCTTGGTTTAGTGATCCTCGCGATCACGCCGCAGGAGTCGTTCCCGAGGATCGACAGAAATCAGTTCGCCGCCGAGATCTACCTCCCTGAAGGTTACTCTCTTGATCAGACCGACAAGGTGATGACGGAACTCGAGAAGATATTCCTAAAGGATAAGAGGGTGGTAAGTGTGAGTGCCTTCGTCGGTACCAGCTCACCAAGGTTCCACACCATTTATGCTCCAAACTTCCCCTCGAAGAATTACGGACAATTTCTGGTTATCACTGAATCGAATGAGGCGACACTTCAAATACTCGATGAGTACAGCGTGAAATACTCGAACAAGTGGCCCGAGGCGAACATCAAGTGGAAGCAGCTCGACTTCATGCCCGAGCGAGCGCCCGTTGAAGTGAGGATTTCAGGCGACAGCATCCGGACCATAAAAAAAGTTGCTGATGAGGTAATGGCTCTGGCTCGGACTTGCGAAGGTGCTTCATGGATCAGAACCGACTTCGAAAACCCCGTTCAGGCAGTAAACCTTAACCTGAAAAGTGACGAGATAAGCCGCTTAGGGTATTCATCATCGATGCTTGCTTACTCGATAATGACCGGTACAGAAGGCTTCCCCGTCTCGACCGTATGGGAAGGTGATTACCCAGTTAATGTTACGATGCTTGTGGATAAAAAAGTAAAAAGAAGCGTCGATGAGATAATGAACATGAGTGTTACGGCACCGTTTGTGGTAACTTCGGTCCCGTTAAGGCAGCTCGCAGATGCCCGTCCCGCGTGGAACGAGGGAACGATCGCCCGGCGAAACGGTGTACGGACCATAACAGTGAGGGTTGATGTTGAGAGAGGTCTCCTCGCCGATAAGATCTTCAGGCAACTACGGGGTAAAGTTGATAAGATTGCTCTCCCCGAGGGGGTTTCTATGAGTTATGGTGGTGAATATGCCATGAGCGGCGAGCAACTTACACCTCTGGGTTACTCGATGGTTACCAGCATCATCCTCTCGTTCCTGATTCTTCTCTTAAAATTCAGGAAGACCGGCAAGAGCATCGCCATAATGCTTACAATGCCCCTCAGTGTGTTCGGCGCGGCATTCGGTGTTTGGGTGATGAACTATCCATTCAGCGTTACAGCGTTCATTGGCCTGATCGGTCTGATGGGGATTGTAGTCAGAAATGGAATTATACTTGTTGGATATGCCGAAGACCTGCGGAAACAGAAGCATATCACTGTTTACGAAGCGGCGGTCGCTGCCGCAAAGCGGAGAATGAGGCCGATATTTCTCACCTCGGCCGCGGCGGCTGTAGGTGTGGTACCGATGGTGATGAGCGGTTCGTCACTTTGGGGACCATTGGGTTCGGTGATCTGCTTTGGTCTCATCTTCGGGATGATCCTGAGTTTATTCCTGCTCCCCGTGCTTTATTATTATGTCGAAAGACACGAAGACAAACACCGTGAGGAGGTGGTCGCGCGATGAAAAAGAAGCTTGTGATAATGATGCTTTTGGCGGGTGCAACACTTCAGGTGCCCGCACAGAAATTCCTCTCACTCGAGGAGAGCATAAGCCTCGCGGTGAAGAACAATGTGGAGATCAGAAACAGCAACCTTGAAACCGAGGCCGCGAAGAAGGTGAAAGAGTCGGCTTACACAAAATATTTCCCTGAAGTGTCGGCGGGTCTTCAGGCGTTCAGGTCGATCGATCCACTCTTCGAGATGGAATCCTCGGGCGGTAACCTCCCAGTATATGACGGTAATCCGATTAACCTTCTGAACCCCACACAGTTCGCGTACCTCCCCGGATCATCGATAGGGATGCTAAAGAAGGGGATATTCGGCAATCTGATGGTAGCCCAGCCGCTTTATGTTGGTGGCCGGATCGAGAATGGCAACAGGCTCGCTGAACTCGGCACCGAGGTTAAGACACTTCAGGTTAGAATGGCCGAAAGCGAGGTTAAACTGAAGGTTGAAGAGCAGTACTGGCAGATAGTTGCCCTGGCCGAAAAAGAGAAGACAGTTGATAAATACGAAACGCTCCTTAACCGGGTTCTGATGCAGGTTAACGACGCGGTTAAGAACGGATTGCTCCTCAAGAATGAAGCGCTGAAAGTGCAACTAAAGATCAACGAACTGAAACTGAACCGCTCCAAACTTCAGAATGGGAAAAAGCTTGCCACGATGGCATTCTGCCAGTACATCGGCCTGGAATATGACCCGGCGATAAAGCTTGCTGACACTTCGGTAACGCGCGGTCTGCCTGAAAGTTACCTTGTTGATCACAAGGAAGCTCTTGGTAACAGGACCGAATACCTCCTGTTGAACAAAGCCGTTACTGCCGAAGAACTGCTGACAGTGATGAAAAAAGGGGAGTTCCTCCCGCAGGTGGCTGTTGGCGCGGCAGGGCTTTACTTCAAGATCGACGAGGGGAAGGGCACGACCACGGGACTACTTTTTGGCTCGGTTTCGGTTCCGATATCCGCCTGGTGGTCGGGCAAGTACGAACTGGAAGAGAGGCATATAAAAGAGGATATCGCGCGTAACAACACCCGCGACAAGTCGGAGTTGCTCCTTCTCCAGATGGAAAAGGCAAAGCAGGACCTGATTGTGTCATACGACCAGATCCTCCTCGCGGAAGAGACACGGCAGCAGGCAGAGATGAGCCTCTCGCTGAATGATGAAAGCTACCGTATGGGGCTCACCACAGTCTCCGATCTTCTCGAGTCTCAGGCTGTTTATCAGCAGGCACTTGAACAGATGATAGACGCGCGTACAACATATGCCGCGAAAGTTGCTGAGTACCTAAAGGTGACAGGGAGATAAGTGATGATCCGCCGCGGCGGAATGAGTGATGAGCGATGAGCGATTATCAGGCTGCAGGGGCTGTTCAAATATTATTGGCCGCCCGGCGAACATCGCCCTGTTTAGGGCGGAAAAAATACCTGACCGGTTGACGCGCTGAATAATTGATGAAATTTTAGTAATTTTCTGATGGAGATTAATAATTTCTGTCATTACCAACGACGGAATCAATATTATCACAGGGTTTAATCGTCTAATCAATTTGACTCCCAGCGCGGACTGATCCCGCTTTGCCGGCCTCAGTGGAAGTCCCTTAACCGGTGTTTAATATGGTTGCTTCAACCTGAAACTTTTTCAATGGCAATACATATTTTGGAGTTCAAAAATGAATGTTAGAATCAGATATTTCTTCCTTTTGGCCATAATTCTTGGCACAATTTCCATTACCTTTTCAAAAAATACGAACGGCGATCCCAAAAAGGCACTCACGATTGCCTCGTCGAATATCGAGATGTCTGACGAGATATCTGATCCCCCGGTAAATAATGATGTTGAAAAGGTCTTGATCACTTTCAGCGAGGCACTCGACGCGAAAACCTTGCAAGACAACGTTAAACTTTTCAGACTCGGAGCCAAAGGAACTGAAACCGAAGTGCCGGTTTACCTGAGGATCGATAATGGAAATCCTGCGTTGCTCGATATTTCCACGAAGCCTGTGTTTAAGTTAAAGGAAGGCGAGGGATACAGGATCGTGATCAGGGAGGGATTGAAATCCACTTCAGGCGCGTCCGTGGGTGCAGAACTCTCCCGCTATTTCGCCACCAATGTCGCGAGCGGGTTCACCGGTGCGGAGAAAGCCGGTGTTAAACGTAACAAAATAGTAGTGATCAGCGATATTCACCTTGGAATCGACAGCAAATTTGCCGAGATCAATCAGAATTACAAGAATCTTATTGATCTGCTGAAGCATGTAAGAACGGCTCCCGATGTAAAGGAATTGGTTATCGCGGGCGACCTTATGGATCAGTGGTTCATCCCCATGAACTATAAGACCCCTAAAAATGAAGCGGCTTTTGTTGACGCCATTGCGGCGAACAACAAGCCATTTGTTAATGCTATCGTTGGTATTATTAAAGACAAGAAGGTAAAGGTTACCTATACCCCCGGAAATCACGATCTGACCGTTACTCAAGCGGATATCGCGAGGGTATTCCCCGGTATCAACCGGGCGCGCGGTAAAGTTCAGGGCCTCGGTGAATATTCCACCGGAAAAAATGGCAGTATCGTTATAGAGCATGGACACAAGTACAACTTCTTCTGCGCTCCGGATCCTGTTACAGCTCCCAAATCAAGCGGAAATGCTGCTTCAATAATGCCTCCGGGATACTTCTTTACGAGAATTGCCACTTCATCCCTCACACAAGGGAAACCGGCTTCAGAAAACACTTTCCCCGACTACTCAATAGATAAAAATGACCCTGAGCAGGTTCTACTTTACAGCTATTACATGACGTGGAGAGGAATCCTTGAGAGATTACCGGTAAAAGAGCGATTCGCGGATAAATCCATAATCACAAATATTGATGGTTTTAATGGCGTGTATGCCATAAACGATATTCTGCCTCAGTTTGATGCCGCGACTAAGAAACTTTCTGTTAAACTTTACGACGGTTTGGTTTCAACCTGGGAAAAACGACAGGAAATTAATGGTGTAAAGGTGAAGACCCCGGCACTTGAGGCAATACTTGGCTCCAATGACGACGACCTTACAGATATGCAGTCGAAATACCAGTATTTCGATAATGATGCCTCAAAAAGGATCGTGATCTTCGGGCATACTCACAAAGCCAAAGTTATTCCGTTCGCGAATTTGAAAGGTGAAAAAACCATTTATGCCAACTCGGGGACCTGGATCGACCATTCACTTGATCACCCGAACAGCACCTACGTGGTAGTTACTGAAGGGAGTGAAGATTCACCTTTAACTTTCGTGAACCTTTATCAGTACACCGGAAACGGCACTGCCACCAGGTGGGGAAAAGCGCAAGCTGTTAACTATTAACGATGAGTGACGGGTTCTGAGTAATTCGTCCGATTAGTCATTTGAGTTTGGGAGTTGCTTGTTACATTTGCAGTGAATTAATTAATGTTTTTGGTTAATAACAAGGCACAATGAGCAAAGATCAATTTTTCGCGGAAGGGAAGAGGTGGCGGGCAGCCGTTGCAGACTTCCAGAAATCACATGCCGGCAAAAGCACCTGGCAACTCCTGAATTCAATTATTCCTTTTATTCTTTTATGGGTGTTGATGTATGAAAGCCTCGAATGGAGCTACTGGATCACCCTGTTACTGGCATTCCCCACGGCGGGTTTCAGTGTGAGGCTTTTTATCATTCAGCATGACTGCGGTCATGGCTCATTTTTCGGATCCAGGAAGATCAACGACCGCGTTGGCATCCTTTGCAGCATCTTCACTTTCACCCCTTATCAATACTGGAAGCTGAACCACAATATCCATCATGCGCACGCCGGGAATCTTGACCAGCGTGGAATTGGCGATATTTACACAATGACTGTGCAGGAGTATCTGGGTCTCAGCAAGTGGGGGAGATTCAAATACCGCGTTTACAGAAACCCCCTCGTTCTGTTCATGATCATCCCAACCCTTCTGTTCGTTGTGTTCTACCGTTTCCCGACGGTGAGGGCAAAAGTGCTGAAACCATCGTACCCAAGCATCTACTATACTGATGTATTGCTCGGTGTGATTTTCCTCGCTCTTGGCTGGTGGATCGGCTTTGTCAACCTTTTGATCATACAACTGCCAATAATAATGATCGCGGCAACGGCGGGTGTTTGGTTATTCTATGTTCAGCACCAGTTCGAAGAAACTTATTGGGCACAGGGACAGGAGTGGGACTTCGCCAGTGCCGCCATACAAGGGAGCTCTTACTATAAATTACCGAAGATACTTCAGTGGTTCACCGGTAACATCGGGTTCCACCACATCCACCATCTCAGCCCGAAAATACCAAATTATAATCTTGAGAAATGCCACAAAACCAACCTTCCGTTCAGCTCGGCACCCACTCTCACATTGTGGAGCAGTTTGAAGAGCGTCAGACTTGCGCTTTGGGATGAAGGTCAGAGAAAATTGGTAAGTTTCCGGTATCTGAAGAATTTCCGCCCGGGGATGGAATAAATATTACAGGTGCCGGCCTCCGGCACCTGCGCAATTCAATATAAAAGCCTGTTTTAGTTAAACAGGCTTTCCACTAAAGCCGTGAGATCTTTCAGAAGGAACGGCTTCGAAAGATAATGCGTAAAACCTTTATCGAGGAACTCTGTTTTGTCAGCTATTGCCGCATAGGCAGTGATCGCCACGAACGGGGTATCTTTGTAGCGGTCACCCTCTTTAATCTTTTCCATAAGCTGAACACCATCAAGTCCATGGCGCAAGTTGATGTCAAACAGGAAAGCATCATATTCGTGTTGCTCCAGCATTTTAAAGGCATCGTCGGCATCAATTCCAAAATCGATACGGTATTTTCCGGAAAGCACCCGGGATACTATGTTTTGGCAGTAGCTGTCGTCTTCAATATACAGGAGCCTTTTGGCAGTTGGAGGAAGTTGATCAGGCATATTATCCTTCATTTAATTTTGATTGCCGTTCCGGTGCAAAAGATCTTTTAACCGGAATTGAAAATGTAAAAATGGAACCTTTACCGGGATCGCTGGACAAAGATATTTTACCTCCTAAAAGTTCCACAAAACGCTTTGTGATCGAAAGGCCCAGTCCGGTTCCTTCGAATGACCGTCCCCTTCCTTCGCTTGCCTGGCGGAAGGGGAGCCAAATTAATTCCTGCTTCCCGGGCTCTATCCCGATGCCTGTGTCTTTAACCGAGACCACAAGTTTTAAGGTATCGTCAGAAGTGTCGAGAATATCCGCGGAAATGGTGATTCCCCCTTCATCCGTGTATTTTATCGCGTTGCTGACGAGTTTGTCAACAATGCTGTGGATGATCTTCCTGTCACTGTGAAAAACAGGTTCACCCGGAAGTGGATCGAAGGAGACAGTCAAGCCCTTTGACCTGGTATCCGCTTCATAAGCCGCCACCACTTCCCTGATCACATTATTAATGCCGGTCTCTTCGGAGGCAATAGTCACTTCATTGAAGTCAAGCTGGGCAAGACTTAAAATTTTATCAAGTGTGTCTGTAAGCCGTCTCGCGCCATTTGTGATGCAACCGATCATCTGAAGTGAATCGGGGTCTGTCACGGTTTCTTCGAGTATCTGAGAATAACCCAGGATGCTTACAAATGGAGTTCTGAGCTCGTGGCTCATATTAGCGAAGAAGTGTGATTTCAGCCGGTTCATTTCCTCGGCTTTCTCTTTTGCCTGGCGAAGTTCTTCAATGCGTCGCAGATCCTCTCTAATATCCCTGGCAATAACAACCACACTTTCCAATGAACCATTTCTTTCTATTGCCAGCGACCGCACGTCGAACGGGATGACCATGCCAAATTTCGTGGTCAACTCAATGGTAAAATTGAAAAGCCCGTTGTTGCCTTTTAGCCGGAGCTCCTTTCGTTCTTTTACTCCGTCCAATTGCCAAGGCGGCACAATCAAGTTTAAATGTTGACCGATCGATTCATCGGGACTGTATCCCAATTCTTTGTGAAATGCCGAGTTGGCGTATAATATTATCAGGTCAGGGCTAAGCAGAAGAATAATATCGGGTGTTATTTCGGTAAGTAAACGGTATTTTTCCTCAGATCTTTTTATATTCTCTTCGATCTGCTTTAGTTGGGTGATGTCTTTCACGAAATTCAGAATGATATTATTCTCGGCATTCTTAATGAGTGAAGAGGAGATAAGGCAATTTCTGATCTCGCCGCTGCTTGTCCGGAAATCAGCTTCAAGGTTGTAGATGTAACCATCGGCAATTACTCTATTGATCAATCTATCTCTTACTTCAAGATCAACCCACAAGTTCAGTTCGAGGGTGGTTTTCCCTATGATCTCTTCTTTTACATAACCGAAGTTATCATGGAACGAGTCATTGCAGTCGATAATTTTTCCACCATCGATATTTGTGATCACCACCGAATCAGGTGACCCATAGAAAACGGATTCGAAATATCCCTTGTGTAATTCCTTTTCGTGGATGAGTCGCTTGTTCACCATCATGAAAAATCCATATGTCCAGATCAGGGAGACAAAGAAGGAATCAAGAACCGGTACAAGGTTTGCCGCGTACGGCGTAAGAAAATTGGCTATCCTCAGATCCATTATCATGAGAACGGTGCGGTAAACGAATATGAGGGAATGAATTAGGAAAGTGACCGCCAAAAACTTGCTCAGGCCTGAAATTGCTTTCGTCCGGACCGTGAACAGCCGGTAGGTTGATACCATGCCCACCCCAGTGATTGAGGCGGTTATGGCTATTCCCCTGACATTGGGCTGGTCGTCTATAAATAGAAAATAGAGAAAGATGACAAAAAAGAGGAGAAAAGAGCCGTAGGTGATTTTAGTGTTGGTTTTACCCTTTGTAAACTCAACTATTCCCAGATAGAGGAGAAAAACACCACCGACTATACAGGTATTCTGTAGTATGACAATCACTTTAAACAACCCGGGCAGCTCACGCATCAGAATGAAAGCGAAGCCAGCGGCTTCACATACGCTCCAAAGGAGCCAGTAACACACGCCGGGGGTCTTTTTGTCGATCTTGTACAGCGTAAAAAACACTATGAACTGGAAGAGGTGAACCACACCCACAACCATCGCCATAGTACGCATGTCGATTGTCATGATGGCTTCTACGAGAGAAACTTCTCTCTACTAAAGTGCAATAAATAATTGCATACCCGGAGAAAGTTCCGGACTGCTTCTGCAATTTATAAAAAATTATTGAAAGTCCGGGAAAGAAATATCATACGGGAGGTATTTTTAGCAGGTATTTAAAATAAAACGACCCTCGCTTGCGCGAGGGTCTTTCAGGGGGAGTAATGTATCATTAATCAGCAGCAGGGAATACTGATTAACAACATTCAAAGTTAGTAAATTTACTGATTTTCTGCAAGTGTTTTTGTAATTATTTTACAAATAATTCCAACTTTTTTTTCATTTCACTGATCCCCGGTGATTATTGCGATTGAGCAGGAGAACCGGTCGTTTGTTTGACCGGCTCCCGTGCTCAGCCTTTTCAGTGGTTGGATGTTACTTCATCACCACAAATTTCCTGATCGCTGTGAATTTTCCCGCGGTCATTCTGTAAAAGTATATACCACTGGCCAAGTTCGAGCAGTCAAGCTCCGTCTTGTATACTCCGGGTTCCTTGGTCCCGTTCACGAGTGTCTTCATCTCATTTCCAAGGGCGTCGTAGATTCTCAGTTCGACATTCACTGATCCAAATGCTCCACCACCGGGAACGGCGTAAGTTATCGTGGTAACCGGGTTGAAGGGATTCGGGTAATTCTGATAAAGGGCGAACTCATCAGGAAGCCCCACTTCAACTTTTACGGTGTTGCTGAAAGAGAAGTCCCCGTTCAGGTCTGACTGCTTAAGCCTGTACTCGTATGATCCTGGTTTTAGATCCTTGTCGCGAAGTGAGTATTGTGTGTTCGCAGAAGAAGTGCCCTGTCCCTTAATGAAAGAGACCTCGCTCCATGTGGCCTTGGTATTGTCGCGGCGCTCCACAGTGAAACCCATGTTGTTCGTTTCAGTGGCGGTTTCCCACTTAAGCACCACTTCATCCCTTACGGGCTCCGCCTCAAATGATATCAGTTCAACAGGGGTGGCGGCAAGGGTGATCTGGATCGGGACCGTGACAAGCGGATGTAACCCGCAATTGCTTCTCACCAGCATGTCCATCGAGTAATTGCCAAGAGTGAAATCCTCTGTGCGGATTGTGAGCACTATACCTGTACGGGCGTTATTGTAGAGGGTCCCCGCCATGTTACCGGAGGGGATCAGCCATTCAGGTTCGGCAGCAAGTTTAACCGCGAGATTGTTTTTGATATAATTCGCGTTGTATGCCATCTGAAGACCCGTTGAACCGTCACCGCTCTCTAATCCAGTGGTAGCGCTGTTCAGTGTACCGCTCATATTCTTGAAGTAATACAGTATCTTTCCGGAAGAGTATATTACAACCTGCCAGGTATAGCTTGAGGTACCACTGTAGCGTTGATAGTTTGTCCACTGGATAATAAATTTATTGCCGTCTTGTTTGTAGTGAACGGTTCCCGGTGCCTTGGCATCAAGATCATCCCAGAACGGGCAGATAATATCATTCGGAGCGCCCGGTGTGGGTATCGAAGCGTTCGAGTAAATGTTGGAAGTGATGGGTGAGAATGTGAGTAACCCGTTGGTCGAAATGTAAATCTGCGATTTAGGCTGTCCGTAATACTTGAAGTTGAATCCAAGATTAAGTGGACCTGCATAACCCTCATCAGTGGCGGAGAGAGTACCGGTCGGCGTCCATGAAGTTACAGCCGTGCCGGTGGCCACGATATCATTCCATTCAAAAGCAGGGCCGTTGGGATCATCACTGTCCATCCATTTATAGCCGAAAAGATCAGGACCTCCCGAACCCTTTGCTGATTGCCCGTGGATGGTGATCTGATCATCCTTCCCCGATTTTAATCCTGAAACCGGTGCTTCGTTTATCAGGTAGTATGAGAGAGCGCCCGAAGGGTATGAACTGTTGGCGAACTCGACAGTGTAGTCGAGGGTTGAACTGTTTGGAGACGCGTTGGAAATAAAAACGGTATCCGTGATCTGCGTTTGATTAACCAGGGTGTGATTTACAACACCCGGTGTAACGTTCGCCAGTGGTGCCTGGAGCGTCCTGAAATTGGGCACATTTGAAAGAGGTGACTTGTTACCCCAAATATCCATTGCTTTCACGGCGAAATAATAGAGTGTGTTGAAAGTCAGATTCTTCACGGTATAGCTTTTCGGGGTACCGAGCGTGTCTGTGTGACCTCCATAGATCACACCGGTGGCGTTATTGAAGTCGTTATCGTTAAGGATTGGTGCCGTCGAGTATCTTACATCGTAAGTCTGAACACCGCCGAAAGTTGAATCGTACGGTGCCGACCAGTTAAGCGTTATCGAGTTTGAGCAGGCATTTCCCGCGCTCAGATCAGTGACCTGTCCCGGAGGTGTAGGATCGGGTGGAATATTCCTTTTGGTTTCGAGTGATGGGTCACCCATCAGGTTATACATCTCGAGATACCGGAGCATGGTGGTACCGGGGCCGACATTTCCGAAGTATTGGCAGGTCTGATATTTCCCCATATCCATCATCGGGGTTACTTTGGTCAGACCGTCAACGAACATCGACTGGATCAGTTTCCGCTCCAGGATATCATCTTCATCCCAGTATGAATTTACAGAGGAACCATAGAAAGAAGCGCTTCCCTTGGGGATTCGGATCCATGTCTCGCCGAAACATTCACCGAGTTGATACGAACCGGTGACGCACGCGAACGAGAAAACATACGGGAAGACTGTGTTGGTCAGGTTCCTTACATCACTCTGCCCGAATGGCGGGCCGTCTGCCCATGATGACTCGGAACCATGACCTGAATAGATGGCAAACACTTTATTGCTGTTGATGGCGGCGGCCACCTGAGCGGTTGTCGCACCGCTGTTGCTGTAGAGCTTCAGATTATTGTAGCCATTGGGCTCAAAATATGTGCTGATAACATAGTTGTGAGTGGCTTCCGTGATCGAGTAATTGTCAGATGAAGCCATAAAAACATTGTTCTTTGCCAGAGTGGCTATATTGTTCTCCATGTACAACGTTTTGTTGATGATATTGGAGAGCTCTGTAGCGTTTGTCACTGAAAATCTACCGATAAAGGCATCGGCGTAATAGTCGCTTCCTTGAAGCAGGGCATAATTCAGGTCGGTTTGGGGGTTGCCTTCACCTGAACCCGTCCAGGCGGGAATTTTATCCACATCGCCAACAAGCAGGATGAACCCGGGTTTGGTGGCGGGGTCGTTGTACCGGGCCTGAATGAAAGCCTTAATCGCGGTTGTTGAAGTGCCGGTGGTAGTGGTTGTAAAAAGATTTACATTAAAACCGTTTGCTGTTTTGTGCGAAATGAAGGGAGCAAGTCCTGTTTCATATTCGGGCGCGGTGATCACAAGGTAATTGTTGATCTGTTCAACCACTCCCCGCTCATAGTTTGCAAAGAACTGATTGAAAAAACCGGCATACACATCAGAGTGGCCCTGTGAGCGTCCGATTGGTTGCGCGAGAGCGAGTGAGAAAGTCGCGCTGTTTATAATATCAAGACTTTTCCCGGCAGGGTTATAGCTGAAGGGATAAATGGTAACTGAAACACCTTTAACCCCGGCGATCCAGAAAGGCTCCGACACTTCGATCACAGGAGCGTTCGCGTTGCCCGTGGAACGGTAAAAATCGCGATCGAAGTTGAAGGGTCTGTCACTCAGCCGGAAGTCCCTCCGCCACGGTGCCTGGAATGGCCACACGTGCTGTTTGAGGGGGAGTTTCTCAATCTTGCTCCCGTTAACCGCGGCGACGGGCTGCAATTCATCATTACCGACTACAAGATTGAACGTGATCTTCGGCAGTTCCGGCCTTCCGGCTGCCGAAGTGATGCCATACCCGGGTATTACCACTTTTGTGAAGTTTCCTTCGGAGTTGGTGGTTTGTTTTAATTCGTATGTTGGAAGGGTAAAATTTATGATGTACCCTTTTGAAGTTTTAGTCAACTGGATCCCCTCGGGCACACCGGCAAACAACCGGGAAAAAACCGCGAGAAGGATAAAGAAAGTAAACAGATTTTTCATTGAAACATCCGTGAGAAAGGGAAATTAATGCAGATCATCCGGCGGCGACGGGTTGCCGGCAAAAGGCGGGGTCAAAATGAGAGGATCATTCTCAGACCGGGGCACTGAGTCAAGAACTCAGGATATTAGAAATACTTAAAAATATCTTTTTGTTTCTCTAAATTAATATTTTTTTGATTAAATTTAAACCTCAATTTGGACGCAATTCATTGGTTCTGAACAGGTATTCTTGAATAAATCATCATCACTTCTGTTTATACTGAGCATCTTTTGGATCCTCGCCGTTTCAAGTACACCGGCACAACCTGACGGCAAGCCCGGCGGGCAAAAGATAAGCGCCGCCGCGGTCAATAAAACGCTCGCGCAGGCAGACAAGCTTGTCTCCGCCGGTGAGATCGAGAAAGCAGCGATGCTCCTTGACACGCTCCGTGAAAATCTTATGGAGTTGTTTGAGTACGATGCCGCAATTCCTGTCGCCTTTAAAACCCTTTCACTTCAAAACAAACTAACCGACAAGAAACTTGTAGCGGATGCTTACAACGGTTTGGGCGCGGGTTACTGGCGGAAGGGGTCGCTGGATTCGGCACTTCTATTTCTTAACAAGGGATTGGAGACTAGGAGGTATGTGAATGATCCGCGGGGTATGTCCAAATGCCACAATCTAATTGGATTGGTTTATTGGCGGAAAGGCGATGTCGAAAAAAGCTACCGCAATTACCTTAAAGCACTCGCGATCAGGGACAGTCTTGGCGATGTGAATGAGATTTCTTTAATTTCCAATAATATAGGACTGATCTTCCAAAGGTTAATGTATTATGACCTCGCGGAGGGGTATTACAGTAAGGCACTGAGATTAGCGGATTCGGTCGGATACTTGCCGGGGAGGATATACTCACTTCGCAGGTTCATCAGTCTTAATATCGCTTTGAAAAAGTATGATGAAGCGATGAAAAATGTTGACCCCGTTGTAAAATATTACAATTCAGTTAATAATCGAGGGGGATTGGCACAACTTTACAATGATCTCGGAACGTTGAATGAAAAGGCAGGGAAGAAGAAAGAAGCAGAAAAATGGTTCGTCAAGAGTCATGATCTCGCGAAAGAGATAAACGACAAGTTCATAGAGTCGTTCGCCTTGTTGAACCTTGGGCGTGTTGAATTGGATCTGGGAGAACTGGGTGATTCGAGGATGAGTCTCGAGAGAGGTGAAGGGCTTGCCCGTCAGGGAGGTTATCACGTGATCTTGAGGGATGTGTATCTGGAACTTTCGAAGCTGCATACTGCTTTGGGAGATGAAAAAACCGCGAACAAGTTTCTGAAGGCTCATCTCGCGCTGAAGGATTCTATTATTAATGAGCAGGTGACTTCCAACGTTGGTGAGATGAGGATCCGGTATGAGATTGAGAGGTCGAGGGAACGGCAAGAGAGTCTTGAGAGCATTCTGGAGGAACGGAACAAGGCGAATCTGGTTCTGCTGGCATTGGTTGTTTTCTTCCTCGGAAGCGCCACCACGATCGCTTTTCTTTTTGTACGGCAGAAAAAACTCGGCAGTTTGCTCCAAGCGAGTAATGGCGAGCTCGAGGTGATAAACGCCCGCTTGCAGAAGAGCAATGAGGAGCTTACACTCGCGAATGAGACGAAAACCAAGTTGTTCTCGATCATCGGGCACGATCTTAAATCGCCATTCGTAAGTATTCTGGGGTTCAGTGAATTGTTGCAGATGGAGACCTTGAGGATGAAAGACCGCTCTCTTTCCGAGTTAAGTGAGAAGATCCTCGATTCTTCAACGAAATTGGTGGAACTTGTTAACAATTTAACGGCATGGGCTCTGCAGCAAAGGGAGATGATCAAGGCTCAGCCGATGTTCTTCCCTGTTGGTGAGGTTGCTAATTCAGTTGTTAAGGCTTTAATGCTGAATCTGGAGTTGAAGAGGTTAACGGTGAAGAGTGAATTTGAGAAACCGGATGATGTTTTTGCTGACCGTGAGATGATCTCAACTGTTTTGCGGAATATACTGAGCAACGCGATCAAGTTCTCTTACGGGGGTGGGGTGATTGATCTTAAGGGTTCGCATCTGGGGGAAAAGTACCGTATTGTTGTCTCTGACAAGGGAGTGGGTATGTCGCAGGATATGATCGGGAATATTCTTTTCGGCAGTGGTACAATCTCCACTTATGGCACCGGAAACGAGAAAGGGACGGGGCTTGGTCTCTCGGTCAGTCGTGATTTTATAATTCAGAATAGCGGTTCGCTCGAGATCGTAAGTTCTCCGGGGGAGGGGAGCAGCTTTATTTTGGAAATTCCTGTTTCTCAGGTTTGAGGTATAAGATATTAACTAAAAAAGCCGCCTCCCGGGTTGGGAAGCGGCTTTTCAGTTTTAAAGGGGTTCTTTTACTTTTTGCTTACGCGGTCGTAGATCTGTTCCATCAGGTTTACGAGATCGTCGAAGCGTTTGAATGCTGCTTTGTAGGGGTCGGCGGAGGTCATGTCAACTCCGGCGTTCTGAAGGAGTTTGATCGAGTAGTCGCTGTTGCCCGACTTTAGCATTCCGAGGTATTTGTCAACGGCATTGGGTTTTCCGCTGATTACATTCTCTGAGAGTGCCATCGAGGAGACAAATCCCGTGCTGTACTGGAAGACGTAGAAATTGTAGAAGAAGTGGGGAATCTTACTCCATTCAACTTCGATGAAGTCATCCACAAGTGTCACACCTTTATCGTGTCCGTAGTAGGTACGGGTAAGGTCGAGGTATTTCTTGTTCAGCCACTCGGCGGTCAGGGTCTTGCCCTGCTCAACCTGTTGGTGCATGGCGAGTTCAAACTCGGCGAAGAGTGTCTGGCGGTAGATCGTCTGACGGGCTCTCTCGAGGAATTGGTCGATGATAAAGAGCTTCAGGTTGTCATCGGTCTCTTTTTTAAGGAGGTACTCCATCAGGAGGTTCTCATTGAATGTCGACGCGATCTCGGCGAGGAAGGTTGTATAGCTCGAGTTAACGTAGTGCTGGTTTTTGTTTGTCAACCATGAGTGCATCGAGTGTCCGAGCTCGTGAGCGAGAGTGGAGACATTGCTGTACTCGCCGTCATAGTTCATCTTAACGTAAGGGTGAACATCATAGAGGGCATCGGAGTAGGCTCCGCTCTCTTTGTCTTTGTTGGGATACACATCGATCCAGCCGTTATTGAAAGCCTGTTTCAGTCCGTCCTGATATTCAGGTCCCATCACTTCGAGTGATTTGAGCACAAGCTCCTTCGCCTGGCTGTAGGGGTATATTTTCGTTACGTTTTTAACGGCGGAGGCCCAAAGGTCTTCATATTTAAGGGTCTTGAGTCCGAGCATTTTTTGTTTGAGCTTCAGGTATTTATGAAGTGAAGGGAGGTTCTCCCTGACTTCTTTAATAAGCGTGTAGTAAACCGCGGTGTCGATATTGTCCTGGAAAAGACGTGCCTGGAGGCAACTCGCGAACTTTCTGGCGCGCGCGTTGAAAAGATCCATTTTCATTCCGGCATCGAAGAGTACAGCGAGTGTGTTTTCATACTTTTTGTGGTTTTTCCAATATTCGCGAAAAGCAATCGCCCTGTCTTCCGGGTTTTTAGAGGCGCGGTATTTATAATAATTCGCGTAGTTGAGCTCCACTTTGGTGCCGTCTGAGAGGGTAACTGCCGGCGCCGGGATATCAACGTCGTTAAGAATTGTCGCCGCCTCGGAGATGTTGGAAGAGTAGAGACCTGTCAGCGACATCAGTTGCTCTTCCGCGAGGGGGAGCATGTGCTGTTTGCCTCTGAGGAGTTCACTGATCGAGAATTTGTAGGGAGCGAGCCCTTTTTCCTTGTCGAAGTATCCCATCAGTGTTTTTTCATCCATTTTAAGGATGTCGTCGTTCATGAAGGCGAGTTGCGTGGAGGCGTCCACGAACATTGCCTGAATTTCGCCTTTCATCTGATTGAATTTCGGGTTCGACATCTCCATGTCGTACTGCCTTCTGGCAAAGCTGTAGAGGCGGTACATTTTAAGGCGGACCTTGTCGGCTGCCTTAAGCATGTCGAGCATGGCACCGGCCGAGGAAGTCCAGGTTTTTGAGTTCTTTTTGATCTGCTCAATTAGCGTGTTAACTTCCACCTTGTCGGCTGCCCAAAGCTGATCGTTGGCGTAGATGTCGGATACTTTCCATTTGAATTCGTTGGGTACCTGATCCCTTGGGGTCGAGGAGTAATCCGGTACCGCTGATTCCTGCGCGAACACAGGAAGGAGGAAAACGAGGGGCATTAAGAATTTTATATATCTCATAGAGATCTCTCCATGTATGTAATTAGTGAAAGCCCGGAAAGAAGTTGGGCCGCAAGATAAAGGCGGTTTGAAAAATGAATTTTTCAAACCGCCTTTAGAGTAATAATTTAATTTATTAGCAACATGAAATATAGGTTATTTGATTGAGATTAAGATAAAAGAGTGTTAAAAGGTTTTCCAGTTGTTTGAGCGGCGGGCGTTTCACCGCGTTTGAAGAAAATTTATTTATCACTTGCATCGAATAGGTTAAATAAATTATCTTGCGGCATGAATTTGAAAAAACAGAACAACATATCAACAAACGCTTGCGGCCTCCGGTCGAATTGGTGGTGGTGGCACCTCCCCCAATGAGTACCCGGTGATATGTTCTTTTGTGCCCGCTTGACGGGAACAGTATTAAAAGCCCTTCTCACCGAGAAGGGCTTTTTTTTTGAAAAACAAGAAAAATTGAGAATTAAACAGAAAAGAAAATGACATACGAACAATTCTGTGAACTTGCGGTGAACCATGATTACATCCCCGTTTATGAGGTGATGACCGCCGACCTTTACACTCCCGTGATCGCGTATCTTAAGCTCAGGAGGGAAGGGCGTCAGAGCTTCCTTCTGGAAACAGTTGAAGGGAAAGAGACTCTCGGGAGGTACTCGTTCATCGGGATCGACCCCGTCAGGGTGATCTCGAACAGGGGGATCACACTGAGTGTGACTGAGAATGGTGTTACCACCACTTCTGAGAAAAATATCTTCGACCACCTGAAGGAAGACCTTCACACGAAGAAACACCCCGCCCTGCGTGAACTGCCCGCTTTCACGGGGGGAACGGTGGGGTTCATCGGTTACGAGAACATCTCACTGATCGAACCGAAGATAAGTTACGAGGAGGACGGGGATGAACTGCCTGACTCGATATTGGGCGTTTATGAAACCATTGTAGCCTTCGACCACTACAAGCACCGTATGATCGTCATTTCGAACGCGGCGGTAACCCCTGGTTGCGACCTGCACGCCGCGTATACCGGTGCCAAGGCGAAGATCAGGGAGATAAAAACAGAATTGAGGGACGACCTCCATTACTCTTCACACTTCAAGTTCGAGAGGGATGTGGCGGTGAGCATCGAAGACCCCCGCTTTCACGAACTGGTGGAGAAGTGCAAAGAGAACATTGTTGAGGGTGACATCTTCCAGATCGTTCTTTCGAAAAGGTTTTCAGCGGCATACACGGGTGACCTCTTCAGCGTTTACCGCGCCCTCAGGATGATAAACCCCTCGCCTTATATGTATTTTCTCGAGTTCACCGACGGTCTCACGATCATCGGCACCTCACCCGAGAACCTGGTAAAGGTTAAAGACGGAGTGGTGGAAGTGATGCCGATAGCAGGCACCCGGAAACGGGGAACCACACCCGAAGAGGACGCGAAACTGGAAGAAGATCTGGTGAACGATCCCAAAGAGCAGGCGGAGCATGTGATGCTGGTGGATCTTGGCAGAAACGATGTCGGCAGGGTCTCCGAGTTTGGCACCGTTGAGGTGGTGGAGAAAATGAACATCCACCGCTTCTCGCATGTGATGCATATAGTTTCAAGAGTGCGGGGTAAACTGCGGAGCGACCTCGACTGCATTGACGCGCTAAAGTCATGCTTTCCGGCGGGAACGGTTAGCGGGGCGCCCAAGATCAGGGCGATGGAACTGATCGCGGGTTATGAAAACCAAAGGAGAAATGTCTACGCCGGGGCGGTCGGCTACATTGACCTCTCGGGGAACCTCGATGTCTGCATCGCCATCAGAACACTCTTCGCCCGCGACGGGGTGATAAACTGGCAGGCCGGCGCGGGAATTGTTGCCGACAGCATCCCGCGGCTTGAATCAAAAGAAATTAACAACAAATCGGCCGTATTAAGAAACGCCCTTGAACTCGCGGAGGTGGTTGATGAAGATTCTGGTAATTGACAATTATGACTCGTTCACCTACAACCTGGTGCAGTTGATCGGCCGTTTCACCGGCGATATTGTGGTTAAACGGAACGACGAAATTACCCTTGAAGAGACCGTGAAAATGGATCCTGACAGAATAGTTATCTCGCCCGGACCCGGCAACCCCTCATCCTCGGGTGTTTCATTGGATATCCTGGCGAAATCAGGCGGGAAGTGCCCTGTTCTCGGGGTGTGTCTTGGTCATCAGGCGATTGGGATGACATTCGGCGCGAAAATTGTTCACGCGCCTGTGTTGATGCACGGAAAGACTTCGACCATCACCCACGACGGAGAAGGACTGTTCAGTGGTGTGGAACAGAACTTCCGCGCGACAAGGTATCACTCTCTCGTGATAGATGAGGCGACACTTCCGCGGGATCTGAAAGTGACTGCAAGATCGGAAGACGGTATAATAATGGGCGTGAGACACAGGGGGCTTCCCGTTGAGGGGATACAGTTCCACCCCGAGTCGATACTGACCGATGCAGGCTACAAACTTATTGAAAACTGGATGGAGACACGATGAAACTCTATATTGAAAAGATGCTCGACCGTGAGAACCTCTCGTTCGAGGAGGCTTACTTTGTAATGGACAGGATCATGTCGGGCGAAGTGAACAACTCCCAACTCGCGGGGTTGCTGATCGCGTTGAAGAGTAAAGGGGAGTCACCTGCCGAGATCGCCGGATTTGCGAAGGCGATGCGTGGAAAAAGTGTCAAGGTCGAGACTGAAACTGATAACCTGATCGATGTATGTGGCACAGGCGGTGATGACTCGGGTACATTCAACATCTCCACCACGGCCGCTTTTGTAGTCGCGGGAGCCGGGGTAAAAGTGGCGAAGCACGGTAACAAATCGATCTCAAGCCGCTCGGGAAGTGCCGACGTGCTGGTTGAGCTTGGCGTAAAGATCGACCTCACTCCGGAACAGACAAAAGCCGCGATCGAAGAAACCGGCATTGGCTTCCTCTTCGCGCCCTACTACCACCCCGCCATGAAATACGCCGCGGCTGTGCGTAAAGAACTTGGCTTGAAAACGGCCTTCAATCTATTGGGGCCCCTTACCAACCCCGCGGGTACAAAGAGGCAGCTCGTAGGTGTTTACAACAACAGATCGGCAGCGCTGCTCGCGGAGGCGGCGGAATATCTTGAGATGGAGAAGGTCTGTTTCATCTGCACCGGTGACCGTCGGGATGAGATAACACTCGATGAACCGGCAACGGTTTTTGAGTACAAGGCGGGTGAAACTGTGCGGAAGTTTGATGTGACAGCCGTGGATCTTGGTCTGCGGCCCGCCAAGATTGAGAACCTGCTCGGTGACGGTCCCGAGGAGAACGCGCGTATTCTTTATGGCATCCTCAACGGTGATGACCTGGGTGACAGGTACAGCGTTACAGTGGCAAACTCGGCGATGGCTCTCTACAGTGCCGGCGTGTCGGATGATCTGAAGGTTTGCCGCGAGATCGCGGAAGAGTCGCTTCTCAGCGGCAAGGCCCTCGCGAAGCTGCACCTGCTAAGAGAACTCAGCAGGAAGGCGGCATGAACTTTCTCGATAAAATACTCGAAGTGAAGCGCCGTGAGGTTGCCGCGCTTCACGCGAAGCAGAAAATACGGGAGTACCCTCCCGGACACCTCTTCCACGCGCCAAGACTTGATCTGTTGGACGAAATAAAGGGCACCCCCGGCATCGCGATTATAGCCGAGGTGAAGAAAGCGAGTCCCTCAAAAGGCCTGCTCCGTGAAGATTTTGACCACATTGCAATAGCAACAGGTTACATGAACAATGGCGCCTCGGCGCTCTCGATCCTGACCGACAGGGAGTTCTTTCAGGGGGATATCAACTTTCTGGCTGATATCGCGGGGTTTAAATCCCGTCCCCTCCTGCGGAAGGATTTTATAATTGATGAATTCCAGATCGTCGAAGCGAGGGAAGCCGGGGCGGATGCCATACTTCTGATCAGCGAAGCTCTTATGAGAGATGAGATCGCCAAACTTACCCGGTACGCTTATTCACTTGGCCTCGGAGTACTGCTTGAGTTTCATTCTCCCGGTCAACTCGCGAAGATAGATTTCGGACTGAACACCCTTATCGGGGTCAACAACCGTGATCTTGTATCTTTTAACACGGATCTGGCAACCACGGAAAAGATCAGCACCCTCGTTCCTGCCGGGGTGACACTTGTATCAGAAAGCGGCATTAGAACAGAGCAGGACGTGAAAAGGGTGATGAACGCGGGCGCCAAAGCTGTGCTTGTGGGTGAGCATTTCATGCGGCAACCCGACCCGGGTATGGCATTAGCTGAAATGAAATCATGGGGCACGAAGTGAGGGTGAAGATTTGCGGCATCAGTTCGGTTGAAGACGGCATTCTCTGCGCGGGTGAGGGGGCAGAAATGCTCGGCTTCGTGCTTTATCCCGGGAGTAAAAGATATATCCCGCTCGAAAGAGCGGTGGAAGTAATCAAGGGGTTGCCGGCAGGTGTAACGAAGGTGGCGGTGGTTGTTAACCCGGGTCTCAAAGAAATTAATAACATTACGCGGAGTGGCTCGTTTGGGATGATCCAGTTGCATGGTGAGGAGTCACCGGAGTTTTGCGCCGCCACATCCCTGCCTGTTATTAAGGCGTTCAGGGTGCATCCGGGGTTCGATTTCAGCATGGTGCAAGCTTATGGTGGTGCCATACCGCTGTTTGACTCATTCTCGAAGGAGGAAAGGGGCGGCACGGGGAAGGAATTCGATCATTCACTCATTCCGCGGCACTTCAGGGGGAAATTCATTCTTTCGGGAGGGCTTTCGCCGGAGAATGTGGTTGAGGCGGTGAAGAAAACGCTGCCAATGGCTGTCGATCTCTCTTCTTCGCTTGAAGCGGCACCCGGAAGGAAAGACCCGGAGAAGGTTAAAAGATTTTTTGATATTCTTAGGAAAGAGACACTAATTTAATGACACAGATGCAGTATGCCCTGCCCGACGGCAAGGGAAAATTTGGAAAATACGGAGGGAAATTTGTCCCCGAAACTCTTGTGCCCGCGCTTCAGGAACTGGAGGAGCTTTACCTTGCCATGAAGAATGATACCGGTTTTATCGCGGAATTTGATGATCTGGAACGTAATTACAATTCGCGGCCCACACCGCTTACACTCGCGGAGAGGCTGACAGCCCATTACGGAAAGGGGCGGATCTGGCTGAAGAGGGAAGACCTTAACCACACTGGCGCGCACAAGATCAACAACGCTTTGGGGCAGGTGCTGCTCGCCCAAAAGCTTGGAAAAAAGAGGATAATCGCCGAAACAGGCGCGGGCCAGCACGGAGTGGCGGTGGCAACCGTCTGCGCGAAGTTCGGGCTTGAGTGCGTGGTTTATATGGGTGAGGTGGATGTCGAGCGGCAGGCGCCAAATGTTTTCAGAATGAACTTGCTCGGCGCGGAAGTCAGGCCTGTTTCATCCGGCAGCCGCACGCTTAAGGATGCCACGAATGAAGCGATAAGGGACTGGGTAACCAATGTTGACACAACACATTATATAATCGGTTCGGCTGTCGGGCCCCATCCTTACCCCGCGATGGTTCGCGATTTTCAATCGGTCATCGGCCGGGAGACCCGGGAACAGATAGTCGCGAGAGAGGGGAAATTGCCTGATTACATCATCGCCTGCGTGGGGGGAGGCAGCAACGCTATCGGGATGTTCCACCCTTTTATTACTGACACTTCAGTTAAACTGATTGGTGTTGAAGCCGCCGGATACGGAATTGCTTCCGGAAAGCATTGCGCGTCACTCACCCTCGGGAGGGAGGGGATATTTCAGGGGATGAAGAGCTATCTGCTTCAGGATGGGAACGGACAAGTGGCGGAGGTTCACTCGATCTCCGCGGGGCTCGACTACCCCGGCGTGGGGCCCGAGCACAGCCACCTGAAGGATATCTCGCGTGTTGAGTACTCATCAGTCACCGACGATGAAGCACTCGCCGCCACTTCACTTTTAGCGAAGAAAGAGGGGATCATCCCCGCTCTGGAGTCGGCTCACGCCCTCGCTTATCTCGAGCATCTGATGCCAAGTACCAACGAGGATGACATTATTGTGGTTAATGTTTCGGGCCGGGGGGACAAGGATCTGGCGACCATCATCAGCGCGATGGTGGAGGGAGGCGCGAAATGATCAGAGAATATATCGATCAGGTGAACGGACGCGGGAAAAAGGTACTTTCAGTTTTCCTTACCGCCGGCTTCCCCAATAAAGACAATTTTGTGGAATTGGCGCTTCGTGTTCTCGACGCGGGAGCGGACATGCTTGAGATCGGGATACCATTCAGCGACCCTCTCGCCGATGGCCCCGTAATACAGATCGCCTCGCAAACTGCTATAAATAACGGTGTCACAACCGATGATGTGTTGCGATATGCCGCTGAAATAAGAAGTAAAACTGATAAACCCATTATACTGATGGGGTATGGGAACCCTGTACTTAACTATGGCAGAGGAAGGTTTTTCACGGATGCAGCAGCAGCGGGGGTGAATGGACTAATAATCCCCGATGTCCCCCTCGAAGAATATGACGACTTTTTTGCCACCAAACCGGATGAACTCGAGGCGATCATGCTCACCACGCCACAGTCGGGTGATGCCAGGATCCATGAGATAGATTCCCTGAGTAAAGGGTTTGTTTATTGCGTGAGCGTTTCGGGCACCACCGGCGCGCGGAGTGGCTTTTCCAAAGGTGAACTCTCTTCCCTTGGGCACACCCGGCAGAAAATCAAGAATAACAAAATGCTGGTCGGTTTTGGAATATCAGGTCAGGAAACGGCGAAGCAGGTTCTGCCGTTCTGCGACGGAATTATCGTGGGGAGCGCGGTGATCAAGCAGTTGTTAAATGGCGATACCGGTGGAGCGGTGAGGCTTGTCTCAGAATTGAGTTCCGTCTGTAGCGGTGTTAAGCGGCAGGACGACTCTGAAAACGGTACCTGAACCTACTGTGCTTTCCACTGATATCTCGCCGCCGACTTTCATGAGGAGGTCGTGAACGAGGCTTAGACCAAGCCCGGTGCCTTTTTCGCTGGCGGTGCCTTTGCGCGACTGAACAGAGTCCATCGTGAACAGGGTGGCGATCATATCTTCAGGTATACCGATACCTGTATCCGCCACATCGATCTCGACATGCCCGCGCGCTTCCCGGGCGGAGACTTTGATCATTCCCCCATGCGGGGTGAACTTAATGGCGTTTGTTACAAGATTGCGGATCACGGTTCTTATAATCGCGGGATCGGTTACGGGTTTAAGGTTCTCATCAATATCGATGATCAGAGCTTGTCCCTTTTTTGTGATCTGAGGGTTGTAAAGCCTTCCGGTCTCATGTACTATGGAGGCAAGCTCCACTTCCTCATGAACGGGCACCACCCCTCCCATTTGGAGTTTTGACCACTCGAGCAGTCCGTCAACCATCGACATGGTGTTCTGCGAGGCTTCCATGATCCTTTCCGTGTACTTCCTGACAGTTGGAGTGTCAAGGTTTTCATGTTCATCGTTCAGAAGTTCGGAGTAACCGAGGATCGACATGAACGGGCTCCGGAGGTCGTGAGAGATGATCGAAAATATCTTGTCTTTGGTCTTGTTCGATGCTTCAAGTTCGGCGGTATGCTGCCGCACCTCCTCTTCGAGTCCGTCAAGAGTGTTTTTCAGCTTTTTCTCCGACTCGGCGAGGGCTTTGGTTCTTTCCTGCACCATTTTTTCAAGCTGTGCCTGCGCGCGGGTTGTAAAATAGAATTTGTTGCCGATCAGGAACAAAGTTACCACAAAAGTAAACAACAAGGCAATGAACCAGGTCTGGTAATAGAAAGGTTTTTCGATCAGAATGACGCCTGAGTAAACCGGATCGCTCCATTCACTGAAACGGTTTTTCGCCATCACAACAAGCCTGTACGCGCCCGAGGGAAGGTTGAGGTAACGTACGTTCTGTAATTGTGACTGCGATATTTCGTAGAAATCGTTGTCGAAACCTTCGAGTTTTACCTTATACCTTATCAGCTCTTCATTCACGAATGAAACACCCCTGAATGTGAAAATCAGTGAATTACCCGCGTTCGAAACAAAGTTTTCCTGCGTCAGGTTCAGCATTTCACCGGCTGAGGTTTCAAAACCGGCGAGCCAAACCTTTGGCGGGGCGACGCGGTTCTCCTTTCTCCCGAGACGATAAGATGAGATTCCGGAATTGGTGCCCACCCAGAGGATGTTCCGGGAATCGATAAGCACCGCGGAGCGATTTATTTCATATCCGGCGAGGCCATCCTGAACGATATATTCATTAAAAGAGGAGGCACCGTCCCACTTGATCAGACCGTCCGCTGTTCCGAACCAGAGATATCCGGAGCGTGATCTGATGACAAAATAAACGCTTTTTGAGATCGAGAAGCCATCTTTTAAAACTTTCAGCATCCTGCCTTTGTGAAGCAGAAACAGCCCGGCTTCAGTTCCGACGAGCAATGAGTCCTTATCTAAAGCAAGCAGTGAGAAGACATTAGAGGTCAGTTTATCTTCACCTGATATCAAATTTGTGATACCTGTTTTCTCAATTTGGAAAAGTCCGAGCGAGGATGCCGCGTACAGCTTGTTGTTGAACCTGAAAAGTTTTCTGAAATTGGTTTTTTTGAATTCAGGGTTCAGTAACTGAAGCTCGTTCCCCTTTAATGTGTAAATATCCTCCTCAGTGGCTACAATCAGCCCGAGGGTGTGATCCCAAAGCACTGAAGTGGCGGGGCGTCTGGTTTTGGCAACCCTTGTGAATGCACCGGATGGATCGATCTTAACTATACCGAAATACCCGCATGCAGCCCAGATATTACCACTGTTATCAAGCTCAAGATCCAGTACTCTTGAAGCCTGGAACTCTTCCGCTGTTTGCCGGAGGAAGCTTACAGCCTTGAATTTCCCGTTTGAAAAAACTGTGTAACCGGTATTGTGTCCGAAAATGAAATTGCCGGGTGAATACTCTATCGCCGCGGTGACCTCGTCTTCAAGAAGGCCGTCCTTCTGGTAATAATTGTGAAACGGGTGATACGTTATTTTATCTATTCCCCGCAGATCGCAGATCCACACGTTTCCTTCGGTATCAACATACACCGAAGTTGCCCCTTCAGATGTGAAGCCGTTTTCTTTTCTTGCAGGGGTGAATTCTCCTGACACGGTGTTATAGTAGAAGTTGAGATATTTATTCCCGAAGAAAATGTTCCCGTTCAGGTCTTCAGTTATATAATAGAATTGTTGCGTGGGTGAGACATCAACCTTTACTTCAACATCGAATTTCTTCAGGTTTCCGTCTTTTATTTCACCGATCCAGCCGGTCGCAAGAACAAGTAACCTGGGAACCGCCGGGGGTGACGCGACTTCCTTGATCGCTAAAAGCCTGGAATTGATACCGTAAAGTTGGTGCGTGATGGAGACACCACCCGTTTTTGTGAACGATAGTTTTGAAAGTCCCTCAGAACCCGCGAGGTAAAACGTGTCACCAAATGTCTCGACCGACAGATACGTTTCTCCTCCCCCGTTTAACTCACTCCATTTGCCGTTGAACGAGGCAAATAGACTTTTTTCAGTCGCAACCACCACCATGGTATTGCCACCTGAGACTTTAACCGCGGCATCAGTGATAAATTCAGGTTCGAGAGGTGAGCCAAGTGATATCTTTTCATCTGCCCATCCATCATCCTTGTTGACCTTGAATCTGTGAGTTGATATTACAGGAACAAGCCACTTGTGGTTCAGATCGTCTATTATTATTTTTTTGAAACCGGAGTGGTTCTGATTGTCGAGGAGGTGTATGTTCTCCCATTTAAAGCCGTCATAGATAGAGACACCATAGCCTGTGGCGAACCACATCCTGTTGATGGAGTCTTGAGTGGCGTGATGGATCTTGTTGGTGGCGAGACCGCTCCCGATGTTGTAATGCGTAATTTTAAAATTGCCGGAGCGCTGCGGTAAAATCGCGTTGAAAGGTAATAAAACCAGAAGAAGAAGAGTTAAAAGAAATTTACGCAATTACAATGCATCCAAAAAATAAAGATCACCTGACGACAAAACTAATAAAAACCCGTGATATAGTTATAGGCACTTCACGGTTCACCTAAAAAAGAGTAATTTTAAAAATGTGATTAACAGAATTGATCAAAAGCCGGTGGCATTGCCACCAAACGGGAGAAGATACAGAATGACGGATCACAAATTCAAGACTTTCAGCGAAATGACGGATGAAGACTACCGCGCGGTGGGATTCAAATCGGGGCTGGAAGTGCATCAGCAACTGCTTACATCAAAAAAACTTTTCTGCAGGTGCCCTGCAGGAAGATACAGTGAAAACTACAACGCCGAGATACTCCGGCACATGAGACCGACCCTCTCCGAACTTGGAGAGTACGACGGCACCGCCCTGATGGAGTTCAAAACCAAAAAAGAGATAATCTACAGAATAAACCGTGAAACCGTCTGCACTTACGAGATGGATGACACGCCCCCCTTTGAAATAAACGACGAAGCCCTCGATATCGCCTTCGGAATCGGAATGATCTACGGATCCTCGATGGTGGATGAGGTGCATATTGCCCGGAAGCAGTACCTTGACGGTAGCATCCCAACCGGTTTTCAGCGTACCGCGATCGTCTGCCTCGATGGCAGCATCCCCTTCAAAGACCGTGAGATCAGTGTGATTCAACTCTCAATTGAGGAGGATTCGTGCCGCGAAGTTAGCGACATAGGCCACCGCCGCACCTACATAACCGACAGGCTCGGGATGCCCCTGATCGAAACAGTAACGGGTCCCGACATGTGCACGCCACAGGAAGTGGCGGAGGTTGGTGAACTCATCAGAAGGATCGCCAGAAGTACCGGTAAAGTCAGGACAGGTATCGGCGCCGCGCGTCAGGATGTCAATGTAAGCGTGACGGGCGGAACCCGCATTGAAATAAAAGGCGTGCCGAGGATACCGTTGATACCCCTCCTCACTTATAATGAGGCGATGAGGCAGTGGAACCTCCTGCGCCTGAGGAATGAACTCCACAGAAGGGGAATAACCCCGGAGACCTTCACTTCAACAACCACGGATGTAACAAAACTTTTAAGGAAGACCCGCTACCAACCCGTGGCAAGCGCCATTTCCTCCGGCATGAAGGTGATGTGCGTAATGCTGAAGGGGTACAGGGGTCTGTTACGGTGGGAGACACAGACCGACACCCACTTCTCGCGTGAGATATCAGACAGGGTGCGGGTTATCGCGTGTCTTACCACTCTCCCGAATATTATTCACTCCGACAGTCCAAGTGAAACAATCGCCTCCTCTGAGTGGAGCGCGCTGAAGAAAACAGTGGGTGCCACCGAGGATGACGTGATAGTTCTTGTCTGGGGTGACGAAATTGACGCCCCTGCCGGTGCTAACGAAGTGGTGATAAGGGCGAAAGAGGCCACTATCGGCGTGCCTTCTGAAACCCGTCAGGCACTTAGAGACGGCACCAACGGTTTTGAAAGGATACTCCCAGGACCCGACAGGATGTACCCCGATACCGATCTTCCACCCAAGAAGATCACGCCTGAACGGCTCGCGAGGATCAGGGAAGGGCTCCCCACCCCCGTTTGGGAAAGGGAAAAGCAATATTACGGGCTCGGCATTCCCGCTCACAGGGCAAAGACGCTCGCGATTTCAGAGTTCGCTCCTGTTTTTGAAGAGGCAACCGGAAAATTGGGTTTGAACGCCCTGTTCGTTTCTGAGTTACTCGTAGACAGGATAAAACCGCTGAAAAGGAAGTTTGGTAAAAACTTTAAATTAACACCTGAAATCGTTGGATCACTTCTCAACGATCATTCGAAAGGGAAGATACTTCGCGATCCGTTGTTCTTTCTGATGGGGGCTGCCTCCGGAAACGGAGGTCTGCCTGCTGAACTTGTTGCCTCGCCCGCGACGGCATCTGAAATTAAAGATGTTGTAAAAGACGCAGCAAAAACAGTATCGGGAATGGATCTAAGAGACCCCGTAAACGGCAAGCGCCTGACAATGGGCCTGGCCATGCGGGAACTAAGGTTCAGAGCCAACGGAAAAGATGTGAACGCGATAGTTGAGGAGGTGTACAATGGCTGATAACGACTACAAAGGCTACCGGGGCGAGGCGCTCTCGGTTCTGAAAAATTTCTCCGCCATGATCTGGAGCGATGTCGAAGTGGAAACAGAAGCGGGCACCTACAAAGGCATTGTGCTCCCACGCTCTGAAACCGCTGACGACAAACACGTCGTAATAAAGCTTCGATCAGGTTACAACATCGGAATTGCCGCCGAAAGGATCACGAACATCGGAATTGGAGGCAGAAAAGAAGCCCACTACAAGATCCCCGAAAAGGAATTCCCTTACGACCCGAAAAAACCGAGGGTTAAACTCCTCGGAACGGGCGGTACCATTGCCAGCCGGCTCGACTACAGAACAGGCGCGGTTATCCCCGCTTTCTCGCCCGGTGAGCTTTACGGTTCAGTACCCGAACTTGCTGATATCTGCAACCTTGAGACAGAAAAACTCTACGGCGTGTTCAGTGAGAACATGGGTCCCGAACAGTGGATCGGCACCGCTCAGGCAATCGGCAGGGAGATCGAGAAGGGGGTGCAGGGCATTGTTATCGGTCACGGTACCGATACGATGCACCACACTGCCGCGATACTTTCGTTCATGGTTCAGAACTCACCTGTTCCGATCGTGATGGTTGGTTCACAGCGCTCGAGTGACCGTCCCTCTTCGGATGCGGCTCTTAATCTTATGCACAGCGTTAAAACCGCCGCGGAGAGCGACATGGCTGAAGTCATGGTCTGCATGTTCGGCCCCACTTCTGATGAGTACGGTCTCCTCCACAGGGGCACCCGCGTGAGGAAGATGCACTCAAGTTACCGCTCGACCTTCAGAACGATTGGTGACATCCCGATCGGAATGGTCAGCCGGGAGAAGATAACGCCTCTCAGGGCAGATTATAAAAAGAGACGGCACGACAAAAATGTTGTTATCAATACCGCGTTCGAGGAGAAGGTCGGGATCGTTTACTACTACCCGAACATGAAACCCGACATGATAGATTCGATGATCGACAATGGTTACCGCGGCATTGTGATCGCCGGAACAGGACTGGGCCATGTGAACAAGCCCCTCTACCCCGCGCTTAAAAGGGCGAAGGAAACAGGCGTGGCAATCTACATGACAGTACAAACTCTTTGGGGTTATGTGCAGATGTATGTTTACGATACCGGTCGCGACATGATGGAACTCGGCGTGGTGCCATGCGCCAACATGCTTCCCGAAGTGGCGTACATGAAACTTGGCTGGGCTCTCGGACAAACAGACGACCTCACCCGGGTGAAAGAGATAATGCTAACCCCGATCGCGGGTGAGATAACCGAACGTGAACCCAGCAACGGGTACCTCATCTTCCAGGGCGGCATCCCCGAAGTGGAAGAGTATATTTCGAGATACCGGAAGTAAATGTGACTGCTGCGTGAAATGTTAAATGTAAGGTGTTAAATGTTATTCAGGACGCCGATACACACAGATTACGCGGATTAACGCTGATAAAATAAATCTGTCTGCGTCTATCCGTGATATCTGTGTGTATCCGTGTTCTTATAAATCCGCGGAATCTGCGTTAAATCCCCCGCAGGGGCAAGCGTGTAATCTGCGTAAACTTAAAGAAATCCTTTGCGTTCTTTGCGGTTTATTAATCCTCGCTACTCGCCACTCGTCACTCGCTACCGAACCCGCAAAGTGGCAAGCGGGCAACGGGCAACGGGTAACGGGCAACGATCCCTCGCTACTCGCCACTCGCTACTGACCACTAAAAATCAGTCGCGTGAGCCGTTCTTAAGTTCTTTGGCGAGGGGAAGGGCTTTATAGACCTTCAGAATAGCTTCGTACATCCCTTTTGAGTCAACACCCACCGTGCGGTTAACCTCCGGGAGGTAGATGAAGTTGCCCATCAGACTTTCGATGTTGCCGTCGAACGCCAATCCGATCACTTCCGCGTTTTTGTTAATGATCGCGCTGCCCGAGTTACCGCCCACTATATCGTTAGTTGAGACAAAATTGAACGGTGTAGAGAGATCAAGATCCTCCGGAACCTTCTGCCATCTCACCGGAAGGTCAAATGGATATTTCCCGTTGTTCGAGAAGAACCTGTCATAAAGCCCGAAGAAGGTGGTTTTTACGGGCGCCACGGTACCGTTGTAGTTGTAGCCTTTCATCTCTCCGTCGCTTATGCGGAGGGTTCTGTTGGCATCGGGTGAGATGGATGGTCCATACATTTTATAAAGTATCTGCCCCACCAGACCGAATGTGATGTTTTCGGTATTGGCGATCTCGCGCTGTTTCTCTCTCATCTCATCCACCACGGATCTGAATTTCGCGAAGTGGGAAATGAAAGGATCGTTCAAAGCGAGAATCTCTTCCGGGGTCATGGTGAAGAATTTCTGAACTGTGGCCGCGTCTTTGAAGAGGGATGAGGCTATCAGTCTTTTCGCAGCGGTTCTTGAGTCTTCACCTTTGAAAAGGTGCTCGGCGTATTCATGGTCGATACCCGAGTTAAGTTTAATATAATCGAGATTAATAACCATCTTCTCTTCTTCAAGAACGGGATCGAAGTTCTTCGGGAAGATGTTGGCTATCATATCCTTGTATCTTTTGGTGTTAAGGATGGTGTCTCTTTTCTCTTCGGGAAGCTGCATCTGGGTGGCATAGCGCACCAATTCGTTTGCTATGATCCAGTAGCGTGATGAGTATGTGTTGTTAACGAAGAAGGGCGCGAGTTTTTTATCGAGTTCCGCCATCTCCGCGCGGGTGGTGGCTATACTTCTCCATACATCACCGTAGGTGCTTTTCAACCCGGGGTCTGAATTTACAAAATCAACCGCCTGTTTCTCGAAATCTTTTTTTCTCGCCATCAGATTGGGATCGCACAAAGCTTTGTAAGTGTAGGTTATGTTCTTCCATCCGTTCGAGAAAGCAAGTCGGAGTTTCTCGTACTCACCGGCTTTCGATGGGTTGATCCCCTTCAGATCTTCAAGTTTGTTGTAGAGCGAGTTCATCAGGAACGAGAGGTTTCTGTACTGTACATCTCTGAGGTACTCGAGTTGTGCCACGGTACGGAGCCGGTTGGTAGAGCCGGGGTTACCTACAGTAAATACGAGTTCGCCTTCCGCGGCGCCGTTTTCGCTCCATTTGAAGAAGTTCTTGCTCTCAACCGGCTTGCCGTTATCATCGTAAACGCGGTAGAAAGTGCAATCGAGGTTGTACCTCGGGAAGGTGAAATTGTCGGGATCGCCGCCGAAGTATCCGATCTGCTCCTCGGGAGTGAATACAAGCCGCACATCTCTGAAAACCTTGAAACCTTGAACGAAAAAGATGCTTCCGTTGTAGTATGTAACCACATCGATCTTAAGTCCGGTCTCTTTTTCGAACTTCGTTTTCATCTCTTTCATCGTTTTTTCGCGGATCGAGATCTTCTCTTTCAGGTCTTTTCCTTTGGCGATCTCGGCAGTCACTTCGGAAGTGATGTCTTTCAGATAGACGAGCTGCTCGGCCACGTAGTTCGGAATTTTTCTTTCCTCTTCGAGGGTGGCGGCGTAAAAACCGGTTTTATCAATCTCCTCGCCTTCTTTTTGCACATCACGTTTCACTCCACGGGCGCAGTGATTGTTCGTCATCACCAATCCGTCATCCGATACGAATGAGGCGGTGCAACCAGGGATCCTGAGTGCCGAAAGCCGCACGTCGTTGAACCACTCTTCCGCGGCTACAAATCCGTATTTCTCTTTCAGATACTGATATGGCGGGAATTCGAATGTCCACATCTTTCCCGTGTCGCCCAATCCCGCTTTTGCAGTGTCAGGGGGAGTGTGATCCGCCCGCGGCGGAGTGAACTGTGAACTGTGAAGTAGTGACTGCCCTAAAACGATGAACGCTATGAAAAGGATATTCCGGCTAAATTTTACCATGTGATT
>CAZVBQ010000017.1:5471-7374 GCA_964625575.1 uncultured Ignavibacteriaceae bacterium | reverse complement strand
CTAAAACGATGAACGCTATGAAAAGGATATTCCGGCTAAATTTTACCATGTGATTACATCTCCGGTTGAATGGTGTTTGGTCCGCCTGTGGCGGATTAGTGTCTGGTGTTTGGTGCTTGGTCCGCCTGTGGCGGATTAGTGTCTGGTGTTTGGTGCTTGGTCCGCCCGTGGCGGATTGGTTGATTGAATTTTTTCGTGGTCGAGGAGCCACTTCTTATTGTCCAGTCCGCCGCCGTATCCGGTGAGGGAGCCGTTGCTGCCGATAACCCTGTGGCAGGGGATAACGATACTGATAAGGTTGTCACCGTTCGCGTTGGCGACAGCTCTTACCGCCGATGGTTTGCCGATCGCTTTTGCCTGCTCCGCGTAAGACCGTGTTTCACCGAACGGGATATCGAGCAGGGCTGACCACACTTTTTTCTGAAATTCTGTTCCGGTCAGTTTTAAGGGCAGATCAAATTTTTTCAGTTTCCCTTCGAAATAAAGAGAAAGTTGTTTTTTAAGTTCTGTGAGGTGCGGGTGATCCCCCTCGACGAACTCATCTTTAAGTTTCTTCTTCAAGCCGGCTTCACGCGAGGGTTTGTCAGCGGAGGCGAACTCCAGAAAAACCACCCCTTCCTCATTCGCGCCGAGGAAAAGGGGTCCGACCGGACTGTTAATATATGCGGTTGAGATCATTTTGGTCACTCCTGTGATCTTTTATTGTAAAATCCGAGAATCACTCCCAGAACCACCGACCAAAGGGCGGCGAGCCCGATCTGATACGGTTTAGGGAGCATGAATGTAACGGTATGCGCCGGCAGCCAGAACCAAATGAGGGAATAAAACCCTTTTGAAATATTCTCCCAGTTATCCTTCCGAGCTATCAGGTTATCGAGCAGACGGTGAAGAAGCACAAGGAGTATTCCGAATTGCAGGTTCATCGAAGCGGAGATGGCGAAAGCCCGGGTGAAATTGTTCAACTCAGGCAGGAGTCCTGCATCAACAAGTCCCGTGACGAAACCTTTGTAGCCCGTGAAGGCATATTTTATCAGCACCGCGAGAAAAGCCCACTCGGCGAACTTCAGCGCCACTTCCGTTGCGGTATAGGGGATGAACACCTTCCGCTTAATGATCCAAGAGGCGATCATGTCGCCCAGCGTGCCGAGGAGGGCGAACTGGATCATGGCAGTAACAACAGGGTAAGCGGTCACTAAGTCAACATACCATTCCATTCGGGAGGTGTTTCCTTTCGTCTTTCAGAAAATTCGATTGTTCATCATTTAAATTACGGAAAAATGGCGGTTGTATGTTAATTTTACACCGTACTTCAATCTAATATGAGAATACAATGAATCCGGTAATTGAAAAGTTCAAGCAACAGAAGACTTTTGCCTTGTGCGGAGTTTCTGCCGACGGTAGAAAATTCGGAAACTACATCATTAAAGAGTTAACCGCGAGGGGTTATAACATCATTCCGGTACACCCGTCACTCGAGGAAGTGGAAGGGATAAAGTGTCTGAGAACCCTTGACGCGGTGGAAGGTAGAACCCGCAGTCTCATCATCTGCGTGAAACCTGAGCGCGCGACCGGAATAATTAAAGAAGCCGCCTCCCTCGGCTTCGAGCGTGTCTGGCTCCAGCAGGGGAGCGGTTCACCCGCCGCGATCGAAGAAGCGAAAAACGCCGGACTTGAAGTCGTCGCCGGCAAATGTATCCTTATGTACACCGAACCCGTTAAAGGGATGCACAAATTCCACCGCGCAATTGTGTCATTGTTTGGGCAAGGGTGAAAAAGTGTGAACTGTGACTCGCCGCGGCGAGTCACAGTTCACACTTAAAATTCTCCCCCTCTCTTTCAGGCAAAGTGAATATGTTATATTTAAAGGTTAGACAAAAATTTTTTTTATTATCCAGAAAATCCG
>CAZVBQ010000017.1:0-5371 GCA_964625575.1 uncultured Ignavibacteriaceae bacterium | reverse complement strand
AATATGTTATATTTAAAGGTTAGACAAAAATTTTTTTTATTATCCAGAAAATCCGGGAAGAAACCATGAAATGTCCGGAATGCGGGAAGGAAACCCCGCCGAACAAAACCCATTGCCAGGAATGTGGAGCCAAATTGAAAACTGAGTTTAAAACTTGCGCGAACGGTCACCAGTACTCGGGTGACAAATGCCCTTATTGCCCATCGGATGACCTTTATTCAGGATCACCGACACTGCTCGATGAAACAGGTCCGGTGATAAATGATGACAGAACGAGGATAGAGGCTTCCGGTCCCTCTATCGCGCCCGTTGGAGGCATGATAAGCGACAGGACACAGATCGTTTCCCCGCAGGGAACACCTGCCGGTGGTCCGACACTTCCGCCACTTGGTTCCGCGGAGCCAAACCCGGTCGGAAGAAAGATCGTTGGTTTCCTTGTTTCATACGATCTCGATCCTCTCGGAAGGGTTTTCAACCTGTACGAGGGAAGGAACGTGGTCGGACGTGTAGCCCCGGCGACAGTTCTCATCCAGAACGCAACTATTAGCGACAAGCACGCCCTCATCCTCTACAGGGATGAAAAGTTCTTCCTCGCCGATGAGCTTTCAACCAACGGCACGTTTGTTAATGGCGAAGCTGTTGAGGACAAGGTTAAACTCGCGGATCGTGACGAAGTCCGTTTTGGCGAAATAAAAATGAGATTCATTATCATCTGACCCCTCCGGGTTGGTTGGTTTAACTGAGGACGGATAAATGAAAAAGCTATTCCGGTTAACGGCGACACTTCTTTTTGTGAGTGCCATGCTTCTGGACCTTGAGGTCTCTGCTCAGGGTCTGAACGCCAGATACATAAAGACGAACACTAAAGACTTCCCCACGAACAGCGTAACCGCACTGATGGTCTATGACAATTACGGCGCCACCGTAAAAGGGCTGGACAAAACCGCGTTTACCGCCATTCTCGACGGAAAAACGGGTGAGATCAGCGGCGTGGCGAACCTTGCCTCAACAGGGAAGGGGATATACACCGTGCTCTGCGTCGATGTGTCGGGCTCAATGCGCGGGAAGCCGATGGAAGACTCGAAAGCGGCAGTGCTGCGTTACATCAACGAGCTTGGCGACAAGGATTTCCTCGCCATCTACTCTTACGGGGATGGTGCCGATCTGGTTGCCGACTTCAGCAACGATAAGGCCTACCTCACCGGTCAGGTGAAAAAACTGACCGCGAAAGACCAATACACTTCCCTCTTCTACGGTGCCAGCAAAGGCATTGAAAAGCTGAAAGAGAAGGCAAAAGCTGATGAAGCCGTGAACCTCGTACTCATCGGCGATGGTAACAACGACAGTCCACAAGATGCTTACACGATCGACGACGTTATCTTCAAGGCGAAGGAAGCCGGAGTTCCCGTTTTCACGTTCGGCTACACTTCCTCTAACAAAATAGCGCTCCAAAACCTTGAAAAAATAGGAAATGAAACGGGCGGAAGATACTATGAGTCACCCGACCGGGAACAGCTCGACGAAAACTTCCGTAAAATGAGGGATAATATTCTTAACATCTACCTCGTTTCTTACAAGATCTTTGAACTTGAGGGGAAGGGACAGGATGTTAACGGCATCTTCAAAGTAAAACAAGGACCACTTACAAGCGAGGTGACGGGAAAGGTTAAACTTCCCGCCGCCAAGTCGATCGCCAAGACAGAAGAAGGCGGGGGTGGATTTGGTGTTTGGGGTTTGGTGTTTGGGATTGGAGTGTTGGTATTAGGGGGCGGGTTGTTGGTGTTTATGCTGATGAGGGCGAAAAAGAAGAAAAAGCTCGCTGAGGAAGCAGAGCGACAGCTTGAGGCACTCAGGGAATCAACACCCCGTAAAAGTGAAAAGATTGAGCAGGCTCCCCCCGGGAGGCGCACCGCGATCGAAGAGTCATCGCCGACAGTTCTTGAAGACGCGCCCAAGTCACCTGATGCCACTGTGATAATGAGGACGGGTCAGCCCCAGTCACCTCAGGGTGGTCCGAAATTGGTTCTTGAGGTGAAGATCGGTTCCCTTGCCGGCAAGGAGTACGTGATAACATCCCCGGGAGCGGTTATCGGTCGCTCGGCGCAGGATGCCACCCTGGTAATGCCTGAACAGACCATCTCGAAAAAGCACGCGAAGGTTACATTCACTAACGGGGTTTTTACGATCGAGGATCTTAACTCGTCGAACGGTGTTTTTGTTAACATGAAAAAGATCGCCCAGCCTGTTCAGATAGCAGACGGCAATTCATTTAAGATAGGTGGCTGCGAAGGCTACTTCAGGATCAGATAGCAGGAAGCCCGATGGCAGAAAATACAAGATTGGAGTACGGCAACAAGTCAGACCTTGGCAAGGTACGCCAGGCTAATGAAGACTATTTCGGCACTTACAAGGGAGAGTTCGGCGAACTTTTCATTGTCTGCGACGGAATGGGTGGTTATAAAGGGGGAAGGGTAGCCTCGACCACCGCCGTTGAAGCGATTAAAAAGCATTTTGAAACGGTGAAACCCGGCGCGGATATGAGGATAGAGCTCTTCAACTCCCTCAAAGCCGCGGATAAAGCGATCTCGGTTAAAGCTGCCGACGATATTGAGCTCTCGAAAATGGGCTCGACCGCCGTGGTCGTGCTGATAAAAGGGAGCAGGCTCTTCTTCGCGCATATCGGCGATAGCCGCATCTACCGCGTGAGGGATGATGAGATAGAACGCCTCACCCGTGACCACAGCCTCGTTCAGGAAATGGTTGACAAAGCCATCATCACCGAGGAGCAGGCAGAGCAGCACCCGCAGAAGAATGTTATACTCCGTTCACTCGGACCCAACGGCAACTCGGAACCGCAGGTCGATCCCCGTGATGAGGTGCTCTTCAAAGATGATTACCTTATCCTTTGCAGCGATGGACTTACGGGTCACCTCGATGACCGCGAGATAAAGGAGATCGTTCTTAAAAACTCACCTATGGAGGCGTGTGACAAGCTCGTCGCCCTTGCCAACGAGCGTGGCGGTAAGGATAACATCACGGTTCAGGTGATCAAGGTTGTTGAGGGGAAGAAGAAAGCCGCGTCGCTTAAAGACAAGGCAATGGTTAAGCAGGCGGGGATAATCTTCGGCGTTGCCGTGGTTGTGCTCCTGTTCTGGTTCTTCCTTTCCAATTTCCATCAGGATATAAAGATACCCGAACCCGCGAAAGATACCGTAAAAACAGTGAAAACGGTTGACAGCTCGAAAGCCGGCGACACTTCCGGCAGTGCCAAAGCAAAGCAGAGTGAAGCTTCAGAAGATAAAACAAAGAAATAATCCTCCGGAAAAACCATATGTTTGTAGAAAACCAGGTAGTTAAAGACGAGTACAGGATCATCCGCAAGATCGGTGAAGGCGGCATGGGTACTGTGTTCCTTGCCGAGGATATCCACATGCAGCAGGAAGTGGCGATCAAGTTGCTTCATCCCGCTCTTACAAAAGACCCTGACATCGTGGAGCGCTTCAAAACCGAAGCTAAGGCGCAGTATAAACTTACACACCCTTACATTGTGAAGCTCACCCGCTTGGTGCAGTTCGGAGAAGATTATTTCATAGTTATGGAGTATGTGGAGGGGATGACCCTCAAGGAATTGCTAAAAAAAACGGGGCTCCTTCCTGAAGACCGCGCCCTTCCAATCTTCCACAAGATACTCCGGGGGCTCGAGTATGCTCACTCACAGGGGATCATCCACCGTGACATCAAGCCCGGCAACATCATAATTGACAAGAACGGTAACCCCAAGATCACCGATTTCGGCATCGCCAAGATCCTTGGTGACAAGGGGATGACGCAGACCGGTACGAAGCTCGGCACGGTGTACTATATGTCGCCAGAGCAGATCAAGAACCCGAAAGGGGTTGATCAGCGCACAGATATTTACTCGCTCGGCGTCACACTTTATGAGATGCTGACCGGAAAACTGCCGTATAACGTGGCTCTTGAGTCGGAGTATGATCTGATGAACGAGATCGTTAACACCCCGATAAAGAACCCGCTCGATTTTTACCCCCACATCTCACCCGGCGTGGTGAAGATGATCTATCACATGACCTCGAAAGACAAGGTTCAGCGGTACGCCCACTGTGAAGAGTACCTCGACTTCCACCTTCGTCCCGTGGGTGATGAGAAGCAGTCAACTTCGCAGAGGGTTTCAAGTGGTGCCGCTTCGTTCGTGCTTCTCCTCTTTCTCACAGGCATAGTGGTGCTCCTTTTCATTTTCGGGAAAGACCTTTCACGCATGATACAGGGAAGTAAAGTTGCAGTCGACAGCACAATAGTCAACCAGGATTCGCTCGACAGGCTTGAGTATGAACGCCTCCAGAAGGAGAAGAGGAACAGGGACAAGGCATTCCAGGAGGTGGTAAAAGATACCGCCAAGAGTGAGAAGACCGACACTTCGAAATCGAAAACAAAGCCAAAACAACCGACCGACGAGGAGACCATCCCCCCGGATACAACAGGGAATTGAACAGAAAATGCTTGATAATCTTGACAGAAAACATTTCTCCAGGGTAAGAACTGCTTCGATAGCGTTCGCGGTGGCTGTTGCCGCCCTTATGCTGATCGACTACCTCCTTTTCGCGGTGAAAGAGAACGCGGTGACCGCGAGCATTCAGATGGATAAGGCGGTTATCACCAAACTTACCGATTCTCTTATCGAAGTGAAGGTTCCGTTGGTCGTGAAGAACACCCTTTCAATGGAGGTGACCTCCAGCGACCTGAGCGTCAAACTTAACGGGAAGAACGTCCCACTGAAACCGGGCGGTTTTACTGCGCGCGCCGGCGGTGAAGACACCGTGTTGATACCGCTAAGCCTTGCCATCTCTAAAGACAGTACGTCGGGCGATTCACTCACGCTGCATGTTTCATTTTCAACAGGGGCGCTCTACAGGAAGTGGAGCGGAAAATACTCGGGAGCCATCACCACAGCATCCCTGCTCCGCGACATGGTGGAAGAAACAGCCGACTCGTTTTTCAATTCAGAAAAGCTCATTAACGGCAAATACAAAGCCGAAGGCACCACCCTTACGGCAGAATTGCAGATAACAAATCCTTTCCCCTATCCCGTGACCCTCAAATTCGAGAAGAAGCCAGGATTGAAATCGGGAGGCAGCAATTCAGTTCTCGCCCTATCTGACGTCACCCCCCTCACCGTTGAACCAAACGGAAAAGGGGAAATGTCGGCAACCTTTAACATCTCCTCCCTCAAACCAGGAAAAAAGAACACGGACAAGCACAGCTACGCCCTCTTCGGCAATCTCACCCTCAGCGTCGCCAAAGTTGAACAGCAACGCTCGAAGACGGTGGTGTTGAAATAAATGTTAGGTGTTAG
>CAZVBQ010000016.1:0-80985 GCA_964625575.1 uncultured Ignavibacteriaceae bacterium | reverse complement strand
AGTTTCTGTTTTTTGGTAATCAACAATCCAGGACAATCATGGCTCAAAACGGACAAAATGAAAAGGCTTTTAAGCCGTATATCTCCGCGGCCGACCTCATGCCGGAGTTCACGCCCAAGGCGATTATACTTGGCGCGATCTTTGGTATTATCTTCGGTGCCGCTACTGTTTACCTCGGCCTGAAGGTCGGGCTTACAGTCAGTGCTTCGATTCCGATCGCGGTGCTCGCTATCGCGGTATTTAAAAAGATCGGAAATTCGACCATTCTCGAGAACAATATTGTGCAGACGATCGGCTCGGCCGGCGAGTCTGTTGCCGCGGGTGTGGTGTTCACCATACCGGCACTTCTCTTCCTCGATGGTGGTGTCGATTATTTCGAATATTTCCAGATACTCGTTCTCGCCCTCGCGGGTGGTATCCTCGGAGTTCTCTTCATGGTACCACTTCGCCGCGCGCTCATCGTAAAAGAGCACGGGGTTCTCCCTTATCCTGAAGGAACTGCATGTGCCGACGTACTTATCGCCGGTGAAAAGGGCGGAAACCTCGCGCAGAAGGTTTATTACGGACTTGGTGCAGCATTCCTTTACAAGGTCTTTATGTCAATCTTCGGCTTCTGGAAGGAGACACCCACCAAAACATTCGGCAAGGATTCAGCACTTCCAAACGGAACGATCATGGCTGAGATCTCACCGGAGCTTCTCGGTGTGGGTTACATCATCGGACCGAAGATATCGGGCGTGATGGTGGCCGGTGGTGTTCTTTCATGGTTGGTGCTGATCCCGTTGATCACCCTTTTCGGTTCGGGACTCGAGACAGCTTTCCCCCCCGTAAAGAGCAAACTCATAGCGGACATGACGGCCCGTGAGATCTGGAGCAACTACATCAGATACATCGGTGCCGGAGCGGTTACATTCGCCGGTATCATGACACTTATAAAAACCATTCCCACGATCATCAGCGCGTTCCGTGATTCACTCGGCGACTTCAAGTCGGGCTCCAATAACGCGACCGCCTCCAGAACTGAAAAAGATCTTCCGATCACATTCGTGCTCGTAGGTGCAGTGGTTCTCGTGGCTTTCATGGCAATAATTCCTTCGATCCCCACGAACTTCCTTTCGGCGGTGATGATAGTTATCTTCGGTTTCTTCTTCGTTACCGTTTCATCCAGAATTGTAGGTATCCTGGGCTCTTCATCGAACCCGATCTCGGGTATGACGATCGCCACGCTTATGGCTACAAGTCTTATTTTTGTGGGACTTGGCTGGACCGACAGCGCTCATCAGCCGATAGCCCTCGTTGTAGGATCAATCGTGTGTATCGCCGCTGCCAACGCGGGCGCCACTTCGCAGGATCTGAAAACAGGTTACCTCGTAGGCGCGACCCCAGTTAAACAGCAGTGGGGTCTTATCATAGGTGTTGTTGCCTCGTCGTTCGTTATCGGCGGAACAATGCTTATCCTCAACAGCGCGATAGGAATTGGTGCCGATTCAAAAGTTTCAGCGAACCCCCTTCCCGCGCCACAGGCCACGCTTATGGCGACGGTTATCAAGGGTCTGCTCAGTCAGGATCTCCCTTGGGGGCTCGTAATAGCCGGAATGGCAATTTCAGCAGTTCTCGAACTGGCGGGAGTCCGCTCACTTACTTTCGCGGTTGGTGCTTATTTGCCACTTTCAACCACAGCCCCGATATTCATGGGTGGCTTGGTTAAATGGCTTGTAGAAAGAAAAAGCAAATCAGCCGATGAGGACAGCGAGATAGGTCCGGGAGCGCTTTTCAGCTCAGGGCTTATCGCGGGTGGTTCACTCACGGGTATTTTATTGGCTATACTTATCGCGACCGAGGTTGAGCCTGGCAAGAATGTGATTCAGGTTCTGAATATGGAACTGATGCACAATCTTGGCGGTGTGGGCGACCTGATCTCACTCGGCGTGTTTGTTGGACTTGGAGCAATGCTCTATCGTTTCGCCACCTCGAAGGAGAAAATATAATTGTTGAGTTTCCTTAAAGAAGCTCAGGAGAGAAAAAAGCTCAAGGGTTTGAACGCCCTTGAGCTTACTCCCGTTAAAAAACAGCGGGAGACAAGAAGGGAGAGCGGGCTGGTAACAGTGCTCATCCCAAGATTCAAGTGGAAACCGGTGCAAGACCTGATGGTAAAAAACGGAAGGGATCCCGACTTCTGGCTCGACCTCGATGAGATCGGGAGCGAAGTCTGGTTGTCTATCGATGGCAAAAAGAAGGTCAGCGAGATCGGCAGTCTGCTGCAGGAAAAATTCAAAGAGAACGAAAAAATCCTCGAGAGGGTTTCAACGGATCAAAATCTGGTGAAATTCATCTCGATGATGTACAACAACAAGATCATTACATTCAAAGAACTGGAAAACTGAGGTTTATCATGGGAGAAAAATTAGGACACTTAAAACCACAACTGATGTGGGATATATTCGAGGAGATCTGCGCCAGACCCCGCCCTTCGAAGAAGGAAGATGCCGTGGTGGAGTACGTGCTCGAATTTTGCGACATGCACGGACTTGAGTATCTCCGTGACGACGCAGGAAACATAATTATTAGAGTTCCCGCCACCCCGGGATTCGAAGACAAGAAGACCGTGATACTTCAGGGCCACCTCGATATGGTCTGCGAGAAGAACACTGATGTTGAGTTCGACTTCGAGACTGAGGGAATCAGACCCTGGATAGATGGCGATTGGGTTAAAGCAGAAGGAACCACTCTCGGCGCGGATAATGGAATTGGCGCCGCTGCCGCTCTCGCCGTGGCGATCGATGAAACCGTTGAGCATGGTCCGCTCGAAATACTTTTAACCCTTGATGAAGAAACCGGACTTACCGGGGCCACCAACCTTGGTGCTGACATCCTCGAAGGTGATTACCTCCTTAACCTCGACTCAGAAGAGATCGGTGAGATCTACATCGGCTGCTCAGGTGGAAGGGATACAAAAGCGAGAATAGCTTACACCCCTGAAGAAGCACCTGATGGCTACGGCTACTATGAGATCTCGGTTACGGGGTTGAAAGGCGGCCACTCAGGTCTTGATATCAATCAAGGAAGAGGAAATGCCATCAAGATACTTGGCAGAATTCTTAACACGCTCACTGAACATTACGTCGTAAGTCTGGGTGAAGTTAACGGCGGAAGCAAACGCAATGCCATCCCGAGGGAAGCATTCGCCATAGTTGCCGTTGACCCCGAAGATGATTCAGCAGTTCAGGAAGAAGTTATTGAATTTGAAAAGACCATACGAGAAGAGCTCGGTTCGGTTGAGCCAAATGTCCGCGTGGTAATGAGAAAACTTGATGAACCGCGTGATGTGCTCGATGAAGTGGCAGAAGATCTTGTGATCCTCACCATCAATGCTCTTCCTCACGGTGTTCTTAAAATGTCGGCTGATATTCCGGGTCTGGTTGAGACCTCAACCAATCTCGCGACCATTGTCACCAAGGATGGTGAAGTTGAATTTGGCACAAGCCAGAGAAGTTCGGTTGAATCTGAGATAGAGGAAGCCGTTACAATGGTTTCATCAGTGTTTCAGCTCGCCGGCGCGATAGTTGAAACTGCGGACGGATATCCCGGCTGGAAGCCCGATGTTAACTCGGAGCTCCTCAAAGTGGCAAAAGACGCTTACAAATCACTTTACGGTAAAGTTCCTGAAGTGAAGGCGATCCACGCGGGTCTCGAGTGCGGTATCATTAAAGAGAAATACCCGCACATAGATATGATTTCATTTGGTCCGACCATGACAGGTGTTCACTCACCCGATGAGCAGCTTAATATCCCTTCGGTTGAGAAATTCTGGCACCACCTCGTAAGAATACTTGAAACTGTCCCCGAAAGATAAAGATGTCGCAAAACGCAACAGATAACATTCAGAATCCGGTACCCTTCTCCGTCAGGTGGGGGGTACTTGTTCTTGTTTCCCTCTCGATGTTTGGGAATTACTATGTCTACGATTCAATTGCACCTATAGCTGATCTACTCGCGAGCCAACTGAAGTTTACCGATTCTGATATCGGTTTGCTCCAGGGTATTTACAGTGTGCCAAACATTATAATGGTGCTGATCGGCGGAGTGATAATCGACCGGATAGGCACGGTTAAATCGATCACCCTTTTCGCCCTTCTCTGTTTCGCCGGCGCGGTGGTAACAGTTGCTACCGATCAGCTTGCGTTCATCGGCGGGCTTTTCAGAGGGATATTCGGAACAAACATCAGCAATGAGCTTGTTGTGATGTCGCTTGGAAGGTTGATCTTCGGACTTGGCGCCGAGTCGCTCATCGTCGCGGTTACCACGGCCCTTGGGAAGTGGTTCATTGGCAAGGAGCTCTCGTTTGCCTTCGGTATAAATCTTACCATCGCGAGGCTCGGCTCGTTTGCTGCCGACAATTCGCCTACATGGGCAAAAGCCTATTTTACTTCGTGGGATCTTCCCTTGATGATCGCCGTGATCATGGCATTCATTTCGGTTGTAACCGCGCTGGCCTACTGGTACCTCGATAGCTTCGCCAAAAGGAACTACCACATGCCGCCCGAAGCGAAGCAAGACAAGGTGGTTTTCCGTGAGGTGCTCTCCTTCAGCAAGTCGTACTGGTTTATCGTGTTGCTCTGCGTTACATTTTATTCAGGAATTTTCCCTTTCAGAACCTTCGCTATCAAGTTCTTCCAGGAGTATCACGGTCTTGAGAGGGAAGTCGGAGGTATGTATAACAGCATACTTATACTCTCTTCAATGATCCTGACGCCATTATTCGGGCTACTCTCTGATTTTATCGGAAAGCGATCACTTATGATGATGTTCGGATCACTGATTCTGATCCCCGTTTACATGATGCTTCTTTCAACCTCTATTCCACCATGGCTGCCTATGGCACTTATGGGTTTGGCGTTCTCACTTATACCCGCCGTGATGTGGCCTTCAGTGGCACTGATCGCCCCGCCTGAAAAGCTTGGTACCGCGTATGGACTTATGACAATGATCCAGAATATCGGTTTGGCTGGCTTTAACTTCCTCATCGGCTGGGCGAACGACACAAGTGGTGGTTATCAGCTCGGTATGTACTTCTTCTCAACACTCGGATTCTTTGGTCTTACATTCGCTTTCCTCCTGAAGTGGGCAGAAAGCAAGGCTGAGGGGCACGGTCTTGAGTTTGGTATGATACACAAGAGGAAGGGTGAAGTAAGATCCGCCGCGGCGGAGTGAAATGTTAAGTGTTATGCACCCCGCAGGGGTGCAATGATGATAGAAAAAGATTAAAATTTAGATGCGCCCCGTAGGGGTGCTACAGGTAAATATTGAGAATTGCCGGTAGAGTAGCCGTATTATTTGTACTGTTCGTGATTGGCGCGGAGGCTCAATCAACCAAATTTGGGTTTGGTTGTTTGGGGCTCGTCGGTGGATTCGCGGGCTATGAAGTTAAAAACTTTGAAGCCACGGGCATCAACCAGTACATCCGTGCTTTTAACGAGCTCCGGAAAGACTCACTCCTTTCTCCCATGGGAGAGATGGGGCAGGCCAAAGGATACCGCCTTGGTATGAACCTGATCCGTAACAGGGTGTCGGGCCTTGAGTACACCGTAAAAGTGTTCTATGAGACACTAAGCGAGCTGAAAGAAGCCCAGATAAAAGGACGGACTGGGATGTACAAAAACAGCCTTGAGTTGAAGCAGAATGTTTTCGGCGCGGGCGTGGAACTTGGAACACCCATTACAAAGATAATAAGCTGGAAGATTCTTGAACTTGAGTTCACTTACGGTACCTTGCAGCTTTACAAAAAAACGGATGATGTTAACGACCCTGTATCCAGAGTAAAGTACACTGCCGATAACTACAGGGCAGGTTTCAACTTCGCTTCGGGATTCATTTTCTTCCTTATTGATAACAACATCAGCCTTGAGGGAAAGATGGGTTACGCCGAGTTCGCGGTCGGCACCATGTCGGATGAAGAAGGGAAAAAACTCACATCTGCTGAAAACAGCACTAATGTAATGGATGCCCCTATAACCAAAGGAGGTCTGTTTTATGGTGTTCAATTTAACTTGTCAATCCCGCTTTAATATGAGAATACTTCAAAAAGGACCGGCAATGAAAAAAGGAAAGTTTGCTATCGAAGTGTAGTGAACCGGTATTGATATGACTCGGTCAATGATCTTAAAAGATGTCGAATCATGGAAATTGCGCCTCCTTTTGGGAGTGAAGATCGCTATAACAGCGGGACTGATCTGGTATCTAACCAACAAGTTTTCCGATATCTCATTCTCCACTTTTCTTGACATAAAAGAGACACTCCCTTTCATTATGGCGGTCGCGCTGGTTCCGTTGAATTTTTTCCTGCAATACCGGAAGTGGAGGTTGATCTGTGAACATTCATTCGCGGGTCAGAGCAGGGGGGATATCTTCAGATCGGTTCTTACAGGCATCTCCACAGGTTTGTTAACGCCCGGCAGGCTGGGTGAGTACCCGGGAAGGGCGTTCCCGCTAAAAGGTGTTAAACTTTCAGAAGTGACGGCCGGTGCCGCTATCGACAAGCTGAATTCGCTTTTGATCATCCTGATCGCCGGGTCTTTTTCCACAGTCATATTCCTCCACCGGTTTTACAAGGTTGACACAAATCTAACTCTCTCACTGCTTTTTCTGCTTACCGGAGTATATCTGCTTCTCCTTTATCTGATGCTTACTCCCGAATTTTGGAAGAATTTTATAGGTGTTCAAATCGCGCGCTTCAAGCTGATTGAGAAATATGTGATGAACTTTCACTCGATCGGTCTGTTCAACAGGGGAGTGTTCGGGAAAAACTTCGGACTCTCCGTACTCAATTATATCGTTTTCACCACGCAATTCATCATGCTCATTTTTGCTTATCATGGAAGCACAGGTGTGGTTGGTGCTTTGATGGCCTCGGCGCTCGTCTTTTTTACAAAAAGTCTGATACCCGGAATAACATTTGGTGAGATAGGAATCCGTGAGAGCGCGGCTGTTTTCTTCTTTGGTTTCTTTTCGATTGGGGCCGGTGCTGCTTTTAACGCTGCCTTGATGCTTTACACCATGAATGTGCTTCTACCGGCAATTCCGGGGGCTGTCTTTATCTTCAGGTCGAAGAGATAACAGATTGGATACTCCTCTTTACATATTTGTTCTGTTGTTGCTACATTACCTCTTTTTTCTACTCGTGATCAAGTGTGGCATCAGAAAAATGAAAATCCCCGTCAGTCAATCCTCGAGTGGTGTGAAGTTTTCCATTGTTATCCCTTTCAGAAATGAGTCGGAGAACCTTCCCTTCATAATATCAGATATCGTGAAGATGGGTATTGATAAAGATTATGCAGAAGTTATCTTCGTTAACGACCATTCGGATGATCACTGGGAGGAACATCGCGCGCAAACAAGTGAGATGCCATGGCTGCGGTTTATCGATCAACGACCCGGCATGACCGGCAAGAAGAAAGCCATTGAGTACGGGATAGAACATGCTTCTGGTGAAATAATAATAGTTACAGACGCGGATTGCAGATTGCCGGCCGGTTGGGTGAAATCACTCCTCTCCGGATTTGACGAAGAGACAGGATTTGTGGCGGGTGGGGTAAAATATCCCGTTGGTGGTTCTTTCTTCGGGAAGTTCCAAGCATACGAGTTTGGTGGACTCCTGCTTGCCGGTGCAGGTCTGGCAGGCTCAGGCAAGCCCGTTATCTGCAGCGCCGCGAGCATGGCTTTCAGAAAAGAACTGTTTGAAAAAGTAAATGGATACGAGGCAAGTCGTCACCTTGCCTCGGGAGATGATGAGTTCCTGATGCGGGCGATCCACCAGTTGGGATACAAGGTAAGGTTCGTGCTCGACACACACTCCACAGTGACTACAAAGCCAAGCAGTGACATGAAAAGTTTCGCTGAGCAGCGAAGCAGGTGGGCAAGCAAAGGGTTACATTATGAGAACTTAACATTGATCATGATACTGGTTTTCATATTTTTGTTCTATATGACTCTGTTTCTTTCACCACTTCTTTCAATATTTCTTGGACCCGGCTATCTTGCATATTTCGTCGCGGCAATGCTTGTAAAACTTGTTGCCGAGTATTTCGTGCTTGTTGAAGGGAGCGACATTCTCTTCCCCGGACCGGGTTTGATGATGCTCGCCGCGTTTGAAGTGGTGCAAATACCCTACATTGTTTTCGCCGCAGCAAGGGGAACCCTTGGTGGATTTTCATGGAAGGGGAGGGAGTACAACAGATGTTTATAACCAAATTCAAGTTCGTCCCGCCACCTCTTATCGATGTGGTTTTCCGTCAAGCACGTTGGAATTGCAGGTGCAAGAAGGTTTTACTCACGATCGATGACAGTCCCTCTCCCGGCACCCCACGGATCCTCGACCTTCTCGATCAATTTGAGATCAGGGCAGCCTTCTTTGTTAACGTGCCGGAGGATGAAAAAATGAAAGAGATGGTTCGCGAGATAGATGCCCGTGGGCACCTGGTATGTAATCACGGGATGAAGCATGTAAAACTCAACAAACTCACCCCTGAAATGAAGGCAGTGCAGATCGTAACGTCGAAAGAACAACTCGAGGAGATGCTTGGGAAAGAGGTAAAGTTTTTCCGTCCACCTTATGGGGCATTCGATCTCGAAATTTACAACATGGTACTGGAATCGGGACAAACCCTTGTAATGTGGACACTTCTTACAGGTGACTTCCTTGGGGATGAAAAACTTGCAATCTCCAATGTTAAGAAATATCTCAGCCGCGATTCAATTGTGGTGATGCACGACAACGCCAAGAGCCGGGAGGTTTTCGCCCCAACTCTTGAGGCGCTCGTAAAAACGGTCAGTAAAAATGAGTTCATTCTTGGGGAGCCTGAAGAATGTTTGAACTGATCGTTTTAGCCGTTGTGGCAATATACACGCTACAGACGGCAGTGTACATTATCGCTTCTTACAAAAAGTTCAGGAAGTTGCCGGATGATCAACTCCCCACAGCTTCGGTTATTGTGGCGGCCCGAAATGAGGAAAAGGAGATACTTGGATGCCTGAAAGCTCTCGATAAACTTGAGTATCCATACGGAAAACTTGAGATCATCATTGTGGATGATCGCTCAACTGACTCGACCGGGCAAATAATTGATCAGTTCATTGCAGATAAAAAGAGATTTGTAAAAGTTCATGGAGTTGAACCCGTTGACCACCTGCGCGGAAAAACAAACGCCCTTGTTCAGGGGTTAAAACGGGCAACCGGGGAAGTGATTCTTACAACAGATGCCGACTGTGAAGTTAATCCCCTTTGGGCAAAAACGATGGCTTCGTATTTTACGGATGGTGTAGGGCTGTGTGGCGGGATGACCAGCCAGAAGAGGGGAAGTATATGGAACGGGATGCAGCACCTCGATTTTATTTATCTACTCGGCGCGGGGTCTGGCACAATAAATGCAGGTATTCCACTAAGTGTCATCGGAAATAACATGGCATATCTGCGGAAAGCGTATGATGAAACCGGCGGATATGAGAGCATGCCTTTCAGTGTAACTGAAGATTCCCAACTTCTTGCCGAAATCTCGGCCCTTGGGAAGTACAGGATAATTTATCCCGTGGACAAAGACGCGTTGATCGAGTCGGAACCTGAGCCTGACCTTTCATCACTTTTCAGGCAGAAGAAACGATGGTCGCTCGGAGGTACCCGGGTACCATTCCACGGAATTTTAGTGCTTGCCTCCTCGGTTGCAGCGCACGCGTTACCTTTGATCCTTCTTTTCTTCTCAACCGCGTTAGCGACACGATTAATACTTGGTTTGGCATTGGTTGATCTCATTTTTTTGGTATCAGTTCTCTCCCGGCTTAAGATGTTAAGCACGATCAGATATTTCCCCTTCTTCGAGATATACTACTTTATTTATGTTACCATAATGCCTGTGGTACTCATCTTTTCAAAGAAAGTGGAGTGGAAAGGGCGCAAGTTCTAACCCTGCTTAAGTGCCTCTCTTTTCTTATATTTCAAGATTATATTTTTCAAAAAAGATAACAGGCAACTATTGCGGAATTTCAGAATATTCCTTCTCTCTTTCCTTGTTTGCGGGGCAGCATTTCCACAGAGCCCGGTGGTATTTCCCGGTGAGCTGAACATTCAGCCATTTACCGCCAATTTCCTTGAACCCCGTATGGGTGTTTTCTTCCAGACCGGTCAGAATGATCTAAGGCTGGATATTGGCGCTTCAAAAGATATTTTTCACGCGAGGTTTTTCCCTCAGAGCACTCTTTCGCTTGGGGCTGACTTTTATACCTACACAAGATTACGCGGGGAATCAGATTTCCATTTCCCGGTTGACGCGGTGGATTACCTGTTCGGTTTGAATGTTGGTTTCAAATCACAATTGCCGGGAGAACGCGAGTGGGGGGCAAGGCTCCGTTTAAGTCACATCAGCGCGCACTTTGTTGACGGTCATTACGAGGGAGTTAACCACAGGTGGAGGGACGGCAGAAATCCGATTGTGTACAGCCGCGAATTTGTCGAAATGATGTACTATTACCGTGTTTCTGGAATCAGGGTATACGCCGGGGCAAGTTACCTCTTTCACGTTGATCCAACTGAGATTGAGCCTTGGATACTTCAGGCCGGGTTCGACTCATATCCGCGGGCGCTTTCATTCGGATTTTTCCATCCTTACGTCGCTTATGACTTCAAACTCGCCTCCACAACTGCTTATACCCCCGGGCACCGGGTACAGTTGGGTATCAAATACGGCCATCCGTTCGGAGCCGGTTTGAGGTTGGTGTTCACACTTTACCAGGGTAAAAATGTTCACGGCGAGTATTATGAACTTGACGACGAGTATTTCTCAACCGGATTCACGGTCGATTTTTAATCAATGAGCGAAACAGAAAACATGAATACCAACGCGGGGAAGGAAGACATTTTCCGTTCATACATTATTCCATTGCTCCTCTTTCTGACCACGTTTGTAACCACCACAATTGCCGGAGCCTTTTGGATCGTGCCTGTTGTGGGAGGATTGGAAGTGTCGCAGATTTCAGAGGGGATACCTTATTCAATTTCCATACTGGCAATACTCGGATTCCATGAGTTTGGGCACTATTTTGCCTCAAGATTTCACGGGGTGAGGGCTACACTTCCTTATTTTATTCCGTTTCCCACTCTTGCCGGAATGCTTAATTTCGGAACCATGGGGGCGGTGATCCGTACGAAAAGTCCGATCTACAACAGAAGAGCCCTGTTTGATATCGGAATCGCGGGACCAATAGCGGGATTTGTGATCTCGGTTATCGTGCTTGCATATGGGTTTCACAATCTTCCGGGGAAAGAGTTTATCTTAAACATTCATCCCGATTATGACCTTCCATCGTACGGCACAGGTAGTATATCGCTCGCCTTCGGTGAGAATCTGTTGTTCATTATTTTTCGGGATCTTTTTGCCAACTCACCAGATGGTTTTATCCCTCCGATGAGCGAGATATATCACTATCCATATCTGTGCGCGGGATGGTTTGGACTTTTTGTAACAGCCCTCAATCTCCTCCCTGTGGGGCAGTTGGATGGAGGACACATAATCTTCGGCATGTTTGGCGAAAAAGTACAGGAGAAGGTTGCATGGATCGCCATGTTCTTTCTTCTTTTTGCGGGTGGACTTGGTGTAATAAATCAGTTTTATGATACAGGGATAACCATTGGCTGGACCGGATGGTTTGTTTGGGCACTCCTCTTGTACTTTGTTATAAAAGTGAAGCATCCCCCTGTTTACGATGACCAGCCATTGGGTGCCGGCAGAATGATAATCGGATACTTCGGTATCCTCGTTTTCATTCTCTCGTTCATCCCGATGCCGTTCATCCTGAGTGGAGAGGTTCTGTAGTGGTTAGAGGTCAGAGGTCAGTGGTCAGTAGACAGACTAACCACTTACCTCTAACCACTAAACACTGAAAAAAAGCCTTTTCGTTATTCTTACAATTAAAGATATTGTCAGTTAAAAAAGAAAAAATGAGAAAAATACTTGGTTTTGGTCTTCTCACTCTGCTGTTGGCAGGGTGTGAGAAAGACTTTAATAATCCGGTGGATCCAGAGCCCGCGCGCTACTCGGTGCAGAGCGTGGCGAGGTATGATTCACTAAGGTACAACCCGACAGATTCACTTGTGAAGTTTTATATTCACGTTGGCTATAATTCCGCGCCGGGGAGCGTCTATTTCGATCTCTACGGACCGGGTGAGAAAAAAGTGAGCGGATCGCCATTCAGTCTTTTGGATAACGGAAACAGTGCTCAAGGTGATGATGTGGCGGGCGACAAGGTTTTCTCCGCCAAAATTCCTATGAGCATGGCCCTCCTTTCAGGTGAGTACAGAGCCGAGTATTTCGCTGCTGAAAGCAACGGTACTCCGTACAAACTTTCGGTGAATAAATTTGTTTTCGATAACGGCACTTCGAATCAGGAACCGGTTTTAAGTGATCTCGTGGCACCCGATACTATCACGGTGGTTGACACCACCGTTTTCAGGATCACAGTAAAGGCCATCGACCCGAACGGTAAGCAGGACCTTTCAAGGGTCTACTTTGTGGTTACCAGACCTGACGGCACTTCGAACAACGCCGCGCTTCAGATGTATGATGACGGTAATTTCAAAGTTCATGGCGATGACGTGGCTAATGATGATATTTATTCGATCATTGTTTCGGTGAACTCCGGAAACCAGAGAGGTGAATATACATTCACTTTCACAGCTGAAGACAGGGGCAAGAAGAAAAGTGTGCCATTGGTAAAAAAGATTGTGATCAGATGATATGAAGCTATTCCCTAAAATTTCACTCTTCATCTTACTGTATAGTGTTTCGGCGTTCCCCCAGGAAACCCCGTTTTCATTCAATTTCAACGATTCACCGGCAGCGGTTTCCGCCGCCACTTCCGAAAATCCCGCCTCGAACTCGATCAGCGCCATGCTTGTTCAGGGTGACACCATTTGGCTGGGTACTTCAAGGGGGTTGAGCCGTTCGACCGATAAAGGGCTCACTTGGAGAAATTATTTTGGTGATCCCGCTTTCGGCACTGAGAACATCTCCGCGATAGCCTGGGACAAATACCGCGGCATCATCTGGGTGGCAACAGCGCATTCAGTGGTCAGAACCGGGCAGACACTTCCCGAAGGAAGCGGTCTGAGATACTCCAGTGATGGCGGCGAGACCTGGAACAAGGTTGCTCAACCGCTCGACTCTGATGCTGACACGGTGATAGTGTACGGTAATAACCGTCTTCGCGCGCTACCCGTAACTGTGGCGGTGCAGAATATAACCTATGATATTGCAATTACCCCGGGCACGGTCTGGATAGCCTCGTTTGCCGGCGGATTAAGAAAATCGACAGATCTTGGCGTTACATGGCAGCGGGTTGTTCTGCCTCCCGATTATCTCAACTCTGTAAAACCCTCTGATAACCTCGACTTTTGCGTTTCACCGGTACCGGGTAGATTCTGTAGCGAAGGTTATTTGAATTTCAGGGCTTTTAGTGTAATGGCAACGGGTGACTCTGTAATTTATGCCGGCACGGCAAATGGCATAAACAAATCGACCGACGGTGGTATAAGCTGGGTCAAGTTCAATCACCAAAATCAGGTGAATGCCATGTCGGGTAATTTTGTTGTTGGTCTCGGTAACAAGCCGGGCACAAACGAGATCTGGGCGGCCACATGGAAGGCTGAAGATTTGAATGAGTTTTACGGTGTAAGTTTTTCACCTGATGGCGGTGCAAACTGGTTTACGAGTCTTGAAGGGGAGAGGGTTAATAATTTTGCCGTGTTCACTGACAAAGTTGTTGCGGCCGCTTCCGGTGGACTTTATAAATCGAACGACTATGGTAAAACCTGGTTCTCACCCGGCAACATCGTTGACACTCAGACAAAGCTCTCTCTGAAAACTGCCACTTTTTACTCGGCAGCCTGGGCTGAATCGGGAATTGTATTGTACATCGGTACCGATGACGGTTTAGTTAAGAACTCAGGATTCACAGGTGTCTGGCCCGATCAGTGGAAGCTATATTTTGCCTCACAGGCGCTTGAAAGCCGGGAAGATTCATACGCGTTTCCTAACCCATTCTCACCCAAAACAGAACAGGTGAAAATAAAGTACTCAACCGGCGGAAAAGAACTGGATGTAACGATCCGGATATTCGACTTTGGAATGAATTACGTTAGAACTGTAATTCAAAACGCCAGGAGGGGGAATCCCTCGCATGTGGTCAACTCCGGAGAAAATGGCGGGGTGATCGATTTTTGGGACGGCAGGGATGATAATGGAAATGTGGTTCCAAACGGTGTTTATTTCTATCGCGTGGACGCGGGGGGCGAGAAACCCCTCTTCGGAAAGATCATGGTGCTGCAATAATATGAAAAGATCGATCGTTTTAGCAATTTTAACAATTCTGTTCCTCTGCTCAGCACAGACAGAGGCGCAGCGTAAAATGAATAATCTTTCATCGGCTCCAGGTGCTTTCAGCAGAATCGGATTTGGAGCCAGAGGTATTGGAATGGGTAATGCCCTTTCAACGGTGAAAAGCGGAAATATATTTACCTATTACAACCCCGCGCTTTCAGTTTTTCAGGATGATAATTCATTTAATGCGCAGTATACCTTCCTTGGGCTCGACCGCTCACTCAATTTCGTGAGTTTCACAAGAAGGTTTGACTTTTACTCGAAGAATGACACAATCCCCGGAGAGAGGAAGCCCCGCTCGACTGCCGGAGTTTCCGCCGGTCTGATCAACGCCGGTGTCAGCAATATCGATCAGCGTGACAATCAGGGATTCAAGAAGGGGAGCCTCTCCACTTCCGAAAACATGTTTTATCTTGCTTTCGCCAACAAGTTTTCTGAGAAACTGTCAGTCGGTGTCACTGCGAAATTTTACTATTACAAGCTGTATGAAGAGGTTACTTCAACAAGTTTGGGTTTTGATATCGGCGCGATATATACATTTAACCAGGATCTCGCGGTATCCCTCGTATTAACGGATATCAATTCCCAATACAAATGGGACACTTCACCGTTGTACGGAACGGAAGGTATGGCCTCGACCGACAAGTTTCCCCTCTTCAAAAAGCTCGGCATGGCTTATTTCCTGAGGCCCTACAATGTGCAGTTGGCGGCTGAGTTTGCTTCTGACAATCTTGGTACCAATCTCATCAGATTTGGTGCTGAATACAACATATATGAAGGCCTTTACCTCAGGGGCGGTATCGACAACTGGTTCCTGAACAACGGAGATGAGCCCGCGAAATCCTCACTTGGATTTTCATATTCGAGGGCTTTCCCGGGTTTAAAGGTCGGGTTTGACTACGCCTTTCAGGTTGAGCAGTACTCAACAGGGCACAGACACATTATTGGTTTGAACTTCATTTTCTAAAAAAGAGAATAAATGAAAAAAGCAATTTTATTAGCGCTTCTTTTAATTTCGGGTGACTTGTTCGCCCAGTCGGCTGGTAACTCCGGACTTTCATTCCTTAAGATCGGTTCCGGAGCCAGAAACATCGCGCTTGGTGATAACGGAGCAGTGTTCGCTAACGACGCAACGGCGGTATTTTACAATCCCGCGCATCTCGCGGCCGGAAATACCACTGAAGTTTCATTCACTCACAATGAGTGGATTCAGGGTGTTAAGACCGAAATGCTTGCCACAAGATTCACGTTTCTTGGACTAAACCTGGGCTTGGGCTTGAACTCAACCAGAATTGGTGAGATCGAAGTTCGCGAACGCCCCGGGGCGCCACTTTCCACTTTTACAGCCGATTTCATGGCAATCACTCTCGGCACCGGTTTCTCATTAGGTGACAAACTTGACGCGGGATTCGGTATTAAATACCTCTACGAAGGGATGTTTTATGAGGATGCCACGGGTTTTGCTTTTGACCTCTCCGCCAAATACAAACTTTCACCCTCAGCTTTTATTACCGCTTCGGTGAGAAACATCGGCTCAATGAATGAACTGAAGAGCGAAGCTACAAAACTTCCTTCCGATCTCAGGATCGGCGGGGGATACAACTTCGATCTCTCTGAATCGAAGATCAGATTCTCCACAGGACTTGAGTTTCAGAAATACCTCTCAACCGACGATATCCACATAAACGGTGGTGTTGAGGCAGTTTACGACAACCTGGTGAGTGTCAGGCTTGGATATCAGTCGCTTTATGAATCCAAGGGTATAACGGGAGGTGTCGGGATTTATTGGAACAAACTGATGTTCGACTACGCCATATCTCCATTCTCGCAGAACCTTGGGATGGGGCATACTTTTGCGGTAGGTATTAGGTATTAGGTATTATACCGGAATCAGCTAAATTTGATGTTACAATTTTTGAGATTTTTTGAGTTTAAATTTTAAGTTAGAGGCGCTCGACCCGGCATCGAAGGCACGGGCAGGCGAGTTTACTACTGCGCATGGAGTTGTAAAAACTCCAATATTCATGCCGGTCGGTACACAAGGCACCGTAAAGGCGGTTAACTTTGAGTATCTCCGCGATGACATCAATGCCGATATTATTCTTGGGAATACTTACCATCTCTATTTGAGACCGGGTACTGAAACCCTGGAAAAGGCCGGCGGGCTTCACAAGTTTATTAATTGGGACAGACCAATACTAACCGACAGCGGTGGTTTTCAAGTTTTCTCGCTTTCAGATCTGCGAAAGATCAAAAAAGACGGTGTTGAATTCAAATCGCATCTTGACGGTTCGAAGCACTTTTTTACACCCGAAAAGGTGGTGGGAATTCAGAGGTCGATAGGTTCGGATATTATGATGGTGCTCGATGAATGCACTCCGTATCCTTGTCCTTACGAATACGCTGTTCACTCAACTGAAATGACATCAAAATGGGCGGTGCTTAACCGTGAGGCATTCATGAGAACGAGCGGGCTGTATGGATACGGGCAGAACCAGTTTGGGATAATCCAGGGTAGCACCTACAAAGATCAGCGTGAGAGATCGGTACTTTCGTTGCTCGATCTTGATTTTGAGGGATACGCGATCGGTGGACTGGCAGTTGGTGAACCTGCGGAGATCATGTACGACATGGTTGATTTTACCACTGATTTTATGCCGGTGCAAAAGCCCAGATATCTGATGGGTGTGGGGAAGCCCGAGAACATACTCGAGTCGATTGAGCGTGGCATTGACATGTTCGATTGCGTAATGCCCACCAGGAACGCGAGAAGGGGTTTCCTCTTTTCATGGAACGGACCAGTGCGGATAAAGAACTCGATGTACAAGAACGACTTCCGCCCGATAGATGAGAACTGCAACTGCTACGCGTGCAAAAACCACACCAGAGCCTATCTGAGGCACTTGCTTGTGGCCAATGAGTTTTTAGGATTCGAGCTCGTCTCGGTCCATAACGTCCACTTCTACCTTGAACTCGCGAGGGCGGCACGGGAGCACATCCTTGCTGGTGACTACAAGGCGTGGAAAGAGGATGCAATTAAAAGAATAACAGACAACGAGACAAAAGAAACGGAGAATTAATGGAAGTTCTATATGCCATGGCACCTCAAGGTGACGGCGGTGGTTCGATGATGAGCACCCTTATAATGTTTGGTGCCATTTTCCTCATTTTTTATTTTATGATCATCAGGCCTCAGCAGAAAAGACAGAAAGAGCGTGAAAAACTCCTCGCCGGCGTTCAGAAAGGTGACAAAGTTGTCACTTCCGGCGGTATGTATGGTGAAGTAACCGGAGTCGAAGACAAGATAGTCTGGATAAAGGTTGGTGACAACACAAAAATTAAGTTCGACAAGAACGCGGTGGCCGCTATACTCAACGCTGACGGCACCACTACCAGTCTGGACAAGAAATAACGGATAACATGATGTTTTGCACGGTCGAAGAAGCTGCTGAAGAGCTCAGGCAAGGCAAGGTAATCATTATCACGGATGATGAAAACCGTGAAAATGAAGGTGACTTTGTTTGTGCTTCAGAATTTGTAACCCCTGAAATAGTTAACTTCATGATCACGCACGGGAGGGGACTCCTCTGTGTGGCCATGGATGGCAGGAAACTTGACGGATTGGGATTGCCCTTAATGAGTGGTGCCAACAATGCTCTTCACGGAACGAATTTCACCGTTTCTGTCGACGCGATAGAAGGAACAACCACAGGCATTTCCGCTCCCGACCGTGCAAAAACCATCACGCGCCTCGCCGCTGATGATGCCAGAATGGAAGAATTTGCAATTCCCGGGCACATTTTCCCTCTCAGGTATACCGAGGGGGGAGTGGTCATCCGGGCAGGTCACACAGAAGCTGTAGTTGATCTTTGCAGAATTGCTGGCCTTCGTTCTGCAGGTACCCTCTGTGAGGTTTTGAAACCTGACGGTGAAATGGCAAGAATGAAAGACCTTCAGGAGATCGCTAAAAACTTCGATCTGAAAATGGTTTCCGTAAAGCAGATACTGAAGTACCGGATGATCCATGAACGGTTCATCAACAAGGTAACAACCATTCAATTTCCGACCGCGCACGGTGACTTCAGGCTGCACCTCTTTAAATCGGATATCGACTCCAAGGATCACATTGCTGTTGTAAAAGGCGACGTGAAGGATGAAGAAAATGTAATGGTGAGAATACACTCAGAATGCCTCACCGGTGACATCTTTCATTCACTCCGTTGCGACTGTCACGATCAGCTTAATCACTCGCTTGACTTGATAAACGGATACGGTAAAGGCGTTGTAGTCTATCTCCGTCAGGAAGGAAGAGGCATAGGTCTTGGTAACAAGCTTAAAGCCTATAAGCTTCAGGATATGGGATTTGACACCGTGGAGGCAAATGAGAAACTCGGTTTTGAAGCCGATCCACGCGATTACGGCCTTGGCGCGCAAATAATTAAAGAGCTGGGAATAAAGAGCGTGAGGCTGATAACCAACAATCCGAAAAAGATTGATGATCTTCTTGATTATGGTATAAAGGTGAGCAACCGTGTTCCGCTTGAGATAGCACCAAATCCGAACAACATTAAATATTTAAAGACAAAACGTGACAAGATGGGGCACATGATACTCAGCTCCATCTCTGAGTTAATGTAGCAGTTTCGCGACTCTGAGGAGAAGTTCTTCCTCGAATTCGGGAGCAATGAACTGCGCTGCCAGAGGAAGCCCTTCTTTGGAGAGCCCTGCCGGAATTGAGATGGCTGGCAAACCCGCCAGATTAACTGAAGTGGTGTAGATATCACCAAGATACATCGCAAGTGGATCGGATGACATCTCGCCGAATTTAAAGGGGAGTTCCGGAGTGACCGGAGTTAATATCAGATCATGATCTGAGAAAACTTTTGTGAAATCGTTTTTGATCAGGCGCCTGACCTTTTGTGCCTTGCTGAAATAAGCATCATAATACCCTCCCGAAAGCACATAATTTCCCAGCATTATTCGCCTTTTTACTTCCGTGCCTAGACCTTCAGATCTGGTTTCAACATACATTTCACCAAGTGATGACTGTTTACCGGAGCGAACCCCGTATCTGACACCATCGTACCTGGAAAGATTTGAAGCAGCTTCCGCTGTAGTGAGCACATAATAGGCCGCGATGGTGTGTTCCGTTCCCGGCAGACTTACCCTGTCTACAACGTGTCCGAGCGCTTCAAGTTTCGCCGCGATGGCTTCAACCCCGTTCCGGATCTCCGGATCAAGTCCCTCTCCGAAATATTCGACAGGAAGTCCGATTCTTAAACCCTTCTCCGGGGTGGAGAGGGGGAACGAAATAGATTCATACCCGTGGGTGGAAGTTGAATCATTCGGGTCATGTCCTGAAATAACATCCAAAACAAGCGCGCAATCTTCAGGCGTGTTAGCGAGGGGGCCGATTGAATCGAATGATGAGGCGAACGCGGTCAGGCCATACCGGGAGACGCGTGACCAGGTGGGTTTAATACCGTAGACACCGCAAAATGCCGCGGGTTGACGGATGGAGCCACCTGTATCGGTTCCCAGTGCCACATCACAAAGCCCTGCTGCCACAGCAGCAGCCGAGCCACCGGAAGAACCACCCGGTACACGGGTTTTATCGACGGGATTAAGAACCTTGCCGTAGGCAGAGTTTTCATTTGAAGAGCCCATGGCGAACTCATCACAATTCAACTTACCGATTATCAGGGCATCTTCAGATAGAAGCTTTTGTACCACTGTCGCGTTGTAAACAGGCTCAAAATTTTCAAGCACTTTTGACGCGCACGTCATCGGCATTCCACTGACAGAAATTACATCTTTCACCGCAACCACAGCCCCAAACAATCTGCCGGGAATCGCGCCGGAAGATGATTTCAAGCGTAGCGACTCAGCATCTTTCAGAACTGATTGGTTTACATGCAGATAGGCGTTAATGTCAGCATTTCCTTCTATTTTTTGGAGAAAATATCTGACATTTTCAACCGGGTCGAGTTTACCCGAAAGGATCAGTTCCCGTTTTTCAGCGAGGGAGGAGTAGTTAAGCGGCAATCTGACGGTTACTGCGGGTTGTTTTTATTCTGATCTTTGGTTTCGTCTAACTTGATATCCTGTTCGACATCCTTGATCGCTTTTTTGAACTCTCTCATGCCTTTGCCGACACCCTGAGCAAGCTCGGGAATCTTTTTAGCACCGAAAAGGAGAAGTACAACAAGCACAATAAGGAATATCTCCAATGGTCCGAGATTAGAGAACATTTTCTACCTCTTTCTTTTTAATAAATTCAGCAATTGACGTAAAGATGAACTTTCCGTCTTCATTTCCAAGAAGTGAACTGCAGGCTCTTTCGGGGTGGGGCATCATTCCAAGAACGTTGCCATTTTCATTCACAATCCCGGCAATATTTTTGAGCGATCCGTTAGGATTTGAGTCCGGAATTACATTTCCGGAGGCATCGCTATAGCGGAAAAGAACCTGTCCATTTCTTTCAAGTTCTTCAAGCCCATCAGGTTCAATAAAGTAATTACCTTCACCGTGGGCTATGGGGATGGTCGCAATCTTACCCTGAGATCCGCTCGCGAAAATGTCTGACGCGCCGTCCACTTTTAAATGCACATCTTCACAGATGAACTTGAGGTTCTCATTTTTGAGCAGCACCCCGGGCAGAAGACCGGTTTCGCAAAGTATCTGAAATCCATTGCATATTCCGATGACGATACCTCCGGCTGCTGCAAATTTTACAACTTCACTCATGATCGGGGAGAGCTTCGCGACGGCACCACATCTTATATAGTCACCGTATGAAAAACCTCCGGGGAGGATTATCACGTTGCAATCTTTTAATGAGTGGTCTTTGTGCCAAAGAAATTCGACATCGTACCCAAGCTCATGCTTTAACGACGAGTAAGCATCGTGGTCGCAGTTTGATCCGGGAAAAACGACAACTCCGAACTCAGGCTTCATTGATCTCTTCCAGAAACACTTCAAAATCTTCCATTATCGGATTGGCAAGAAGCTTGGTTGAAAACTCGTTAACTTCTTTGAGGGCTTCCTCTTTTGATGAGAGATTAACGAAGAATTCCACTTCCTTGTTGATACGCACGGAGGCTATGTTATTGAACCCGAGCAACCGGGCTCCCTGTTCAGCAGCCTTGCCTTGCGGGTCGAGGATCGACTTCCTTCTCTTGATGATCACTTTTGCTTTGAACACGTCAGTTCCGGTTTACTTCTTGATTTTCAAAAATGAAACATAACCTTGCGCGAGGTTATATAAAATACCAAAAACAAATGTTACAAAAAGGCCGGTTACTCCATAAAACCATATAGCAAAAGGAGTTGCAACCAATAAAATTGTTGCAGCCGGATTTTTTTTGAAGAATTTCGCGTTTGCTTTGGGGAATGCCGCGAACTTCAAGCTTGAAACCATTCCTGCCGCCGCGATTATTGTTATGGCAGGGAAGAACATTTTCCAGTTCCAGGGGATGAGGCTGCTTTCTATCTGCGCGAGAACGAGCAGGGTGACAAGAAGTGCCGCCACGGGAATGGGAATTCCCTTAAAATCGTGCTTTTTAAGATCGGAACTCACCTCGGTATTGAACCTCGCGAGCCGGAGCGCTCCGGCGACGAGAAAGAGGAGGCTTATTACAAGACCCCAGTTACCTGTCTCTTCAAGTTTATATTTGTAGATAAGAAACGCGGTAGGGGCGCCAAATCCCACAATATCGGCGAGTGAATCAAGCTGCACGCCAAAGTTTGAGGCTGCTTTCAGAAGCCGGGCGGCAAGTCCATCTATCAGGTCGAAAAACGCCGAGGCGAGTATCAAGTACCCGGCGACGGTGAATTCCTCCCGCGACGCGTAAACTATCGAGAGGTAACCGCAAGTAAGGTTGCTCAAGGTGAGCAAACCCGGAATTATAGCGCGTTTATTTTGAAACATTTTTGCTTCCATTCGCAAGCTTAAAAAGTACCGTCTCCCCGGCAGTCACTGCATCCCCGGCTTTCACTTGAGGGATGCTTGAAGGGTCAACAAGAACATCGACCCTGCTGCCAAATTTTATCATGCCGAAACGTTCTCCGGCCTTAACCTTTTGCCCCTCCTTTAGATCGTTCACGATCCGTCGAGCGACGTATCCCGCGATCTGCGAAAAGAGAACCTTACCGGAGCCATAATTGATCCCGGTTAAAAATCTTTCATTTTCAGATGAAGACTTGTCATCCCAAGCCACAAGGTATTTGCCTTCGTGGTACTTCAGATACTCAACCTTTCCGGCTACAGGTATCCTGTTAACGTGAACGTTGAGCGGCGACATAAACACCGAAATTTGCAGTGCCTTCCCCTTAATATATTCATCATCATAAACTTCCTTTACAAACAATACCTTCCCGTCAGCAGGTGACATAACAAGGTCATCGCCGGTTGGTGTTGTTCTCTCAGGATCACGGAAGAAATTCAATGTAAAGATCGTGAGAAATGCCGCGAGAGCGAAGAGGGGATACTTGATGAAGGGTTTATCACCCAGCCATATCCCGGTTGCTATCAGGGCAAAGGATATCAGTAACACGATGCCAATCGTGAAATAACCGTATTTAGTTAACATCTATTCCAGAATTTTATTAAAAAATTTAATGTAATTACGAACTTTTACAGAGTTACCATGGATGATGAATTCATCCAGGCTCTTGTTCCGTTCAGGAGGTGTCACAATTATATCGGTGTAGTGGAACTTTCCGTTGATCATGACTTTTTCTTCCTGAACAACAAACGATACCAGCACCGAAACGAGATCGCAGCCTCTTCTCTCAAAAAAAGATCTTAAAACGGCATTAAGCTTGTATGCAAGTTTGGCCGCAGCCCTGTACTCACCGGGAGATGAAAGCCCGAGAGAGTAAAGCATTGAATCGGTTATCATCCCGGCCGGCTCACCATCCGGGAACACGTAGTGACCCGGAACCTTAAGTGGCTGCAACACTTCCGTCTTACCAATTTCTGACAAATACAGATCAGCAAGATTAACCACCTTTATTTTGAATCTTAGTTCGGTTACCCCTTTTTCGAGTCCGGGATACGGCAGAAGGGGGAGGTTGAACTCTTTCAGGTAGTCAAAAAGTTGCGGAGAAATAATTAGAGAATTTCCTCGTAAATTAGCAACGCGCTTTTTAGTTATTCCGCTTTTTTTTGAGTGATTCTCCAATTCTATCTGCACTTTTCTCGCTTTTCAAATTGAAAATTTGTAGATGCCAAATATAAAGTTTACGAATTACATAAATAAACAATTTCTTAAAATAACTCTTCATAACGGAGGATAGATGTTCAATAAACCAAATATGCAGCAGATGATGCGCCAGGTTCAAAAATTACAAGAGGATATGGCGAAACTCCAGAATGAACTCGCTGCAAAAACCATAACCGAGGAAGCCGGCGGTGGCATGATCAAGGCAACCGTTAACGGAAACAATGAACTGGTTTCCATAGTGCTCGATCCTGCTGTTATTGTTCCGGACGACAAAGAGGTACTTGAAGACCTCATAGTTGCTGCCGTTAATAAAGCGATTGTTGCAGCTAAAAAGATGCACGAAGATGAGATGGGCAAACTCACCAAAGGCGTGATCCCTCCCGGGATGAATCTGCCCGGATTCTAATTTATGAACTTACCCGGACCGCTTCAGGCGGTTGTAGAAGAATTCTCAAAATTTCCGGGTGTTGGAGCAAAAAGTGCCAGACGACTGGCACTCTACCTCCTTCGCCAGGATCCTGATCAAATCGACAAACTCACTGAAGCTCTTATCGGGCTAAAGACCAGAATTAAATTCTGCAATATCTGCTTCAACATTGGGGAAGAGGATATCTGTGATATTTGCAGTTCTGAAAGACGTGACAAATCGATAATCTGTGTGGTTGAAGATATTAACGACGTGATCGCCATCGAACGCTCCCATGAATACACAGGAACTTACCATGTGTTGGGTGGGGTTCTCTCGCCTTTGAACGGTATTGGACCCGAAAATCTGAAGGTGAAAGAACTCCTTACCCGGCTGAAAGATGATGTTAAGGAAGTAATTCTCGCGCTTAATCCGGATACTGAAGGTGAGGCCACATCCCTTTATTTGAACAGGCTTATTTTGCCGACAGGAATCCCCGTCAGCAGGATCGCGCGTGGGCTTCCCATTGGTGGAAACATTGAATTTGCCGACGATGCCACTATTGGCCGGGCGGTCACTGGACGGAGCAAGTTCTGATGACGTCGAGGGGGGTGGAGAATGAAGTTGAATGGTTCGAGTGTTGGTTTGAGTCAGAACATTACCTCAATCTTTATTCTCACAGGGACAGGGGAGAAGCACTCAGGTTCATCTCATTTTTGAGACAGGAACTTGATCTTCCTCATGGCGCGAAAATACTTGATCTTGGTTGCGGACCGGGAAGACACTCGGTTACTTTCGCCTCCGAAGGTTTCAACGTAACCGGATTTGATCTCAGCAACCGTCTGCTGACCACAGCCCGCTCCGAAATGGAGAAAGAAGGGGTGGAATTGTCGCTTGTGAGGGGAGACATAAGGTCACTCCCTTTTAGAAGCGGATTTGACCTTGTCCTGAGCATCTTCACAAGTTGGGGATATTTTCGCGACGACGATGATAATTTCTCCACACTTGCCAACGCGTTTGAATTGAGAAAAAGCGGTGGACACTTTGTTCTGGATGTATTAAATCCAAACTATCTGAAATCGCATATATCACGTTCGGACACTGTTAAGCGGAACGGTGTGGTTTATGATATTTCAAGGGAAATAACAGGGAACCGCGTCGTAAAATCGATTAGATTTACTTCAAATGATGAAACACATGAGTTTCAGGAATCTGTAAGAATGTTTGAACCGGCAGAAATTATATCCCTTCTTGAGAGCGCCGGGGCAACAAAAATATCGTTGTTCGGAGACTATTCAGGGAGTAAATTTGATGAATCATCATCTCAAAGAATTATATGTATCGCCTCTTGATCTTCGCTTCACTTCTGATCCTGGTTGCCGGATGTGATATCTTCACAACCCGCACCCCGGAGATACCCGATGTGCCCAGATTCAACTACCTCCAGCCGGTTGATGTGGCGAGCGTGGTGAGCAATTTCACCAATTCGATTCAGACGAAGAGCACTCAATATTATCTAAAATCATTCAGTGATTCGTTGAAAAACGGAAAGAATTACGCTTACGTGGCAAACGCGGAAGCTATTTCCAAGCACGCTGTTCTCTCATTCGGGTGGTCGGTGAAAGATGAGGAGCAGTACCTTAATAACATTATCAACAAGATTCCTGCGGAATCCTCGATCAGTCTGACACTTCAAAATGAAGACCTTATCTCGTTTGGAGACAGCGCGTATCTCTCCGCTGACTATGATCTTACAGTCCCGCATAATATTCAGGGGCTGCCGAACGTTTTCGGAGGCAAACTGCAATTCAAACTAATTCGCGACAAGCAGCAGTTGTGGAGTATCTATCAGTGGCTTGATATAAAGTCTGGTGTACTTCCGACGTGGAGTGAAGTTAAAGGATACTTCAACTGATGCGGCTCTCGCTTGTTATGGGGTTTGCCGTGCTGTTGTTCTTCTCGGCGTGTGAAAATCCATTCGCCCCGGGGCATTATTCAGACGGTCAGGGCGGCGGCGGAGTGTTGAGTGACCTTTCAACGCCCGACGGGGTTTTTACAAATCTGAAATACGCCTATACATTTAAAGATACGAGTATATACTCGGCGCTTATTAAAGATGATTTTATTTTTACATTCAGGGACTATGATCTGGGAGCTGATGTATCATGGGGGAGGGATGAAGAGTTAAGAACAACATACGGACTGTTTTCAAACTCTGAACGACTCGATCTTGTCTGGAACAATATAGTTCTTTCGAGTGGTGACTCATTAAAAATGAATATTGTCAGGAGTTTTAATCTGACCATAACTTTCAACCCCAGTGACATTGTACGTATCAACGGCAGGGTGAACCTTGATCTTGAAAAAAACGCGGTCACCAAAAGGTGGCAAATTTCACGCTGGATTGACGAATCAAACTTATAAGGCGACATGTTCTATATTAAAGAAGCCTGGCGAAATTTACGCCATGCCGGTATCACAACAATCATCACATTCTTCTCGCTTTTACTCGCCTCGGTATTTGCAGTAGCTTCGTATTTGGTTACCAATTTTTCAGGAGCTTTGAACGCGGAGCTAACAAGAAATGTTACCGCCAGTTTTTATCTCGATGATTCTCTTGGAACTGATGCAAAAGATGCTTTGATCGCGAAATTCCGTGGAATGCCGGGCATAAAAGGGGTTAAATACATCAGCGCGACTGACGCTGAAAGGGAGTTTATCGCTACCACGGGAGAAGATTTCAGAAAAATACTCGGAAACAACCCTCTTCCTGCATCGATCCTTGTGAATCTTGACACTGATGGAAGAAACATGCCTGACCTTGAGAAAACCGTCGATGAAATGGCGAAACTCGATGGGGTGGCGAGTTACGAGTTCAGATCCAAAATGTTGCAGGAGATCATCGAATTTACCGGCAAAGTGAGATCAATTGCTATCGTGGTGACGGCGCTTTTCCTTCTTCTTTCCATCTATTTGGCCTACACGTCCATAAGATCGGCGTTTGAAGTCAGGAGGGAAGATCTCAACACAATGAGGCTTGTGGGAGGCAGTTTATTCAAAATAAAATTTCCCGCGTATTTGGGTTCTTTCACTTTAGGGATAATATGTGCATTCGTCACATTAATTTTTTACTCAATAGTTGTAAATTCACGGTTTGAATTTTTAGGAGTTCGCGCGGTTGATACAGCCGGACCAACCGGCACTATTCTCGCGTTGGGAGCCGCTCCGTTAATCGCAGTTTTAGGAACATTTCTGGCTTCTTTTTCCCTTAAAATTGAGTTAAGAAATCATTAATCCTTTCAAAAGTTTCAAATTATCAATATATTTGCATATCATAAATAAAAAGTAGAGACAATGAGGTTTACCAGGTTACTGTTCTTTCTTCTGATTTTTAGTACAACATTCATAATCGAAGCGCAAGATGTTAAAGTGGGAAGGGACGCGCAATTAAGGCAAACAGGTGGAGCATTTTATGATTACTCGGATGCCGACAAAATAAATATTACCGTATCAGCCCTCGGATACGTAAAATTCCCCGGAAAATATCTTGTACCTGAAGGAACTACAGTACTCGATCTACTCGCTTACGCGGGTGGTCCAACAACGGATGCTCTCCTGGAGCAGATAGCACTTTTCAGATTCGCTACAAGCGACACATCCGCGTTCCCCCCACCGAAGAACGCGAAAGACAGCTCACTCATATCAAAAACGGGCAACCGTGTGCTTGAGTTGAACTACAATTCCCTTTTATGGGAAGAAAATATTGCCCCTGTGGATACAATTCCAAAATTACAGCCGGGTGATATCCTCCTTCTCAAAGGTGAACCCCGCTTCTTCTTTAGAGATTACCTTTCGATCGCGTTGCAGATCCTTTCTGCCGCCATCTCGCTGACTATTTTAATCCTGAATATTACACGAAATTAGAGGAACATTTGGATACAGAATTCAATAATTCGCAATTCCAGGAAACACGTTCAATTGTTGACTACCTTCAGCTTATACGTGGAAACCTATTACCGATCCTTATTATTACTGCTGTTTCTTTCATTTTCGCGCTTGTTTACGCGATCAACGCGGTTGATATTTACAATTCTTCCACTCTCGTAAAGATAAACAAGAATTCAGGTAATATCCTCGAGTCCAACCCGCTCCTCCAGCCGTTCGGTTCAGAGGACAGGTTCATTTCGAATGAAATTGAAGTAATTAAAAGCTACACCCTGCGTGAAAGAGTTGCCTCAGCGCTGATTGACTCGTTCAACAACGCTCAGAAGAAAGACACTTTTAGTGTACTTTTGACTTCCGATAAAGTTGATCCAAACAAAAAAGTCTTGATGACCAAGGATAAACTCGCTCAGCAGCTCTCGACTCTGACCACGGTTGAACAGAAAAGGGGACTCGACTTCGTCATTCTTTCCGCAAGTTCACCTTCACCTCTCGAAGCAGCGATGATCGCGAACACCTATGCTGCTGAATACAGGAATCTGAACCTCTCGTTCAACAGGGATCAGCTTGTAGTTGTTAAAAATTACCTGGACCAGCAGCGCGGGGAAAAACTCAACGAGCTGAACAATGCAGAGGATATGCTGAAAGCTTTCCAGGAAAGCGGCGGAATTATAGCCCTTGATAATCAGGCGTCAAATCTGATCTCACAGATATCGACACTCGAGTCGAGCAAGGGGATGCAGGAAATTGAGCTTAAATCCACTCAGAATGCCCTTGAATCTTATCGTGACAAACTCTCAAAGCTTGATCCGAACGCTCTTGATTATCTCGCCCAGTATGAGGTAAAAGGTTATTTCGAGCAGTTGCAGTCTGAAATCGCCAAACTTGAGATACAGAAAATGCTCGTTCAAGGGAACGACAAAGACCCCAAGAACGCGAAGGCACTGAAGGATATCGACGGAAAAATTAAAATTCTGAAAGATAATCTTGATACGCAGATCAAAAAATTCCAGAAGAGTGCCGTGGCGAACACTCCCGAAGAATACAAGACCATTGCCCTTAAAATAATGGATCTTGAGATTCAGCAGAAAGGTCTTGAGTACTCGATAAAACAGATCGAAGGACAGCTCGCCCTTTACGAAACCAAATTTGGTACTCTGCCCAGAAGCGCGATAGAACTGGCGAAACTCACCAGGACACGTGAAGGTCTGGAAAAACTTTACACTCTCATTGAACAGAGATATCAGGAAGCTGTAATTAACGAGCAGTCACAACCCGGAAACGTTGTGGTTATCGAAGCTGCCCGCGTGATGAATCAGCCCGCCAAGCCAAACCGCACTCTGATTGTGATAATCGGTATCGTGCTTGGAATGGTGGTTTCCGTTTCATACGTATTCATCAGGGATTATTTCGACAAGACAGTAAAAACACCCGACCAGCTCACCAAACTCGGCTTCAACGTACTCTCGTGGATACCGAGGATCGAAGGCATCGATGCCACGAAAGGGAGCTCGAACGAATTCATCGTGTTCTCGAAGCCTGACTCAATTCCGGCGGAAGCTTTCCGCGCGCTCAGAACCAGGCTGCAATTCGCGTCACCTGATGTTAACAAAATTAAAACCTTGCTGGTTACATCTTCAGCTCCAACTGAAGGTAAAACCATCATTGCTACAAACCTCGCGGGAAGTTTCTCGCAGATCAACAAGAAAGTGCTTTTGGTTGACTGCGATCTTAGAAAACCGAGAGTTCACAACATGTTTAACATGAATAGACATCCCGGTCTCGTTGATTATCTCTTCCGCCACAACACGCTTGATGAGATCATCAGAACCACGGAGATGCCGAACCTCGACTTCATCCCTTGCGGTACCATTCCTCCAAATCCAGCGGAATTGATGGAATCAGATGCGATGATACACTTCCTCGCTGAAATTAAGGAGAGATATGATTTCATCATACTAGATACACCCCCTATCATAGCGGTTACCGACTCCGAGATCCTCTCGAAGCATGTTGACGGCTCGATCCTCGTGGTTTCGGCCGACACCACCGAGATGGAATTGCTCAGAAGAGCCTCAGAGATCATGAAGCAGGGTACACACCATTTCATCGGTGCGGTGCTCAACAACTTTGTTTACAAGGCATCTTATGGTTCGTACTACAAGTACTACTACTATTATTCAAGATCCACCAAAACAGGAGAGAATGCTTAACAGCATAACACTCGCCAACTTTAGAAAAGGAATAGCAGCGATGCTATTCCTTTCTATTTTTATCCTGCCTGCACGGGCTCAGGATCTCCCGTCGTACGCCGACCGCGCGTTTATCATAACCGATTCCACTATCCAGTCATCCGGCATGCCGGTAATAGAGGGAAGTGTCGATGAGGATACTTATATCGTCGGAGCGGGTGACCAGTTCAGAGTTAGCGTGGATGAAATTCAGCCAGTTGTCTTTGATTCACAGATAAGTCCTGACGGTTTGTTGCTGATCCCCAAGGTTGGCACTGTAAAATTGACAGGTTCAACTTTGAAGGTTGCCAAGGAGCTGATCAGGAAAGAAGTGTCATCCCGGTACAAAGGCCGTGATGTGTTGGTTACCCTCACAGGTATCAGAAAAATAAAGATTTCGATCTATGGCGAAGTGCTTAAGAAAGGTAGCAGGGTTGTCTTCGCGAACACCAGGTTGAACGACATTCTCATGGAGGGAGGGTTCACACCCGCTGCCAACATCCGGAATATCAAGATAATTTCAAAAAACGGATCGCAGAGATTTATTGATCTTCTCTCATTCATCCGGCTTGCGGACAAGGAACAAAACCCTGTGCTCGATGACGGTGATTACGTAATGGTTGACAAGCTTGATATGACCGTTACCCTTGCCGGAGCGGTAAAATACCCCGGAATTTACGAATTTAAAAATGATGAGACCCTTGAATCTCTGATCAAGTTATCGGGTGGGTTCCTTGATGCCGCTTATCTCGATTCACTCGAAGTGATACGCTTTGCCCAGGATGCAATTACCCAGTTCTCGATCAAGAAGAGCGCTTCCGAATTCTTCAGGGAGAATTTTATTCTTCAGCACAAAGACAGGATCGTGGTCCGCGTTAAACCGCGATATCTTGAAGAGAATATTGTAAACATCAGTGGCTATGTCAGGTTTCCCGGTCCATACAAAATCACTGAAGGTGAGACAAAACTCTCAGAACTGATCAGTGAAGCCGGTGGCTTCCTCCCCAAAGCATCGTTGAAAAGTGCCTACATAGTGAGAGAAAATGGTACCTCGTCGTACGATCCCGAGTTTGAGAGGTTGAAGCTTATTTCGAGAAAAGACATGAATGACGATGAGTACGACTACTTCAAATCCCGCTCCCGCCAGAGAAGAGGAAGAGTTGTGGTCGATTTTGAGCATGTCTTCCTCACAAAAACTGAAGACCTGATACTTAAAAAGAACGATCAGATCGTAATACCTGAAAAAAAGGATTTTATTGTAATAATTGGCCAGGTTGTTTTCCCGGGGAACCTGGAGTACCGCCCTGAACTTTCGATAAGAGAGTATATCGAATTGGCAGGGGGATTCTCCTGGAGGGCTCAAGAGGGGAACATACGTGTTATTAAAGGTAAAACGGGTGAGTGGATCGACGAAGATGATGTAGTCAAGCTTGAGCCTGGTGACACCATCTGGATTCCGGAAAAGCCACAAGCCCCCAAATTCTGGGATATCTTTAAGGATTCGCTGACGATAGTCGGACAGTTGGCAACTGTAATCGCGGCAACAATCGCCGTAATTGTGAGCACAAGATGATGCGTACTGTCATTTCGGTTCTGTACAAGAACTACCTGAAAATACTGATCATCTCGAGTGTGGCATTGGTCATCTACACTCTTGCCCTCTACTTTATTTACCCCGTATCGTACACAGCAAGTTCGTCTGTGCTTCCCCCCGAGCAGCAGAAGGCGCAAGGTTTGGCCGGTCTGCTCGGCGGACAAGACCTTGGCGGTATTCTCAGTGGTTCAGGCTCAGCCTCCTCCCAGCTTTATGGTGAAATACTTAAAAGCCGGGCTGCATCTGAATATGTTGCCGCGCGTGTCGATTTGAAGAAATACTACGGCGAGTATCCCGTGATCGAACTCCACAACAAGCTTCTGAAGGATCTTGAAGTTGAGGTTTCAAAAGAGGGGATAATCAAAGTTTCGTTTACCGCTGAAACGGGCTATTTTGGCAGAAATGATGCAGACAAGAAAGCCGCCGCCGGGTTCGCCGCTACAGTCAGCAACATTTACGTAATGGCTCTCGACTCAATAAATCGCCTCAAATTGCACAATAAGGCAAAATTGACTCGTGCGTTTATAGAATCGAGACTTAACAGTACCAAAGCGGAACTCGACTCGTCAGAGCAACAACTCGCGCAATTTCAAAAGCTGAACAAGGCTGTCTCACTTCCTGAGCAATTGAAAGCGGCTATAGATGCCGCCGCGAAAGTAAAAAGCGACATCATTTCATCCCAAATTCAACTTGAATATCTTCAGAGAACAATGAGCGAAGACGCTCCTGAAGTTCAGGCTGCAAAAGTGAGACTGAACTCACTTCAAAGGGAGTACAACAAATTTCAATCGAGCAGCGATGAGCTGTTTGTCGGTTTTAAAGATGCCCCTGAACTTGGCATAAAACTTTCCAATCTTTACCGTGATGTAAAAGTGCTTTCGGAAGTATATCTTCTTTTGCAGCAGCAATACTTCAAGGAGCTCATCCAGGAGCAGAAAGACATCCCGACGATAGAAGTCTTGGATAGTGCGATTCCTCCGGTCAGAACCTCATCACCCAAAATGGTGCAGTCGATCATAACCGCGGGATTGCTCTTTTTCCTACTCTCATTCCTGTACTACTTCAAAAAGGAAGACGAAGTAAAGAAATATCTTCTGTGACCTTCGCACCACCCAATTGAAATATGAAGAACCGGATTAGAACGATATTTCAGGGGGTCGGAGGCGCCGCTCTTATTGTAGTGGTTGCGCAGGCTCTTTCAAAAGGCACGGGGTTTTTCCGCGAAATTTTGTTTGCCGGCGAGTACGGCGTTGGGCGTGATTTCGAGTTTTATCTAATCGCCTTCACCATTCCCGGAATACTGAACAGCGTTCTGTTTTATCAGGCACAGAATTATTTTATTCCGATCTACAACGAAAAAAAATCGGAAAATAGAGAAGAAGCCAATGTCTTCCTCACCTCCTCACTCATTTTCTTTACCTTTTTGGTTACCCTTATAGCAGTTTTGCTCTACTCTTTATCGGCACAGATCGCTGGCTTTTTCATCCCGGGTCTTTCTCGTGAAGAGCTTGAAAAGGTTTCACTGCTCTTTGAAATGGCGCTTATAACGCTCCCTTTGAACGCGGTAATCAGTGTCATATCGGCGTGGCTGGTGGCAGAGTTCAGGTTTAAGGTGACCTACCTTTCACAAGTCTGGACGAATCTTGTGATCATCATATTCGTCTTTTTCTTCGGTCATTCTCTCGGAACTGTAGCTATAATTGCAGGTTATATTCTTGGTAATGTCGCGCAGTTATTGCACCTATTCGCTGGTGGGCAAAAGCTTCTGCCGAAAGGTTTGAAGTTCCGCTTTTCACTAAAAGGTGGCGTGTCTTGGGTTATCTTTCTGAACACCCTGTTTGTCGAAGTGGCGGGACAATTCTTCATTTTCATCGACAGGATGTTTTATGCAAACACCGAGCCGGGTGGTATAGCTGCTCTAAACTATTCGATAATCATCTTCATGCTGCCTGTCACGGTTTTCACCACTGCCCTTGGGAGCGCCTTGCTGCCTGATTTCTCCGCTAACATCGCGAAAGGGGATATGAAGGAGGCGAACTCAAAATTTTCCCGGGCTATCGAGATAATTTTCCTTTTGCTCGTACCGGCCACACTGATTTTTGTTTTCGCCGGGAATGAGATCATCAGTTTGCTGTATCAGCGTGGCAAATTCACCGCCACTTCTACCGCCATGACCGGCACAACACTTCTTTACTATTCCCTCAGTTTGCCCCTTTACGCGATCTTCGCTGTGGGGCTTAAATACGCTTACAGCCTCAAAGGAAGTGGCGCCCTTGTGATGATCTCTGTGGCAGGTCTTGTCATGAAATACTTCTTGTCACTCATCTTGAGTCCCTCGATGCATCAGGATGGTCTGGCGCTCGCCACATCGCTGACATTTTCGATTCAATCGTTGATGTGCCTGTATTACATAGTCAGAAACTCCGGTTTCAGGGTGGAGGAGAGGTTGTTCACGAACGTTGTCACGTTTCTCGCGTGGCCTGGTGTGATCCTCGCGGTATCGCTTCTTTTGATAAGTCAGTTCAATTTGACCTCACTCATTCTCCCTGCGGGTTTTATTTTAGCGTATCCGTTAATTTTACATCTGACCAAAAACTCTGTGTATGGCGAGCTCGCATCCCGGTTCATTGGACCTCGATAACAACAAATTCCTTCAGCTTGTTGTCGCTTCAACGGTTTTTCTTTTGAAGTGGCTTCTTCGCCCTTTCGCGCGCAGGAACAACGATATCCTTGTTATTTCCTTCAATAATATTGGCGATTCAATTCTTTCGCTCCCGGCTCTCACCCAACTGAAGAATGAGAACCCCGGAACAAGCATAACCTTGCTCACTTACTTTGACCTTGGTTTTCTTTTTGAAACTTCCGGACCGGATGTTAAAAAGATTTTTGTAGAGAGGGATGAATTCAGAGCGGGAGGTAAGATCCCAACAGTAAAGGTAATTCGGGAAGCAAGGAGAGCCCGGGCAGGGATAATTATCAATTTTTCAGAAAACCCGCAGTCGGTTTTTGCAATGCTGTTTTCAGGGGGTAAGCACTTCCACGGAATATCAAGGAAGGCATACTCACCGGCTTTTGATAAATTTAACAAGATGCGCGACCTTCCGCATTTGCAGGATATCTACTTCGATGCCGTGGATAGCTATAAAAAAACTGACCGCGCGGCTACAGAAAGGGTGTTCCCGCTAAGGGAGAGCAGGGGAAATGAGATTATTCTTACTCCGTTTGCCGGTTGGGATGAAAAAATGTGGGGGTTGGAGAACATGATCACCCTCACGGAGCGTCTTTCAAAAAAACATCCGGTAAACTTTGTTGTTGAGCAGGGGAAATTAAGCCGGGAGTTTCTCGCCGATATCTCAGGTCGTGGAATTAAAGTTACCGTGCTTTCATCGCTGGTACAGTATCTGCCTCATTTGCAAAATGCGGTGATGCTTGTGGCAAACGACACCGGACCCGTCCATCTTGCGGCCTGGTACGGAATTCCGACAGTGGCGATATTTGGGCCCACAAATCCCGACTTCTGCAAGCAGCCGGGTGATCACCATCTCGCCATCCACAGAAAGCTTCATTGCACCCCTTCCCGCTATAACTATTGCGAGCTTGATGCCGGAAGGTCATGCCCTGCGAGAGTCTGCCTTACAGGCATTTCGGTCGATGAAGTCGAGTCAGCAGTTCTGGCACATCTGGAAAAATTCCGATCGCGGTGAGCCGGCTTATGTCGACCGGTTTGATTTTTAGATCACTCTCCATTTATTGCGTTTTTTGCGTTACGCTTTTTGCGCAATCGTCTTCATGGTACAGACAAACCGAATTGATCCCGGTCAAGGTCAGTAACCGTTATGAGATTTCCGCCCCCACCATCAAAGAAGGGAGCGAGATAATTACCATCAGAGACCGGGTATTACTGCCCGCCGACTACGCAATCGACTATATTCTCGGCACATTCTCCCTTTCGGAGACTCTCGCGTACTCAATTTTTGATACTATAAAGATCGAATATCTGACCCTCCACACGACTCTTGCCAAAACCTACAGGAAGCGGGAACTGCGATCTTTCACAACCATGAACGGTGGTGACACCGTCCGAGGGTTTAAAGGTTTTGAGAGTTTTCTTTCGCCCGATAACATTTTCGGTTCTAACATTCAGAAAAGCGGAACACTGGTCAGAGGATTTACTTTTGGAACGAACAAAGACCTTTCGCTCCAGAGCGGACTCAAATTGCAGTTGAGCGGAAAACTTTCGGAAGATATAGAGATTGTTGCAGCCCTTTCCGACGAGAGCACGCCGATTCAGCCCGAAGGGAACACCGAAAGGCTTGATGAGATTGACAAGGTGTTTATCCAAATTACCCATCCCAACGCGAAAGCGGTTTTTGGTGACTACGACCTCACTTCGTACCGGGGGGAGTTCGGCAAACTCAACCGGAAACTCCAAGGGTTGTATGGTGAAGCAAAGTATGATGGATTTTCAGGTTACTTCTCACTTGCCAGTTCCAGGGGAAGGTTCAATACCAACGTTTTTCAGGGGCAGGAAGGGGTGCAAGGTCCCTACAGGCTCTCAGGCGCAAATGGTGAAAGAGACATCATCATAATAGCCGGTTCTGAAAGGGTTTATTTGAACGGTGAAGAGATGAAAAGAGGGGAAAACAACGACTATATAATTGACTACTCAAGTGGTGAACTTGTTTTCACAACCAAGCGGATCATCACTGCATCCTCAAGGATCAATATCGATTTTGAGTACTCCGACCGGAAGTACAGCCGTAATTTCTTTTCCGCCGGAACCGATGGAACCCTCTTCAATTCCACACTTCGTTACAGCCTCCAGTTTGTTCAGGAAAGTGATGACAAAGACAACCCGATAGATTTCTCACTTTCTGACGCGGATAAAGAGATACTTCGAAATGCCGGTGGCGACCGTAACAAAGCCACAAAACCGGGTGAGAGATTGGTTGACCCTGACTCCACCGGACGGCGTAACGGTATCTATGAAAAGCGGGATACTGTGATCGCGGGTCAGGTTTTGCAGTATTACCTGTACAATCCCGGTTCTGATTCCGCGATCTATTCGGTTTCATTCAGCTACACCGGTCCGGGGAAAGGGAACTACAACCGTGAATCGATCGGAAAGTTCAGATATGCCGGTGAGGGGCAAGGTGTATACTCACCACTTATATATATTCCACTTCCTGAAAAGAGGGAGGGTGGCAACTTCGTGCTGGAGTACAGTCCATTCAAGTACTTGAGTATAAAGGGTGAAGTGGCTGTCAGCAGTCTCAACCACAACCGCTTCTCGACGCTTGATGGTACAACAGCTTCAGGCTACGCCAGAAATATTGAAGCCGTGTTCAATCCAACCGGCTTTTCAGTTTTCGACCTCAAAATGAACTCCCTGACCATGAGATACCGTGAAAGATACGTTCAGGCTGATTTCAGTTCTCCCGACCGCTTCAATTCAGTGGAGTTCGACCGTGACTACAACACGGGAGGTACATCCACGGCTGCCGATGAGACGCTCCGGGAGGCAGGATTTTCTTTTTATCCAATCGCCGGAACCGGTACCGACCTCTCTTATGGATATTTGAAGAAGGGAAATAACTTCTCTTCAGAGAGATTTAACGGAACAATTCGTTCTTACGATCAGGAGAACCGCGACATTTCTTACAATGCTGACTTTGTAAAGTCGGAGACCGGCGGTTTCAGAAGCGACTGGCTCAAACAGAAAGGAAACGGTTTATGGAAAGCGGGATTCTTGAGCGCGGGACTTTTCTTTGAAAGTGAGATCAAAAAAGAAAAAACAGGCACCTCCGACTCCCTTTTCACAGGAAGTTACTATTTCTACGAAGCAGGTCCGGTGGTCGAAGTGCCTGCTCTGTTCGGAATTAACCTGACCGGAAAAATGACCTTCCGCGAAGATGAAGTGGCGCTTGACGGTATTTTCCTGAAAGAGTCAAGAACGACGGGTCAGGAACTTGGGCTTAAATACTCAACAGGGAGGGATTTCAACACCGAGTTCTCGGTAGCCACAAGAGAAAAACGATACAATAACGAATTCAAGTTGAAGGGTTTTAGTGACAACCAGACGGTTCTGGTGCGGTTACGCAGTCGATATTCTCTCTTCAACAACGGATTTAATGGCGACCTTTTCTACGAAACGAGCACCCGAAGGGCATCCGTGCTCGAGCGCGTCTTCGTAAAGGTGGAGAAGGGAACGGGAAACTATGTATATCTTGGTGATCTGAACGGGAACGGATTGTATGATGAGAACGAATTTCAGCCGGCGATCTACGATGCTGATTTCATTGCGGTTACACTTCCGAGCGAGCAGCTGTTCCCGGTGATTGATCTTAAAGCGGGCTTCCGCTTCAAACTTCAATTCAGGGAACTTGCGGAAAGCGGTTTGGGGTTCCTCAAACCCTTCGACATGATCTCAACCGAAACCACGGTAAGGGTTGAGGAAAACAGCAAACAGACAGATATCGAAAAGATATACCTGCTGAACCTTTCTTACTTTTTGGATGAGAAGAACACCATCCGTGGCTCACAGTCGATACTTCAGGATATCTTCATTTTTGAGAACAATTCCGCGTTAAATTTCAGGTTGAGATTTAATGAGCGACGTAGTCTGACAGAGTTCAGCGGCGGAGTGGAGAAGGGACTTTCCAGCGAAAAGAGCGTAAGGGCACGGCTGCGATTGGTCAGGGAATTCAGTATACAGACCGATGTGGTGCTTTCTGCGAACAACCTCGCCGCGCCACCCGCATCATTGCGAAACAGAAAGATAAATTCCACCGATTTTATTTTTGATTTCTCGTACAGACCTGAAAACTTCATTGAAACCGGATTGATAATAAAAACGGGCACCACGACGGATGAATATCCCGAAGTGCCTACCGAACTGAAACTTAACAGTCAAGCGGTCAGGGTCAATCTTTCTTTCGCGGGTTCGGGCCGGCTCCGGTTCGAAGTGGAAAGGACGGAATTGATCAAGAACGCGACTGATAACTTCCTGCCGTTCGAGTTGACCAACGGTAACCTTGTAGGGAAGAACTACTACTGGCGTTTGAATTTTGACTACAGGGTATCCACAAATCTTCAAAGCACGCTTGGATATGATGGACGCTCCCAGGGTGGGGGAAGGGTTATCCACACGGCGCGTGCTGAAGTGAGGGCATTTTTCTGAAAATCCGGAGCAATAATGAAAATAATTGATGACATAATAGAAGCACATATTTTCCGGCAGTTTGAGGGGAGACTTGAATTTCTCCTTCTCCGAAGGGCTGCTGATGACGAGGTTTACCCAGGAGTCTGGCAACCGGTCACGGGCAGAATGAACAGTGGTGAAAAGGCCTGGGAGGCCGCCATAAGGGAGATAAAAGAAGAGACAGGACTTTCACCCGGATCATTTTGGGTGGTGCCAAATGTCAACTCGTTTTACAACCCGGTAAAAGATACAGCAAGCCTGATACCTGTATTCGCGGCGAAAGTGGATGCTTCAGCGGCTGTTCAACTTTCGGCGGAACATGATGATTTCAAATGGTTGGGGCTTGAGGAGGCATTACCGTTGCTCGCCTGGCCCGGTCAGCGGAAGTCGGCGGATATAATCTCAAGATACGTAAGTGATGAAAAATTTTATTTTGATCTTGTGAAGTTGATTTAGAAAGGAATTTTTCGTTAATTACAAAGTTAAGATTTTTTAATTTTTACAAAAAAAACGGTAACAAGGAGTCACTTTTGAGCCTTTTAATAGTCGGATCAGTAGCTTTTGATTCAGTCTCAACCCCGTTCAAGTCAGTAGAGAACGCCTTGGGCGGCTCGGCAACGTATATCTCCCTTTCGGCGAGTTATTTCACCGCGCCTGCATACATAGTGGGAGTGGTCGGCGATGATTTCCCGAAGAAATATTTCGATCTGCTTGAATCGCACAACGTAAACCTGATGGGAGTACAAGTTGTGGAGGGAGGCAAAACCTTCCGTTGGGCCGGAAAATACCACTACGATCTTAACACAAGAGACACTCTTCTCACTGAATTGAATGTGTTTGAATCATTTGATCCCGTTATCCCTGATAAACTAAGGAAATCAACCTATGTTTGTCTTGGCAATATCGACCCGACACTTCAGTTAAAAGTGCTCGATCAACTTGAAGCCCCTCAGTTCGTTGTGTGCGATACAATGAACTACTGGATTGAAGGAAAACAGGACGAGCTTAAAAAAGTTCTGAAAAGAAGTGACGTGTTGATCATCAATGATTCGGAAGCACGTCTTCTTTCGAATGAGCCCAATCTGATCAAATCGGCCAAGGTCATCAGGGAGATGGGGGCCAAAATACTCATCATTAAAAAAGGTGAGCACGGCGCGCTTCTTTTCATGGAAGACACAGTATTCTCCGCCCCAGCGTACCCCCTTGAGATGATCAACGATCCGACAGGCGCGGGTGACACGTTCGCTGGCGGTTTCACGGGATATCTCCACAAGACACAAGACCTGAGCCCTGACAACATTAAAAGAGCAGTGGTTTACGGCAGCACCATGGCATCATTTTGCGTGGAGCAGTTCAGCACCGAAGCCCTTGAGAATCTCTCAACTCTCCGCATTCAGGATCGTTACAGGGAGTTTATGACGATCTCAAGATTTGATGAGATCTGACAAATATTTCTCGCTAAAGTTTGAAGAAGGCAAGCTTGTTTATATTGATCAAACAAGTTTGCCCGTCTTCGAGCGCCTCATCTCAACAGAAGACTACCGGCGGGTCGCTGCCTCGATAAAACGGCTCGAGATCAGAGGAGCACCCCTCATCGGAGTTGCTGCCGCTTACGCTCTCGCGCTCTCACAGAAGAACGGATACAATGAAGAAACTTTCATGTCGGCTTTCGAAACCCTCGCATCCACCCGTCCCACTGCGGTAAACCTTTTCAACGCGCTTGGCAGGATGAAGAGGCTCCACGATGAGCTTCCACGATCCACGCGGACTTATCAGAATTTTCTGAACGAGGCAATAGCCATCCACCGCGAAGATGAAGAGATGTGTGAAGCGATAGCCTCTAACGGGAAAAGTATCTTCAAGGAAAATTCTGTTGTCTTGACCCACTGTAACACCGGTAAACTTGCCACCGGAGGGATCGGTACTGCTTTCGGCGTGATCAGAAGAGGATTTAAAGCGGGCAAAGTGGCCTTCGTGTACGCTGATGAGACCAGACCACTCTTTCAGGGTCTGCGTCTTACTTCCTATGAACTGGAGAAAACCGGAATTCCTTTCAAAGTGATCACTGAATCAACCGCCGGTGTCCTTATCCGTGACGGAAAGATTGATATAGTGATCACCGGGGCCGACCGGATCGCCGCAAACGGTGATTCTGCCAACAAACTCGGCACTTTCACCCTCTCGGTAATTTGCAAAGTTTACGGAGTGCCGTTTTACATCGCGGCACCATCAACCACCATTGACGTTTCCGCCTCGGGTTTCTCTGATATCCCGATCGAAGAAAGAGCCCCTTCAGAACTGACCCAATACCTTTCTGCTGATCTGGCAGCAATTCACCTTGATTCATTTAATCCCTCGTTCGATGTCACTCCTGCTGAAAACATAACCGGAATAATCACCGAGCGGGGACTTTTCAGTTACCCTTACAATTTCACCTGATGCGTAGCGGCCTTGTACGAACTGAGGCCATCGTCCTCTCCCGGTTAAAGTACAGTGATTCAAGCAACATTATCACTTTTTACACCAAGGAAAGAGGAAAGATCAGCTGCCTGCTGAAAGGGGCGAGAAGTTTAAAGTCAAAATCCGGACTCGCCGCCGATGTTCTTAATATCGTGGAAATTTTTTACTACGAAAAAGAGGGAAGGGAACTCTTTACCATAAATTCGGCCGAAATGGTGTTCCATCCCGCGTCGGTACTCACAGACTTCACCACACTCTCGTGCGCCACTTCAATTATTGAGCTGTTAAAAGAACTTACAGTACCTAACGAGGTGAACGAACGTCTGTACCGGGGTTCCGACCGGATCCTTCGACTGATGGATGCCCCGGGTGAAGACCCACTGACACTGCTTTTAAGATATTTTTTCTTCATTCTTGATGAGTCGGGTGTCGGTATTCACTATGAAAATTGTGCTGCTTGTGGCAGGGAGATCGATGGAAAAGACCCTGTAAGATTCGATCCGGGCTATGGGATTTTGTGCGAAAACTGCGCTCAGGAAAAAAGAAGGGGCATAAAAATTTCCATGGAACTTTACACCCTCATCCTCTGTCTAATTACCGGTAAAAGGTCTGATATATCCGGTACAAATTTGAGGACAGACCTTCTGGGAATACTCGAAACGTACACGAGAACGCATTTTGAAACTTTTAAAGGCCTTAAAGCATTAAGATTATTAGGAGATCTATAGATAGTTGGTTACTCATTGCTTATCTATTCAACTAAACAGTAGGATTGTAAAATGAGAGGAAAGAGCATTCTTGGGGCAGCCGCCCTTGTGGTTCTTGGTATTTTGTTCGGAGCTGTGCTTGTATCCGGATTCGGATGGGTGAAGCCAGGGCTTGCCGATGTGAAACTTGGTGCTGACCGCGCGCCGGTTATGCCGAACGCTGATCTGAACAATTTCAGTCAGGCCTTTATTGAAGTGTCGGAGAAAGTCACTCCTTCGATCGTTCAGATCAATGTTGTTGCTGAATCGAAAGGGAACAAGGGATTTGATTTCTTCCCGTTCGATTTTGACGGTGGTCCGCAGGAGTCTGAAGGCTCTGGTAGTGGTATCATAATCAGCAATGATGGCTACATTCTCACCAATAACCATGTGGTTGAGAACGCCAAAAGAGTTGAAGTGGTGCTCAATGACAGAAGAAAATTTGAAGCAAAAGTTATTGGTACTGATCCCCTTACCGATCTTGGTGTAATTAAGATCAACGCCTCGGGCCTTCCCGCCGCTTACCTTGGAAACAGCGACGAGCTGAAGGTGGGTCAGTGGGTGATGGCGATCGGAAATCCTCTCGCCCTCACTTCCACCGTAACGGCAGGTATCATAAGCGCCCTTAACAGGGGTTCGCTAAGACTGATAAACGACAGTTACGGAGTTGAAAACTTCATTCAGACTGACGCGGTGATCAACCCCGGAAACAGTGGTGGAGCGCTCGTTGATCTTAACGGCGCGGTAATTGGTATCAATACCGCGATCGCCACCAGAACAGGTACTTATATCGGGTATGGATTCGCGATCCCGATCAATCTCGCGCAGAATGTTGCCAAAGACTTGATCGCGAACGGAAAAGTAAGCCGCGGTTACATTGGTGTTCAAATACGTGAAGTTGATGCCGCCCTTGCAAAGTCGCTCGGACTCGATAAACCAACCGGAGTTATCATCGAAAAGGTGGTTGAAGGTGGTTCTGCTGCCGCGGCGGATGTAAAGAAAGGCGATGTGATCCTCAAGATCGACAGCAAGGAAGTTAACGCGCCGAATACACTTCAGAGCTACGTTGCCGGAAAGGCAGCCGGAACAAAAGTGGTGTTAACCCTTTGGAGGGACGGCAAGAAAATTGAGAGAACCGTGGTTCTTAAGCCCCGCGAAGACGACAAGTCTGTTGCAAAAAATGACACAGAAACCCCGGGCAAGGAGTCAGAAACCGTGGGCGATCAGGTTAAGCTTGAGAACATTGGTCTGACCGTCAGAAATCTGAAATCTTCGGAGCTCAAACAGTACAAACTTGAAAGCGGAGTGCTGATAGCTGATGTAAAACCTTACAGCCTTGCTTACGATCAGGGACTGGGCAGGGGATTGGTTATTACAAGAGCTGACAGAAAGGATGTCGCAAATGTTGCTGACCTCCAGAAGATCGTAAACAGCAGTAAAGGTAAAGCCCTTTTGCTTGAGGTTTCCGATAATCAGGGCAACTCAAGATACGTTGGACTTGAGATACCCGACTAATTTGAAGGCTTGAATGTTGATTGAAAATGCCGGTTCTGACCGGCATTTTTTTTATTTTTGGCTACACTATTTTGGAAATTATGTCACAGATACGTTATTTAACAGCAGGAGAATCCCACGGTCAGGCCCTTGTTCTGATCGTTGAGGGTTTCCCCGCGAACCTTGAGATCAGCGTTGATGAAATAAACCGCGAACTCGCCAGAAGGCAGGGAGGCTACGGACGCGGTGGAAGAATGAAAATTGAAAAAGATACCGCGGAAGTGCTCGCGGGTATCCGTTTTGGGAAAACAACCGGGTCACCCATCTCAATAATTGTAAGAAACAAAGATTGGGAGAACTGGGGAGCCAAAATGTCTGTAATTCCCGTGGATGAGGAGATTGAAAAGATCACCATTCCGAGACCCGGTCACGCCGACCTTGTTGGTGTAACAAAATATGATCTTGACGACATCAGAAACTCGATTGAGCGCTCGAGCGCCCGGGAAACAGCCGTCAGGGTTGTCGCGGGTTCCCTCGCCAAACAGCTTCTCCGGCAGTATGGGGTTACCATCTCAAGTTTCGTCGAGAATATTGGCGGCGTCGAAGGTTCCGGCGATCTTTACGACCGTCTTATGCTAAACCAGGCATCTGACCTTGCCGAACTTATTGCCCGGGCGGAAGAGAGTGAACTGCGTGTTACCATCCCTGAAATGGAGGAACCCGTGAAGGAGAGGATCAGGCAGGCAAAGAAAGATGGCGATACACTTGGCGGCCTTTTCGCTGTTGTGGCTCAAGGGTTGGTTCCGGGTGTGGGGAGCTTTGTGCATTATGACCGGAAACTTGATGCTTCGATCTCTCACGCGATGATGTCGATAAATGCCGTAAAGGCTGTGGGAATTGGCGCCGGGTTTAGCGTGGCAACCACTCCCGGATCTGAAGTCCACGATGAGATAATACTGAGGGATGGGCAGATCAGCAGAAAGACAAATCGTGCCGGCGGTATCGAAGGCGGCACTTCCAACGGTGAAGACATTCTTGTGAGGGTTGCCATGAAACCGATCGCTACCCTGATGATGCCTTTGCGAAGTATTGATCTCTCAACCTTTGAAGAGATCGAAGCCCGCAGGGAGAGAAGCGATTTTACCGCGGTGCCTGCCTGCGCCGTGATCGGTGAAGCGGTGCTCGCCTGGACTCTTGCCCAATTCTATCTCGATAAGTTTGGTGGTGATTCGGTTTCAGAATCTGTAACCAATTTCAAAAATTACAGTGAAAATATCAACAGCCGTCTCATGGAAAACTTCAGGACAAAAAATGGAGATTAGAACCCTTGTTTTCAATCCCTTCGATGAAAACACCTATGTGATCCACGACCCCGTCACCCTTGAGGCAGCGATTATCGACCCCGGCTGCTACAACCCCGCCGAGGAGATGGAACTTGAAGAGTACGTTACCGCCTCGGGATTAAAGGTAAAGTATCTGATCAATACACACTGCCACGTCGATCATATATTCGGGAACAACTTCGTAAGGAAAACCTGGTCACCGGAGTACCTCGTTCCTGAAAAAGATCTTTTCCTGCTTGAAGGAGGAACCAAAATAGCCCGCCAGTTCGGACTTGAAATGCAGCCCGTTGACGCGCCCGGCGGTTTTTACGATGAAAACACGCCCCTGACTCTCGGAAATATCACGATCAAACCCCTTTTCACACCGGGGCACTCACCGGGTGAGTTCTGCCTCTATATTGAGCAGGAGGGGGTATTGATCGCCGGTGATGTCCTCTTCAACGGTAGTGTCGGCAGAACCGACCTTGGGTATGGTGATCACGACCTTCTGATAAATTCAATTCGCACCAAACTCCTTACACTTCCCGGTGAGACAACTGTTTATCCCGGGCACGGCGAACCTACAACCATCGGGCACGAGAGGGTTCACAATCCTTTTCTCGTCTGAGTAACCGGAACAAAAAAAACTTTTCAGGAAGAGGGGATACAGGTCACACTTCTCTTCCTCATCTTTTCAAATTGAGAATATTTTACCTAAATTTATAAATGCGATTACGCATTTTGTCCACAAAATATTCCGGCACTTGAAATGAAGAAATTACTAAATATTGCACTGTTTTTATTTCTCACCTCCCCTCTATTCGCTCAATTGAACTTTGATACTGTCTCCAATCTTCAAGTGGGGATGGGGATTTTCTACAAGCATTACATGGAGTACAGTAAGCCTTGGAAGATCTACGTTCTCGAGGTCGATATGAATGTACCATATAACTCAATTGAAACCATCAAAGCGCAAGACAGGCTGGCTGGTTATGAACAGACAAGTTCTATGGCACGCAGGCGGAGCTACCCCGGCCACATAGCTGTTGGTGCCGTTAATGGCGATTTTTACGGTGGAACGGGAATTCCCATCAACATCCAAATGAGGGATGGCGAGTTGCTAAGAAGACCCGGCGGACCTTCCGTTATTGGTTTCAGCGACCAAAAAATTCCCATGATCGCGCGTCCCACTTTCACGGGGAAAGTGATCAAAAATAATCTTATCACTCCATTATCGGGAGTGAACGAAACCCGCGGCACTGACATGATGGTGCTTTACAACAAGTTTATGGGATCAACCACCGGCACTAATATCTACGGTACCGAAGTGGCGCTGCGTTCGCTGACCTCCTGGTATGCCAACGATACTGTGGTCTGTGTGGTTACCAACAAGGTCTCCGGCGTTGGTGGTATGGCAATTAACGACTCGATCAGGGTTCTTTCCGGAAACGGAAGTGCCGGCACCTGGCTTTCATCCAATGTGAATATTGGTGACACACTTAAACTTCTGATGAACCTTACCCCCGGCATCAAAAGAATAAAAGAAATGATCGGTGGCTTCCCCAAAATAATTTATAACGGAGCCGATTACGTTGATCAGGGCTATCTGGAAGAAGGGGGACCATCTCACACTTATGAGAGGCACCCCAGAACAGCTATCGGGTTCTCCCGTGATTCCTCGAAGGTTTATTTGGTAGCGGTTGATGGCCGCTCCGCCGCAAGCGTGGGAATGACTTTGCATGAACTCGCGGATTTTATGCAGCGAATAGGAATATATCAGGCTATAAATCTTGACGGCGGAGGTTCAACCACTTTCTTTGTGAGGGATTCGGTTCTGAACGTGACCTCCGACGGGGTTGAAAGAAGTGTGGCGAACGCGGTAGCCGTATTCACCTCGACGCCACAGGGCTCACTTAACAAAGTTAGAATATCACCAAGCTCTTACCGACTGTATCATGGTGAAACGGTTTCATTCTCAGTTTATGGATTTGACGACTGGTTCAATCCTGTTCCCCTCAATCAGGCAACCGCTCAGTACTCCCTCTCACAGGGATTTGGAGCAACCCTGAACGGCAAAACTCTCACTGCCGGAAATGATCCGGATACGGGGTATGTGTACGTTAACTACCAGGGATTCAAAGATTCAGCTCTTGTAGTAATAAAAGGGATCACACGTATTGAAGTGTCGCCGGAACTCACGGTTACCGATTCATCACGAATTGTGCCCTTGACCGCGCAAGCCTGGGATCTCGACGGCGCCCCAAGAAACCTCGAGCTTAATCTCTATAGCTGGTCGGTTTCCAATCCGGCAGTGGGCTCTGTTGATTCAGTCGGAAGATTCAAGGGGAAGGCATCCGGCACGACAAAGGTTATTGCCGATCACCGCGGGAATAAAGATACCGTGACCATTAATGTGGAGATCGGAACAACCAACCGTATTTTAAGCGGGATGGACGATCTGACCGGTTGGAACTTCGAATATGTATTGACCGACAGCACCGGAACCAATGTAACAGCAACCGCTGATACTTTCACCACTTCACCCAAATCGTTCAAAATCAACTACAAGTTCACATATCAGGCGGGACAGTTTAACTATATCTATCTTAAAACCGACATTCCCGTATTCGGTGTCCCTGATTCGATCCATCTTGACGTGAAGGCCAACGGTCCGCAGCACCACGTCACCTACATGATAACCGATGAGAACGATGAACTTTTCCGAATAACGATGCCTCAATATATCACTTCAGTGATGTTTGAAGAGACAAAAACCCCCGTTAACAGGGCCGCGCCCGCGGGTAACACCGGAACACTCTACTTTCCCATAAGACTTAAAGAGATTCAGATCAGACTGGGAAGTGACAGGGTGGCCGGGCAGGTTTACTCGGGAACAATTTATCTTGACAATCTTCAGGTTTCATATCCGGGTAACGCGCCGGTTTCAGTTGAGGATGAAGTGTTACCTTCAGGTTTCGCGCTCGCGGGTAACTACCCGAATCCATTCAATCCTGAAACCAGGATCAGATACGTGCTCGATAAAGCCGGGGTTGCAAGCTTGCAGATATTTGATATCACCGGGGCGAAACTGGCGACACTTCTTAACGGTTATCAGATGCCCGGGAAGTATGAAGTGTCCTGGGATGCAGCAAAATATCCGAGTGGTGTATATCTTGCCGTGCTCGAGCAGGGCGGAAAGAGCATCACCCATAAAATGGTGCTTTTAAAGTAAAAGGCAACCGGCACGCCATGGAAAACCACCTTCGATTCAGCATCGGGAAGTACGAGTTTTTCGTTCCTATCAGGTACGTTTCAAAGGTTTATCCTGCTGCCGCGCCAAAGGAGTATCCGGTCGGGGAGCACCCTTCCGTGGCTGGATTTGTAATAATCGCGGGTGAACCTTTCGCTCTCGTTTCGATCCATGAAAAACTGGGCATCCACTTTAACGGGATCGATCTTTCGAACAAAATGATCCTGATGAACTGGAATGGATTCCGGTTTTTGCTCGTGGTCGATGAAGTGAAAGACGTGCTTGAAATTGATCCCGGCACGTTTAAGGATCTTGCCGTGAACACATATACAAAAGGGAGGTTGTTGATCGATGAAGCCGGCCGTTATATACTTGACGACCCGGGGGCACTGATCAGGGAGGATATCCTTATCGACCTTACCACGGGTGAAAAAATTATTCAAGGGGAGTCAAATGAGGAATAAAGAGAATGTGGATATATTCCGGAAATTTTCGGGATACATTGAGAAGAAATACGGATGGTTTATTCTTCCCTCAAAAATCGAGAATTCCGCCTTTATTCTTGGCAAGCTCAGCATGAAGTTCGGAATGGAGAGGGTCATTGCTCAGTTTGAAACCGGCATAAATTACGATCTGTTCAACGAAGTGGATGATGAGATAATCGAACTATTCTCCGTGAATGAGACATATTTTAACAGGGAGCCGGAAACCCTGACAACCATGGCAAATATTTCCCGGGAACTGCTTCGAAAAAAAGAGAAGATCAAAATATTTTGTGCTGCCTGCTCATCGGGAGAGGAGCCGTACAGCATGGCCATCGCGCTGGGAAACGATTACTTAAATGGAAGCGTTAAAATAACCGGCGGTGAGATCAATCCTAAAATGATCAAAATGATGGAATCCGGTGTTTATACTGAGTGGTCGCTCCGGACATGCAGTGACGATTTTAAGGGCGAACATTTCCACCCTGTTGACAGGCGATACGTCATTAAAGAGAAATACAAAAAAAACCTGGAAGTGAGGCGTTACAATCTCCTCAGCAGGAACACGACCTTCTACTTTGGTGAGGCGAAGTTCGATATTATACTCTGTCGTAATCTTTTCCTCTATATGCAACCCGCCGCGATAGATGTGGTCACCGAAAACCTGCTCGGAATACTTGAACCGGGGGGATTTTTTATCACAGGCCTCGCTGAAGGGGCTCTTTCAGAAAAACTTAAATCGAACAAGTATGAAGGATACGGAAATATTTTCAGGTTCTGATCCGGGGGTGACGTTCACCCGGCGAAAACTGGAAGAGAATGCCCTTGCCCTTGCCAAGAAACCTTCAGTCACAGGCGAAGGTGAGGAAATCGAATCATTTATCGCCTTCACTTCCTGTGGTGTCAAGTTTTTGATCGAAGCCGGGAAGATAATAGAGGTTGTCAGATTCAGGGAGGTGGTGCCATTACCGGGAATGGAGAAAAAACTCGTTGGCATCTACAATTTCAGGGGAACAGTCACGGGTGTTTTTTCAGTTGATGTTCTCGTGAATGAAGCTGATCAGCCTTCTTCCGATCCTCACTACATCCTTATCTGCTCAAACGGAGGGGTGATATTCGCTCTTGCCTGTGACGAGATTGAGGGGATTGAGAACAGGGCACTCGCTGGTCTAAGAAAGGATGAAGGCTCGGGTATCCTTAAAAACATTTTTAGCGGGGTGTTCCCCGATTCTGCAAGGTTGCTGGATATGGATCGATTGACCGGCGACGGTATTCTGAAAATTTCTTAATTCAAAAGGTCTATTTATGAACTGGATCAATAGCGTTTCAACTCGGTGGAAATTGTTTTTCTCTTTCTCGGGACTGATTTTGTTCTCGTTCCTCCTGATATATTTCAACCTTGACGCTTACGGCACAATTGAAGACATTACCACAAAGAAGGTATCTGCCTATTTTAAAACGGTTGCCGACCTTACAACTCTTCAAAAAGCTGTAACTCATGTTAACGACAGTATCGCGGGCGGAGACGATGACCTGATAGTGCCCGAAAGCACTGCCTTCGAGAGATCAAAGTCAAGTGTTAAAAGCGAACTCGACACTCTGAGGGGAATGTCTTCACGATTGGAAGATAATACGACACTGATTGAAGTTATCAGGGCAACTGAACAGTACCTTGCCGCTTCCGACTCGGTTTATAATCATTTGATCGCTCTCCCGAAGGGACAGAATACCGGTACCGCGGAACTCCAGCGGCTTCGAAGCCGTCTGAACGAGAATTTCAGCAGCTTTAAGCAGATCGTCACGAATCTCATAGCAACTTATCAGGTGAGGGCTGTTCAGAGTTTCGACAGTGTTGATTCCATCATCCAAAACAAAAGGGTGCTTCTTTATATAACCGGGGGATTCCTGATAGTGCTCGCTATTGTGCTCATCGCGTTTCTTAACACCAATCTCGCTTTGCCACTTCTCGATTTAAGCCGGGCGGCAAGAACGGTATCAACGGGAGATCTAACGGTGGATGTGACGCAGCATACCGGAAGAAAGGATGAAATAGGAGTGCTCGCTCTTTCATTCGCGGAAATGGTGACATCACTTAAAGTTATCACCACCGAACTTAATGTTGCAGTGAATAACCTGAACAAATTCAGCAATAAAATATTTCAGAACACGGCTGAGCTCGCCAGCAGTTCCACCGAAACAGTCGCCGCGATCACGGAGACCACCGCGACCGTTGAAGAAGTTAGGCAGACATCATACCTCTCGAATAAAAAAGCAAAGGAAGTGGCCGAACGCGCGCAGCAGTCATTTGATATCTCCGCTGCCGGCCAGGAGTCGACAAAATCAACAATCGACGGCATACAAAGATTCGGCACCCACATGCACTCAATCAGCGATAACATCCTGAAACTGAGTGAGCGCAGCAGGCTGATCGGCGAAATAATAGCCGCCGTGAATGATATCGCTGAGCAGTCGAACCTTCTCGCGGTGAATGCCTCAATCGAGGCGGCACGTGCAGGTGAGCAGGGTAAAGGATTCGCGGTTGTGGCCCAGGAGATCAGAAACCTCGCTGAGCAGTCGAAACAGTCGACCTCACAGGTCAGACTTATACTTCAGGATATTCAAAACTTTGTTAATTCAGCAGTTCTCTCTACCGAGCAGGCATCCAAAGCCCTTGAAGATGGTATAAAGACTGCTAACCAGACCGGAGAAGTGATCACTGAACTTGGTAAAAGCATTGAGCTCTCGTTCGATGCCTCACTTCAGATCACATCTTCGAACCAGCAGCAGCAGATCGGGATGGATCAGATCGCCACTGCCATGGAGAACATCAGAACTGTGAGTGCACACAACGCCGATTCGACCAAAGAGGTTGAAGTATCGGCCAATGAGCTTCTCGGACTCGCTGATAATCTCGCGGGTCAGGTAAAGAAGTTCAAACTTGAAGGGAAAAATGGATAAGGCTTTCTTCGAAAGGCTTTTTAATACTTTCTCGATAGAGGCCGAAGAACATCTCTCGGTGATGATGACCTGTCTGTTGAAGTTGGAAAAAACAACTTCACCGGCCATCAATTCACCTCAACTCGTCGAAGAGGTCTACAGGGAGGCCCACAGTCTTAAAGGTGCCTCGAGGGCTGTTGGTTTGGGCTCAATTGAGTACCTCCTTCAGGATGTGGAAACTTACTTCTCTCTTGTAAAAAAGGAGGAGATAGAGCCCGATCCTTCTCATTATGATGTGTTGCTCAGGGCACTCGATCTTACCAAAGAGTACATCGACCTGAAAAAAAGAGGCGAAGATGGTTTCGACAAGGAGGAGGAAATGCGGCTTCAGACCGAAGCCATCAGGGAGATATCCTCCGGGTCGATAACCCACGGCTTCAAAGGTGGCCGGGACGCAACCCCCAAGGAGCAAAAAACCGTTCAAGGATCAGAGGATTTTGAATCGTTCAACCTGAAAATTGAACAACTCAGGAAGAAAATACGGAAGAAAAACAAATCGCCCGGGGAGAGTGAGCCTCAACCGGAGACACAGGCACAAGTTGAAGCCGGAAAAGACCCTGACAGGAAGGCCGACCCCCCAAGTCAGCGTCAGACTCCCGAGACGATCCGTCTCTCAACCGTTAAACTTGACGACCTGAGGAACAGTACAGAAGAACTCCTGAACATTAAACTAAGTTTCGATCAACTCCACAGTGAGATCAAGCACTTGGGGGGTGAAATAACCGGCAAACTTAAGACCGTGGAAGAAATCGCGGAAAAACTGACACGGCTCGGACTCCTCGCCGAAACCCTCCCTCCTCCGATGAGGGATACACTTCAAGCCGTGATTGAAAATTTTAAGATGCTTAGCGAGTGGTCGTTCAAGCACGGCAGAAGAATTAGTGAACTTGCCTCGGAAGTTAAACAGTATAGAAGCACTTCCAACAGGCTGATCAACGAGGTTAACGACAATTCACAGACTCTCTTGATGCTGCCCTTCAGTTATGTGCTTGATATCCTCCCTAAAGCGATGCGTGATCTTGCCCGGGCTTTAAGGAAGGAAGCAGAACTGTATATTTCAGGAGCGGATATAGAGGTCGACCGCCGTATACTCGAAGAATTGAAAGACCCGCTTCTGCATCTCATTAGAAACAGTATTGATCATGGTATTGAATCCCCGACTGAAAGGATAGGCGCGGGCAAACCCAAAGAAGGTTCTATCAAGATCGAGATTAGTGGGCCTGTGGAAGGGAACATTATTATGACCCTCTCTGATGACGGGAGGGGACTGAATCTGAACACACTTCTAAAAAAAGCGGTGGAGAAGGGACTGATCGCTGACGATGAAGCAAGCCATTTGGACGAAGCGAAAGCAGTTGAACTGATTTATCAGTCCGGCATCACCACCGCTGGTGTCGTCACCGACATCTCCGGAAGGGGTCTTGGGATGAGCATAGTTAAAGAAAAAGTTGAAAGACTTAAAGGCAGCATTTCGGTCTCCAGTGAGAAAGGGAAGTTTTTCCAAGTGATGATAAAGCTTCCCGTAAAGATATCATCGACAAGGGGGGTGAAGGTTAGCGCCGGAAAATTCAGGTTCCTTCTCGAGTCACATTACGTTGAGAAAATAGCAAGGTACAACAAAAATGAAATAAAGCATTTCGGCAAGGGTTTCGGTGTTTTTGGTGATGGGGAATTAGTGCCGGTAAAGATCATCCGGAGCGACTTTGGAATTGACAGCGCGCCACTTGACAGGGGTATTTATCCCTGCATATTTCTTAAAGCCCGGGAGCGCAGGATCGCGTTACTTGTTGATGAAGTGAGCGACGAGCTTGAAATTATTATTAAACCGTTCCAGCCACCCCTTGATGGCATTAAAAAATACGCCGGGGCTTCGGTACTTGGTGATGGCAAGTTGTATCCTGTTATAAGTTCCGCCTGGTTGCTTGGACTTGAGGGAGTGACCGAAACCGACAAAGGGTTACTTAGCGAGAGCAAGGTTTACAACCTGCTTGTGGTTGACGATTCAAAAACCTCCCGCACCCTTTTAATGGAGATACTCGAAGCTGCCGGATTCAAAGTTGATACCGCGGAAGACGGAGTGGAAGCGTTAAATCTCCTGCACACAAGAAACTATGATGCTCTTGTTTCCGATATAGAAATGCCCAACATGAACGGGCTGCAATTAACGGAAAAAGTGAGAGAAACCCCGGCACTTGAAAAACTGCCTGTGATTCTCGTAACGGGACTCGCCACTGACGCGGACAAAACACGCGGCATAAACGCGGGAGCCAACGCCTATATTTTGAAGAAGAGTTTTGATCAGTCTGTTTTGATAGACACGATCAAATTTTTTGTTAAAGGCAGTAATTAATTGCTTAATTTTGTACTATTGTAATGGTTTTTTAAATCTTAAAGATTGATAAGTGCCGCTTTACAGATAAACGGTGGCATTGAGGAAAAAATGATCAGTTATATATTAGTGGTTGAGGACAGCCCCACCCAATTGGAGCAACTCGCGTACATTCTGGAAACTGAAGGATACCCTGTAAAGACGGCGGTAAATGGCGTGGAGGCTATGAAGGTTATGGATGCCGGAAAGCCCGCGTTGATAGTAACCGATATTTTGATGCCTGAGATGGACGGGTATGAACTTTGCAGAAAAGTGAAAGACACACCTGAAACCCGGGACATCCCGGTAATGCTTCTGACGAATCTTTCCGATCCCCATGATGTGATCAAGGGGCTGCAATCGGGCGCTGACAATTTCCTTACAAAGCCTTACAATAAAGACTTCCTCCTCTCCCGCATCAAATATGTGCTTGTGAATCAGGAAATAAGGCATACCATGCCCGTATCGAATATGGGAATGGAAATCGTTTTCGGAGGAAAAAAATATTTCATCAACTCCGACAGGATCCAGATCATCGATCTTCTCCTCTCGACCTACGAAAATGCCATCCAGAAGAACGGAGAGCTGGCGGAAGCAAATCAGCAGCTTTTAAGGATGCACCGTGAACTCGCCAAAAAGAACAACGAACTTGAAAAACTCAACAAAGATAAAAATAAATTCCTCTCGATGGCCGCTCATGACCTCAGAAATCCTGTCGGCGCCATTCTTAGTTTTGGACTCATTCTTCAGGAGGAAGGGCGAAAAAAACTGACTGCTGACGAGCAGGAGTTTGTGAATATTATTGTTAATTCCAGTGATTTCGTGTTAAAGCTGCTTAACGAGCTTCTTGATATCTCTGTTATCGAGTCGGGTGACCTCAACCTGAAGCCGGTTGAGCTTGATCTCGCGTATCTCGTTCAGAACAATATCGCGTTGAACAAGGTGCTCGCTGATAAAAAGAGCATTCACATTGAATATGAATCGAATGTGGAAGAAGTGAATGTTAATATAGATCCCGTAAAGATCGAACAGGTGATGAACAATCTGATCTCAAACGCCATCAAATTCTCATTCCCGGAGAGCACAATAACTGTGTTCGTGAAGAAAGTGGATAACGAGGTGTTATTTGGTGTGAAGGATAACGGTCAGGGAATTCCACACACCGAGCTTAACAAACTTTTCGTTCCGTTTGAGAAACTGAGTGTGAAATCAACGGCTGGTGAGAAGAGTACCGGTCTCGGGCTTGTGATCGTAAAGAAGATCATGGAAGGCCACAGAGGAAGAGTAGAGGTAGAGAGCAAGCAAGGTCACGGTTCGATCTTTACCTGCACTCTACCACTGTAGAATTATTTTTTCTCCATCTCGTCCAGATCCGGAAGCAGATTCAGGTGTTTGGGCGAGAGGTAAGAGTACATCGCCGGAATCACATAAAGCGTGAGGATGGTTGAGAACAGCAATCCGCCGATGATGGCAATACCCATCGAAACCCTGCTTTCAGAGCCCGCGCCCAGCGCCAGTGCGATCGGCAGCGCGCCAAGCATTGTTGAAAGACTTGTCATAAGAATTGGTCTGAACCTCAACTCAGAAGCTTCCTTAACAGCCGTCAGCAGATCTGATCCCGCTTCGCGCCTCTGATTCGCGAATTCCACAATCAAGATACCATTCTTGGTAACAAGACCGATGAGCATGATCTGTCCGATCTGACTGAAGATATTCAAAGTCTGCCCAAATATTGAGAGTGAAAATACCGCGCCCGCGATAGCCAATGGAACGGTCAGCATGATAATGAACGGATCCCTGAAACTCTCGAACTGCGCGGCGAGAACGAGGTATATTAAGATGATCGCCAGGAGGAATGTGAAAAGAAGCGAAGACGAGCTGTCAACAAAATCTTTCGAAGCACCTTCAAGAGAAGTTGAGTATTTCTCTCCAAGAACCTTGTCGGCTATCCTGTCCATTTCAGTTATCCCGTCGCCGATCGTTTTACCTTCGGCGAGGCCTGCTGATACCGTAGCGGATGAATATCTGTTAAACCTGTAAAGCTGGGGAGGTGAACTTCTCTCGGTCAGCTTAACGATATTGTCAAGCTGGATCATCTCACCTTTTTTATTCTTCACGAACATCGATCTAAGGTTCAGAGGCTGGTTTCTTTCAGAGCGCTCGAGCTGTCCGATTATCTGATACTGCTTTCCGTCCTTGATGAAATAACCGAAACGCTGTCCGCTGAGTGAGAACTGAAGTGTCGTCGCCACATCGGAAACAGAAACACCGAGATCACGCGCTTTTGAACGATCGATCTCAACAACCACTTCCGGCTTGTTAAACTTAAGGTTCACGTCTGTCACGGAGAAAACAGGACTTTGCCTTGCCTCCGCGAGGAAAACGGGGAGGATATCGCGCAGTTGCTCATAACTCGCTGCCTGGATCACATACTGCACCGGGAGGCCGCCACGGCTTCCGCCGCCGATCGATTGCTCCTGGGTGACAATGGTTCTGGCATCATTGAATTTTTTCGCTTCTTCAGTTATCGCGGCGGCGATCTGCTGCTGCGAACGTTCCCGCTCTTCACGCTCTTTCAGCATGATCCTGATGAAACCCGTGTTCGTCGAGCTGGCACCAAATCCCGGAGCGGTAACCATGACCATGTTGTCAGCTTCGGGAACCAGAAGCTCCATCTGCTGATTCAGCCTTACCATATAGGCATCCATGTAGTCGTAAGATGTTCCTTCGGGCGCGGTTGAGTTAAGACGAAGTTGACCGCGGTCTTCCTGCGGACTCAGTTCCGACTGTAACCTGCCGCCGAACCAGACAATAATGCAACCCGAGAAAATCATGACAGGGAAGGCGATCCAACGGGCGCGCATGAAAGCCTCGAGCGATCTCCGGTAAGCCGATGCCAGCCATACGAAAAAGGGTTCGGTTTTGTTGTAAAACCATGAATGTTCTTCGTGTGACTTTAAGAGCCTCGAGCTCATCATCGGCGTGAGAGTAAGCGCCACGAAAGCTGAAATTATGACGGAGCCGGCGATCACGTATCCGAACTCCTTGAATAATTTTCCGGTAAGACCTTGCAAAAACACGATCGGGAGGAACACTGACGCGAGTGAAACCGTGGTCGAAATGATCGCGAAGAAAATCTCGGATGATCCTTTAACCGCGGCTTCAATGGGGGAGAGCCCGTCTTCTATCTTCCTGTAGATGTTCTCGAGAACCACGATCGCGTCATCCACCACTATACCGATGGCGAGCACAATTCCAAGCAAAGTCAGCACGTTTATCGAGAAACCCGAGGCGTACATTATAAAGAAAGCGCCGATCAGAGAGATCGGTATCGCGAGGATCGGGATCAGGGTTGTTCGCCAGTTCCTGAGGAAGAGAAATATGATTATGATAACGAGTCCAAAAGCGATGAAAATGGTCTCCATTACCTCACTGATCGATTTCCGGATGAAGCTGGTTGCATCGTACCCGATCTTTATCTCCATGTCAGCGGGGAGATCCTTCTTCAGCTCTTCAATTCGCTTGTGAAATTCATCAGCGATCTGAATGTGATTACTTCCGGGCAGGGGAATGATCACAAGACCCACCATTGGGATTCCGTCGCGTCTCAGGATCGTTTTTTCATTTTCAGGGAAGTATTCGGCATACCCGATGTCTGAAAGCCTTACAGTGACTCCCTGATCATCTTTTACAATAAGTTTGTTGAAGTCTTCAGGGGTTGTGAGGAGCCCAAGGGTTCTGACGGTCAATTCAGTGTTGTCTCCTTCGAGCCTGCCCGAGGGGAGTTCAACATTTTCCTTCTGCAGAACGTTTCTCACATCCACAGGAGTCACGTTGAACGAGTTCATTTTAATGGGGTCGAGCCATAACCTCATGGAGTAGCGTTTTTCGCCCCAAATCTGAATAGCGCTCACACCAGGGATGGTCTGTATCTTCTCTTTAAGAACATTTCTTGCGTAGTCGGAGAGCTCAAGAATGCTTTTCTCGTTGCTGCTGATTGTTACCATCACGATCGGTATCGCGTCAGCGTCCGCTTTGGTCACAACCGGGGGATCGGCATCTTGCGGAATCTGGTTTATGGCTCTTGAGACCCTGTCACGCACGTCGTTGGCGGCGGTTTCAAGGTCGGCATCTACGTTGAATTCCACAGTTATCAGGCTTCTTCCGTCCCTTGAAGTGGAAGTGAGGCTTCTGATACCTGCAATTCCGTTGATCGATTCTTCAAGCGGTTCGGTGATCTGCGACTCTATAACCGTCGCGTTCGCGCCGATATAGTTGGTTTGTACTGTAATTATGGGGGGATCGATACTTGGATATTCCCTCACACCGAGGGATGTGTAGCCTATAGCGCCGAAGAGGACTATCACGATCGACATCACGATCGCGAGAACAGGCCTCCTTATACTTACTGAAGATAAACTCATTCCACAATCCCCGTCAGTTTAACGGGAGAATCCTTCCTTAGCTGGATCAAACCTGAGACTATCAATGTGTCACCCGGTTTGATACCCGAGAGTATCTGAACAACTTTTTCGGTTCTGTCACCGATCTCCACAGGGGCGGAAACTGACTTGCCGTTTCTGTAGAGGTAAACAGAGTGTCCCGAAATTTCCGGTACCAAAGTTTCTGATGGAATTAAAATGGTTTTTACCGGTGCGGTTAGTGAAACAAGAACCTCGATCACTTTACCCGGAACAAATTTTGACGTGTTGCCTGTGATGTACCCTCTCACTTTTAAGGTGGCAGTACTCACATCAACCCCGGGCTCGATGGCGTAGATCTTTGCCTGTGTGGGATCAAGACCGGTTCCGGTGGTGAAAGTAACTATGTTTCCTTCTTTGAGATAGATTGAATAATTCTGGGGAACGGCAAAGTCGATTTTAAGACGTGAAGTGCTTTGAAGTGTCGCTATGGTAGTTCCCGGGGCAACATATGCCCCTTCTGAAAGGTATCGCAGACCGATCTTTCCTGAGAACGGTGCCCTGATCTCGGTTTTTTCGATCATTGCCTTGTTCAGGTCAACATCAGCCACTACAGAGGCGTAGTCGAACGCTGCAATATCATACTGCTCTTTGGTTGTTCCGTTTGCCTGGAGGAGTTTTTCTTGCCTGTCAAGGTTTTGTTTGGCAAGTTTGAGCCGCACTTCATTTTTCTTCAGCTGGGCCTGAAGGTCAGCATCATTAATTTTTACGAGGAGTTGCCCTTTTGAAACGAATGAACCTTCTTTGAAGTTGATCTTAATAATTTTACCGGCCACTTCAGGGGAGAGATCGACCCACTCATCGGCGATGATCTTTCCCATGACTTTAATTTCGGAAGCGAAGGAGTCGAACTTGAGTATCTTTCCTTTAACTTCCACGGGACCTGATTGCCTGGCGGCTTTGCCTTTGCCTTCTTTTGTTTTATCAGATCCCGAAAAAACGGGTAAGAGGAAAATGGAGGCGATCACCAAAGCGATCACGACATAGAGGATGATCTTGGTTTTTTTTGACATGCTGATTCCAGGAATTTGGATGCAAGGTGCTTCCGCTCAAAAAAATATGTTCACCGAAAATCGGGACAAACAAAATATTGTAATATTTCTTATTAAATATAACAAAAAATGAGGGTAATAAATTTCCCAAAGAGGTGGGAAAAGAAGGGTGTAATTTTGCGGATTGAGCGGATTTGCGTAAATTTCGGTCTGTAATTTGGCGCGTTCGTCTAGCGGTTCAGGACGCTGCCCTCTCAAGGCAGAGATCACGGGTTCGAATCCCGTACGCGCTACATGGAAAAACCCCGGTATTCATCGAATACCGGGGTTTTTAAGTTTAAAGGACTTTAATACTGCGGCCTGATCATTTCAGGAGCATCATTTTTCCTGATTTTATTTTACTTCCGTACGAGAGGGTATAGAGGTAAACCCCGGAATTCAGGTTCGATGCATCGAATTTTACAGAGTGGTTACCCGGCTGCATTTCGCCATTTATCAACTCAGCTACCAATTCTCCCGTGACGTTGAAAACTTTAAGTGTCACGTTCCCGGGGGCCGGTATTGTGAAACTGATAACGGTGGAAGGGTTGAACGGGTTCGGATAATTCTGATCCAGCTTGATATCTGTTGGCATTGTTCCCGCTTCCTCAATTCCGGTCTGAATGTTCGTATACTTCCAGATACCCCTGTCGAGAGTTCCGACATAGAGTACATTTCCCGCGCTGCTGAACCCGAAACCGGTAATATCCTGGGGCAGGTTGGGGTTGGTCATCTGCCAGGTGGTGTCATTAAGTTTATACAATTCACCCTGATTGTAATCGTAGGCATAGTATTTGCCGAGGAATTTGAAATAGCTGTAAGAGAAGAGCCCAAGTCCTGATTCTTGCAGACCACTCTTGAAGTTGCTCCAGGAGGAACCATTGTTCGTTGAGATCAACAGTCCGTTGTTGGTGCCAAGCACAATAGAGTCGCCGCTTATCATTACACTCGAATAGTAGGTATTTGCAGGGAAACTGCCGTCGATTTTCGACCAGAAATTTCCATTAAGTACATAAGTACCCTCAATCGTTCTGATCAAAACCTTCGTATCCGAAGCATGGATACCAGCGACTGGGGCCGGTACGCCACCTTCGTGGGTTATACCTGTATTGAACGGTAACCATGAAGCACCATTATCGGTGGAGCGATAGATTCCGCCCTGTTCCCATATCGCCGGCAGGTGATCACGTCTTCTTGTGCCGTTAAATCCAGCGTAAAGTGTTGATCCCGAAGCCGCCACATCCGATGCTTTGGGAATGTAAGCAGCGGGGATGCCACCGTTCCTAACCTCCCAGGTGGTGCCAAGGTCGTTTGAGCGGATGATGCCCGACTGTGAGGTTGAAAGCAACTCCGTTCCATTGAATCTTATCAGGTTCATTGGTCCGGCTATCGAGTCCCACGACTCACCTCCGTTGACGGTTCTATAAGTGGTGGTGCCATGCTGAGTGAAAACAACATTTTCGCTGAGAGCAACGGGAAGTGTAGTTGTGGCGATAATTCCGTTGGTCATGCTGATCCAGTTCCCGTCCACGATCCTTGAGATACCTTTAGGGGTCGAGATGACAATGGTACCATTTTGGATCGTCACATCAGAAACAAATGAAGGGGCGTCGAGTGAAATCCAGGTTCCGGATGAAGGATCAAACCTGTAAAGACTGTTGTTTTCACTATTCACGAGGGCGAAAAAATTGCCGTTCACGTTTTTTAATTTCGCCACCAGACCCGATCCGCTCTGAATGGGGAGACCGGTATCTGCCGGAACCCAGTTGGCCGCGCCCGTTTTTCTGTACAGGCCGCCTGTTGTGGCGACAAAAGTTGTGTTTCCATCCGAGAGAATGTCTGATATCACATCACTTGTGCCGGGTCTGAACGAAACACTCCAGGTCACACCTGAATCGTGCGACTCAAGCAACATGTTCACGTTAACCGGATCGTCGGTCATCGCGTACGCGTAAATTGTGTTACCTGCCTTGTAAAGTTTCATGAACATGAAGACCATCCGCAGCTGACCGTTTTCAGTGAATGACTTGCTTAAAGCAATGTGGTTCCAGGTCAGGCCAACATCAGTACTCAAGTAAAGAGAATCACGATTTGAGTTGAGAAGGTGGATCGCCTCGTCAGTAATTAAAGGTTCGGAAGAAAGTGCAGCGGGAATATCTCTCATTAGCCATGAGCTACCGTTATCGCTTGAAAACGCCATTTTGTCGTAGTTCAAGGCAATTACCGCGTTGCCTGAACGGTGCAGCGAGGTGGCCTTTACTGCCGAAGGGGTGCCGCTCCACAAGTTACCATTATAAACAAAAACAGTGCCGTTTCCGGTGGCGCCGATCAGGTTCTGTCCTGCCGCTACAACAGCGTTGAAGTAGCCGCCGGCAATTCCGTTGGTCTGGGTCCATTGTGCCCGGACCACCATTGGGAGGATCAAGATCAGTGTCGCGAGAAGTTTGATCATAGGTTGGAGTCTTTCGATATTTGATTAAAAAGCAAAAGCAAGATAAATGATGTAAAACAAGAAGATTAAAATATAATTATGAGTGGTTATTATTCGTGATGTGGAGCAGTCAGTTTTTTCGCGCTGTATTATCACCGGAATCAAACATCGAAAATAAATGATGGCAATTCAATAAATAATTGTATATTTTGTAGCGGGATAACGAATCAATTGACGGGTTGGCTGAACCTTGAACCCATTAACGCGCAACGGAAACTGCCCCGGATGTTCCGGTTTAATTTTACAGTTCCCCGGCAGAAAACTGGAAACATGTCAAATAACAGCAAAATAAAGATTCTTCATCTGGAGGACTCACCGTTAGACGCTGAGTTGATCCACGGCCTGATCGAAACCGCGGAATTAAAGGTTGAACTCGAACTCGTTGGCAACAAGGAGGAATTTGAAACCTCGCTGAGTAAAAACAACTATGATGTAATAATCGTGGATTTTATGCTACCGGGGTTTAATGCATTCGGCGCGCTTGGTATTGTCAAAAAAGTTGACCCTCAAACCCCCGTTATCTGCGTTTCAGGCGCCATTGGTGAGGAAACCGCGGTAGAGGTCTTAAAAGCGGGTGCAATCGATTATGTTTTAAAAGACCGTTTGGCAAGGTTGCCAAGCGCGATAACTGCCGCTTATGATCTCTCTAAAGAGCGAAGGATGCGGTTGGTTTTCGAAGAGGAAAACCGCACTCTTTCACGTGCCCTCCATCAAAGTCCCATTCTTATCTCCGTAACCAACCGGAACGGGAAGATACAGTTCGTAAATAAAAAAGTAACTGAATTTACCGGATACAGATATTCGGAGCTGGTCGGGCGTGACATTTCGATCTTCGGCGCCGGTTCTACTGATCTTGCGATCATTGGAGAAATGTGGCGCACCCTGCTGACAGGAAATGAATTCAGAGGTGAATTGACGGTGAGAAAGTGTGATGGCTCTCTTTTTGATGCCTCACTCGTTGCCTCTTCCATTGTTGATGAAAAGGGGGAACTTGCTTATTACCTTTTTGGTATGGAAGATATTACCATCCGGAAAGAGCTTGAGAAAAATCTTCTTTTGGAAAAGGAGAAGGCAGAGATTGCCAACAAGTTGAAGGATGCCTTCATCAGCAACCTTTCCCACGAGATCCGCACTCCGCTTAATGGTATTCTCGGCATGGCGGGGATCATCGAGGAGACCTACAAACCTTTCTGCGAAGGAGATCATGAAGGTTATCTCGCCGCAATGGAGAAGTCGGTGAAAAGGCTGATCAAAACCGTCGAAATGTTGATCAGCATATCAAAATTGCAGGCTGGCGATTACCCTTACAATCCAGAGTATTTATCGATAGGTTACCTCCTCGAGAACCTTTTGATCGATTTTGCTGAAGTTGCTAATGAGAAAGGGTTGGAGATCAGCGAATCGATCGACCAAACTTACCCTGTGGTGAATGCTGATATTGAAGCGATAAAAGATGTATTTACATACCTTATAGATAACGCGATTAAATATACCCGCGTTGGCGTTATTGAAGTAAGTACAGGTACTGACTCCAACGGATCCGTTTACGCGCGGGTAAAAGATACCGGAATTGGAATTTCTGAAGATTTTAAAAAGGAAATGTTCCTGCCATTCCGCCAACAGGAGACGGGACTTGGCCGTCCATTCGAAGGGCTGGGTCTCGGACTCCCGATCTCAAAAAAACTTCTCGAACTCAACGGATGCTCAATCGAGATTGAAAGTACTGTGGGAGTCGGCACTTCGGTAACTGTCAGATTTAAACGGACTTGAGGTGCCGGTTGCTTCAATCAAGTGATTTTTCGTCACGATACTGAACCGTTCCTACAAAATTTTAACTCATACTCCCTCGTAAAGAGTTAACTTTCGAGACCACAATAAATGGAAGTTTAATGCTTGAAGTAAAGAATATCCGAAAAGAGTTCAAGAATCTCATCGCGGTCGACGGGGTCTCTTTCACTGTGGAGCCCGGGAAGATCTTTGGTCTGCTCGGTCCCAACGGTGCCGGCAAGACCACCACGATACGGATGATCCTTGATATTATCAAACCCACATCGGGAGGGATCCTGATCGAGGGGAAAGCTCCCGGCAAGGATTTCCACAATACCACCGGTTATCTGCCCGAGGAGCGGGGACTCTACAAAAAGAGCACCGTTATTGACATCATTAAATATTTTGGCTCCCTTAAAGGGATGAGCGCCTCTGCCGCTGAAAAGACAGGTCTCGCCTGGCTGAAACGCCTTGACATTGCTGATTACAAAAAACGAAAAGTACAAGAACTCTCAAAAGGTAACCAGCAGAAGATTCAGTTCATAATATCGGTTATCCATGATCCTTCAGTACTCGTACTCGATGAACCGTTCAGCGGATTCGATCCTATAAACCAGGAGCTCGTAAGGGATGAGATCCTTCGCCTGAAAGGGGAAGGAAAAACTATAATCCTCTCCACCCACCAGATGGATCTTGCCGAGAAGATGTGCGAGGCTATCTTCCTGATAAATAAAGGAAGGGAGGTGGCGAGCGGAGCTCTTAAAGAGGTGAAGAGAAAATTCGGGAAGGAATTCATCAAGATCGAATACGAAGGGGAAGCTGATTTCATCCGGACACTTCCCGGCGTAAAACAGGCTGACCTCTACGGAAATTTCGGAGAGATCGAAATGAATGACGGGATCGACCCCCATTCCATCCTGCCATCGATCTTCGAGAAGGTGTCCCTAAGAGGATTCTCAATTGAGGCACCAACTCTTAACCGTATATTTATTGATACCATTAAACAGACGGGAGGTGAGTGAGATGAAAAAAGCATTTGAGGTTGCGAGGTGGGAGTATCTACAGAAACTGATGTCGAAAGAGTTCATCATTTCAGTGGTGGTCACCCCCATAATATTTATTGTTTTTTCACTCCTTCCAACCCTGTTGGCTGACAAGGATTCCGATGCCCCAAAGGCAATAACAATACTCGACTCAACCGGCATTTATGAGAACTCCCTCCGGACGCAGCTTGAGAAGGAGAAACTCGAGAACGGTCAGCCGAGATATCTTATTCCGAAGACCACTGTTATGCAAGGCGGGGTAACGGCGACCAAGAAACGCCTCGACGACTCAGTATTCAATAACAAGGTACTCGAAGGATACATCTATATATATGAAAAAGCCGATTCAGGTTTGAGGCTCGAGTTCCGCAGCAAGTCGATGGGCAATTTCCGTGATCTGAACATCATTGACTCGAAGTTCAACAACATCCGGCGGGAAAAGATGCTGGTGAAAGAGAATCTTTCCAAGGGACTTCTCGACTCGCTGACCCATGAAGTGAACCTCCGTTCGGTAAAGGTAACCCTGGAAGGATCAGAAGAGATAAACTTCCAGCGGCAGTTCTTTTCCACATTCGTTATCATCATGGCACTTTTCTTCATTATCATGTTCACAGGTGGTTCGCTTGTGCGCAGTCTTGTTGAGGAAAAGTCGAACAGGCTTATCGAGATCATTCTTTCAAGTTGCCGTCCTGATGACCTGTTGTTGGGTAAAGTGCTGGGGCTAACGATGCTCGTGCTCACCCAGATGGGCATTTGGGCACTGCTCGCCGTCGGTTACGCGGGGCCTCTACTTGCCACAACATCGGTGTTTCAGAACCTGCACATCGTAATTCCTTATTTCCTGCTGGCGTTCTTATTTTATGTGTCGATCTTCGTCGGTGTCGGCTCGATTGTTAACACCGAGCAGGAAGCCCAGCAGATCACCAGTTATCTTACGCTGCTGATAATCTTTCCTGTAGTGCTTTTGATGCCAATAATCCAGAACCCTGATCAGGAATTGGTGAAGATATTCGCTTATATTCCTTTCACCTCCCCATTGGTGATGATCGCCAGAATGAACGTGGTTGAGATCCCGCTCTACGAGCACCTTATCGCCATGGGTATTCTCGTTCTTAGTATCGCGCTTGTGATAAAGGTTTCAGTGAAGATATTCAGGATCGGTATCCTCTCCTACGGGAAACTGCCCAGCTTCAAGGAACTGATGAACTGGCTCAGGAGTTAGTACCGGTTGCTTGACGCGGTCCTGATGATATTAACGGGCGGAGTTGTCTCCGCCCTCTTCTTTAAATTCTACACCATCTTCGATCAGTACAGTTTCAGGGAGGGGAGGGGATTCATTGCCCCCGCCCTTATATGCGGACTTATATCCATACTCTTCACAATATCCATCCAATGGGCGATGTCGCAGGTTTATGATCTCGCGTCATTCATGTACACAGGGCACAACCGCTCAATCTTCGTTTCACCTTTCATCGAGGAAGTGGCGAAGGGAGTAACAACCATCATTGCCATTCGCCTGATGAAAAGTGAGGAACTTCTCGATTCCATTTTTCTCGCGATAGCTGTTGGACTCGGTTTCGCCTTTTTTGAAAATCTCCTTTTCGCTTCAGTGAACGGCGGAAACGGTTCTGCCGTGGCAAAAATGATAGAGCGAAGCATTGTTATCGCTCCGATGCACGCCGTGCAGAATTTTCTTTTTATCCTGCTGTGGCTCTTTCTGGGGAGGATCATCAGGAACAAGATGATCGTTTTTCTCCTCGCTTTTCCATTCCCCGGCATTTCTCACGCCATCTGGAACTGGATCGCCCTCGAAACAGGGATGAACCTCATAAATCTTACCATTATGATAATTGTGAGCAGGTCGATCGTCTATGCCATCAGGATCGAAAAGGTCAGGCTGATCACCGCGGCACTCAAAACACCCGTCGAAGATGAGACCGGCGAATCTGACAATACACCCAATCTCAGGGAACTTATCGTTTCTGCCTCAGAAGAAATATACCGCCTCGCGTTCACTAAATTGCGATTCATTAAGCCTCTTTAAGATTTCCGTAAAATTCGTTAACTTACACCCTGAAAATTTTCTTTCAATTTTCCCCGGATCCGATGCAAAAACCCCTTGGAGTCCTTTTTTTCGTCCCTAAACCAGTCTTCAACCAGTTTGAAGTGGACGAATTCCCCGGTCTTGACAAGGCAGGCACTTCCGCCCTTTACCGGAACCTGCTGATCAACCAGATGGAAATTGTGCGTTCCTGGGGTAAGTGCGGCAGATCGATAGTGCTTCTGCACCAGTTCGATATCGGTGCCGGTGGACTTGATGAGCTCCAGCGGTTCGATGATCCGGAGATAATTTTCCACGACGGAGAGAATGTGCACGAGATAACCGGTGAAATAGCCCAGGAGCTGATAACGGATCATGGCATGTTGATCGCCGTTAATCCGTTCGTGATGGGTCTTACCACAAACGACTACAATTTCATCTCCGCGCTCGCCGATCAGGAGGATGAAGTGGCACTCGTGGCGAAGTCGATGAACGGGGGAGTCTCATCGCTGGCGTTCAACCATTTTGAAGCGGGAGAGAAAGAGGCGATCCCCGCGCTCAATGAATCGTGGAGCGGATTTCTAAAAGTGCTGACACGGCTCGAATCAAGGCCGCTCGTCACCACTTCGGGTCTGGTTGTCAGGGCAGCAAAAGATTTCCGTGGGCTCTATGATTTTCTCTCATCAAAGGAGAGCATCCCCGCGTGCAGCTTTGAGATGCACGACAGATTTACCGAACTTTTTGTAGAATATAAAGAACTATTGTAATGGCAGTTGGACTTTTCGGCGGTACTTTCAATCCCGTCCATTTCGGGCATCTTATTACGTCCCAAAGGTTAAAAGAACTCAGGAAACTTGAAAAAATAGTTTTAATGCCCTGCAACATTTCACCCTTCAAAGTGAAGGCTCCCGACCTTCTGGATGGTGATACAAGAATTAAAATGCTGCAACTCGCCATCGGCAACAACACCGGTTACGAGATCAGCGACCTTGAACTCCGTAAGGGGGGCGTGTCTTACACTTACGACACGATAATGGAGCTTAAGAAAAAATACAGCGAACTGGAATTGGTGATCGGCTTCGACAATCTGATCGATTTCGACAAATGGTACCGCGCCGATGACATCGTTAAAGAGGCAAAACTTGTCGTTCTGACCCGCAAAAGGGATCACCCGGACAAACGGAACCGGTTCTTCGAGCAGGCGATATTTGTCGATTCTCCCACGATCGAGATTAGCTCAACTGAGATCAGGGAGAGAATAAGAGCGGGTCTCTCGATAGATTATCTTGTGCCCCGTCTCGTTGTTGAATTTATTAAACAGGAAAAAATATATCTCTGATGCCTCAGATTGACATTGAGAAAATACTCTCTAAAGATAAAAGGAGTGTGGCCCGGGCGATAACATTCATCGAGTCGGGTTACGAAGGCTCCGTCGAGATACTCGAACAGATACACAAATTTACCGGCAAGTCGTACAAGGTCGGCATCACCGGACCACCCGGGGCGGGGAAGAGCACGCTCACTCTTCAGCTCGTAAAATGGTTCAGAAAACAGGGTTATACTGTTGCAGTGATAGCTGTTGATCCCACAAGTCCATTCACCGGAGGCGCGCTTCTCGGTGACCGGGTCAGGATGACAGAGGTTACCAACCTTGATGGTGTTTTTATCCGTAGCATGGCGACCCGTGGAAGTCTTGGTGGACTAAGCGGCAAAACAGTTGACGCATCCGACATCCTTGATGCCGCGGGATACGACATTATTATTTATGAAACCGTGGGTGTGGGGCAATCGGAGCTTGATATAGCAAAAGCCGCCGATACCACAATCGTGGTGCTTGTACCTGAATCCGGTGACACGGTTCAGGCGATGAAAGCCGGACTGATGGAGATCGCTGATTTTTATGTGCTGAACAAAGGCGACCGACCCGGTGCTGAACAGGCTGTTGCTTCAATTAAAACCATGCTTCAGTTCCGGGAACACGATGAACACACATGGTGGCCCGCTGTGGTTAAAACCTCTGCCCACGAGAACAAGGGGATCGAAGAGGTTGGCTCGGAAATTCTTAAGCACAGGGAACATCTTGAAACTACTGGTAAGCTTGAACTGCGACGCAAAGAGCGGGCGAAAAACAGACTTGAAGAGATTGTAGAAAGCGAGATCCTCCGTGAACTTTGGGGTTCGGGAGGGAGTGAACTTCTTCACGGCAACATTTCGGGAGTGCTCGAGAAGGAACTCTCGCCACATCAGCTTGCTCACAAGATCATAGCAAAGTACAAGGAGCACCTTAAAGAAATTGTTTAATATCCGTCCCCCGCTATACGGGCAGCGTGGAAGGCGATAAGAATTTAATAATAACTGGAGATCAAATGGATACATCACCGGGTTCAAGTTTTTTGCTTGAGTTCACGGAAGAACAGCGGGCAATTCAGGAGGCGGTCAGGGATTTTGCCGTGAACGTGCTTAAACCGGTCGTAATGGATTACGACGAATCACAAAAATTTCCTTTCCCTATCGTGAAAGAATTGGCGGGGATGGGCTGCATGGGTATCCTTGTTCCTGAAGCCTATGGCGGCTCGGGACTCGGTTATACCGAATACGCCCTCATCATCGAAGAGCTCGCCAAAGTTGATCCTTCGGTAGCACTCACCGTCGCCGCTCACAACGGACTCTGCACCAACCACATCCTCATGCATGCCAATGAAGAGCAGAAGAAGAAATACCTCCCAAAACTTGCCTCGGGTGAGTGGATAGGCGCGTGGGGACTTACAGAATCTGTCTCCGGTTCCGATGCCGCTTCAATGATCACCACTGCCGTTAAAGACGGTAACGAGTGGGTGATAAACGGCAGTAAAACTTTCATTACGCATGGTGGAGTTGGCCAGGTTGCCGTTATAATGGCAGTAACCGACAAATCGAAACACTCCAAAGGTATATCGGCATTTATCGTTGAGACCAGCACTCCCGGATTCATCGTCAACAAAAAAGAGAACAAACTTGGCATGCGCGCGAGCGACACATGTCAGTTGATGTTCGACAACATGCGTATTCCTGCCGAAAATCTGATCGGTGTTGAGGGTGAAGGATTTAAGCAGGCGATGAAGATACTCGAAGGGGGAAGAATATCAATAGCCGCGCTCAGTGTTGGTCTGGCACAAGGCTCACTCGATGAGTCGCTGAAATACTCGGGCGAGAGGCACCAGTTCGGTAAACCGATCAATGCCTTCCAGGGTATCCAGTTCAAGTTTGCCGATATGTCAACGGAGATTGAAGCCGCGAGGTTGATGACGTTCAAGGCGGCAAGTCTGAAGGATGCCGGCAAACCTCTTGGAACCTCCGCCGCCATGGCGAAACTTTTCGCCAGTGAAGTTGCCGAAAGATGCTCGAACCAGGCGGTTCAGATCTTCGGCGGCTATGGATTCATCAAGGATTTCCCCGTTGAAAAGTTCTATCGCGATGTAAAACTCCTCACCATCGGTGAGGGGACAAGCGAAGTGCAGCGGATCGTTATCTCACGGCAGTTGCTCGATAAATAATTTTTTCACCTGAAGCCACGGAAGATCAATGAAGAAGGTTGGTACTGACATCACAAGGGAAAAATCGTTTCATGTAAGAGAAGATGCCTACAAGGAACTCGTCAGAAAATTAGAATACGAGAGGAAAAAGACCGAAAAAGGCGGCGGCGAGAAGGCCCTGCAAAAGACGCGCGAAAAGGGTAAGATGCCCGCGCGCGATAGAATTGCAAGGTTGATCGATCCCGGTTCCCGGTTTATGGAACTTAACACCTTCGCTGCCCACGGCATGTACGAGGAATGGGGAGGCGCTCCAAGTGCCGGAACCGTGTTCGGGATCGGAAAGGTAAGCGGGCGTGACTGCGTGATAGTAGCCAACGACTCCACCGTTAAAGCGGGTGCCTGGTTCCCTATGAGCTGCAAGAAGAACCTTCGCGCTCAAGAGATAGCCATAGAAAACCGTTTGCCGGTAATCTATCTGGTTGACAGTGCCGGGGTTTTCCTCCCGTTGCAGGATGACATTTTCCCCGATAAAGAACACTTCGGAAGGATCTTCAGGAACAACGCAAAAATGTCAGCGATGGGGATTCCTCAGATAGCCGCGATTATGGGTCCATGTGTTGCCGGCGGCGCATACCTTCCGATCATGAGCGATGAGGCTTTGATCGTAAAGGGTGAGGGCTCCGTTTTTCTCGCGGGCGCTCATTTGGTGAAGGCCGCGATAGGCGAAGTAACCGATAACGAATCACTCGGTGGCGCGGTGGTTCAGAGCAACATTTCCGGTGTTACAGACAATGTAATGGAGAATGACGAGGAGTGCCTGGATGAGATCCGTTCACTTGTCGATAAATTTGGCGAAACACAGAAAGCCGGTTTTTCACGGGTTGAATCCCGCCCTCCTCTCTTTGAACAGAAGGAGATATACGGCGTTCTCCCTGATGAAGCCATCAAACAGTACGACACCTACGAGCTTATCGCCCGGATTGTTGACGGCTCGGAGATCGACGAATACAAACCCGGTTACGGCAAGTCGCTTATTACCGCGTACGCTAGAATCGACGGATGGGCAGTCGGAATTGTCGCCAACCAGCGCTCTGTGGTGAAGTCAGCCCGCGGCGAAATGCAGGTGGGCGGGGTTATCTACTCCGACAGTGCCGACAAAGCCGCGCGCTTCATAATGAACTGTAACCAACGGAAGATACCACTTCTTTTCTTGCAGGATGTAACCGGATTTATGGTCGGCACAAAAGCAGAGCATGGGGGTATCATAAAAGACGGCGCGAAGATGGTAAACGCGGTGGCGAACAGCGTTGTTCCGAAGATCACGATAATAGTTGGTAACAGCTATGGCGCCGGCAACTACGCCATGTGCGGAAAAGCTTACGACCCGAGGTTTATCTACGCGTATCCCGCCGCCCGGATCAGCGTGATGGGGGGAAGCCAGGCAGCCAATGTTCTGATGGATATAAAGATAAAGCAGCATCAGAAAGCCGGTAAGGAGCTAAGTGAGGAAGAAAAACTCAAGATGCACGATGAGATCCGTGACTCCTACGAGAGCAAGTCAACTCCGCTTCATGCTGCCGCGCGCCTTTGGGTTGATGAGATCATAGACCCCGCCAGAACCCGTGAGTATATCTCCCGCTCAATAGAATCAGCTAACAATAATCCGGAGATACCGGAGTTTAAGGTGGGAGTGATTCAGGTTTAGTGTAGAGTATGGAGTGTAGAGTTTATAGAAAATTTCACCACACTCTACACTCTAAAATGGATAACATTTAACACCTAACATTTTAAGAGAGCCCCTTAACTGAATAATTCCCTACTACTCGCCCCGTGGATATGCCCCTGTATCAGCGGGGAGTGACTAAATCAGGCCGAAGAAAAAGGTGTCCTGAATAACACCTTATAGAACTACTTCATGAAGATCATTTTTCCGGAAGCGGTGAATTGTATGTTATTGCTCAGGTCATTTGCAGTTAACCGGTAAAAGTATACACCTGACGCGATAGTTCCCAAAGTGGTTTTCTCGCTGACAACGAACTCCCGTTCATATCTACCTGCCGGCAACCTCCCGTCGACCAAGGTGGTGATCTTCACACCACTCATATCAAAAACCTCAAGTGATACCAGTGATTCAACCGGGAGTGAGAAACCGATCTTGCATGAGGGATTGAACGGATTGGGATAGTTTTGCTCAAGGTTGAATCCGTTGTGCCCCGGTGACTGAATGTCTCTCAATGAAGTAACCATGACGGAGTCGCCGTTATAAAACACTACACCGTGGTTACCACCGGAAGTGACGCTCAAGTTTCTCAGGGCATAGATAATGTTATTCTTCTTGTCAGCGCTACCTCTCCAGAATCCGTTTGCCGGCAAACCCGGAACTGTTGATGTATCGATCCACTTCCACTGGTCATTAATCCTGTAAAGCAGTCCTTTGTCTGTCCCAATATATGGTTGATCATAACTGTCCGTTACCACCGACCAATACATCGCGCGATAGCTTCTGCCGGTGACGGTACTGTCGAAGTATGTAACGACCCCATCATTTACAGAGGCAACTCTTCCCTTCGCAGGGTATTTGTTTATTGCAACCCAAAGTGTGTTTCTCTTATCGAGCATCCCGCCGGTAACATGTGTCATATCCATTGGGATGATCCCTCCCGGAATAATTACTTTCCAGGTTACACCATTATATTGGTGTAAACCATAGTAATCAACACCGGCATAAACATTGTTCGAATCGTCGATCGCGAAGAAATTGATATCCTCAATTCCCGGGAAACCGTTTGCAGCCGTAAACAAGTTAAATGAACTCCCGGAGCCAACCGCGATACCCACATTCAGCAAGCCTATCCAAAACTTTCCCGTTTTATCTACCGCGACGCTGGTTACATCATCGGCCGGCAAATTTGAGTTCGAGGTATTAATTACGCTCCAGGTCTGTGTGTCCTTAATATAAAGACCTCTATCAGTAGCGATCACAATTCTGTTGTCAGGTGTCACGATCAGATCACGAATATTAATTCCCACCAAGGGTGAATTAGATGCATCATATCTCACCCAAATTCCGTTTCGGTAGCTGTATACGGCATCATTACCTGCGTCAGCTCCCTCAGCGAACCAGTATGTTCCGCTATTATCCTCTACCACCTTGATCACTTCATCAGATTGTAACTGTGAATTGGCAGCATTGAATGTCATGAAATGCCGGTCGATGGAGCTTTGTGCCATTGGTGTAAAAATAAAAACAATAAACAGTAATAATAAAAATTTCATGGCATTACCTTCATCCTTCACAATCAGGTATAGAGGAAGCACACTCAAAGAGATCATTAAACAACGGATCAGTAGCACAGAACTTAAGGTTATTAGAGACTGAGGAACTGCTAAATACATACTCTTCATCGATGTATTCTTGTCCTGGCACTCCCCCCGAAAGAATAAAAATGGATGCGACAAAACTGTAGGTTTCTCCCAAGAAAATGGAGTTACCCGAAGATTCTTCATCTTTCCAGCCAACTTGGATTTGTCCTGGGAAATAATAAGGATCAGATGTGGGTGAATCGTAAGGAGTGTAGGTTGTGGTTTTTTGTATGACTTGATTACCAGGCAAACTTACGCTCAGCATCAGTCTAACATAACGAAGATTTGTTCTTTGTATACTGGTGATGCCCCAATCAACAATCAAATCAAAATCTTCCTTACCGCAGTTGTAGGCCCAATTGGCAGTAGGATTCGTTAAACTCATACTAAACTCCATTGCTTTTAATGTAATAGCATATATTTTGGATGTCGTAACTTAGTTTAAGAAATTTGAATTTAAAGTGCAAAAATATTGCCCAGATTTGATAGCCGAAACAGCTATTATGCAACGGCTCTATCAAAACTATCCCAATCCATTCAACCCATCCACAACAATAAGAGTCAGACTTGAAGAAGCGGGAGAGGTGATCCTCAGGGTGTATGATGTGAACAGAAGAGAGGTGGCGGTGCTTCAGAGGGGCATGTTACCGGCGGGAGAGTACGAGAGGGAGTTTTCACCTGTAACCACCGGAACAATGAGCGATCTTTCGTCGGGTGTTTACTTCTACAACCTTTTGGTCAGGGACAAGGATCTGAAGCCCCTCTTCATCAAAACCGAGAAAATGATGTTTTTGAAGTGAGAACTTGAGAACCTGAGAACTCCAGAACCTGAGTGCGCCGCGATAGTGCCATATGGCACAACTAACGGCGGACTGAAGCATGAATTAATTCACTCTGATTTTCGGGGCAAGGTTTAGGCTTTGTCCCTTTTTCATTTCATGCCATTCAATAAATTTTAGGGCACTTATTTATCTCTTTTTTTTGTTTATTGAACAATGTACTGTATCTTGGTAAAGTGGTTTATCAAAGTTATAAACTGCTTTCTAATCGAAACAGTGATTTGTCTTTTTTTGACGATTGTTGGTTTCAATTAAAAGGTTTGAGTGGAAGAAATTACTCTCCGCTAAAATGTGAATCAGCACTCTGACAATTCAGGCAGGTTAAACTTCGGAACCTTAAGCAGGATTCCGTCGAATGTTGAAATAAAAAGATTCACTACACGCGGAGTAAAGTATGAAATCAATTAAGACGCAACTGTTCATGTTGCTGATAACATTAAACATTTACGGACAATCACCGGACTCAATTCTGACCGGTTCATATCTAAATTCCTCACCAAACAAAGAATTCTCCCTATACACCTATTCAGTTGTTAAACCACTCGGATTTAATACTGTAATCCAGAGAGCCGTAGTATCCATTCCGGAAATCAATCAGGTGTCTAATTTCGACAGCCTCAAGTATTTCCCATATATTTTTGCATTGAACGATTCGGTGATAGATACCGTATTCCATCCATCCAATGCTGATTGGGTGTATTATTTTAGCAACGCGCTCTATTCAAGATGGATTCCAAACGACAATGTTATTCCTGATCTGAGCACTGAAATCGGACTGAAGCAAAAATACGGGATGACTTTAAGTGATGGCGTGAGCACCGGAACAGATATGGCAAACATAAACAAGATTTTTATAGACGGTCCAAACCACAGCCAGTACAAAAATTATGTTTACACCAACAAATATCTGAGAAACGATCTCATTTATTATACAGCTGTGTTTAGACTTAAGAATCTTCAGAACACGGGCCCCGGTGATACAGTATGCAAGGTACAGGCTGTTGTAACGCGGGGATTTGATACAATAGTACTCGCGGAAAAAACCGTAACCAAAAACATGCTCGGGAGTGAGTATACAGAGATCAGTCTTGATTACGATTACGGGGTTCTTCAGACAGACGCCATGGGCAGAAGTGATCTTCCACTCCCGCCGACCACTATAATGCCGGGAAGCGATGTGGAGGATTCATACATAAGTGAAGGCACCCGTATTCAGTTAAGGGTAATTTGGCTCGGTAATGCAGAACTGGCTTTGAAAGATGTCGAAGTGTTTGACCAAAAACTGTGGAAGCATTATTTTATTAACTTCCCGGGGGAAAGGGATTTACAGTTGTCTGAATACCTTGCTCAATTGCGAAAGCTTCAACCCGGGATGAATAAGCTGATCACTATGGTTAGACCCCTCTCAATCGACAGTTACCAGCCAATGATAACGCTTCTTGCGATATTGAATAGACTGGGAGCACCTCCGGGATTGATCGCGGCCTTTTACCCAGGAAAGCACAACTACGGTGAGGTGCAAAAAGTTACCTACAGTCTGACCGGCAGTTACTCTAAGCAGGCAGGTGAGAGATGAAAACGCGAAGAATCTTAACGCTGATAATTGTATTGTTTGCGATATTCAATCTAAGCGCAGAGAAGCGTTATGTAAGCAAGACAGGAAGCAGTACTCCTCCTTATACAAGTTGGGAGACAGCGGCAGACAGCATCATGAAGGCGATGCGTGTCAGTGAATTTGGTGATACGATAGTGGTGGGTGATGGTATATTTACGGAGGTTGTAAGATTCAATCCCGGAATCGTCTTGTTGGGTTCAGGTTGGGAGAATACCTGGATACAGATACCCCGGGATTCAACCGCCGGTGTCATAATGGAGAATTTGTGTGAAATTAAAAATCTAAAAATTGTAGGTTGGGGAATGATTAATAGTCCTCATAGCGGGATTATTTCTGAAAGACCTGATCAAGCGAGGAGGAAAATTAGAATAGATAATGTCAAGATTACATTTTGTGGAGGTGCAATTAATATTTATGCCTCTGCCTACAGCTTGGAGGATACAGCTTGGATTACGAATTCTGTTATTGACTCTTGTCGAGATGGTGTATTGGTATCAGTACATATTGCGCAAGTGTTTAACAATTATATAACTGCCTATGAACATGCGATTTACCTCGCGATTCTAGCAAATGCTGATGTTTACAACAATATACTTGTGGCGGCTCCATATAAACCATTTGGAGACAGTTTCAATATTACCTTTTACGCGTTTAACCGGCCTTCCCGCATTCACAACAATCTGATAATTAGTCTCTACGAAAATGTCACGCAGTACAATTCCGGGTCAGATCTTGGGCCTGACACCATCAGCAATAATGTGTATATGGGTAAGTTCGGAAAAGTTATCAGGACTTACAGCAACTCGAATTACCGGGATGCTTTCAATAACCACATTTCCGGCGGAAAGTTCTATGGATTTGATGGTGAGAGTCCGTTACGGTTTAACAATTTTTGGAATAACACCGTGAACTGGAGGTCAACAGGGAGCACGCCGATAGACACAGTAACCAACATCACACGCTACCCCATGTTCGTAAACGAATCGAAAGATTTTCACCTCCAGATGTACTCACCCTTGATAGATGACGGAGACACGCTTGTAAAGGATGTTGACGGTACACGGAGCGATATCGGAATGTACGGAGGTCCCCATGGGAAGAGTTATGCTTATCTAGATCTCGCCCCTGTTGAACCAAGGGGTATAGCGGCGGCAATCACCGGTGATACCATCAAGCTTGCCTGGAAGAGGAACCACGAGAGTGATTTTAAAGAATACCTTGTCTACGGCGACACGATACCGGGAATTACAGCCGACTCCACCCGTCTGACCGGGAGAACGGCGGATACGAACTTCACAAAGATAATCCCCGGATTCAGCGGGAACTATTACATGGTTCTCAGGTCGGTGGACAATCAGGGGAACCTCTCCGACGAGTCAGAGGAGATAAGGATAGTTCCTGTGGGTGTAAAGGGGGAGGGGCATGAAGTAGTGATGGATTATCTATTGTTCAACAACTACCCGAACCCGTTCAACCCCGAAACCGTGATAGGATACAGGTTGAAGTCACCCGGAAGAGTGATACTGACGGTTTACACAATAACGGGAGAACCGGTCAGGGTGCTTCAGGATCGGGAGATGCCTGCCGGATACCACGAGACTAAATTCCGTGGTGATGATCTGGCAAGCGGAATATACCTCTACAAGATAGATGTAAGATCATCAGAAGGTGTTCCTGTTTATACTTCAGTCAAGAAGATGATGCTGGTGAAGTGAGAACTTGAGAACTTAAGAACTTGGGAACTTGAGAACTTAAGAACTTGAGAACTTGAGAACATGAGCGCGCCGCGGCGGTACTTTGTTTTAAATACTAATATTATTATTTTTACGATTGAATTGGAAACATAAAAGAGTAACAGGAACAATAAACCGGACATTGGTATGAAAAGCGGAGTAATAGCAGTTTTAAGTCTGATTTTCGTGATCATTCTTACCCACCCCCTAAAGTCGCAGGTACCTAATGAGATTCTCTTCGGTAAAATAGCCGCTCTTAACAACTTCCGGAACCTCCCGGAACCAGATGAAAGACAGATTGACTGGGCAAGCGTGCTCTCTCATGGTGTACACGATGTTTGGGAGGCTGAAGGAGTCAGCGTTAATATCCATCCCGGCATCATAAAAATGAACCGTGATGCCGATTATACTAAGGTCATTAATGATCAATCGGGAAGTTATGTTATAACCAAAGCACCTGAGACCGGATCTCCCGACACCACCTCCTTGAAAAACCACCCTGAAATCACACTCTTGGAAGGTCCTTTCATCCACCAGGAGAGGGAATACAAGTTCACGAATATACCGGGAGTACCAAATGGATTGCTCATCGAGTATCTTGCTAAATTTAAGTTAAAGATCGGCAGAAGACCTGATTCTAACATCACAGTTTGTTCATTACGGGTGAATCTGAACCTAACTGATAAAGCAGGGATAACCAAAACCATCACACTCTCGGGCAAAGAATTAATGAGTGATGACCTCTTTGATGAGGCTTTTACATTGATCGATCTGCCCTATGATCTGAGAATCACAAGAAATTTAAATTTTATTGACTCATGCAAAAACATTCTACGAAGCACAGAAACCATGAATATATCCTATGCTGTTGTGCTTCCTGAAGGTGTTGAGCCGGAGAATTACGGGGAACTTTACATCGACAATATTGAAGTTATGGATGAGTTGATCTGGCATTGCTATGGCAGAGACAATGAGAGTATATTACAACGGATTGAGCAAATGAACAACGGGATGCTCAGCAAAACGGACATCGATTTCAAATCAGGGTACTTCAATAAAAAAGATGAACTTGCCGTGAACAACCACAATATTTCCACCCGGAATTCAGTTAATGCCCGTACTACCGTCCCAACAATCCGTTATGTAAAAGCGGGCAACCCCACACCTGTGTATCCATACACAAGCTGGGCAACGGCATCAGACAGCATACAGAAAGTTGTGGACATGTGTGAAAGCGGTGACACGATAATTATCGGGACGGGTATTTACAGGGAGACCGTGGTGTCAGAACACCCGGGAAGAGACCTTGCAATACTCGGTGTTGATGTCGACAGTTGCATTGTGGATATAAGCTTTCTCCCACAATTTGAATATCGGCATGCTTTTGTATTTTGGGACAATCTAACTTTGGAAAATATTACTATTAAAACATTTTTGTATCCAACCAACCACACAGGACTATGGGTGCCACCAATATCAGGATATTCTCATATCAATATAAAATACAACAAATTTCTTGGAGGATTTTACAAATCGATTAATGTCCTTTTAGCTACAGGTGAGATCACCGGTAACTATATTCTCAAGGCCGAAATCGGATTAACTACAAGTGAAAGACCGGCGACTGTGCCAGTCATAGTTGTAAGTGACAATATTCTGTATAAGTGTTCCCGCTCGATAATGGGAACTTATGGACTGTTCTATAACAATCTGGTTTTGGATTTTTCCAATTCCGGAATTTCTATTCCTTTATTTGGCGGTGCTGGCAGATTTAATAGCAACTTGATTATTGGAAAGAAAGGTGAAACCACCAATGGTTTGGATGATGCCCGCGGAATATTCATTAACAATATCATTCGGAATTGCACCACTGCCATAACACCGTGGAATATCCTTTCTCTCAGCCTCGTGAACAATATTGTAGATTCATGTATTATTGTTTTCGACCTTTATCAAAACGGAAAAGTAAGCGGCAACATCAATTACAACAACTTTTACGGAAACGGTATAATATCCAATGACATTTCAAAGCTTGACCCCGACACACTGATCTACACCACAGTCGACCCGATGTATGAAGGTACCGACAGCAGTAACTACCGGCTTCAGATGTACTCCCCCCTCATCGATGCCGGTGATCCAACAATCCTTGATGTTGACGGAACCAGAAGTGACATCGGAAGGTATGGAGGTACCTACGGACAGAGATACGAATACCTTGACCTCGCGCCAAAGGTGCCAAGATTTTCTACCGTTACAAAGAAGCCAAACGGGGTTGACCTGCAATGGCGCGGAGGCACTGAGGCAGACTTTAACTCGTTCTCCCTCCACCGGGGGAGGGAAGCGGGATTCATACCTGATGAGACGAACAGGATATACACGGGGGTTGACACCCTCTTCAGCGATTCACTTGCCGACCCGACAGGGAGTTATACCTACAAACTTAAAGCGAAAGACAACCAGGGTAATGTAAGCAAGCTTGACAGCGTAACCGTGGTGATGACGGGACTGGCGGGAGAAACAGCCCCCACCCCTGAGAGGATATTCCTCTACCAGAACTACCCGAATCCTTTCAACCCCTCAACAAAGATAAAATTCTCATTGGATAGTGAGGCAGAGGTGATCCTCAGGGTGTATGATGTGAACGGAAGAGAGGTGGCGGTGCTTCAGAGGGGCATGTTACCGGCGGGAGAGTACGAGAGGGAGTTTTCACCTGTAACCACCGGAACAATGAGCGATCTTTCGTCGGGTGTTTACTTCTACAACCTTTTGGTCAGGGACAAGGATCTGAAGCCCCTCTTCATCAAAACCGAAAAAATGATGTTTTTGAAGTGAGAACTTGAGAACTTGAGAACTCCAGAACCTGAGCGCGCGGCGGCGGTACTTTGTTTTAAATACTAATATTATTATTTTTACGATTGAATTGGAA
>CAZVBQ010000015.1:0-89061 GCA_964625575.1 uncultured Ignavibacteriaceae bacterium | reverse complement strand
ACCCCATACCCTAAACCCCAGTGATTCTTAAGTCTTTAATCCTCAATTGCGGATGCGGCTTGCATTCCTTCCCGGTGTTTTCGATCGTATAGACTATATCGATAATTGAGTTACGGTCGCGAACCTGCTCTTCATAATGCCCCAGATTGAAGCCGATGGCATCGAAAACCTTGTCATTCCCGTTCTGTTTGATCTGAAGAAGGAGGTGGTTATGTCCCACTTTTCTTACGAATCCAGTATGTGAAACCCCTTCTGAGAGAAAAACGGGTCTCGGATTTTCAGGACCGAACGGAGCGAACTGGTGAAGAACCCTCAGAAATTTCGGAGTGATCTCTGAGAGCTTGATCTTGGCATCAATCTCGATCTGAGGAATGAGATCATCGTTGTTTATCTGCTCTTTAGCGAGGAGGTTGAACCTTCGGCGGAATTCGGGGATATTGTCAATGTCAATTGATAAACCTGCTGCTGCCTGATGGCCGCCATAGTGATTAAGTAGATCGCCACACTGTTGAAGTGCTTCATAAATATTGAAACTCGGAATGCTTCTCGCGGAGCCCTTTGCCACTCCATCGATGGTGGTGAGCATCACCGTCGGACGGTAATAGAGCTCGACAAGACGGGAGGCTACAATGCCGATAACTCCAGGATGCCACTCCTCCTCGTGAAGTACAAGTGCCATATCCTTCTCAAGATCATGAACGCTCAACACCTTGTCAAGAGCGGAGGTGAGGGTCTCCTCATCAAGTTTCCGTCGCTCCCAGTTTTCCGTTTCGAGCATCGAAGAGAGTTCGTCCGCACGGCGGAGATCGTCGGTCATCAGCAATTCAACCGCTATTTTCGCGTCGCCAAGTCTTCCTGCCGCGTTAATTCTTGGAGCAACGGAGAATACGACCTGCCCGGCATTCAACTGTCCGGGTTCAATACGTGTTGAGCGCATTAATGAAAGTAGCCCGGGACGTGGTGACTTGTTCAACAGGTCAAGACCGTACATCACGAGAATGCGGTTCTCATCGGTTAGCGGAACAATATCCGCCGCGCCTGCCATTGCCACCAGATCAAGGTACTTTAACGGCAACTGCTGGTTACCAAGCAAAGCGGCAACAGCCTGTGCCAGTTTGAACGCGACTCCCGCGCCTGAGAGATATTTGAATGGGTAGTTACAACCTGGTTTAAGTGGATCGAGAACAGCAAACGCGGGGGGCAACACTTCCCTTGGCTGGTGATGATCGCAGATGATCATGTCGATTCCGAGGGTGTTCGCGTATCCGGCTTCTTCGACGGCGGTGATTCCGCAGTCAACCGAGATCATCAGTGAAGTGCCGGTGCTTTTTACATAATCGATGCTGGTGTTGGTAATGCCGTAGCCATCGCGGAGACGGTTCGGAATGAAAAACTCAACATTCGCCCCAAGTTCCTTAAGAAACATGTACATCAGCGCGGTGGAACAGGTGCCGTCAACATCGTAATCGCCGTAAACAAGTATCTTCTCGTTGGAAGTGATGGCAAGAATAACGCGACGGGCAGCGGAACGCATTCCGTGCATTAGAAAAGGACTGTGGAGTCCTTCAAGGTCGGGCTTGAAGAAGTAACGCGCTTGCGGAAATGTCTTGATGTTCCTGAGGATCAGGAGCTTTGCAAGCACTTCGGAAATGTTCAGAGAATCAGCAAGTGATCTTATTTCAAGTTGATCACGAACAGGCCTGATCTTCCACCGTTTCGTTGGCATAGTGAACTTACCGTGGAAATATAATATATAGACCTGACTCCTAAGCCGGATTCTGTCCCGGTTAAAGAAATTTTACGACGAGTAGTCACAAAAAGGTATAAAAATTGGGTCAGGTACTAAGTACCTGGTGGATATTTAATATTTTGTAGCAATTTTATCATTTTGTGAAAACTCATTGTAAAAATTTCAATAAACCGAAGGCAATCATTTATCTGGGATGAGGATCTCTCCTCACCTCGAGCAGCCTACCCGAAGACATCGGACGGACAGCCCTTAACCCACCCACAGGGGGCGGGATCGCCTTCTGCTTGGCCTTGCTCCGGACGGGGTTTACCTTGCCACCCATGTTACCATGGGCGCGGTAGGCTCTTACCCTGCCTTTTCACCCTTTCCCTGAAACCCTTTTGGGGAATCAAGGTGGTATCTTTTCTGCGGCACTTTCCGTAGTTTATCCATTACGGATAACCTCCCGGGTGTTACCCGGCGTCCTGTCCTTTGGAGTCCGGACTTTCCTCTGCCGTTAAATTCGCGACAGCGATTGCCAAGTCAAGTCTATAAAAATATTCCGTGATTTAAAATTTTATGAAAATTATTTACAATGAACAAATATACGAAAAGGGAAGATAAAAAGGAACTGTTTTTTTAGAGGTTAGAGGTTAATGGTTAGAGGTTAATTTTCGTAGTATTTAGATTCGTGGTGAGGCTTTTATAGTGTCACTTGCTTGATTTTGCAGAACTATTCAGGTTTTTCTTGGAAGTTTTTATTGATGCGACAAGTAAACGCATTAATTCCTGACAGTCACTGTCAAGACTTTCGTACCCCTTCTTTGAGATTAGATTTGATCTTACAATAAGTTTTAGCCAAAACAAAGTTTCTGAGCATTCTTTTTGAGCAATTCCCAGTTTGTGAATAAAATCGGGTTTGGTTTCTGCTTGGAGTGATTCGTAGATATTCGCGCCTATGCTGGTACCGGATTTGACTATCTGCTGTGCCAATACATATTGCTGCTGATTGTTCAGAAATTTTGAAAGTTTGACAATTCTCACCGCGAAATTCAAACTTTTTTCTTCCAATGGTCCCATGGATCACCCGATTCTATTCACTTGAAGACTGCCAAGGTGGGGTTAGATTGACCACTAACCTCTCACCACTAACCACTACTCTTCAGAGTCACCCGCTTCGTGGGCGATTTCAGCAGAGACGATTATCCTGCCACAGTATTCGCAGGTGAACATCCGGTTGTTGCGACGAATCTCGAGCTGGCGCTGAGCTGGAATAATGGTTTGGCAGCCGGAGCATGCGTTGCGTCTGATTCGGGCAACGGCGAGGCCTTTTTTAGCTGTTCTCACACGGGTGTAAAGTGAATAATCAGCTTTTTTCATTTGGGCCACCAAGGAATCGCGTTCTTCAAGAAGGCGTTTTTCTTCGTTGGCGCTGTTTTCCTTTATCATGGCGAGTTCAGAGTTTTTGTGAGCGAGGTCGGTTTCGAGTTCTTCGATAAGCGGGGTAAGTTCAGCTATTTCCTGTTCGGCTTGTTCCATGGTTGCAACAAGGGCATCGCTTTCTTTTTCGAGGCGTGTGCACTCGGCATCCGCGGCGTCGATCGATTTAGTGATCGTGTCATATTCCTTGTTGTTTCTTACCTTGTAGAGTTGTGCTTTTGCTCTTTTCTGGTTGTCAAGCAGTTCTTTGATCTTCTCGTTGTTCTCTTCGCGTTTCGCGGAGGAATCAATCCTGAGTTGGTTTTTCTCCTCAATTGCAGTTCTAAGATTCTCAAGTTTTCCCTCGAGGGCTTCAACTGTAAGTGGGAGGTCGCCGCGCTGCTCTTCGAGTCTGTCGATGCTGCGGTCAATCATTTGTACTTTATAGAACAGTACCAGGTTGTTCTTCAATGTGTCTTCTCCTAAGTTATAAACTGAAATAGTTGACGGGGTTGGCACTCCCGTCATAAATAAATACATTTGTCTCTTCACTTTTAGAAATGAAGAAGCCTTCGAGCCGTTTTTTTACCTCATGCAGTACCGGCGCTTCTGTTTCAAAGTGGCCCGCGTCCACGAAGAGGATCTTTCCTTCTGCGTCCTGGAAGGAGTGGTATCTTACATCGGAAGTGACGAAGGCATCACATCCGGCGGCTATCGCGTCGCCAAGGTATTCAGAGGCTGACCCTCCAAAAACGGCGACCTTGCTTACATTTTCACCGGTAAGAGGTGAATGTCGCAGGAACCCTGTTTCGAGTTTTGTGGCAACAAACCTGAGGAATTCAGTCTCTGTCATTTGACGGGGGAGGGTACCGGTTACACCCATTCCGTAATTAATTTCCGCGTTTTTCAGGGGGTAGATATCGTACGCGGGTTCTTCATAAGGATGCGCGGCAAGCATTGCTTTAATTGCCCTGCCGAGACAGGCTTCGTTAACCACCACTTCGAGCCGGGTCTCAGCAACTTCCTCAAAATTCTCCTTTTTACCCACTGCCGGGTTTGTCTGATCTGAACCTTTGAAAGTACCGGTTCCGGTTGATCTGTAACTGCACTTCGAATATTCACCAATAACACCCCCGCCGGCATTGAAGATTGCTTCCGAAACTTTATCAACAGCGTTTTCAGGTGTGAAAACCACAAGTTTATATCCTTTCCCGGAAATGGGAACGAGGTAGTTCAGATCTGAAAGTTCAAGTTTTTGAGCCAGTTGGTGATTTACGCCGTGGTGTGTAAAATCAAGATTTGTATGGTATGAAAGGAGTGAAATGTCGTTTTTTATAAGTGTAGTGACCAGTTGTGAGGTTCGGTCTTTTTCGGGTGTTATCTTTTTCATCGGGAAAAAGATCAGCGGGTGGTGGCTTATTACGAGGTTGCATCGAAGCTTTTGTGCCTGCTCGAGTGCCTCGCTGGTAACATCGAGACAGACGAGGACTCCCGTCACCTCTTGTCTGCTGTCGCCTACAAGCAACCCCGTGTTATCGCGCTCCCATTGGATGAATTTCGGGGCCCATTCATCCAGGAATCTTGCTACCTGTTCAACTCTCATAAGAAAAAAAAAGCACTTCCAAAAATGTGAAGTGCGATAAAAAAACTACCAAGACTAAGAAATTGCTGCAATATCAGTTTTTGCTGACTTGTTTTTTCGGGCTTTTGTCATGGTACAAAATGTAATCAAATTCATAAACTTTACAAAAATATCAATATTTGGTGAAATCTCCAAAAAATTGATTTTAAAATCATCCGGCAGCAGCTCATGAATCATGCGGGACCGGTCGATCAAGCTACCGTATCGACCCAGTTACCGTCTTCTTTTATCAAGTCAATCAATTTATCCACCGCGAATTCAGTGGCAATCGCCTTGGTAACCACTTCCTTTCCGCGGTAAAGAGTAATTTTGCCGGGACCACTTCCTACATATCCATAATCAGCATCTGCCATTTCACCGGGCCCGTTAACTATGCAGCCCATGATCGCAATTTTTACACCCTTGAGGTGGGAAGTGCGTTTTCTTATCATCTCGGTCGTATCCTGAAGGTCGAACAGGGTTCTTCCGCATGAAGGGCAGGCAATATATTCCGTTTTGGATGTTCTTACTCTGGCGGCCTGAAGAATACCGAATAGTACCCGGTTTACGGTTTCAGTAGTGAGTGGTGAGTGGGGAGTAGCGAGAGTTGCGTTGCCCGTTGCCTGTTGCCGGTTGCCCGTATGGATTTGCACGGTTATTTCGAATGTGGAGTTGAGGGTCACAAATACACCATCTCCGAAGCCGTCGATCAGGAGCCCGCCGAAATCTGTAGAGGGGTAGAGGAGAAAGTTCTCCTCTGAAATACCTGTGTAATCACGATGGAGGATTACCGGATTCTTGATCCCTTCTTCGAGGAGACGGAAGAAAAATCTGCGCTGTTCAGCCATACCGTGCTCGTTTTCGGTGCTCAGGATGATGATCGTGTAGGCATCATCCCTCAATTTGGCAATTACTCTTTCATCCAGTTCAGGAAACGTTATCTTCAGGAACTTGAAGAGGAGTCCCGGATCGTTCTCTCGGAGATACTCTTCTTTTGTGAGGAGGGGGAGCGCCCTCTCTTTGTTTTCGAGAGTCTTCCAGAACTCATAATTGTAAATTCCTCTTGAACCATGAGGGAGATCGAAACCGGGTCGGTTTTCACCGAGGTAGAAATAGTCGCTTGCCATGTCACTCATGTTCCACTTGTCCGTTGGCTCATCGTAGAAGTAGCCCACCGGCGCGAGGGAAGAAGGATCTGAAAGATCTTCATTTGAAAGATCTGTTACAACCACCGGTACAGAACCGCCTCCAATATTAAGAAGTTGGAGGGTTTCATGTCTGTTGTAGTTGAAAGGATCGATTGGATTAACTTCAATGGGCTCAATTTCAGCGTGACCACCACGGTTGTCGTATCTGTTTGCCAGCGCTATGGCGACGGGAGCTTCGAACTCGGGGTCTTCAGTCAGGCTGACGCGGATGGTGTCGCCGAGTCCGTCTTCAAGCAGTGCACCAATTCCCAACGCGGATTTTACCCTTCCATCCTCACCACCTCCGGCTTCTGTAACACCGAGGTGAAGTGGATAATCCATTCCTTCCCCGGTCATTTTGCTTACGAGCAGGCGATATGCCTCAACCATAACCTGGGTATTGCTCGCCTTCATTGAAAGGACAATATTATGATAATTTTCGTCGCGGCATATGCGTACAAACTCAAGCGCTGACTCCACCATACCAAGTGGGGTGTCTCCGAACCTGCTCATGATCCTGTCGGAGAGTGAACCATGGTTGGTTCCAATTCTCATCGCGGTACCGTACTCCTTGCAGATCTTTACCAAAGGAGTAAATCTTTGACGGATCCTGTCAACTTCGGCCTGGTAAGTGGCGTCATCGTATTCAATAACCTCGAACCTTTTCCGGTCGATGTAGTTCCCCGGGTTTACACGCACTTTTTCAACTATCCTCGCTGCCATTTCCGCCGCGTTGGGTGTGAAGTGAATGTCTGCTATAAGGGGGGTATCGTAACCACGGGCCCGCAATTCCTTTTTGATCAACTCAAGATTTTTGGCCTCTTTGATGCTGGGCGCGGTAATTCTTACCAGTTCGCAACCCGCCTCTATCGTTCTGATCGACTGCTCTACCGTTGCCTTGGTGTCCATGGTATCGGTTGTTGTCATGCTCTGAATGCGGATCGGATTATTTCCTCCCATTCCCACTGAGCCGATCATCACTTCACGGGTTTTGAACCGGGAGTAAGAGGTCAGCGAGTTACAGTATGCTTTAACGGCGTAAACATTGTTCGTAAGCAGAACTTTGGAGTCGAATTTAGCGGTCATGTTGCGTTTTTTGGTCGAATTTAAAACAAGTCAAAAATTGAATTTAAATATATCCCGAGTTTGGCTATTTTTGTATAGTAACGTAAATATTTCGTACAAAGTTCGATTAAAAACCCCCGGGTTATTTTGAAGTGGCGAGGTTTCCTCAACAGCACCGGCACTTCCCCGGAAGGACCCTCACAAAATTGCAGATACCTGAAGAAAAGATCCAAGAAGTTTTATTGGCAGCCGACATCGTTGATGTTGTTTCAAAGTACGTCAGGCTAAAAAAAGCAGGCAGTACCTTTAAAGGGTTATGCCCCTTTCACAACGAAAAGACCCCCTCGTTTGTAGTCACTCCAAAGAAGCAGATCTATCACTGCTTTGGATGTCACAAGGGTGGAAATGCCATTAAATTTCTCATGGACTACAGTAACATGTCGTTCCTTGATGCTGTTCGCGCGCTGGCGGCGGAGTACGGAATCGATCTTCCCTCACGTAATGAACAAAACAGTGAGGAACAGAAAAAATTCGAGGAATACTACGATCTTGCAAAAGCCACAATACGCTTTTTCTCAGAGCAACTTGTTAAAACAGAGAACAAGCACATCGTTGAATATCTGAAGAACAGGAACATTAACGATGCCTCGATCCAAAATTTCCGGCTTGGGTACGCTCCCGGGCTCCGCGGCAAACTGATTGAATTCTACAAAAAAGAGGGATTCGATACAAAAAAAGCGATCGAACTGGGATTTCTCGGAGAAAGCGAAGGCAGGGTTTACGAGCGTTTCTCAGGCAGGTTGATCTTTCCGATCTTCTCGCATCACGGTCGCGAAATCGGCGCGGGTGGTAGAATACTTGAGAAGCGAACCGATACAGGCAAGTACATTAATTCGCCTGAAAGCCCGATCTATAATAAATCCAAAGTCCTTTACGGACTCTCACACTCGAAAGATGAGATCAGGCGGCTCGATCAGGTAATAATTGTCGAGGGTTACCTCGATGTCATTTCCCTGTATCAGAACGGGGTGAAGAACATCGCGGCAGTTTCCGGTACAGCCCTGACCGATGAACAGGTAAGGCTGCTTTCAAACTACACAAAAAATTTCTATCTCCTTTTCGACGCTGATGAGGCGGGATACAAAGCCGCTATGCGCAGCATTGAAATAGTGCTTAAGCACAACCTCAACCTAAAGATAATGTCGCTGCCCGAGGGGGAGGATCCCGATTCTTTTGTTCACAAATATGGGGCAAAGCAGTTCCTTGAGCAGGTAAAAAACGCCCGTGAATTCATCGATTATCAATACATCTCCTTCCAGAAGGGAGGATATCTTGATGACCCCGAAAAGATGACCTCCGCGATTAAAGAAATGGTGCGACCCGTTGCCCTGATCCCCGATGAACTCCGGAGGACAGTACTGATAAAGGCCATCGCTGAGAAATTCAAACTGCGTGAAAGGTTGCTCGAAGAGGAAGTGGAGCGGGTAAGAACCGAGGATATTGAAACACGTCCCATAGAGCACATCGAGAGATTTCCTGTTCCGGCAGGCACCCAAACAACAGAGAGCACTGCCATTCAAAGACGGCAGCCTGAAGAAGCCGCCATCCTCAGAGACCCGATAAAACTGAACGAGATCGAGTTGGTCAAGTTAATGTTCGAGGGAAATGACGAGGTGCTGCACTTCATCTTTCAATTCATCAGACCTGAAGAATACACGGTGCCCATACACTATGGAATCGCTGAAAAAGTTTACGAGGAAATGGAGAGCGGGATAATTCCAACCCTCGCGAACATCGGCGCGAGTTACACTGCAGAAGAGAGGGATTATATTTTTGATCTATCCGTGGAAAAATACAGGATCAGTGATCATCTTGAAGACCTCTTGCCGACCGATCCTGTAAAATCGATCCCGCTCCACGCGATTGATTCGGTTAAAAAATTCCGACTTCTGCGCCTCGATGCCATGCTTCAAGAATTACACGAAGAAATCTCTTCTCTAACCGACCCCGTCCGTTCGATCGAACTCGCCCGGGAACTCAAAAACATCCACGACGAAAAACGTGAGATCGAAAAAGTGATGAATGAGTTCAAAAACACTATTTTTTAGGTTCTTGGTCCACCTGTGGCGGATTGGTGTTTGGTGTTTGGTATTTGGTATTTGGTGTTTGGTTATAGCCTTCACTCTTCAGCCCTCACCCTTCACCCTTCAGCCCTCACCCTTCACCCTTCAGCCCACACCCTTCACCCTTCAGCCCTCACCCTTCAGTTCAGCTTCTCCAGAAAACTTTGTACTTCGTGAACAGCTTCACGATATAGGCCAGTGCCAGGGTTACGATCAGTCCTTTCAGAAAGCCGAGGAATGGAGTCGTAAAATATTGTGACATAAGAGTTTCGATACCAAGGAGACCAAGAAGCGGTGTTATCAGGTTTCCGCCGCCGGCGTAAGCGATCATCGGGTTCTGACCTGAGTCGATCAGAAGTCCCATCCATGCCCGTTTACTGAAAAAGTCGATGACGATTGAAGCAAAAATGATGAAAAACAGAGCCAGTCCCGATGTAAGGAAGTAGTAACTCATGGTGGAATGATCTTTCTTGATCCCTCCCTCAAACGGTTCGAAAAGAAAGCCAAGAACAAACCAGAAAGAACCCCAAAGGAAAAGCTGTTTCAGTGTCGCGAAATATTTTCCTTCCAGATCGCGTATTATGTACCATGAAATGGCGAGCATTAACAACCCAACCAGGAATCCCTCCCACACCCATCTGTTATAAAGGGTGACGAGTGAAACCACCGTAAATCCCGCCATAAGGATCGCGAGAAGCGCTGACAGCACCGCATGATTTTCGAAATTCTGTTTAAGATCCTCGCTCTTAAGTTGCATCATCTTCACGATCATATCACCCGCGATTGTACCGGGGATCACCACGAAAAGGTACTTCAGAAAATTGACATTAAAAACCCAACCGGATGGTTGAAGTGAGGCGATATCCTTTATAAATCCCGTCTCCGATCCGGTTGAAAGTCTGATCGCGAACAACATCGCCATAATACCGAGGCGCCACATCCAGTTCTCCCGGGTATAGAGCCAGATCAGCGACCCAAAAACCGAAACATTTGCCAGAACCGCGATGATGATATCGAATCTTGACATCTTGAAACCCGACCCGTCAGGGTAGGTTACCAGTGCCAAAATGGCGATAATTCCCACGGTACCGGCACCACGAAGGGCGTAAGTTCTGGTTTTTGAAAAGGATAAGGGGAACCGCCAGAATATCAGGAAGAGAAATCCGAACCCGAGCAGGGCGATCGCGTAAGTTATCGCGTCAGGGCTTTTGCTTAAAACATGAGGCCTTAAATGCTGAATAACAATTGCGAAGAACGCGAGAAGAACACCCCGTTTGAGTACCTGAAGGACGATATCCCGGGAGACCTTTCCATCCTTTATTTTTTTCGAAAGTGCGAGAGGGAAGGCTGCACCCATGGCAAAAAGGAAAAAAGGAAAAACAAGGTCAACCCAAGTGATTCCCGGCAGTGTCGGATCAAACTTGTGATCCGGTGGCGGAATCTGCGCGTGGTACATCCAGCCGGGAAGGTTTCCCCATGATATCCTTCCTGAGAGTATCATGGTCAGAATCGCGAAACCCCTAAGGGCGTCGAGGGCATATGATCTGAAAACTGATGGGGTTTTCTCTTCCAATGTATTCTCCGTTAAGAAATTTTCCGATGTACCGCGTAAATTTAAGGTTGATCTGTCAATTCAATCAAAAAGACCGGGGCCGATAATATGGTCGATAAAAGTTTTCCGGTGGTAAAAGGTCGGCCCGTATTTTTTCAGCGCGGCAATGTGCTCTTTTGTCGGGTACCCTTTGTTATGCGCCCAGCCATATTCGGGGAAGTGGCGGTCGAGTTCCATCATCGCCCTGTCACGGGCAACTTTCGCGATTATCGATGCTGCCGCAACCGTCATTGATTTTGCATCCCCCTTTACAATCGGGTGGAGGGGTATTGATGACTCAAATCTTTTGTTACCATCAACAAGTATCACGCCGGGTGTTTCGCTAAGTCCCTCAACCGATATCCGCATCGCTTTAAGAGACGCTTTTAGAATGTTAATCTTGTCGATCTCTTCCGCGTCGATCGCGGTGAACCTTACGGAAATGGCGAAAGTGTAAATCTTCTCCCAGAGCTCATCCCGTTTTTTCGCGGTCAGTTTTTTGGAGTCGTTAATATCAGGGAGACTAAAATTCTCCGGAAGTATCACCGCGGCCGCCATTACGGGACCCGCGAGCGGACCCCTGCCTGCCTCGTCGGTTCCGGCGAGAAAGGGGGTGTCGTACATCTTCCGGTAGTAGTCGTCGAACTCTTTCATACGCCCGCAATGATCGCCAGAATTCCGAGGATCATAATAAGTTTAAGATGTCCGCTGATCCTGCTCCAATCTTTTTTCTCTTTCGCTTTAGTGATATCCCTTATCACCGATACCAGAGCGGGAGCCACAGAGACGGCTATGATAACAAGATATTCGATCTTATAGACTTCAAGCAGGAAGGGGAGGAAAGTTATAGTTATGAGAACAACTGTAAGAATGACTGAAAGTTTCCGTGCTGGTTCCACTCCAAAAATAACCGGGAATGTTCTCACTCCCTCGGCAAGATCCCCCTCGATATCTTCAACATCTTTAACCACTTCCCTGATGAGATTGATCATGAAAGCAAAGATGAAGGGGAAGAGGGCATTGGAGTAATTGCCCGCTGTTGAAGCCCCAAAAATGAAGACCAGACCGGTGAAGAAAGAGACTGTGACATTTCCGACAAGCGGAATATTCTTTAAAAAGTAGGAATAAAAGAAGATGATAAAAGATGAACCCGCGGCTATCAGAGCTGGGATTATTCCGGCGAGGGAGGCGAAGAAAATGCCGAACATTTTTGAGAAAATGTAAAGACGTGTTGCTGTTTTTACCGTCACTTTTCCCGCGGGAAGGGGGCGGTCGGGGCGGTTAATGCGGTCGATCTCCACATCCAGAATATCATTTATAATGTTTCCGCCTGCACCGATCAGGGCAGCGGAAACACCCGTTAACACCCCAAAATAGAGTGTGGCGTGGTTTAACGCGCCATTTTCGGCGATCAGCACCGAAATGAAGCCGGTGACAAGTGTTATCAGAAAATTCACAGGTCTGAATAGAGTAATCAGCTTAAACCTCGCGAAGATTGAGAAAAATTAGATTGATAAAACTCCGGGGCAAATATAAAAAACATATATTAAATTGTTGTTTTTTAATATTTTGCAATCGTACAGAAATCACTAATTGAGGACACAATGAAGAGAACATTACTCTTACTCTCACTTCTCGCGTTCATTACTTTAAACGTGCACGCGCAGATGGAAAATTTTGAAGACTTCACCAAAGTCCCCGGTGCCGGCTCAGGCAACTTCACCGGTGGTGCCGGTCTCATCTGGATCGACGGGAAACCTCACTACAATCTCAGACTCACTCCCGATATCGGATTCAAAAAGTTCGGACTGGGTCTCGATCTTAACCTTGAGTTCACACCCGACGGCAAGCTCCGCGATGAGAACTACAAAACCGCGTCACAGGTTCTCTCCATCATCCGTTATGTTAGATATGGTCAGAAAAAAGACGATGTTTTCGCTAAAATCGGCATGGTTGACTACTACACCCTCGGACAGGGAAACCTTATTTACATGTACACCAACAGCGCCAGTTTTGACAACAGAAAGACCGGTTTCAACCTTGATATCGACTTCGAGAAGTGGGGCTTCGAGTCGATGTACAGTGATTTCGCTTCCGGCGGCGTTGGCGGTATCCGTGGTTATGTAAGACCTCTCCGTTTTTCAGAAGGTGCCGCGAAGATCCCGGTTTTGAGCAACCTTGAAGTGGGTCTCTCATTCGCCGGCGACTTCAACAACAAAGCCAAGGTGCTCCCAGTGGTCAACCCGGCTACAGGAATGTTAACCGGCTTTGAAGAAAAAGGATCGATGACAGGCTTCTCTTTCGATCTCGGTCTTCCGATCGTGAATAATGATCTTGTAAGTCTTGACCTTTACACCAACTACACCAAAATGGTTGACTTTGGCTCAGGAGTTAACACAGGTTTCATGCTCAGCCTTAAAGGACTTGGACTTGTTACCCTCTCGACAAAGTTTGAGAGAAGATTCAACGAAGGCAAGTTCCTTCCCAACTATTTCGACGCTCTCTATGAGATCGAAAGATATCGCGAAACCGGTGGCGTTCCTTCAGGCAAAGCCATGGCACTTGATCGTATCACTGAAACAGATAACGGCTGGTTCGGAGCGCTTAGAGCCGATGTTCTCAATTATGCCACAGTTTACGGCAGCTACCAGAGACTTGATAAGACACCCAACAGCGGCATTCTTCAGTTAAAAGCCGATCTTTCTCCAAAAGACGGATCTTACGTTCTTTATGCCGGATATGACAAAACCGGAATACAGAGTGAATCCGAGCTTTTCACCACGGATGAAAGATCACACGCTTACATTGAAGCCGGTTATAAACCTTACAAATTCCTTATAGTTTCATTGGTTTATCACTGGACATTCCTCCCTGTTTGGGACAGCTCGAACAATGTGATCGGTTACGAACCACAGAAGAGGATCGAGCCAAGAGTAAGCTTTGTAATGCCGTTCAATTTCTAAGCCTGATCAGTGGAAGTGAACCCTTAAGGGCTCCACTTCTGTTTGATTATCACTTGGATAATCAATAATTTTACTTTATTAAATATATTTTTTGTGGCGGCTTTTCCCGTTTTCGGGGGAAAGCCGCTGATCTGTTAAAACTCTACAATTCATTTTTTCGGAGATCAATGCAATGGGATGGTTTTTACGGTTCCTGAGCTCATCCATAGGTCAGAAACTGGTTTCAGGCTTTACAGGGCTCTTTTTAATATCCTTCCTGATCGTGCATCTTGCAGGTAACCTGCAACTTCTGAATCCGGATACCGAAGCTGCCAGAATGGCGTTCAACAAGTATTCGGAATTCATGTCGTCAAACCCTTTGATCCGCATACTGGAGATCGGGCTGGTTCTTGGGTTTGCATTCCATATGTTTATCGGCACAAAACTCTGGTTACAGAACAAGAGTGCCAGACCCGTGTCTTACGGCACAAGAAACGCCAACGCCAACAGCAAGTGGACTTCGCGTTCAATGATGCTCTCCGGCCTTGTCGTCATAACTTTTTTGATCATACATCTTATCAACTTCTTCGCGAAAGCACGTTTCGGTGGAGAGCATGACATGTTCAAGCTCGTTTCTGAAACTTTTAAAGATCCCGTTTACTCGGCGTTTTATGTGTTGGCAATGATACTTCTCGGTTTACACCTGAATCATGGTTTCCAGAGCGCGTTCCAGACCTTCGGTTTACTCGGAAAGAAGTTTGAAAAACTTATCAAGGGGCTCGGGCTCGGTATCGCCGTGATAATCCCCCTGCTTTACGCTATCATACCGCTCTACTTTTTATTTGGAAAAGGAGGTAACTAATGGCATTGGATTCCAGGATCCCTTCGGGGCCAATTGAAAAGAAGTGGTACGACCACAAGTTCAACCTGAAACTCGTAAACCCGGCAAACAGAAGAAAGCACAAGATCATCGTGGTTGGTACAGGTCTCGCCGGAGGTGCTGCTGCTGCAACTCTTGGTGAAATGGGTTACGAAGTATCAGCATTTGCTTATCAGGACAGCGCCCGCCGCGCCCACTCCATAGCCGCTCAGGGTGGTATTAATGCCGCCAAAAACTACAGAAACGACGGCGACTCGATCTACAGACTTTTTTATGACACCGTAAAAGGTGGCGATTACCGTGCCCGCGAAGCAAACGTTTACCGCCTTGCCGAGCTCAGTGTTGATATTATCGACCAGTGCGTGGCACAAGGCGTCCCCTTCGCCCGTGAATACGGCGGATACCTCGATAACCGTTCATTCGGTGGTGCACAGGTTTCAAGAACATTTTATGCCAGAGGCCAGACTGGGCAGCAGTTACTCCTCGGTGCTTATAGTGCCCTTTCCCGCCAGGTCGGGCTCGGAACTGTCAAGATGTACGAACGCCATGAAATTCTGGATATTGTGGTTATCGATGGTAGAGCGCGCGGTATTATTGCCAGAAACATGGTTACCGGTGAGCTTGAAAGACATTCTGCCGATGCCGTGGTTCTTGCCACAGGTGGTTACGGTAACGTTTATTACCTCTCAACCAACGCGAAAGGCTGCAATACCACAGCGATCTGGCGTGCCCACAAGCGTGGAGCGTACTTTGGAAATCCGTGCTTTGTACAGATACATCCGACATGTATTCCCGTGAGCGGTGAACATCAGTCGAAACTGACCCTCATGTCAGAGAGCCTCAGAAATGACGGCCGGGTGTGGGTGCCTCTGAAAGCCGGCGACACCCGTAAACCCAACGACATTCCAGAAGAGGAGAGGGACTACTACCTCGAGCGCCGTTACCCTTCGTTCGGTAACCTCGTTCCCCGTGACGTGGCATCACGTGCCGCGAAACAGGTGTGTGACCAGGGAAGAGGTGTTGGTGCTTCTAAAATGGCCGTTTACCTCGATTTTGCTGACGCCATCAAACGCCAGGGCAAAGCAAAGATCGGAGAAAAATACGGTAACCTCTTTGATATGTATTATGAGATCACAGACGAGAACCCGTATGAAGTGCCGATGAGGATCTACCCCGCGGTTCACTACACAATGGGTGGATTGTGGGTTGACTATAACCTTCAGACCACTATCCCCGGTTTGTTCGCTGCCGGAGAGGCAAACTTCTCAGATCACGGCGCAAACAGACTCGGAGCCTCGGCTTTAATGCAAGGTCTCGCGGATGGATATTTCATTCTTCCTTACACCCTTGGAGGGTATCTTGGCGGCACCCAGCTTCCAAAGGTTACCACTGATGCCCCAGAATTCGTTGAAGCAGAAAAGAACGTGAAAGGTGTCATCGACCGTCTGCTCGCCGTTAAAGGCACCAAATCAGTTGATCATTACCACAAGAAACTTGGAAAGATTATGTGGGACAAGGTTGGCATGGGCCGTAACGAAGCAGGTCTCAAAGAAGCGATCAGCGAGATCCGCGAACTGCGTGACGATTTCTGGAAGAATGTTAGAGTGCTTGGTGATGCGGAAGAACTCAACCAGTCACTCGAAAAAGCCGGAAGGGTCGCCGACTTCCTTGAGCTCGCCGAGCTCATGGCTGTTGACGCGCTCCACAGACGCGAGTCGTGCGGCGGTCACTTCAGGGAAGAATCGCAAACTGAAGATAATGAAGCTAAACGTGATGATGAGAATTTCAGTTATGTGGCTGCCTGGGAGTTCACCGGTGTGGGTGCCGATCCGCAACTGCACAAGGAAGAACTCAATTTCGAATACTGCAAACCAAGCCAGAGAAGCTACAAATAGGAAAGGAGCGAAAATATGAACTTTAAGTTGAAAATATGGCGTCAGAAAAACGCGAAGACTCCCGGTAAGTTCGTTGACTACACAGTGAACAATATTTCGGAAGACACATCTTTCCTTGAAATGCTCGACATTCTGAACGAAGACCTTATCGCGAAGAATGAAGAGCCCGTCGCTTTCGATCACGATTGCCGTGAGGGTATCTGCGGGATGTGCAGCCTGCACATCAGCGGGAGGCCGCACGGTCCGAAAGAGAAAGTTACGGCTTGTCAGCTTTTCATGAGGAGCTTTGATGATGGAGAAGTGATAACCGTTGAACCATGGCGCGCGAAACCGTTCCCTGTGATCAAAGACTGTATAGTTGACCGTTCTGCATTCGACAGGATCATGCAGTCGGGCGGATTCATTTCTGCTTCCACCGGCTCAGCACCTGACGGCAACGCGATCCCGATCCCTAAAAGGGATGCCGATCTTGCCATGGACGCTGCCGCGTGCATCGGATGTGGTGCCTGTGTTGCTGCCTGCAAAAATGCTTCGGCAATGCTCTTTGTGGCAGCGAAGGTTTCTCACCTTGGGCACTTGCCACAGGGTAAGGTGGAGAGAAAAGAGCGCGTTCTGAATATGATCGCTCAGATGGACAAGGAAGGTTTTGGTTCATGCACCAACACTTATGCTTGTGAAGCGGAATGCCCCAAAGGTATCTCCGTTTCCCATATCGCGTTCCTTAACAGAGAGTATCTCAAAGCGAGTCTTTCATAATCCATAATTATTTCATAACGGGCTGTCGGAGATCGATCATTAATTGGTCAGGCAGCCCTTTTTGTTAGTTTAAAATGTTCAAAGAAAAAGCAGCAAGATTACTTAAAAAGAACAGTGAGTCAATCGTAAAGTCGGGTGCCTCTGCGTTCACAATAGAGGATCTTGAAAGAATGGGTGTGCATCCCGCTTTCATCAAGTACCTCTGGGCGGAAGGTATTTTGCTGAATGGTTCCTCCGGGGAAGTGACACGGAGTTTTGGCAAGGATGACATACTTGCCACGCTGAAAAAAGCGGCGGTTTTTAATCTTAACTTCCTTTTTAACCCCGTTTTTCTTCTGAAAAAACAGCTTTTTTCCTCGAACAGTGGGGTTGATCAAACGAGAATTGATGACCTGCGGAACAGGGTTTACTATTATCGTTATTACATCGATATACTTGAAAGACTGCACGGTTCGGGTAAACTTGAAGAACAGAGTTACGATGAGACCATGGAGAAGATCGGAAAGAAGCTGCTTTCCACAAACTTCAAGCCCGTGATAACCGATGGTGTTGACGCGCTTAGCCACTTCTTCAATTTCGGGGAAGAACACGCTTCACTCGATCTTGAGTGCATGAAACTGTTCCTTCTCTCACGCGGTCTGAAAGAGGAGTTCACTAAAGTGGAAGCCGCCTTTGCCGGAAAAGATCAGTTAAGCGTCTGGAAGATCAAAGATGTTTTAACCGGAGAGGATAAATCGGTTTTCGATTCAAGTTTTGATATCACCCGTGAAATAAAGCCCCAAAAGCCGGTACTTCCACCCGAGGAGAAACAGAGTGAACCTCAAATTCCGGTGGAGGAGGCAGAAAACACCGTAACCGACCCCGTTCCGGAGGTGAAGAAAGTCACTGTTGCCACCTACTTCCCTCAGACGGAAACACCGACACTTTCACCAAGACCGGTAACACGGAGCGTTGTAGACTTTATGTCGGTTCCCAAAAGGAAAGTGGAGTTTGAACCGGTGGAGCCGGAAAATAACGCAGCATCTGAAGTGCCCGTTGCAAAAACTTCAGAAGCTGAAGAGATCATTGCCAGTCTGCCATCAATTCATGATGACGTGCCCGGCAGGATTTTCGAAGAAGACCGTGTTGAACGTTTCGAGTTCAGTTTTCCTCCAAAATATGATCAAAAACTGACCGAGGTCAGGGAGCGGAAGAATATCATTTCATTGCTAAGCGAGGATGAAAGTCTTAAGATCATCCAGCACGTATTTGATGGTGACCACTCCGATTTCTTCAACAGTATTGAAGCCATAGAAAAATGCAGAAGTATTGCCGAGGCAAAAAAGCTGCTTTCAATAATTTACGCCAATGCCGGGCTGAATGATAAAAACAAATACGCCAGGCTGTTAACTGAAAAAACTGAAAAAAGTTTTAAGGGGTAAACCATGTTTATAGATTTTGTAAGTATAGAGATTGCCGCCGGAAAAGGCGGGGACGGCGCCGTTGCCTTCAGACGTGAAAAGTTTGTACCAAAAGGAGGTCCCTCCGGTGGAAATGGTGGCGACGGTGGTTCTGTCTACATATTTGCCGACCACAACCTTCACACCCTGCTCGACTTCAGGTACAAGAAAAAGTACCAGGCAGAGAATGGTGTTCCGGGCGGTAACTCGCTGAAAGACGGTCGCAAAGGTGAAGACCTTCTTATAAAAGTACCAGTCGGTACAATAATTAAAGATGCTGATACCGGGGAAGTGATCATCGACGTTGACACTCCGGGTGAGACCTACCTGATCGCAAAAGGCGGCAAGGGAGGGAAGGGTAACTCCAATTTCGCCACACCCGTGAACAGGGCACCAAGGTACGCTGAACCGGGAAAACCCGGTCAGAGTTTCAACGTGGAACTTGAATTAAAACTTCTCGCCGATGTTGGGCTGGTAGGGTTTCCGAACGCGGGAAAGTCAACCTTCATTTCCGTGGTGTCAGAAGCGAAGCCGAAAATTGCCAATTACCCGTTCACCACACTTGAGCCGAACCTCGGAATAGTCAGGGTTGGTGATTACGACTCGTTCACTGTAGCCGATATCCCCGGTATCATTGAAGGGGCGAGTGAAGGTAAGGGGCTCGGAATTCAGTTCCTCAAACACATTGAAAGAACGGGAATACTCCTCTTCCTTATTGACATATCATCAGAAAATTACGACAGCGATTTCGCCACCCTTAACGGTGAATTGAAGAAATTCAGCAAGGAACTGGCAAAGAAAAAGAAGATAGTTGCCCTCTCGAAAGCTGACATTCTTGATGAAGAAGAGATCGCGGCACTTCAAAAGGTTAAGATAAAGGGCTACAGGGGTAAGCCAATGATCATCTCATCCGCCACGGGTTTTAACATTGACGTGATGGTTAAACGCCTTTGGGATGAGATAAGAGAGAATGAGAACAAATAATTTAATAGAGGTACACATGAAACTTTCAAGATACAGTGCGGTTGTGGTATCAATCGCGTTTACTTTCTTTATCTCTGCATGCTCAAGTCTTGGGATAAATATATTCTCTGACGCGGACGAAGTGTCACTCGGTGAAAATGTTGCCGCGGAGATCAATGCCGATCCAAAGGAATACCCCATATTCAGAGGCGATCCTTCTGTCAAACAGTATATTAACGACAGGATTTTCAACCACATTCTTGCAACAAAAGGGGTTCAAAAGAGGACTGTTTATCACTATCAGCTTGAGATCATTAACCGCGATGACATCCTTAATGCTTTCGCCCTCCCGGGTGGAAGAGTGTATGTTTATACCGGACTGCTGAAATATCTCGACTCCGAGGCTGCCCTCGCGGGAGTTCTTGGGCATGAGATTGCTCACGCCGAAAGAAGGCACGCCACAAAAAGAATGACCGCCCAGTACGGAACAGCCATGCTATTGAGCCTCGTGCTTGGTGACAACCCCAATAAATATGTTGAAATTGCCGCGAATCTTTTCGTTGGGCTTTCACTGCTTTCAAACAGCCGTTCTGATGAAGATGAGAGCGATAAATATTCCGTGGATTACCTGAAAGATACCCGCTATTACCCCGGTGGAGTGAAGTTCTTCTTTGAAAAACTACGTGATGACGGCAAGGTCAGCTCGAAAAGTGGCGGTATTGAAACTTTCCTTTCAACACATCCTGATCCCATCGCGCGAATTTCAACCACCGATCAGCGCCTGCGGGAGATCGGCAAGGAAGTTTTCTCATACAAAAATTACGCCGGACAGGGTGTTTTCAGGGATGAGTACCAAAGAAACATTGTTGACAAACTAAGGTAACCGGACCGCTATGAGGATCACTACCACACTTTCGTTGCTTGTTCTTTTTACTTTTGCTCTTTTCCCACAGGGAAAGAAGGTTATAACCGCGGATGACATCTGGAAAATGAAGCGAATTGGCGCTTTTGCCCTGAATCCCGCTAAAACAGAAGCCGTTTTTTCGGTTACTGCCTACGACGCTTCAAAAAATGAGGCGGAGAGCGATCTTTATCTTCTTGATCTGAAAAGTGGCGAATCCAGGAAATTCACTTCAAGCAAGGGAAGTGAATCGTCACCTGTATGGTCACCGGATGGCAAAAAAATCGCGTTCGTGGCAAAGAGAGAGGGTGACGAAAGAGGTCAGATCTACATAATTCACAGGGACGGTGGCGAAGCCACACGGCTGACCGAAATGCCCCTCGGCGCTTCGAGTTTGAAGTGGTTCCCCGATGGTAAAAAGATCGCATTCACGTCCAATACTTTCCATGAAGCAAAAGGGGATCTTGATACTCTTAAGAAGATACTCAAGCAGAAAAAGGATAGCAAGGTTACTGCCAAGGTGACCGAAGACCGTTTCTACCGTTACTGGGACAGTTGGTTGACCGACGGTTACGTGACCCATATTTACACCATCGATGTTGAGTCAGGCAAAGTTACCGATCTCACCCCCGCTAATGAAGCGATTCTTAATGCCGCGGGAAGTGGTGCCTCATTCGATATCTCTCCATCAGGTGATAAAATTGCAATCTCTGCAAATGTTACCCCGAAGCCATACTTCAAAGATCTTAACTTCGATCTTTTCCTGCTTGATACAGACGGAAGCGGCAAGATGGTGAATTTAACACCGGAGAACCCGGCAGGCGACGGAAGCCCGCAATTCTCACCTTGTGGGAAGTTCATTTTTTACCTGAAGACATTGAACACCAACATGGTAGCCGAGAATGCAAAACTTGCCCGCTACACCATCGCGTCCGGCACGGATACAATTCTTACCGCCGGAATTGATCTTGCTTTTGGGGACTATGGTTTTGATACAAAAACGGGCCGGATATACTTCACCACCGATTACAGGGGCAGAACAGGTGTTTTCAGCATCAATGCCGATGGGAAAGACCTTCGGAAGGTTTTCGCGGAAGGTACCAATAGTGGCGTGGATGCCGACAGTATGGTGGTGTACTTCCTGAACAATAACAACTCAACCCCGCAAAGGATTGTTGCTTTCGATCAGGTTTCCGGAAAGCTTAAAGTGCTGGTTGATCTTAACAAGGAGTTCACCTCACAATTCAATTTCGGCCGGTTCGAAGAATACTGGTACAAAGGCGCGAACAATGATTCAGTGCAGGTGTTTTTGATACTCCCTCCCGGATTTGATAAGTCGAAGAAATACCCTCTGATCCATTTGATTCACGGGGGACCGCACGGTGCTTTCAGCGATGATTTCCATTACAGATGGAACTCACAGGTCTTCGCCTCTATGGGGTATGTGGTGGCAATGGTGAACTTCCACGGAAGTACAGGCTTTGGTGAAAAGTTCGCCGAGTCCATCGTGGGCGCGCATGGTGAGCTTCCATTCATTGATATAATGAAAGCCACTGACTTTCTGACGGATGAATTTGATTTTATCAATGAGAACAAGATCGGTGCGGCGGGCGGAAGCTACGGTGGTTACCTGGTTAACTATATAGCAGGTAAGACCAACAGATTTTCTGCCTTGGTAACTCACGCTGGTGTTTACAATTATTACGGGCAGTTCGCGTCAGATATGACCCACTTCCGCGAACTTGCTTATGGTGGTGCCCCATGGTATAATAAAGAGAATGTGAACAAATACAGTCCATCTAATTTCGCGGAGAATTTCATTACACCGATGCTCGTGATCCATGGCGAAAAGGATTACCGCGTCGTTGTCACACAGGGACTCGAACTTTATGGCGTGCTAAAAGGCAAAGGCGTGCCCGCCCGTCTGGTTTACTTCCCCGATGAAAACCACTGGGTCATGCAACCGCAGAACTCCATATTTTGGTACAAGGAAGTGAAAGATTGGTTTGACCGGTTCCTTAAGTGAGAATTTATTGAGAACCAGAAAACTTGAGAACCAGAGAACTTGAGAACCAGAGAACTCGAGAACCAGAGAACTTCAGAACCTAAGGACTCCAGAACCAGAAGTAAAAGGTCTTGCTGATATTATTAAAGGCTGTCCCAAAGGGGGCAGCCTTTTTTGTTATGTTACTTTCTGACGCAAGCATCCCTGCTTGCGTTGCCCAAATGGCAAGCCTCGGAATGAGACCTATTCCTGGTTCCTTTTGGCGGAAGGTTTGAGGAGCAGTTCATAGAGAGTCACAGATGCCATTATAAGGAATGAAATGTAAATGAGGGAAGAAGATAGTACCGTTAAATAAATAAACGACGGGTGAACGAACCTGACAAGCCAGATGCCCCCGAATGTGAAAAGTGTGGAAAATAACGGTTCGATCATGAAGAATCCCTTCCAGAAACCGGTGAGGGTTGAATTAAACCAGAATATCCCGCCAAGCGCGAGGAATATGAATGAAAAACCGAACAAATGATTGTGGGTGGTGATCAGCAATTCACTTACGGGTTTTTCATATTTCTCGGGAATCTCAAAATCATTTGACTGATCCTGGGGTGACCCGTTGTAATGCTCCACCGCTTTTTCCGGTTGGTAACTTGTGGTATGATACAAGAACACCAAACCGGTTGCCACGGCAGAAGACAATAAAAACACGAATGCAGCAAGAAATACCCTTAACTGTTTTGGCAGTTGGAACAGTTTTATTTCAGACATTTCAGTAGATCTCATTGAACAGCACCGCCAGTTTTTTTATCCCTTTTGTTACAGAATTTACCGAAATTGTAGCCCCTGAAATGGCATCGATCGATTTGCCTACAGTGTAATCCGATCCCGCGTTCTTGCCCTTGAACTGACGGTTCCAGTCTTTGTCTGCCACTTCACCACCGTACTGTTCCCTGTACTTCACGATATTTGACGAGACAATATTGCCTCTTGTATCGAATACCACGAGAAAAGTGATAGGCATTGCCTTTCCATAAACGTTGTCAAGGAAACCATATCCTTTAAGTTTACCCTTATCCGTCACGGTATAGATATAGATGAAGTCATTGGCGAACTTCTGTTTCGCGGCAGATTCTGCCTTCTTTTTCGCTGACGCGGGAATGACATATTTCTCCTCTTTTATTGAGGTGTTTTTCCCGAACTCGCTCCTAAGTATCGATTCAGTCGCCTTTTTAATTTCCTGCCCGTGTACCACGGGGGCACACAGGCAGAAAAGGATGATCGAAGTTAATATAATAACTAAAGATCTTTGCATTAGAACATGTATCCTATACCAAGGTTGAAGGAGCGGGTTTCATCTTTGTCTGATACCCTTTTCTTCGAGCCATAGTCAGCTTTTAGCACCAGGTTTGGAAGTGGTTTAATGTTAATCCCGAACATTAACTGGTCGTAGGCATAGTTGTCAGGGTTCAACGCTGCATTTCTCACCTTGGATGCAGTGTTGTAGCTTGAATATCTTACGAAGGGGATGAATTCCCAATCAGTTTTTAAGAACTTGTTAATATCGTATCCCAGATCAGCGTAATATCCGAGTGAGGCTTCAAAACTTCCCGCGCTGTAAGCGATCTGCGCGGCCTCCGCGGTCAGGTACCAGCCATTTCTCTGAAATTTGGCATGAGCTTCAATAAGGTTGAAGTGGTTGATGGTTGAGTCACCACGTGCTTTGTTGTATGTGACAGAAACACCTGCTTTAAGGTCAGTGTTTACCTTGTAGTCAACCCTCAGGGTGTACATCAAATCGGTGGCATCCGACTGAAAACCTTTTCTTCTACCGCTTCTTAGCGCGGAAGCCGGAGTGAATTTGTCGCTGTTAAGCCCTTCCATCACGTTAAATATATATTCGAATCCTTTGTAAGAGCCAAAAACCGAGGCACCATTTCCGTACCAAGTGGTTGGAACTATGGCATTGTGATAATCAGGTCTTTCAACTCCGAAGAAAGTCGGGGGCTCATGGATCTCATTTACGATACCCACCGGTGCAAGAACAACACCCGCGCGAAAACCGAGGTATTCCCAGGGGATATATGAAAGGTAGGCCTGTTCGAGTTCAAGTTCGCCGTTGCCACCGCTGACAAAATTGTGTTCGAGCTCCATTTCAGCTTTAAAAGCCCATTTTTCAGAGAATGAATGTCCGAAGAAGAGGACGAATCTGTGGAAATCAAATTTTTTCTCCGCCTTTTTGCTGTCGAAAACATTTTGGTTGTAGTGCAGTTCGCCATAACCTCCGACAGTTGTGGTTGGTGTAAAGAAATCATCCTGCGCCGAGGCCGCAAATGTGAAAAGGAATGAGAGAACAGTGAAGTAAAAAAGTCTTTTGTTTTTAAGCATAACTCTTTGTTTGATTTTTGAATGAAATATTGTCTATACTTAGATTAAGTCTAAATAACAATAGCAAATATAAGGAAGGAATTCATTCCGTGCAAGAGAAAGAGGGAAGAGGGATGATTTTTTTTACAAAAGTAAAGTAAAAATTACATTTTATTCATTGAAAAGAGGGAAGAGATGTAATCTGTTTCAACTTTTTTGATCTCCTTTATCTCTTTTCCAAGGAAAAGGGAGGCTACGAATCCGAATGTGGTAGGTAGATCGCTTACATAATAAAGTTGCGATCCCGGCAGGTTTGAGGGGTTAAGAAGGTTCAGTTCTGTGAGTTCTTTTACAACGGAATAGGAGGCCGCAATCCCGGAGTCGACGAGTTTTATCCCCTGCCCCACTTCCTCCTGAATAACCTTTCGAAGAATGGGATAGTGGGTGCAGCCGAGGATCAGGGTGTCTATTCCAGCTTCTCTGAGTGGTTTCAGATATTCAGCAGCAACGGCGCGTGTCGCGGGATGGTCGATCCAACCTTCCTCGGCAAATGGAACGAACAGGGGGCATGCCTGCTCAAACACTTGAACTTCGGGGTTGATATCTTTGATCTTCGCAGAATATGCATTGTTGTTCACGGTGGCACGTGTTCCGATGACACCTATTTTGTTGTTGGAAGTGTAGCCGAGGCCGTACTTGGCACCCGGTTCGATCATCCCTATAACCGGAACATTGAATTTTGCCTTCAGGTCGGGAATGGCAACTGACGACGCGGTGTTACAAGCTACAACTATCGCTTTTACACCCGACTCCATAAGAAACGCAGCATCTTGAATGGCATATTCGATTACCGTGTCGTTCGATTTTGAACCATAAGGTACCCTCGCCGTGTCGCCGAAATAGACAATGTTTTCGTTCGGCAGCGCGTCAACAAGGTGTTTAACCACGGTCAGTCCTCCGATACCGGAGTCAAAAATGCCTATAGGGGCTTTTGGGTCTTGCATATCAATCAGTTTAACTCGGAAAATTATTTAGTCACGGGAAGCGTGGTTACAGTATCTCCTCGATGCAGGCTTTAAGTTCTTCTGTAATCACAGTATAGAAGTTTTTAGAGACCTTCTTCTTGTTCGAATCAAGCACATAGAATGAGTCGACTATATCACTACCCATCGTAAGGATCTTGGCGAAATGGATGTTCAGCCCGAGATCATGAAGTTTGGAAGTAACCGCGTAGAGGAACCCCAGCCTGTCGGGTGAATGAATGTCGATAATAGTATATTTTTTTGATTCCTCAAACTTGATCGAAATTCTTCCCGGTTTTTTGAAAAGCTTGTTCTCAAGTCGCCACCACTTCGATTTGTGTTTCTTCAATTCCGAGGAAAGCTGCAGCATCCCCTGTTCCATTTTAAGAAAGTCAGACTCAATTTTTAAGAACTTCGAAGTCTCAAGCGGCTTGTTGGTCCCGAAGTCAGAAACGTTGAAGTTATCAATAATAATGCGGTCTTTTCTCGTAAAAATCCGGGCATCGTGGATATTCACATCGTTTATCAGGAAAACGCCGCAAAGTTTAGCCAGAAGTGATTCTGAATCAAAAGTAATTACTGTAACATTCGTAAAATTTTCAAGTTGCTTGAAAAGAACTGAAACGGGGGAGCCGGAAACTATCTCTTCGATATGACGCGCCATTTCCTCTTCGGAAAAATAATTGGCGTAAGAGAGATCGTGGAACGAATTGATGTGCGATCTTACATGTTCCGGAGAGATTGAATCTGAAAACTCAAGTATCTTCTCTTCAGCGGGGGCGGCATTCTGGTACAAAAGTTTTTCCGCGGGTATCTCTTCCTTTATCATCTCCCGGGTCTTCCGGTAGAGTTCACTCAGAAGTTCGTTCTTCCATGAAGTCCAAAGCGCGCTGTTAACCGCGGAGAGATCGGCATAAGTAACCAGATAGAGGAGATCAAGCTCGTCAGTATTGCTGAAATTGGCAACAAAAGTATTCAGGGTTTCGGGTGAGTTCAGATCGCGTTTGAACGCGGTGTGTGCCATCAGTAGGTGGTTTCTTACTAAAAACTTCGTGGTTTCTATCTCGTTTTCCGTGTAACCCATTCTCTGCATGAATGAGTCGGCAATTTCAGCACCGAGGAGGTGGTGCCCTTCGATATCCATCGGTTTTGCAATATCATGAAACAGGAGCGCGAGATAGAGAAGGTCTCTCCGCGCGAGCGTGTTGAAGAGCCGGCCAAGTACCGATTTCTCATATTGAAGTTTCTCAACATTCATTATCGCGATAATCGTATGTTCATCAGCAGTATAGCTGTGGTAGACCCCGTGCTGGATGAATCCTGTCAGGTCGGCGAACTCGGGTATCAGCGCGCCGAGCACTCCAAGTTCGTGCATCCCGATGAGAGCTGAACCAACATACTCTTTTTGATTCAGAATATTCTTGAAGTACCTTATGGCCTGCGAAGTGGGGGTGACTTCACCTGAATCGAGGCTTGCAACTATTGTGGAACGCAATTTTTCATCGAACTGAGACCCTTGGTCACATTTAAGCCAGAAAGCCTTCATTATCATTTCGATCGAAAGATACTCTTCTTCCCTCGAGTAGATCAGGTCGCCAAGGAGGTAAAAATTTTCATCAAGATCAATTGCCAGTGCCGGGCTGGGGGAGGGGAAGAGTATTTTGCTGTAGTGTTTGAGGAACGACTTCAGGAATCTGTTCACAACCACAGTCGAGGCGTAAAAATCTTTCATGAAGGCCTGAAAACCACCGTCATACTCAAGAATTGCCGCGAGGGTAACCTGCGCGTCAAAATCGAGCCGGTCATTTTTTCTGTTGGCTGTAAGGTGGAGAAGGTTTCGTATGGTGATCAGGAATTTGTAGCTGCGGAGGAGGCGGGTGATCTCATTGATCGGGAAAGGCTTTTCTTCAAAAATGGAATTGATGAATAGTTCTGATTGAGAAAGCCCGTCAATCCGCCGGAAAGGTTTGGCGGTGGCGAGAATGTAAATCCACTCCAGCAGTTGAAAATCGCGCAGCCCACCATTTGAAAGCTTTACATTTGGCTCGAGCATCTTGCTTGAAGCGCCGTGTTTTTCATACCTGCGCTCCATGTCTTCAACAAGATCCTTGAAGAGCTTCATCTTTAACGCGGGCGTGAACACCTTTTCGATCCCGTCAAGCCACATTTCATACACGGATTCATTTCCACAGATAAAAGAAGTTTCGAGAAGGGAAGTGAAGACGTGCAGGTCGTTCTGCGCGGAGGTTTCAATGTCGGAAAGCTCCCTGACGGTGTGTGATATCTCCAGCCCCGCGTCCCACATGTCGGTGACAAACTGCGAGATCGAGGCAGAGTCTGATTTCGCGTCAAGAGAGATAATTGTGATATCAAGATCGGAGAAGGGAGCAAGTTCTCTTCTCGCGAGTGAACCACCGGAGACAACAGCAAAATTGAATTGGCTTCCGTTGCTTGTGGAAGCGATCAATCTCTCGATTTCAAGGCTGAACCTGTAGGAACATCCGAGTCCATTTTTGATTATCTCGCCGGGAGAGAAAAATTCTTTTACAAGTTCTTTCAGATCGTACCCTGTCCGGTGGTCACCAACTTTCATGACGTCACTCTGCGAAACCTTCTGCTTTGTGTTCAACGATGATCACGGAAGAAACGCCGCCCCTGACTGAAAAGTTGGCAGTCAGTTTAAAGTAACGGGGTTGAAGCATGCCGATCAGGTCATCAGCTATTTTGTTCGTGACATTTTCGTAAAAGATACCGTCATTTCTGAATGACTGAAGGTAAAGTTTAAGTGACTTAAGCTCTACACAGTATTTCTCAGGAATGTACTCGAAAGTCATTGTGGCAAAATCCGGGTGCCCCGTTTTTGGGCAGACAGATGTAAACTCATGCGCTGTGTGGATGATCCTGTAGTTTCTGTGTGAATTCTGATTGTCGAACAGTTCCAGAATTTTAGTTTTTTCGTTCAATTGTGTACCTTTCTTTTCGATTAAGAACAATCGACGGCAGTAATTAATTCAAAATAATCAACCCTCAATTTACGAGTTATTAACGATCTGATAAAAACTAAAAACGAGAAATTGAGGGGAAATTAAACTTGTTCAGCTATTAACCGTTTGAAATTGCGTTTGTCGAAAAATAGACGTTCTATATTATTTTTATCTGTATATTAACTGTTGATGAGAATTGATTTGATTGAAATGAAAAACACCTTCTCCATAAAATACAAACTTATAATAGCGATCATTCTGCCGATAGTAATAGTCGGGGGAACAGGTTTTTACATTCTAACCTCGGTTTCAGATAACGACGCGATCACAGAAATTGACTATCACATGTCACTGCTCAGCGACGAGATGGCAAAAAGGGTTTACAACATCCTTTAGCAGGTTGAAACCATTGCACAATATGGCGCTGAATATGTGCAAAATTCTGAAAAGGTAACAGAAGAAGAAGCTTATCTTTCAGTCCGTGCTGATCTCTCAAAAAGCAAATATGTCGTTTCATCCCGGTTCGCGTTCGAAAAAGAATATTTCGGACGGTATACTCTGATCGCCGCGACAAAAATCGACTCGAAGATTACCAACGAACAATTATACCCCACGATTGATTACACAAAGCCTGAAGCGCTTTGGTATCAGATACCGAAAAAAACAAAAAAAACTTACCGGGACCCTCCGTTCAGAAGCGTGGTCACGGGAAAAGTAGCCTGCCGTGTTAATGTTCCTATTATAAAAGATGACAAATTTATCGGAGAATCGTCAGTACTGATCGACATATCAGGTTTCAAGGAGTTTATTGACTCGAGTTACTATAAATCGATGAGGGTAATGATCATCGACAGTACCGGCACCTTTATCTTTCATCGCCGATCTGAGATGATCCTGAACCAGAACATGCTTACTTCGCGGATTTCAAATTACGAAGTGGAGGACTACGCGCGTCTCGGCAGGAAGATGATCAACCGGGAGCATGGCAAAGAGAAGGTCAGATCTGTCATCAGCTCAGACCGTGATGGTTGGGCATATTATCAGCCGGTCCATAACACGGGCTGGAGTTTGGCAATGATGGTGTTCAAGGATGAATTGACAGCTTCGATACATGACCGGCACACTCATTTGTTCCTACTTTTTGGAATCACGTTCGGTGTGGTGACGTTGGTGATTTTCTATTTATCGTCCCGTATGCTGAGACCGGTCAACTCACTCGCGGTGGCGGTAGCCGCGCAAAATGGAGACAAGCCTGAACCGTTTACAGGAAAATTCAGCGATGATGAGATAGGGATGCTGATCCGTAGCTACAATGGGATGATCGAAACGATCAACACCAAGCAGACAGAGCGCCTGGAGGTGACTCATCGCTTGAAGTACGCTTTCATAGCCGCGAATGAAGGTATTTTTGACTATTTCCTCACGTCTGATGAGATATACTTCAGCGACCGCTTGTTTGAACTGCTTGGTTATCTCCCGGGTGAGTTTCAGCCCTCAAGACAGACATGGAACGAACTGATCCACGAGGAAGAGAGGGAATCAACCATGGCCCTTATGCAAGCCGCAATTTCCCGCGGTTCCGGTTTCACTTTTCGCTCAAGGATGAAAAAGAAAGATGGTGAAATTGTATGGGTTTTAACCAGAGGAATCGTGGTTGAGCAGATGGAATCCGGAGAGGCTGCCAGGATTGTAGGAACTGTCGGGGATATTACAGAACAGGTTAAAGCCGAAAACGCCATCATCGAACTTAACCGGACACTTGAGGATAAAGTACAGTCACGCACGAAAGAACTTGAAGAAAGTGTTCTGGAGCTTAAATTTACTGAAAAGGCACTTTCTGAAGCTGAAGAAAAGAGCCGGTTGATACTTGAGAACGCGGGTGAAGGGATCATGGGGATCGACACGGAAGGGAAAACAACTTTCGTAAATCCTGCCGCGCTCGCTGTTTTAGGTTATAAATCCACAGATCTTATCGGGAAGTCACTGCACGCTGTCACTCACCACTCTAAGCGCGATGGTTCGCCTTACCCCCAGGATGAATGTCCGGGTTACAGGGCTGCCATATTGGTGAGATTACCAAGGAAGCAGAAGAGTATTTCTTCAGAGCCGACGGCTCAGGTATTGAAGTGGAATACACCACAAATCCAATAATCAAGGATGGTGAGATATTGGGGGCTGTTATATTCTTCAAGGATATCACCGCGAGGAAGGCAACTGAAAAAGAACTGATGCTGGCCACCCGGGCTGCTGAGAGGATAGTTGACTCACTCCCGATCCCGACTGCCATGACAAATATCAGAACAGGCCAGGTTGTCAGGTTCAATGAGGCAATGGCAGAGTTCCATCGCGTGAAAAGAGAGGATTTCTTACATGTAAAAGCCCGGGACTGGTATGTCGATCCCGTCAGAAGGGATGAACTGACAGCAACCCTGACAACTGAAGGTATTCTAAGAAACGCGGAAGTAAAGTTCAAGCGGTATGGAACAGGTGAGGTACGGGATTCGCTGGTTTCATTCACCCCGATCGTTTACAAGGGTGAAGACTGCCTTGTCGGTTCGATAATCGACATCACTGACATTAAAAGATTCGAAAAAGAACTGCAAATAGCGAAGGACGCGGCTGAATCGGCGACCGTCGCGAAAAGCCAGTTTTTAGCAACCATGTCGCACGAGATCAGAACCCCGATGAACGCGATCATTGGGCTGACCCAGCTTGCCCTTAAAACCGATCTTGACAAGAAGCAACTTGATTATTTGATAAAAGTTGAGAGGTCCGCGGTCGCGCTTCTCGGTATTATCAACGATATTCTCGATTTCTCAAAGATTGAGGCGGGTACACTGACAATAGAGGAGATTGAGTTTGATCTTGAAAGCATCATGGATACTGTTTCCAATCTGGTTGCAAACCGCGTTCAAGAGAAAGGGCTGGAGTTCAGCATTCATGTAGAGAAGGACGTACCGAATTTTCTTATCGGCGATCCCCTCAGAATCACGCAGATAATTACCAATTACTGCGGCAACGCCGTTAAGTTCACTGAAACCGGTGAGGTTTTCGTGAACGTAAGAATGGCGGGAACGACCGGCGACAAGGTCAGACTTCAATTCGCGGTGAAGGATACCGGGATCGGTATGACTCAAGATCAGCTTGATAAAATTTTCAACAAATTTGAGCAGGCAGACAGTTCAACCACACGCAAGTATGGCGGTACAGGTCTGGGACTCGCCATTTCGAAATTACTCGCGGAGCCTATGGGTGGGGAAGTGTGGGTTGAGAGTGAACCCGGGAAGGGAAGCAGTTTCTACTTCACCGCGCTCGTCGGGGTTCAGCAAAACCAGAAGAGGGAAATGCTGGTTCCATCGGTCGATCTCCGGGGATTACGGGTTCTCGTGTGTGATGACAATGACACGGCACGGATGATACTCTCTGAAATGCTCGAGTCGATGATGTTCAAAGTAACCAAGGTTAATTCAGGATACGAGGCGATCAAGACCATAGAGAGCAGTGAAGAGGGCTTTGACCTGGTGATAATCGACTGGAGGATGCCGGGGATTGACGGTCTTGAAACCTCAAAACAGATCCTCGCGCATAGAAAGGAAACACCAACCATTATAATGGTCACCTCATTCGGAAGGGAAGAAATAGCAGCGAAAGCCCATGAAATAGGGATAAAGGGATTCATCACTAAACCGGTTTCCTCTTCTCTGCTTTTTGATTCAATAATGGGAGTGTTCGGCAAGCAGGGTTTCCACCGCAGGGCGCGCAAGATAAAAGCGAACAGGTTCGCCGGTGAGCTTGAAGCGATCAAGGGGGCAAGGATACTTCTTACCGAGGATAACGACATCAACCAGCAAGTGGCAACCGAATTTCTGCAAGACAAGGGCTTGGAAGTGGAAATGGCCGACAATGGTGAAGAAGCGCTTAAGGAAATCCGCGCTCAGGGTTCGCCAAATTATTACTCGATTGTACTCATGGATCTTCAAATGCCGATCATGGATGGCTATACTGCCACGCGCGAGATCAGGAAACTACCTGAGTTCGATGATCTACCTGTTATAGCAATGACTGCTGACGCGATGACAGGAATCAAAGAAAAATGTCTTGAAGCAGGGATGCAGGACTATATAACAAAGCCCATCGATCCTGATGAATTGTTCGGCACTCTTGTAAAGTGGATACAACCTTCGTCACCCGTCCCGGTGTTGGCACCGGATATCCTGAAACCGGAAACTGCCGCCGCTGAGGAGGAGATTCCGGAGTTAGGGAACATTAACGTTAATGAGGGTATTCTCCGTGTGAACAGAAACAGAAAACTTTACATAAAGCTTCTTCGAACGTTCCTCGAGAGCAACACTTCAACCCTGCACGTTTTACATGAGGCATTGAGTGCCGGCGACAGTGAACTCGCGGTGAGAACCGTTCACACTGTAAAAGGGGTGACTTCTAACCTTGGAGCGAAACTTTTATATGAGACGGCGTTAAAACTCGAGCAGGCACTCAAACAGTCGCTTACAGGTAATGAGTTGTTAATTTCTGAATTTGAAGCAGCATTCAAAGCGGTTATGGATGAACTCCGCCAAAAACTGGGTCCCGATGTCACTTCGTCTGCCCCCGCCATGCCGGTTCAGCTTGACATGACAGTTATGAAAACCATGCTCGCCTCATTGATTAAACTCATAACCGAAAGCGATTTCAGGGCAATCGAAATGATCGGGGAAATTACACTTCTGACAGGAACAGGTCATTTACATGACGAACTTCACGAAGTGTCAAAACTTATCCGGACCTACGACTTTGATGAAGCCGCCGAAAGATGTAAAAATATCCTGAAAGGATTAGATACCGGTCTTGCCTGACTCAACTGAATCTTTGAATTTCATCAGTTTCGCCTGAACACGGTCGCTGATCTTCGCCATTCTGATCGATGTGCGCAGAAGCTTGTCGTATTGTTCGGCAAGCATTTGGTATTCCCTCAAGAAATAGAAGGGATCACCAGCTTGTTGTGAAGCCACCCGTGCTATTCTCTCCTGATACTTTATAAATTCCGCGAATGTCTCTTCAACAGGGTTTTCGCTTCCGGAGTTGATCTTGTTTTCTTCCATTTTTTCCTCACATCTCAATCAGGTTAAATTTCAGGTTTGTATCCTCTTTAAGGTCTTCTCCCATCTCCAGGATGTCTTCATCGTTGCTCTTGTAATACCAGTTAACAGTTACATCAACTCCATATTTACTGTAGTTTAAAGTTTATCGAAAATATCCGAAAGAAATTTGATCGACGAAGAATTGAGATAGTCAATTTTGCAATTCAATGTAAGAGGAGCTGTCTCCTCCAGCATGAACTTGTTGATCCAGCCTATGACAGGCTCAAAGAAATCTCGGGTGTTCTCGGGATAAGAAGACCCTTCGATATTTAATTGCCCGCCTTCAACACGGAAGTCGATACCGGGCGTGCTTTTTGTTTTGGCGATAACCAGATTATCCATTTTGTTCCTCTGTTATTTTTACTTTTGTGATTAAACATGTAAGCCCGACTGACTCTTCAACCGAGACTGTCACGATCGCGCCTCTGCGTATGATATCGAGCAGTCCGATATTGGCACCGCGATTGCCCGAAGGGGCTCCATTTTTCAGGAGCTCCCTCCTGAGTTGTTTAAGCTCGTCCCTGGTCATGGAGTTAAGCTTGTCTATCCATTGAACGAACTTCTTGAATTTCTCAGGCGTGATCCTGTTTTTAGTCTCGATCAAGAATGCACCGTTCATCTGGCTGATGACGCATGAGCCGATTCCGGTAAGCTCACCATCAAGAACAGTCTTTTCATCCGAGTAAAACCCGATGTTCTGGATCAATTCAATAGCCGCTGCCGACAGGCGTTTTCCCGTTCCAGAGGTGGCACCACCGTCAAAAAAGTCAGTTATAACATCCACTGCCGCCTGGATCACGCTTCCGGGGCAGGGCCCCTCGTAACGGTAAATTTCCTCGTTGTTCTGTGTTGCGCCGGTGTTCATTGTTAATCGGTTGGTTTAAATATTGCCACTGTAATATCATCGCGCTGAATCTCATCTCCCATGAAGTCGTCGATGATTTTATTAAGCAGCTCTTTTTGTTTACTAATGGGGAGAGTCGCCTTCTTCTTGATGAATTCACGAAGATTCTGGAGGCCAAACTTCTCACCGGTGCCATTGTTCTGGTCAACAAGTCCGTCAGAGAAGAGATACACAACGGTCGAACCGTCCAATTTTATGGAAGTGGTTACAAAATGATTCTCTTTTTTAGGATCACCAATCGATTTCTTTGTCCCCTTTACTTCCATCAGGTCGCCATTGTCCATGTATAAAAGTGGTCTGTAAGCTCCGGCGAAATCGAGCCTGGATTCATTTCTATTTATCGCGCAAATGGCAACATCCATGCCATCCATGGTATCCGTGTTTTCTTCCTTGTTCATTTCGAGGTTCACCCCTTGGTCGAGCATTTCAAGGATCCTTCCCGGGTCGGTAACTTTTTAATCTTTACTATGTCGTTAAGCAATGTGTTCCCGATCATCGACATGAAGGCCCCGGGTACACCATGCCCGGTACAGTCGACCACGGCGACAAACACCAACCCTTCAACTTCGGCACACCAGAAGAAATCGCCGCTTGCTATATCCTTTGGTTTAAAGATCACATCACCGTTGATCAATGATCTGTCGAGCATTTTATGATTAGGAAGAATGGCCGATTGAATTTTCTGGGCATATCGGATACTATCTGTGATGTACTGGTTACGTTCCGCGAGTTCCAGGTTTTTCGACTTAAGCATCTGGCTGAAGAATTTAAGCCTCAGATGGTTTTTTACCCTCGCGAGCACTACCGGTGGACTGATTGGCTTGGGAATAAAATCGACCGCTCCCAATTCGAGACCCTGTGTTTCATCTTCAACTGAATTTTTTGCAGTTATAAATATCACGGGGATGTCTCTCGTTTTTTCGTCCGCTTTTAATCTTCTACAGACTTCAAACCCGTCCATTCCGGGCATCATCACGTCAAGAAGGATGAGATCCGGAGTATTGGGTCCGGTCGCGATTTTAAGTGCTTTTTCACCATTCAGGGCGACACTTCTCTTATAACCTGAAAGAAGTTCACCAAGGAGGTCGATATTCTCAGGCGTGTCATCAACAATAAGAATTCTTGCAGCTGCAAGGTCCACATTAATCTCCATTCATTTGCATTTCGTTTTTGAAGGCTTCCATTTTAAATTGATAAAAATCTTCCAGGGCGGCTTCAAAATCGTATTTCTTAATTTTTTTGATCATCTGTTTAAGGGGGCCGGCAAATCCGTGGATACCCGGCATGCCTATAATTTCTTCTATTTTATACGAAGCTTCAAAGTCATCTGATTTGAGGAGGTCTTCGAGTTCAGAGCAGAGTTCTCGCAGAAGTTCCATGTCTACCTCACCGGAAACGGAGGATGAGGAGTCATTGGGTTTACCATCTTCAAGCACCTTCTTCCATCTGCTGATCTCTTTCAGCGCGGGCGAGAGTACGTTTTCGAGGTTTCCGAGGAGCATGTCAAGGTCAGCCAAGGGATTGTTTTTAAGCTCCTGCTCCACCTTGGCAGCTTCTTCCTGAAGAATTTCGTGACCCAGATTCCCGGCGACACCTTTCAGCGTGTGTGCAATTCTTATCGCTGTTTCCTTATCTCCGGAGTTGTAATTACCCCTTATATCATCCACCGCGCTCTCATTCGACTCAAGAAATTTCAGAAGAAGGTTTTTGTAGAGTTTTACATTCGCGTTCACCCGCAGCAACCCGAGACGGGTATCGAACCCTTCGAGATCCGGAAGTGTCACCTGAACAGTCTCTTCCTTCATCGCGACTATTGGTGTGTAAGTATCAGATCTTTTTTGTGGTTTTATCCACTCAACCATTACGCGGAAGACCGATTGAGGATCGAGCGGTTTGGTTATATAATCGTTCATACCTGCTTCGAGGCATTTTTCTTTGATCCCCGACATCGCGTCGGCAGTCATGGCGATCACCGGCAGTTCAGCGAAACGGGGGTTTTTCCTCATCTCACGCGTCGCTGAATATCCGTCAAGAACCGGCATCAGAAGATCCATGAACACCAAATCGTAGCCGCCTGAATCATATTCGTCGTTCAGAATTGAGATTGCCTCACTTCCGTCGTTCGCCAAGTCAACCAGGAAGCCTGCACTTTCCAGAAGCTCTGATGCCACCTGCTGGTTTATTTCGTTGTCCTCAGTCAGAAGTATTCTCGCACCCTGTATCGGGGTCAGGTCAGCCTTCGATTCAAGAGAGAGGACATCTTTGTGCATCGCGGTTTCCATCTGTTTGCCAATAGCCCTCATAATGCCATCGAAGAGGGTGGAATAGGGAACCGGTTTGTGAAGTACCACATCTATACCGTGTTGCCGTGCTTTTTCAAGCAGCTCATAGTCGCTGAACGCGGAAACCATGATGGTTACGGGCTGATGCTTTATCTTACTGTTTCCACGGATCTTTTCGATGGTTTGGAGTCCGTCCATTCCGGGCATTCTCCAGTCGAGTAGGAGGAGATCGAAGGGAGGGTCATCATCACGCTCGAGAATCTGAATTGCTTCCTGACCGGACTCAACGGCGTCAACTCTGAACCGGAGATCCTGTAGGGTTTCAGTAAAGATCTGACGTGCTGTCTTATTGTCGTCACAGATCAACACCCGCTTACCGGCGATATCAACCCGGGTATAATATTCGTGGAATCGCTGCCTGGTCTGCTTTCCGAAAAGTCCGGAGAAATAGAAGGTGCTTCCGTGGCCCTCGGTACTTTCAACCCAGGCATCACCTCCCATGAGGTTCGCGAGCTTTTCGAGATCACGAGCCCAAGCCCTGTGCCACCATACTTTCTGGTGGTAGAACTGTCGGCTTGAGAGAAAGCCTTGAAGAGTGAATTCGACTGCTCTCTCGACATCCCGATACCGGTATCGGACACACTAAAAACCAGTTTTACATCGTTGATACCTTCATACTCCTGATCAACGCTTATAACTATCTCACCATGACCGGTAAATTTTACCGCGTTGCTGCAAAAATTGGTCAGTATCTGTCCGATTCTTAGTGGATCGCCGATCAGATCAACGGGTACATTCCGGTCGAGCCGCACTGCAAGTTCAATATCTTTCTCCGATGCTTTTGGCTGATCACGGTAACAACGTTTTCAAGCACCTTGTTAAGATCGAATTCTATATTTTCGATATCCATTCTGCCGGCTTCGATCTTTGAGAAATCGAGTATGTCGTTGATTATTCCGAGCAGGGAGATCGCGGAGCGTTCAATTTTCTCAAGATAGTCGTGCTGTTTTTTGTCGAGTGACGACTGTAAAGTGAGGTGTGAAAGCCCTATTATCGCGTTCATTGGAGTGCGGATCTCGTGCGACATTGTTGCAAGGAACTGACTTTTTGCAATGGTTGCCCTTTCGGCTTCTTCCTTTGCTTCCTTCAGTTCCTGCTGGAAATCTTTCATCATTGTGATATCTGTCGACATTCCGCAGACACCGTGAGGGGTACCGTCGAGACCGATCATAGGGAACTTCAAAGAAAGAAAAGTTTTTTCTTCCCCGTTCACAAAAATTCTCTCTTCGATCTGTTTTGATTTTTTTCCCTCCAGAAGTGTTGCATCAGTCTTGCTAAATTCGAGAGCCACATGAGCTGGAAAAATATCATAGTCAGTCATTCCGATCACGTCACCTTTCCTTTTACCGCTTGCATTAAGGAAGGCGTTGTTACAGATGTTATATTTGCCTGCGGTATCTTTCGCGTAAATTATGGCAGACGAATTGTCAAGAATATCTTGAAGCAGCTTTTTGCTTGCTCTTAGCTCGGAGGTCCGCTCCTTAATCGTTTCTTCGAGGTACTCATTAGCGAGTGACAGTTCCTTTTCGGCTTTTTTTCTTTTATTTGTCTCAAAAGCGAGGCTAATAAAATCGGCGAGGGAAGAGAGGAAGATTATCTCTTCATCAAGCCATTTCCTTGGCTTGCCAACTTCTTCAACCCTGAGTAGAGCGACGGGTTTTGAATCACGGTAAAGAATTACATCAAGCAGTGCGAACACCTTGTTCGGCAGAAGTTATTCCGCGTTGAACCCCGAGGTACGCTGATCTGTCAGGGTGTTTTCGATGCTGATCACCCCGCTTTGGTACACCGCCATCATGTATGATGGTGAGTGCGAAAGCTTGATACTGAAACCCGATGAGTGACTGCCATCATGCGCGTTGAAGGAGTCGACCTCGTTTAGAACGCGCATGTCGTGACTGAACTTCCAGATACCAGCCCTGCCGCAATTAAGTGTAGCTGCCGCGAGGGATGTAATATGCCCTAAAGAGTTTTCGGATTCAACGTCGAACTTTTCGAGCATTCCGGCGGCATTCCGGAGCGCGTTCCGTTGTGATTCAAGCCGGAGGGCCGACTGCTTTGTTTCGGTCACGTCAACTGTTACACCCATCAACCTGTGCGGTTTGCCATCCTTCATCATCAACCGGGCGCGGGATATAAAAAATTTTAAATTGCCGTGTTCAGGGTTTGACCTGTACTCGAGATCGAAAGTGCCTCCCCTTTGTATTAGTGTCTGGAGGCCGTTTGTAATAACTTTGTGATCCTCAGGGTGGACGTATTTCAGGAAGCCTTCTATAGTTCCGGAATATTTTGACAGATCAATTTTTAAGACTTCCAAAACGTTGGGGTCAGGCAGGAATTTATTGGAAGCAAGGTCATACTCCCATGTTCCTATTCCTCCCATCGACATAGCTATTTCAATTCTGTCCTTCTCCGATTCAAGCACCTTGTTCGCGCTCTGCAATTCAGCTTCTGCTTTCCTGAAAGCCTCAATCGACATTGAAATGGTGAGAAGTGTAACCGTTACCACGGTGATATAAACCTGAATGTGGAGAAGTGTGTAAGTGCTGTCTTTAACCGCGAAGGGGCCCTGTCCGGGCACCGCGCCGTTGTTCCAACTATCGTGATGATCGCTATTGCAAGCACCGCGCCCCTGATCCCGTATTTAAAGGCGATCCAGATCGCCACAAAGAGAGTGGTCGCTTGGATCCTTACATCCCATTCTACCGGCAGGACAAGCTGGGTCAGAACCGTGATGGAGACGATCAACAAAAGCCCGTAAAGAAGCGCAGAATTTATGATATCAGAACGGGTGTAACGTCTGTCGTCTTCAACTGCCCAACCAACAGAAGTGTCGCGAAAAATATCATCCCCAAGGTGTCACCGATGCACCAGAAAATAAATGAATTGCCGGCGAGGTCCGGGGAGAGAGCGCCCGCAACCACCAGGGCGGGTACCCCGATCAAGGCGGCTACAACTCCGGGAACGGGGAGGGTCAAAAAGTATTTTATTGCATAGTTGGCGGAGTCGAGAGGATTATGCCCTTTGAGAATTCTCGAGATCACCTCTTTTCCTGGAAAAGCCTGAATAACCGAACCTGCAGTGACAACCACGCTTAATAGTATTGAAACAAGAGAGTAATTTTGAGTATGGCCTATAAGATTTACAACGAAAGCACCCAAAGCGATGCCGTAAAGTGAGCGGCGGCCGTAAATTATGGCGGCGGCAAGGGCGATTCCGGAGGGAAGCCAGATTATCGATATTCGCCCGGGAATCTCGGTCACCATCATGCTGAAAAGACCGGTGGCGGTATATGCTGTCGCGATGATGATCGTCAGGGCAATTGATGAAATACTTACAATCGATTTCCTGTACATCTTCCGGTTTCTCTTCAGAATGACGCGTTAATGGAATTTGAATTTAACACAAAAATAGATATTTATATCATTCAACAATCAATAATTTAGACAATCGCGTCCATTTATTTTACCATCGCGCGCCAGAGTCGTTATCGGGTGGATCATCCGCGCGGAAAGAGCAAGTTCCCTTGAAAGTTAGCATGATTATAGATATATTTGGTGACGTAATTTTTTTAGGAAATTCAAATGAACATCGATAAAGATCTTCTCTCTATTCAGGAAGCAAGAGAGCTTTCAAGAAAAGCAAGGGAAGCCCAGCTTGAGTTTAAACATTTTTCACAGGATCAGGTTGACCGTATTGTGAAAGCAATGGCGGATGCCGGGTATGCCGGGGCCGAACGACTCGCGAAAATGGCGAGTGAAGAGAGTGGCTTCGGGAAGTGGCAGGACAAGGTGATCAAAAACCAGTTTGCCACAAAAAATGTTTGGGAGTCGATCAAAGATCTGAAGACATGCGGTGTCATCGAAAGTCTTCACAATGGCAAGGTTCTTAAAATTGCCGAACCGATGGGTGTAGTAGCCGCTTTGGTGCCATCGACCAATCCGACATCAACCGCGATGTTCAAGGCAATCATTTCCCTTAAATGCCGCAACGGAATTGTTGCCTCGCCACATCCCCGGACGGTGAACTCGACCGCCGAAGCACTCAAGGTGGTTGCAGACGCGGCAGAAAAGGCAGGCGCTCCAAAGGGTTTGGTGCAGTGCCTCACCACTCCGACTCTTGAAGGAACGGACGCTCTGATGCATGATAAAAACATCGGTGTAATACTCGCCACGGGAAGCACGCCGATGGTTAAAGCTGCCTACAGTTCCGGAAAACCCGCCTATGGTGTCGGCTCCGGAAATGTGCCCGCGTTCATTGAAAAAACTGCCAATGTAAAGAAGGCAGTGCTTGATATTGTTTATGGAACAACATTTGATAACGGTACCCTATGCTCCTCTGAGCAGGCGATGATCGTTGACAGGTCAATCCGCGAGCAAGTGATCAAAGAGGCAAAAGCCGCTGGATGTTACTTCGTGAACGGTGATGAGAAGAAAAAACTCGGAAACGCGATTCTGAATGCCGGGAGAATAAACCCCGAGATCGTCGGTAAACCGGCCACATGGATAGCGCAGTATGCCGGATTCAGTGTACCTGAAAACACTACTGTTCTTGTCGCAGAGTGTGAGGCTGTCGGCAAAAGTGAGCCACTTTCTTACGAAAAACTCTCACCGATTCTTGCTTTCTACACAGTCGACGGTTGGTTGGAAGGTTGCCATAAATGTATCGACCTGCTGCAATTCGGCGGTGTCGGCCACACGATGGTGATCCACTCAAACGATCAGGAAGTTATTATGAAGTTCGCGCTCGAGAAACCTGCTTTCAGGATCCTCTGCAACACGGTTTCGTCGATTGGAGCGGTAGGTTATACAACTGCCTTGCTTCCATCTCTTACTCTTGGCCCCGGAACGTGGGGAGGTTCGATAATCTCTGAAAACGTTTCTGCCAAGCATCTGATGAATATCAAGTACCTGGCTTTTGAAGTGAACCCGGTTAATCAGGGGAGCACTGTTTCCGGCATGGGCGAGACCGTAACACGGTCGAACAGCTACTTGCAGGAGATTGAGGAACGCCTCCGCGCGCGCGCGGGCAACCCCGTGATAAACGAACCGTTCAAAGGAAGTCAATCCTCGAAGCCGGCTGAGGAAAAAGAGGACAGCACGGAACCCAAAACCCTCTCGAAAGCGGAAATTCAGAAGATAATTGATGAGTTTAAGTTTTGAAGGGTGATCCGCCTGCGGTGGACTGAAGGGTGAAGGCTGAATTTTTGAAGGATGAAATTTGAGGGCTGAAGGATCAGCCCTCTTTTTTTTTGTTAATTATTGGGGGATTGCCATTCATCGAATGATTTTTGGAGGGTGCCGGTGAAAAGGCGGTCATCCTGCGCGCCACTGATCCCGTATTTCCCGTTGTATACGAAGAATGGGACACCCGTGATACCGAGCTGTCGTGCTTCGTAGATATCTTGTCTCACCTCATAGATGAGTTCTTCATCCTCAAATGACTGCTCAAGCTCTTTTGTTGCAAGTCCGTGCTTTTCAGCTATCCCGGCGAGAACCGCCGGATCATCAACGTTTTTCCCTTCAGCAAAGTAGGCTTCAAAGAGTGATTCTTTAACTTCGTTTTGTTTACCCCCCTTTTTGGCAAGGTGAAGAAGAATGTGCGCTTTCAGGGTGTTAGCCGGTACCGCGCTGCTGAAATCGTAGCTTATCCCGTAATTCTTTCCTGATTCAGATATTCTCTCGTATGTCTGTTCCACCATCGCGGGATCCCAGTTTTTTTCCCGCGCAAGGTATTCTGTAAGACTTGCAGTGGGGTCGGTCTTCTGATCCGGATTAAGCTGAAAGCTTTTCCAGATGACTTCTATTTGATCCCTGTTTTCAAAATTTTCGAGTGATCTTTCAAATTTCTTTTTACCGAGATAACAGAATGGACAAGCGATGTCGCTCCATATCTCAACGGTCATTTTCGTGTTTTCGGGCACGATCTTAACTCCTGTGTACTGTTCTTAAATCATGTCGCTAGCGGTTTACACTTATCTTTTTTTATGGATAACAAATTCTTCACGGCAATAATTCCTGCCGGGTGTGCAACCCCCGTTACCGGCATCAATATTTTAATTGATTATATGACCGCTGTTTAGTAAGTTTCGTTACTGTTTCATGAGCTATATTCAGCTCAACCACTTTAAATAATACCTAACACCTAATACCTGACACTTTGTACACCTACTCCGGCTCCGTTCACATACATTCAAAATTTTCCGATGGCTCGGGAGATGTAAGGGAGATCGCGAACATCGCGAATGAGTCAGGGCTCGATTTTATTATCCTGACCGATCATAACACCCTCCGTGCCAAGGATGAAGGATATGAAGGTTACTACGGAAACACCCTGCTGATAGTCGGGTGTGAGATAAACGACAAGGAGAACAGGAACCACTTCCTCGCGATCGGAATAGACAAAACATTCTCAACGAGAACCCCTGCCAAAGAGTATGTAAAGGCAGTGAAGGATGCCGGAGGTATCGGTTTCCTGGCACATCCTCACGAAAAACGCAACTCTATGGAGCAACACCCCCCATACCCATGGACAGAATGGAACATCGATGAATTTACCGGAATCGAGATTTGGAATCATATGTCGGTTTGGATGGAAAACCTGACCGAACAGAATAAATACCAGTCGTTCGTTCATCCATTGAAGAGTGTTGAGAGACCTCCTGAGGAGACACTTCAGGTATGGGACAAGCTAAACCTTAAGCGCAAAGTTACAGCAATAGGTGGAATTGACGCGCACGCTCACCGGGTTAATCTTCTGGGATTTTTCGAGGTGGAGGTCTTCCCTTATAAAGTGCTTTTCAAATCGATCAGAACCTACGTTCTTCTTGATACAAGAATTGAAGCCACCGGTGATCCGGTGAAACAGAAAGAAAACGAGAGACTGATCATCGATGCCCTCCGGGAGGGGAGAAGTTTCGTGGCGAACTACTATCACGGTGACGCGACGGGTTTCAGGTTCTTCGCTGAATCAGAGGGGAAAACTTACAATATGGGTGACACGATTCCGTTCGGTCACAAAGTCCATCTACGTGTACTGATACCGACACATCTCTCTGAATTGAGGCTGCTTCACAACGGATCGGTGATTGACGAGACGGTCGGGAGTGATGTCGGTTTTGTTGTAAAAAAGAAAGGTGTTTACCGTGTTGAAGTTCTCCGGGAGGGGAAAGGCTGGATATATTCAAACCATATTCGTGTAGGAAATTAAATAATTTACGGTTATCTTTGTTGTTCGTAATTTTTAGAATTCAGAAAGGTTAATAATGGCAAAACCTATCAGCAAGTTCAAAGCAAAAGAAGAAAAGCGTGAAGCTTCTGTAGAGTTGTATTACAAGGTTCTTGGATGGTACGACGATAACAAAAAATATGTTTTTGGCGGTATCGCGCTGTTTGTCGTGATAATCGCGGCGCTTGTATTTTACAACATAAACAAAAAGCAGAATAACGATGTGGCGGGTACAGCCCTCTCACTCGTTCTGCCTCAGTATGAGTCAGGTGCATACCTTCAGGCGATCGATGGCGATCCCGCGAAGAAGATCACCGGCCTGAAAAAGATCGCTGAGACTTATTCTGGTACTGAGAACGGTGAAGCAGCCAAGATATATCTTGCCAATGCTTACAGCTATCTCGGAAAACTTGAAGAGGCTTTCAAATATTATGACGACTACTCGGGCGGTAATCCGATCTTTAAAGCCGCTGCTGAAGTTGGTAAAGCCGGTTACTTTGAAGGCAAGAAAGAGTTTGACAAAGCAGTTGACAGTTATGAAAAGGCTGCCTCTTTCTCAAAAGAAAACCCCATGAACGCGCAGTATCTTCTAAGCGCAGCTATCGTTCTCGTTGAAATGGACAAAAAAGAACAGGCAAAAGAGCTTCTCATCTCCCTGAAAACAGATTATTCAAGGTCACCGTTAATTCCGGAAGTTGACCGTTATCTTTCAATTGTTGAATAGGAAATTATCATGAGAATCGATGCCCTGGTATTTGCCGCGCATCCGGATGATGCAGAACTTTCAATGGGTGGTACAATTGCCAAATTTTCAGCTCATGGACTTAAAGTCGGAATAGTTGATTTGACACTTGGTGAACTTGGAACCCGCGGTTCCGCCGAGATCAGGCAGAACGAAGCGATTCAGGCAGGTATCATACTTAAAGCAGAGCTTAGGGAAAATCTCAGAATGCCTGATGGAAACATCGAAGTTAATCAGGAAAACCTGATGCGCCTTGTACATATGATCCGGAAGTACAAACCGAAGGTGATCTTCGCTCCCTATTTTAACGATCGTCATCCTGATCATATTTCTGCCAGCCAGTTGGTTAAGAAGGCCTACTTCTACTCAGGAGTTGGAAAGATCCATACCTATGAGAATGAACATCTTCAGCACTCATACCGCCCGGATGCCCTCTACTATTACATGCAAACCTACGAGTTCCAGCCTTCTTTCATAGTAGACATTACCGAGACATTCGAAACCAAAATGAAAGCAGTGAAAGCCTTCTCATCCCAGTTCTTCGATCCGAAGAACAAAGAACCCGAAACTTTCATTAGCAAAAGGGATTTTCTTGAGTTCATCGAGGCAAGAGCAAAGCTCTACGGATTCAGGATAGGAAAAGGTTACGGTGAAGCATTCTTTACTGAAGAGCAGATTGAATTTGACCTGGTTCACAAACTGAAACACCACTAAGAATCAACGGTGCCATTTATTACCCAAGCCGCGTTTTTTTAAGCGCGGCTTTTTTTATTCCCTGCACAACCTGTTAACCACTTCGTAAGGGAACTGCTTGTAAAGTTCTTCCTTGCTCGCCATCTGAAAATCGGCAAAGTCAAATCCCGGTGCCACCGAGCATCCTGCAAGTGAAAATTCACCCTCATCTTCCACCTCTGCCGCGAACCATGTACCCGCCGGAACCGTGAATTGTGGCTCCATGCCTCCTTCAATCCCGAGCAAGACCGTTTGGTGACCTGACTGATCAAGCAAATGCAGACGAACGGGCACGCCATCGTAAAAGTGCCAGGTTTCGTCGGATGCCACCCTGTGAAAAGCAGAGAAGTTACCCTTTACGAGCATGAAGTATATTTGAGTGGCGAAAACACGGTCGCTCCCATACCGGGCAGGAAGTGAAGCCCCGGGGATTGACTCCGTTGATCTGTAAGACTCCTTAAAAAAACCACCCTCGGGATGGGGGAGGAGCCCAAGTTTTGTTATCCAGTATTCTTTTCTGCTCATTTTGTCTGCTTCTTTCTCAATAGAATTAATGCCGCGCGTCCCGAATTCAGTTGTATTCCGATCTCCGGGGTTCCTGAAGTGTATTCCGCCAAAAGGGTTGGTGTGCCCGATGAAAGGTCAAAAACTTCGTATTCCTTAAAACCGGTTTCAAAATTTTTCTTCAGCTCAATTTTGACCTGCCGGTTTCCTTCGGATGAATTTTGTCCGTTTACGTCGCATAATTTGTTTACCACAAACAGCCACAACGAATCAGGTTCGAGGGCAGTTCTACCGCCGTTCAATTGCCGGAAGAGCCCCACTTCAACAAACGGGGTTTCGTCGGTCTCACCTTCGTCAGGTGAAGATGAGACAACACGCTCTATCCAGTTGTCGCGGCCGGTAACACGGTATCTGTTAAGGTTCGCGGAGTAACCGTTCACCCAATGTAAACGGAGAAGGTGATCGCTGAATTTACTTAATCCGGATATAAAATCCTGAACCGCGTAATAGCGCTGATTTGGCACTTGTGGAACACCGGCCCTGTGCGTGCACACATTGGTGTCGTTTTCATTGTAGATATTCCCCGGATCATCAAAGAGTCCGTAAGTCCCGTAATTGTAGACAATGTCACCGGGAGGCAGTGGATCGATCCTTGAAGGAACCATGTAATACATCAGTCCGGTGGCTCCGTAAGCGATCGCGAGATTTCCCATGGCGAATATTTCATATCGCGTGGGTACCCTGTGATCCAGCGGGTGGGGATTGTAAGAGAGCTTGCCACCGGATCGTTTGATCTGCTTTGATCCCGATACTTGAATAGTCTGAAAAATGGGGACGTCATCCGTGAGATCATCAGGGGTCATATTCTGGGCGGCAAGTATGGTTTGCAAATAACCTATATACTGATACGGGTCTTCCTTCCCGTCACGGGGTGTTATTCTCTCATACGGGTATTCTATCAACTCGTCAAAAGCCTGTTGAAGCCGGCGTTGATCCTGCCAGCCGTTTTTAATGAACCAGCGTAGCGGGTAATAGTCGAAAATCAGAAAATTACGGAAGAACTTCTTTCCATCTTCTTCGATAATTGAGTTTTTCCGGTCGAACATAAGGTTCCACATCCACACGGCTCCAGAAACAGTCGCGATATCGAGTGAACGCCCCGGAGTACGGGGTTTTACACCGCGGATTATTTCGGTATATAATTTTCTTACGGCGGTGGTGAGGAGGTAAGGTTCATCGGTGTAGAATGATTCAAACAGGGGGTTGTCTTTATACTTCTCAAGTTTCGCGGTGATCGCCCTTTTCACCTGGTCAAGAATCACCCGGTTTTCAGCCAGATCAAGATACCCCTTGTCGGCAAACCAAAAGGATCTTACACTGACTTGACCCGCCCCGTGGTAATACGCCGCCACCTCGATCTGATTCTCAAAAATTCCGGCTTTAGAAAAATCGATTTGATCGCCTGAAAACCTCAATATCCGGGGTACTTTTCCCTTCAAATCCTTGAAACGGATCTTAAACTCTTTCGAAGTGAAGGGTTCAGAAGTCTTCTTCCCACCGGCACCCTCAATCTCCTTCATCGTGGAAGACCTGACGAAAATGGTCAGAACCAGCGAGGTGTCATGAAGCTTGGTTTCCCCGGCCGAGGCATCGATGAAGAAAGTCAAAGGGTCTGAAGATGTGAAGAGGGTTCTGTTGATTTTGGCATAAAAAAGGTAACCCGTTCCGTCTTCGGGTGAAGCGGTCCGCAGCCATTCATCTCCATTCTGTTGATCTTTTCCCACCAGTGGGAGTGTCACCCATCCGGGGGTGAGATCAGGAAGGGGGTTATTCACCCAGATCGATCGCGTTTGACCGTTCCCGAATCCGTTATTGCTTTCCATCCCCAGACCTGCCGGCAATTCCCCCGCCACTCTGAACGGGTATAACTCCGGATCCTGAGCCTGAGAAAAGATATACTTGCCGGGGAGGTCACTCCCTTCCATAGGATCGAAAGCTGACCATTCGATATGGCGATCAAATATCTTTAATCCGGGATTGATTGATGGATCAGTTGAAAACTCATCGGCAAACGAAACAGTGTGGGTGAACCCTGCCTCTTTCAGCATCCTGTAATTCTCCTTCACCTGTTTTTTCACGTCTTCAGAAGTGAAGGTGCCACCCCAGGTTTCGGGTAGATATCGGGAGTTTACGTACTGATCGAAGTATGAAATGTGGGGGAAAATATCAATTCCGGGTCTTTGCCAAAAAGCGCCGCCTTGTGGGGCAGCGCTTTTCACTAAAAGAAACAGGATCAAAAAAGAATAAAAAAGTGGCCTCATAAATTGTTCCCGGTCATACAGATTGTGGGCTATAACTCATAACTCATCGCTCATAACTCATCGCTCATAACTCATCACTCATAACTCATCACTCACCACTGACCACTGTCACGCGTACATCCTCTCAATCTCATCGGCGTATTTCTTCTCAACCACCTTACGCTTGATCTTGAGTGAAGGTGTCATTTCACCGTCTTCGATTGTGAATGCCCGCTCCATAAGCGCGAATTTGCGCACTTTTTCATAGTTGGCGAGGGTTTTTTGGATCTGCACGATCTCCTTTTCGTAGAGCTGTATCACTTCCTTTTTCTTCAGAAGATCGGGGATATCAACGTACTGAACGTTCGCTGATTTGGCGAACTCTTTTAGATTGTCGAAATCAGGTACGATAAGCGCGCTAAGGAAGGTGCGCTTATCACCGATCAGCACAAACTGCTCAATATATTTATTTGTGAGGAAAAGATTCTCGATCGGAGTCGGGGCAACATACTTTCCACCGGAGGTTTTAAAGAGGTTCTTTTTCCTGTCGGTGATGAAAAGGAATCCATCTTCATCGATATAACCGATATCACCGGTGTGAAGCCAGCCGTCTTTAATGGTGGCAGCGGTTTCTTCCGGGAGTTTGTAATAACCCTGCATGATATTCGGACCCTTGGCGAGTATCTCGCCGTCGTGGTCATCGGGGTGTTCTTTCGCGATCCTTACCTGCACGCCGGGGATGATCCTGCCGACCGCGCCGAACTTGTATGCTTTTTCCTGGTTAACGGCGATTACAGGGGATGATTCGGTTAAACCGTAACCTTCAAGAATAAGAATTCCCAATGCCTCGAAAAATTCTCCGAGATGTTTAGGAAGTGCCGCCCCGCCGGAGACGAAGAACTTGAGTCTTCCACCGGTTCTTTCGCGGATCTTTTTCAGTACCAGCGTATCGGCAACCTTGAATTTGGCAGCCAGGGCAAAAGGTACTTTCCCTTTCTTTTTTGCGGCTGCGTATTGCTTGCCAATATCGACGCCCCAGTGAAAGATCTTTTGCTTTTTCTCCGGACCGGCTTCCACTGTCTTAATAACTCTCGCGTGAAATCTTTCAAAAAGGCGGGGAACCGCGGTCATAAGTGTCGGCTTCACTTCCGTCATATTCTGCGGAACAGTTTCGATACTAACCGCGAAGGCAACGTGACTACCCGAGGCAAGGGCGAGGTAAAACCCTGCCATTCTCTCAAAAATATGGCACAAGGGGAGGAATGAAAGGAACACTTCATTTTGAGTCACGTGGATCGACTCGAGTGCACCAAGCACGTTGGAAATAATATTATGGTGTGTAAGAAGCACTCCCTTGGGTTCGCCGGTGGTCCCCGAAGTATAGATGATGGTACAGGTATCGTACTCCCTGACTTTCTCATTGAGTTCAGAGAACATCCCCGGATTGAATTTCCGGTGCTCCTCACCCATCTGTTTCAGCCGGTTAAGGGAATAAAGACCTGAAACTGAAGTGTCGGCATCCTTCTCGTTCATCACGATGATACTCTCAACTCCGGGGCACTCATCCTTGACTTTCAGGAATTTCGAAAGGAGCAACTTGTTTGAAACGATCACCACCTTCGACTCGGAATTATTGACGATAAACTTAATGTCAGCGGGGGTAAGTGAAGGGTACAAAGGAACGTCAACAGCACCAATTCCAAGAATGGCAAAGTCGAACATCATCCACTCAGGACGGTTCTCAGCGAGGAGTATGACCTTTTCGCCGGCAGAGAGACCGATGGAAAGCAACCCGTGAGCCATCAGTTCCACTTCCTGCTTGAACTGCTGGTAAGTAATGTTCACATACTCTTTGTCGACCTTGTAACTGAGCATGGGTTTAGATTGCTCTTTGCCATACTCGTCCACCAGAATCCTGAATAATTCCGGGATGGTTTTAAAATTTCTCCTTGGTCCCATTAACCTTTTGTGCCTCGTGATTAATTGAAATGTTTACCAAAAATAAAAATGTAAAAGTACGAAAAATGGTTCATTAATTTCTCGGGAAATCAATTTTCATCAGGTATAATCTGCCATCAGCCCCGGTAAACATAAGATTCCCGTTACGGTCGGCCGAAGGCCACATGGCGGCAGGCGAGAAATCACGGGTTACGATCTCCGACTCTGAACCGTCATACTTGGCAACTATCACCTCGCTGTTCAGCATGGTATAGCCGTCATCTTCCGTTGCCATGTAAGTCAGATAATCATCATTTATCCATGAAGGGTACTCTGAACCGGGAAATCTGTGAGCAGAACCTGTTGCAAGATCGAACACGGTTATACCTTCACCGGCGGAATGGAGAGCGAGCCGTTTACCCGAAGGTGACCACTCCGCGAAGAGGACGTTCTCTTTCAGTTCTACCATCGCCGGAGTGCCGGGGGAAAGTTTTCCTGCCGGGTCGATGATCTTCAATTTACCATTTGTAATGTAGTAATTTATCGCGGCAGCAGTTTCACTGTTTCTTATGATCTGCGGTTGTCCGTTACTGCCTTCCGTTGTGATCCCGTTTCCGTTCAGTGAATAGAAGGCGAGGTTATTAGCTGCTGGATCGAGATCAGCAACTTTCGTGAGTCCGGTGCCGTCGGTATACTCAAAGAGTCCCACGGTCTTGTTACCGGCCTGATCAGCTCCGTTAACTTTGAAAATGAAGCGGTCACCTGAACCATTCCATCTCATTCCCCATCCGGCACCTGGGGTGTTGGATGTGATAATTGAGCTTTTGGAAGTGGCCATCTCAACCAGTTCGATCGTGGCGTATCCTTTATGGGAGAGGAGCGCGAACCGCCCGTCGGGGGAGAATTTGCCGAAGGCGTAACGTGCGTCGCCACCGGTTAACGGCACGGGTGCCCGGCCGACTGAAATTCCCTGCCCGAGCATGAGGGTTGCTGACAATAAAAATATAAATAACAACTTTTTCATTTCAATTTCCGTGATTACTTGAGCAACATTAATTTCTGAACCTGATTTACCCCGGCACCCGAAACGTGTATGAAGTAGGTGCCTGACGGGAATGGATCCATCTCAATTTTGAATTTGTGCGCTCCGCGCTGCATGATCCCGTCACTTATCACTGAGAGTTCCCGCCCGAGGATATCGTAGAGTTTGATCGAGAACACCCCTTCAGAAGGTACATTAACCATCAGATTCGTCGAGGGGTTGAAGGGGTTCGGGTATACGCTCATCGAAAAATCAGCGGGTATAACACCCTCCGCGAGGTCATCAACTGATGTAGCGCCTGTGAAGAAGTTCATTATCCTCTGCACCACATCTTTCCGTTTCGCGGCATCACCAATTGTTTCAACAGTAAACGCCACAAAGACCACTTTACCCGGCGCGGTACCACCGGGGAAAGTGCCTTCAAATGCCACAGCGGCGTTTTGGGTCGCGTTATATCTCATCACGGGTACACTTCCGTTGGCCGCGTTGATCACATCCGGCCAGTCTTCAGGGTATGTAACACCGAAAGTTACCGATGAACCATCGAAAATAGTGCCTGCAACCCCCGAAGCTGAAGGAGTGTTGGGAGTGGGATTGTCAGCCACGTATGAGGCCTTCAGGTACTGGTTAATGAATTCCTTGTCGGTGGCAGTACCTTTATTATCGAGGTCCCACGCCACTTCTGAACCAGTAACGAAGAGTTTCCCTCCACTCTGGAGGTATTCTTTTACAAAGGTCTGCTCAGCAGTGGTGAAAGTTTCATCGACGGTTGATTCGTCACCGAGCAACCAGAAAAGGTACTTGAACGGTTTGATCTGGGTTGAACTTGTGATCGCTGAATTTGATACAGTTGAGAATCTGTTTCCCGATTCTGACAAAGCTTCGCCATAGTAAGAAGTGAAGTTGTGCCAGGGCTGTTGCCAGCTTCCTGAACCACCGTAACGGTTGAAACCATCAACCAACAGCACGGCATCACCGCTCGCGGTTGTCTGCGCGCCATAGATCTTTGAGATCACAGGGCTCGTTCCGAACAGGTTTTTGCCTTTGATCCCAACGTAGAAACTTTCGTTGGGGGCAAGACCTGTCAGCGAATGAGTGTTTGACCCGGCGGGGATAGTCTTGTAAGGTTCACCGGTTGGCAAAGAACCATCGGCCGAAAGATATATCATTACGGAATCGAGCATGCCTGTCGGCACTTCCCAACGAAGATTCAGTGTGCCCTCAGCTCCCGTGACAGAGAGAAGTTTTAACTGTGGCGGCACATCCGCCGATCCGCTTAAAAGGTTTTTCTTGTTTATTTTACCGGCCTCAACAGTAACCGACGTGTTTACAGTATCAATATTTGATATCACTGAAACAGGGTAAGTACCGGGCGCGAGTGAATCGAAACGGAAGAAGCCGTTTCCAAGCGAGTCGAGAGTGTAAGTTTTATTCAGAGAGGTAAGTACCACCCTGACACCTTTAACCGGATTTCCTGTTGTAAGATTTGTTACAATTCCCACTAAAGAGCCGTGAGAGGGGAGGGGCTTTTTGAAATATTTAAGGTACGAAAGGTACTGAGCTTCAGCTTCCGTTCTAAGATACGCGAGGTTCGCGAGTCTGGTGGCTTCGGGGATATTGTCGAAAAATGATCCTTCGCTGAGCACTCCGGGCATCGCGAGATCGTTGAGCACGCCAAGATTGTAGCCAAGAAAACAGTAGTCACCCCGTCCGTAGCCGGTGGTTGTGTAAATACCGGCGAACAGCTCGGCCGCCATGATAAGTGACATGCTGTCAGCCTGATTAGGCCACTGGGGATTTCCGTTCGGGCAAACCGTGTTGTTCAACTGCTCGAACAGTACAAGCGAGTAGTTGCTTGTGCCGTTAAACGCGTTGTGATGAATTGAGTGGAAAAAGTCGACATTGTTATTGTTTGCCACAGCTTCCCGTTCACTAAGTGAAAAGCAGGCGCCGAGGGAGTCGTAGTCGCCCCGGGTGGAAAACACAGTGGCGCCATCCCGTTGAAGCAGTTGCTTCAAATATGGCATAACAATGTGGTTAACATAAGCTTCGAACCTTTTGGTCTCCGGTTCGCATGTCGCTGTCCGCGGACTACCGTGTCCCGGATCGAGGGCGAATTTCTTGCCCGTGAAATTTTGGGGGTATGCTGCAATTAGCGAAATAGTGAAAATCAGCAGTAAGTATTTTGATCTCATTCCGTAACCTGTTGTGGGATAATTTTCAGTGTAAAATTACCGATTTATTCGATGATATAAAAGAGGCAATAAAAAAAGAGGCTGTCCTTTTGAGACAGCCTCTTAAAAAATTGTTGAAGAAGTGGACCGGTTACTTAAGGTAGGTCATTTTCCGGGTAAGGGTTGTGTTACCCATCTTGATCTTGTAAAGATAAACACCCGACTGAAGCGACCCCGCGTTGAACTTGATATTGTAGGTGCCGGCCGACTGAAATTCATCGACGAGAACCGCCACTTCAACTCCGAGGAGATTGTAAACTGACAAGCGAACCTGACCGGCAGAAGGGAGGTGGTAGCTGATATTCGTCTCCGGGTTGAACGGGTTCGGATAGTTCTGCTCAAGTACAAACGCACGGGGATTGTCTCCCGGTGTCTTCTGCACTGCCAACTTCTCTGTTCTCAATATTGCAGGCATCGCCATAGCGACCAATGTTACTGCCAAAACCAAAACTGTTAATAATCTTTTCATCTTAAAACCTTTGCAGTTTGTATCACTTCATTCGAATAAACTGATACAATTACCGTGCCAAATGTATAAAAATCTCTAATTGTCGCCTTTTATTAATTTTAGACGTTTCTAATAGTCAAAAAGTTTAATGTTGTGTCCACTTAAATGTACACTCTTAAAAAAATGTGTACTTTGTACAATGCAAATATAATACAAGGAAGAACCGATAAGCAAAATTTATTGATAAACGGCAAATAATTTCGATGGGGACGTGATTTCCGTCAATGAATTCGATTCACCTGATGAAAAAACAAGGCTGCTCACGGGGCAGGGAATCCAATTACGGAACCCCGGGTAAGATAAAAAATGGTATTTTTGAATCATGATTATTGAGCAATTTGGAATAAAAATTGAAAATTATTGATCTTAGAAGTGATACTGTGACGAAGCCTTCACCCGGGATGAGAAAGGCGATGTATGAAGCAGAAGTGGGTGACGATGTATTTAATGAAGACCCCACAGTAAATGAGTTCCAGGAATACGCCGCTGACCTGTTGGGATTTGAAGCCGCGCTGTTTGTTTTCAGCGGGGTTATGGGAAACCAGCTCTGCCTTAAAACCCATACACAACCGCATGATGAGGTGATCTGTGACGCGGAATCGCACATATTCTATTACGAATCGGGTTCACCGGCGGTTTTAAGCGGTCTGCAACTTTTCCCCGTTTTTACCCCTGACGGAATTCTCACCCCTGAAAATATCGCCCCAGCGATCAGGCCGGTTGAGGCATATTATATGCCGAGAACAAAAGTTGTTGCCGTAGAGAACACTCATAACAGAAGGATGGGGAAGGTTTACACGCTTGACCGGCTTGAAGCTTTGCGGAAAGAAGTAAAGCAGAAGGGGTTGATCTATCATCTTGATGGAGCGCGTGTTTGGAATGCTGCAGTTTTTCTGGGTGTTAAACCAAAAGAGATCACTTCAAAGTTCGACTCAGTCTCCGCTTGCCTTTCGAAAGGACTTGGCGCCCCGATTGGTTCAGTGATCGCCGGAAGCCGTGATTTTATAAAGGAAGCATTCCGGTTCAGGAAGGCGTGGGGTGGCGGTACCCGTCAAGTGGGGATTCTTGCCGCCGCGGGAATGTACGCTCTTAAGCACAACATTGAAAGAATGGCAGAGGATCATGCCAACGCCCGGACGCTCGCCGCGGCGATCGCTGACATGCCACAATTCAAGATTGACGCGGGGGCGGTTCAGACAAATATTTTGCTTTTCAGCCACACTTCCAAATCACCTGAACAGGTTATGGCGGAATGTGAAAAGAAAGGGCTCCGGTTGAGCGGCGGACCTGTCGGCACTGTCAGGGCGATCACGCACCTTGACGCAGATCAGACAGATATTAAAAACGCGATTGAAATATTAAGCAGGATCTGAGATGTTTGAACACAAAGGTCATAAATTTTACCATGTAACAAACCTCAGGGTGCGTTTTCAGGAAGTTGACATGCTTGGGGTCTGCAATAACGCTGTTTACGTTTCTTATTTTGAGCAGTCGCGGCTTGAGTACATCAAAGAGGCGGGGATGCTCCCTCCCGGAGGGCTGTTCAGCGACGGCTACAATTTCTTTATGGTGCGCAATGAGATCAATTACCGCAGACACTCACGCTATGATGACGAACTGAACGTTTACACAAGAATTTCATATATTGGCAATTCATCTTATGGATTTGAGCATGTGATAGTTGACGTTGCGACGGGCGATGTGGTGGTTGACGGATCGGGCGTTGTGGCGCAGGTTGATCAGAAAACAGGTCGCTCTCATCCGTTAAGTGAAGATTTTGTAAAGAAAGTTGAAGCCTTCGAAAAACGCAAATTTGAACGAGGAGTAAAATAATGAAGCGGCTCGTATTCGACATTGAGACTGTCGGGGTCCCGTGGGACTCTCTGGCTCCAAGTCAACAGGAATATCTTCTCCGCGACGCGGAAAAAGAAAAAACCCCCGAAGAAAAGGAAAAAAAGAGGGAAGAGTTGAAAGACTGGATCGCCCTCTATCCATTCACGGCAAAAGTCGTGGTTATCGGGATGTACTACGTGGAGCAGGAGAAAGGCTATGTCTTTTACGAGAACCCAACTGAAGAAGTGTGGACCTCGGAAGAAACGGGTTTCCAGTTCAAAGGGATTCCCGAGAAGGAAATTCTGATAAAGTTTTGGGAATTCGTAAGCCGGGTTGACCAGTTAATTTCATTCAACGGGCGCGGATTCGATGTCCCCTTCCTTCTTCTTCGGTCAGCCATGCTCGGAATAAAACCCTCAAAGAAGTTGATGGGGAACAGGTTTGACAGTTCAAGTCACCTCGACCTTTTAGAGCAGCTTTCGTTTTACGGTGGTTTCAGGAGATTCAATCTCGATTTTTATTGCCACAGTTTCGGCATAAAAACCCCCAAATCAAAAGAAGTTTCGGGTTCAGAGGTTAAAAACCTCTATGGCGAAGGAAAGATAAAGGAGATAGCGGAATATTGCGGACGGGATATTTACGCTACATATCAATTATACAAGATCTGGCAGGAATATCTGGGATAACAACCGATTATATGATTAAACTTAAGAGATTTTAAATGAAAGAACCGGAAGTAACCCTTGAATTGGCGATAGAGCACGGTCTGACCCGTGAAGAATTTGATGAAATTTGCAAACGCCTCGGAAGGGTGCCGAACTTTACCGAGTTGGGAATTTTTAGCGTGATGTGGAGCGAACATTGCTCATACAAAAATTCCATCAAAGTTCTGAAAACCCTCCCGAGAAGTGGCGGAAGGCTGTTGGTTGGTGCCGGCGAGGAAAATGCCGGGCTCGTTGATATCGGCGACGGATACGCGATAGCCTTTAAAATAGAGAGTCATAATCATCCTTCTGCCGTTGAACCTTACCAAGGGGCGGCAACAGGTGTGGGTGGAATTCTCAGGGATATCTTCACCATGGGAGCAAGACCGATAGCCGCGCTTAACTCACTGAGATTCGGCTCACTTGAAGACGCCAGAACACGCTTCCTGTTCAACGGTGTTGTTGAAGGTATTGCCGACTACGGCAACTGCTTCGGTGTGCCTACCGTCGCCGGAGAGGTTTACTTTGATGAAAGCTATCAGGGCAACCCTTTGGTTAACGCCATGGCGGTGGGGATAGTGAAGCATGGTGTGACCGCCTCGGCCACTGCCGAAGGTGAGGGAAATCCCGTTATAATTGTCGGATCATCAACCGGACGTGACGGTATCCACGGGGCAACATTTGCCTCTGAAGAAATATCTGAAAAAAGTGAAGCAAAGAGGCCATCTGTACAGGTGGGCGACCCTTTCACTGAAAAACTCCTTCTTGAAGCCACCCTCGAGGTGATAAGGAAGGGATATATTGTAGGTATCCAGGATATGGGAGCGGCAGGGATCTCCTGCTCAACCACGGAAATGAGCGCGAAGGGGAATCACGGCATGGAGATAGATCTCTCAAAAGTACCACTTCGTGAAACCGGAATGACCGCCTATGAGATCATGCTTTCTGAAAGTCAGGAACGAATGCTCGTTGTGGCGAAAAAAGAGTTTGAAAAAGAGGTCAAGGAAGTTTTTGAGAAATGGGACCTTCATTGTGAGACCATTGGAGTGGTCACAAAAGACCGTATTGTAAAAGTAAGTTACCAGGGAGAAGTGAAGGCGGTGCTTGATCCGCATGATCTCGTTCTGGGTGGCGGGGCACCTCAATATGACAGGGAGACCAAACGTCCGGCTTACCTTGACGAAACCGGTAATTTTGATCTGAAAGCGCTTCCTCGACCGGATGATCTTAAAGAGTCAGTGCTAAAAGTGATCTCTTCACCGAACATTGCCTCGAAAAAATGGGTTTACAGGCAATACGACAGTATGGTAAGAACCAATACGGTCGCGGGCCCGGGCGCAGCAGATGCCGCGGTGATAAGAATAAAGGAAACCAACAAAGCCATAGCAGTTAAAACGGACTGCAATTCAAGGTTTGTTTATCTCGATCCAAGGGAAGGGGGTAAAACAGCAGTGGCAGAGGCCGCAAGAAATGTGGTTTGTACGGGAGCACTTCCCTTAGCGATCACCAACTGCTTGAATTTCGGCAACCCTTATAAACCGGAGATCTACTGGCAATTCAAAGAGGCCGTCGCCGGAATTGGAGAGGCTTGCAGCCACTTCGAAACCCCGGTAACCGGTGGAAATGTATCATTTTACAACGAATCACCCACTTCGGCGGTCTACCCGACACCAGTTATCGGGATGCTGGGTCTGATCGAAGATCAGAAGCATATCACCGGCATGAGTTTCAAAAATGAGGGTGACCTCATTATTGTCGCCGGAGAAGACCGTGAAGAAATCGGTGGTTCAGAGTACCTTAAAGTCATCCACGGTCTGGTAACGGGGCTTCCTCCGCGTTGCGATCTCGCGAAGGAGAAAAAATTGCAAGCGTTCACGCTTGAGGTGATAAGAGAGGGGATTGTAAACTCCGCCCACGACATTTCAGAAGGGGGTATAGTGACCGCCCTTGCCGAGTGCTGTATAACAGGAGGGGGCAAACCGGTCGGCGCGGAAGTGCAGTTGTCAGGTTCACGGGCAGATTTCGCGCTGTTCTCCGAGTCGCAAGGGCGCATAATCTTCTCGATCCCGGGGACTGAAAGGGAGAGATTTGAAGCGATCGCGGTTAAGCACGGTGTCCCTGTCGGGGCAATCGGTACAACCGGTGGTGACGCGCTTATAGTTAATGATCTGATACTGGATCTGACAGAATTAAAAAAGAAATATTATGATACTATTCAGGAAATTATGGCATAGGACGCTCGGTCCTTTTTTTACAGCCCTGGGAAAAATGATCGATGGTGAATTCAGGTTCACCAGGGATATGTTTAAAAGTGACCGGACCTATAACCTGACAAACAGGTTGTACAAGGTATATTGTGACTGGATTCTGAAGTTCATCGAGAGGTTCGATCAGCATCATGTGTTCCTTTTTTCAGGCGCGCTCTCATTCTCGCTGTTCCTTTGCATAATACCAATTACGCTCATAATGTTCTTTATACTTGGAAACTTCCTCTCTTCAGTTGAATTTGTCGGGAGGATAAATACATTCATCGATGCATTGATCCCATATCAGGACTACGCGGAATTCGCAAAGACCCTCATAGGGGGGAGGATCGAAGAGCTTGTTGAATACAGAAATGTCGCCGGAATTATCGGTTTCAGCGCGCTTTTATTTGCCGCGTCAGGATTCTTTTCGAGTATCAGAACAGTGCTTCACACGGTTTTTGACGTGCCTGAGGAGAGAAACATCATTATCTCCAAACTGTTCGATTTCCTCCTGATACTTTTAATGATAGTGATCTTTTTCGCGATATTTCTTATCATCCCGATACTTGCAGTGGTTAGAAAAGTGGCGATGGAGATGCCTTTTCTGGGATTGTTGGATTCGGTTTTCCTCAAGGATACCTTCACGATAGCGGTCTCTTTCCTTTCCATATTTATATTGTTCTACTTCTTTTACAGGATAGTTCCTGCGAAAAAGATAAGGAAGATATCGCTTCTGCTCGGAGCAGTGGTCGCCTCAGGGCTTTGGATTCTCGCAAAATTCGCTTTTGGTTACTACATCAACAACATCGCTTCGTTTGGGCAGATATATGGTACATACTCGCTTCTTATTGTGATCGCATTCTGGATATACTACACGAATATGGTGTTTATAATCGGGGCAGAGCTTGCCAGGCTCTATGATGATAATATTCAGGTAAAACAGAAACACTCGAATCATAAAGCTGTAGACAAGGTGATGCGCTGGCTTGACGACCAGACAAACTTCAGGTAAAAAACGCGATTTCGGAGCCAATTCACCTATAATCGTTTTGCGGAGAATCCCAACATTTGCTATATTAAATGTTTGTTATTAAAAAGTTTGCTTAATTAGGAGTCTTTTGATCTATGAAATTTGACTGGACACAATTCAGAGGAAAATCGCTCCATGTCACCATGTTTGAAAACTACGGCCTCGTTGCTGATACCTATTCAAATCAGCCGGTATATGAGATAGTTTTTAAAATGGGAAAACTGGAGGGCGCGTACGAGGATGGCCTGCTTCTGAAAAATGAACGTGAGAACGGCGAAGTGGTCCGGATCTTCATTCCTTATCCATCCATTAAGTGTGTCGAGATACAGGAACAATAGTTCCCGCTCGCTTTCAGGAAGTCACATGATCGCCACGGCCCCGGGACGGGAGAGACGGTCTGTGATAGAATCAATTCATATGATCAAAGGGTGTGAACGGTCATCCACGGTTCACGCCCCTGAATCTCTCTTGTCGCTTTCCCCAACAATATCCGAATCTCAATCATGAAAAAAATAAAGACAGGTGTAATCGGCACCGGCCATCTTGGCAGCCTGCACGTCAAGATGTTAAAGAATATTGAACAGGCTGAACTGGCGGGTGTCTATGACTCATCACCTGAGAAAGCCGGAGCATGTGCCTCAGAGTATGGCGTAAAAGCTTTTGAAACCATCGATTCTCTCGCGAAGGAATGTGAGGCGGTCTCAATAGCGGTGACAACCACCGCGCATTATGAAGTGGCAATGCAGTGCCTTGAGGCCGGTCTTGATGTGTTCATTGAAAAACCGGTCACCGCCACAATCGACGAAGCCGAAAAGCTTGTGGCTTTTGCCCGTTCGAAGGGGAAAATAATTCAGGTGGGGCATATTGAAAGATTTAATCCTGCCATTCTCGCGGTTGAAGGTTACAACCTCAATCCGAAATTTATACAGACCGACCGTCTCGCCCAGTTTAATCCGCGGGGAACGGATGTTGCCGTTGTCCTCGATCTTATGATCCACGATATCGACATTATTCTTAGTCTTGTGAAAAGTGAAGTGGTGAAAGTTGATGCATCTGGAATCGCAGTGGTTTCACCCACAACAGATATAGCGAACTGCCGACTGGAGTTTGCGAATGGAGCGGTGGCAGTGGTTACCGCGAGCCGCATCTCCCAAAAAAAAATGAGGAAAATGAAGCTGTTTCAGAAAGATAATTACATCACGCTTGATTTTAACACCGGCACTACAGAGATATACAGACTCGTTTCTCCCGGTGACAAAACCAGTGCCGCGTTCTCTTTTGGCACAATTGGTGTCGGAGAAAACGCGAAAAGCATTGTCTACGAGCAGGCGGAAGCCCCGAAGGTGAACGCGCTTGAGTATGAGCTCTCGCTTTTCATCAAAGCAGTCGCTGAACGTACAGAACCCGTGGTTTCCGGCGAAGACGGCCTGAAAGCCCTCAGGGTGGCCCACATGATAGGCGAGAAAATTGAAGAGTCAGTAAGCAAGATCCGGCTTGCCGAAGGAGTGTGATCCTCTAAAGTGAGAGGTCTTTCTTTAACCGGATTTATGGTGTTATTCCTCCTCCTCACCTTCGAGGGAAGGGGTGAATCACGTCTTTTCCTGCAAGACGGCAGTAATACTGTTCCGGCCGATTCGATCATCGCCCCAATTGATACCCTTATCAAGAAAGATTCGGTTAAAAAGAGCGACATCGACACCTTGATCTACTCCTCTGCCACCGATTCCATCCTCTTTTTTACCAAACAGAAGCGGATGGAGATATACAACAAAGGCGTTATAAAATACCGGACGACAGAACTGAAAAGCGGTACCATAATTGTTTACTTCGAGTCGTCAAATGTTGACGCATCAGGCGCCCTGATCGACAGCGCCGGCTTCAAATTGAAGAAACAGATGCCTGAACTGGTTGACGGTAAGGAAAAGTATCTTGGCGATGTAATGAAATACAATTTCAAGACGAAAAAGGGTTATATTACTTACGCCTCAACCGTGAATCAGGATGCATCATACTCGGGGGTAAAGATTAAAAAACTTGATGAGAAGAACTACTTCGTTGAAGGAGGCTTCTACACAACCTGCGATCACATACTTCCGCACTACGGTTTCAAATGCACCGAAATGAAAGTTATCCCCGACGATCAGTTGATAGGTAAATGGATCTGGCTTACGTTCGGTGGAGTACCGTTTCCGGTGCCGTTGCCCTTCGCCGTGATCCCGCTTGAAAAGGGAAGGCGATCGGGCCTTCTTACTCCCGCCTTCGGCAGCAGAACAGGATACGGAAGGTACCTCTCAAGGTTTGGTTACTATTGGGCTATTAACGATTACCTTGATCTCACGCTTACCGGCGACTACTACACCCGTGGCGGCTTCGGGCTGAACGGCAGTTTCAGATATGTGAAAAGATACGATTTTACAGGCTATCTTGAGGCCGGGTACTCAAACCTGAATCAGGGCGAGATCACGGATCCTGACAGAACAGATGAAAAGAACTGGAGGCTCAGGTGGGTACACAATCAGCCTCTCACCCCCGACTCGAGGATCGACGCGAATATTGAGTTCCTTTCGAGTGATTACATACGCCAGAACAGCTCGAACTACAATGACCTGCTTCGTAACAATATTTATTCAAATGTGTCATTCTTTCAGAACTTCGAAAGCCTTGGCGCCAGTCTGAGCGCTTCATACAGCAGGGAACAGGAGCTTCAGAGCGGAAACATAAGCGAAGTGTTGCCGGGCATCTCTTTTACAAAATCGGTTTTTTATCCATTCAGAAGTGACGAGATCAAGTCTGATGAAGCCTGGTATGAGAAACTCGGAATAAGTTACTCAGGACAATTCCAGAACAACAGAAGGAGCACCGATGGAGTGCTGGATGTAAGGGGTGGTATCAGGCACAGCATCAGTCTTTCCCTTTCACCCAAGATCGGTTATATCAACATAACCCCAAACGTAAGTTACCAGGAGCTTTGGTACAACAAGCAGATCGAACGCACATCGATCTATGTGCCCGCGGGCAGCAGCGCCGATATGATGAGCTCTTACAACTATTCAATAATGGCCGCGAACGCCATTAAAGATTCAATCGTCACAAATGATGTCGAGAGGCTTGGTTTCGTGAGAACTTTCAGGGTGGGGCTCTCCGCGACCACAAAATTATACGGTATTTTCCCCATAAACACCCTTGGAATTTCATCATTAAGGCATACACTCATTCCGACCTTGAGTTACGACTTCCAGCCCGATTTCTCTGCTGACGGGTGGGGGTATTTCGGTTCTTATATCGACGCTACAGGTAAAACAGTAAAATATAACAGGTTTGAACGCGAAATATTCGGCGGGGCTTCCACAGGGGAGCAACAGAATATGCGACTCGGCATTTCGAATATTTTTGAAATAAAGACAAGGCCTGATCTTAATGACACCACTTCGAAAGAAAAAAAGATCCAGCTCCTTAATCTGAACGCCGGTATCTCATATAACTTCGCTGCCGACTCTTTAAGACTTTCAAACCTCTTCCTGGATTACAGAACCCAGGTACTTGATTTCCTGAGCTTATCCGGGTCTGCCGTTTTCAGTCCATACGTTTGGGACGCTAATGGCCGTGAGTTGAACAAACTGCTCGTAAATGAGGGTGAGGGATTTCTGAGGATGCGTAATTTCAATTTTTCAGCCTCAATGACTCTGATCGCCGACAGGTCGAAAGAAGCCGACACAAAAGATACATCACAGGTTGAGCAGAAGGTATACTATCAGAACAGGAATTATCAGGGGCTTTACGCTGAGGTTGACCCTGATTTCTCGATACCCTGGTCGCTGAATGTTTCTTTCAATTATAATGAGAACAGGGTTACGCCTATTCAAACTTTGAAATACACGACACTTCGCGCGGATCTTAATTTCAATCTCACGAAATACTGGAAGTTCTCACTAAGCGGCAGTTATGATTTCGAGCAAAAAGATTTCGCGGCACCACAAATAGTTGTAAGTCGTGACCTCCACTGCTGGATAATGAATTTTGTGTGGAATCCTGTGGGCACATATACAGGCTACCGGTTTGAGATAAAAGTAAAGGCCCCGCAGTTGCAGGACCTTAAACTTGAAAAATCGGATAATTTCTTCAGCGGCAGGCGCTGAAAAACAAGGTGTGAGTTATTTGTAGTTGACGAACTGAACCGGGAAAGGGAAATCCTGGTCTTTTATCAGTTGCTGAACAGCTTGAAGATCATCAATCTTGGCGCCTGTAACCCTGACTTGTTCATCCTGGATCTGGGCGTTGACCTTAAGTTTTGAATCTTTTATCAGTTTTGTGATCTCTTTCGCGTCATCTTTTGAGATACCGCTTCTGAGATCGATCTTCATCCTGAGCGTGCCACCCGAGGCTGTTTCAGCTTCGTTCAATTTCAAGATCTTGATCGACATACCCCTTCTGATGAACTTTGTCTGGAGAATATCAATACTTTGTTTAAGGGCATAGTCGTCTTTTGTGTGGATCGAAATGCTCTTGTCTTTTTTTGACAGTTCAATAGTAGTGTGTGAATCTTTAAGATCGTATCGTTGAGTGATCTCTTTTAAAGCCTGATTAACGGAGTTATCCACTTCCTGAAAATCAACTTCAGATACAATATCGAAAGAGTGATTGGATGCCATGAAACTTACATTTATGATTGGTTGGTCGGGGTGGAGGGATTTGAACTCTCGACCTCTTCGTCCCGAACGAAGCGCGCTAACCGGGCTGCGCTACACCCCGAAAATTTAGAACGCAAATATACAGAAAATTTCAGAAACAGAAAAAAACATACTTTGGCAGGAACCATTTTACCCCCGTTGACGATTCTTTAAGTAAATGAAATAATTACATGAATAAAAAGGACTTAGAATTCACTAAATTTCTCAAAAACAAGCGATTTTTCTTTTTTTCAAAGGATAATTTAACTAACTTAACATGTTGAATTGCTAAAAATAGGAATATTCAGGAATGAAAAGACTATCACTTCTATTGACCGTGACTTTTTTAATCTTGTCATTCGAGACGTTTGGTCAGGTTTACACCGATCAATGGAGATTCGGTGTCGGCGCAACCTACCCCAGGTTGATAGGCACGGACGCGGGTGGCAAAGAATTTAATATAAGTGGTTATGCCAGTCTCCAACTCGATCTTTCCGAGCATGTTGGTTTCAGGGCAAAACCGTTTTATACCCATCTGGAATCACAATCCAGCATGAAAAGCACCTCTGATCTTTTCGGAGTTGCGTTCGCGTTGAATTATTATTTCATTCCGGAATACAGCGTCAGCCCGTACCTGACATTAGGTCTCTCCGGTATCGCGCAGAAAATGAATCAACCGGTTGATGGCAAAGCCGAAACAATACTTGATTATACCACAGATCTCGGATTTGGTCTCGTATTCAGAAATCTTATCGCCACCGATTGGGATCTCAACGCTGAGATCAGCTACCACTCGATGACCAACGACCGCCTTGATGGAACAAACGGACCTATCGGCGGCATGCTTGGCGGTAGACGCGATTCCTACATGAATTTCGGACTCGGGATTCTCTATAATTTTGGATTTGGTCCAAAAAGTAAGTACTTCCCGGGTGCCAATCTTAAGGACAAGACTCCTCCCCTAATCGAAAGATTTCCCGTTTACTCAAACAGTTGGGAATGGGGACTTGGATTGCAGTATCCCCGTTTTGCGGGTACTGATGAACTCGGACAGGAATTCGGATATGGCGGTTATGCCTTTATTTTGAAGAAATTCAACGAGTATGTGGCCATCCGTTTCAAACCTTCGTACAACCACCTGCCCGGTTCACAAAAGGGACAGAGCACGGATGTGGCGAACGGTCAGATTGATGTTCTTTACAAATTCCTGCCATATGAACCTGTTACACCTTACATTGGTATGGGTGGAAGCGCGTACGGCTACGCGGTTAATAAACCAACTACTCAATCAATTAAGGACGGTGAATGGCAGTTCGACTACGGCTTCAACCTTATTCTTGGTGCTGACTGGAAGCCGTTCAGCGAAAGCTGGTCGCTTACAACCGAAGTTGGTTACCTCACAGTGGCGAATGACAGGCTTGACGGTTTGATCAACATGTCATCACCGGTTGGCGGTTTTCTCGGCGGTCCATACGACAGTTGGATGACCTTCAGTGTCGGCTTTAACATGTACATCGACAGGGGTGAGAAAGCCACCGGAATTCCGGTCTACGATGGTATGAAGATAGCCAAGGATCAGGATCTGGTTGCAAAGGATGACAAGCAAAAAGAAAAAGAACCCGCGAAAGACGACAAGCCTGATTCAAAATATGAACCTGTCGATTACGCCAAGATCGAGGAGATCGTGAAAAAGTATCAGAGCGATCCTATCGATTACAACAAGATCGAAGACCTGATAAGGCAATACTCGGGAAAAGACCAGACAAAGAGCTGGGTACTTTACGGAGTGAATTTCGATTTTGGTTCCGCGCAGCTTCGTCCTGAATCTTATCCGATCCTCAATCACGCGGCTCAGATACTCCTTTCGAATCCCGGTATGATAGTTGAGATTGGCGGTCATACAGACGCTGTTGGAAATGAATCGAACAACCTGCCACTTTCAGAGAGACGTGCCGAGTCAGTTAAATCCTACCTGATCGAAAGGGGCATTGAAGCCTCAAGGCTCACCACACGTGGTTATGGCTCGTCAGTTCCGGTCGCTGACAATGGTACCGCTGAAGGAAGGGCAATGAACAGAAGAGTCGAGTTTAAGGTAATGAATTAAACACGTACAATCAAGATTTAAAGAGGCTGCCAATTGAAAATGAGGCAGCCTTTTTGTTTTAAAGGGTTGGCTCAAAAATGAGTATATTTAATGATTTTAAAAACAATTTTATGGAAAAGAATTTGAGTCAAGAAAAGATACTGGTCACGGCGGCACTTCCTTATGCCAATGGGCCGATCCATCTTGGTCACCTCGCGGGTGCCTACCTTCCCGCGGATATATATGTGAGATACCAGCGCCTGCGTGGTCGCGATATCATTTTTATTTGTGGCTCTGATGAGCATGGTGTACCGATAACCATTACAGCCGACAACGAAAAAGTCAGTCCCAACGTCGTAATTGACAGATTCCACAACATTAACAAGGAATCTTTTCAAAAGTTCGGGATGAGCTTCGATATTTACAGCCGGACAAGCATACTTGAGCATCACAAAACAGCGACCGCTTTTTTTCTTGAGTATTACAACAGCGGACTGCTCGTCGAGAAAAAATCGATGCAGTTCTATGACAGGTCACGTCAGATGTTCCTGCCCGACCGTTATGTTGAGGGCACTTGCCCAAAATGTGGAAACGAAAGCGCGCGGAGTGACGAGTGTGAGAATTGCGGAGCACTCTACGATCCCTCGGAACTTATTAATCCGGTTAGCAAAATTTCAGGAGAGCGTCCTGAATTAAAAGAGACTTCCCACTGGTTTTTTCCCTTCGGTAAATTTCAGGAACGGCTTGAGAAGTACGTTGCCGAAATGGATGAAAAATACGGCTGGAAGGAAAATGTGCTTCAGTATTGTAAAGGCTGGTTCACTGCCGGGTTGCAAGACAGGGCAATAACCCGCGATCTCGACTGGGGAGTTAAACTTCCCGTTGAAGGGGTGGAGAACAAGGTACTCTACGTATGGTTTGAAGCGGTTCTCGGCTACATTTCCGCCACCAAAGAGCTTTTCAAACAGCGTGGTGAAGAAGAGGGTTGGAAAAACTACTGGCAGGATCCCGGTACAAAATACGTCGCTTTCATCGGTAAAGACAATATCGTGTTCCACACAATCATCTTTCCCGCGATGCTGATGGCATGGAACGACAAGCACGCTGACAAGTTTGTGCTGCCGCAAAACGTTCCCGCGAATGAATTCCTTAACTTCGAAGGGAAAAAATTCTCGAAGAGCAGGAAGTGGGGCATCGATGTGATCGATTTCCTTGAAAATTTCGATGCTGACTCGTTAAGATACACCCTGACGATGAACCTTCCAGAATACCGGGATACCGATTTTTCATGGAAGGATTTTCAAGCAAAACACAACAACGAGCTCGCTGACATTCTCGGCAATTTCGTTAACAGAACCTTGACCTTTATTCACAAGAACTTTGAAGGGAAGGTGCCCGCGCTTTACACCCTTGATGAGAGGGATGAAGAGCTTCTGAACATGCTTGAAGGTCACCCCGCGAAGATAGCCGGGTTGATGGAACTTTACAGGTTTAAGGACGCGACACTTGAGATAATGAATCTTGCCCGTGCCGGGAATAAATACTTTAACGACTCCGAGCCGTGGAAAACCCTTAAGAGTGACTGGGAAAGGTGTTCGACCACCCTGCACCTGTGCCTTCAGACCATTTACACGCTTGGTGTGCTGTTCATGCCGGTGATACCAACCACCTCTCAAAAGATATTGAAAATGCTCAACAAGCGATCGAGCGAGTGGATGAACAGCGGAAGTCTTTCATTGGTGGAAGGGGAAGAACTCGGCACTCCGGAGATACTTTTCAGGAAGATCGAAGACGCCACCATCGAAGAGATGAAGCAGAAAACCGCTCCTGAACAGATTGTTGAGGCTGATTTCGAGAAACTGGAGCCCATTTCAATCGACCGGTTCTTTGAGACCGATCTGCGGGTGGCAGAAATAGTTGAGGCTGAGAGGGTAAAGAAAAGTGACAAACTTCTCCGGGTTCAGGTATCTTTCGGCAGGGAAAAGCGGCAGGTTATTGCCGGTATCGGCAAGTCATTTGAGCCAGAGGCTCTCATCGGCAGGAAGGTGGTCGTTGTCGCGAACCTCAAACCCGCCAAACTGATGGGGCTGGAGTCGCAAGGTATGATACTCGCGGTTGAAACTCCTGACGGAGGGCTTAATGTACTTGAAGTTGACAGTTCAATCAAGAGTGGAACCAAGGTAAAATGAAGCTTAAACTCTCTTTTCTGATCTTTCTGCCCGTCATGCTATACTCACAGACCGGCATGGTGGGTAAAATGTCCACAAGGTTGAATGCCTGGATGGCTTCGGGAAGTACCGGTGAAGTTAAAGTTTGGGTCGACCTGGCTGATAAAGGCGGGAACAGCTCACTTCTTTCGACCCCGGAACTCTTTCTTGCTAAAAGGTCAATTGAAAGAAGAATGAAAAGGGGAAACGCGATTGATGAAACGGATCTGCCCCTTTGGGCACCGTATCTGTACGCGGTTGAGAGAAGCGGTTTCAGGATCATTTCCAGATCGAAGTGGTTCAACTCGATCACCCTCTCAACAAACCGTGAAGGTCTGGTAAAGCTCACGGAAATGCCTTTTGTAAAGTTTATTTCACCCGTTGCAAAGGGAATTTCAACCGGCAGGGCTGCGGGGTCTGATCTTACAGATCGGCCAGGCATCACCTCAAACACCACGCTGGATTACGGACAGTCACTGGCTCAGTTGCAGCCACAGCAGATACCCGCCGCTCATGATATGGGATACAATGGTGAAGGTGTTTATGTCTGTTTGATGGATGCCGGTTTCAACAATCTGGCACATGAAGTCTTCGATTCATTAAGAATTGTCGCCACTTGGGATTTTGTAAATGGCGACCCCAACGTCGGTGACGGTGGCCTCGGAAGCGGCTCGCATGGCACCTCAACCCTCTCCGTTATCGCCGGTTTCAAACCCGGAAAACTGATAGGCACGGCCTACAAGTCATCTTATCTTTTAGCAAAAACCGAGAATACCGAAAGTGAAACCCCGGCCGAGGAAGACTTCTGGATCGCTGCCGCTGAATGGGCTGACTCGATTGGTGTTGACGTCACTTCCACATCCCTGGTTTACCTTGAATTTGATCCCCCTTTCACGGGATACACCTGGCAGGATATGGACGGTAATACCGCCCGCATGACGATTGGCGCTGATCTTGCCGTGGGCAAAGGGATATTGGTGTTCAACAGCGCGGGTAACAACGGGATGAACGACACCCACAACACTCTTGCCGCGCCGGCTGATGGTGATTCAGTTATTACGATCGGCTCGATAACCGCCGGAGGGCAGCGATCGGGTTTCAGCAGTGTTGGTCTCACCGTGGATGGCAGGATAAAACCTGATCTGATGGCGGTCGGAAGCGCGACTTACGCCGCAGCTCCCGGCAACAGAACTTCGTACACCACCGCGTCAGGTACTTCACTTGCATGTCCGATTGCAGCAGGAATTGGTGCCATGATGCTTCAGAAGAACCCGGACTTGAATCCCGTTCAGGTCAGGGAGATACTTCGTAACACCGCTTCAATGTCAGCAACCCCCGACAGGTTCATGGGGTGGGGAATAATGAACGCGGTTGCGGCACTTAATAATATTCCTTCATCAGTTCATGGTGAAAGTGATGTTCTTCCCGGTAACTATTCGGTTGCGAATTACCCGAATCCATTCAATCCTTCGACATCACTTTATTTTACACTGCCAACTGAAAAACATGTAAAAATCTCACTTTTTAACAGTACGGGCCGGCTTGTTCGCGAGATAGCAGAGGGAACATTTCCTGCCGGTGGAAGTAAAATAACGATACCCGGGAGCGACCTCGCCTCCGGAAACTACTTCGTCGTCTTAAACTCGGGCGATAAAATATTAACTCATAAAATAAGTTTGATCAAATGAGAAAAATTCCCGTCTTGCCCCTTCTTTTACTTGCTGTTTTTACTTTTCAGGGCAACCACACATCATCGAAACTCTCCAATTCCATGCTCGGCGTTCTGGGGAAAATGTCGGATAAAGACTCCCTTGTCTGCTGGGTGTTCTTCACCGATAAAGGACCTTCCACGGAAGCACTCCTTGCAAAACCGGAAAGCGTGGTATCAAAGCGCTCGATCGAGCGAAGGATGAAATATCTTCCAAAAGATCACATTCTGGATCCCTCCGATCTTCCTGTTTACAAGGGCTATATCGATCAACTGGAAGCACTTGGAATAAAGGTGAAAGGGAAGTCAAAGTGGTTGAACAGCGTCAGCCTTAAGGTGGCAAAATCAGATATTAAAAAGATTGAATCCCTCCACTTCGTGAAAAACCTCGATCTCGTTTCCCGTTTTTCAAAGAGATATCAAAGTGAATCTTCAGGTGCCGCCCCGGTTCCGCCAAAATCACTTAAAGGAACGAAGGTGATTTACGATCTCGACTATGGCCCAAGTTTAACCCAAAATCAATTGATGCAGGTGCCGGCGCTTCATAATCTCGGTATAACAGGCGCCGGGGTTATGGTCGGAGTGTTCGATGCGGGTTTCAACCGGCTTGACCATGAAGCGTTCGCCCAGCTTGACATTCACGCGACGTGGGACTTTGTAAATGGTGACCCCGGAGTTGGTGACAGTACAGATATGGGAGAGGGAAGCCACGGAACGAACGTGCTTTCAGCCATAGCCGGGTACAAACCCGGAAAGTTGATCGGACCCGCCTACGGAGCAACATTTATCCTCGCGAAAACTGAAAACACCGAGAGTGAAACCCCTGTGGAAGAAGACAACTGGATAGCCGCGATGGAGTGGGCTGACAGCATCGGGGTTGATCTTGTGACTTCGTCACTTGGATATATTGAATATGACCCACCTTTCCAGAGTTACACATGGCAGAACATGGACGGCAACACCGCGCGCATAACTGTTGCGGCCGATCTCGCTGTAGGTAAGGGGATAGCTGTTTTTGTCTCCGCGGGAAATGAAGGGATGAACGCCACTCACAACACTCTCGGAGCACCTGCCGATGGTGACAGCGTTGTTTCCGTGGGTGCTACTGACAATTCAGGCTCAAGGGCCTATTTTTCAAGTGTGGGACCAACATCCGACGGGAGAATAAAACCGGATATTATGGCCATGGGTCAGGGTGTAAGGGTGGCGAGCTCCTGGACCACCACCGGGTATGGACTTTCTTCCGGCACATCATTCTCATGTCCGCTCGCGGCAGGCGTGGCAGCGCTTGTGCTTTCACAAAGATCATGGATAACCCCCATGCAACTCGCAGAGGCATTAAAATCGACAGCGAACAATGCCACAAGCCCGAACCGTGAATATGGATGGGGAATGATCGACGGGTTGGCAGCGCTCAATTCCATTCCGGTTGCCGGAATTCAGGATGAAGCCCCGCTCCCTTCAGGCTTAAGGATAATCGGAAACTATCCGAATCCTTTTAACCCCAGCACAAAAGTGGATTTTGAGATCTCTTCGGCATCAAATGTGAAGTTTGAGCTTTACAACGCCACAGGCGAAAAAGTTATGACTCTCTCAGAGCAGCAGTATCCCGCGGGAAGGCACAGTTTTGATCTTTCAACGGGATCGATCAATTCAGGCGTTTATTTCCTGAAGATTTCCACTGAAAAGGGCGCCGGTGTCATCAAAGTGGTGCTGGCAAGGTAACCAATAATAACCTTGATTTTCTTCAATGGAATCGGTAAAATTGCTGTTCGAAAAATTTTAAGATTACAGTCTAATTCAATTATCCATTAACAGATGTAAAAATCCCGGAAAGTTACCGGGTTATCTTTTAACAATCGGGAGCCATTGATGTTCAAAAAAACATGGGTTTTAATTTTACCTCTCATTTCCGCGGTGTTTCTTGCTGCATGCTCCGGTGGTGGAGCGACCACAGTTGCCGAATTTACCGGTTCCAACAACCAAAAAGTGAAGGTGGACCTATCAGAATTTGAAAGAGCCTACTCCAAAACTTCCGGTGGGGTTGAGAACGCTAAAAAGGATGACAGGGAAAAACTCAAAAACTTCCTCGAGGTTTATACCAATTTCAGAATGAAGCTTCAGGATGGTCTCGAGAGGGGATTTGACAAGGACACAGCCCTGAACAGAGAATTGGAAGACTATCTTAAACAGGTTGGTCAGACCTACATAATTGAAAAAGAACTGATCGAACCCGCTATCAAACAGATGTGGGAAAGACGCAAAGTGGAACTCAGGGTCAGCCACATAATGGCCAGACCTGACTCCGCCGATACCGAAGAGCCGAAACTCAAACTCGATTCAGTCCTTCAGCGGATAAAGAATGGTGAAAGTTTTGAAAAACTCGCCGCTGAATACTCAACTGACGATTACAGTTCGAAAAAAGGCGGGGACATTTATTATATCACATCAGGAATGATCGTTCCTGAATTTGAAGATGCCGCCTACACCTTGAAGCCCGGGCAGGTTTACCCTGAAGTGGTGACCACGAGGTTTGGCTATCATATCATCAAGGTTACAGAAGAACGCGCAAGAATACCCCAGATCAGGGCCAGCCACATACTGATCGCTTACCAGAACCCCGAGGGAAACATCGACACGGCGTATGCCTACAAAAAGATGGACACGATTCTTGCCAAACTGAAGGCTGGCGCAAGGTTTGATGATCTCGCGAGAGAGTATTCAGAAGATCCCGGTTCAAAAAGCGCGGGTGGCGACCTCGGATTCTTCGAAAGAAGGATGATGGTGCCCGAATTTGATGAAGCAGCGTTCAATCTGAAACCCGGTCAGATTTCTGATATTGTGAAGACAGCTTACGGGCTTCACCTGATCATGGTTACTGATACAAAGCCTTATCCTTCATTTGAAGAGGACAAGGAGAACCTTAAGAGGATGTATCGTCAGATCAGATACAACAACGAGTACGCTGAAATGCTCAAGAACGCCCGCGATAAATACAATTTCACGACCAATGAGCAGCTTTTCGCACTTATAGAGTCGATCGCTGACACCGTGATGGTAAACAAAGGTTATCAGCAGAGCGAGTGGAGAAACACTTACAAAGATTCAGTTGCCTTCACTATGGAGAACAAGTCGTGGTCACTCGACTCACTGTTTACTGACATGGCCCGTCGTCTCGAATTCTTCAACGTGCCGATCACCTTCTCACTGCTGAACGATGGTGCCATTAAGATGGCAAACGACAGGGTTCTGGCGATAGACGCGCAGTATCTTCCGAAAAGAAACGAAGATTTTGCAAGGCTGATGGAAGATTACAGGAACGGAATCTACATTTTCAAACTTCAGGAACTTGAAGTCTGGAACAAGATCAAAAACGACAGTGTCTACCTGATGAAATACTACGACGACCACAAGTCGGGTTATGTATGGCCTGACAGGGTTGAGTTCGGTGAGATATTCGTGAAAACAGATTCACTTGCCCAGGTTATCTACAAAGAGGCACTGGCCGGAACGCCGTTTGACTCATTAGCCGGAAAGTACACAGAGAGAAGCACCATGAGAGGGAAAATGGGGAAAAATCCTATGCAGGATGTGAACTTCAATAACCTCTACAAAGAAGCAAATAAATATTCAGAAGGTTACATTACACCTCCTTTCAGTATTGACGGTGGCTTCTCGATAATTAAAGTGTACAAAAAAGACAAAAGCCGGATAAAGACCTACGATGAGGCAAAACCTGAAGTGCTTAGCGGCTACAATGAACAGGAACAGAAGACGATGGAAGAAGTTTATATTAATTCACTGAAATCGAAATATAAACCCATCTTCTTCTATGACGCTCTTCAGGACGCGTTTAAAAATTAAAAACATACCCCCGGAAAATATTTAATGCTTAAAAAAGCCCTTTTAGTGTTCCTCTTCCTTTTTGGAGGAGGAACACTTTTTGCACAGGATGTCGCGGAGAGAATTGCGGCGATAGTTGATAACGATATCATCCTCGAGAGTGAGGTTACACTTCGTGCAACTCTCGAAGCGCAAAGAAACGGCGGAAACCCAGAAGACCCCGCATTCAGAGCCGCGGTTCTTAACAGTATGATCGAGGAGAAACTCCTCTACGCGTACGCGGTGCTCGATTCGATAATTGTAACCAAACCCGAGATCGATCAATATCTGAATTACCAGATACAGCAGTTGATCAGACAGTTCGGTTCGGAAGAAGCCGTTGAGAAAACCTATAACAAATCGATGGCTCTTATCAAACGGGAACTTGAACCGGAGATAGAGAAGAACCTTTTGATGAAAAGGGCGCAAGACAAGAAATTCGGGAACATCGAAGCAAGCCGCAGGGAAGTGGAAGAGTTTTTCGACAAGTTTAAGGACAGCCTCGGTACAACCCCCGAGAAAATAAGGATATCGCATATTTTCCGCTCGCCCGTGAAATCGGAAAGGATCATGAAAATTGCGTACGATTTCGCTTCGAAACTGCTCGATTCAATAAAGAACGGGGCGGATTTCGCGGAATTGGCGCGCAAATATTCAGATGATCCCGGAAGCGCGGTTAACGGCGGGGACCTCGGTTATGCTGCCCGCGGTACATTTTACCCTGAGTTCGAATCCGCTGCTTTCCGTTTGCGTGAAGGTGAGGTTTCGGATGTGATCGAGTCACCGGTAGGGTACCACATCATTCAATTGATCGACAGAAGGGGTGAGCAGATCAAAGCCCGCCACATCCTTGTGAAGGTGAAGCCTGATGATCAGACCGATTTTGAGTTGATAAATTTTCTGACCGACCTGAGAGATACAATTGTAAGGACCAATGGCGACTTTAAAGCGTTCGCTAAAAAGTACAGCCAGGATGAGAGAACCAACCGTTCCGGTGGAAACCTCGGCACTTTTTACATCGACAAGCTCGACGCTGCTCTGAAAGAAACCATCGCCCGCCTGAAGGAGGGTGAAATTTCCTTCCCAAAGAGAATCGATTACGGTCAGGATGACTATGGTTATCATATTGTGAAAGTTGACCAAAGAATTCAAAGACACGAGCCGAATCTCACTCTCGATTTCGACGAGGTTAAAGAGCTTACCATAATGTACAAGAAAAAGAAGCTTGAGAACGAGTGGTTCGATGAGCTCAAATCAAAGATCTTTTGGGAAATTAAAAAATAGAGGGGTTGCCGGTTGGATGAAGTTGCACTTGTAAAGGAAATAAACGGCAAATTCAACACCGTTAAAAATGAGATCGGCAAGGTTATTGTCGGCCAGCAGGAAATTGTCGAGCAGCTCCTGATATCTCTTCTGTCAAGGGGGCATTGCCTGTTGGTGGGCGTGCCCGGACTCGCGAAAACCCTCTTGATAAAAACGGTTGCCGAGGCAACCGATCTGAAGTTCGGGAGGATACAATTCACACCCGATCTTATGCCCTCAGATATCACCGGTACTGATATCATTGAAGAAGACCCCGTTACCAGAAGGCGTGAGTTCAGGTTTATTCCGGGACCAATTTTCGCGAATGTGATTCTTGCTGATGAGATCAACAGAACACCGCCGAAAACACAGGCAGCACTTCTCGAAGCTATGCAGGAGTACAAGGTGACAGTTGCCGGAAAGACCTACCAACTCGAAAAACCATTCTTTGTACTTGCCACACAGAATCCTATAGAGCAGGAGGGTACCTACCCTCTGCCGGAAGCACAACTCGACCGTTTTATGTTCAATCTATGGCTTGACTATCCGTCATACGCCGAAGAGGTTGAGATCGTTAAAGCGACTACCGGCGCGTTCATGCCCGTGGTTGAACCGGTTATTACAGCCGGCGAACTTGTAAAGTATCAGGAACTTATTAGATCCGTACCGGTCGCCGACAATATAATTGAGTACGCGGCACGTATAGTACACAGTACCAGACCAAACACACCTGAAGCACCGGCTTTTATTAAAGACTGGGTGCGTTGGGGCGCGGGTCCGCGTGCGTCTCAATATATGATACTCGCGGCGAAGACCAGAGCCGTGCTTTACGGGCGGTTCACACCTAACAAAGACGACATAAAAGCGGTACTCAATCCGATCTTGAGGCACAGGGTAATAACAAACTTCAGTGCCGAAGCCGAGGGTATCACTTCAGTTGAAATAGTTAAAAAACTGATCGAAACTGTTTAGTCACCACACTTTTTTATCTATCAAATTCTTGTTAAATTGAGGGTTTGATACAAAACATTAAATAACGGCGATACACCTGATGCAGTCAAAATACCTCTCACTATTCAACTCGATCAGCCAGCTCTTTCAATCTGAAATTGGGACAGAGACAATGCTGAACAATTTCTGCAACTTTGTAGTGAACGAGTTCGAATTTTATTCTGCCGCGCTGTTCAAACCCTTAAGTGGCAAGTATATCCTTGTGGGGAAGTCTGACAATGTAAAGAAAAGTCTGAGCCTTGGTATTGAGCAGCTATGCACAAACTGCAAAGCGCTTGAAATGGCCCCCGAGGGGAGTTCGTTTGACATTGAGAAAAAGTGTCTCATACAGACGACGGATTTTCTGGTATATGAAGGATGTCTGAAAATAAAACCGGCATCCGGTACAAATTTTATAATGAAACTGACCAGCAAGTCACCATTCAGCCAGAGTGATACCGAAATTATCACCGCGCTCGGTAGATTTCTTGCGGTGATACTTGGCTCAAGCAAGTTCGAAGGGATCGCGTCAGATTCGTCAATGAACAAACTGATACTTGATCTTTCCAACGACCTTCGCACTCCCGCCAACAGCATACTCGGATTCGCGTCGTTGCTTTATGATGACAAACTGAATTCCGTTCAGACAGAGTACGTTAAACTCATCAAAGACAACGCGCAGAAGATATCCGGATTGCTGAATGACCTTATAGATATCTCCAAGGTTTCTTCGGGAAGTGTCGTCCCGCAGAACTCCGCCGTTGAACTTCGTCCTTTTATTGAAGAAATTGAGACCAATTTCAAAGAGAAAATAGATCCTTCTGTAACCACGCTGCAATTTGCGTTTGGTGAGGCAGTTCCGAAGGAGATCGAGACCGATCAGCAACGTCTCAAAACGGCGCTTGGTTATGTGCTTGGATATCTTATCAACGAGAATCCATTCGGCAGGATAGAGGTTACAGTTTCAGAATCGCTCGCCGGTATACTTTCAATTAAAGTACATCACCCCGGTTTTATTCTGCCTCTCGACAAGGTGAACGAGGCTTTCAGAATCGCGCAGATACATGAAACCCGCGCGAAAGCCACTTCACTCTCAGCACTTTCGCTTAATCTTGCCAAAAAATATGTTGAGAGCATCAAAGGTGAACTCGCCATCAGCAAGGATCCCGTTCAAGGTATCAACATTTCAATCAATCTCCTGTTGGCAGGAAGTTCCGATCTTGCCAGACAGATCGAAGCGATGCCCAAGCCGGATGCAAAGAACAACCGGGTACTGGTGATCGAAGATGATTATGCCACCTCGAAATTGCTCAGCAACTATCTGAACAAATGGGGTTATGAACCAACTATCGTAAACACTGGGCACAAGGCTTTGCAGATTCTCGAGACAGAGGGATTCCTTTCGATAATTACCAATGTCACTCTGCCCGATATCAACGGGCTAGAATTGCTGCGGAAGATCAGGGAGAACAAACTTCACCGCCACACGCCCGTTATAGTTTGCTCGGTTGAAGCTGAACAGCAGAAGGCATTTCTTATGGGATCGGTCGAGTACTTCGTAAAACCGATCAGTTACAAAGATCTTGTCGAGGTGCTGACCAGCTACCGGCTAAGACGCGACGCGAACGTTCTCTGTGTCGACGATGATATCAACACCCTGAATCTTGTGAAAGAAGCGATCCAGTCTGCAGGATTTAACCCCGTTGCAGAGAATCTCTCTTACGAGGTTCCCGCGAAAATAGCGGAAATGGAGCTTGACCTTGCCATAGTGGATCTTGATATGCCAAGGATGAACGGATTTGAACTGATTAAGGAGATAAAGTCGAACCCCCGGTTCGCGAGTCTCCCTATCATCATCTACACAGGTAAAGAAAACTACGAGGAAGATCTTGCCAAAATTAACGGGTTATTTACCGAGCTGCTTGATAAAAAGAGCACAAAGATAGAGGACCTTGCGGATACCATAAGCAAGATGGTAAACAGAACGGAACCCGTGGTGGCACCTCCGGGAGCAGTGATGGGTCAGCCTCCGGCACCACCTCAAGACCAGGGTCCCTCGATCCTTCTGGTTGAAGACTACAAACACTCACAGATAATTGTGACCAGGCTCTTGAGGAAAAATGGTTTCAGTAATGTTACTGTGGTTGAGAACGGGGCTGAAGCAGTTGATCAGGCGAGAAAAGCGGTGTATGATCTGATCCTCATGGATATGCAGATGCCGGTTATGAACGGCTTTGAAGCTACCGAACGTATCAGACAGATGCCGGAGTACAAAGACACTCCAATCATCGCCCTTACCGCGTTCGCGATGAAAGGTGACAGGGAAAAGTGTATTGACGCGGGTGCTTCAGATTACATACCGAAACCGATCGACAGTGTTGAATTTATTGAAAAAGTTAAAAAATATACAATTATACAGGCTTAGGCCTGAAATCACAGGAAAATTATCCGGATGATCTCAGAGTATCCACGTGTAAGGTTTGCCCCCAGCCCTACAGGTTATCTACATATTGGGGGACTAAGAACTGCTCTTTACAACTATCTATTTGCCAAACAGACCGGCGGTAAGTTCATTCTCAGAATAGAGGATACCGACCGCACCCGCTATGTTGAAGGCGCTGTCGAGAACTTGATCAGCACTCTCGAGTGGTCGGGGCTTCATTATGATGAGGGGCCCGGCAAGGGTGGTGACTACGGTCCATACGTACAGTCTGAAAGGCTGCATATCTACAAGGAGTATACTGATCAACTGATCGAGAGCGGTCACGCCTACTACTGCTTCTGCTCAAAAGAACGGCTTGACGCCCTCAGAGACGGACAGAAAGCACGCGGTGAACAGACTGTTTACGACAAGCATTGCCTCAAACTTTCAAAAGAGGAAGTGCAGGCTAAACTTGCTGAAGGTGGCCCGTACGTCGTACGTATGAATGTCAGACACGGCAACAAGGTGCTCGTAAAGGATATTATCAGAGGCAACATCGATTTTGACACCACGATCATCGACGATCAAGTGCTGATAAAAAGCGACGGATTCCCGACTTATCATCTCGCCAACGTTGTCGACGACCATCTGATGAAGATAACTCACACCATTAGAGGTGAAGAATGGCTCCCCTCGACACCGAAACATGTACTTCTTTACGAAGCCTTCGGTTGGGAAGTGCCAGTATTCGCCCATCTGCCGCTTCTGTTGAACCCTGACCGCTCAAAACTCAGCAAGAGACAGGGTGATGTGGCTGTTGAAGACTACAAGGCAAAGGGTTATTTAAAGGAAGCCTTGGTCAATTTTATAGCTCTTCTTGGGTGGAATGCCGGTGATGACAGGGAGTTCTATTACATGGACGAACTGATCTCCGCCTTCGCGGTCGAGAGGATCAACAAATCAGGCGCGGTGTTTAATCTTGAAAAGCTCGAATGGCTGAACGCGGAGCATTTACGCGCGAAAAGCGATGAAGAGCTTGCCGGGCTACTCCGTGAAGAACTTTCAAATACCGGTAAGAGTGTTGATTCTTATTCGACAGAACTCTTGATAAAAGTTGTTCAGGCGATGAAGGAGAGAGTCAAGTTTATAAAAGAGATTCCGGTGAACGCGGATTACTTTTTCAACCGTCCCGGAGGTTACGAAGAAAAAGGTGTTCAGAAAGCATGGAAGGAAGAGACGCCGAAGCTTCTTAAAGCCTACATTTCGAAACTGGAAGCATTTCCCGCTCCTTCAAAGGAAGATTACGAAACCGCTCTCAGAGCTTGTGCCGAAGAAAACGGAACCGGAGCCGGCAAACTCATACATCCTGTACGGCTTGCTGTCTCAGGTGTATCCTCGGGTCCGGGACTTTTTGAGATACTCGACGCATTAGGGAAGGAAGAGGTTATCTCAAGAATAAACACGGCTTTAGAGAGGCTTACTGTTTCTTAAGTGTCTTGCTGATCTCATCTTTTAATAATGGATCAGTAATTTTATCCTGAATGAATTTGAGGCGATTTTTCAGAAATGAATTATCGCCTTTTGTTTTTAATCGTAGTATCAGGCTTCTGGCTTCGCATTGAAGGCTCTCGTTCTCGATTCCAAGCGCGAAGTAAGAATCACTCGCCCTTTTGAAGTAACCCGCCGCTTCTTGCAGATCACCCTTCTTTTCAGCTATTTCACCCAGAAGTTCAAGATCATACGCGATGGCGAGATGATCCTCATTTTCGAGATCGGTTTCATAAGCTTTCAATGCCCAGAACCAGGCATCTTTTGTGTTATCGCCGCTGAAGTCAATAAACGCCCTGGTGTAGAAAGCGAATGCGAGCTGGTCACCGGGGTATTTTTGATCCCTGTCGAGTGCCACGAATGCACGGTTCAGATCACTCAGTTCCATTTCGTAGTTCACCTTCAGCGCGAATTTAGCCAGCGCGAGGTAAGCAGTGGCTATTAAAGCCGCCGGGTTAGAAATGTAATAACTGCTGAACCTGTTATAAATGGAAATCACGCTGTCATATCTCTGCGAAACGTAGTAAAATTCGCAGAGTGAGTTCAGATAGTTTATTGAATCGGCCCTGGCGGGCAAAAGAATGAACTCGGCTGAAAGGATGCTGTCACCTTTCGCGACTTCGCCAGTTGAGGCGTAAATATTGGCTTTCTTCAGAAGCACCCGGGTTTTACCCGATACATCGTCAAGCAGCGAGTAACTGTTGTAAGCTTCATCGAGTGAGATGAGGGCAGGACCCGTCTTGTTCCGGTTGATCAGATCATTGGCAAGATTAAAAAAATCATCACCATCGCTTTGGGCTCTGCTTTTTGGCTGATCCATTACGGTTGAAGAGAAGCATCCGCTCATGAATATCAACGGAAGAAAAAGAATCAGGATCCTTTTCATCGTGGTCTCTTCTTTCCCTGTTCGACCTTCTTCTTTCCGATGTCGGTCGAAAAGTTAATAAGCGGGTTACGGTTGAGTATCTCAAGGGTGATCTGAAAATCGTCGAGAACCTTCTTTATTTTCTCCTGAATCAGGGAAATGTTGGTGGTTTGATCGTTTGAGTAGACCAACAGCCTGTTAATTTCAGGCAGCAATTCATTAACAGAATTAAGTGATTTTTGAACAGGTTTCAGGAAATTCTCGCCCGTGGGGTCGATCATTTTTATGGCAAGGCTGTCAGGTTTTTTGTAGTTCGCGAGAGTCTCGTCGATGTTTGTCATTAAAACCCTGGCGTTCTTGGTGGTTACCAGCAATTCTGACATTAGATCATCAACTTTGGCCAGCCCCCCGAAAACACTGCCTTTACTTAATTTAAGCCCGTCTTTCACCATTACCATGGTTTCATCAACATTGGTAACTATTGAGTTGATCCTTTTAAATGTGGTATCGAGCGATTTGAAAGAAGCCATAAGGGTTGAACCTGCGGAATCAGACATCTGCGGGCTCAGTTCATCGAGGATGGTCTCCACCTTGAACATCAACGAACCGATGGCATCGCCCTGAAACTGGATGGCGTGCAACCTTTGGAGTTGTTTCCCTTCATAAGTGTCGTAACCTGGTATAAGCGCCCCCTGTTTGAGGAGGTTTCCTTTCCGGTTGCCGGTGAGGAAGAGAATATTTGTAACTGAAGTGATGGGATTGGTGCTTTTGAAGAGGATACAATTGTCCTGGATCAGTTTCCCGTATTCCTCGTAGATTTTAAGGTCCGCGTAAATGTTGTTATCGGGACCCAGCTCAAAGTGGTTCATGTACCCGATCTTGAACCCCTTGAAAATCACCGGAACGTTTCCCTTTAAGCCGGTGGCATCCGTGAATTTGGCTTTATAACTGAGTTTGGTCGAAAAAACCTTTTCACTGATCAAAATGGAGAATGTCAGCCCGGCCACCGCGAGAACGGCGACAGCGATAAAACTGGTTACTAAGATTTTTGTGTATTTAAGTTTCGACATCAGCGGGTCTCCACACGCTCAAAAAAGACATCATAGTCAAACCGGATGTTTTCACCATCACTGTTCTTAAAGAAGGAAGCTTCTCCTTTTTTTATGGCAATAATGGCATCGGCCTTGGATACAAGTTTTGAATTTCTTTGTGTAGCAAATATATGCGTTTTCTTCAATTCGAAAGCCCTTTTTAGAATAAGTTCTTCAAGAGTCTGTTCGTTTGCCTTGTTCATTTTGGTGAAGGGTAGCTCGATAAAGGTGACATCGGGGTCGATAAGAAAAGCTCTTATGTAATTCACAAGTTTCACTACACTTTTCGTCAGCATCGAGGGCCGCCTCTGAAGAACGTCGTCATCCAGATTGAACATTTTAACAAGTGTTAACATCCCGGCAAGTTTATCATCTTCTGACTGGTTCCGTTTAACAAAATCGTAGGGGAGTGAAAGATTTTCGATCACCGACAGGTTCGAGATCAAGCCGCCAGTATCAAAAACGTAGCTGTTCAGGCGGATGAGCTTTGACCTCTCTTCCTCTGACGCCTGATAGATATCCTTGCCGTTATAGCACACCTGACCCTGAAGAGGTTGTTGCAGGCCGGCAAGAATCCGCAGGAGGGTTACTGCCGGTTCTTCAGGTTCGGCGACAATTCCAATCAGCCTCATGCCTGTAAGGTCAGCGGTCAGGGTGTCTGACCCTTCCCGCTCATCGGGATGAAAAAGGAGATTGTTTATCGAGATCTCAATCATAAAGGTACAGATAGAAAATGGTTGTTACGATAATATCGAGCAATACCAGGCTCGCAACCGAGTTTACCACTGTTTTGATTGTTCTTTGAGGCACTTCAGTTATTGCCCTCTGAACCTTGAATCCGTTGTAACACGAGATCACGCCGATAAAGAAACCGAAAAGGGTTGATTTGATGATCCCCATCAGAAGGTCGGTGATGCTAAGGGCGTTAAAAAGTTCAAAGAGGAAGTGCGACGGTATAACCGCGTCAGAGAGGAAGTTCACGAACCAGCTACTCGCGAACGCCGCCACGTTAAAATAGATTGTAAGGCAGACTACCGATACCACCATGCCTATCACCCTTGGGATCGCGAGGTAAGCAACCGGGGAGATGCCAAATGAGTAAATGGCGAGCGTTTCGTTGTTGATGTTCATGTTCCCGATCTCGGTCGAGATCGCGGTTCCGGACCGGGCTATGACGATAAGGGCTGTAAGCAGAGTGCTCAATTCCCGTGGAATTATCGTAACGAGAATTGTGTAGTACATCGGACTTTGAGAGAAATTGTCGAGAACTGAATTGCCCTGTAAGACTATAACGGCACCCACCGCCACGGCGGCAAGTGTAATAATTGAGAGGGCTTCAAATCCCGTAAAAAGGATCTGGCGGGCGGTTACAAGGTAAGTGAGATTCTTCAGTTCCCTTTTAGAGAAGAACTCGCTTACAACCGTAACCATAAAATTGAAAAAAGTGAGGTTCTGAATTCCGGGCAGCATAAATATGGCTCAGTTGATCCAATCTGGACAATTACCAAAGCCAAATTTAAGAATAAAAGACGAGAAAAAAGCTAAAAACTATTTGTGCTTTTCTATATACTTTTCCAGTTCCTCAATCGAACAGACATAAGTAGCGTTCGGAAAATTTGCCAGCGTGTTTTTGTTATCATTCGCGAGACCCTGGCCGCCTATAAGTACTTTTTGCTCCGGAAATTCAGCCTTGATAGCCTCAAGCAGTTCAACAAACCGGATGAAGTTTATGTAAAGGCTAAAAGTAATGCCGAGGACATCTGGTTTTGAATTTTCGATCATGGCGAGCACTTCCTTTTTGGGAGTGTTTCCACCGATGAAAACAGTGTCCCAACCGTGAAGTTCAAAGATGTTCGAGACCATTCGGGCACCGATGTCATGGAAGTCTTTGTCGATACCGGTTAATACGATGGTTTTACCACAGGAGTCAGCGTGAGTGAAAAACTGGGTGGAGATATCCACAAGGTATTCGGAAATTTTGGTAGCCATATGTTCTTCGGCAATGGATATTTTACCTTCCTCCCACATCTTCCCGATCTTGTAAAGGGATTTCTGTATGAGGTTTATGTATATATCTTTAATGCAGGTTCCACTCTCGGCGAGTGTAACGAGGATCTCCCTACAGCGGTGTTTGTCACCTTGGGTAAGGGAGTTGAAGAAGTCCCAGTATTGAACGTCTCTTATCATTTTTCCGTGGTTAATTAGTGATAACCTATTAACCACGGAAAATGATATTCAGTTCCAAATGTTCAGGAGACGGCCTCAACCCTGCGAATGCCGGGCACTTCCCTCACTATAGCGCGCTCAACACCCGCGCGGAGTGTCATCTGTGACATGGGGCATGAGCTGCACGCTCCTGTCAGTCTGACCTCAACAATACCGTCGGGGGTCACGTCAACAAGTTCGATATCGCCCCCGTCGGCTTTAAGGTAAGGCCTTATCTTATCGAGGGCAACTAATATTCTCTGTTTCTGGCTGTCGCTCATTCGTCACTTAAGATTATTTCGAGTTTCTGTGATTCCTTTTGGGCATTTGAGATAGAGATCTGCTGCGCGAGATTTCTTGAAATGCCGGTGATGATTTCCGCTTCGTCAGAGTCGGGAATATCATACACCACAGGAATACCTTTGTCACCACCCACCCTGATACGGGGGTCGATGGGTATTGAACCGAGGAACTCGGCGTTGCACTCTTCGGCAAGTTTCTCACCGCCGCCGCTGCCGAATATCTCGTATTTATTTTTAGTATCAGGAGCGATAAAATAGCTCATGTTTTCAACAACTCCAAGCACCGGAACGTTGACCCTTTCGAACATTTGAGCGGCTTTTCTCGCGTCAGCGAGCGACACTTCCTGTGGTGTGGTAACTATTACCGCGCCGGTAAGTGGAATTGTCTGGCAAAGTGTAAGCTGTATGTCACCCGTTCCCGGAGGCATGTCGAAGAGGAGATAGTCGAGGTCATCCCAGTCAACATCTGTCATGAACTGGCGCACCGCGCCTGAAGCCATCGGTCCCCTCCAGATTACTGCCTGATTGTCATCCACAAGAAAACCGATCGACATTAACTGAATGCCAAACTTGGTGAGCGGAAGTATTCTTATCTGATTGCCTTCCTGTCTTACGAGCGGTTTCTCGTTCACTCCGAGCATAAGGGGAATGCTGGGTCCGTAAATATCAGCGTCGATCAGACCCACTTTTGCCCCCTCGAGCGCGAGTGAAACAGCGAGGTTAACGGCAACGGTGCTTTTACCGACGCCACCTTTACCGCTTGCCACCGCTATGGTATTCTTCACATTCTGCAGGAATCCGTTGTTGTTCTTCTTGAAATTGAATGATGTAACATTAGAGATCATGTTTATTTTTATCTCACCGGCCTCCGGTATTTCGCTCTTTATCGCTTTAACGCAGTCGTTGTGCATCTTATCTTTAAGCGGACACGCGGGGGTGGTCAGTACAAGGTCAAAAGAGATGTTTTTACCATCGATCGTGAGTTTTTCGATCATGTTAAGAGTAACAAGGTCTTTTTTCAGGTCGGGTTCTATTACAGTTGACAGAGCCTTAAGTATCTGTTCATTTGATATAGCCATAGGTATCCTTTAGTAGTTTGAATATTCGAATTGCTGGTTCATCAGCCATTCCTGCGCGCTCAGCTCCTCTATCGATTCCCGGGGGGCAGGCGAGTATTTTTTATTGGGGTTAAGCACCCGCGCCTTTACATTGTCATGAAGATAAATTTCAAGCACGGTGTTTCTTAAATAGTTTTTAATTGCCCTGTCGTAAACCGGGGTCATCAGTTCAACCCTCCGGTCGAGATTCCTCTGCATAATGTCAGCACTGCTGATGAAAAGATCTTCTTCGCCGTTATTGTAGAAATAGTAGATCCTCGAGTGCTCGAGGTAACGCCCGACAATACTGCGGACCCTGATATTCTCTGAAATGCCCGGGAGGCCGGGTACGAGGCAGCAGACTCCCCTTACAATCAGATCGATCTCAACTCCGGCTTGTGATGCTTCGTACAGATAACCGATCAGGTCGGGGTCGACGAGCGAGTTAACCTTTATTATTATCCTCGCGGTTCTGCCCTGTTTTGCCCAGTCGATTTCACGACTGATAAGCTGCTCGATCTTCTGACGCAGATTAATGGGGGCTACCGCCACCTCCCTGAAGTCCTTCTGCGCGCTGTATCCGGTCAGGATGTTGAAAATGTCGCTGACGTCGTTGCAGATGTCTTCGTTGCAGGTGAAAAGTCCGATATCGGTGTAAAGCTTCGCGGTCGACGCGTTATAATTACCGGTGGCAACGTGCACGTACCTGCTGAGCTGGTGCTGTTCGCGGCGGACCACGAGTGTCATCTTGGCATGAGTCTTCAGACCGATAAGGCCGTAAACCACATGCACACCTACACTTTCAAGCTGTTTAGCCCAGTAGATGTTGTTCTCTTCGTCGAATCTCGCTTTCAGTTCCACCAGAACCGCCACTTGTTTTCTGTTCTCGGCGGCTTCAATAAGAGCGGCGACAACAGGGGAGTTCTTGCCGACCCTGTAAAGGGTTTGCTTTATTGCAAGCACGTCAGGATCTCGTGAAGCCTGTTTTATAAAATCAACCACCGGTTTAAAAGAATCATACGGGTGATGCAGCAGAATGTCGCGTTGCTTGATGACCTGAAAAATATTCTCCTCCTCAAATATCTTGGGGAGTTTCGGGATGAAAGGCTTCTCCTTCAACTGGCTAAGAGGAAGTGAGTAGAGGCTCATCACGTCGCTCAATCCGAGAGGTGGTGAAAGAGGGTAAACGTCTGAATTCTGAATTTCCAGATTTGTGACTATGGTCTCGATCATCCGTGCCGGCATTTCCCGGTCAACTTCGAGCCTGACGACGTTTCCGAACATTCTCTGTTTGATATTCTCTTCGATCTGTTCGAGTAGGTCATCGGCTTCATCTTCCTGAATCTCAATGTCGGTATCGCGAGTGAGCCGGAAGCAATATGCCTCAATAATTTTCATTTTAGGGAAGAGTCGTCCGATATTCGAGCGGATCAGGTCTTCGAGCCAAATGAATCTGATCTCGCTGTTGCTGCCATTATCCGCGGGATTGGCAAGGATAGTATCGACCCTTAACAGGCGCGGAAGAATGCCCGGCACCTTGACCCTCGCGAAACGGGTTTCCCCCTCGGTATCTTTAATAGTAACAGCAAGGCTCAATGAAAGATTCGAAATGTAAGGGAAGGGTCGCCCGGGGTCCAACGCCAGCGGCGTGAGCACAGGGAATATCTGCTGCTCGAAGTACTCACTGAGCTTCGTTCTTTCGGCACTGGTCAATTTTGCGCACGAAGTTACTGAAATGCCGCTATCCTCGAGCTCCGGAACGATGTGGTGATTCCAGTATTCCTGAAGGGAATCGACGAGGGGCCGCACCTGCTTTTCAATTTCATGAAGAGCCCGTTGCGGGGTGAGACCGTCGATCGTCACCTCGGCGATGTTCGCGGCTATCTGTTCCTTGATACCGGAAACGCGGATCATGTAGAACTCGTCGAGGTTCGAGCAGAAAATGGAGATGAACTTAATCCTCTCGAGCAGGGGAAGCCCGGGATGAAGCGCTTCATCCATTACACGCTTGTTGAACTCGATCCAACTCAGGTCGCGGTTTATGAAATTTTCAGGTACCAGATACTTCTTGATCTGGTCTTTTATCCGGTCTTTTCTCTTCATATTTCAATTTTTATTAAACCATAAATATACAAAGATTTAAGGAGATTTCAGAGAAGGAAGTGGGGGAGGGGTGGGCAAGGCAGGTTTGGGCCGGGTCACGAGTGGAAACCATGAAAATTTAATGCCCGCCTGCAAGGATGGGGGCGGTTTGTTTATTACTGAATTAAATTTAGTGATATTATTGGTTGTGATTTTAGAAGTTGGTAGTTTTATACCACGTTTTAAGAGAGTGTACAGAGTTTTGTGTAAATGAATAAGAAGGCCAACGCACACTCCCTTGGATGC